>CAWCXS010000010.1:0-112545 GCA_963799615.1 uncultured Gaiellaceae bacterium | reverse complement strand
CGGCGGCGGTCGTGAAGACCCGCCGCCTCGTAGCTCAGCTCGCGTCCGGCTCGTCTTCGGCGAGGATGCGGTAGAGCGAGCGTCGCGTCTCGGCGAGCACCTCGGCTGCCTCGGCTGCCTGCGTCTTGCCGCCCGCGTGCATGACCTGCTTGACGGCGATCCCGACCTGCGTCATCAGCTTGCCGAGCTCGCGGACTCCCTCGGGCACGCCCTCGCCGGCGAGCGTCCAGGGAGAGCCGAGCTGCTCCCGGTGCTCGTCGACGTAGCTGCGGCCGGCGTCGGTCAGCTGGAAGAGGTTCCCGCCGTCGCGGCTTTCGCTCCGGACGAGACCCTCGTCGGCCAGCAGCTGGAATGCGGGGTAGACCGAGCCGGGGCTCGGGCGCCACGCGCCCTCACTGCGTGCCTCGATCTCCTGCATCACCTGATAGCCGTTGCGGGGCTCCTCTTCGACGAGGAGCAGGATCGCGGCTCTGACGTCGCCGCGGCGCATGCGCCGGCGAGGCCGGCCACCGTGTCCGCCCCGGAAGCCGCCGTGGCCGCGATGGCCACCCGGACCTGCAGAGCCGCCAGGCCCACCCGGGCCGCCGAATCCCTCGGAACCCACTCTGTTGAAACGATCTTCTCGATGCATGTCACGACAGTATCGGATATATCGTTATATGTCAAGACGACTCGAGAAACAGTGCGCTCCGAACGCCGCATGCGCTTGGGGGACATTCCCTCGATCGTCGAACTCGCCCCCGTGACGCCCCGTGACCGGTACTCTCGGCCGAATGGACTGGTCACTGTTTCACGCCATCAACTCCGCCGTTGCCAGCCGGGATTGGATCGAGGATCCCGTCACGCTGTGGAACGCTATCGAGATCCAGCTCTACGCCACGGCGATCGTCGCGCTGTGGTTCCTAGCGCGGCCCTACGGTGCCACGAGGTGGAAGCTCGCCTCCGCGTCGGGCCTCGTGGCAGCCGCGGTTGCGATGATCACGAACCAGGTCATCTCTCATCTTTGGGAGCGTCCACGTCCGTTCGTCACGCATCAGGCGTTCACGCATCTCCTCTCGGCGCCCTCCCCGGATTCCTCCTTTCCGAGCGACCATGCTGCGGTCGCCTTCGCGATCGCGTTCGCGGTTCTCGCCTTCTCACGACGCGCGGGCATCCTCTTTCTCGCAGCCGCGACGTTGATCAGCCTCTCTCGCATCGCGCTTGGGCTTCACTATCCGTCCGACGTGCTTGCCGGCATGCTCGTGGGCTGGGCGGCCGCGATGCTTACGACCGGTGTGGGTAGAGCCTGGGTAGCCCGGCTGGTCGCGATCGTGAGCCGAATCTCCGACCCGCTGCTCATGCGCGTCTGGGATCGGCTCCCACGGTGGCTCAGCCCGTTGCGCCGCTAGTCTGACGCAAGTCGTCCCTGGGGGGACATTCGCGCACGCCGGCGCACGCGTCCCCCGGTGCCGGAGGTTGCGGTACTCGGATCCGCAGGCTCAACCGGCGGTCGTCCACGTGCGGCCGTGGTCGGTGCTCCAAGTCGGTGACACGCTGCTCGAGATCGCGATCCTGCTCGATCTCCGGCCCGCGGGGCGGCGTGGTGACGGTCACGGCGACTTCATCAGAATGACGCTACAATGACTAGCATTATGCGCCATGTCAAGCTCGACCGCGACAACCCCCTCGACCTCCACGAACAGGCCGCCGGCGAGATCCGCCGCGCCATCGCCGACGGCGAAGCCAAACCCGGCGAACGACTCCCACCCGCCAAGGACCTCGCCGCCATCCTCGGCGTCAACACCAACACCGTCCTCCGCGCCCTCCGCCAACTCCGCGACGAAGGCCTCCTCGAATTCCGCCGCGGCCGCGGCATCACCGTCACCGGCACCCCCGAGCAGAGCGCCGTCATCGAACGCGCCCAAGAGCTCCTCCACTACGCCCGCACCCAGGGCTACAAGCCCGACGAACTGATCCAGATCATCCAGCAGCTCGGGTGACACTCGTGAGCGCTCGCCCAGCCGACGGGGCTGCAACGCGGCGTCAGACGTTGGCGAGCACGCCGTCCAGTGGGCGTGGTACACGGCCGAGCTCGAGCGCCTCGACGAGCGGCGCTGCGAGTCGGATCTTCCAGTTCGTGAGGAAGCCCCGGAGCTGTTCCTCGGTCGCCCGTGCTCGGTGCGCCGGCTGCTTCTGGTAGGTGCGAAACGATCCCAGCTTCCCATTCACGGCGAGGATCTCCTCTACGGCCTGGGCGCCTAGACAGCGAACCAACTCGTCCTCCAGATCCCTGTCGCAGACGAAGAAGCCAAGTCGCTCCATCCCGGCACGGTCGAGGTCAGCACCGAGACCTGCGCGCTCGAGGGCGCGACAGAATGCTCGCTCTTCCCCCGCGTCACAGAACCCGGCCAGCCCGACATCTGATCCGAGCGGGCCATAGAGATCCAGGAATCGGCCGATCGCCTGCGCACCCCCGATGGCCATGACGGAAACGCCCTCGGCCGCAAGATCTCGGCCACGTCGGACGGCGAGCGTCTCCAACGCAACCTTGTCGCTCACGCCCTCAACGAGCACAACGGCACGCAAGAACTCCATCCCGGCATTCTGACGCTCGGGCGACGGTCATCGTCACCCGGGACTCGCCTCCCACCCCTGCGTGGTCGGCCACCCCCCGTCATGTGACATTCCCGCAACCGGGCAGCCGGCGTGTTCCTCGTCTGACTGTGCAAAGGGCGCATAGGCTCGTCTGATGGACGGGGCCGGCGAAGACCGCTTCGATTTGAGCGTCGCGAAGGCGACTGCATCGGACGCAGCACGAGAGTGGGGACTCGAACTCGGCGAGCCGTTCGCGTTCTCGCATGCCTCCTACGTGGCGCCGGCAGGCGACGCCGTGCTCAAAGTTGCGTGGGAAGGAGACGATGAGTCGCTGCACGAGGGCGACGCGCTCGCACTGTGGGACGGCGACGGGGCGGTTCGACTTCGACGCCGGTCGGGGCGCGCGCTGCTCGAGGATCGCGCCGTGCCCGGTGACGATCTCTCGGCAGTACCGGAGGACGAGGCGACGGCGATAGCGGTCGACGTCGCAGCACGGCTATGGCGACCTGCAGGCCCGCCGTTCCGGCCAGTCGCACCGGAGGTGTCGCGTTGGCTCGATCGGGCTGAGGGCGAGGGCAGCGACCTCGTTCGGCTCGCACGCGACCTGCTCGCCTCGCTCGATCCGCGGCCACAGTGGCTCGTGCACGGCGACTTTCACCATCACAACATCCTTCGCCACGGCGAGCGGTTCGTCGCCATCGATCCGAAGCCGTATCTCGCCGACCGCGAGTTCGACCTGCCTTCGTTTCTCTGGAATCCGCTCGGCAACCGGATGGGAGATCGCAAACAAACGGAGCGTCGCATTGCCGCGTTCGTCACGGCGGGTCTGGACGACTTTCGGATCCGCGCCTGGACGGTCATCAGAGGTGCGTACTTACGGCCCGCCTACGCCGACCCGATCCGGGCGCTCCTCTGAATCACTCCGCTCCCGTAACCGAGCAACGCCCGGCGTCGGAATGCGCATGCTGAGCGACGAGTCATGATCAATAGGATCGCGCCAGTACAACGTAGGAGCTGCTGTGTCAGAGACCGTTGAAACCGTCCGTGGCCCGATCGAGGTCGCGCGCATGGGACGCACCCTGATGCACGAGCACATCTTCGTGCTCGATCCCGCGGCGCTCACCAACTACGGTCGCTCATGGGGAGCAGGCTACTGGGATGAGGAGCGTGAGATCGAGCATGCAGCGGGAAAACTCGGACGGCTACGTGATGTCGGGATTGACACTCTGGTCGATCCAACGGTCATCGGCATCGGTAGATACGTACCAGCGATCGAGAAGCTGAATGCGCGGATCGATCTCAACATCATCGTCGCGACCGGCATCTTCGCTTTCCTGGAGCTTCCATTGTTTTTCAGAATGCGTTCGAACGACGACATTGCGGCCTTCTTCGTCCGAGACATCCGTGAGGGTGTTGACGGCACGGGAGTCAAGGCGGCATTCCTCAAGTTCGCGGTCGAGGAGCATGGCCTGGTCGCCGATGTGCCCCGCATTGTGCAGGCCATAGCCGTCGCGCACCACGAGACGAATGTGCCGATCATGGTGCACACGAATGCTGCAGCAAAGACTGGGCTGCAAGCCCTCGAGGCGCTCGCGCGGGAGTCGGTCGACCCGAGACGGGTCGTCATCGCACATGCCGGAGACAGCGGAGATCTCGACTACGTGCGCGCCATCGCAGACACGGGAGCAGCGGTGGGCTGCGATCGCTTTCCAGGAGAGCATCTGAGGCCGCTGCAGGACAGGATCCGAACGGTGCTCGATTTGCTGGAAGCGGGGTACGGAGATCGGATACACCTCTCGCACGACGGGGCCTGCTTCCTCGACTTCGTCACAGGCGACCCGGAAGTAGCGCAGATGGGACTCGAAGGTGACTACGTGTTCATCTCCGAGACTGTCGTCCCCGCGCTCCTCGAAGCTGGAGTGACCGAGCAACAGATCGACGAGATCATGATCACCAACGCTGCGAGATTCTTCTCGGCCTGAGAATGGCGCTCGGCGTCATGGGGGCCTGTTATCGTCGGTGCTGCACCGCAGTGTGACCGCGGTGTAGATGCCGGGTCTCAAACCTTTGGCCCGGCACATTCCTCCCACAGGAGTTGCGGGTTGGAGTTGTCTTTGGCCGACCCAAACCGTTCGGGGGTGGGCTACGGACGGGAACCCCGCGCTCAGGCGGGGTCTTCTCGCCTCCAAGACCCGGCCGGCTTGCACCCGACGCTGGTGAGATCGGTGTCTGCGCGCGCGATCAAAGAGTCGAGCGTGTCGTCGTCGTCCAGCTCGGCGAGCCCGACGCTGATCGAGGCTCCCGGGCGGCGCACCTCGAGGGCCTGCTGGATCTCGGCGACGCGCTCCAACGCGGTCGCGAGGGTTGCGTCGGACAGGGCGCAGACGAACTCGTTTCCACCCCAGCGCACCATCACGTCGTAGGAGCGAAGCGTCGAACTGACCGCCAGGTCGGACAACAGTGCGTCGCCGCCGGGCTGCCCCTTGTCGTTGACGGCATTCTCCGTGTCGATCTCGATCACGGCGATGACCAGCGGCTTGCCCGACCGACGCGAGCGGTCGATCTCGTGGGTCAACGCCAGCTCGTCCGTTCCACGCCGAAAGACGCTCGTCAGGTCGTCCACGTCCGCGTGGAGGCGATCCGCAGCCGCGTGTTGGCGGTCCGCTTCTGCAGCCTCGCGGTCGGCCGCCGCGGCGATGCGCTCCCGCGCCGACTGCTGCCGGATGGATGCGCCCGACACCCGCAGCGTTCTCAGCGCCACGACGGCGTCATCGAGGTTGCCGGCCTCGACGGCGCGGCGTTCCCGCGCCTCGGCCGCCCGGTCGCGTGCGGTCGCCGCGTCGTCCCGCGCCCGGGCGGTGCGATCGCGGGCCGCGGCAGTGAGATCTCGTACCAGCGCCAGCTCGTCCCGTAACGCCGCTGTAGCCATCCGTCTCGAAGTCGTCGTCGACCGTGCCATCGCCGTCGACTCACGCTCCCGGCGAGCCGCAGAGCGCTCTTCGCGGGACGCCTCGAATGTCTGGGCGAGGCCGGGTGCGGATGCATGCGAGAGCTCCCAATCGGCTGCGACCTGGTCACGGTCCGATGCGTGCTGCTCTCGATCGGCAAGCTCCTGATCGGCGTCGGACGAAATCTGGTCCGCATCCGACGATGCCTGATCGGCATCGGCTTGCGTCTCATCCAGGTCCGCCGCCATCTGATCTGCGTCCTGGTGGATCCGGTCTTCTTTCTCGCGCTGCACGTCGTCGGTCGCCCGCGCCAGCTCCTCTCTGCGACCTCCGCTCGTCTCGTGCCTGGCCATCACCGCAACTCCTCCCGCGCGCGCCCCGGACGCGCGCTAGCGCCCCACGTTCTCGCTCGGTCCCTCCCGACCGCGCGCGTTGTACAGGCCCGCCGCCCTCTCGACCCGGAATCGGCGGAATCGTGCCCAGCATGTCGTGCACGTATCGACAGCGCCGTCAACCTGCGCAGGAGCGGATATCGCTCCTTCACACCGACCTGCGTAGAGCCGTCACGTGCCGCAAGAATGTCCTCTCGTCGCGGTCCATTGTAAGTGACTGTTGGAACAATCCCCGCACCGGCCTCCGTCGGACCGGAAAACTCGTCGGAAAGACCGGTGTTTTGTTGCGGCTACCGCCGGCGCGAACGTGGATCAGGATCGCCGGCTGCCGTCACTCGCGAGCGCGAGCTTCGGCGGGCGTTGGCGGCCGAGGCCTCGGAGGAGCTGCACCACCTTGGGTGCGAGCAGCAGAGCGGTGACGTCGAACAGGACGTATCCGCTCGCGGCGCCGCTTGGAGGATTGCCTGCACTGAGCCCCAGTACCGGAACCGAGGCGGACCACGTCCAGGTCCCGATCGCTGTCCCATACAGCTCGAGCGCCGCGACCATGAAGAAGACGCCCGCGTAGACGCCGTTCGCCGTCTTGAGCAACACGACGATCAGCACAAGGCATCCGAACGCACCGACGACATCGGGCCGGGGCAGGATCGTGATGCCCGCGAGCCCCCAGGCTGCCAGGGCGGCCGTCGCCGCACCGACGAGGAAGCGCGGGCGCGAGGCCGCGGCCGCCGCGAGCGAGACACCCCCGACGTAGACCAGCCCGTGGCCCGGCGGCACGAACGCCGGCAAATTGTGCAGCCGATACGAATAGAGGCCCCAGATCAATGAGCCGACGACCTCGCCCATCGTCGCGACGCCGACGACGAGCATGGCCTGCAGGCGCTCGCGGGCGGCAAGAGGACGCGTCGCGCAGAGAAACGCGAGCCATGTCAGCACACCCAGCCCGAGCTGGCCCGGCAAGCCGACATACCGGTCGGCCCAGAGCCCCGCTCCTGTGTAGGTCACGACGCAGAGCGCCGTCACTGCGGCAACCGCCGGCCTCGGTCGAGGCAGCCGTGGATTCGGTCGCAGGCGTTGCAGGATGTCCACCCCTGCTGATTCGGCTCGGCCGCCGAGGCGGTTCGAGGTCGTGGCCGCCCGGGGGCTCGATCGTCGTGCCGTCGCGATCACTGCGGGCGGTCGCTTCCGAGAGGGGGGATGGGGTTGCTGCGCACGAGAGAGGCTGAACGATGTTGCGACAGGGTTCGTCCAGTGTGACAGCGTTCCTCGTACCACGGCGTGCAGAGCCGGCAATCGGCTCGATGCGCCGCGGCAGGGACGTGTGTCAGCCGACGCTGACGTTGCGCCTGCGGCTCGACTCGGCGCGAAGCGCGTCGATTGTTCCGGGCGCTGTTCGTCCTAAGGCAAACGCGGTCATCCTCTTGCATACGCGGCAGAAATGACTATTAGTGCGTATGGGGAATTGGATGGCGACTTGTGCCGGAGTCTGCCGTCGGGACTGCGAGCGAGAGGTGCGGCGGGCTGTGGCGATCAAGGTTCTCGTGGCGGACGACCACAAGTTGATGGTCGAGGGGGTGCGACTCGCGCTCGAATCCGCGGACGACATCGTGGTCGTCGGAACTGCCTGCGACGGCGCCCACGTGCTCCCGCTGATCCACCAGACAAACCCCGATCTCGTGCTGCTCGATCTGCGCATGCCGGGGATGAGCGGGCTTGCCTGCCTCGAGGCGATCCGCGAGAAGCACCCGGCAGTCAAGGTCGTCGTGCTCTCTGCTTCCAGTGATGAGGACCACATTCGGACTGCGCTCGAGCGTGGTGCGACAGCCTATGTCGTCAAGAGCGTGAGCCCGATCGATCTGCCGTCTGTGATCAGGCAGGCGTTCGAATCGACCGTCTTTCAGGGCTTCCGCGTCATGACGAACGCCGACGAGGATCCTGCGACGAAGCACGGGCTCACCGAGCGCGAGGTTTCCGTACTGAAGGCGCTCACTCGTGGTCTTTCGAATCAGGCGATCGGCAAGGAGTTCTGGGTCACAGAGCAGACGGTGAAGTTCCACCTGAGCAACATCTACCGCAAGCTCGGAGTCGCGAACCGCACAGCGGCAGCACGATTCGCCCACGAGTGCGGAATGTCCGAAAGCCTCGTCTAGCTAGGCAAGCGGACGCCAGCGCGGGATTGTCGCCCGCACCTCGGTCGAGCCGTCGTCCGGGCTGACGACTTCGAAGCGGCCGCCAAGGAGGCGGACTCGCTCGCGCATCCCGATCAGCCCGAGGCGACCCGTTCTGGCGGCGTCGGGTAGTCGCTTCTCCACGTCGAATCCACGGCCGTCGTCGCTCACGACCACTGCGAGTTCGGTGCGAGTGCCGGACACCACAATGGTGACGCTGCGGGCGCCGCTGTGTCGGCGGACGTTCGAGAGTGCCCCCTGGATCACGCGCAGCAACGTGATCTTCTGGGACGGTGTGAGGTCGTCGACGTCGCCACTCGTGCGCACGATGAGCTCGATGTCCCCTCCGTGACGGAACGATGCGGCCTCACGCTCCAGGGCGTCCGTGAACGGGATCTCTTTCAGCGACGGCGACTGAAGCGAGCCGGCGAGCTCGCGCAGACCGTGGTCGAGCTCGACCAGCCGGGCTTCGAGATCGTCGACCCGGCCGAGCGCCGTCTCACGGTGCTCGTTTGCCTCGAGCACCGTTGCCAGCTGGCTGCGGAAGAGGCGCACATCGAGCGCGAGGGCGGCAATGTCCTGCATCGGCCCGTCATGCAGGTCGAAGCCCAGGCGCACGAGGAGCCGCTCTGCCGCGTCCCCGTCGGCCCAGCCCTCGTCGAAGCCTCTGTCCTCGTGATCGTCGGCGACGAACAGGAAGCCGAGTGTCGCAGCGGCCTCCAGCGCAAACGTGAGGCAGGTGGCGTCGCCCGGAGAGCAACGATACGCGAGAGCCACCGCCCTCGGGCCGGCGGGAACCGCATGCACCAACGCTCTCTGTCCCGTGACGGGTCGACCAGATGCGACTGCACGCTCGGCGGCCAGGCGAGCCGTGCGAGTTGCACCGCCGTGTGTGCCGTGGACAAGGAGCAGGCGGTCTTGCGTCGGCGCGCTCCAGAGCGACGCGTGCTCCGACGAGCTGAGGCTCGTGAAGATGCCGAAGACTGTCTCGATCGCCGCCGCCGGCGCCATTGTCAGGAGAGACCTCGCGCGCAGCGTCGCGACGTAGAGGACCGTGCCCGTCGTCTGCTCGGCGAGCTCTGTCGCCGCCGCAAGCGTCGAGACGAGATCGGCCGCGCGCTGACGATTCCAGCCGTCCTCGAGCCAGGTTGCGGCGAGCGCCTCCCCGTGAAAGGCGAACGTCTGCACGAGCTCCGACACCTGCCCGCTGCCGGCTGCTGCTGCAAGCCTGGCGGCAGAAGTCTGGGCACGGTCGACCGCCGCCGCTGCGGTCCTGCCGGCGCGTCCGACGCCATCAGGCGGCCTATCCTTCGGGGGACGCCGCGATGTCGACACGTGAGCACGTCCGGGCCCACTCTACGCGCGGTGAGGCGACCCTAGCCCTTTGCCCCTAGGAAGGTGGCTTCCCGCGTGGCAGGATGGGCAGATGGCGCTGGCTTCTGTGAACGACGTCCGTTTTCTCGCGCCGTTCATGGAGGCCCTACGGGAAACAGGTTGCGACGTCGCACCTGCCGGTGACAACCGCTGCCGTGTCACTGTGGCACCGGACGACGACGTCGAGCAGACCGTGCTGGAGCTCACCTTCTTCGCGACCGCATGGTCGCAAGAGCACCGCGGGCTCAAGATCGACATCGCGCCTAGCTAGACGTTCCCTGCGTCATGCCCCCTGCAGCGTCGCGTGGGCTCCGCGACCTGCACCTTTGCGGCGAGCTGGAGCGCGGGTCGAGCGGCCTAGAGCGTCTTGAACGTCTGCAGGATCGAGACCACGAACGC
Source organism: uncultured Gaiellaceae bacterium (assembly GCA_963799615.1). Taxonomy (GTDB): domain Bacteria; phylum Actinomycetota; class Thermoleophilia; order Gaiellales; family Gaiellaceae; genus Gaiella. Next base: position 102,690 of record CAWCXS010000010.1, on the reverse strand, counting down.
ACCGAGCGTGACGATGAACGTCGCGGGCAGGATCAGCGTGATGAGAGGGAAGAGGATCTTCGTCGGCGCCTTCTGCGCCCGCTCCTCTGCCGACCGGCGGCGCCGCTTGCGCATGTCCACTGCGAGGTCACGGAGGACCTTGCCGATCGAGACGCCGAGCGCCTCCCCCTGGAGCAGCGCCTGGATGAAGGCGCGGACAGCGGCGCTGTCGATCCGCTCAGCCATGTTCCGGAGCGCGTCGGCGTTCGTCAGGCCCATCGTCTGCTCCTGTAGCGCGAGCCGCAGCTCTTCCCCGAGTGGGCCCTGGACACTCCGCGCGGCGAGCTGCAGGGCGGCGGCGAAGCCGACGCCGGCCTCCACCGTCGTCACGAGCAGGTCGACGAGCTCCGGCACCTCGCGGTCGACGAGCTCCAGGCGACGCGCGGCCCTGCGCTGCAGGGACATCCTGGGGATCAGCCAACCCATGCCGCCGAGCAGCATGGCGAACACGAGGGTGACGGCGCCGATGCTGCCGCTCGCGATGCCGAACAGGATCGGCAACGTGAAGAGGGCGATGATTCCGAGAGCCCTGAAGCCGAGGTAGCCCGTGACCGTCGTCCGGTAGTAGCCCGCGCCGTTGAGAAGCTGCCGCACGTTTTGCAGACGTTCCGGAGACAATCGCCGTTCGAGCCGAGCACCGAGCACAGCTGCAATCGGGTCCAGCAACTCACGCGCCGATCGCGAGTGAGGGGCATCCTGCCCGGTGTTTCGGAACCCGTATGCGTCGATCTGGGTCAGCGCCCGGCGCCGCTGGGCGCGTGCGGTGGAGACCGTCTGCACGGCAAGGCCGGCGGCAAGGCCCGCGAGCATGAGTCCGGTGAGCAGCAGCAACAGGGGCACGGATATCTCCTTAGACCTGGATGTCGACGATGCGCTGGATGATTGTCGAGCCGGCCACGACCATCAGCCCCGCGACGACGAGAGCAATCTGGCCGGCGGTACTCGTGAACATGGCGGACATGATGCCGGGGTTGATCAGCCACATGAACGCGGTGATGAACAGCGGCAGCCCCGTGAGGATCCACCGCGCCATGCGTCCCTGTGCCGTCAGCGTCTTCACCAGACGCCGCACGTCTCCGCGATCACGGATCGTCTCGACGACGGTGTCGAGGACCTCGGCAGAGTTACCTCCGGCGGTTCTCTGGAGCTCCGCGAGCAGAGCGACCTGCTCCAGATCGCGGTTCGCCATTCGCACGGCTACGGCGCGAATGGCGTCCTCAGCGGGAACCCCGAACTTGTCGTCGTGCACGATGCGCCGGAGCTCACTACGGGTAGGCTCGTGGGCGTTCTCGACCACGACGTTGAGAGCGCCGCTGAAGCTGTGGCCGGAACGCAGGGCCGATGCGAGAATCTGGAGGTTTGCAGGCAGCTCGTCCGCGAATGCATCGCGGATCTTCTTCACGCGCCGGCGAATCAGGCTCCGTGTGCCGATCGGTACGAGCAGACCAGCCAGAGCCAGGATCGGCGCTACGAGTGCGAGCACGAACACGGCCGCCGTCATCGCCGCGAGCGTCCAGGCGACCACTGCCTTCGCAGTCATCTCGATCCGGCCCAGCTCGAGAACGTCTCCGAGGCGCTGCCAGCGAGCGTCGTTGTAGCGCATCCTGCGCGGAATGCTCACGTCGGTTCGCGAGGCGGGAACCGCACGACCTGCAAACTGCGAGATCCGTTCCACCACCAGCGACTTCGGCCGGCGCAGCAGCTTCACCATCACCCACGCTACGAGGAGCGCACCCAGCAGGCTGAGGATGACCGTCGAGGCGGGTGAGAGGAGGAACCGCGACAGCGCGGACCGGTGGAACGGCGCCAGCTCAGCCGGCGTCGGCGCGATGTACGACGCGTCGACCCGCCCGATGCCCGTCACGGAGATCGCGACGTTGACGTCGGACTTCGGTCTGACGTTCGAGCGGTACTGGACGACATACTCCCGCGCAAGGCGCGCGCCAAGCGCGTCGTAGATCGCGGCGAGCTGGGCCGGCGAGTCAGCCTCCGCGTGGTGCCGCCGGTTTGTTCGGAAAGCGCTCGGAGTGTCGTGCCGTCGTACGCCTTCGAGCGAAGACCGACGGTGAAAATACGCACGTGACTGCGCTTGGCCGCGGCCACGACCGCGTCGATCGATTTGCGCGCTTCCGATGTCAGCCCCGTCCGAGAGCACGACGACCGAACCTGTCGAGAGGCGCGCCTGATGGAGGAGGGTGATCGACCGGTCGAGCGCGTCGTAGATCCGGGTGCCGTACGAAAGGGACGGAGGCGACTCGAGCGCTTTGGCCAGCCGGCTCTCGTCGACGGTGGGGGCCACGAGCGCCGCGACGCTGCCGTTGAACGCGACGAGCCCGATGCTCTCGGCTTGCTCGCGCCGGTCGACGAAACGGCCTGCCGCTGCGAGAGCCTTCTGGAACGGAGCGCCGGTCATGCTCTCGCTCGCATCGATCGCGAGCACGACGCCGTAACGGAGGCCGCTGCCCGAGAGCGAACGGATCGTCAGTCGGCTGACCGGCTGACCGTTCTCGGTGACGGTCACGCGACGGGCTGCGAGATCGGTCTTTGCCGGCAGGTCGATCACGTACGCACGGTCGGGGAAGGAGACCCGCGAGACGGGCGTCAGCGCGATCTCGTCTGCCGCGCCCGCCGCCGGAATGCAGGCGAGCGCCGTCGCAACGGCGAGCAACCACGGAAGCCGGCGACTTACCACGACGCGGCTCCGGCAGACCGCTCATCGGCCGCGGGCTCGGCGCCGGTCCCGAAGACCGAGTGCTCGACGCCTCCGAAGAGGTCGGCCGGCAACGAGATACCGCGGCGGTCGAACTTCGAGAGGAACGTCGGACGCAGACCGGTCGCCTCCATCCGGCCGATCACCGTTCGATCCGAGTCGACGCCGTCGATCTTGAACTCGAACAGGTTCTGGAGCGTGATCATCTCACCCTCCATCCGCTGCACCTCCGTGATCGACATGCACCGGCGCGTGCCGTCGTCGAGCCGCTCGATCTGCACGATCAGGTCGAGCGCGGCGGAGACGTGCTGGCGGATAGCGCGCAGCGGCAGCTCGAAGCCCGCCATCAGCACCATCGTCTCGAGGCGGTTGAGCGCGTCGCGCGGCGAGTTTGCGTGGATGGTCGAGAGCGAGCCTTCGTGGCCGGTGTTCATCGCCTGGAGCATGTCGAGCGCTTCGGCGCCGCGGACCTCGCCGACGATGATCCGGTCGGGCCGCATGCGCAGAGCGTTCCTGACGAGGTCGCGGATCGTGATCTCGCCCTCGCCCTCGATGTTCTTCGGCCGCGACTCGAGCCGCAGGACGTGGCGCTGATCCAGCTGCAGCTCGGCTGCGTCCTCGATCGTGACGATGCGGTCCGTCGTCCGGCACCGCGGCGGAGAGAGCGTTCAGGAGCGTCGTCTTGCCGGAACCGGTGCCGCCCGAGATCGAGCATGCTCAGCTCGGCCTGCACGGCAGCGGTCAGAAACTCGCGCGCCGGCTCGGACAACGTGCCGACCTCGACGAGCTCGTCGAGCGCAAACCGGTTCTGGCGCGAACTTCCGGATCGTCAGCAGCGCGCCGGAGAGCGAGAGCGGCGGGACGATCGCATTCACGCGCGAGCCGTCCGGGAGGCGGGCGTCGACCATCGGAGACGACTCGTCGATCCGGCGGCCGACCTGGCCGACCATCTTCGTGATGATCCGCCGCAGGTGCGACTCGTCCGAGAACCGGAAGGATGTCTGAGAGAGCCGGCCGTTGCGCTCGACCCAGATGTCCGAGGCTCCGTTGACCATGATCTCCGAGATCCTCGGGTCGCCGAGCAGGCGCTCGAGCGGCCCGTAGCCGAAGATGTCGTCCGCGATCTCCGACGCAGTCGCTCGCGGTCCTCGCGCGAGAGCGCGGTCTCCTGGTCGAGCTGCTCGCGGATCTCCAGCTCGACGCGCTGCGCGCACGGCCGAGACGTCGGCGACCTCGAACAGCTGAGGCCCGAGCTCGCTGACGAGCGACAGGTGGATCCGGTTCTTGACCTCGGCGAAGGGGTCGTTCGCTCCGCCGCCCGACCACTGAGATCCATTGGATCCGCGACAGACGCTCATGCAGCTCCATCACGAACCTCCCCGCCGAAGCAGCCGCCGCCGTCCGCGGGTGTCCTCGGTATCGATGATGATCGCGGCATCGTCTTCGCCGCGTTCGGATATGTACTGCTGCGCCAGTTCCATGAACGCCCGCGCAGCACCGGACTTCGGCTCGGCGACGACGATCGGCTCGCCGCCTGTGAGCGCCCTCGGAATCGCACGGTCGCTCGGTATCGAGCACGTCGGGCCGCCGGCCGAGCAGCCTCTCGACGTCGGCATCCGTGATGCCGACGTTGCTGTCCGCCCGATTCAGGACGAGCGTGATGCTCCTGGGACTGGTAGCCCATCTGCGCGAGCGTCTCGAAGCCGATCTTCGTGTTCTTCAGCGAGAGCGCGTCGAGCATCCCGACGATGCAGTAGGTGCGAGGAGGTGTCGATCGTGGCGATCACCTCGGGCGTGAACGCCGGAGGCGTGTCGACGATCACGGTGTCGTATCGCTCGCGCAGGAGCGCGTAGACCTCCTTCAGGAACTCCGGCGTGACCGCCGCAGCCTGGTCGGGCCGCAGCGGGGCCAGCAGCGCCCGAGCCCCCGACGGGTGGACGGAGAGGAAGCCGTCGAGCTTCTCGCCGTCGAGCGACCCTGCCGACACGCAGAGGTCGTAGATCGTGCGCTCCGGGCGTAGGCCGAGCGCGAGCCCGACGTCACCGAACTGGAGATCGAGGTCGACGACGACAGGCGAACTGCCCGCGATCGCGAGCGCGACGGCGAGGTTGGACGACGTGAGGGTCTTCCCTGTGCCGCCCTTCGGGCCGAGCACTGTGATCATCGGTGCCGCCGTTGCGCTCGTGACCCGCCGCGCCGGCGGGCGACCGCCTTCTCGAGCGCGAAGCGCAGCTGGCCCGGCGCCTGCGGCAGCATGATCAGATCCTCGGCACCCGCCTCGAAGGCGCGCTCCATGAAGCCGTTCGGTGTGCCGGCGTACAGCACGACGACGGGGCGACCCGGCCGCTCTCGAACCGCTCCTTCGATCGCCCGCACTGCAGGGTCGGACGAGCTCGAGCAGGCGACGACCACGAGATCGGCCGACGCCTGGAGGTCGCGGAACGTCCGCTCGCCCGCCTCGCGCAGCGGCACGCTGCGGACCGGGACCCCGACCGGCAGCGCCGCCTGGATGGCGCCGGCGTCGATCCCCTCCTCGTAGCGCGACGAGGATCTTCATCGGCGTAGTCATCTCCGGCCGCCGAGCGAGCGCAGCGACGCTGATCGGGCGGGATTCCGAGCAGGAGCGTCTCGACAGTCACGACTCCGGGAGGAGCGGACTTTGCGCCCGCGCTCGGGCGCAGCGCCAGCCAGATCTTGCCGTTGTCGGCGGCGAATGCGAGCTTCGCTGCCTTGACGTCGTCGACCTGGAGGCTGACGTTCGTCGTTCCTGATCCTGCACGCGGCGAGTTACCGATTGCGATGACGGGAACGTCCGACATGATCAGGCGGAGCATTGCGCGCGTCTGCCCTCCAGACTGCGGAGTGCCGTCATGGTTGAGCGGTATGACGTTGAAGCCGGCGTAGACGTCGACGCGGTTGCCCTTCTCGATCCCGCCGATCAGGCCATGGGCCCCGTCGAGCGGAATCGAGACGATCCGCTCCCGCTTGGTCAGGGTTCCTGCGAGCGAGCCTGTGCCCGCTACGAACGACGTCGCAGTGAGCTGCGCTCCGTCGAAGACCTCCTCCGTCGCCACCCGGCCACGCAGGCTGGCGGGATCGCTGATCGCGCCCTGCAGCAGCTGTCCTTCGGGAATCGTCATCGCCGTGTAGAGACCGTTCGTGGCGATCACTGATCCGGACGTGCCCTTCGGAATGTTGCCGCGGGCGACGAGGACCGTCACAGGCGTGCTCTGGGCTTTGACCTCGTCCCGGTACTGGTTGAGGTACACGAGGAGGACGATGCCGGCAGCCAGTGCGGCCACGCCCGCGGCCGCGAGTGTCCCCCATTTTGTCGAGACGAGCTTCTGTGCGAATTCCATTGTTTTTCTCCTCCTCGGAGCTAGCGCGTCAAGACAGGGACGCAAGGTGTAATCGTGTCGAGCTGACAGTTCTCAGCACTTACGGCGTTGGGATCTGGCACGGCGTACTTGATGAAATGCCCCCAGATCGCACCCTTCTTCACGTCAGAAGGGGCCGGAGAGTTGTTGCCGCACTTCGAGCCGGTCCAGCCGGTGACGTAGAACGTGCGCGAAGTTCGTAACCGGCACGTCTGTCGAGCCGCTTCCGTTCAGCGCCGAGAAATCAGTGATCATGAGCGGGATGACGCGGAGATCGTCGAGTGGGTAGTTCGGCCAGTTGTTCGCCGGGCACGTCGAGAAGCGCTGGTCGAGCCCCTGAAGCGTGGGACCCGCGACTGTCCCGGTCTTCGTCGGCACGCAGTCTGCGGGGCCGCTCGGCGGCGATGGGTCCGGACAGATTCCGGCCGGGTTGAGCTGATACGGCGTCTGGCAGCCGTTGATGATCGCGTCCCGAAATTGGTTCGCCCCTGGTCCGTCGCAGGCAACCGCGCTCGTACGACTTCCCCCGGTCAGCCTCAACAGGATCGTTTCGTTGGGCGGCGAGAGATGAAGCGCGCCGTCCAGCGCAACGTTGACGCCGATCGTGTTTGATCCCGCGGCGAGCGCATACGGGGCGCCCGTGCCTCCCGTGCCGGTGAGGGTGAGGACCTTCACGGGACCGGACTCTTCGGAGGCGCTGTAGATGCGCTGAACCGAATCGAACGACTTGTTGCTGCCTCCGCTGTACTTCCATTTCAGGTCGACGTCCGTACGGGCCGCCGCCCACTGGAATCGAAAAGGCGTAGCCCGTCGACCAGACGCCGCCACTCTCGGTGAGTGGTTTCGTTACGCCGTTGACAGTCGCCGTGAACGTTTGCACGTTCGCCGGGAGAAACGTCCCGCTGGCGAAGTGCAGCTTGGCCTGAACTCCAGCGGAGCACGTTGTCGCCCCACCCGTGAGAGATGTCTCGGAGAAGAACGGTGATCCTGAGCACGCCGTCACCGGCCAGACTTCGAACGACCCTGCAACGGGGACGGTTGGGGTGCCAGCCGAGCTGTAGCCGGCAACGGACGCGAGGCCGATCGTGGATTGCGAAAGTCGAAGCACGTATAGCCGGCACCGCCGCTGCCGTTACGCCGCACCGCAGACTCCCGCGACCTGGCCGAGTCCGATGCGGACTCCGAGCTTCGTGACCAGAGTCGTAACCGGCTGGAACTTGACGGTGCCGCTGCCCACCCATGCGTTGAGGTTTCCCGAGGCCGTCGGGCCCGGTCAGCTCGAACGTAGCTGACGACGGCGCCCGCTGTGTTCACGAACGTCGCCGTGACGTGCCTGGGATTGATTTCGGGAACCGCAAGCGGAAGGGATCCCTTGAAGATGAGGATCTTCTTCAGCTGCACCCGCGCATGCGCCCGGACGGTCGCAAGCGTCGAGATGCCCGGAAAGTTGAAGATCGTGCCGAGGTCGGTCCTCCGTCCCCTTGACGTCGAGCATGAGACTCGTACAAGGGGGTGTCGTCGCAGTGTCGTCGGCGGCGGGGCCGCCGGACGCGTAGGTCTTGCTCTGGTAGAGCATCGTGATCGTGCCCGTGTTCGCGTTCCCGACCTGCCCGTTGTAGAGCGACCCGGACGCGCCCGAGTACTTCGTCGCCTCGTTCAGGATTTCTGTGTCGGCCGGCGCGCCGGGGACGAAGCAGCGTCCGAACAACCCGCCGCCCGCGAGTGCGGCGGCGTCCACCTGCGTCTGCAGGTGGCGCTTGTGCACGAACCAGTTGCCGAGATCGATCGCGACGGCACCCAGCAGGACGAAGAACAGCATCGCCACGCCCAGGAAGACGACGACGCCGCCGTTCTCAGAGCGCGCTCGCGAAAGAAGTGTCGTTCATGGACACGAGGCTCTGTCCCGTAGCTCGCCGGTAGTTCCTGGCGCATGGTCGCGGCCGCCCTGATCGTGACGCTGCCGCCGCCGGTGCCTCCCACGAATGGGATCGAAGCCGGAATCAGCGCCCAGTTGAACGGCACCTTGACGTTGATCGTGACGGGCTTGCCGATACCCGCGCCGGACGGAAGTGAGATGGCTACGCAGGACGACGCTTTCTGGTCGAACAGGAGCCGATTCTTGATCGAGGTGGGAGTCACTGCGGTCCCGTCGTTCGCGGTTCCAGTCCCGGTATTGACCGCGGCGATGCGAGCTCCCTCGCTCGCGACCCGGTTCATGTCGAACCAGTAGTCGATGAACCGGGCGAAGTCGAAGAAGGCGACCATGAGGACGCAGATGATCGGCACGACGAGCGCGAACTCGACGGCCGCCTGGCCGTTCTCACGCCGCAGCCAGGCACCCTTGCGTTCGGTCGGCCGGTGGAGCGATCCCCGCCTGCCCGGCACAGCCGGACACGGCGGGGCTCGCTCGCCGCGAGCGATCCGAGGCTGCATTGGTCTGTCCATCACTCGAAACCGCCGACCGAGATCGCCGACTACGGGACCAGATCCGTCGAGCTGGCTCACCGACTCGACCGAGGAAGTCCGTGATCCCGACGCCGAGCGCCGCAAGAGCCATGCGCGAGAGTGACGACGACGAACCCGATCACGAGCGCGTACTCGGTTGCGCCCTGACCGTCCTCACGCTTCAGGTCCTCGACCCGCAACGCCATGAGCCTTGCCAGCTTGAGCGACATGCGCTCGTACATCCCTACCTCCTTGATGGTGCGGGACCGCACCCTGGGTGGGTCCCAAGTACCTCTGATCAAGGCGCATCGGAACCGTAAGACCCACGGTCGAAGGGGGGGTCCCTGCTATCCGTTCAGGGGGCGGAGCCGCTCAATCGCCAATGCGGCCGGAAGCAGACGGCGGCACCGCCCGACGTGCCGCCTACGAGGGCGGCGTAGTACGGCATTTGAGCCCGGCGGCCTGCGCTCCACCATTGGCTACTGCAACGAAGCTGCCATTGGGGTCGGCGCGGGCGCCGGGCTCAAGAGGAGTAACTGAGGCGATCGTCTACGGCATAAGGCCGTCGAGCGCGTCGGCAACCCGACCGAGGAAGTCTGTGATCCCAACCCCGAGAGCCGCAAGGGCGATGCCGAGGCTGACGACGACGAATCCGATCACGAGCCCGTACTCCGTTGCGCCCTGACCATCCTCCCGCTTCAGGTCATCGACCCTCTGCGTGATGAGTCTTCCCAGCGTGAGCGACATGCGCTCGAACATCTCTACCTCCTTCGTGGATCCGACCCGCCCGACGACGGGCGCTAATACCCCGATCAAGCGGGATCGGAGCGTGAAGACCCACGGCCGAAGGTGGGGTTCCGCCTATCCCTTCGGGGGGCGGCAGTCGGCGGAGTTGTCGATGATGATTTCTCCGACGACCCACGTGGGGACATTGGCACGGAATGTGCCGGATCCCCTGTTCGGGGGCGGACGACGATCCTTCGGCCGCGGACGATACGAATGACGCCACCTGTTCGGGCGGCTCGCTACGGAAGGAATTGCAGCAGGTGACAACGCTCCGACTCTTCCTCGCGGACGACCATCGGCTCATGCTCTCGGCGACGACGCGCGCGCTCGCTGACGCGCCGGATCTCGAGATCGTCGGCCAGGCGACCGACGGGAGCCGTGTCCTGCAGGGTGTCCGGGAGACACAGCCTCACGTCGTCCTCCTCGACCTGCGCATGCCCGAGCTCGACGGGCTCGCATGCCTCGCCCGGCTCCAGGCGCACCATCCACACGTGCGCGTGGCGATCCTCTCGAGCTCGAGCGACGAGGAGAGCATCGAGGCGGCGCGCGCCGGTGGGGCGGCGGCGTTTGTCGTCAAGACGATCGACCCGGGCAACCTGGCCGACGCGATCCGAAGCGCCGCGCGCGGCGACACCTTTGCCGTCTACGGAGACGTACCCGTCGATGCCGATGGTGCCGGGCTGAGCGCACGGGAGACGACGGTGCTGGCCGCGCTTGCAGGCGGGCTTTCGAACCGCGAGATCGCGCGCAGCCTCTGGATCACCGACGCCACGATCAAGTTCCACCTCCGCAACATCTACAAGAAGCTCGGCGTCTCGAACCGGACCGAGGCCGCGCGCTACGCGTATCGAGCCGGCATCATCACGAGCGCGAAGGCGAGCGGTTAGCCGACTACCGGTGCGATGCGTCCTGCGGTGACGAGCTCCCGAGCTCGCGACGGGGAAGGGTCGTACACCTCGATCTGAAGATCCACGTCGGGGTAGGCGACGTAGACGCTGGTCGGCTTGTTCTTGTCGATTGACGCGAGCCCGCCGCCTGAGAGCTCGATCGTCTCGGCATGAGTCTTGGCTGCCGTCTTTTCCAGCGTGGCCATGGCATCGGCCTGCGGATAGGTGCCAACGGTGAGGTAGTCCGGACGCTGGTCACCGACCTTCACGCCCGCGGGGAGGTACCGGATGTAAATGCGCCCGTCCGAGGTCTGCGTGAGCTCCTTGGTGCTGTTCGCTTCGGTGCCGGCCCAGTAAATCGGATGCCCCACCTGAGTCGCAAGAGCCTTGATCTGCGCTGCGGAAGCCGCTTTGGCGCCAGCATGTCCGGCCGTTGCGATCCCGAGCGGCACGACCTTGCCCGAGACGACCAGCCGGCGGGCACGAGCGGGGGAGGGATCGTAGACCTCGATCTGGTAGTCCGAGCCCGGGTAGGCCAGGTACACGCTCGTCGGGTGTGTCTTGTCGGTGAAGGCCAGCCCGCCGCCGCGAAGCTTCGTCGTCGGCACCCCTTGCTTCTTCGCCGTGGACTTCAGGGTCGCGAAGGCATTGCTCTGGGGATACGTGCCCACCGCCAGGTACTTCGGCTTCGGGTCACCAACCTTCGCCCCTCGCTCCAAGTACCGAATGTAGATACGACCGTCCTTCGTCCGGCTCAACTCATAGGTGCTGCCGCGCACGGCGCCCGCCCAGTAGACCGGATGACCCACTGACCCGGAGAGACTCGTCAGCCGTTGCACGGAGACGCCTACGGCCGGCGCTCGCGTTACCTCCGCCTTCTTGGTGCTTCCGCAGGCGGTGAGACACAGCGCGACGGCGATCACCATGGTTGTGAGGGTCAGACCGCGACCCAAAGCTGTACGCATGAGCATGCCGACAAGATCGGCACAAGAAGTCCATTCCTTGAGTCGAACTAGCCGTTGCTGTTAGCGGTGCGGTTGTTGGGGTCGCGCGATCTCGAGCCGAGAGGCGAGCCTTAAGACGTCGGCACTTCGAACCGGCAAGCCCGTTCCCGGCAAGTACGAGTTCACCTACCGCGACGCCACCGGACGGCAGATCTGGCAGACCGCCACAGGCGACACCCGGGCCGACGCCAAAGCCGAACGGGCGGACTTGCTCGCCCGTATCCATCGCGGGCGAACGAGTCGAGCGCACCAACATGACCGTAGGCGAAGTCGCCCGGCTCTGGCTCGAGCGCGGCACCGGCCAGAAAGGCCGCTGGGCACCCTCCACCCTCGAAGGCTACGAACGGCACGTCCGCCGCCACATCGAAGCCTCGACCGACCCCACCCAAAAGCCGATCGGCACTGTCAAGCTTCGCGACCTAACCATCGATCGCGTCGCCGCCTGGTCGCAGGCTAACGAGTGCGCTCTCGCCCCACGACCGCCGTCATCGCGCTCGTCACCCTCGGCCAGGTGTGCCGCTACGCCGTCCGCCGCGGCTGGCTCGCCTCGAACCCCGTTCGCAAGCTCGAAGCCGCGGAAAAGCCGCACTGGACGCCGCAGAAGGCCGCCTGCCTCGAACCCGACCAACTCGCCAGCTTCTCGGCCACGCAGGAGCCTACCGGCCGCTGTTCGAGCTGCTCGCCTACACAGGCCTGCGGATCGGCGAAGCGCTCGGCCTCACCTGGGCCGACATCGACCACCAAGCCGGACTGATCCGCGTCCACCGACAACTCGGACGCGACCGCAAACACGCCCCCTTGAAGACCCCCGCCGCCAGGCGCGAAGTCGTCCTCGCACCCGCGCTCAGCAAGAGCCTCCGCGAGCGCTGGCTCGCCTCCACCTACAAGCGGCCAACCGACTTCGTCTTCGCCACCCCCGACGGCCGCGGCCTCGACTACCGCGACGTCGGCAAAGGCTTCCGTCGAGCGGTTCAACGCAGCCGAACTCCAGGCACCAGGGAAGCTCACCCTCCACTCCCTCCGCCACGGCTACGCCTCGCTCCTGATCTCAACGGCCTCAACGTCGTCTTCGTCTCACGCCAACTCGGCCACGCCAACCCCAGCATCACCCTCGAGGTCTACGCCCACCTCTTCCAACAAGCAGACCACGCCGCACACCGCCAGCGACGCGCTCGAAGCCAGCCACGCCGCATCGACGGGCACCCGCATCGGTGACACCCTGGAACGAGGACGGGGGCCTTGCGGCCCCCGTCGATTCAGCTCGTGCTTCCGACGCTGTCTGCGCAGTGCAGATCCGGCGTACGCGGCGATCGTCGGACGGTTCCCATTGGCCGGGCCGATCGTCGGGCCGACCTGGACCGACGGTCGCTGTCCAGCCAGTCGGCGTGCCGGTCAGCGCGCGTCGGTGCCGACTTCGAGAGCAGCCTGCGCATTCTTGCCGTGTGGTCGATGATCGCACCACCGCCGATGAACTCGGCGTTGCGCGCCGGACACGTGGCGGTCGACGCGGTCGACACCGCGAAGTTCCGCCGTGCCGCCCCGCGAACGTGCCGTGCCGCCCCGACCACGACGGTCGTCGTTCCGCACCGTGCCGGTAGGACCAGCGGGCCAGCGGACCGGGCGCCAGTCGCACCGGTCGGGCCAGCCGGGCCAGCCGGGCCAGCCGGGCCCGCGGCACGGGGCTGGCCGGGCCGGTCGCGCCTGTCGGGCCGTGGACCCTGCGGGCCAATGGCACCGTGTCCAGCGCACCGGTATCACCCTGTCGGACCCTGAGCCCAGTCGCACCCGTGCGGGCCGTTGGCGCCATTCGCACCCTGCGGCCCTGAGACCGGGCACAGTCGCACCGTCAGCGCCCGATCGCCCTCGGTCAGACCCTGCGGGCCCGGAGCACCGGTGGCACCATTGGTGCCGTCAGCGCCAGCCGCACCGTCCTGACCACTGCCCCGGCCGGGCCACTCGGACCAACGGGACCCAGTCGGGCCAGGCGTGACCCGGTCGCACCGTCGGCACCGTTGGTGCCGTCAGCGCCAGCAGCGCCGGTCTCACCCTGTCGCCCTGGTGGCACCGTGGTACCCGTTGATGCCGTCGGCGCCGTTGCGTCGCCCTTGAGCGCCCGGGCGCCCTGGCACCGTCGCACCGTTGGCGCCGGTCGGGCCCTGGACCTCGGCGCCTGAGCCCAGTCGCGCCGTGTCGCGCCGTTGGCGCCGTGGGTGCCGTTCGTGCCGTCGACGCCGTTGGTGCCGTCGCGCCAGCAGCGCCGGTGTCACCCTTGTCGCCCTTGGCACCGTTGGCGCCGTTGGTGCCGTCGCGCCGTCGGTGCCGGCAGTCGCCAGTCAGCGCCGGTCGTCACCCTTGTCGCCCTGGGCGCCCTGGTGCCGTCGTGCCGTCGACGCCGTTGGTGCCGTCGCGCCAGCAGCGCCGGTGTCACCCTTGTCGCCCTTGGCACCGGTGGCGCCGTTGTCGCCCGTCGACGCCGTTGGCGCCGGTCAGCGCCAGTGAGCGCCGTGTCGCCCTTGTCGCCGGTGGCACCGTTGGCGCCGTTGATGCCGTCGCGCCGGTGGCGCCGGTCGCGCCAGCGGCGCCGGTGTCACCGGTGTCGCCCTGGCGCCGTTGGCGCCGTTGGTGCCGTTGACGCCGTCGTCGCCGTTGGTCGCCGGTCAGCGCCGGTCGCGCCGGTGTCGCCCTTGTCGCCCTTGGCACCGTTGGCGCCGTCGTGCCGGTCGGCGCCGGTGGCGCCGGTCGTCGCCGTGGCGCCGTTGGTGCCGTTGGCGCCGGTCGCGCCGTCGGCACCCGTGCGGCCCGGTCGCGCCCTGGTCCCATCGCACCGGTCGGCGCCGTTGCCGCCGTTGGTGCCGTTGGCGCCGTCGCGCCGGTCAGCGCCGGTGGCACCGGTCGCGCCGGTGGCACCGTTGTCGCCCTGGATGCCTGCGCACGCCGTTGGTGCCGTCGCGCCGGCAGCGCCGGTCTCACCCTTGTCGCCCGTGGCACCGTTCGTGCCGTTGATGCCGTCGACGCCGTTCGTGCCGGTCAGCGCCGGTCGTCACCCTGTCGGGCCCTGCGGCCCAGTCGGGCCGACACCGTCGCACCGTTGGCGCCGTTGCGCCGCTGCGCGCCGGTCGCGCCGTGAGCGCCAGTCGCGCCGGTCGCACCGTTCGTCGCCCTGTGCCTGAGCACCGTTCGTGCCGTTGGTGCCGTTCGTGCCGGTCAGCGCCGGTGTCACCCTGTGGCACCGTCGCGCCGGTCGCGCCGGTGTCACCCTGTGTCGGCCCGTTCGCACCGTTCGTGCCGTTGGTGCCGCGTGCCGGCACCCGTTGGTGCCGGTCGCGCCGGTCGCGCCGGTGTCACCCGTGTCGCCCTGGCACCGGTCGCGCCGGTCGCACCGTTGTGCCGGTCGCGCCGGTCGCGCCGGTCGCACCGGTCGCGCCGGTCGGCACCAGTCGCGCCGGTTGCACCAGTCGCGCCGGTCGCCCGTAGCACCGGTCGCACCAGTCGGGCCCGCAGCACCGGTCGCGCCGGTGTCACCCTTGTCGCCCTTGGCGCCGGTTGCACCAGTCGCGCCGGTTGCACCAGTCGGGCCAGCCGGGTCGCCGGTCGCGCCCTTGTCGCCCTTCGGGCCCTGGGGGCCGATCGGGCCGGCCGGTCCTGTTGCGCCAGTCGCCCCGGTGGCACCCTTGTCACCCTTATCGCCCTTCACTCCCTGAATGCCCTGAATGCCTTGCGGCCCCTGCGGGCCGGTAGCGTTCCAGTTCAACGGCGACCAGCGGTTGCCCATGCTGGAGGAGCAGTCCGTGTTCTTCGAAACAACGACAATCATGCCGCTGCTCGAGTCCTTACAGCCATAGATGATGCCTGCGGGCGGCGGAACGTTTTCCGCGGCCGCACCGCCTGCAAGGAGCACAGCTGCGAACGCTGCTGCTCCGATTGACGCGAGGAACGTACCTCGCGTGCGTGACTTAGTCATTCGCTTCTCCCTACAGGGTTGAGCGGCCGCAGCCGCAACGACGAATACGGCAGACCCCTGAGGGGTCCCCCGTTCGAAAGAGGCACCGCGGCGCTCGCGCGCGTTCCACGGCCAAAGACTGTGTCGATCGGTGCTGCCGCTTCCAGCCGCAGCGCCTCGCGTCTGCCTCTTACTTACTCACGTGACCACCGCCAGAGGGCGATTCGTCATCGACTTGATTAGCTTCATTCCGCCCTCCCCACGTGATTCGTGTCTTCGTGCAGCCAAAGCGGCTGCGACGTTGTTGCGAAACCTCGGTAGTCGTCGTGCAGAATTGACCAGCGGAGGCATCGCCCTGGGTACACCGTGACCCGGATTGACTGGGTCGACGCAAACCCGTTCGGCTAGGTTTTGACCCCTATCTGGCTAGGTCCGACCGGCTTGTAGCCTCGTTCGAGGGACAGCCGGACAGGGACGCCGATCAAGGTCGAATCCGTTCGCCCCGGCTCGTCGCTGAGGGCGCGGTCTTGCGACATCGGCCGGGACGAGAATGATGATGGCCGGCGCGCCTCCACCTACGCATTCAGGACCGCTACGCCTGGCATACCGTTCCGTGTTCGAGCTTCGTCCCAAGCACAGACGGCGGGCCGCCAGTGGAGGGCCCGGCGGCCTGCTCCAGGCGAACGGTCTCAGCGCGCGTCCGAGCGGCCCGGGAGCCGCATCTGCGTTTTCACTCGCTACGTTCTGCGGATCCCGCGCCACCCCGGGCTCGGGCTCGCTTGCGGTATTCGCGGCCGTGCCTACAGTGAGAGTGCGATGTCCTGGTGGTGGGTTTCAGCGTGGGTTTCTAGCCTGGTTGTCATGGGTGCATTGTCGTTCTGTTTGGGAGCGGCATACGAGCATCTGTCGCGGGTGATGCGCCCGGAGGATGCGGAGCCAGATCGCGGCGCCTCTCCTGTCTCTGTGGTCTCGGGCAAGCACGCCGCGTAGGTCCTCGAGCTCGGGCGGCTTCTCGAGCTCGGCCAGGATCCCGTCCAGCTCCCCACGCCGCGGGATGCGATTCCCGACCTCCGATGCTCGCCAAACCCGCCTGGCGACAGATCATCCGGCGGACAATGGACTGTTCCGCAAACCCGCACTGGAGCCCCCGACGGAAAACACTATGGTTAGCTCCAGGAGGGGGACGGGAGCATGGCGCACTGCAGCGGTTGCGGAATCTGGCTTCGCGAGACCGAGCCGTTTTGCGGCATCTGCGGCCTGGAACGAGGGGATACTCGAGTTGGGGCTCAGACCGAACGGGACCTTGGGGGCGAAACGACACTGCTCACGGACTGGGTTGCTGCAGTGGCAGACGCGCATGGTCAGTCACAAGTAGGCCCCGTTCCTACGGGCCTAGCCTCAGTTCTCTGCAAGGAATGCGGGCGGCCCACGGCTGATGATGCATGTTTGTATTGCGGCTACGGCACGCCGGCCCACGACGTGCACACCGTTTTCAAGGACGGGAACTGGGTCAACGAGATTGAAGGTGAGGGCGCCCTTCCCGGCACCTTCACGACAAAAGCGGAGGCGATGCTCGCAGGGCGAACACAGGCGGTCGACGCGAAGACCAATCACGTGATTCACAACGTGGACGGCACGATCGGTGAGCGTAGCTCCTTCGGCAACGATCCTGCCAGTCGCTCAGGTTAGGCTCAGCTCTCGCGCAACGGCTGTCACTGTCAATGTGGCGCGAGGGCTTGAACGGTTCGAGCAGGCCCGAGGAAGCTCAAGGCCGAGGAGCGCCGTCTCCCAGGCGAGGGAGGGAACCAGGACGATTCCCTCCCTCTCATGCGGACGATCGGCTCGAGGCTAGCTCGTCTTTGCGGCGGCGGCGACGCACTTGCCGAAGGCATTGTGGGCGTTGCCGTACTTTGTTGCGAACGCTGACGCGTCGGCTTTGAGGGCGGCCTTGCACGATGCGGCTGCCGTCTTGATCGCGGCTGCCTGTGTGTCTCCGGCCTGCTTGACGGAAGCCGAGACGCACTTGCCGAACGCGTTCTTGCCCGCACCCTTGCTGCCGGCTTTTCCGTTGTCTCCGTACTTCGCCGTGAACGCGGCCGCGTCCTTGGCCTGCTCAGCCTTGCACGCCTGCGCCGCGTTGCTCACAACCTGTGCGGCGGCCTTGGCGTTCTTCGAGACGCATTTGCCAAACGCGTTCGACTTCGAGGCGTTGCTGCCATAGGTCGCGCCAAACGCGGTTGTTCCCATCGACGTTCTCAACTGCGTACAGGTCTTGCTCGCGACCGTGGCCGGCGCGGGCGCCGAATCGTCAGCCAGTGCTGCGAGCGGCAGCACAAGCGCCGCCACCCCAACAGCGAGAATGATCAGCTTACGCATGCTCGTCTCCTTCAATGTGAGTCTTTGTCTCACTCAAGCTTCACCCAATCTGCTCGCAGCTCCAGTCCGATTCATGTATGGCCCTTGTAAAGCGCACGTAAGGCACAATGCGAGTCTCCCAGCGCTCCGGCAGGGTCGGCGACGGCATTGCGAAGCCGGTGCCGGGCGCTTGTCGAGTCGAGGTAGCGCCTCCCTCGTCCTGCGGTGCGGGCACGCGGGGGAGGGAGGTACGTCAGCCGACGCTGAGGTTGCGCCTGCGGCTTGATTCGGCACGAAGCGCGTCGATCTGCTCGTGGAGCTGCCGCCGCTCCTCCGTGATCTCTTGCTCCCGCCGCTGCAGATCTTCGAGCTGTCCTGCTGCCTCGGGATTGCCGAACCCGCCACCGCTGCGTACGAAGTCGATGCGGTTGTGCATGGACGCACGGCGCCGCGAGACCGTCTGCTCGTGCTGTTCGAGGCGGCGCCGGAGCGAGTTCAGTTCCGAGTCGCTCATGGTTGCCGGATCAGGTGTCTCAGTCATGGTTGGTCAGATGCCCCTTGCCGGCGTACGCGCCGACGACGATGCGGAGGTCATCGTTCCAGGTATCGGTGTCGCCCATCCCGTGGGTATCCCCCTTTCGTGGGTCAGGAGCCGAAAACTTCTTGTGACAAAGTGCCACAAGCACCGACTCCCCGAGCCCGGGCGCGGAGAGTACGATGCGCGGCATGAGCAGCCTCGAGCACGTCACAACCCAGCCCGCCGCAGTTGCACGCGAGCGGTCGCGCGCGATCTTCGGCCAGACGATGGGCCTTGTGGCCCTGACGGTCGGCGTCGCCGCCCTCGGCGCCTATCTCGGCCGCGATCTCTCGCGCGGATGGGGTATGGTCGCCTTTATCGGAGCCTTCGCCTGCATCCTCGGGCTCAATGTCGCAGTCAAGCGCTCCGAGCAGCTCGCGATCGGGCTCCTGTTCGGGCTCGGCGCCCTGCTCGGCATCGGCTCGGCTCCGGTCATCACCTACTACGCGTCCGTCAACCCATCCGCGTTGTGGCAGGCGGGCGGCGCGACGGCGCTCTTCGTCGCGGGCTTCGGCGCCTTCGGCTACGCGACGAGGCGCGACCTGTCAGCGCTCGCACGCGTCTGCTTCTTCGCGCTGCTCGGCCTGATCGTGCTCGGGCTCGTGATGCTGTTCGTGACGATTCCCGGCGGCCATGTGCTCTACGCCGTGATCGGCCTCGTCATCTTCGCCGGTCTCACGATGTTCGATTTCCAGCGGCTGCGCCGCACGCAGCAGATCGAGGCCGCGCCGCTGCTCGCCGCGGCGATCTTCCTCGACGTCTTCAACGTCTTCATGCTGATGCTGTCGCTGTTCGGCGGCGGACGGAGGTAGCGCGCTACCGCCCAACGCCTAGTCGCGAAGCGACCGAAGGGATCGCTTGTGCGGAGGGCGGGCCCGCAGACGGGCCCGCCCTTCCGCGATCGGGCTTAGAACGCCTCGCTGATCTTCAGCATCGCCGGGCCGAGGATGACGACGAACATCGCCGGGAAGATGAACACTCGCCGTCGGCAGCAGCATCTTCACCGGGGCCTTCATCGCCTGCTCCTCCGCCGCGACCTGCCGCCGGTTACGGGCTTCCTGCGCCTGCACCCGCAGCATCTGCCCGAGCGGGCTGCCGAGCTGCTCCGCCTGGATCAGCGAGTTGACGACCGCCGTGAGCTCGGGGATGTCGACCCGGTCGGCCATCTTCCGCAGTGCGTTCGAGCGGCTCTCGCCGATCCGAAGCTCTGCGAGCACGAGGAGGAACTCCTCGACGAGCGGGCCCTCGAGATACTCGCCCAGCTTCGCCAGCGCAGCGTCGAAGCCGAGGCCGGCCTCGACGCTGACCGCGAGCACGTCCAGCGCGTCCGGCAGCTCGCGCCGCATCAGGTCGCGGCGCGTTCGCGTCCGCGAGCGTGACGACGACGTCCGGGCCGAGAAACCCGAGCAGGCCACCCGCGGCACGCGATCAGCAGCGTCTTGGACGGGCTGCCCGTCAGCGCGCCCATCAGACCGCCGAACACGGCGATACCGACTGCCGCGAGCACGACCTTCGCTGCGAGGAAGCCGACCGGCGAGATGGTCCGTGCGAGCCCGGCCGAGACGAGCTTGAATGCCGATCCGGTCCTCCGTGGCACGCGGGTCGAGCCGGCCGGCGAAGCGCGCCAGCCGGCCTGCGTAGCGGTCGTTGAGCCGCTCGAGGAGCGGATCGCTCCCGGACGCCTCGCCGGCGTCGGCATACGCCTGCGCCCGGCGCAGCGAAGCCTGACGCTCACGAGCGGGCCGCGTGACGAGCTGGCCGACGATGATGAGCGCACCGGCGAAGCAGACGAATGCGAGAAGCAGCAGCATCTGACATCACCCCTTGATCGAGACGATCTTCTTGAGGATAAGGGCGCCGATCGCGATCATCACGAGTGCCGCGATGACCATGAGCTGACCGGCCGGTCGATGGAAGAGCGGCGCGAGATAGCCGGGGTTGACGACCGCGATCAGCCCGGCTGTGACGAACGGCAGCGCGACGAGGACGTACGCCGAGGCCCGTCCCATCGCCGTCAGCGCATGCACCTTGCGCCGGAACTGCTGTCGCGACCGGACGGTGTCCGAGACGGTCTGGAAGAGCTCGGCCAGGCTGCCGCCGATCTCGCGCTGGATCGTCACCGACATGAGCACGAAGCGGAGATCGTCCGAGTCGATGCGATCGGCCATCGCGACGAGCGACTCGTCCATCGGCCGACCCAGCCGCGTCTCGTTGAGCACGCGCCCGAACTCCTCGCTCGCAGGCGCCTGTCCCTCGTCGACGATCGCCCGCATGCTGTGGTCGAAGCTCTGGCCGACCTTCAGCGAGCCGGCCATCGTCATCAGCACGTCGGGCAGCTGGCTCGTCGAACGCGCGCCAGACGTCGCCGCGCCCTTTCGCTCGCGATCGCATGCGAACGGCGCCAGCGAGCCCGACGACGAACGCCACGACGGCGAGCAGCGATCGAGCCCGACGATCAGGCTGACGAGCGACCGCCAGCGCCGACTCCCGCCGCCGCAGACCAGAACACGACCTGCGCCGGCCGCACGCTGCAGGTTGCGCGCGCTCGATCAGCCGCTCGAGCGAGCCCCACGCGCTCGTGCGATCGAGCGCGCGCTCGGTCGCCGCCGTAGAGCGCGCTCGACCTGCGGGCGCCAGCGCGGCTCTGCCGATCGGCGTCCGCCGCGACCCGCGCGACCGCGGTGCCGCCGCCCGCCGTACGGCTCGAGGCGGCTGCTGAGCCACGCGCCGCGCGGCTTGGCAAGCGCGACGAGTGCCGCCAGCAGGATCAGGCAGCCGACGGCGAGGCCGACCACGACCGAGCCCGAGGGCCGAGTCGAACAGGAGCGAGCTCATCGCGAGCCGCCGTTCGCCGAGACGGCCTGCAGCGGCGTCTCGGGCTGGTAGAAGTCCTCCGGCAGGATCACGCCGTGACCCGCCAGCTTGTGCTGGAAGTGGGGCTGGAGGCCCGTGCACTCGAGCGGCCGCAGGAACGACATCGACGCGTGTGCGGCGGCACGCTCGCTCACCGCGCCGGGCCAGGAAGACGTCCTGGAGCGTGATGATGTCGGACTCCATCCCGAGCACCTCCGTCACGTGCGAGATGCGGCGGGAGCCGTCGACGAGTCGCGTGATGTGGATGATCACGTCGAGCGCGCTCGAGATCTGCTCGCGGATTGCGTGCAGCGGGATCTCGAGGCCCGACATCAGCACCAGCGTCTCGAGCCGGTTGAGAGCGTCTCGCGGCGAGTTCGCATGGATCGTCGTCAGCGAGCCCTCGTGGCCGGTGTTCATCGCCTGGAGCATGTCGAGCGTCTCGGCGCCGCGAACCTCGCCGACGACGATCCGGTCGGGTCGCATGCGCAGGGCGTTGCGAACGAGCTCGCGGATGCGGATCTCGCCCTCGCCCTCGATGTTCGCCGGCCGGGACTCGAGGCGGATCACGTGGCCCTGCTGCAGCTGCAGCTCGGCCGCGTCCTCGATCGTGACGATTCGCTCCTCGTCCGGGATCGAGGCGGACAGCGCGTTCAGCAGCGTCGTCTTGCCGGTGCCCGTACCGCCCGAGATGAGCACGTTCAGCTTGCCCTCGCACGCACGACTGCAGGAAATGCGCCGCCTTCGGCGTCAGCGAGCCGAACTCGATCAGGTTCGTCGATCGTGTACGGGTCGCGGGCGAACTTGCGGATCGTCAGCGTCGGGCCGCCGAGCGAGAGCGGCGGGATGATCGCGTTGACGCGGCTGCCGTCGGGCAGGCGGGCATCGACCATCGGCGAGCTCTCGTCGATGCGCCGGCCGACACGGGAGACGATCTTGTCGATGATCCGCTGCAGATGGTCGTCGTCGACGAAGCTCGCGTCGGTCGGCTCGATCTTGCCGTCGCGCTCGACGAAGACCCGGTCGAAGCCGTTGACCATCACCTCGGTGACGGTGTCGTCGGCCAGGAACCGCTCGAGCGGGCCGTAGCCGAGGATGTCGGCCGCGATCTCCTCGATCAGGCGCTCACGATCGACCGCGGCAAGCGGCGTGCCGGACGCGTCGAGCTCGCGCGCGACGGATTCGAGCACTTCCCGCTTCAGGTCGGGCGACTCCTGGTTGGAGAACAGCCATGGGCCCGAGCTTCGGGATGCACGCACGCTGAACGTGCGTCTTCAGCGCGCCGTAGGGGTCGGAGATGCCGGATCCCTTGCGCCCGTCCTCGAGGAGCGGAGCCGCCGCAGCGTCCACGTCCTCGACCTGGATGCGCTCGGTGAGGCGGGCGCTGTTGGCGCCGCTCTGATCGCCCCGGAGCTGGTCTTCGAGGTTCATGATGCCCTCCCTTCGAGGACGCGGCGTGGCATCGGCCAGCGCCGCTTCGGAGCTTCCGCGACGCGAACGGCGGCCGTCGCTTCGGCCGGCTCGAGCGAGTGCGCGATGAGTGCGATTGCCTGGGCGAACTCGCGAGTCGCCGTCGACGAGTGCGGCCGCCGCACCGCGGTTGACCGCGGGTGCCACGACCGGATCGTTCGGGATCTCGAAGCTGACCTCGAGGCCGAGTGCGCCTTCGACGTCCTCCTTCGTCAGCCCGACCTTCGGCGTGACGCGGTTGAGCACGAGGCTCGTGCGTGCCGCCGGGAAACCGAGCATGCTCGAGCGTGCGCAGGCTCAGCTTCACGTTCTTGAGCGTCGGCACGTCGAGGCCGCAGAGGAGCAGCAGCTGGTCGGTCGGCCGCAGCACTGCGAGCATCGGCCCGTAGAAGAACGGCGAGGTGTCGACGACGACGAGGTCGTAGGCCTCGCGGGCCACCTCGAGCAGCTGCAGCACCTTCGACTCGGTGACGAGCTCGGCGTCCTCGGGGCGCATCGGCGCCGCGAGGACGTCGAGCCCCGACTTGTGGCGCGTCGTGTAGCCGGCGAGCTTGCCGGCATCGAGCGCCTCCTGGAGCCTGGACGAGCTCGTGCATCGTGCGCGTGGGGTCGAGGCCGAGCATGATCGCCGCGTCGCCGAACTGCAGATCGAGGTCGATCAGCAGGACACGCTTGCCCGTGTTCTGCGCGAGGTACGCCGCGAGATTCGTCGAGAGCACGGTCTTGCCGGTGCCGCCCTTCGGCGAGAACACCGTCACGACACGGCCGCGCGGAGCATCGGCGTCGCTTGCCGAATAGCCGCTGGCCCGCCCGCCGGTCTCGTGCGCCTTGCGAATCGCGAACGAGATCGTCTCGGCCAGCTGCGGCAGCACGAGGACATCGTCGACGCCGGCGTTGAAGGCCGTCTCGACGAGGCTCAGGATGTGCCTCGGGCACGAGCAGCACGATCGGCGCCTGCGTGTGCAGGCGGATCACAGCCACGTCGGTCTGGAGCATGGCCGCGACGGGATCCCCGTCGCGGCCGGCTCCGAGCAGCACGGCGCTGATGTCGTCCGACGCGAAGTACGGCACCGCATCGCGCACCTCGGACGTCCAGCCGACGACCTCGAGCCCGCTGCCCGGGGCGTCGAGCGCCTCGTGCAGCTCGGACTCGCCGTCGAACGACCCCGTCACGACGACGCGAAGCGTCTCGCGTCGGCTGCTCGGTGGCGTAGGTTGTCACCTTGCGCCTCCGGCGAGCACGGTCGCGAACGTGTCGGCCGAGCGCTTGCTGTCCTTCGGCTTCTTGACCGGCCGCAGCTGCGAGCGTCCAGTCGGCGTTCTTCATCGTGTAGTAGAGGCGCTGTGCCTGCTCGTCCGTGACGGCGAGGATGACGGCTATGTCCGTCGGCCGTTTCGACGTGATCTTCGAGCCCCCGTCGCCGTCCTGCGTCTCGAGCACGCGCAGGTTGCGAAGCACGACCGAGCGTCTTGACATCGGTGTTGTCCTTCGGGTCCTTCAGGCTCGCGACGACGTCGACGCGGTCACCGACGACGAGCGTGCCCGCAAGCACCTGGTCCGCCGTGCCCGGGACCTGCACGGCCCGCTGGGTGCCGATGAGCTTCGCCCGGATGCCCTGCTCCTTCGGCAGCGCGAACCGGTTCAGCGTCAGCTGCTCACCCTTGTAGACCGGCTGGGTGAGGTAGAGCCCCTTGAGCTGCGCAGGGCTCGAGATCGCCTCGGGCGCAGCGTTCTTGCGCGCGACCGTCTGCTTGTCGAGGCTGCCGGCGATCTTGCTGCCGGCAGTTCCGACGGCGAAGTCCTTCGACGGCACGTAGACCGTCACGTTCTTCTTGCCCGCAGCCGTGTCGTTCCGGGCCGACGTCACGTAGACGACGGTCAGCAGGACGGCGGCGGCCGCAAGCGCAGCAGCGATCACGATGTTCCTGATGCGATAGTCGATCGTCATTCCACACGCTCCGTTGTCTCGCTGGTAAGCCGCCCGGCTTCACGACGAAGCCGAGCAGGTTGATCGAGTACGGGTAGGTCGCCGTGACGGTCACGTCGCCTCCCTGGGCGAACTTGGCCTGGCCACTTGCCGGGTCGTACGGCGTCACCGTCACGACCAGGGCTGCAGTGTCATTGGCGTCGCTTCAGCGATCCGGCTGCCGCCGAGCGCACGCGTGCTCTCCGCGGCTGCCGCCGGGTCTCGGAAGCGTCCGGCTGACGGCCGCCTGCCGCGCGCCGGCCCGCACCGCGTCGGTGAGAGTCAGGTAGTGGTTGAACACGATCCCGAACTGGATGATCCCGAAGACCAGCACGAGCAGAATCGGCAGCACCATGGCGAACTCGACCATCGCCTGTCCGCTCTCACTCCTGCTCTTGTTGTGTTCTCGAGATCATCTGTCGTCCTTCATTTTCGAGAGGATAACCCACTGTCGTAGACCGAAACGAGGTGGTGGAGCTTTCCTTGAGGAGATCGCCCACCACCTCGCTCGTAGTTCGCCTTAGAAGCGTCCTTGATGGTGGTGAACGCGGTGTTGACCCGGCCGCCGAGAAGACCGACAGCCGACGACGCAGAACACGGCGATCAGCGCGAGGATGATGCCGTACTCCGCCATCGTCTGACCCTCCTCGCGATCACGCACGTGCGATGGCCCGGAGGTAGAGATTGGCAAGAAATGTATTCATGTGATTTCACCCCCTTCGCAACGTTGAAAGTCCACAATTCGGACATGAACAACTAGGTCAGAGCATGCTGCAAAAGGGGGAGAATGCAAGAGGCGAGCATCCCTCGTTCGAGTGATTCCGCGACCAGATCACTCGATTGAGTAGATCGTAAAAAGACCTGCAAAATAACACTATTCATGCACCACTAGGAACCTCGCGCGTAAGAGGCATGAGCAAGTTCGGGCCGGGCGCCGCGATGCGCGGGCGAGGGCCGGCTAGGTAAGGGAATCGTCGATCAGTTGCGCGGTACGAAAGATGTCGGCTGCAATGCGCGCAAAGATCGTATTGAGCTGCCCGGGATCGGGCTTGTTGTAGAACGTATCCGGTGCGGAAGCAATAGCCTGCATTGCCGCGAGCGATGTAATTGATGGTGTCATCGGTGCACTGCTCGGGATCGGTGCCGCTCCCATTCAGGTCATACCCGATGGTGTATACGGTCGTGCCAGCAGTCTTCGCGATATTCGACGATGTAATGCCTTGACGGCAGGGTGTCGTCCGGTAAGGAGAGCCGGCTGGGTGCCATGTCCCGCCGTAGTTGGCGGCACCGTCTGACAGAAAGATGATCACCTTCTGGACCCCTGCACGACCCGTGGTTGCGAGCTCGTTCTGCGCTGACTCGATTGCATCGGCGTAAGCCGTGTTTCCCGCCGACGGCAGGCAGTTGATGGCCCGCACCAGATTGGAGCCGGCATTGAGCGTGCCGGCCGGGGAGGCATAGTCCGACGAGAGGCCGACGATCGTGTAGTCGGCGTTCCGGTTGTCATAGTTGTACTGCGAGGGATTCTGAGTGGGAGGGACGCAGCGTCCGGCCTGCGTTGATGCATCCGCAACTGGAGGGAGTACCGCCAGGCCGACGTGATCGTATTGCGGATTCATCAACGCCAGGAATGTCGAGATCCCGTTCTTTGCGTTGGTGAGATCGGTGCAACCAGCTGGATTACCGTACGGCTGGCCCGTCGCGGGGTTGATCTGATTTACCATTGGATCCTGCATCACCCCACCCCTGGGGTTGCTCACCTGGCACATCGAGCCGGTGCGGTCGAGCACGAGCATGATGTCGAGCGGCTTGACCGAGCACGGAGAGCAAGCGGTCGCGTTCGCGTGCACCGTGAATGAGTCGAGGCCGACGATTTTCGCGAAGACCGTCTTCACGTTCGAGGTGGCGTGGACGCCGATGGCGTTGACGGTCCCGGCCGCAATCGAGCAGCCCGGTATCGAGGTAACGCATTTCGTCTCGACCGTGATCGCCGCGTTGTCGTTCGAGTGGGGTGGATTCCGCTTGCCCGGGGCCGGGCCGTAGTCGTTCGCGGTCTGTGTCGCCGCTGCCTTGTCGGGCAGGTCGAGCGCTCCGGCCAGCGCCGCCGCGTCTGTGGCGGACTGGAGCTGGCGCTGCACGAGATAGGCGTGGCCGACGTCGACGGCAAAGCCCGCCATGGCGATCAAGACGACCATGGTGATGATCGCGAAGACGATCGTCTGGCCGGACTCGTCCTTCACACTCCGTCGATTGCCGCAGAACACTCGTGCCCCCTGAGGTAGGCACTCAGTGAAAGCGAAGTCCGTGCTCCTAGATATCCCTCGTTCCAGGGATTCCATCCCCCCTTGGATGCGCAGGAGGCGCGCTCGAAGCCCCGAAAACGGCGCGTGCGGGTCGTCGCGATCTCGAGGCAGGACGGCGCTCAGCTCTGCGCGCGCTGTACCGTCGCCGACCGCCCGTGGACGCGCATGCGCGGCCTGCTGGGCCGTAGCGGCTCTGCCCGAGGGCGAAGGGATGCTGTTCCCGCGCACAGGGTCGGTGCACACCATGTTCATGCGATTTCCGATCGACGTCGTCTTCCTCGACGCGGGAGCTCGACGGTCCTCTCCGTGAAGCCGGGCGTCCCGGCCTGGCGGGCGGTGAAGCAGAAGCGGCGCCAAGTGGACGCTCGAGCTCGCCGCCGGCGAGGCCGCCCGAGTCGGCATCGAGCCCGGCATCACGCTCACGCTCGGCTCGAGCTAACGGGCCCGCGGGCGAACGACGAGCGTTGCGACCATGCCGCGGGCGCGATGATCTGCAAGCGTGCACCACAGCCGGTAACGGCCGGGCCGTA
The DNA here is from genome assembly GCA_963799615.1 of uncultured Gaiellaceae bacterium. GTDB lineage: Bacteria > Actinomycetota > Thermoleophilia > Gaiellales > Gaiellaceae > Gaiella. The sequence continues at coordinate 75,446 of CAWCXS010000010.1, read as the reverse complement.
GGCTCGTGGAGAGCTCCCCGGTGCGGCCGGGATGCACGATCCCGATGCGATAGGTATGAGCCCCCGGTGCAATGCGGCGCAGCGACAGGTCGTGGTCGTCCTCGCCGTAATTGACGAGCTGGACGATCGCGCTGCCGCTCCTGATCGACTGCCGGGAGAGCGCGAGCGAGAACTCCTCCGCGGATGCCTGCACCCGCGCCGGGCCCGGCGTCGAGGCGAGAGCGAGTGGTGTCACGACCAGGACGAGCCCGGCGCATGCTCCCAGAAGTCGCATCAGCGCAGGATCGTCGGCCGCGCGAACTTCCGGGCACCCGGGATGATCGCCTCCGCGTCCGCACCGAGCCAGCCCTCGAGGAGGGCGGCGTACAGCCCGCGGTAGTCCGCAGTCGCACGCAGGTTGCCGTCCTCGTCGAGCTTCTGGACACCTGGAGCCTCTCCGATCATCTTCCCGTTGACGCGCGAGCCGATCAGGAAGCCGGTGCCGGCAGCGCCGTGGTCCGTGCCGCCCGAGCCGTTCTCCTTCGCGCGTCGGCCGAACTCCGACCAGACATGGACGAGCACCCGGTCGGCGAGCCCGCGAGCCTCGAGATCGCGCTGGAAGGCGAGCAACGAGTCCGCCGTCAGCTTGAGCCCATCCGCCAGGTCCTGTGCCTGAGCGTCATGGGTGTCGTAGCCGCCAGGAGCCGTCAGCGCCACGACGCGGAGTGGAAGCCCGGCGGCGAGCATCGCGGCCAGGCCGGCGAGGCGGCGTGGGAACGCGTCATCGTCGTTCGGGTACGCGACCGGGCTCGTGAAGCTCTTCTTGTCGTCCTTCGGCCTGAACGGGGTGAGCTGGCCGTACAGCTGGGCCGACTGACGGGCGGCGTCGGTTGCCTGTCGCAGGCCCGGATCGCCGTTGGTCGGAAGCGAGCCCAGTCGGCCGATCGTGTCGATCATCCGCTCCGCGATGTCTCCCCACACACCGCGAGCCCAGAAGTCGTAGCGGTCGGGTGCGTCCACCGCGGCGACGGGCATCTTCGCCGTGGCGAGCGACGGCTGCAGGCTCCAGTCGAGCGAGAGGCCCTGGAGCGGGTTGTCGGGGCTGCCGACCCGGTCGAGGTAGCGACCCAGCCAGCCGGTCCCGAGACGCTCGTCCGCTGCGCCGACCTCCCAGAAGTGCCGCGAGGTGAAATGCGATTGATTCGGGTGGTCGTAGCCGATGCCGGGCATGACGTTGACCTTGCCCTCGCCGTGCAGCTCGGCAAGCGGGCCGAGGGAGGGATGCCAGTACAGGCTCGGATCCTCGGTGAACGGCGTCCCCGCCGAGGCCGGCAGCGCCAGGCGTGGACGCAGAGTGTGGTAGGTGGGATCGTCCGCCGGGTACAGGACCGACAGCGCGTCCGCACCGCCGTCGAGGAAGACGGATACGAGCACCTTGCCGTTCGCATTCGCCGCCGCAGCGGCCGCGATACCCTCCTCGTACGCCTGCGGGCGCAGCGCAGAGCCCCCGTAAACGGCCAGAGCAAGCCCGAGGCTGCGGGCCAGGAAGGTGCGACGGTCGAGGCCGGTCCCGGCCGGCGTCGGCATGCCGGCCTCGATCGCAGGCAGGCCGCTGCCCGCCTGCGCAATGCCCCGACGCAACAGCTCTGCGCGCGAATGCTCGTTGCAGCAGGCCATCAGACGATCAACACGTGTGGAGGTCGGGGGACACGGCAAGCAGCTGACGGACGGCGTTCATCACGAGAGGCGGATACGCCTCCGCCTTCCAGTCGGTGGCGCCCTTGAGGGAGCCGCGCGCAAAGGCAAGGAGAGCCGAATGGGTCTCCGGACGGATCGTCGGGTTCCCGAGCAGCGCCAGCGCGCCCTTGACGATCGCTTCGGGGTCGTTTGGCACCTTCGGTGGCTTGCGCCCCTTCTTCTGCTCGAGCGTGTACTTCTCGAGCGCCTGATTGGCAATGAGCCACCGCCCCCGGAACGAGTTCGTATCGAGCCACCGTGTGTCATCCCAGCCCGAGACGTTGGGCGGATAGAACAGTCGCTGGCCGGCACCCTCTCCGAGCCACACCCACGATGACGTGTCGATGCCGCGCCCGAGCCCCCGCAGGAGCCCGGCCACGTACACCACGGGAGGCTTCACCATGCGTGGGCCGGTGTACAGCGCCGGGTGCCGCAGGATCGCCTCGAGCACCGGACGCACCTCGTAGCCACCGCTCTTGTACAGCGTCTCCAGGCTCGCCCGGGTGCGAGCGTCCGGCGGCTCGGGAATGAAGTAGCTCCACAGCTTGGTGACGAAGAACGCCGGGTGCTTCGGGTGGTGGAGGCAGAGCATGACGGCGTCGCGCCACGCAAACGCCCCCTTCTGGCCGAAGATCGTCTTCGTCCCCGGGTCGTGGCGCTTCGGCTCGAAGCGGAAGTTCGTCTGGCCCTTGCCCCGCTTCCACGTACTCGTCCAGCCCGTGAGTGCGCGGGCCTGCTCGCGGACGTCACGCTCGGTGTAGCCGTTTCCTTCGCCGAGCGTGAACAGCTCCATCATCTCGCGCCCGTAGTTCTCGTTCGGCGCGTCCTTTTCGTTGTCGAGCCCCGACAGCCACAGCAGCATGGCGGGATTGGCGGTGATCGAGACGAGCAGGTGCTGGAAGCTGCCGAGGGAGTAGCGGCGCAACAGACGGTTCTGGGCGAGCATCAGCTTCTGGGAGCCCACGCCCGCGTTCGAGGTGGCGAACCAGTCGTGATAGACGAGGGTCATCCGCTCGACGAGCGGACGGCTCGTGCGCACCATGCGATCGAGCCACCACAGGTGGTCGTGGCCGTAGGCGTCGGCGGGAGCGAGAGGGTGGCCCTTGTCGTCGTGCGGAGCCGGCCCGACCCATTTCTCCCCGGCGGGGTGGGTAAGCGAGCGCACGGCACCGTCGAGGCCGAGCCTGGAGAGGCTGCTTGCCTCGCCACGGCGTGGGCCGAAGCCGGCGCGCCACAGTAGCCGCTCTGCCTGCGGCACGCCGAAAACGCCTTGAAAGCGGGGGAGGTCAGCCACGGCTGCTTTCTTATCGCCCGCCCGGGTGGATCTCTTTACCCCCGTACGAGCAGGGTGGCGTGCATCCCTTTCTGCTTGTGGCCCGGCAACGAGCACCAGAGGGCGTAGCGGCCGGGCTTCAGCTTCAGCGTCCGCTCGCTGCGGCTCTTGGGGTCGAGCTGCTTGAAGCGCATCGGCTTTGCGCCCTTCGTCTTCTTCTGCACGACGAGGTCGTGGGTGTCCATGCCGAAGTTGACGAGTTCGATGCTGACGCTGCCGGCCCTGACGCTCTGACGCGACAGGGTCAACGTCCACTCCTTCTCCGTCACCTGGACGAACGACTCGACGCTCGTGCCGGCGGCCGCCGGGAGGGCGGCGGTCCCGGCGGCCGCAAGCAGGAGCGCGAGGATGACGCGACGCATCACGCCACCAGCTTCATGCGCGGCATCTTGCGCGCGTCGGGGATCACTCGGGTTGCGTCGACGTCGAACCACTGCTCGATGAGCGAGGAGTAGACCGAGCGGAAGTCGGACGTGGCCCGCAGGTTGCCGTCCTTGTCGAGGCCCTTCGTGAGGCCCGGGAACTCGCCCACCATGTGCTGGCGCACGTGGGTTCCCATCAGGAATGCCGTGCCGGCGGCGCCGTGATCTGTGCCGTCCGAGTCGTTCTGCTGGGCGCGGCGGCCGAACTCGCTCCACACGAGCGTCAGCACCCGGCCCGCGATTCCTCGTCGCTCGAGGTCGGACTGGAACGCTGCGAGGCCCTCCGACAGCTGCTTGAGGCCATCCTGCAGCGGCCCCACCTGACCCGAGTGCGTGTCGTACGACCCGGGGCCCGTCAATGCGGCGGTACGGATCGGGAAGTTGGCGTCGAGGAGCGCTGCGAGGCCCGAGAGCCGAGCGCCGAAGTCGCCGTCTGGATACTTGGCCTTCGGGTTGATGTGCACCTGGCCGTCCTTTCCGACGAAGCGTCCGAGCTGGCGGCGCAACTCGTCCGCCTGCGTCACGGTCCGGCTCGCCTGTGCGAGCATTGGATCGGGGTCCTTGGCCAGCGCGCCGAGCGTCCCGAACGAGCTCTCGAGCAGCTCGCCGACGACATCGCCGACGTTGTGCGAGTCGAAGTTGTAGTCACTCGGGCTCGCGAGGGTCGCCACCGGCACCCGGGCGGTCGCGAGCGACGGCATCAACGCGCCGTCGAGCGACAGTCCCTGCATCGCGTTCTCCTCGGTTCCGATCACGTCGAGCAGCCGGCCGAGCCAGCCGGTGCCCGCCTGGGGGTCGAGCGCCCCGACCTCCCAGAAATGGCGTGACGTGAAGTGGGACTGGTCGGGATGGGAGTACCCGATGGCCGGGAACACCGTCAGGCGCCCGCGTGCGTGAAGGCGCGCCAGGGGCTGCAGCGACGGGTGCCAGTGCAACCGCTTGTCCGAGTGGAATGCAGGCCCGTCCGACCCTTTGAGCGCGAGTGTCGTGCGCAGCTTGTGGTAGCGGGGGTCGCCGATCGGATAGAGGAGCGAGAGCGCATCCCACCCGCCCGGGGCGAAGATCGAGACCAGCACCCGTCGCCCGGCGCCGGCCGTCACCGCGGCCCGCGCGATGCCCTCGTCGAGCATGCGAGGCGCGAGCGAGGCGGCGCCGTAGACCGTCAGTGCCGCTCCCAGTGTGCGCGACAGGAACTTGCGGCGGTCGAGGCCCGTGCCCGCGGGTGCCGGCATACCAGGTTCGATCGGCGGCAGCCCGTTGCCGGCCTCGGCCACGGCGCGGCGGAGCATCGTGACCCGGGAGAACTCGTCGCAGTGGTTGCAGCCGGAGGAGCTCACGAGGTCTGCATCTCCGGTGAGACGGCGACGAGGTGGCGCAGGGCGTTGAGGGTCATGGGTGGGAAGCTCCTCTGGCGGTTGTCATCGGCGACGGCGGCCCCCATCGCGTTTCTCGCGAAGGCGAGCAGCGCGTTTCGGGTCTGGTCGGTCAGTTGCGGCCGACCCCAGAACTCGATTGCCCGCGCGACCAGCTTGTCCGGGTCGGACGGGACCTCTCCTCGCCTGGTGTGCTCGGGGTTGTACGAGTGCTTCTGCAGCACCCGGCGGGCCAGCAGCCAGCGGGCGCGGAACGTCGAGGTATCGAGCCAGCGGTCGTCGTTCCAGCCGCTCACGTTCGGCGGGTAGAAGAGCAGCTGGCCGGCGAGGATGCTGAGCCAGATGTAGTCCTCGGTGGCGATCCGGTCGCCGAGCGTGCGCAGCATGCCGGCGAGGTAGACGGCCGGAGGCTTCACCATCCGCGGCCCCTCGTACAGGCGCGGATGCTTGAGGATCGCGCTCAGCACCTGGCGGGTGGAGTAGCCCGACTGCACGTAGAGCAGCTCGAGCGCGGCCTGTGTCTCGTCGTCGGCGGGCTCGGGGATGAAGTAGCCCCACAGTTTCCGCGTGAAGAACGTCTTGTGCGCGGGCTGCTCGATTGCGAGCTGTACGGCCTGCTTCCAGCCGAACGGCCCCGCCTTGCCGAAGATCACCTTCATCGCGTCGTCGTGCCGGTTGCGGTCCCAGCGGAACTTCACCCAGCCGTAGCCGTTCTTGTACGACGCCGTGAATCCCGTCAGCGCGCGGGCTTGCTCGCGGACGTCGCGTTCGGTGTAGCCCGAGCCGTGGCCGAGCGTGAACAGCTCCATCAGCTCGCGGCCGTAGTTCTCGTTCGGCGCGCCCTTCTCGCTGTTGAGCCCTGACAGGTACAGGAGCATCGCCGGGTTCTCCGTCACCCGCATCACGAGCCCCGGGAACGAGCCGAGCCCCGAGCGGCGCAACATGTTGTTCTGGCGGATCATCAGCCGCTGCGAGCCCACCGTCTCGTTCGAGGTGGCGAACCAGTCGTGCCACACGAGCGTCATCCGCTCGGTCAGCGGACGGCTCGTGCGCACCATGCGGTCCAGCCACCAGAGGTGGTCGTGACCGAACTTGTCGAGCGGAAACAGGCGGCGCCCGTTCACCTTCGGCGGCCTGCCCACGAGATTGTCCGGCCCGCTCGTGAGGAGGTGGGCGACGGCGCCGTCCAGGCCCTTCGCGGCGAGCGAGCGATCCTCACCTGGCCGCGGGCCGAAGCCGGCACGCCAGAGAAGTCGCTCGGCCTGCGGGGGACCGAACGGGCCCGTGTAGACGGGCAGCGGCATAGACCACTCGTCGGCACCGGCAGGGCGGGTCGCATATCGCTGGGATGAGGGAATCGGACCGGGCACATGCAAGGCGCCGCGGCGATCGCCGACTATCCTTGCCGCCGTGAAGGTGACGCTCCCCGACTCGACCGAGCTCGAGCTGCCCGAGGGCGCGAGCGGGCTCGACGCCGCCCGTGCGATCGGGCCGAAGCTCGCCGAGCAGGCCGTGCTCGTGAAGGCGGACGGGGCCGTGCAGGACGTGCGCCTGCCGCTGCCGGACGGCGCCCGCCTGCAGGTGCTGACGACGCGCGACACTCACGATCCCGACGCGCTGTACGTGCTGCGCCACTCGGCGGCGCACCTCCTCGCCGAGGCGGTGCGGCGGCTGTACCCGGGCGTGAAGGTCGCGATCGGCCCGCCGGTCGAGAACGGCTTCTACTACGACTTCGAGTTCCCGGAGCCGATCAACGACGACGACCTCGAGCGGATCGAGGCCGAGGTGCGGCGCGAGCTCGAAGAGGGGCGCAGCTGGTCGCGCGAGGAGATCGGCGCCGATGAGGCCCGAGCACGGTTCCTGGCCGCAAACGAGCCGTACAAGGTCGAGCTCGTGGACACCGCGCAGGGCGTCATCTCGCTCTACACCCAGGGCGACTTCACCGATCTCTGCCGCGGGCCGCATCTCCAGGACTCGAGCCCGATCAAGGCATTCAAGCTCACGTCGCTCGCAGGCGCCTACTGGCGCGGGGACGAGCGGAACACGCAGCTGACGCGCATCTACGGGACGGCGTTCTACACCCAGAAGGATCTCGACGAGCACCTGGAGCGGCTCGAGCTCGCCCGTGCCCATGATCACCGCAAGCTGGGGCCACAGCTCGACCTCTTCCACCTGCAGGACGCCTCGCCGGGCTCGCCCTTCTGGCATCCCAAGGGAATGGTGATCTGGAACGAGCTCGAGGATCTGCGCCGGCGGCAAAATCGCCGTCGCGGCTACCAGCGAGGTCAAGACTCCCCTGATCTACGACGTCGCGACCTGGGAGACCTCCGGCCATTGGGAGAAGTACCGCGAGCACATGTTCTTGATCCCCGGCGACGACGGTGACCGGACGTTCGGGCTCAAGCCGATGAACTGCCCGGGGCACATGCTCCTCTTCGGCAGCCAGCTACGCAGCTACCGGGATCTCCCGATCCGCTATGCCGAGTCCTCGACGCTGCACCGCAACGAGCTCGCCGGCGCCATCCACGGGTTGCTGCGCGTCCGCCACATCACGCAGGACGACGCGCACATCTTCTGCACGATGGAGCAGCTGCCGCAGGAGATCGACGCGTGTATCGAGTTCGCCAAGGATCTCTACGCGCTGTTCGGTGTGACTCCGCGTGCCGAGCTGTCGACCCGGCCCGACAACAAGCTCGGGAGCGACGAGGATTGGGACTTCACCGAGGGCGTGCTGCAATCGGCCCTCGACCGGCACGCCCTGGAGTACGCCATCAGTGCCGGGGAGGGCGCGTTCTACGGGCCGAAGATCGATCTCTTCATGGACGACGTGCTCGGTCGCGCGTGGCAGATGGGGACGATCCAGCTCGATGCGCAGATGCCGGCGCGCTTCGAGCTCACCTACATGGGCCCGGACAACGTCGAGCACACCCCGTACGTGGTCCATCGTGCGCTGCTCGGCTCACTCGAGCGCTTCATCGGCATCATCATCGAGCACTACGGCGGTGCGTTCCCGTTCTGGCTCGCCCCCGTCCAGGTGCGTGTCCTGCCCGTCGGCGACGATCACCACGAGGCCGCACGAACGCTGGCCGCGAGGATGTTCGCGGCGGGTTACCGGTCGGACGTGGACGATCGCGCGGAGACGGTCGGCAAGCGGATCCGCGACGCGGAGCTCGACAAGGTGCCGTACGTCGTCGTCTGGGGAGATCGCGAGTCGGACGAGGAGCTCGCCGTGCGCAAGCGCGGGGAGGGGCAGTCGACGATGTCCCTCACGGCGCTCCTCGACGAGTTCGCCGGGCTTGTCGCCCCTGTGCGCGGGTAGTGGATTGATGCGAGGAAAAGATCCGCGACCGCGAAGCGGGCGCCTTCAGGGATTTTTGCGCGCCCCGGATCCGCTCCCGCGGATCCGGGGCTTGCGCGGCAAGGACGGGCCTTGCCACTCCTGCTACGCTCTGCGCCTGCAAAGCAGGAGCGGACCAGCCCCTCACCTCCGGAGCCGATGAGGGCTACGTGGGGTTCAACCGAGTCGAGTTTCGGCGAGGAAACTGGCCGCTGCGTGCAGCGGTTTTTGACGTTCAGAGGAAGGATCAGCAAAGCTTTGAAGATAGGCACAGCTTGGTGAGAAGCCTTTGAGACCCCGGCGTCGGCCAGAAGACAGGACACGGCCCGTCGTCCAGCAGGAGCGCATCAACGACCAGATTCGCGTGCCGCGGGTGCGACTGGTGGACGAGGACGGATCGCAGATCGGGATCAAGACGACCGACGAGGCGCGGGAGTATGCGTACGGCAAGGACCTCGACCTGGTCGAGGTGGCCGCGCAGGCCGATCCGCCGGTCGCGAGGGTGATGGACTACGGCAAGTACCGCTTCGAGCAGGAGCAGAAGGCAAAGCTCGCGCGGAAGCACCAGTCGCAGATCCTCCTCAAGGAGATCAAGCTCAGGCCGAAGATCGGAATCCACGATTACGAGACGAAGAAGGGCCATGTCGTCCGGTTCCTGCATCAGCGGGCGAAGGTCAAGGTCACGATCATGTTCCGCGGGCGGGAGAACCTGCATCCGGAGCGTGGTCGGGATCTGCTGATGAAGCTCGCAGAGGAGCTCAAGGAGATCGGCCAGATCGAGTCTCCGCCGCTCCTCGACGGACGCAACATGGTGATGGTGCTCGGCCCGACGAAACATGCAGGAGTGAAGCCAGATGCCGAAAGTGAAGACAGCAAGCGGAGCGAAGAAGCGGTTCCGGCTGACCGGAACCGGAAAGCTGACCCGCCGCCACGCGATGAAGAGCCACAACCTGGAGCACAAGTCGTCGAAGCGTAAGCGGGCCCTCGGCAAGGAGCACCCCGTCGCCAAGAGCGACGTCAAGAACGTCAAGAAGCTCCTGGGGCTGCGGTAACCGATGCCGAGGGTGAAGCGATCCGTCGCCGCACGCAAGAAGCGCCGCAAGGTCCTCGAGCAGGCGAAAGGCTATTGGGGCCTCAAGAACTCGCACTACACCTACGCCAAGGAGCAGGTCGAGCACTCGCTCACCTACGCCTACCGCGACCGCAAGAACAAGAAGCGCACCTTCCGGCAGCTGTGGATCATCCGCATCAACGCCGCCGCGCGGCAGCACGGGCTCTCGTACAACCAGTTCATCTCAGGCCTGCACACGGCCGGGATCGAGCTCGACCGCAAGACGCTTGCGGATCTCGCGGTCAGTGACCCGCCGGCGTTCGCGGCCGTCGCCGAGCAGGTGAAGGCGGCACTCGAGGCCAAGGCCGCCTGACGGCGGCTGCGCGACAGTCCGACGTCTTCCGCCGGCAGGCGGAGCAGTTCAGCATGCTCGGCTCGCCGCTCTACGGCGGGCTGGCCGGGCTGCTCGCAGAGGACCCGCGGCCGGTGCGGCCGATTCTCGGCGACGACGCCTCCTGGGATCTCGTGCTGCGCCTGTTCGGAGGCGTGCACCGGCTCGTTCTCGCGGGCGCCGCACCCGACGCCCTCTCGGGTGATCCGGACGATTTTCTGACGGCGCTCGACGCGCACGCCGGCGAGCTCCGGCGCTTCGTCGCAAAGCAGGGCGTGCAGACGAACGAGACGCAGCGCTCGGTCGGGCTCCTGCCGGTCTTCCTGACAATCGCCCGCGAGACAGGACTGCCGCTCGACCTGCTCGAGCTCGGGCCGAGCGCGGGGCTCAACCTGGTCTTCGACCACTACGGCTACGTGCTGGCGAACGGGACCTGGGCGATCCTGCCGCCCGGCTCACGTTCGAGGTCACCGAGCGGGCGCCGGTGCCGGCGGAGCTCCTGCAGACGCCGATCGAGGTGCGGCACCGGCGCGGCATCGATCTCGCCCCCGTCGACGTGACGAGCGACGAGGGCGCACAGCTTCTGCGCGCGTTCGTCTGGCCCGGGCTCGAGGAGCGGGTGACGCGGCTCGACGCTGCGATCGAGACCCTGCGCCACGCGCCCCAGAAGCCCGAGCTCATCCAGGGGAACTACGTCGAGCTGCTCCCGGCCCTCCTCGCCGAGCGTCCTGCCGACACCGTCACGGTCGTCTTCCAGACAGCCTCGACCGCATACCTTCCGCCGGCAGGCCGGAGCGACCTGCAGACGGCGCTCGAGCAGGCCGGGGCGGACGGTCGTCCTCTCGCCTGGGTGTCGACGCGCTCCTTCGACGAGCGCGAGCACGACCGCGACGACGCGTGGGAGCTCGAGCTCCGCGTCTGGCCCGGGCCAGCACGCATGGTGGCGTGGCTGGACTTCCACGGCAACTGGCTCGAGTGGGTCGGCTGAGATGATCAGCTCGAAGGACAACGCCAAGCTCAAGCTCGTTCGCGCGCTGCAACGGAAGAAGGAGCGGGACGAGACGGGGCTGTTTGCATGTGAGGGCGAGGATCTCTGCGATGCAGCGCTTGCCGCCGGTCTCGAGCCGGTCGAGCTCCTCGTCGCGGGGGAGAACGTCGAGCCCGAGCTGCTTGCGGGCGTCTCCACGCTGCCGCACCCGGCACGCGCGATCGGAGTCTTCCGCCGCGCCGACCTGCCGCAAGGCTCTCGTGACGCGTGCCTCGCCGTGTGGCGGCTTTCCGACCCGGGCAACCTGGGCACGCTGATCCGCTCGGCGGACGCCTTTGGGGCCTGCGTCGCCACGTCAGAGGGCTGCGCCGACCCTCTCGGCCAGAAGGCGTTGCGCGCCAGCGCCGGAGCGATCTTTCGGGTGCCACTCGTGGGCTGGGAGGACGCGCCGGGCAGGCGCATCGCCCTCGACATGCGCGCAGAGACGGCACTGGCCGAGATCGATCTCGGCCGGCCCGTCACGATCGTTCTCGGCGCCGAGCGCGAAGGGCTCCCCGACGCGATCCTCGCCGAATGCGATGCGATCGTCTCGATCCCGATGCCGGGCGAGGCGGAGTCGCTCAACGTCGCGGCGGCGGGCGCGATCGCGCTCTACGAGCTCTCACGCCGCGCTCCCTGACCCTTGTCGGACAATGCTCCGTCAGGGAACGGCGAGACACCGCGCTCTCGTCGCCTGACTCACGGAGCTCTCACGTCCCGAGGCACAGACATGACTGTGTGGGCTGGTTCTCACCATGCGCCACCGCCCCCTCCGCCGCCTCCTCCTCCGCCACCGCCGGAGAAACCGCCGCCTCCACCGCCCGAGCCGGAGGACGGCGGCGCCAGCGCCGAGCCGAAGCCGGAGGCGAGGTCGCCGATCGCGATCGAGGTCGCTCCCGCGCCGAGATTCCCGCCCGGCGAGATCCAGTAGATCGAGGACGCGTGTGCGAGCTCTTCCGGCATCGCCATGTGCGCTGCCTGAAGCACACGGTCGGCGATGCCGAAGGCGATCCCGTACACCAGGAATCGCTCCCAGAGCGCCAGCGTGGCAGGCGGAGCTTCCTGCAGGCGCGGAAAGTCGGTCAGGTAGCGCCGGAATGCCTCCCAGCGCTCCGCCTCGATCTGGCCCGCGCGGGTGCGGCGGCGCCACAGCTTGCGTTGCGTGAGCGCCACGAGGACAATCGCCGCGTTCATGCATGCGGCGATGCCGACTCCGATCAGCACGACGTCGCTCCAGCGCGGATAGACGGAGCGCCAGCCGTTGATGGCGAGCACGAACACGAGCACGGCGATTGCTGCGAAGACGACGAGCGCCACCACGAGTGGCAACACTCCGATCGAGACGAACCATTTCCGGTTTCCGATCGCCGTGGTCACGTTCGCCTTGAACGCGGTGAAATGCTTGCTCATCGACTCGCGGTCGTCCTCGATCCGTTCGCGGAACCGCGAAAGGCGCTCCGAGCCGTCTCCCACGACTCCGTCGACGACGCGGGTGACGGCGTTCTCCCACGGGGTCAGCTCCTCGTCGCGTTTCCCTCGCGAGAGCTCCAGATCGGCAACGCTCTCCTTGCGTAGGCCACCCCAGGTCGACCGCTCCGTCGTCACCGGGGTCGAGGCGAAGACGCCGCGGCGAATGAGGTCGAACAGTGTCGCCGTGAACTCGAACGAGCCCGCCTCGCCGCCTTGACGCAGCAGCGTCGGCAAGAGCGCCGGCTCGGTGTCGGTCGGCGGCTCCTGCTCGTACTCGCGGTCGTAGCCGGAGCTGCGTTCCCGGCCGTACACGGCGAACACGGCGGAGACGACGATGAAGCCGGGAACGAGTCCCAGGAGCAGGACGTACACGGCATACAGCCACGGGTGCTGCTTGGCGTGCTCGATCCGGTTGTGATCTCTCTCATAGGCGGCGGCGTCCGCGGACTCCTCCGCAAGGATCTTCCCGAGACCGTCCCCGCGCACGACCTGCATGCCTTCCGTCGAGGCGAAGGCGGACCGGGGGACCAGCGCGCGGAGCTCCACGAACTGCCCGGCCGGGACGTCCAGCGCGCGCAGGATCGCGCGCCGACCGGCGAGCTGCACGTCGCCGCGCACGTACACGGGGTGTCCCCAGGCGCGGCGGACGTTCCCGGGTGCGACGAGCACGGCGGTGAGCCGTCCGAGGGGTTCCTTCCACTCGTCGCCCCACACTCGGAGGTTGACGTCGACGACGTCGTCGTAGGCGACGGCGAGGCCCCGAATGATGTAGCGGATCTGGAATGTCCGCACCTCGTCGGCCGCGTTGTAGTGCCAGACGATGCGCACGCGCCCGCCGAGATCAGCGACCCCGTACGTCCCCGGCGCATCGATACAGCCGAGCTCCGTACAGCCACCGGGCCGGTACACCGTGCCGCCTTCCGTGACCGAGACATTCGCGATCGTCTCGCCCGTGCGTAGCGGGATCTCGCGGTAGCCGCCGGAGAAGGGCCCGGAGAAGGCGTACTGGATGCGTTCCTCCACCCGGAGCGCGCCGTTCTTGGCCACCTGCACGCTGACGGCCGCCTGCGGCAGGGTGAAGGACTTCGCCTCGGCTCCGCCGGCGAGCGCGAGAGCCGCGACCGTTGCGGCAAGGAAGAGGGCGGTGTTACGCGCTCGGTGTGTCACTCGGCGCATCGGCCGCGGGGGGCGCTGCCGGGGCCGGTGCCGCGGGAGCGGCGGGTGCCGAGGCGTCTGGCTGGAAGCTGACGACCGGCACATCGCGATCAGCCGGAGCCTCGATCTCGAAGAACTCGCGCTTGGTGAAGTGGAAGCTGCCGGCGATGAAGACGGCCGGGAACACCTGGATCGCGTTGTTGTAGGTCAGGACGGTGTCGTTGTAGACCTGGCGTGACACTGCGATCTTGTTCTCCGTGTCCTGCAGCTGTGCCTGCAGGTCGAGGAAGTTCTGGTTCGCCTTCAGGTCCGGGTAGGCCTCGGCGACTGCGAACAGCCGGCCGAGCGCCTGGCTGAGAATGCCTTCCGCGGCTGCTGTCTGGGCGGGTGTCTGGGCGCCCGCAGCGGCGGCCCTCGCCTCGGTCACGGCTTCGAACGTTCCGCGCTCGTGCGCCGCATAGCCCTTGACGGTCTCGATCAGGTTCGGGATCAGGTCGCGCCGGCGCTTCAGCTGCACATCGATCTGCGCCCAGGAGTTGTCGACGCGGTTGCGCTTTTGAACGAGGCCGTTGTAGAGCGCGATCAGCCACACGACGAGCAGCGCGATCACGACCAGCACCACGATGAGCACCCAGACCATCGCTTGCGACTCTAGATGATCGCGGCCGGAGGCGTCCAACCGCATCCCTAGGGTGCAACGATGGCCGCAGTCGTTGCACGCTTCAACGTCACGCCCGTGAAGAGCTGCGCCGTCGAGCATCCCGAGACGATCGAGTTGACTCCGGCGGGAGCGCGCGATGATCGCCGGTTCGTGCTCCTCGATGCCGGTGGACGTCTGTACAACGGCAAGCGCGACGGACGGCTCGCGCGGATTCGCGCCTCATGGGATGCGCGCGCGGACGTCCTCGAGCTCACGTTGCCGGACGGCACGGTTGTCGTGGACGGGGTCGATCGCGGCCCGCCCGTGCTCCTCGAGGTCTACGGCAGGCGCATGACCGCGCACGACATCGTGGGGCCGTGGGCTGACGCCTTGTCGGACTTCGCAGGCCAGTCGCTGCGCCTCGTCGAGCGGGGCGAGGGCGACGTGGCGACCGACGTGGCGCCGGCGACCATGATCTCGCGTGCGTCGCTGGCGGAGATCGACGGAGACGGCAGGCGGTTCCGCATGCTGATCGAGGTCGACGGGATCGAGGCGCTCGGGGAGGAGCAGTGGGGAGGGCAGCGGCTCGGCGTCGGCGATGCCGAGCTGCGTGTAGGAGTGCCGACACCCCGCTGCGCGGTGCCCACCCATGCGCCGGACACAGGCGTGCGCAACCGCGACACTCTGCGTGAGATCGACGATCTGCGCGGGAGGATCGCCGGCGAAATCTGTTTCGGCGTCTACGCCGAAGTCGTGAGACCGGGGGTGGCGCGCATCGGCGATCCCGTCGTGGAGCTTCGGCAGGCCGGATAAGCGGCATTCGCCGTCAGCCCCGACGGCGGCAGGCCCAGATGCTGTCCTCACCGCCCTCGTAGGGGCGGCGGTCGAACCAGCCGTACGTCTCGACGACATCGAGCTCTGCCAGGTCGAGCAACCGGCGCCACTCGACGGGCGAGAGCCAGTGCAGGCTCATCGTCGCGGTCGCTGCGCCACCGCGCACCGACAGGGTCAGGGTGCGGGACACCTGATCCCAGTCGGCGCGCTCGAAGATGCCGCTCTCGCGTTCGAGCCAGCGGCCGTGTGTCTCGGCGATGTCCTCCGCGCTCGGGCAGAAGACGTCGAACACGAGCCGCCCGCCCGGTTCGAGCAGCGTGTGCGCGGCCCGCAGGGCGCGCAGCTTCTCCGGCTCGTCGGGCATGTGCAGGAGTGAGCGGAATGGGCAGATCACGAGGGGCACCCGTTCCTCCACGGGCGGCTCGCGCAGATCGCCGATGCGGAGATCGACCAGGTGCTCGACGCCCCGCTCGCGCGCGAGGGCTCGCGCAACGGCCAGCATCTGCTCGGACTGGTCGACCCCGATGACCCGGATGCCCGCTTGGGCGATCGGAACGGCGATCCGCCCCGTACCGGCCGCGAGCTCCACCACCGGCCCTCCCGAGGCGAGCGCCTCGTCCACGTAGAAGCCGATGTCCTCGATCACCGATCGGCTCCACGGGTCGTAGATCGATGCGATCGAGTCGTAGAGCGCCACGCCGGGAGTGTGCCCGTGCCTGCGGCGGCCCGGGGCAAGTGACGCCGTGTTACATGCGTTCGGGGCGCTGGTACGCTCGCCGCCATGGATGGGGACTCCCTCGAGCGCGCCGGAATCGCCGCGGCTGCGGCGGCGCAATCGACCGAGGCGATCGACGAGGTCCGTGTCGAGTATCTCGGACGCAAGAGCGAGCTCAAGCAGGCTCTGCGCGAGGTTCGCGACCGCGAGACGGGCATGGCCCTGAACGCGGTGCGCGAGCGGCTCGAGGCCGCCATCGACGCGCGCGAAGCCGAGCTTGCACGAGCCGAGCTCGACGAGCGGCTCACCACCGAGCGGGTCGACGTCACGCTCCCTGCCGGCGGGTACGCGCGTGGGCGGCTGCATCTGATCACACAGATCCGCCGCGAGGTGGAGGACGTCTTTCTCGGGCTCGGCTACAGCGTCGTCGACGGCCGTGAGGTCGAGACCACGCGCTACAACTTCGACGGGCTCAACTTCCCGCCCGGCCACCCGGCGCGGTCGCCCCTCGCGACGCTGTTCGTCGACGACGACACGGTGCTTCGCACCGAGACGTCGCCGTCGCAGGTGCGCACGATGGAGGCGCAGCAGCCCCCGATCTACATCGTCTCGCTCGGCCGCACGTACCGCCGCGACACGCCGGACGCGACGCACTCGCCGATCTTCCATCAGGTCGAGGGCCTCGCCGTCGACGAGGGCATCACGCTCGCCGATCTCACCGGCACGCTCGATTTCCTGCTCAAGAAGCTCTTCGGCGAGCAGCGGCGCACCGAGTTTCGTACCCACTACTTCCCCTTCACGGAGCCGTCGATCGAGGCGTACGTGTCGTGCCACGTGTGCGACGGAGCAGGATGCCCGGTGTGCCGGCACTCGGGCTGGATCGAGGTCGGCGGCGCCGGCATGGTCGATCCGAAGCTGTTCGAGTTCGTCGGCTACGACCCCGACCACTACACGGGCTTCGCGTTCGGCTGGGGGCTCGAGCGGATCGCGATGCTGCGCCACGAGTTTCCCGACCTGCGCGAGCTCTGGCGCAACGATCTCCGCTTCTCGAGCCAGTTCTGATGCGCGCACCCCTCTCATGGCTGCGCGAGTACGTCCGCATCGATGCGACGGCGGCCGAGATCGTCCGGCGCCTGAGCATCTCTTCGCTCGAGGTCGACCGCGTCATCGACCTCGGTGTCGTCGACACCGGCGACAACCTCTCCTTCCTACGCGTGGGGCGCGTCGTCGAGGCCGTAAAGCACCCGAACGCGGACAAGCTCCAGCTCTGCCAGGTGGATGTGGGGGAGGGCTCGCCACGCCAGATCGTGTGCGGTGCCTGGAACTTCGGCGTCGGTGCGACGGTCGCCGTCGGGCTCCCCGGCGTGCTCCTGCCGGGCTTCCCCGGTCCTCTCGACGAGCGTCCGCTGCGCGGTGAGGTCTCCCGCGGCATGATCCTCGCCGAGGACGAGGTCGGGCTCGGCACGGACCACGCCGGGATCATGGTCCTCCCGGACGGAATCGAGCCCGGGACGCCGCTCATCGACGTGTTGCCTGTGCGCGACCAGGTGCTCGACATGACGCCGACGCTCAACCGTGTCGACTTGCTCTCGATGGTCGGAATCGCTCGCGAGATCGCAACGCTCTTCGACGGCGAGTTACTGCCGGTCGACGTGGTGGACCCGCCGGTCGTGCACCCCGAACCGCTCGAGGTGACGGTCGACGATCCGGACGGCTGCCCGCGCTACATCGCCCGCGCGTTCACGAACGTCCATATCGGGCCCTCGCCGATCTGGCTGCGAGCCCGCCTGCATGCCGCGGGCATGCGCTCGATCTCGAACGTCGTCGACGTGACCAACTACGTCATGCACGTCTACGGCAGCCCTCTGCACGTCTTCGACCGGGACACGCTCGATGGAGGCCGCATCGTCGTGCGCCGAGCGCGTGCGGGCGAGGAGCTCCGGACGCTCGACGGCATCCGGCGCACGCTCGACGAGCGCGACCTCGTCATCACCGACGGCGCGAAGGCGGTTGCGCTGGCGGCGATCATGGGCGGTGAGGACAGCGAGGTCACCGATGCGACGGCCAACGTCCTGCTCGAGGCCGCGAACTTCGAGCCGATCGGGATCCTGAAGACGTCCGAGCGCCTCGCGTTGCGTACCGACGGCTCGAACCGCTGGGAGAAGGGCGTCGACCCGCACCAGGCCGAGCCGGCCGCGGTCCTCGCGAGCAGGCTCCTCGTCGACCTCGCCGGTGGAGAGCCGACCGGCAGCGTCGACGTGCATTCGGGCCTCCCCGAGCGCCCGGTCGTACGTCTGCGACCCGAGCGCACCGATCGCATCGTCGGGCTCGAGGTACCGCCGGCCGAGCAGCGCGGGATCCTCGAGCGGCTGGGCTTCGGTGTGTCGGGCGACTGGGACGTGACCGTACCGACCTGGCGGGCGCGCGACGTCACGCGCGAGATCGACGTCATCGAGGAGGTGGCCCGTGTCGTGCTCGACCGCGTCCCGCACACGATGCCGCTGCGGCGTTCCATCGAGGGCCACTTGACCAAGGAGCAGCGGCTGCGCCGCGTGATCGAGGACGTGCTGGTCGGATGCGGCTTCACCGAGGCGTACACGTGGAGCCTCGTGGCGTCCGATCCCGACCCTGCCGCACTGCACCTGCCGGATCCCATGAGCGGCGACCACGCCATCCTGCGGACGACGTTGCTCGACGGTCTCGTCGAGGCGGCGCGCGTGAACGTCGACGCGGGCAACCCCGGCGTCGCCCTCTTCGAGCTCGCACGCGTCTACCTGCCGAGCGGGGAGCAACTGCCCGAGGAGCGGTGGCACGTGGGCGGTATCGTCGAAGGCGGGTTCGCCGAGGCCCGCGGTGCTGTCGAGGCTCTCTACGCGGCTCTCCACCTCGATCTGCGCGTCACCCGAACCATGCGCCCGTTTCTCCATCCGGGCAAGGCGGGCGAAACCGCCGCAGGGTGGCTCGGTGAGCTGCACCCGACGCTCCTCGACGGTGCCTGGGGTGTGTTCGAGCTCGATGTCGCCACACTCCTGGAGCCGATCCCCGACCGGATCCTGTTCGACGACGTGATCACCTTCCCACGGCTGCGCCAGGACATCGCGGTCGTCGTCGCAGAACACGTGGAAGCGCAGGCGTTGGTGGACGCCGTCCTCGAGGCCGGCGCTCCCGAGTTGCGCGAGGCGCGCGTCTTCGACGTCTACAGCGGCCCGCAGGCCGGCGCGGGCCGCAAGTCTGTCGCAATCCATCTCTCGCTCCAGGCGCCCGACCGAACGCTGTCCGACGACGAAGCCGCCGTCGTCCGCGGTCGTATCGTGGCTGCTCTCGGCGAGCAGTTCGATGCGGAGCTCAGACGTTGACGAACCGATCGTCGGCATGCTGCGTAGTCTCCGGGCGATGAGCCGTACGCTCGCCCTTGTCGCCGCAGCCGGGCTCGCCCTTGTCGTCGCGGGCATCGCCGGTGCGGACGGTGCGCCGCTCAGCGGCTCCGTCGGCCCCGGCTTCGGGATCTCACTCGTCGACGCGAACGGCACCCGCGTCACCCACCTCGACCCTGGGCCCGTCACGCTCACGGTCGACGACAAGGCGGACGAGCACGACTTCCACCTGCAGGGGCCCGGGGTCGACGTCAGCACCGGCATCCCCGACATCGGCGCGAAGACGTTCTCGCTGAGCCTCGTGGACGGGACGTACACGTTCATCTGCGACGCGCACCCGGCGAACATGAAGGGATCGTTCACGGTCGGGGCCGCGCCGCCCGAGACGCCGCCGCCGACCCAGCCTCCTGCGACTCCGGCGGCGCCCCGGCTCGCGCTCACCGTCACGGCGAAGGCGATCAGCTTCGTCAACGCCGCCAGCGGGAAAGCCGTGAAGAGCCTCGCGGCCGGACGGTACGTGATCGTCGTGCACGACCGCTCGGGAACACAGAGTGCCCACCTCACCGGCGCCGGCTTCAATCGCGCGACCGGGATCGCATTCGTGGGCAACGTCACGTGGAAGGCGACGTTCACGGGCGGGAAGCTCGCCTATCGCAGCGACGCGAAGAAGCCCAAGCTCCGGCCCGGGCTGGTCGTCGTTCGCCCCTAGCCGCCTACGGGCGAGGGCGCACCCTCGTCCTAAAGCATCTTCCCGCCCACGACCCACACGGGCCCCTGGGTGTCCACGTTGTCGGTATCGGACAGAGCACGCAGCACCCGTGTGACGCCTGTGATCCCTGCTCCGTCGAGACGCTCGAAGCAGCGGCGAGCCATCGGTCGCGAGACGCCGTAGCCCGAGCGTCCGGAGCAGCGGAACACGAACGCGAGCCGCGACCGGTCGCGCGTCGGGTTCAGCGGCGCGCAGAGCAGGGCGCCGCGGTCGAGGTAGTCGCTCGAGTCGACCTCCAACTCGCAGAGCAGGTCGGTCCAGTCCGGCGGCAGCGGCGCGAGCGCCGCATCCCAGGAGACCGCGATCGGAACGGCATCCTCGGGAGCAGCCGGGGTCGCAGCGTGCGCGCTGCGCACGTCACGCTGCTCGAGCATCGCCCAGGTTCGGCTCTCGTCGAGCCGCCGGAACAGCCGTCGCGCGGCCTCGGGGCCCTGCGCGCCTCCGGCACGGCGTACGTGGAGGATGAGGGTCCCGCCGACCTTGCCGGCGCCCATCGGGCCGAGCACCTGTGCCGCGCGAGGGAGATCCCCGGGCTGCTCGGTCGTGACGACGAGCGTGACATCCTCCCAGTCGCCCGGAAGGCCCTTCTCGATCGCGCTCCACTGATCGACGAGCTTCATCGGCCGTCAGCATAATGACCGGCATGACTCAAGTGGACGGAGAGCAACGCGTGACCGAGGGGCACCTCTCGGATGAGCGATTGCGCGAGCTCTTCCGCGAGATGCTCGTGATCCGGCGATTCGAGGAGAAGGTCGAGGAGCGCTTCCGAGCCGGTGAGCTGCCGGGCTTTCTCCATGTCGCGATCGGGCAGGAGGCCGTGGCTTGCGGCGTGTGCGCCGCACTCGAGCCGGACGACGTGATCTCGTCCACTCACCGCGCGCACGCCCACACCATCGCCAAGGGCACGTCGATCGACGCGGTGATGGCCGAGATGTACGGCAAGCAGGAGGGATGCTCCGGCGGCTTCGGCGGCTCGATGCACCTCTACGACATCGCAAAGGGCAACATGGGCGCGAACGCGGTCGTCGGCGGCGGGTTGCCGATGATGGCCGGTGCGGCGCTCGCCTTCAAGCTGAAGGGCGAGCCGCGCGTCGCGGTCCCGTTCTTCGGTGACGGCGCCACCAACACGGGCGCGTTTCACGAGTCGATGAACCTCGCGCAGCTGTGGAAGCTGCCGGTGCTGTTCGTGCTCGAGAACAACGGCTGGGCGGAGTCGACGCCTGCGGCACAGCAGCTGCCACTCGCGGTGGAGGACATGCACCATCGCGCGCTCGCGTACGGCATGCACCACGTGGAGGTCGACGGCCAGGACGTCGAGGCGGTCTACGCCGCGACCCGAGAGGCGCGGGAGCACGTGATCTCCGGGGCGGGCCCGGTATTCATGAACGTCCGCACGTTTCGGTTCACCGGCCACTACGTCGGCGACCCGCAGGTCTACCGCGACAAGAAAGAGGTGCGCGCGCTGGCGGAGACGCACGACCCGATCGAGCGCCTGCGTGCCCGGCTCGGCATCTCCGCGGAGGAGTTCGAGCGCCTGGATGCGGAGGTGCAGGCCGAGGTCGACGGCAGCGTCGAGTTTGCCAAGGCCGGTACCGATCCGGCACCGGAGGACGCGCTCAAATGGGTCTACGCCGACGGCTCGATGGAGCGCGGCTGATGGCCGAGATCACGTATCGCGAGGCCGTACGCGACGTCCTCTCCAGCGTCATGCGGGACGACGACCGCGTCTTCATGATGGGCGAGGACATCGCGGAGATGGGCGGCTCGATGGGCGTCACGACAGGGATGCTCGCCGAGTTCGGGCCGGAGCGGATTCGCAACACCCCGATCTCCGAGATCGCGATCGTGGGTGCGGGCATCGGCGCAGCCGTCCAGGGGATGCTCCCGGTCGTCGAGATCATGTACGAGGATTTCCTCACGATCTCGATGGAGCAGATCGTGAACCAGGCGGCGAAACACCGGACGATGTCGGGCGGCCAGGTCAAGGTGCCTTTGACGATTCGCACGCAGGGCGGTGCCGGCTGGTCGCCGGGCGCCCAGCACGCGCAGCAGCTCGAGGCCTGGTTCACCCACGTGCCGGGCCTCAAGGTCGTGTTCGCATCGACACCTGAGGACGTCCGCGGGCTCCTGTGGTCTGCGATCTACGACCCGAACCCGGTCATCTTCTTCGAGCATCGCACCCTGTACCCGATCAAGGGTGAGGTGCCGGACGCGATCGAGCCGATCCCCCTCGGGCAGGCGCGCGTGCACCGCGAGGGCACCGACTGCACGGTCGTCGCGACCGGACGGCTCGTGCACGAGGCGCTGCGCGCCGCCGAGGACGCAGCAGGGGAGGGCATCTCGATCGAGGTCGTCGACCCGCGCACCCTCTCACCTCTCGACACCGGCACGATCGTCGAGAGCGTCAAGAAGACGACCCGCTGCGTCACGGCGCACGAGGCCGTCGTCCAGGGCGGCTTCGGGTCCGAGCTGGCCGCCGTGATCCAGCACGGGGCCTTCGACTACCTGGATGCGCCGATCGAGCGCGTGGGGGCGAAGTTCGCGCCGCTCGCCTTCGCGCCCGTGATGGAGGAATTCATCATCCCGCACGCGAGCGACGTGCTGGCTGCGGTCAAGAAGACGCTCGCGAGGGCCTGACCGGGTGGCGACCGACGTCAAGTTGCCGCGTCTGGGCCAGGGCATGGAGTCGGGCACGATCGTGCGGTGGCTCAAGTCCGAGGGCGAGACGGTGAAGAAGCGCGAGCCGCTGTACGAGCTCGACACCGACAAGGTCACGCAGGAGGTGGAGGCGGAAGCGGACGGCGTGCTGCTGAAGATCCTCGTCAACGAGGGTGAAGTCGAAGTCGGCTCGACGATCGCCGTCATCGGCAAGGAGGGGGAGGAGGTGTCGCTCGAGGCCGTGGCCGCTCCTCCCGCCCCGACCTCGAAGAACGGGGCGGCGACCGCCGAGGAGCCATCTGCGCCGGAGCCCTCGACGGCAACCCCCGACGAGCGGGCCGCCCAGGGTGCAACGGCCGGAGGGCGAGTCAAGGCGTCGCCGCTTGCGCGCCGGATCGCCCGCGAACGGGGACTCGACCTGGCGGCGATCGCCGGCACCGGGCCAGATGGGCGGATCGTCGCCGAAGACGTCGAGCGCGCAAAGGCCGGAGTCGCAGTAGCGCCGGCACCGCCGGCAGAGGTGGAGATCGTGCAGCTGACGTCGGTACGCAAGACGATTGCACGCCGGCTCAGCGAAGCCTGGACGGCGCCGGTGTTCCAGCTCGGCGTCTCGATCGACATGACCGAGGCGTTGCATCTCCGCGAGCAACTCGTCTCCCGTCTTGCCGAGGGCGAGGTGAAGCCGACAGTGAACGACGTGCTCACCAAGCTCGCCGGCGTGTCGCTGATGCGGCATCCGGCCGTGAACGCCACGTTCGACGGGGAGACGATCCAGCGGTTCCCGGTCGCACACGTGGGCATGGCCGTGGCAGCGCCCAACGGGCTCGTGGTGCCCGTGATCCGAGACGCCGGACGCGCCACGATCCACGAGATCGCCCAGCAGCGCACCGACCTCGTCGCGCGCGCCCGCGAGGGCAAGCTCACGCTCGACGAGATGAAGGGCGGCACGTTCACGATCTCGAACCTCGGCATGTTCGGCGTCGAGCAGTTCGTTGCTGTGCTCAATCCGCCGCAGGTCGCCATCCTTGCGGTCGGTGCCGTCAAGGACACGCCGGTCGCCGTTGACGGAGAGATCGACGTGGCGCCGCTCATGCAGGTCACGCTCACGTGCGACCACCGTGCGATCGACGGCGCCGACGGCGCCGAGTTCCTGCGCACGTTCGTGGCACTCGTGGAGCAGCCGGGGCTCGCCTTGTAGATGGCCGAGGTGCTCGTCCGCCGGGGTGGGGCGCAGGACGTGCGCTTCCTGCGCGACATGCTGCACCACGCGTACTACTGGAAGGAGCGCAAGCCGGATGCCGGACCGGGCCCGGTGCAGCTGTACGTCAAGGCCTGGGGCCGGCGGGCAGACACGGCGGTGATCGCCGTCGTCGATGGGTTCCCGGTCGGCGCTGCCTGGTACCGGTTGTTCAAGGCGTCCGCACCCGGTTACGGCTTTGTCGACGAGCAGACGCCCGAGCTCGCGGTCGCAGTCGTTCCCAATGCCCGTGGCAAGGGCGTCGGCGGTGCGTTGATCTCGTCGCTGCTCGATCGTGCGCGCAGCGACGGCTTCGCTGCGCTCAGCCTGAGCGTCGACAGGCACAACGAGGGCGCGATCGGGCTCTACGAGCACCTCGGCTTCGAGCGCGTCGAGGAGCAGGGGGATTCCCTCACCATGCGGGTCCAGCTCGTGTGACGCATCGGCGCGACGGCTGCGTGAGCGCCGCCGCTAGCATCGCCCCACGACACCGATCGAAAGGCGAGAGAGACAATGGAATGTGACGTCGCCGTCCTCGGAGGCGGGCCGGCCGGGTACACAGCGGCGATTCGCGCAGCGCAGCTGGGGGGCAAGGTCGTCTGCATCGAGAAGGAACCGGCGCTCGGCGGTACGTGCCTGCGGGTGGGCTGCATTCCGACGAAGGCGTGGGTGCAGACCGCTCACGCGCTCCACGACGCGCGCGAGACGTTCGCCAAGCTCGGTGTCGGCGTCTCCGAGCCTCAGCTCGACTTCGGCGCCGCGGCCGCCTGGAAGGACGGTGTCGTCAAGCAGATGACGACCGGCGTCGCAGGCCTGCTGAAGGCGAACGGGGTGCAATGGGTGCAGGGCATTGGGCGCTTCACGAGCCCGACGACGATCGCGGTCGAGGGCGGGGAGGACGTCAATTGCCAGAGCGCGATCGTCACCACCGGCTCGTACCCGATTCGACCGCCGATCCCCGGCCTCGAGTCCGCGCGCTGTCTCGACTCGACCGGGCTGCTCGCCTCGACGGAGGTCCCTCGCCGCCTGGTCGTCCTCGGAGGCGGCATCATCGGCTGCGAGTTCGCATCGATCTTCGAGCGCTTCGGCAGTGAGGTGACGATCATCGAGATGCTGCCGACGCTGATTCCACAGGAGGACGAAGACGCAGCGAAGGAGTTGCAGAAGGCGTTCAAGCGGCGCAACATTGCCGTCAACTTGCAAAAGCAATGCACACAGGTGGATGACCAGGGGACGCATCTCGTGGTTCATTTCGGCGAGGGCGAGACCGTCGAGGCGGACATCATGCTCGTCTCGGTCGGGCGCGCTCCACTCGTGCAAGGGCTTGGGCTGGACGAGATCGGTGTTCCCACGGATCCGAGGACGGGCATTGCCACCGACGACCACATGCGGACGGCGGTGCCGACGATCTACGCCGCGGGGGACGTGGCGGGCAGGTGGCAGCTCGCGCACACCGCCTTCCGTGAGGGCGAGATCGCGGCGGAGAACGCGATGGGGCACGACTCGACGCTCGGCGAGCCTGCGGTGCCGCGGCCGATCTACACCGACCCGGAGATCGCCGGTGTGGGTCTCACCGAGGCGCAGGCGAAGGAGCGCCACGGCGACGACAACGTTTCCGTCGGGGTGTTTCCGTGGGTCGCGAACGCGCGCGCGGTGATGTCGGGCGACACGACCGGTTGGGTCAAGTCGATTCACGAGAAGAGCTACGGCGAGCTGCTCGGACTCGTCATCGTCGGCCCACGCGCGACCGACCTGATCGAGGCCGGCGTCGTGGCAATCGACGCCGAGTCGACGGTCGAGACCGTGGCGGACGGCATCGCGCCTCACCCGACGCTCTCCGAGGCGATCAAGGAAGCGGGGCTCGTCGCACTCGGCCGTGCCATCCATCTGCCGCCGAAGAGGTCCTAGCGATGAGCCTCGATTCCCGGCGCAACGCGCTCGCGATCAGCATTGGCTGGTGGCTGCTGCGGCGCAAGCTGCGCAAGCGGGCCGACGCGGCCATCACCGGATTGCTCGCCGGAACGGGGACATCGGGTGCGGCGACGCCGAAGCGTCGCCACCGATTGCGCGCGGTGGTCCTGGCCGCCATGTTCGCCGGGGGCGCGTTCCTCGCGTGGACGCGGTTCCGGGGGGGCAGGAACGACGATGGGGGCACGTGGACGCCGGACCCGCCGTCGCCACCGCCGGCGCCTCCTGTGGAGCGCGCGCCAGCGCCCGAGCCAGATCCCGTCGCAGCATGAGCCGCAGCATCGGCGAGCCGGACCCACGGCTCTTCCGTCGGTCGCTCGACGACCTCGTGCCGTACGAGCCGGGTAAGCCGGTGGAAGAGGTGCGGCGCGAGCTCGGGCTCGACCGCATCGTCAAGCTCGCCTCGAACGAGGGGCCGTTCGGCCCCTTCCCCGTCGCCCTCGACGCGATCCACGCGTCGCTCGGCGAATCCAATCGCTATCCGGACGGCGGCGCCTTCCTCCTGCGCGCCGCGCTCGCCGAGAGGCACGGGGTCGCATTCGAGGAGGTCACGGTCTGTTCCGGCGCAGACGCCGTGATCGGCTACGTGTCGCAGGCGCTCCTGGAGCCGGGTGACGAGATCGTCACGGGCTGGCCCTCGTTCCCGAGCTATGTGCTCGATGCGCGCAAGCTCGGAGCCGTCGCCGTCACGGTGCCGCTGCGTGATCACGCCTTCGATCTCGAATCGCTTTTGGGCGCGGTGACGCAGCGAACGAAGATCGTCTACATCGCGACGCCGAACAATCCGACGGGGACGATGACGGGGAGAGCGGAGCTCGACGCGTACTTCGCGAAGGTGCCGGATCACGTGCTCACGGTGATCGACCAGGCATACGCCGAGTACATCGATGATCCCGACTATCCCGATGCGATTGCGGAGTACGGCCGGGCGGGCCACCGCGTGCTCGTGCTGCGCACGTTCTCGAAGATCTACGGGCTCGCCGGGCTGCGAGTGGGATACGGCGTCGGCCCGAAGGGTGTTGTCACGGCGATCGGCAAGGTACGGCGCGCCTTCGAGGTGACGACGCCGGCGCAGGCGGCAGCGCTCGCGAGCCTGGGAGACCAGAGCGGCGAGCTCGCGCGCAGGCGAGCGCTGAACCGGGCCGCGATGACGAGCCTGGAAGCGACGGTTCGCAGCCACGGCTGGGATCCCGCCGGCCCCGCCTTCGGCAACTTCCTCTTCGTCGAGGTCGGAGACGACGCCACGGCGCTCAACGACGCGCTCCTGCGCCGCGGCGTGATCGTCCGCCCGATGACGTCGTTCGGCGCGCCGGGGGCGCTGCGGATCACGGCGGGCACGCCGGAGGAGATGGAGTTCTTCGCCGGGGCGCTGGCGGCCGTCGCCGCCGGTGTCTGAGCCTCACCGGCCCGAGTCGAGCAGGCCGCACCCTCCGCTATCCTGGCTCGCCGGGCGCGCGGCGCCCGTTTCCGTATGCGAACAACGCTGAAGAGAGGTATCGGCCGCGGCGACGCCGCGAACGGCAACGGCAGGATGCAGCTGCCGCCCGGGCCCCTCGACCCGGTCACGATCTACCGCCAGCCCGAGCCGCCGCCGCGCAGCCGCCGGTCGCTCGCCCTCCGCATCCTCGGCTGGGCGGCTGTCGTTCTTGCCGTCTGCGTCACCGGGACGGCAGGCGGCGTCTACCTCTGGCTCCACAAGTCGGTCGTCGGGGCCGTCCAGGCGAAGAGCGCTGACGTGAAGAAGACGATCAAACGGCTCGACCTGCCGATCGCGGGGCAGCCCGCAAATGCGCTCGTGATCGGCTATGACCGCCGTGCCGGAGACGCGAAGGGAACGCCCTCGCGGTCGGACACGCTGATGCTGATCCGCGCCGATCCCAAAGGGCAGACGATCTCGCTGCTGTCGTTCCCACGCGATCTCCGAGCCGAGATCCTCTGTCCCGGCAAGTCGCCGAGGGTCGACAAGATCAACGCCGCGTACTCGTACTGCGGCTCGCAGGGCACGGTCGAGACCGTGAAACAGCTGACCGGCGTCCCCATCAACTACCTGATCACCGTCAACTTCCGCAGCTTCCGCCAGCTCGTCGACAAGCTCGGCGGCATCTGGATGGACGTCGACCGTCGCTACCTCAACACCCATAGCGGGCCGTCCGGCTATGCGACGATCAACCTGCAGCCGGGGTATCAGAAGCTCGGCGGCTACCAGGCGCTCGACTTCGTCCGCTTCCGCCACACCGACAGCGACCTGTATCGCAACGCGCGCCAGCAGCTGTTCGTCCGCGCGCTCAAGGATCAGGTCAGGTCAGGCTTCTCGCTGTTCAAGCTGCCGAAGCTGATCAAGGCGCTGACGAGCAACATCGAGGTGGGCCAGGGCGGCGGCAAGGACGTGAGCGGAAGGACGATCCTCTCCTACGCCACATTCGCCTACTCGCTCCCTCCAGGCCACGTGTTCCAGTCTCGCATCGAAGGTCTCGAAGGATTCTCCGACCTGACCACGTCGGGCGACAACATTTCCCGGGCGGTGCAGCAATGGTCGAATCCCGATGTCGAGTCGCCGAAGAAAGCAACGGCCGTCGCGCTCGGCGAGAAGGTGAAGACGAAGGCTCCCGCGCCGAAGGAGACGAGCATCACGGTGCTGAACGGCAACGGCGTCACCGGCTCGGCGTCGAACGCCAGCTACCTGCTCGGGCAGCGGGGCTACCAGATCCTGACCCCTCCGGACGGCATACCGGCGAACGCCCCGAGCTTCGCGTATTTCCGCACCACCGTCTACTTCGATGCGAAGCAGAAGGGAGCCAAGCTCGCCGCGCGCAGAGTCGCGAACCTGTTCGGCTCCGCCGATGTGAAGAAGCCGAATGCCGCCATTCGTGCGCTTGCAAACGGCGCCATGCTGACCGCCGTCGTCGGCCGGACGTTCCACGGCACGCTGGCGTCGGCTCCGATCGATCAGACGCCGAAGCGCGAGCCGGCGAACGTCGTGCCCGGCGCGGGCGCCTCGCTCGACCTGCTCCTGCAGCGCCAGCGGAAGGTCGACTTCCCGCTGATGGTGCCGACGGTGCTCGAGCGCTCGTCCTGGATCGATCGGGAGCGCCCGATTCGGCTCTACCGGTTCGACGACAAGCACAAGACGATCCGGCTCACCTATCGCATGGGCACGAACGAATACTGGGGAGTGCAAGAGTCCGACTGGCAGGACGCACCCGTGCTCGGCAGCCGCAACTTCGTGCGCAACATCGCAGGCCGGCACTATGACCTCTACTACAACGGCCCACACTTGCACATGGTCGTCCTGCGAACCGACAAGGGCACGTACTGGGTCGTCAACAGCCTGCTCGACCACCTCTCGAACGAGACCATGCTCGCGGTAGCGAAGGGCCTACGGCTCGTCTCCAAGGTGAAACCGTAGGACGCCCTGGATTGCCAGTACGACCAACGCCAGACGGCGCGGGTCGTGCGGGAGCCTCAGCTGTCTGTCACGATCCGTCGCGAGGCGTGAATCCGAGCGGAGATGGGGGAGGAGTGCAGGACACACCCTTCACGAAGGGCGACGATGCGCCGATAATCGAGCTTCGCGAGCTCGAAGGGCGACCGCTACGAGCCGCGTTGGCGATCCATGAGCTCTTGTGGGGCGACAAGGCGGTCCTCGTTGAGGTGAGGGCTCCTGCCGGCTTCGATGCGGAGCCGCATGTCCATGATCACGAGAGCCTTGTCTACTTCGTCGCAGCCATGGGCGCATGCTCTCCGGTAGCACGAGCGTTGCCGAACCCGGCCGGCGCGCCGTATTCTCAAACCCCCAACACAGGAGATCACCCATGGCCGTCTGTTTCATCACGGAGTTCTCGATCCAGGGCGATGACCGAACCACGACGAACTACGACGCTGTGAACGAGAAGCTGACCCACAACAAGGCAGCGCCCGAAGGGCTCATCATCCACTACGCCGGATTCGACGAAGACGCCGGAGTGTTCCGCATCACGAACGTCTGGCAGACCAAAGAACAGGGGCAGACCTACCACGACAACAACGTCATGGACGCTGTCCGCGAAGTATTCGGTGGCGAACCGGACCCGAGCAGAGCACCGACACGCGACAGCACCTACGAGCTCCATCACGTCGCGCTCCCCTAACCCGGAAGCCGTGTGGAACGGCACCACGTTCACCTGCACCTGCCCTCGATCCATGTCTCAAACCACGACTCCCGGATCTCAAGCGCGCCCTCTGTCACGTACATGCCTTCGATTGACTCCGCGGATCTACGTTGACGGAAAGGAAGGGTCGAGATGAATGATCCGGGGAAGGTCGATCTGTTGCGAGACGTGGCTGATGCGTTCAACCGCCATGACCTCGAAGCGATCATGGCGGCCTTTGGCGACGAATGTGTCTTCGAATCGCCTCGTGGGCCCGATCCGTGGGGCAAGCGGTTCGTCGGGAAGGGCGGAGTGCGCGAAGGACTCGCTGCGCGGTTCGCCGGTATCCCTGATGTCCACTACGGCGACGACGAACACTTCGCGTGTGGCAACCGCGGCGTCTCGGAATGGACGCTGACTGGCACGACGACCGACGGCGAGCGAATCGAGGTGCGTGGGTGCGACCTCTGGACCTTCGACGCCGAGAACAAGATCAGCCGCAAGGACTCGTTCTGGAAGATCCGTCAGTCCTGAAGCCCGGAACGGGATCAACGTCCCTGATCTAAGATCGCTCGATGGCGCGCTTCGTCTTCGTCCACGGCGCCTTCGGCGGCGCGTGGAGCTGGGACCCGATCGTCAGCCCGCTCGAGGCGGCCGGCCACACCGTCGAGACGCTCGATCTGCCGGGCGGCGGCGACGACCCGACGCCGGCCGCGGGCGTCACCCTCGAGTCGTGCGCCGAGCGCGTCTGTTCGCAACTCCTCGAGCGCTCCGAGCCGGCGGTTCTCGTCGGCCACAGCATGGGCGGCGTGATCATCACGCAGGCGGCATCGAGCTGCCCCGAGCGGGTCGCCGCGCTGATCTACGTCACCGCCTTCATGCCGGCGAACGGGCAGAGCCTGCTGGAGCTGACGCAGCTTCCGGAGGGGCAGGACGACCAGATCCAGGCAAACATCGTGATCGAGGGGGAGCCGCCGGTCGCGACCCTGTCGGCCGAGGCGGCGATCGAGGCCATCTACAACAACTGCCCGCCGGAGCAGGCGAGGGCAGCCGTCGCAAGGCATCGTCCGCAGGCGGTCGCGCCGTTCGCGACCCCCGTCGCCGTCGACGACGAGCTGCTGGCGTCGATCCCCCGGTCGTACGTCTTCACGGCGCGCGACCAGTCGATCCCGCCTGCGCTGCAGCGGCGGATGATCGCGGAGCACCCGTGCCGGATGGTGATCGAGCTCGACACCGACCACATGCCGCAGCTCTCGGCGACGGACGGGCTCGCCGGCGCGCTGCTCGAGCTGGCGGGCGCCTGATACTGGTCACCACGCCGGCGCGGGATCAGCGCGACCGCTCGGAAGGCCCGGAATAGTGGGTGCGCTCGGTGCTATCTCGCTGGTAGCGCCATCGATCAGTTGCGGCCACGCGCAAAGGGGTGATATCCGAGTCGGGGACGATCGACCACAGTGCCGTCATGACGCATCCCGCAAATCCCAGACTGCAACGGCCAGTCGGGAACATTCCCGACAAGCCGGTGCTCAGCGATCTGTTCAAGGATCACCTCGCGAGTCTCGAACATGCTCACGCCGACAAGAACGTCGGGGAGGGTGCGTTGTGGAGCAGGCCCGCGATCACGTCCATACCCGTCCCGGTCGAAATT
Source organism: uncultured Gaiellaceae bacterium (assembly GCA_963799615.1). Taxonomy (GTDB): domain Bacteria; phylum Actinomycetota; class Thermoleophilia; order Gaiellales; family Gaiellaceae; genus Gaiella. Next base: position 44,201 of record CAWCXS010000010.1, on the reverse strand, counting down.
GCAATGCGCCAGGGGGCGACCAGCGGCAGTGCCGACGAAGGCACGCTCGTCTCGAGCGGCTGGCGGAACGGGGAGTAGCGCAAGCGGCGAAAGGGGGGCACTAAGCGCCCGACACGGTGATCCTTCCCCGTCTACCAATCGTCTACCAACACCAGCAAGAACACCCCGTAACGGCACGGCACACGGCGAAACGGTTTCACCGCCAATACGGCTTGATTCAGTCACACGGCGACACGTAGCAAAACGCCGCAAAACAGGGGAATGGGTACCCTCTCCCGACGTGAACGCGTCACCTCAGAAGATCGCCGTTTTCGGCGCGGGCTACGTCGGACTCGTCACAGGAGCCTGCTTCGCCGATCTCGGCCATGAGGTCGTCATTCGCGACATCCTCGCGCATCGCGTCGAAGCGCTGCAGCGCGGAGAGGTCCCGATCTACGAGCCCGGCCTCGAAGCGCTGCTCGCCCGCAACGCCGAGCGCGTCGCGTTCACCACCGACGTCGGTGAGGCGATCCAGGGGGCGGATATCGTGGTCATCGCAGTCGGCACGCCGCCGACCTACTCCGGCGACGCCGACCTGTCGTCCGTGTGGACCGTGATCGACGAGCTACCGCAGATCGACCGCCGGTGTGTCGTCGTGATGAAGAGCACGGTGCCGGTGGGGACCGGGTCGAAGGTCCGGCATCGTCTCGACGAGCGCGGACTGGACCAGGTCGGGTACGTGTCGAACCCCGAGTTCACGGCCGAGGGCACGGCTGTGCGGGACTTCCTGCACCCCGACCGGGTCGTGGTGGGCTCGTTCCGCGACGAGGACGGTGATCTCGTGGCCGCGCTGCATGCCGGCATCGACGGCCCGATCGTGCGCTGTGACGTCGCGTCCGCGGAGATGATCAAGCTCGCGGCCAATGCCGCGCTGATGACCCGGATCTCGTTCATCAACGAGATCGCAAACGTGTGCGAGGCGACCGGGGCGGACGTCGTGCGTGTCGCGGAGGGGATCGGGCTCGACCGGCGCATCGGCCCGAGCTTCCTGCGAGCGGGCATCGGGTTCGGGGGCTCGTGCTTTCCGAAGGACTCGCTCGCGCTCAAGCAGCTGGCCGCCAACTCGGGCTATCACTTCCAGTTGCTGAACGCCGTGATCGAGGTGAACGAGCTTCAGAAACGGCGTGTGATCGGCAAGCTGCACTCCCATCTCGGAACGCTTCGCGGCAAGACCGTGGCCCTCCTCGGCCTCGCCTTCAAACCGGACACCGACGACATGCGCGAGGCGCCGAGCCTCGTGCTGGCCGGCCGGCTGCTCGCGGAGGGGGCGCACGTGAGGGCGTGGGACCCCGTCGTCGACGGGCGCTCCCTGCACGGCGTCGAGATCGCGCCGGATCCCGAGGCTGCGGCCGACGGCGCCGATGCCGTCGTGATCGTGACGGAGTGGCCTCAGCTCGCCGGTGTCGACTGGGCCGCGGTCGGAGCGACGATGCAGACACGGATCCTGATCGACGGCCGCAACATGCTCGACCCCGAGACGCTGCGCGCCGCCGGTTTCGCCTATGAGGGAATCGGCCGCGCGGCCGACGCCGGCGCAAGGGTCTGATGGACGCGATCATCCTCGCTGGCGGCAAGGCCGAGCGTCTCGGCGACGCCGCGGAAGGAAAGCCGAAGGCGCTCGTCCCGATCGCAGGGCATCCGCTCGCCGCCTACCAGGTGAGCCAGCTTCGGCGGGCCGGTGTGCGCCGGGTGATCGTGAGCTGCGCGCTGGGGCAGGGCGGCCTGTTCGCGGAGGAGCTGGCCGGCCTCGGCTGCGACGTCGTGCCGGTCGAGGAGCCGGAGCCGCTCGGGCGCGGCGGCGGCCTCCGCTTCGCAGCCGCGGCTCGCGAGCATGACGGTCCGCTGTTCGCGCTGAACGGCGACGAGCTGCTCGACGTCGACCTCGAGGCGATGCTCGAGCGTCACCGCGCGCAGGGAGCTGCCGCGACGATCGCGGTCGCGCCAATGGTCTCCTCGCTCGGCGTCGTCGACGTCGGGGACGACGATTTCGTCTCCGGCTTTCGCGAGGCCCCGACGCTGCCCTACTGGGTGAACATCGGCTGCTACGTCCTCGACGACGAGGCTGTCGGGCGGCTGCCCGAGCGGGGTGACCACGAGCAGACCACCTTTCCGGAGCTCGCGTCCGAAGGGAAGCTGCTGGCGTGGAAGCACGAGGGCACGTGGCTGACCGTCAACACCCCGAAGCAGCTGCGCCAGGCGGCCGAGTGGTTCGAGGCCAACCCGGGCTGGCGGCCGGGCCGTGACCCGGCGGCGCGATGAGCGACTACCGGTTCGAGACGCGCCGGGTCGAGAAGCCCTGGGGGTACGAGCTGATCTGGGCCGAGACCGAACAGTACGTCGGCAAGCTGCTGCTGGTCAGGGCAGGGCACGCGCTCAGCCTGCAGTACCACGAGATCAAGGACGAGTCGTGGCTCGTGCAGGAGGGCCGGGCCTCGCTCGAGCTCGGCGAGGTCGGAGGCGAGCTGAGCACGATCGAGATCGGACCGGGCGACGCTTTCCGCTACCGGCCCCGCACGTTGCATCGGATCACCGCTCTCGAGGACACCCTGATCCTGGAGGTGTCGACACCACACCTCACCGACGTCGTGCGTCTCGACGACCGCTACGGCCGACCCGAGCGCGACTCCTGACGCGACGATGCTTGTGACACAGTGTCACAAGGAAGCTGCCGGCTCGAACCGATGACCGAGCTCGAGCCAGAGCGCATCGTGCGCCTCGAAGACGATGCAGTGGTCGTGATCGACCAGCGTCGCCTGCCGGACGAGACGGTCGAGCTGCGCTGCGAGACAGCGGCCGAGGTCGCCGGCGCGATTCGCACGCTGGCCGTGCGCGGCGCACCGGCGATCGGAATCGCCGCCGCCTACGGGCTCGCACTCGCCGCCGCCCGCGGGGATGACCTCGATGCCGCGGCCGAGATGCTCGCCGCCGCACGGCCGACCGCCGTCAACCTCCGGTGGGCACTCGACGAGATGCGAGCCGATCCGACGCCCGAGCGCGCCCGCGGCTTGCACGACGACGAGGTCGCGCGGTGCCGCGCAATGGCCGCCTACGCGGCGGAGCTGGTGCCGGCCGGAGCCCGGGTGCTGACGCATTGCAACGCCGGCGGCCTCGCCACCGGCGGCTACGGCTCGGCCGTCGGTGCGATTCGGGCGGCATGGGAGCGGGGCCGCGTCGAGCACGTGCTGGTGGACGAGACTCGGCCGCTGCTCCAGGGATCACGTTTGACGGCATTCGAGCTGGAGGCGATCGGCATTCCGCATACGGTCATCGTCGACTCGGCAGCGGCGTCTCTGATGGCTGCAGGCGACGTGGACATCGTCATCACCGGCGCCGACCGAATCGCGGCGAACGGGGACACCGCGAACAAGATCGGAACATACGGGCTCGCCGTCCTCGCGAGCCACCACGACATTCCCTTTGTGATCGTGGCGCCGACGTCGACGCTCGACGCTTCGGCGCTCTCGGGCGCGGACATCCCGATCGAGGAGCGAGACCCGGCCGAGGTGACCTCGCGCTTCAACGCCCGTAACCCTGCGTTCGACGTCACCCCCGCGTCGCTCATCTCGGCGATCGTGACGGAGGCGGGAGCCCATCGCTCTCCCTACGGGTCGTCGTTGCCGATGCCCGTCCGCGCGTCGTGATCCTCGACGAGATCGACCCACCGGCACGCGCGCTGCTCGAACGCTGCGGGTTCGACGCGGCGCGGTTCGAGAGGCTGCGCGAGCTCGTCGCGACCGGCGCCCTCGGAACGTCGAGCAATGTCGTCACGGGACAGGTCGAGCCGCCCGAGCCGGGCGATCTGACCGAGTTGCCCGCGCCCGGCGATGCGGCGTTCGCGGAGGTGTCGAGCACCGGGGTGGAGGCGCTGCGGGCAGGCCACGTGGCCTCGCTGGTGCTCGCCGGCGGCATGGCGACGCGCTTCGGCGGCGTCGTCAAAGGCGTCGTCGAAGCTCTCGACGGCCGCAGCTTTCTCCAGATCAAGCTGATGGAGACGACCAGGGTCGCGGAGGCGCTGAACGCCCGGATCCCTCTCGCGCTGATGACCAGCTTCTCGACGGACGAGATCGTGCGTGCCCACGTCGCGGAGCGAGGTCTTGGCGACCCGTTCGTGTTCGGCCAGTTCGCCGCCCCGCGGCTGCGGCCGGACGGAAGCCTGTTTCGCGATGCCGGCGGGCGCGTCTCCCTGTATGGACCCGGTCACGGCGACCTGCTGGAAGCGATCAGGGCGTCCGGGACGCTCGCAGCGCTCCGAGAGCTCGGCGTTCGCCACGTCGTCGTGTCGAACGTCGACAACCTCGGCGGGCGTGTCGATCCCGCGGTGATCGGTGCGCACGTGCTCGCCGGCCGGCCGCTCACGTGCGAGGTGGCCAGCAAGGGAGGCGACCTCGGAGGTGCGCCCGCACGCGTGGACGGCCGGCTCACGATGCTCGAGGCACCACGGTTTCCGGCGTCCTTCGACCAGACCCGGATTCCTGTCTTCAACACGAACACGGCGATCATCGACGTCGACGCGCTGGAGCTTCCGGTCGAGCTGACATGGCTCGTAGTCGAGCGCGACGTCGACGGCGAGCAGGCGATCCAGCTCGAGCGGGTATATCACGAGCTCGCCTCGTTCGTGCCGACGACGTTCCTGGTCGTGCCACGCCGCGGGCCGCGTGGCCGCTTCTTCCCGATCAAGGTTCCGTCGGATCTCGACACCGAACGGGACGCTCTGCGCGAGATGCTCGCCGCGCCCCCGCTGTAGCACTGCCGGCACAGAGGCGGCACGGTCCCGGCACCGAGCCGGCCGTACCGTCCGGGCCATGGATCTCCTCGCGGTATTGCTGCCGCAGCGGTGCCCCGTCTGCGGCCGCCCCGGTGCTGCGGTGTGCGATCCGTGCCTCGCGGGCCTCGTGCGCATCGGGCCGCCGCTCTGCGAGCGGTGCGGGGCGCCCGGGCCCTGGCCCGTGCGCCGCTGCGCAGAATGTGCGGGACGCCGCCTCGCATTCGCGCGTGCACGGGCGGCGATCGTGTACGAGGCACGCGCGCGGGCGCTCGTCGGTGCGTGGAAGGAGCGCGGTCGCCGGGATCTGGTCGCGGTCGCCGCCGACCTGGTCGTCGAGGCCGTGCCACGCCCCGCCGTCGACGGGCTCTGCGCGGTCCCGGGCGATCGCGACCGCGGGCTCAGGCGCGGACACACGGCGGCCGGGTGTCTCGCGTACGAGCTCGCGGTGAGGTGGGACCTCCCGGCGCTCGACCTGCTGCGCCGCCGCCCGGGCATCGAACGGCAACGGAGCCTGCCGCGGGCCACGCGGCGCCTGAACGTGGCACGAGCCTTTCGTCCGGTCGGGAGCGCTCCGCGGCGTGTGTGTCTCGTCGACGACGTCTACACGACCGGCTCTACGGCAACCGCCTGTGCGACCGAGTTGCGGCGGATCGGCGCGTCGCAGGTCGATGTCGTGTGTCTCGCGCGCGCGGTGCGGTAGTACAGTCGGGGTACACCCGAAGAGGAGACGCCCCATGCGACTTCAGGTCACCGCCCGTCACGGTCACGTGAGTGATTCCGTTCGGAGCTATGCGGAGGAGAAGCTCGCCAAGCTCGATCGTCGGCTGCACGATCTCGCCCTCGTCGAGCTGACACTGTCCAGGGAGCACAATCCGTCCATCGCGGATGACCACTCGGCCGAGGTAGTCGTGCACACGAAGGGCCCGAACATCGTCGTGCACGAGTCGGCGACGACCTACGAGGCTGCAATCGATCGCCTGCTGAACAAGCTCGAGCGGCAGGTCGAGCGCTACCGCGACAAGCGCGTCCACGAGACGCGCCGCCGCGCGCAACACCACGAGCCGCCGGTGCCCGAGGGCTTGATCGAGATCGGCGGAGAGGCGGGGGAGGAGTCCGCCGCGTAGCCCTCGATCGTCAGGTGGCGTACCTGATGCACCCGGCGCAGGCAAAGCTCACGGTGGAGCCCCGCGCCCAGCCCAGCCCGTGGGTGTCGTAGGTCGCGAGCACGGCGGCGTTGCGGGAGCCCTTGAGCAGCAGCGTGTCCTTGCCGCCGGCGACCGTGTACGCGTGCACAGCAAGGCTCTTCGTGTAGAGAATCCGGCCGGCCGCGTAGTCCTTCATCACCGCTCCGGCAGGCAGCTTGACCACGGTCGTGGCGGCGCCCTTGTGGATCTCGACCGCTGTGGGGAGCTGGACGACGAGACCGGCCGGTGCGAGCGCCATCGCCTTCACGGCGCCGGGCGGGAACGAGATCGTCCGAGCGACCGAGCCGTCGTTGCGCAGCAGCACGACGGCACCGGTCTCCCGCAGCGCGGCGACGACCGCGCCGCCCGGTCCCGTGCCGCCGGTGACGCCGACGACGTTCACCGGCTCGGTGTGCTTGAAGACGGCGGCACCGTTGGCGCCGAGCAGCACGACCTCTTTTCCTGCTGCGTACGGGATGCCACTGTTTCCCGTCGCATCGCCCAGCGCGAGCGGCGACGGCAGCTCGACATCCTGTTCGATGAAGCGGAGCTGCTTCGGCGTCTTCTGTGTGGTGGTCGCCGTCATCAGCTGCCAGTCGCGCAGATTCCCGCCGTTGAAGCGGATCCAGACCGCGCGATTACCGGCCGCCGCGACGGCTGTGATGCCTGCGCCGGTGCTGCCGAGATTGGTGCACGGGCCTGGCTTGCCGAAGCGCCAGTGCCCTTTCGTGTCCGTGTTCCACAGCTCCACGTGGTCACAGTCCTTCTTGGTGCGCGCGACCATGAAGGCGAACGAGGAGTGGTCGAGCGCGACGAGCCGCACGGGACCCCCGACCGCGATCGACCGGCCGGGCTTCTGGAGCGCGGCCGCCGCACCCGCGGCGACGAGCGCGACCGCGCACGCGACCGGCAGCGCGACGTGGAGCCGGCGAGAACGCCGCGGCAGGCCGGGAGTCGTCCATGAGCTCACGAGCGCAGGGTAGGGCGCGTTCGTGAAGAAATAATCAAGGCACCGGGTGCGCCCGGTACCCTCCCAGTGATGCCCAGCGCCGACTTTGGAAAGTTCGAGAAGGTCCTTCGCCTCGGCGAAGGTCGCCGCGTCAAGCGGCTGCAAGAGCAGGCCGCGTACATCGCCACGCTCGAGCCGGACTTCCAGGCTCTGTCCGACGACGAGTTGCGGGCGAAGACGGTGGAGTTCCGCGAGCGGCTCGAGAACGGCGAATCGCTGGACGAGCTCCTCTTCGAGGCGTTTGCGGCGGTGCGCGAAGCGCGGTGGCGCGAATCGCAGCAGCGCATGTTCGACGTGCAGATGATGGGCGGCATCGTCCTCCACGAGGGCGATATCGCGGAGATGAAGACCGGTGAGGGCAAGACGTTCGTCGCCTCCATGGCGCTCTACCTGAACGGGCTCACGGACCTCGGCGTGCACCTCGTCACCGTCAACGACTACCTCGCGAAACGCGACGCCGAATGGAACCGCGGCGTCTTCGAGCGTCTCGGCATGACGGTGGGGGCGATCCAGAACATGATGCCCTTCGCCGAGCGCAAGGTCGCCTACGAGGCCGACATCACGTATGGCACGAACTCGGAGTTCGGGTTCGATTACCTGCGCGACAACATGTCGGTGGCGCTGGAGAACATGGTGCAGCGCAGCCATTCGTTCGCGATCGTCGACGAGGTCGACTCGATCCTGATCGACGAGGCCCGAACCCCGCTGATCATCTCGGGCGAGCCGGAGACCGCTGCGAAGACGTACTACGAGTTTGCGCGGATCGTGCGTGACCTGGAGGGCGCGCCGGCCACGCGCAAGACGGCGAAGGGCGAGGACGAGACGGAGCTCTCCGGCGCCGACTACCTCTACGACGAGAAGCACAAGACCGTGTCGCCGGCACAGACCGCGCTCGACGCCGTCGAGCGAGCCCTCGGCGTGGACAACCTCTACGACCCGCGGCACGTCTCGCTCGTCAATCACCTCTCGCAGGCGCTGAAGGCGCAGTCGCTGTACAAGCGGGACGTCGACTACGTCGTCCAGGAGGGCGAGGTCAAGATCGTCGACGAGTACACCGGCCGCATCATGGAAGGAAGACGCTGGAGCGAAGGGCTGCACCAGGCGATCGAGGCGAAGGAGGGTGTGGAGATCCGCGAGGAGAACGTCACGCTCGCGACGATCACGCTGCAGAACTATTTCCGCCTGTACGAGAAGCTCGCGGGCATGACCGGCACGGCGAAGACCGAGGAGAAGGAGTTCGTCGAGATCTACAACCTCCACGTCGTCGAGATCCCCACCAACGTTCCAGTCGCACGCAACGACCAGAACGACTTCATCTTCAAGACGAAGGACGCGAAGTGGAACGCCGTGATCGAGGACATCGCCGAGCGCAACGAGCGCGGGCAGCCGGTGCTCGTCGGCACGATCGCGGTGGAGACGTCCGAGTACCTCGCCGAGCTGCTGCGCCGGCGTGGCATCACTCACGAGGTGCTGAACGCGAAGGAGCACGAGCGGGAAAGCCAGATCATCGTCGACGCAGGACAGCCGGGAGCGGTCACGATCGCCACCAACATGGCCGGTCGTGGCGTCGACATCAAGCTCGGCGAGGGCGTCGTGGAGGCCGGCGGGCTCTATGTGCTCGCGACGGAGCGGCACGAGTCCCGGCGGATCGACAACCAGCTGCGCGGCCGCTCCGGTCGCCAGGGCGACCCGGGCGAGACCCGTTTCTACCTATCGGCCCAGGACGATCTCGTGCGCCTGTTCGCCGGCGACCGCATCCACGGGATCATGGACCGGTTCAAGATCCCGGACGACCAGCCCATGGAGGCGTCGATTCTCTCGCGGCAGATCGAAGGCGCCCAGAAGAAGGTTGAAGAACAGAACTTCGTCGCGCGGAAGAACGTGCTCAAGTACGACGACGTGATGAACACGCAGCGGATGGTCATCTACGAGCAGCGGCGGCGCGTGCTGGACGGCGAAGACCTCTCCGGCGACATCCGCGACTGGATCGCAGACGTCGTGCAGCAGAACGTGGCCGGCTTCACCGACACCGACGTCGTCGACGAGTGGGATCTCGACGGACTGGTCGCGCAGATGCAGGCGCTGTACGGCTCCGACATCACCGTCCAGGAGCTCCGCGAGGAGGTCGAGCAGACGCCCGACGCGATCACGGAGGAGTTCACCGAGGATGCGCTGGACGCATATCAGGAGCGCGAGCAGAGCTTCACGCCGGAGTTGATGCGCGAGATCGAGCGTTTCGTGATTCTCCAGGTCGTCGACACGCGCTGGCGCGAGCACCTCGAGTCGATGGACTATCTGCGCGAGGGCGTGCACCTGCGCGCGATGGCCCAGAAGGACCCGCTCGTCGAGTACCGCGGCGAGGGTCACCGCATGTTCGAGGAGATGGGACGCGCGATCCGCGAGGAGATCGTGCTGACCCTCTTCCACGTCGAGATCGCTCCCGACGACGCGGACGGCGGCTTTGCCGAGAACGGTCATGCACCCGATCTGACGCACCAGGCGCCGAGCGGCAACCTGACCTACGCGCACGAGACTGCGGCCGGGGCTGACCTGATCGCGTCGGCGGGCGGTGGCGGCAGCGGCGCGGGCGCGGTGCTCGCGACGCCTCCTGCGCCGCGCCAGGTCGTCAAGGATCATCCTGACGTCGGGCGCAACGATCCCTGCTGGTGCGGATCGGGCAAGAAGTTCAAGAAGTGCCACGGCGCCTGACCCGGAACGCTGACAAGGCCCGCTTCGGCGGATAGCCGGCCGGCCTCGCTTCGTTGACAGCCGAAGGCTGCCGGTACCATCGGTTTCGTGGCCGAAGCCCTGCATCTCTCGCTCGACGCGCAGCTCGAGGAGCTCGGAGCCCAGCTTGCCTGGGTTCGTGAGTATCTTTGACCCGGATCAGCTGACGGCCCGCCAGGCAGAGCTCGAAGCCGCCATGGGCGCACCAGGCTTCTGGGACGACCAGCAGCAGGCTGCCCGCATCTCGACCGAGCACGCGCGCGTCGCGCGACGGCTCGATCGCTACCACCGCCTGAGCGACGAAGTGGAGGAGGCGCGCGAGCTGTACGAGCTCGACACGTCACTGGAGGACGAGCTGCGCACTCAGCTCGCGCCCGTCGTCGCCGAGCTCGCACGGCTGCAGGAGGACGCGCTGTTCAAGGGCGACTACGACACGGGCGACGCCGTCGTGTCGATCAACGCAGGCACCGGCGGCACCGACGCCCAGGATTGGGCCGAGATGATGCTGCGCATGTACCTGCGCTGGACGTCCAACCGTGGCTACGAGACGGAGCTCGTCGAGGCGAGTCCGGGGGAGGAGGCCGGCCTCAAGTCGGCCACGCTCACCGTCAAGGGCGAGAATGCCTACGGTGCGTTCAAGGCTGAGCGTGGCGTGCACCGGCTCGTGCGCCAGTCCCCGTTCGACTCGGCCCACCGGCGCCACACGGCCTTCGCTCAGGTCGTCGTGGCGCCGCTCCTGCCGGACGACGGCGAGGTCGAGATCGACGAGGGTGACCTTCGCATCGACACGTACCGGGCGAGCGGGGCGGGCGGCCAGCACGTCAACAAGACCGACTCGGCGGTACGGATCACGCATATCCCGACGGGCATCGTCGTGCAGTGCCAGAACGAGCGCTCGCAGACGTCCAACAAGGCAACGGCGATGCGCATCCTCAAGTCGCGCCTCGCCGAGTTGCAGGAGGAGGAGCGCGAGGCCGAGATCGCGCGCGAGCGCGGCGCCACGCAGGACATCGGCTTCGGGAGTCAAATCCGCTCCTACGTGCTGCACCCGTACCAGATGGTCAAGGACCACCGCACTGATTTCGAGGCTGGCAACGCGCAGGGCGTGCTGGACGGCGACCTCGACGGGTTCGTGCACGCGTACCTGCTGGCCAAGGCCGCAGGGAAAGTCCTGTAAAGGTGTCCGCTACACTCCGATCACAACCCGAACCGGAGCGGCCGCCCCCGCCGACTTCACCTCTCGAGCCGGTGCAGGAAGACGACTTTCAGCTCACAGACTCCGCGACGGCCGTAGCCGAGCCCTCTCCTGCATATGCAGATGCAGCGGGGCAGGCGAGCGGCGCCTCGATGATCGTGTTCGAGGAAGTGCGCAAGATCTACGAGCCCAGGGTGACCGCGCTCGACGGCGTCTCGTTCGTGATCGACAAGGGCGAGTTCGTGTTCGTCGTCGGCGCCTCCGGCTCCGGCAAGTCGACGATCATCCGGCTGCTGCTGAAGGAGCTCGAGCCGACCTCCGGCCGGATCCTCGTGGGCGGACGCGACCTCGGTCGCCTCAAGCACTCGAAGGTGCCGCTGCTGCGCCGCAACCTCGGCTGTGTGTTCCAGGACTTCAAGCTGCTGCCGAACCGGACGGCGGCGGAGAACGTGGCCTACGCGCTCAAGGTGCAGGGCGAGTCGACGGCGTCGATCCGCAAGAAGGTCCCCGAGGTGCTCAACCTCGTCGGGCTCTCCCACAAGACGGGCTCCCGCCCGGATGAGCTCTCCGGCGGAGAGCAGCAGCGCGTCTCGATCGCGCGTGCGGTCGTCAACCATCCGCCGCTCCTGATCTGCGACGAGCCGACGGGCAATCTCGATCCCGACACGTCGGTCGGCATCATGCAGTTGCTCCATCGCATCAACACGGCGGGCACGACGATCCTGATGGTCACCCATGACCGCGAGATGGTCGACAAGATGCGCAAGCGGGTGATCGCTCTCGACCATGGCAAGCTCATGCGCGATGAGCGGCGCGGCGGATACGAGACCGAGTGAGCCGCATCAAGCTCCTGCTGTCCGAGTCGCTGCGCTCCATGGGCGCGAATCTCTCGACGACGGTCGCGGCAACGATGACCGTGCTGATCGGGATGTTTCTGCTGGGCCTGTTCGTCGCTCTCGGATCCTGGGTCGTCTCCTGGTCGGATCACGTGAAGAGCCAGCTGGAGGTGCGAGTGATCCTCGCCGAGGAAGCGGCACCGAAGCAGGTCAACGTGCTGCGCGCGTATCTCGACGGTGATTCGCGCATCAAGCACTACACCTTCGTGTCGAAGGCCGATGCGCTGCGGATCCAGACGAAGAGCACGCCGCAGCTCGCCAAAGGCCTGCCGTTCAACCCTCTTCCGGCGTCGTACAACCTCACGCCGAGACGGGCCGAGGACGTTCTCGCGATTGCCGCCGACGTGCGTGCGCAGAAGTTCAAGGCGGTCGACGAGGTCATCGACGGCCAGAAGACGTCGAAGCGGATTCTCCAGGTCTCGAGAGCGATCGAGGTCGTCTTCCTGATCGCCGTCATCATCCTCCTGGCCGCTTCCGTGCTCCTGATCGCCAACACGATCCGCCTGTCGATCTTCTCGAGGCGGCGTGAGATCGAGGTGATGAAGCTCGTGGGGGCGACGAACTGGTTCGTTCGCGGGCCGTTCATGCTCGAGGGCCTGCTCTGCGGTGTGATCGGAGCGACGGCGGCCGTCGTGCTGCTGCTGCTCGGGAAGATCTTCGTCCTCCACGCCATCCTCGGCGACGGCTATCGCAGCAGCGACGTGCAGGCGCTGAGCTTCTCGTTGGTGGCGCTGATCCTTCTGGTCGTCGGGCTCGGCGTCGGCGCGCTCGGCTCCGGCATGACGCTGCGCCGGTTCCTGAAGGTCTAGCCCCGCCGCCTCACGACGCTGGGGCGAGGTCGGCGCGTCAAGCGGGTCGGTCTGTGACCGGCGCGACGGCCGCTACGCTCGACCGATGCCCGGCGGACGCAGACAAGGACGTGGACGCGCGAAGCGGCCGAGCCGCTCCGAGCGCCATCAGCGCGCCCGCGCAGCAGGCGTGAAAGCTTCCGTGCGGCGCGCCGAGCACGACATCGAGATCACGCTGCCGGAGCGCCGCACCGAGCCGGAGAGCGTGGTGGCCCACCTCGGTCCGACGAACTCCGGCAAGACGTACCACGCACTCGAGTTCCTCAAGGAGCAGGGTCGAGGCGTGTACGCCGGCCCGCTGCGGATGCTGGCCCAGGAGGCCCACCGCCGCCTGTCCGCCGAGCTCGGCGACGAACGGGTCGGCCTCATCACCGGTGAGGAGCGGATCAACGAGCACGCCCCGATCCTCTGCTGCACGGTCGAGATGGCGCCCTCGTCGGGCGAGGTGCTCGTCGTCGACGAGGTGCAATGGGCGGACGATCCCGAGCGCGGGTCGGCATGGACACAGCTGCTGCTCGCCGGCGAGTTCCGCCACATTCTCCTGCTCGGAGCGCTCGACGCGGAACCCCTCGTCCTCCACGCCTTCCCGCAGGCGGAGATCAAGGTGTTCGAGCGGATGCTGCCCCTCGAGTTCGTCGGCGAGCGGTCGTTGCGCTCGCTGACGCCGGGCACCGTCGTGGTCGCATTCAGTCGCAAGGCGGTGCTCGCGCTCGCCGGCGAGATCAACCGCCTACATCCCGGTCGCGTCTCCGTGCTCTACGGGGCGATGCCGCTCGCCTCCAGGCGTGAGGAGATCGACCGCTTCCTGGCCGGAACGTCCGATGTCACCGCTGCCACGGATGTGCTCGGTCACGGCGTCAACCTGCCGTGCGAGACGCTGCTGTTCGCCGAGACGACCAAGTTCGACGGCATGGAGCGGCGCAACCTGCTGTCATGGGAGCTCGCCCAGATCGCCGGCCGTGCCGGCCGCTTCGGCCTTGTCGAGCGCGGCCACGTCGGCGTGCTCACGGGAGTGCCGTGGGCAAAAGCGGAGCCTGGCCTCGTCGAGTCGGCCCTGCAGCCGCACGTGACGCTGCCGTCGGGGCATCTCGGCTATCGCATCGTCGACGAGGCGCGTATTCGTCCCCGGCTGAGCGACCTCGGCGTCTCCGATCCACGTGATCTCGATGCAGCGCTGGCGGCCTGGCATCGCGTCGCGACACGCACCTGGGCGTTCGAGAGCTGGCTCGCAGTCGAGTCGCTATCGCCCATCCGCGCCCGGCTTGCCGCAGTGCAGCGCCGGCTCATCGAGCGGCGCCGGCGGCTCTCGCTCGAGGACACGTGGAAGCTCGTCAACGCGCCGGTCGACGAGGACAACGCCGAGCTGCTGGCGATACTGGCGCTCGCCGTCTCGGGAGACCAGGCGCAGCGCTCCCTACTCACATTCCTGCTCGACGCCGACCGTCTGCGAAACGCGACCCTCGAGGAGGCGGAGGAGGCGGGGCGCACCGCGAGCATCCTGCGCTGGTTCGCGCTTCAGTATCCGGGGGTCGGCGGCGTCACGATCGAGCGGGCGGCGGAGCTCGAGCAGGCTGCCGCAGCACGCGTCGTGGCCCGGCTTCGTGCCGAGGTCAACGATCCCAGGCTCGGCCGCTGCCGGTCGTGCGGACAGACCTGCGCGCCCTGGTTCCCGCTCTGCGACCGGTGCTTCGGCAAGCGCTGATCGAGGGCTGTTCTCAGCCGCGCGGGTTTGACCTCCGCGCGCCACGGGGGATGATCGACGGATGCAACACGTCAACCTCTTCTCGCTCGAGTACGAATGGGACGACGCCGACCCGGACGGGTACCGGGCGGGCATGGCCCGCTTCGGGCCTGGGATCGGCGCCGTGAAGCTTGGCGGCACGGTCTACGAGCTGCCCGAGGGACAGAGCATCTGTCCCTATCACTACGAGTACGGAGACGAGGAGTGGGTGATCGTGCTCGAGGGCAGGCCGACACTGCGTCACCCGGAGGGCGAGGACGTGCTGGCCCCGGGCGACGTCGTCTGCTTCCCGGAAGGTCCCGCGGGCGCACACAAGCTGACGAACACAGCCGGCGAGCGAGTGCGCGTGCTGTTGCTCTCGACGAAAAGCAAACCGGCGGTCGCCGTCTACCCCGACAGCGACAAGATCGGCGTCTGGCCTGGCGACGAGCGCGACGACATGATGGTGCGGCGTGAGAGCAACGTCGGCTACTGGGACCGCGAGATCGATACCTAGCGCTCGACGTGAAGGCGATCCCGCTCGGGCGCCGACGCGCTCGGCCCTACACTTCCGCGGATGGCGAAGCCGAGCGGTACCAAGCTGATTGCGGACAACCGTCGTGCGCGGTACGACTACGAGCTGCTCGATCGCATGGAAGTGGGGATCGTGCTCACGGGCACCGAGGTGAAGTCTCTGCGCGATGGGCGCGTGCAGCTCGGCCAGGCGTACGCGGACGTTCGCGGGGGTGAGGTCTGGCTGATCGGCGCCTCGATCGCCGAGTATGCCCAGGGAAATGTCGCAAACCACACCCCCGACCGCGACCGCAAGCTGCTGCTGAAGCGGGACGAGATCGATTCCATCGACGCAAAGCTCCGCGAGAAGGGCCTCACACTCGTACCCACGCGCCTCTACTTCAAGGACGGCAAGATCAAGCTCGAGATCGCCCTCGGCCGCGGCAAGAACAAGGGCGACAAGCGGCGCACGATCGCCGATCGCGATGCGAAGAGGCAGATCGAGCGGGCGCTCCGGTCGAGGGGTTAGAGGCCGCTCGGGAGCGGCCCGCGCATCGTCACCGAGCCCGGCTCGACGACGTATCCGTGCCGTTCGTTGAGGATGCGAATCGGCGTGTTTCGTGCCTCGTTGTGTGTCCGCAACCGGCCGTAGCCCTCTCGCTTCGCCCAGGCGATCTCCGCGCGCTTGAGCGCGCCGGCGATGCCGCGCCCGCGCCAGGCTCGCTTGACGCCGGTGATGTCGTGGAACGCCGTGTCCACGAGCGCACTCGAGAGCGAGAGCTTCGCGTACCCGACAACCTCGTCGCCGGCGAACGCGACGAACGTGGCCTCCGGCCGATCGCTCGTGCCCTGGAGATCATTTGCGAGCCAGCTCTCGAACGGATCCATCGGAATCGACTCCTCGCCCGGTACGTCCGGATATGTCTCGCACGCGACCTCGTACATGCCCCGGATCGCGTCAGGCCGCTCCGCCCAGGTCGCGATCTCGATTCCGTCCGGCGGGTCGACGCCGGGTACCTCGATCGCCGCCAGATCGAGCACGAGTAGCGAATCGCGGCCGATCTCGACGAAGCCGCGGCGCGTAGCCCACGCCTGCGACGAGGCATCGAGCTCGTCCACGGGAGCCTCGCCGTGTGATTGCCCGCCCGCGCGCGCCCAGCCGGCGAGCGCAGCCAGCAACGCCGAGCCGACTCCTCGATTGCGATGCTGCTCGACCACCGCTGCCTCCGTACGGGCGACGCCCGGCTCGCTGTGCCATCCGATCACGCCGACCCCGATGCCCGCATCGGCGCCGTCGACGCACGCGAGGAACCATGCCATGTCGCCTGCCTGGCGCCTCCAGTCGATCATGTCCTCGGCCGACGCGGGATCGCGCGTTCGCACGGCGTTGTGGACTGCAAGCCACCGGCCGAGCTCCGCCTCGTCGATCCTGGCCACGTCGATCACGCAGCCGGACGCTAGTCGAATCATCCTCGCGTGACGGTGCCGAACCTTGCGGTGAAGGAGTAGATTCGTCGTGTCCACTCCGAGCGAAGGGGGACCGACCTTGCTACCCGTAGCCTTGACCGTCAACGGTACGCGGCACGAGCTGGAGCTCGAGCCGCGCGAGTTGCTCGTTTATGTCCTCCGGGAGCGGCTCGCCCTCACCGGCACGAATGTCGGCTGCGACACGTCCTCGTGCGGCGCGTGCACCGTGCTGATCGACGGAGAGTCGGTGAAGTCGTGCACCGTGCTCGGCGTCCAGGCCGACGGGGCCGAGATCACGACGATCGAGGGTCTCGCCGTCAATGGAGAGCTGCATCCGGTGCAGCAGGCCTTCCACGATCATCACGCGTTGCAGTGCGGCTTCTGCACGCCCGGCATGGTGATGGCGGCCGTCTCCCTGATCGAGAGTGGCGACGCGAACGACGAGCGGTCGATTCGGCTCGGGCTCGAGGGCAACCTCTGTCGCTGTACCGGCTACCACAACATCGTCGAAGCGGTCGCCGCGGCGGCCGGAAAGGCCTGAGATGGCCGTCCTGGAGGCGGGCTTCGTCGGCGCGCCCGTCAAGCGCAAGGAGGATGGGCCGCTGCTCGCCGGCGACGGCACGTTCGTCGACAATCTCGATCTGCCCGGAGCGCTCGCGATGGTCGTCGTGCGCAGCCCCTACGCGCATGCCCGGATCATGGCCATCGACGTGGAGGAGGCGAAGCGGGCCGAGGGCGTCGTGGCGGTGCTCACGGGCGCCGATCTGCACGACGACTGGAAGGCCGCGATGCCTTGTGCGTGGCCGGTCACAGAGGACATGAAGAACCCGCCGCACTATCCACTGGCGGCGAGCATCGTCAACTACGAGGGCGACGGCGTCGCGGTTGTGATCGCCGACTCGCGCTCGCACGCAGTCGACGCCGCCGAGCTCGTGCAGGTCGAGTACGAGCCGTTGCCGGCCGTCGTCGAGGTCGAAGGCGCCGCTCAAGACGGAGGGCCGCTCGTGCACGACGAGCTGGGTACCAACGTCAGCTATGTCTGGAAGCTCGAGACGGACGCGTTCGCCGCCTCGGTCGCAGCGGCGGATGTCGTCGTCGAGCGGCGCTACTACCAGCCGCCGCTGATCCCGAACGCGATCGAGCCACGGGGGGCAGTGGCACGGCCGGAGCCCGACGGCGGGGTGACGTTGTGGTCGGCGACCCAGATCCCGCACATTCTCCGCGTCCTCGTCGCGGCGACGCTCGGCATCTCCGAGACGAAGCTGCGCGTGATCGCGCCGGATGTCGGCGGGGGCTTCGGCTCCAAGCTCGACGTCTACGCAGAGGAGCTGCTGGCCGTGGCTGTCGCACGACGGCTCGACGCGCCTGTCAAGTGGATCGAGGAGCGCTCCGAGAACGCGGTCGCGACGATTCACGGCCGTGACTTCGTGACCACGCTCGAGCTCGGCGCGACGAAGGACGGGATCATCACATCCGTCCGCGCCGACGTGCTCGCGTCGATGGGCGCATACCTGCAGCTCGTCACCCCGGGCATCCCGCTGCTCGGTGCGTGGATCTATGCAGGCCCGTACGCGATCCCGAGCTACAGCGTCACCTTCACCGGCGTGTTCACGAACACGACTCCGACGGATGCCTACCGCGGCGCGGGACGGCCGGAGGCGACGTACGTGCTCGAGCGCACCATGGACGCTCTCGCACGCGAGCTCGGCATCGACCGCATCGAGTTGCGGCGGCGCAACTTCATCACCGAGTTCCCGGCCACGATCGCGTCCGGGCTGACGATCGACAACGGTGATTACCACGCGTCGCTCGACGTGTTGCTGGAGCGGCTCGGCCTCGAGGAGATCGAGGCCGATCAAGCGGCCAGGCGCGAGCGCGGCGACGTCAAGCAGATCGGCGTCGGCTTCTCGACGTACAACGAGATGTGCGGACTCGCGCCGTCGCGCATCCTCGGGGCGATCCGCTACGCGGCGGGCGGCTGGGAGACGGCCACGATTCGGTGCCTCCCGACAGGCACGTTCCAGGTCGTGACGGGCACGTCGCCGCACGGTCAGGGGCATGAGACGGCGTGGTCGCAGATCGTCGCCGACCAGCTCGGGTGTGATCCGTCCGAGGTGGAAGTGCTGCACGGCGACACGAGCATCTCCCATGCCGGCCTCGACACCTACGGCAGCCGGAGCCTGCCGGTCGGCGGCGCAGCGCTCTTCAGAGCGGGGGAGAAGATCATCGAGAAGGCGCGGGACATCGTTGCGCACCAGCTGGAGGTCTCGGCCGATGATCTCGAGTACGCAGCCGGCGCTTTCGAGGTGAAAGGGTCGCCGGACAAGTCGATGACGATCAAGGGCGCCGCATGGGCGGCGTTCGCCGCGCACAATCTGCCCGACGGCATGGAACCCGGCCTCGAGGCGACCGCGACGTACGATCCGCCGAACTTCTCATGGCCGGCCGGGGCGCATGCGGCGGTTGTCGAGGTCGACACCGAGACGGGGGACGCGCGGCTCGTGCGATACGTGGCGATCGACGACGTCGGAACCGTCGTGAACCCGCTCATCGTCGACGGACAGGTGCACGGCGGGATCACGCAGGGGATCGCCGCTGCACTCTATGAGGAGGGGCTGTACGACACCGACGGGAATCTGCAAAACGGGAATCTCGCGACGTATCTGATGCCATCGGCGGCCGAGCTGCCGTCGTTCGAGCTCGACCGCACCGAAAGCAAGGCGACTGACCATCCGTTCGGTGCCAAGGGAGTCGGGGAGACGGGCACGATCGCGGCGGCCCCCGCCGTGATCAACGCCGTGCTCGACGCGCTCTCTCACCTGGGTGTGACCGATATCCAACTGCCTGCGACCCCGGAACGGGTCTGGCGTGCGATCGAGGAGGCGAAGCAGTGATCCCGGCATCGTTCGACTACGAGGTGGCAGAAAGCGTCGATCACGCGTTGCAGCTGCTCGCCGCCGACGAGGACGCCAAGCTGATCGCGGGCGGGCATTCGCTCGTGCCGGCCTTGAAGCTCCGCATCGCACGGCCGTCGAAGCTCGTCGACATCGGTCGACTGGCCGATCTGGCATACGTGCGCGACGCCGGCTCACAGCTCGCGATCGGCGCGCTCACGCGACACAAGGCCGTCAAGAACGATCCGTTGCTGCAGGAGCACTGCCCGATCGTCTCCACGACGGCCGGCATGATCGGTGATCCGCAGGTGCGCCACCGCGGGACGATCGGCGGTTCGCTCGCACACGGCGATCCCGCGTCCGACCTGCCGACGGTGATGCTGGCACTCGATGCCGAGATGGTCGTCCGGGGTCCGAACGGCGACAGCACGGTTCCGGCGGCCGACTTCTTCACCGGCGTGTTCGAGACGGCGGCCTCGGCGCCCGGCCACATGCTCCTCGAGATCCGGGTGCCGAAGCTGGTCGACTCGACCGGATGGTCGTATATCAAGCATCACCGGCGCGCGCAGGACTGGGCTGTCGTCGGCGTAGCTGCAGTCGTACGCCGGGAGAACGGCTCCGTGGCGCAGGCGGCGGTGGCGCTGACGAACATGGGCGGCACTCCTCTACGGGCGAAGGGAGTGGAGGAGGCCCTCGCCGGAGGTGCATCCGTCGCGGATGCTGCGGCGCACGCGGCAGAGGGCACCGAGCCGTCGAGTGATACGACCGCGACCGCGGAGTTCCGCGAGCATCTCGCGCGCGTGCTCACGCGTCGCGCGCTCGATGAGGCACTGGCGCGCTGAAACGCGGAACGATCGGGCGCTCCCGACGCGCGGAGCGCCCGGAGCGGTCTGCCGTCAGGCGCCCATCAGCTGCTGTGCATCTGCGAACGACGTCTGAGCACGTGTCATCTCGGTCAGATCGCCGCTCTCATAGGCGGCGGTCGCGATGCGGTCGGTCAGTGCCAGGGCGGCGCGATAGGGGCCGGAACCGACGCTGACTCGGGCGACTCCGAGCGCCGCGAGCTCGGCGAGCGTGGGGGAGCCGGGCACGTAGAGGATGTTGACCGGTCCGCCGATGCCTTCCACGAGGGCCGCGATCTGGCTCGGATCCGTGACTGCAGGCACGAACACGCAGTCGGCCCCGGCCGAGAGGAAGGCACGCCCACGCTCGATCGCACGGTCGAGGCGCGTGGCGGGGTCGCCGACCGCGCCGATGAAGACGTCGGTACGAGCGTTGAGCACGAGCGGCACGCCTGACTCGGCGGCGACGGAGCGAACGGCTGCAAGCTTGTCGAGATACCGCTCGACCGGGAGCAGCGGCTCGTCGCCCGCCATGGTCGTGTCTTCGAGGTTGAGCCCGACGGCGCCGGCCTGGATGACCCCACGCGCCGTAGCAGCCGCGTCCTCGGGGTCGTCGCCGTAGCCGGCCTCCATGTCCGCGGTGACGGGCACCGTGACTGCTGCCGCGATCGTGGCGACCGAGCGGAGCATCTCGTCGCGGCTGATCCGCTGGCCGTCGGCATACCCGAGGGCATTGGCGTTGCCCGCGCTCGTGGAGGCGATCGCGGGCGCGCCGGCACGCTCGATCACGCGGGCGTTCGCCGCATCCCATGCGTTGACGAGCACGAGCGGCCGGCCGGGAACGTGAAGTGCGCGAAGCGCCTCGGCGCGCGTGCGGAGAGCCGCGGCATCCATGCGGCGATCCTATCGGCGCACCCGTTGTGTGCGGAGAGAGCCCTTGTGAGGCTGTGTCACAAGCCGTCAGCGGTGCCTCGGCGCCGCTACGATGGGCCGGTACGACACATACGGGGGCGACCTGGTTTCGACGTGGTCGGTTCTCCGGCAGAGCTGCGAGTCGAGGTCCCCGGTCGGCCTCGTAAATCCACCGGGAAAACAAAGCAAGTGCGAAGAATGATCTCGCACTCGCCGCCTAGTCACTGACTAGGTAAGGCGACGTCCCGCCTGGCTGGGCCCGAGGCCAGGGTCGGGGCGCCAACAATCGGGCTCGGCGCGGAGGGAGAGCCAATCGCCCAAAGCGCGACATTTCAGGATGGCTGGCCCGTCGGTAGGCAGTCCGCCACCGGCCGCCGGGCGAGATGCAAGCGCGGACTACGCTCGTAGAAGCTTTGTCCGGTGCGTCCGCGGACGCGGGTTCGATTCCCGCCGCCTCCATTCCGTTGCGATTATTACAACGTGCTCTACTGGAACGTCGGCGGCGTCCCGCGCTAGACGCGCGTCCGCTTTCACGCAAGGAAGATTCCCGCCGCGCGAGATACCGCTGCCGACCCGGCCATGCCCACATTCAGGTGCGTCCGTGTAGTGGGCGTAGTAACCACTCCGACTGTTCGTCAACTCGCGCCAAGTTGATCCGATTCCCATCCCCGGCGCGTTCACATCAAGCCGAGTTCGGCTCGAACGAGCTCCGCCGCCCCGACCATCGCTCGAAGCTTCCCGAAGGCCGTCGTCTGAGACAGGTACTTCATTCCGCAGTCGGGAGCAAGCACAAGACGATCCGGCTCAATGTGATCGAGCACTTGCAAGATCCGCTCCCTGACAACTGGGACTGCTTCTACTCCCGTGTCCGCGAGATCAAGAACTCCCACGATCAGGGTCTTGCTCGGAAGTCTCTCGAGTATCGAAAGATCGAGTCGAGGCTGGGCGGCCTCTATCGAGACCTGCTGTACGCAGCTGTCCTCGAGTTCCTCGAGGAACGGATAGCTGGTCGGCTTGGCGCCGACTAGTGCTCCGTAGCCGTGGCAGACGTGCAGTGCGGTGGTTGCTTCGATGCCGACTAGGGCACGGTCAATGGCCTTGACAGCAAACTGTTTTGCCTCGTCGGGACGCGCCGTCAGCCAGGGTTCGTCCAGCTGCACGATGTCTGCTCCAGCGGCGACCATGTCGCGGAGCTCGAGGTTCACGGCGTCGGCGAGTGCAAGCGCCAGGGCCTCCTGATCGCCGTAGTAGTCGTCTTGCGCCTGCTGAGACATGGTGAAGGGGCCAGGAATTGTCGCCTTGATCGGCTTGTTCGTCAGACGCCGCAGGAATTCGACATTTCGCGCCTCGACCGAATGCGGACGGCGAATCGGACCAACGATGCGCGGGACGAGGTTTGACTTGCCGCTGCGCGTGGTCGAGGTCGCCGGATGCTCGTTGTCGATCCCATCGAGTGCATTCGCGAAGTAGTTCGAGTAGCTCTCGCGGCGGATCTCTCCGTCGGTGAGGATGTCGGTTCCTGCTCGCTCCATCTCCTGCACGGCGGCAACCGTTGCTTCATCTTGCGCCTGCTCTAGTTGCGAGGGTTCTATCCGCCAGAGCTCGTGGGCGCGCACGCGCGGAACGCGGCCACTGAGCGCGGCATGGTCGATTAGCCAGTCCGGCTGCGGGTAGCTACCGACGACCGTCGTGGGTAGAGCTGGTACTTGGATTCACTGAGCTTACGAGCGTCTGCCCTGATGACCCGCGAAAGGGTTCCAGTCAGCGGAACGGATTCGTTGCGGAGTGGTATCGGGTCGCCGGATGATCGGCGCCCAGTGCGGGAACCCGAGACTGCCTAACGGGAAAGGACGGCGAGCATGAAGGTCGGACGGAAGGGACTTTGTATTGCCATCACTACTGTGGTCGTGCTGGCACTCGCGGCTTCCAGCCTAGGAAGCTCGACCGTCGGATCCTCGCGGTCGGCAACAAGCTGCATCCCAACGAGACCAACCGCGATTCCACCCGCGGCCGGAACTCTTCCACGCATCGCGCAGGCAGCGCTCGGAGGGTACCCCGGTGCCGTTTACAAGAGTCCGTGGCTCAACTTCAAGGCTAAGAGAAACCCGCCGTGGACGATCGGCATGTCCAACAACCAGGGCAACCTCAACGCGCAGTACCTCCTCGCGGGCTTCAATCAGGCCGCGAAGGCGCACCCAAAGCTGATCAAGAAAATCATTTCAGTCACACCGCCGACTCCGAACGACGTCGCGACGCAGATTCAGCAGATGCGCTCGTTGCTCCAGCAGAACGTCGACATCATCTTCTCGACCCTTGGTTCGCCAACAGCGCTCAACGCCGTCATCGCTGAGGCTGCGAAGAAAGGCGTCCCTGTCATCAGCGTCGAGGGGCAGTCCACGTCCAAGTTTGCGGTCAATCTCCAACAGAACCCGATCCAGTTCGGATACGACGGAGCAGCGGGTCTCGTCGGCGCCATGGTAGGAAGGGCACCGCACTCATCGTCGACGCCATCCCAGGGCTCTCCATCAACACCAATATTCTCGAGGGCGCCCAGCGCGTGCTCGATGCCTGCGGCATCAACGTAGTAGGACACGTCACCGGTTTCTTCGACCCCGCAACAGCGAAGACCGCAGTGCTGACCTTCCTGGCCGCACACCCCGGCCAAGCGATCGACGGCGCGTTTGAGGTCGCCTTGATGGCGCCCGGATGATTAGCGCGTTCCAGCAGTCGGGCAAGTCCGTCCCGCCTGTAGCCGACGTCGGCGGTACTGCCGCGTCGCTCGCGTACTGGCGTGACAACGCCGACAAGGGCTACAACGGAAGCGGTGTCGCCTTGCCGGTGCAGCAACTCGGGTTACACAGCAGAGGTTGGACTCGCGATGCTTGAAGGGCGTGGCGTTCGCGTGACGGACGTGCCGTTCATAGCCCCGCGCATCACGAGTGCGAACCTCTCTCAATGGGTCAAGCCGTCGTGGACGACGCAGACGAACGCGATAGCGGACAAACCGAACGCGATCCCAATCACACAGCTGATCGATGCGTACTTCGCAAAGAAGGGCTAACGAGGGATCGCTAGAGGGCGCCGTAGGCAGGCTTGCTTCATAGGAGCGAGCCTGCCGGAGCCCCTCCGAAGCCAAGTGGGATCGAGCCGCGGAAGTGACGGCTCGATCCCGAGCGTCCCAATGGCCTCACGACGTGAGAGAAGCTCAGCTGCGCTCGTTGGTGTGTCCGGACTACGAAAGTCGTTCGGGGCTACGCAGGCGCTGAGGGATACGTCGCTCGAGATCCGAGGCGGCGAGGTTCACGCGATTCTCGGCGAAAACAGATCCGGGAAGAGCACTCTGGTGAAGATCCTCTCTGGAGTACATGCCGCGGACGCCGGCGAGATCGAGATCGACGGCCAGCGCGTGAAGCCGTTCGCCTCGCCTCAGGAGGCAAGCGTGGCAGGGCTGGCCACCGTGTTTCAGGAGATTCTGGTCGCGAGACAGCAGTCGGTGCTTACAAATATCTGGCTCGGTACCGACGGGATCGTTGCTCGGAGGCGCTCGATGGATGGGAGGCGATCGGCGCCGAAGAGGCCCTCGGTCAACTTATCGATCCGCCCGATCTGCTGTCTCCAGCGGGCGCATGTGCGCTCAGCGACCGCCAGGCAGTCTGCATAGCGCGAGCGCTAGTACGCAAGCCACGAGTCCTAATTCTTGATGAGGCAACTTCAGCGCTCGACGTGGCCACACGCGATCGGCTGTTCTCTGTGATCAGTCGACTTCGTTCCGAGGGTGCAGGGATTCTCTTCATCTCACACCGTCTCGACGAAGTGTTGTCGATTGCCGATCGCATCACCGTCATGCGAGGCGGGACGACCGTCGCCACGACCGAGCGGGGGCAGGCGAGCACGCGAGACCTCGTTCGTCTGATGACGGGGATCGAGAACTTCGACGAAGCCATCAGCCCGCCAACAGAGTCCGAGCTTCGCATTCAAAAGCGAATCGTGCTGCGGACGCGCAAGCTGCGCCTCCTCTCAGGTAAGCAGCCAATCGACTTCGCGCTGCACGCAGGTGAGATCGTCGGGCTCGCCGGACTCGAGGGACAGGGCCAAGACTTGTTCCTCCGTGTGCTGGCAGGTGATCGCGCGGAGAGCGGCTCGGTTGAGCGAGTGATCGATGGGGAAGTCTCGGCGCTGCGCTCACCCGCTGACGCGCTCGAGAGGCGGATCGCTTACCTCCCCCGCGACCGACGGGACGAGTCGATTTTCGAAACACGGTCTGTCGTCGACAACTTTCAGATCACCACGGCTCGGGTAGATCGCCGAGCTGGGATCGTCCGCCAGCGTTCAGCCGTGCGTCGTCTTGACGAGTTCGTGGGAAAGCTGCAGATCACGGTGGGCCACGTCGAAGACCGCATCACCACCTTGAGCGGTGGTAACCAGCAGAAGGTTGTGCTATCGCGCTGGCTCGCGACGATGCCTGACGTTCTGCTTCTGAACGATCCGACCCGCGGTGTCGACATCGCCGCAAAGCTCGACATCTACAAGGTTCTCGCCACAGCGGCCGACCAAGGACTCGCGGTCGTCATGCTCTCGACCGAGCTGATCGAACTGATCGAGCTGATGGACCGAGTCCTTGTCTTTCGCGAGCATGAGGTCTACGCGGAATTTCGCAAGGATCAGCTATCTGGAGAGCTTCTCGTCGCCAGCTACTTCGGGCAGGAGCACGCGTGAGATCATCGATCACCGCTGCTGTGCGCGAACGCCCGTGGGCATTCGCCGCGACTCTGGCATTGCTCCTATTGGTTGCGAACGAGATCGCGCAGCCGGCGTTTGCAGCACCAAGTCAGATCGCACCGACGCTGGCTACGTTGGCGCCGTTTGCACTTGCGGGAATGGCGTCGACGCCGGCCTTCCTAAGCGGTGGCGGTGGAATTGATTCTCTCGGTTGCTCCGCTCATGGGGTTCGTCAACATCATCCTGGTCACCAAGCTCTTCGGTCACCCAGTCGGGTCTCCCTGGTTGGCGATTCCGATCGTTCTCGCCATCGGGGCAGCGGTTGGCGCCGTCAACCGAACCATGATCGCGTACCTCCGGTTTCCCCCAGTGATCACAACTCTCGGCATGTTCTTCGTCCTCTCCGGTGTGAACCTGTACCTCGTTCCCAACCCAGTGACCGTCGACGCTGCTTGGACTGACCGGCTCGCCGACTCGTTCGGACCGCTGCCGGGCGCACTTCTCACGACGGGTGTGCCGTCTGTCCTCTGGGTAGTACTTCAGCGCACGGCGTTCGTCGAATCACTGCTCGCAGTGGGAGATCACGACGCCACCGCTTTCTCAGCCGGTGTGAACGTATCTGTCATACGGGCAGGCGCCTACGTCGTCGACGGAATCATCGCCGCCATCGGCGGGATCGCACTGACGGCGCTCGTGCGCTCCGCCGACGCCCAAGTCTTCAGCAACTATGTCCTTCTCGGCCTCGCCGCGGTCGCGCTCGGTGGCACGAACCTCGCCGGTGGTCGAGGCGGCCTTGTCGGGCCACTGCTCGGAGCGGCGTCGATTTTCATGCTGCAGACGCTGCTTACTGCCCTTCACGGGTCGGCCTGTTCATCCAGTTCTCGACATATGCGCCGCGCTGTTCATCGCTGTAGTACTCGGGTCTCGAGTCTTCAACACCCGAACGACGGCGTGAACGGCCTGGCTGCCACTCTCGCTTCATCCAGCAAGCGGCGGTTCCGGCGTCTTGGGATGCTGCCCGTTCTGGACTCATCGCCCTCGCCGGTCTCGGGTGCCGCGACGGTGATCACGATCCCCGGCTTTCTCGGTCGCTCAAGCCTCTTCTCTATGATGTTGATCCTCGCTTCTTTTCTAGGTATCGCGGCGCTAGGGCAGACGATCGTCGTCTTGCTTGGCGGGATCGATCTCTCCTGTCCCTGCACTCGTCACCGGAGCGAACCTCGTGAGTGCGATGTTGAGCGGGCGTCATTGGCCGTTCGCGGCAGTTGTCGCGTTTGTCTTTGCTGCCGCTGCGTGCATTGGTTTCGTCAACGGGTCGGCCGTGTTTCACTTTCGAGTCTCCCCGTTGATAGTGACCCTGGCTACCGGCGCAATGGTGACTGGCCTGACCCTCGGCTGGACGCGTGGTGGGCAGGTGACGGACAAGTTCCGCGCGGTTGTCGAAGTTCAGCTCACCCACCGGTTCCTTGTTGGGCATCGGTGTCCCACCTGTGCTCGTCGTCTGGGGCGCCATCACGATCGTGTGCACCGTTGTCCTCCACCTGACTGTCACAGGTCGCCGAGTGTTCGCGACCGGGGCAAACGTTCGCGCCGCCAGACTGGCGGGCGTTGCCACCGGGCGGATGTGGATCGGCGCTTTCGTCGTCAGCGCGTTGGCGGGCAGCTCTGGTCGGGATTCTTCTGACGGGCTATATCGGCACCGGCCAAGCCGGAGTCGGCGATCAGTACCTCTTCGGGAGCTTGGCCGCGGTGATCGTCGGCGGCACGTCCCTCGTAGGTGCGCGCGGCGACTATCTCCGCACGGTGATTGGTGCACTCATCTTCACGTTGATCAACATTCTGCTGGTGGGCCACGGAGCCCGTCAGCCGACGCAGGAGATCCTGATCGGTGTCCTCGACTCCGTCTTCGTCGGAGTTTACGGACGCGACCGCCGTGTGCGGGACCGTGTCTAAGCGAAGACGACGGAACGGCTAGGAAGGGGCATCATCTACACTGACGCGACTCGACGTCATCCCAGCTCCAAAAGAATCGTGCTGAGAGCGCAAACCGGAGTGCGGGAAGCCGACAGGCTGCTTCTGGCGAGGGGAGCCTCTGCTTCCCAGCGCATTCTAATGACGCTCGAGGCGTGCGCTGCGCACAAACGGTCGCTGACGCTCGCTGAGCTGGTCGACGAGACTGGCCTGGCGAAGACGACCTTGCATCGCACCTGTTGGAAACTCGTCGAAGCGGGTTCTGCCCCGAGCACTCAGACGCTGGGTTCTCGGTCGGGGTAAAGATGTTCGCTCTGGGTAACTCCAACCCCGTTATCAACGATCTCCGTGTTGCTGCGATGCCGCTGCTACTTGAGTTGCAGCGGGAGACCGGTGGGATGTCGAATCTCGCGATCCTTCACGAGGGCAAGGCGTTGGTTATCGATGCCCTCTACACCGTCCAGCCATCGATTCCAAGACTGTTGGAGCGTCGCTTCCACTGCACTGCACAGCGGTCGGCAAGGCGATCGCCGCCAATCTTGAGGCGGACGAGCGCGAGGAACTCGTCGCCGATCGAGGCGGTCTGTTGCCGGCGGCTACGTGGCGCACGATTGTGCGACCCGCCCTCCTGCGCGCCAATCTCGACCAAGTGGCAGAGGACGGTGTGGCCTCTTCGAACGAGGAGTTTATGGACGGGGTGTGCGGTGTTGCCGCCGCGATGAACGTGCGTGGGGACGCAACGGTCGCGATCGGCTATGTCGGAAGATGGAATCGGAATGTGATCGGCCAGGTCTCGACGCCCGTCCGCGAAGCCGCCGCAGCTCTGCAGCTCGCTTTGGCATAACGAAGGCGCAGGAGAGCGCTGCTCCGGTTCCGTTAGGCGGAACCGAGTTGTAGGGGGTAGACGCATTTTGGTCTAGCGTTGAGTGACGATGCCACTTCCACTTACCAATCGCTCGGTTCCGTTCAACGTCACTCGCTTTAGCCACGTCGTTCTCCACGTTCGCGACCTCGACGAGAGCCGCGCTTTCTACGAAGACCTAATCGGGCTCATCGTCACGGAGCAGGACGGCGACAGTCTCTTTCTCCGAGGTGTAGAGGAGACCTGTCACCACAGTCTTGTCCTGCGGCGAGCAGCAGGGTCCCTTGCGTGTGAGCGATCGGGTTCCGCGTCCTTGATGAGGACGACCTTGACAGAGCCAAGAAGTTCTTCGACTTCTGGGCCGTGACGCCGAGTTGGTCGATGTCCCCCATCAGGGTCGCACTCTGCGTCTCCATGATCCTGGAGGCATCCCCGTTGAGATGTGTGCGCGCATGCCTGTGCAGCGGCGGGAGATCATCCAGTTCGCGTCACACCGGGGTGCAGCATCAACGCGAATCGACCATGTCCAGGCACACGTGGCAGACATCGCCGCGGCGGCAGACTTCTACGGAGAACTCGGGTTCCGAGTCTCCCAGTACGCGAGCCGCGACGGAACCGACCAAACTGCCGTCCGGTCGATCTTCTTGGCACGAAAAGGCAACGCGAACGACATCGTGCTCCTCTCCAATCTGGGGCCACGGCTGCACCACCTGGCCTACGTTGTTCACGACGCCTCGACCACGCTCCTGCGAGTTTGCGATCTGGTGGCAAGCAGGGGCATGGGTTAGCGAGTCGAGTGGGGCCCAAACCGTCACGGCCTCGGCTACGAGCAGTTCCTCTACCTGCTCGACCCAGATGGGCACCGTGTGGAGCTTCTCAGTCTCCCTATCAACTGATCGACCTTGAGGACGAACCATACGGCTGGTCAACCGAGCATGACGACATACGGAACCTCTGGGGTCCCGATCCGCCGGAAAGTTGGCTGAGCGAGGCGACGCATTTCTATGGCATCGAACCGAAGCCTCCAGCTGCCCTGGAACCCGCACTCCCGGACGCCAGCCGCGCTCACCACGGTGGATGAGCCGGCTTACCCTCACGTTCGACAACGGCCCTGAGCCCGGAGCGACCGAGAGAGTTCTGGCCGCCCTGGCCGATCGGGAGTTACGAGCGATCTTCTTTGTCGTCGGCCAGCGACTGCTCGAGGAGGCTGGGAAGGAGACAGCGCGCCGAGTGCGCGAGGCCGGACATCGGATCGGCAATCACACGATGACGCATGGCGCGCCACTCGGCGAAGGGGCCGACCGTCATCGCGTGCAAACCGAGATCGGCCAAGCACAGCAGGCCCTCGCTGATCTCGGCATTCGCGATCTGCTCTTTCGTCCCAACGGAGGTGGACGGGTTGGTCCGCACCTTCTCAGTGCGGCAGCGGTTGACTTCCTCGTCGCAGGCGGCTACACGGTCGTGACTTGGAATTGCGTCCCCGGCGACTGGGAG
Organism: uncultured Gaiellaceae bacterium; assembly: GCA_963799615.1. Lineage (GTDB taxonomy): Bacteria > Actinomycetota > Thermoleophilia > Gaiellales > Gaiellaceae > Gaiella. The sequence continues at coordinate 14,144 of CAWCXS010000010.1, read as the reverse complement.
CCAGGCGACTCGTGGGTCGCTCGAGCGAGAGCTGTCATCTCCGAACGTGAATGGACGGTTCTCGTTCTGCACGACCGGTATACGGTCGACTATCTCTCGGTATTTCTGGACAGTGTGCTGGCCGACGGCATCGAAGTCCGCAACGACTTCCCAACAAGCTGTGTTCCGATTCTTGAGGGCGAGATCCAATGGACTCTCGAAGGAGTCGTCGCAAACGGCACGACAAGCGCCACGCGGACACCGTCTCAGACGAGGCCGGGGTAGCTGCCACCGTCTAGGTGGATGTTATTACCGGATATGTAGCCGGACTGGCGCCCGCAAAGAAACGCGCAGACAGCACCGAACTCCTCGGGCCGCCCGAGGCGCCCCGCCGCAATCGACTGCTCCTGGCGTCTCCTCGCGTCTTCGTAACTCACGCCCTCTGCGTCCATCACCCGCTGAGCCATAAACCGCTGCCGGTCGGTGTCAAAACGCTCCGGGAGCAAGTTGTTGATCGTGACGTTGTCAGCGACAACCTCGAACTACAGTCCCTTCAACGCTGCACTCAGACCCGCTCTGGGCAGCGCTCGAGAGCGCCATACCAGGCCGGGGCGTGGTCACCATCGCCGAGGTGATGTTGACGATGCGGCCAAACTTACGTGCGCGCATCCCCTCGACGACGGCAGCGGTCAGCAACGCTGGAGCAAGGAGATTCCCCTCGAGCGCTGCGAGCCAGGTGGCATGGTCAAACGAACTAAACGGCCCCGGCGGCGGGCCAGCGTTGTTGTTGATCAAAATGTCCGGCTCCGGGCACGCCTCAAGGAGCGCCAGCGCGACCGTCCACAGTCGTCACGTCGGCACACACCGGTTGAAGATCGACCGCGAATCGACCTCTTATCTCGGCGACTGCATGCTCTAGGTGGGCTGTGTCGCGTCCGTTGATAACGAGATGGACACCTTCGGCCGCTAGCGCTTCGGCGCACGCGCGGCCGAGCCCCCGCGACGACGCGCAGACAATTGCGCGCCGACCGTCAATCCCGAGATCCACGCCAAGCTTGTACTCGCTGGAGAGTGGAGTGCGCCCGCCGAGCGTTCCGGTCACCGGAATCGGCTGCTCGCGCGCCTCTCGAGGCGCGACCTACGATCGACTGGATCCCAGTCGAGGAGGGCACTGGACGCCGGACTAGTGCTGATGGACATCACGGGTCGTGGACGACGCCGTATACGCCGAGTCGCGCGGATTCCGCACCGTCGGATTCGTCGACTCACCCCTGATCGTCGCTGACCCATTCGTCGCGATGGCTCTCACCGCTGAACGGACGACGACACTCCGCGTGGGGACGATGCTTGCCATTCCCAGCAACCGGATCGCGCCGGCCCTCGTTACGGCAATCGTGACCGGTAATCCTCGGTCTCGAGGGTGCCGGTGTCATCGATGGTGTCGGCAGGCACGTCGACCGATACCAGCCTGGCGATGCTGTTTTCGGGTTGTTCTGGCCACAGGTGTTCGAATACGGAACATTCGCCGACTACCTCGTGGTACCAGCCGATGCACGCATGGCGCGCAAACCCGCCGACCTGAGCTTCGAGCTGGCAGCGGCACTGCCGCTCGCTGGCGGGGCGGCAATGGTGGTGTCGGAGTGGATTGATCTCCAGCTCGGCGAGACGATCCTCGTCGTCGGCGCGGCGGCGTCGGCTCATACACCGTCCAGCTTGCCAAAGCGCGAGGAGCGAGCGTCCTCGCAACGGCGGCGAAGGATGACGCCTCATACATTCTCGGGCTCGGCGCGGATCACGCAATCGACTTCGAACACGAAGATCTCGTCGAGGCGACCACCACGCTTGCTCCAAATGGTGTCGACGCCATCCTCGACCTGGTCAGCGACGCTGAGCAACTCGCACGAATCGCGACGCTCGTGCACTCAGGTGGAAGATTGGTCAGCTTGATCTTCTCCGCCGACGTCGACGCTTTGGCAGTCCAGGGCATCCGTGCCGCCAACATCCTCTCCCACCCAGTCGGGGAGCATTTTGGAAGAACTTGCGCGGCTCGTCTGCTCGGGAGCTCTCCAGGTCCCGATCGACCGCACCTTGCCACTCGAGGAGGCGACGGCTGCCTTGGAACTCTCCGAGAGCGGCCGAGCGCGCCGCCGAAGGGTACCCGTCCTCGCGATCTCCTAGCACATACTGACGCCGGAGCTTCGCTCAGCAGCCTGAGCAGCGGTCTACGCTGGCATGAGATCAGCAACGTCGCCGCAATTCGCCGAGATGCCCGCCTGACACATGACGACGAGATATCCCTGCCACTCGCGGGCATAGCCCGCAGGGGGCCGACGGGGTCGCCTTGTTGAGAAAGGCTGGGGCGCCCTCTAAACGGCTCACCTTGAACGTGCCGGGCGGACGTCGGCGCGGTGAGGTGCCCACAGGAACGTTCGACGCCCTTTCGGTGCCTCATCGGTGCCCTTAGTTTAGGCCGCTATCCCTTTAGACAAGCCGTTCTGAGGCAGGTCTCCTTCGTTGACCTCGTCAGTGGTTGCGGAGGCCGGATCGTTCATGTGCAACAGGCATTCTTGCCGCGTGTGTTCGTCAGCAGCACTCGTTTATCGTCGATCTTGAGAGGCGCGATCGGCAACGCCGGGTAGTGGTTCGAGGAGAGATCCGAGCACGTAGTCTGCGCCGGCCTCAAGCAGTTCGTCTTTGCTGGAGTGCCCGCTCGCGACACCGACTCCGATTGCGCCGGCGGCATGGGCCGCAGCAATGTCGTTCGGGGTATCGCCGAGCACGAGCACGCGCTGGGAGTCGAGCGCGGAGCCGACAATTGCGCCGGCACGATCGATCGCTTTGCGCGTCAGCTCTCCGCGGTCGTCTGAGTCGGAGCCATAGCCGCCGAACGAGAAGAAGCGGTTCAGGTTGGCCCTCGCCAGCTTGATGTGCGCCGCGGCCTCGACCGCTCCGGTCGTGATCCCCAGCAGGAAGCCGTTTTTACAGAGCCGCGGAAGCAGCTCCTCAACGCCAGCGAGAACACCGTAGCCCGACGAAGCCGCCACCTCGTCCGGCAGCCTCATCAGATAGTGGGAAATCACCGTCGCCAGCTCCGCCGGCGACGGCTCGTGGCCGATCACGCGCGTGAACGTGAGCCTGCCCACGACCGGATCGGTCATCCCCGCATCGGTGAACTTCCCAATATCGGCAGGGATCCCATAGAGCTCGTTGAACGCCCACCGCCAACTCCTCGTACCGGCGCCGCCGGTCGTGATCAATAGGCCATCAACGTCGAAAAGGATCGCCTCCGGTCGTTCCATCAGTTCCTCCGTGCAAGCGATCGCCGCGGGTATTAGTCGCGGAGTTTTTGCTCGAAGAGCTCGATCGTGCGTCGCCAGGCGCTGTCGGCTGCTTCCTGCTGGTAGGCCTCGGGGCGTGTGTCGTTGAAGAAGGCATGACCGGCGTCGGGGTAGACAACGACCTCGGCCTGCCTGCCGCTCTCTCGCTGCTGTTGGGCGAACGCTTGCGCGTCGGGCACGGAGAAGGCGTCCTCGTGCTCGCCGAAGAAGATCAGCCCCGGCGCGTCGATCCGGTCGAGCGCCACAGCGCCCGCGGGCGGGAAGCCGTAGAAGGACGCGTACGCGTCGACGCCCGGATCAGCGGCTGCGATCACCGTGAGTGCGCCGCCCATGCAGAAGCCGACCACGCCGACATGGCTGACGCCTGCGGCGCTACGCAGATAGGCGACGGCGCCGGCGAGCTCCTGAGCGGCGCGCCCCCAGTCGAGGCCCTCCATCAGATGGTGGGCCTCCTCCGCCTCGACGGTGCTCTTGCCGTGGTACAGGTCTGGTGCCAGCGCGACATAGCCGAGTGCGGCGAACCGGTCCGCCACGTCCTCGATGTGCGGCACGAGCCCCCACCATTCCTGGATCACGACAACACCAGCGCGAACCTCACTGGAGCCGGCAGGCGACGCCAGATAGCCAGAAGCGGCGCCGGCCGCGGAGTCGAACTGCACCGATTCGCCCATCCTCCACCCAGTCTATCCCGGCGCGAAGATCGATCCCGCGCCTATACCTGTACGTACAAATCGAAAGTAGCCGTGTCTAGGACGACGCGCCCGAGACTCCTGCGTGGATTGGGACCCGCGCTTCGCGGGGGTGGGGGTGACCCTCCCCGAAGCGGCGTCTTAGGGCATGCAGGCTGCCCTGTCGCCTGCGCCAGTGTTCGGGGGTGTTGCTTGACCGCGGATCTGTGGCGGGAAGATCGAGACCCAGGCCACCACCGCGTCGAGGATCCCCCCGCGCAGATCGCAAGCATCCGCCTGTAGGCCCTGTTGGGGCACTCAGCAGTTCTCGCCGTTCAGTTCTCGATCGTGACGAGCGTGCCGATCGGGGTGTAGGGCCAGAGCTTGGCTGCGGTTGTGAGTGGCAGCTCGACGCAGCCGAGGCTTTGTGGCGTGCCGAAGCTGGAGCGGTTGAAGGCGTGGAGCGCCTCGCCGTGGTTGAAGTAGCTGATCCAGCGGATTCCGGGGTCGTGGTAGTGGCTGCCGTCAGGGTTTGTGCCGCTCATCGTCCCCACCGGGATGTGCTCGAAGACCGGGAAGGTGCCGAGCTGGGTCGGCGCCGCCGGCACCCCGGTGTTGCCGGGCGAGGTGAGGACTACCTTGCCGTCGTGCCAGAGGGTGAGCAGCTGTGGGACGCTGCGATGGACATAGACGTAGCTGTAGCCGGCGGTGCGCCGCCTGCCCGCGACCGCGTCGGCGAGGAGGGCGCGCCAGACGTGCGGGCCGACGAACGCGTCGACGTCGAGACGATGGTCGTGCTGGAACATCATCACGGCGCCGCGAACGATCTCGTTCCACTTGCCGGTGCGCCAGATCCCGCGGAGTTCCTTCGGGGTGTTGGCGTAGGGCCAGCGGAAGTGCCCGGCGGGAGGGTCGATTGCCGCGGCGAGCTGGGCCTGTGGGGTCCGCGCCACCGGCTCACCCGCGGGTGTCCACTCGACGGGGAGGTAGCCCGTCTCGGCGAGTAGCTGCTGGAGCCGCAGGATCGTGCCCCTGCTCACGTCCCAGGTGAGTGTGCGCGTGAGCCGTGCTCCGGCTTTCGTCGCCACCTCCACCCGCTGCGGGAGCGCTATCTCGACGTGCCCGTCGATGGGGAAGCCGACGCCAGCGGGTGTAAAGGCGAGCGTGTGGCTGTCGGGCCGCAGCCAGCGACCCGGCACCGACGGCGAGATCGTCGGCAGGGCCGCGCCGATCGCCGTCTCGGTCGGGCGCGAGAACGTCACCGTGATCGGGTCGCCGGGAGCGATCTCGCCCCAGGGGGCGGGCGTGACGAGCGCCTGCACGTTCTTCCGAGCGAGGAACCAATGCACCTGCTCGGGCGGGGGCAGCCGTTCCCACGTGCGCGCGACGGCCCACACCGTGACGCTGCCAGCGTGCGGCCCACCGGGGCTCGCCGCAGCGATAGGCACGGTCGTGCGTCCGTGGGAGAAGCGGAGCGTCTGCGGTGCACCGTTGCCGCGGACCTCGACGAGCCGCACCGGCTGGTCGAACGAGATCGTCACGGGGGCTCCGCCGCGAACTTCGAGCCAGCGGCCGCGGAGCCTGGCCTCCGGAGTGAACACCGTGAACGTGCGGTGCTCCGTGTGCCCGACGAGCCAGCCGGCCCACAGGGGGCGCCGCACGGTCAGCTCGACAGTGAGCGGCTCTCCTGCTGGAACCGGCGTCGCCGGCCGGATCTTGCCGTTGACGAGGCGCGCCGGGACGACGTGCCCTGCGGGGTTGCGCACAACGATGTGGGAGACGTGCCCCACATACCAGGGCTGGCTCGCTCCAGCGAGTGCGTCGGAATCGTCCTGCAGACGAGGGCTCGGCCACGCCAGCAGAGCGGCTGCAACCGCGCCGCCACAGACGAGCAGCACCAGTCCGGCCGCCCACACAAGCGGGCGGCGGCGCCAGCGCCAGCGCGGCCGCCGGCCGGAAGGAGCGATTGCCACCCTCTCCTGTTAGCACGTATATGCGGAGCGTGACACGCAAGACCCAAGAACCGAAACCCCCACCCCGCAACAGGACCGCCCCGTGCGCGAGCGTCCTCTCACCTGACGGACGTACGGGCCTGGCTGTACGGACAACTCATTGTGGTGGCTGTACGTACGTTCGGGGATCCGAGGTGGGTATGGCGGGGGCGGGTCCGAGACTCCGGCGCGGATGGGACCCGCGCTTCGCGGGGGTGGGGGGCGGTCTGCGCGCCGGCGATATCGGCTGCGCTAGCTCCCCGACCACGTGGGCGGGCGCTTCTCCAGGAAGGCGCTTATCCCTTCCTGTGCGTCGCCGGCCTGCGCGTTCGCGGCCATCACGCGCCGCGTCAGTTCGTAGGCCCCGTGCTCGTCGAGCTCGACCTGCCGGTAGAACGCCTCTTTGCCGATCCGCACCGTGAGTGGGCTCGACGCAGCGATCCGCTGCACGAGGGTCGAGACGGCGTCCTCCAGCTGGTCGGCTGGGACGACCCGGTTGACGAGTCCCCAGTCGCGCGCGGTCGCAGCGTCGATCGGTTCGCCCGTGAGCAGCAGCTCGAGCGCGCGCTTGCGGCCCACCGCCCGTGAGAGCGGCACCATCGGCGTCGAGCAGAAGAGGCCGATCTTCACGCCGGGGGTGGCGAAGCGGGTTTCCTCCGCGGCCACGGCGAGGTCGCAGGAGGCGACGAGTTGGCAGCCGGCCGCGGTGGCGATCCCGTGCACCTTTGCGATCACCGGCTGCGGAACGCGGTGGATCGTTTCCATCAACACCGTGCAGACGTCGAACAGCCGGTCGTAGAACTCGGCGTCGCGACCGACCATCTCCCCAAGGTCGTGCCCGGCCGAGAACGCGGGGCCTGCTCCCTCGATCACGATTGCCTGCACCTCCGTGGCCGCGCCCGCCTCCTCAAGCACCGAGATCAACTCCTGCATCAGAACGAGCGAGAGAGCGTTCCGCTTTTCCGGCCGGTTGAGCGTGATGCGGGCGACCGGAGGCTCGATGCGGACGAGAAGATGCTCGCGGGTTGCCGTGGCCATCTCAGGGGACAGTAGCGCCGACCGAAGCCGGGCGCTACGTGGCCCCGATTCGCGTCTCGTACCCTGTCCACTCCTGCTCGCGCAGCACATACTTCTGCACCTTGCCGGTCGACGTCTTCGGCAGCGGGCCGAACTCGACGGTATCGGGGCACTTGTAGTGCGCGAGCCGGTCGCGGGCGAAGGCAAGTATCTCCTCGGCGGTCGCGGTCATGTCCTCGTTCAGGGTCACAAACGCCTTGGGACGTTCGCCCCAGTGCGGGTGCGGGATCGCGACGACGGCGCACTCGAGGACAGAGGGGTGGGCGACGATGGTCTGCTCGACCTCGATCGAGGAGATGTTCTCGCCGCCCGAGATGATGATGTCCTTGCCGCGGTCGCGCAGTTCGATGTTTCCGTCCGGATGCCACACCGCGAGGTCGCCGGAGTGGAACCAGCCGCCGCGGAATGCCGTCGTCGTCGCCTCGGGGTCGTCGAAGTAGCCTGACATGAGGATGTTGCCGCGCATCACGACCTCACCCATCGTCTCGCCGTCACGAGGAACGTCGTTCATCCTTCCGTCGACGACGCGAACGAGATCGGCCGAGGGATAGGCCTGGCCCTGGCGCGAGAGCAGCCGTGCCCGCTCGGCTGCCGGCAGCGAGCGCCATTCCTCCTGCTCGGTGCACATGGTGGTCGGGCCGTAGGTCTCGGTGAGGCCGTAGACATGGATCACGCGGAAGTTGAGATCGTCCATGCGCGCGAGGAGCGTAGGCGAAGGAGGCGCGGCGGCGACCATCACCGTCAGCTGCCGCTCGACGCGGTGCGCCTTCGGATGGTTGATGACCATCAGCTGCACGGTCGGAGCGCCGTTGAAGTTGGTGACGCTCTGGGTGTCGATCAGGTCCCAGACCAGGTTGGGCTCGACCTTGCGGATCGTCAGGTGCCGGCCGGCGACCGCCGTGACGCCCCAGGCGAAGCACCAGCCGTTGCAGTGGAACATCGGTTGCAGCCAGAGGAAGACGGACTCGGGCGACAACCCGGTCACGAGTGCCTCGTTGAGCGCGTTGAGGTAGGCGCCGCGATACGTGTACTGGACGCCCTTGGGGCGTCCTGTCGTGCCAGAGGTGTAGTTGATCGAGATCGTCTCCTCCTCGTCCTCGAGCCAGCTCTCCGGCTGCTTCGGCGAAGAGGCCGCGAGGAGATCCTCGTACGGGTCGCCGGGAGCGCCCGTGTCGTCGACGCGGATCACGTCGATGCCGGAGAGGTCGAGCGGTTCCACGAGCTCGGCGAGCTCCGCGTCGAGCAGCAGCGTGCCGGCGCCCGAGTGGCGCAGGATGTATTCGACCTCGGCGCTCGACAGCCGCGTGTTGACGGTGACGAGGATCCCGCCCGCAGCCGGAACGCCGAAATGCGCTTCCAGCATCGCAGGGCAGTTAGGGAGGAGCGTCGCGACCCGATCGCCTTTCCGGAGGCCGGCTGTGCGTAGCCCGTTGGCGAGGCGCCATGACCGCTCGCCGAACTGCGCGTACGTATAGCGGCGAGCGCCGTGCACGACCGCATCCTTCTCCGCGTACATGAAGGCGGCACGCGCGAGCAGGTCGACCGGGTTCATCTCCGTGCGGAAGACCTTGGCGGGCGCTCCTCGGCGATCGATCGCCGAGCCCTTGTCGAAAACCGCGCCAGTCACGTTTCCTCCACTCGTTGCATCGTGCCGAACGTAGCGCGGCGCGGTGCCCACCGCAATGGCCGAAGGTGAGGATCGTTGCGAGACTCTGCGTACCTTCCGAATGGATTCAAGCCGGGGGCTGAAGGTTTTTGCTGATCCCTGGATTCATCCGGCAACGAGCAGACGTGACGGGCTCTCTAAGACGAGCTCCGGGACTCCGCCGACTACCTGTAGCGCTGCGACGGCTCCAGTGTACCTCCGCCCACTACCTGATAGGCGACTGCGACGTCGCCGCTGCGGGCGTAGCCACATCGGGCGGTTGCACGTCGGCAGTCTCTCCGATCAGGGCTAGCGCCGTCGGGAGCCGCTGTGCCCAGAGCCGTTGTGAGGTCGGGGAGACGGCCAAGCAAACAGGGCTGCGAGGCTTTCAGGAGGGTCTGAGAGAACTCCCTTGAGGTCCATTCACGCGTTGTCAGGACTACAACGAAAAGTCCTGCAAACGCGTGCCTGGTGCTATTCCGGTCGCTCCGGCGATCAGTACGCCGGACACCACCCGACTTCTTCCTTTCGAGCGTCAGTGATATGACTTTGGAGGCGGCGACGCTCGGCCGCCTGCTCGGCGGGTCGCGGTGCCAACTGCACACTCGGGCTCTTGATCCAGCGGGGGCCCGGGAGACCTGCACAAGGATGGGCGATGAAGGGACACTAGGATGAGCAAGCTTTTCAAGGGCACGATTAACATCGACATCAAGGACTCCGTCCCAGACTGGGAGCCCTACGCCCAGTCGATCGCTCCCTCGGGGACACCAAATGTTCTCTACGTGATCCTCGACGACGTCGGCTTTTCGGCGATGGAGTCGTTCGGCGGGCTGATCCAGACGCCGAACATCAAGCGCATCGCCGAGCGTGGGCTGCTCTACACCAATTTCCACACGACGGCCCTGTGCTCGCCGACGCGCTCCTGCCTCCTGACCGGTCGCAACCACACAACGAACTCTATGGCGTGCATCACCGAGGCGGCGTCGGGATTTCCAAATGCGAGCGGCCATATCCCCGGTGAGTGCGCGTTGATCCCCGAGATCCTTGGCGAGCGGGGGTTCAACACCTACATCGTCGGTAAGTGGCACCTGTGCCCCGAGGACGAGATGAACATGGCGTCCACGAAGAAGGACTGGCCGCTGGGTCGCGGCTTCGAGCGCTTTTACGGATTCCTCGGCGCCGAGACCAACCAGTGGTATCCCGACATCACCTACGACAATCATCCGGTCGAACAGCCGAAGCGGCCGGAGGAGGGATATCACTTCTCGGTCGATATCACCGACAAGGCGCTCTCGTTCATCAAAGACGCGAAGGTGGTCGCGCCCGACAAGCCGTTTTTCTTGTACTACGCGCTCGGGGCCGCGCATGCCCCGCACCACGTGCCAAAGGAGTGGGCTGACAAGTACAAGGGCACGTTCGACATGGGATACGAGGCCTATCGGGAGATCGTCTTCGCGAACCAGAAGAAACTGGGGATCGTCCCCGACCACGCCGAGCTGTCTCCGATCAACCCGTACACCGACCTGAAGGGAGCCCAGGGACAGTCCTGGGGCGACCTCGATGTCGTGCGGCCCTGGGACTCGCTGAGCGACCCGGAGAAAAAGCTGTTCTCCCGCATGGCCGAGGTCTACGCGGGCTTTCTCAGCCATGCCGACGACCAGCTCGGACGCGTGCTCGACTACCTCGAGCAGACCGAGCAGCTCGACAACACTCTGATCGTGCTCGTCTCCGACAACGGCGCATCGGGCGAAGGCGGCCCGAACGGCTCGGTGAACGAGAACAAGATTTTCAACGGGCTCCCGGACACCATCGAGGAAGCGCTCAAGTATGTCGACGACCTCGGCAGCACGAAGACCTACAACCACTATCCGACCGGCTGGGCCTGGGCCTTCAACACGCCGTTCAAGATGTGGAAGCGCTACGCCAGCTACCAGGGCGGCACGGCGGATCCGATGATCGTCTCGTGGCCGGCGCAGATCACCGGACCCGGCATCCGTACGCAGTACACCCACGCGATCGACATCGCGCCGACGATCTACGAGTTGCTCGGGATCGAGCTGCCGGAGGTCGTCAAGGGCTTCACGCAATACCCGCTCGAGGGCGAGAGCTTCGCCGCGAGCCTGCATGACGCGAACGCGAACAGCAAGCAGACGCAGTTCTACTCGATGCTCGGCACACGCGCGATCTACCACCAGGGCTGGAAGGCCTCGTCGGTGACTCCGGCGGCGCCGAACGCGTGGGGCGACTTCGCCACCCAGCGCTGGGAGCTCTTCAACGCCGACGCTGACCCGAGCGAGTGCCACGACCTGGCCGAGGAGAAGCCCGAGAAGCTCCAGGAGCTGGTCGCGTTGTGGTGGGCCGAGGCCGGCAAGTACGGCGCCCTCCCGCTCGAGTCGCGCGATGCGATCGGGATCCTCCTCGCACCGCGGCCGCAGCTCTCGAAGCCGCGCGACCGCTACATCTACTACCCAGACTGCGCAGAGGTGCCCGAGTCGGTCACCCCGAACATCCGCAACCGCTCCTACGCGATCGGCGTCGAGGTGAAGATCGATTCTCCGAAGGCAAGCGGCGTCCTCTTCTCGCAGGGCTCGCGGTTCGGCGGCCATGCCTTGTACATGAAGGACGGCACGTTGAAGTACGTCTACAACTGGGTCGGCGAGTTCGAGCAGATCGTCGAGTCCACGAAGCCGATCCCCGTCGGCGAGCAGGTGCTCTCCGCCTCCTTCGTCAAGGAGGGCGACGCTATGCCCACGGAAGGGACGCTCACCCTGTACCTCAACGACGAGATGATCGGTGAGGCGAAGATCAAGACCCAGCCGGGCAAGTTCTCGCTAGCCGGCGAAGGGCTGAACGTCGGCAAAGAAGGCGCAGAACCCGTCACAGACGACTATCCCGGAACCTCGCCGTGGGCGTTCGCTGGAGGCACGATCCGCGAGGCAACGATCGACGTCGCCGGCGAGCCGTGGCTCGATCTCGAAAAGGAGATGGCCGGCGCGTTCGCTCGCGACTAGCACACAGGACGGGAATGGGGGATCCACAGCGGGTCCTACGGGATCGTCGCCAACGACGACGGCACGGTGGCAACTCGAACGGCGACGTCCCGGACGGGCGGGGTGACGGATGATGGATTAGGCTGGAGAGCCGCAGCAACCTAGGAGGTTCTCCATGGCTCTCTCACTCCAGAGGAAGCTCGAACTCGCCGGAGAGTTGTCGAAGGTGCAGCCGCTGCTTCAACGGCTACATCTCTTGGAGAAGCCGAAGAGGCGCCACCGCGTGCGCAACGTGATTCTCGTGAGCAGCGCCATCGGTGCTGGTGCGGTCTTCCTGGTCGCGGTCTCCCGCCGCCGAGCGCGCCCCAACAGCGCCGTAGCCGGCGACGGAGGACTCGCGCAGACCGGCTCCCCGACGCAGGACACCTCGGATACGGAGGTACTAATGGACTATGCGGCGCAGCCTGGCTGAGCCAATCCTCACGCTGGCGTGAGCCGTCTCACGCGGCATTTTCGACCGCTACTCGATTGGACGATCGCACCCTAGGTGCAGTCAAATGCCTTTCTCCGCCTTGATCCGGCCAGAGCTGACGGCTTCCCCGAGAGCATCGTAGTCTCGCTCGTTTTGGTCGGCGTAGCTCTCGGCGAACACGGCCAGCGCTTGATCGAAGGCATCGCCGCCGCCGAGATAGGCGCTGATCGCGATCGGGTCCCCCGAGCGGGCGTGTGCCCGCGCAAGAGTCCAGCCGCAGATCGCGCCGTAGGTCTCCAGGTCGGAGGGGTTCATCGTCTCGACGTCAGCTGAGCCCTTCGCGTCCCAGAGCTGCCGGATGTAGAAATCCTTTTCCTGCCCGTCGATTGTCGTAATCCGTTCCCAGCCGAGAAGAACATCGGGAGCGGCCTGCATGATCCTCTGACCCTCGACGACGCGCTGCCCATGCTGCTCGAACTCGCTCCGCCCGAGGAACGGCTCGAGCACCGATGCCTGTGCCTCTTTGAACTGCAGGAAGAGCGGATCGCCGTGGTCTCGGCCGGTCAGGAGGAGGATCCACGTCCGGGCGCCGACGCTGCCGACGCCGACGACCTTGCGGGCAGCATGGACGTAGCGGTACCGCTCGAGCAGCCGTCGCCGGTCGCCGGGAAGCGTCTCTCGGTAGTCGCCGATCATGGTCTGGATGACTGCCTCGAGGTGTTCCTGCTCGGCGCCTGGCAGCACGTCCTCGATCGGCGTGATCAGCGGCGGACGCGCAACGATCCGCGGCTTGCCATCTACCACCTGACACAGCTTCGTAAGCGCCCGCAGGCTGTCCTTTGTCGCCGACTTGGTGATCGAGCGCTCGAAACGCTGTAGATGCTTGCCCTTTGCGGCCGTCCTGAATCGTTGCACGATGGCATCGACGTCGAGGCGCGTGTACCAGACGTCGACGCCTCGCATGGTCGCGAATTTCGCCATCGCGTTCCGGTATTCCCGAACCGTCGCGAGCACGGCGGACCGGCGGGTCGCGTCATCGAAGCCGCGATCTCGGGCAGCGACGGCGAGACTAGCTGCCAACCGCTTCACGTCCCACTCGAACGGGCCAGGCAGCGTCTCGTCGAAGTCGTTGATGCTGAACACTAACCTTCGATCGAGCGCACGGAAGACGCCGAAGTTCGAGAGGTGCGCGTCGCCACACAGCTGGGCGTGCAGTCCAGTCCGCGTACCGTCGGCGAGGTCCGCAGCCATCAGGTACGCGGCCCCACGAAAGAATGTGAACGGCGACACCAGCATTCGCCCATAGCGGATCGGCCCGAGCTCCGGCAACCGCTCCTTGGCCTGATCCTCCAGCAGCTCGACCGGAGATCGCCGCAGAGGCGATGGCTCCCATAGAGCGTGAGCCGAGCGCGGAACCTCGGCGCGTGCGCCCTTGCCCCGTGCAGCCCGTTCGGCGGGCATGAAGTGCTCGACGGGGTTCCCCTGGGGCGCGGCGCCGACCGTGACCTCATGCTCGGCTGTCGCACTCGGAGTTGTGACATTCAGACCCATGGAACTCTCCTCCCGGACGTCCTCGTGCTCACTCCAAACCTATCCGAAGAGGGAAGACGGTTCGTCCGCGGCGGCCATGCATCCTGGTCCCTGGACGGTGGGGCGTTCGGCGCTGTCGGCGCGCGTTTGGGGGCAGTTTCGCGCGTATTTCAGGTCGAGCGTACTAAATGATTGAGACTGCGGACAGCTTGGAGGGTCGAGACCCGTGGCGGCGATTAGGGACCAGCGAGCAGCTGTTTGAGCGGGAGCGAAAGGTTGAAGAGCTGTCCAGTTAGGTCCGAGTAACCGGACTCGAACCGGGTTCAGTCGTCCCGTTTATTAGACGACGGAACACCTCAGGAGGGTTTGAGAGAACTCCCTTGAGGTCCATATCCGGCCCGGGCTGTGGCCAATGGCCTCGCCTGTCGTCGCTTGCCGGTGGGACGTTCAGCTG
>CAWCXS010000009.1:0-68003 GCA_963799615.1 uncultured Gaiellaceae bacterium | reverse complement strand
CGGGGTGCGCCTGCCGAAGCGGGCGCACCCCGTGTGAGTGCTACGCGACCGGAGCGGACGCCGCGGCGTGGGCTGCAGCATCCTCGGGCATGGTGGGCGGGTCCTCACGCCAGTGCGGCGTCTCGCCGTCCTGAACGATCCGCCTGTAGAGGAAGAGGAGCAACGACACGCCGAGTACCCCGAAACCGATGATCTTGACGATGGCGCCCTTCCCGTAGCCACCCGCCGCGGTCTGGAACCAGCCGACGCCGACGATGCTGAAGACGACGAAAGCGCCACACAGGATGGCCGCGATCCACGTCCAGTAGGCCGGCAGCTTGATCGGACGCGGCCAGTCCGGCCGGTCCCTGCGCAGGAGGACATACCCGGACAGGGCGAACACGTGCGCGAGCACGTAGCCGATGTTGCTCGCGGCGAGGATGCCGAAGATGTTGCCGACGAAGAGCACGAAGAGGATGTTGATGATCGTGTCGAGCGACATCGCATGCCCGGGGACGTTGAACCTGTTCAGCCGCCCGAGCTGCGTGATCGTCATCCCGTCCTTGGAGATGCCGTACAGCGCACGACTCCCGTCCGCGGTCGCCGTGTTCATCGAGATGATGAAGCTGAAGAGGATGACGACGACGAAGAAGTTGGTTAGGTCGCTCCCCACGAGCGTGTTGAGCGCTCCGACGTAATCATAGGCCTCGACCGTCTTGGCACCGACCCCTCCCGTGAGACCGATCGGTAGCAGGGTGTAGACGATCACCGAGAAGACCGCGGCCGAGAGGAGCGCCTTCCGCGTATCGTTGACGGTGTCCTTGTACTCGGGCGCAAAGGTTGCGCACGTGTCGACACCCCCCGCCGACCAGATCATGATCCAGATCCACACGAGGGCGATCTGCCAGCCGCCCCAGGCGAGCCCCGGGTCGTTGAGCTTCCACGTGAGGTTGGCGGAGTCGAAGTCGCCGTTGAGGAACGGGAGGATCATGAAGCAGAAGAGCGGGATCATCAGCAGGGCGCCCGCCAGGTAGTTGAAGGCCACACCGATGCGCGTCCCGAAGACGTTGAACGCCCAGACGGCGAGAATGATCCCGATCGCGATCAGGTGCTGAAGCCCGATGTGGACGCTACCGGTACTGAAGTACCCGTCGTCGATCAAGCCGCCGCCGAATGCGTTCGTCCCGTACGGCTCGCCCCCGAACCACGCCGCTTGCGCGATCGAGCCGCAGAACAAGCCGAGGAATGCGAGCACGACCGACCAGCCGATCCAGTAGCCGAATGTGGCGATTGGACCGACGATCGTCGTGTACTTGCGCCAGCCCTCGTTCGCGTAGAGCGGGAATCCCCCGGACTTGTTCGGGAACATCGCCGCAAGCTCGGAGTAGAGGACCATCACCGGCACGATGATGAGAGCGGTGAGCCCCCAGAGGAACGCAGCGCCCCAGCCGCCCAGGTCGAGGACCGAGTAGCCGAGCCCGCCGAGCAGGAATCCGGGATTGGCCAGCGCGATCACGAAGCCGTCGTACCAGCGAAGGGTCTTGAGAAGCTGGCGCTCCTCGACCACTGCCTGAGCCACGCTCTACCTCCACGTCTCGTCGTTCCACCGCTCGACCATTGGGGCCGCGCGGGCGACGGTAACACCTTGGACGGACGCTTTCAATCCCACTGAGCTCTGCAAACTCGCCGGGCGTCGTACAATTCGGATCCACATGGGCAAGCCGCCGATCACAATCACATGCGAGTGCGGCGATAGCAGGGAAGTTCCCTACGGCGAGCGGTGGATCTGCGAGCGCTGCCAGCGCTCCTGGAACACGGAGCAGATCCCCGCG
This sequence comes from uncultured Gaiellaceae bacterium, assembly GCA_963799615.1. Taxonomy (GTDB): domain Bacteria; phylum Actinomycetota; class Thermoleophilia; order Gaiellales; family Gaiellaceae; genus Gaiella. The sequence goes on along the minus strand of CAWCXS010000009.1, from coordinate 66,192 downwards.
GACGAGTACGCCGGACTCCTGCGCAGAGTGCGGCAGTGCAAGCTCGAGGCGATCGGTGTCGCGGTGGTGATCGGCGCGATCATCGTTCCGTTGATCGTGTTCGTGAACATGTCGTTCATCTTCCTGACACCGATCATCGCGGCCGCGTGGCTGTTCCTCTACCTGCCGCGATGGCGGCGCCGGGTCCGCGCCGCAGCACGAAACGCGCCCCGCTGGGAGCTTCACCCTGAGTAGCGACATGCTGACCCAGCGACGCAGCGGCATCGGCGACGACCTCTCGCTCCTCTCGGCGAGTAGCCGTCCCGTGCTGCTGGCGACGATGGAGGTTCCGTTCGACGACGACGCCGCCGCGTTCGCCGTCGACGCCGCAGTCGAGTGCGGCCAGCAACTCATCGTCGCGAACGTCGTCGAGATGCCCCTCGGTGCGGCGTGCGTGATGTTGGGCTACGGCGCGCTCGACCCATCCGAGGAGGACGCAGCACGACTGCGCGCCCCGGCCGAGCTCGCACACTCCTTCGGCGTCGAGGTCGAGCGGCTGCGCATCCGCAGCCCGCACCCGCTCGACGCGCTGCTCGAGCTCGTGGCCGAGCGGGAGCCGGGCCTGCTCGTCTTCGGGCCCGACCGCTCGAGACTCAAAGCGCGCATCTTCAAGCGGGCCGCAAAGAAGATCCGCAGCCGCGCCGCGTGCCTCGTCTGGCTTGCCGACTGAGTTTCTGACGAACTACGCGAAGTGGGGCATAACCTCGTCGTGGACGAGACGAAGCTGTGCGCGAACGTCGGGCACATCGACGTCCCGGCCGGTGAACACCTTGACGAGGTGTGGATCCGTGATCGCGAGCACCATGTGGTTGATCCCCGTCGGCTCGATGTCGCGCCTGATCTTCTCGACGACCTCGGCCGGCGTGCCGGCGATCGAGAGCCGGTCGGCAAGCTCGGGTGTCGTGAGCTCGAGCGCGGCCGCGACGTCGCCCCGGCCGAGCGCCTCGACGATGGGCGCAAGACTGTCAGGGTCGAGCCCGTGGCGCTCGACCTGCTCGCGCGGCATCGAGGAGATGTAGAGAGCGACGATCGCGCCGGCGGTCTCCTTGGCGGCCTGGGAATCCGGCGCGACGACGCAGACGCACCAGGCGCCGATGTCGAGTGAGCGCCAGTCGCGCCCTCCGCGCTCGGCGCCGATCTTGACGTTCTCGACGACGTACTCGAACGCCTCACGGGAGTAGTTGAGGGCCGTATGGATGCCGTCGGAGATCTCGCCGGCGACCTGGAAGGACTTCGGGCCTCGCATGGCGCCGATCAGCAGGGGTAGGTGCTTCTGGACCGGTCGCGCGAACGTGAAGAGCCCGCTGTAGCGGTAGAACTCGCCCTCGAAGTCGATCGCACCCTCGTCCAGGAAGGTGCGCATGACATGGTGCGCCTCCTGCACGCGGGAGAGCGGCTTGATCGTGGCCCACTCGATCCCGTACTGCGCGAGCAGCCCGAAGTTTCCGATCGAGAAGACGCATTCGACACGCCCGTCGGTCAGCTCATCGAGCGTCGCGAGAGCCTGGCAGATCAGTGTCGGCTCGCGCAGGCCGATCGGTGTGAGGCTCGGCCCGAAGCGGATGTTCTTCGTCTTGTCTGCAGCCGCGGCGAAGAGAAGCCACATGTCCTTGTGCCACGTCTCGTCGACCGAGTAGCACCCGTGGAATCCGAGCTCGTCCGCCGTCTTGATCGCCTCGATCGAGTCCGAGAGCGGGTAGTCGGGCAGCATCACGTAGCTGAACCTCATCGTGGCCCCTCTCAGTAGGTTTTTGCCGTCAGCCCGCCGTCGACGAGGATCGGTGTGCCGTTGACGAACGAGGAATCGTCGGAGAGGAGGTAGATGACCGCTGTCGCCACCTCGCGCGGGTGGGCAATCCGCTTGCCCGGATAGGCCGCTTCCATCTCCGCCCGGGCCGCGACTGCGTCCTCGGTACCGTCGAAGTACTGCTCGATCATCGGCGTCTCCATGTCGCCGGGGCAAACGCAGTTGCAGCGGATCCCATCCAGGGCGTAGTCGATCGCAATTGCCTTCGTGAGGCCGAGAACGCCCGACTTCATCGCCGTGTAGGCGGCGAGGTAGCCGTCCCCGGTGAACGAGAGGATCGAGCCGATGTTCACGATCGAACCGCCGCGGCCGCTTTCGCGCATGGCGGCGATGGCGTGCTTGCAGCCCCAGAACGTCCCGGTCAGGTGCGTGGCGACGAGATCGTGCCAGAGCTCGTTCGTCGTCTCGTGCAGGCGGCCTTCGCCGAGGATGCCGGCGTTGTTGACGATGAAGTCGAGCGCACCGTACTCGACACGGCAGCGCTCGATTGCTGCGACCACGTCCTCTTCCTGCCGGACGTCGCCCTGGAGGAAGACAGCCTCGCCGCCGCTCAGACCTCGACTCGTCGACCGCAGCCTGGCCGGCCTCCGCGTTTCGGGCCAGGGCGGCGACGCGCGCACCCTCGGCCACTGCGAGCAGCAGGATCTCCCGTCCAAGACCCCTCGAGGCGCCGGTGACGACGCCCGCTTTGCCCGCGAGCCGCACGCTATGTCTCCGCCTCGATCTCGTGCAGGAGCTCTTCGCCCGAGACGACCGAGTCGGCGAAGTGGTCGTGCATCCAGGCAAGGTGCTCCCAGCGGGACTCGACGATGCGCAGCGTGTCCCAGGCTGGGAGGTCCTGTGGTTGGATGTGCTCGGTCATGAGCTCCGGGTCGACCTCGTAGATGTGCTCGAAACGCATGACGACCGTGTCTGTGATGCGCTTCGCATCCGGTGGTCTCTGGGCCGCGAGGCGAAAGCCGAGCATTCCTAGTCCTCCTCCTCGTACGCCTGGTCGAGCAGGTACTTGCCAGGGTTCATGACATTCCGCGGATCGAGCGTCTTCTTGATCTTCTTCATCACGTCGAAGCCACCGCCCAGCTCGAGCGGAACGAGGTCGACCTCGCCCTCGCGGCAGGAGCCGTGGCAGGCCGAGATCGAGCCGCCGGACTCGATCGCCACGCGTGCAATCTCGCGTTTCGCGTCGACCCAGGCAGCCCAGCTCTCGTCGTCCCACTCCATCTCCCAGATGCCGATGTCGATCTCGGTGAGGTAGTCGCCCCACGGCTTGAAGGCTCCGTTGGTGTACGAGAACATCCCCCAGTCGTCGAACATGTCGAATCGCTCGCGGAGGCCGGAGGCGATTGCGTGCCACTTCTCGCGCACTTCCGGCAGCTTCGAGAAGAGGATCGAGGCGTCCTCGCAATGCCAGCTCATCGGCACGACCTGGCCGTTCGGTGTCCGGCCGTGCAGCGGGGTCGCGTAGCGATCGTGGCGCGAGGCCCAGTCCCCCTGTGAGATCTCGTCCCCCAGGTACGTCCCGCCGGACGACGCGCCGATGCGCAGGAGTCGCTTGGCACCGACGCGCAGCTCGTCGGCATTCCCGTATGCCGCGACCGCTACGACCGCCTTCACCCAGTCGGGCTGCGGGATGTACGCCTCGTCGTCGCGACGCAGGTACTCGACCTTCCATTCGTCGAAGAGAACGACCCCGGCGAGCGTCGAGACCCCCGACCGCGCGAGCTCGCCCGTCGCTTTCCACGCGTCCATATAACTGGGAAAGGCGTAGAACGCCGAGAACTCCGCCTCCGGTCGCTGCACCAGCTCGAGCGTCGCCTCGGTGACGATGCCGAGCGTCCCCTGATGGCCCATGAAGAGGTGCTTGAGCTGGTAGCCGGAGGATGACTTGCGAACCTTCTTGCCACCACCGTCGCCCACCCGGATGATCTCGCCGGTGGGGAGCACGATCTCGAAGGAGATGACGAGATCGCGCGTGTGCCCGAAGCGTCCGCCGATCAGCGACCAGCCGCTCGTGCCGATGCGGCCGCCGACGAGCGAGCACGGATACGAGGCGGGGTTGTCCGGATAGATGAAACCGAGCGGGCGAAGCTCCTCGGAAAGCTTCAGCATGTTGATTCCCGGCTGCACCGTGACGGTGCGGTCCTCGACGTCGATCTCGAGGATCTTGTTCATCAGCTTCACGTCGACGAGGATGCCGTGCTTCAGCGGGACGGCGCCGTCCGTCAGGCCGGTACCGCCCGCGCGCGGGACGACGGGGACTCGGTGGCGGTTCGCGAGCTTGACGACCTCGGAGACCTGCTCGGCCGACGTCGGCAGCACGACCGCCTGTGGGATGTGCTCCTCCCACCTGTGCACCGGGAACGGGGAGGGCACGCGCGCACGGTTGAAGAGCGCGGACTTGCCGGTGAACACGTGATCCTCGCCGCAGATGGCGACGAGCTCGTCGATCAGGGTGTCGGGAAGCGCCGCGACGGCCATCTCACGCCTCGAGTCCTGCGGCCTCGGCAACGAGCTCCATCAGGTCGCAGACGTCGATGCCCTGATCCTTGCCCTGCTCCGCGAGCGGACGCTCCGACCAGACGCACGCGGAGACGAGCGTGTCGACGTCGAGCGCCGCCGCCTTGGCGATGCGCCGTCGGCGAGATCTCCGCCGTCATGTCGGGCCGCTCGATCGACAGCCCGCCGCCGGCGCCCGAGCAGTACGACCACTGCGTGACGTGGTCGACGTCCTTGAAGGTGAGGCCGGGGATCGCCCGCAGGATCTCGCGCGGCGCCTCGTGAATCCCCTTCCGCTTGTTCAGGCGGCACGCGTCGTGGTACGTGACCGTACGCTCGACCGGCGTCGGTCAGCTCGAGCTTGCCGCTCACGGATCAGCTCGGCGAGGAGCTCGACGACGAGCACGATCTCGAAGTCGTAGTCGTCGCCGAAGTAGCGCGGGTAGTCCTCGGTGAACGTGATGTAGTCGTGCGGGTCGAGGACGAGGATCCGCCGCGCGCCGACGGCGCGCCAGTCGGCGACGTTGTGCTCGGCGAAGCGCCGCGCCTGGTCGACGTAGCCCATCTCGGCCGCCGGCCCGCCGCAGCACCACTGCTCGCGCATGAGGCCGAACTCGACGCCCGCCGCCTGCAGCACGCGGGCCGCGGCACGCGGCTGCGAGGTGCGGTAGAACGCGGCCTCGCAGTCGCAGAAGAGGATCGTCTCGCCGCCGACCGGGAGGCCGAGGCCGTCGGCCCAGTCGGCGACGTGCTCCTGCGAGACGGGCACGCCGTCGAGCACGGGCTCGTTCCGCGCCTCGTCCGTGAGCGCGTTCCAGCGCTGCCACTCCGGCTGCTCGATGCCCTGCTCGACGGCGAGCGCGCGCATCGCCTTGACCAGGTCGACCGTGCGCGTGCGGAAGCGGTAGAAGTCGCCGGTGAAGAGGGTGTTCGGGCAGCGCAGCTCGCAGGCCCCGCACTGCGTGCAGTGGACGTAGTCGCGTGCAACGTCCTCGATCCCGAGATGCCCCTTCTCCATGGCGACGACGTTCGCGTGGAATGCGGTCGGGGTGTGGGCCTCGTCTCGGGTCACCTGCATGACGGGGCAGACCTCGCGGCAGAACTTGTGGCCCGAGCTGAAGCAGCTGTACGCGGCGTTGCGCCACTCCTCGACGAACTCCTCGGTGGGGGCTCCGTCCGCCGGGGGGCTGGTGACGTCCCTTGCTCCCAACGTGCCTCTCCTCTCGTTCGCTCCGGGCGACTATACGACGCGACGCGGCAGCCGTGTCGAGCCTGGATGGGCCGGCGTTCGTGGTAGTGGCGCCGTGGGCGCCCCCTTCAGGGATCTACGCGCGGTGGAAATCCGCGCTCGCGGCCCAGGACGAGCGCTCGTGAAAGTAAGGGCCGCGGGCGGCCCCCTTCAGGGATCTGCGCGCGGTGGAAATCTGCGCGAGCGGATTTCCATCCTGCGCAAAAGGGAAAGCCCGTGGGCGGCCCCCTTCAGGGATCTGCGCGGTGGAAATCCGCGCTAGCGGATTTCCACCTGCGCCGATAGATCAGTTCAGCTCGAATGTGATGCTGACGCTTGCAGTCGTCTCCTGCGTGCCTGCCTCGACCGGGGTCGGTGCGGCATCCGACGCGGCAGCTTTCTGGAAGCTCTCCACGGGCATCGGACCTCCGCCCTCGCTGATCGACGTGACCTTGCCGAGCGTGCGCCCGGCGGCGCCGGCGAGGGTCTCGGCCCGCTGGCGCGCGTCATTGACTGCCGCCTTCAGCGCCTGGCGGTAAAGCGCCGCCTGGTCGTCGACCGAGAGCGAGGGGCCGTAGACCTGGTTGGCGCCCGCCGCGACCGCCGCGTCGATCACGGCACCGGCCTGCTTGACGTCGATCGTTGCGCCGACGACGTTCGAGGCGGCGTAGCCCTTCAGCTCACCGTTGTCCCCGAGCACCTCCGACAGGGAGACGGATTGTGTCCCGACATCCCGGCCTCCGGCTGCCTTGACGGCGTCGATCACCTTGCGCATCTCGCGAGCGTTGGCGGCAAGGGCTGCTTGTGCCGTGTCACCGCGACTGGTGACGCCGAGCGAGAGCGATGCACGTGTGGGCACGGCGACGACGGAGCCGGAGCCCCCGACCGTGACGTAATCCGCTGCCGGCGTGCTGTCGACCGCATGGGCGCCTTCCGGTCGGGCGACTCCTGCAAGGGCAGCGGCGGCGAGCAGTAGGGCAGCGGCGATGACGACGCGTTTCATTCGATCCTCCGGGCGTTGGGTACACCCGAGATACGCCGCCGGCCCTGCCGGAGGTCACATGCCGTCGCCGAAGCGTCCGCGGGCCTCGGCGAGCGCCTCGCGAATGCCGCCCGGGCCCGGCGCCGGACGAGCGGCGATGCTGTCCGCAGGCGTGCCCGCGGCGGCGAAGGAGCCGTCTCGCACACTCGCAGCGACTTGCTCGTGCGCCTCTCGGAAAGGCATGCCTGCCCGAACGAGCGCCTCGGCGGCGTCGGTGGCGAGCACGTTCGGATCGGAAGCCGCAGCTGCCAACCGCTCGCGGTTGACCCCGAGCCCTGCGACGAGGACGGTCAATGCACGCAGCCCGAGCCGGACATCGCGGCGCATCGCGAACACTGGCCCCTTGTCCTCCTGCAGATCGCGGTCGTATGCGAGCGGCAGCCCTTTCACCGTGGCGAGCAGGCCCGCGAGCCTGCCGATTGCCGTGCCCGCCTTGCCGCGCGCGAGCTCCGCCACGTCCGGATTGAGCTTCTGGGGCATCATCGACGAGCCGGTCGCCGCAGACTCGGGCAGCCGCACGAAGTCGAACTCACCGCTCGACCACAACACGATCTCCTCGCCGATACGCGAGAGATGGACGTAGAGGACGGCTGCCGCGTAGAGGTAGTCGAGCGCAAAGTCGCGATCCGCGACCGCGTCGATCGAGTTGCGCATCTGGCCGGGCGGCGCCGGCAACCCGAGCGTCGTGCCCGCGAGCGCACCAGCGCCGAGCGGGCTCGACGCGGCAGCCTCGGCGGCACCGGCAAAGCGCGTGCGATCACGTGCGAGCATCTCGACCCAGGCCAGAAGATGATGCCCAAGGGTGACCGGCTGCCCTCGCTGCAGATGCGTGTACCCGGGCATCACGGTGTCTGCCTCCGACTCGGCGAACGAGAGCACGACGAGGCCGAGCGCGTCGATCTCGGCGCGCGCCTCGGCGCACGCGTCGAGCACGTAAAGGCGGAACGCCGCAGCGACCTGGTCGTTTCGGGAGCGCCCGGCGTGGATCTTGCGGCCGACCTCGCCGAGCTGCCGCTCGATCGCGCTGTGCACGTCCTCGTCTTGTTCGAGGTAGGCCGCGGGATCCTGCGCGATCCCGGCGAGACGTGTCTCGACCTCGCCGAGCTCGTCGTCCGACAGGAGCCCGGCCGCGTTGAGGCGCTGGGCGTGCAGAGCGCTCGCCTCACAGTCGTAGGGGAGCAACTCGAGATCGTCGGCGTGGAGGAACTCCCATACGGCGTCATCGACCGAGCCCTCGACCCTGCCCGACCACATCGTCATGCTGTCGATTCTCGCCGATCCGACGCGGTCACGGGACGCCGTCGGTGAGGTATCCCACGAGCTCGTCGAGCAGCGGCCCGGCCGTCCCGTCCTTGGCCGCCACGAAGATGGTGTTGTCGCCGGCGAGGGTGCCCGCGATGGACGGGTGGCCCCCCTCGTCAATTGCCTGTGCCAGTGCGCTGGCGTAGCCCGAAGGCGTCGTGACGACGATGAGCCCGCCGCCCGCAGCCGCGACGCCGATCGCGTAGCGCCGCATCGCCGCGCCGATCGCGCGCAGGCGATCGGCATCCCCGGTGCCTGGGGCGGCGTAGATCAGGCGGCCACTGGGCGCACGCACCTTGACGAGGCCCAGCTCCGTGACGTCGCGGGAGACAGTTGTCTGGACGACCTCGTGCCCCTCTTCGCGCAGGGCTTGAGCGAGCTCCGCCTGGGTCGAGATCGCGCGCTCCTGCACGAGCCCGAGGATGGCGGCCTGTCGTTCGCGCCGGTTCATGCTGCGAGCACGCTCTCGATCGTGACGAGCGCCTCGGCGACCTCGTCCGTCGAGACGACGAGCGGTGGCGTCAGACGAAGGACGTCGGGTCCCGCTGACAGCACCAGCAACCCGCGCTCGCGGCACGCATCGACGACCGGGGCCACCGGCCGGTCGAGCCGCGCGCCCACGAGCAGCCCGCGACCTCGGACGCTGAGCACTGCAGGGAGGGCACGAAGGCCGGACGAGAGCTCCACGCCGCGTTCCCGCACGTGCGCAAGCAGGGTTTCGTCGATCGCCTCGACAACCGCGCAGGCGGCCGCGGCAACGACCGGGTTGCCGCCGAACGTGGAGCCGTGGTCGCCCGCGACAAAGCCGGGTGCCGCCCGCTTGCCGGCGAGGAGCGCACCGATCGGCAGCCCGTTGGCGAGCCCTTTCGCGAGGGTGACCAGATCCGGCTGAATGCCGAGCTGCTCGTGCGCGAAGAACGATCCCGTCCGGCCCATGCCGGCCTGCACCTCGTCGACGCACAGCAGCGCCCCGACCTCGCGCGCGAGCTCGGAGGCCGCCTGCGCGAAGCCGGTCTCGAGCGGGATCACGCCGCCCTCCCCGAGCACGGGCTCGAGCAGCACGAGGGCAGTGTCGCCGGCCGGCGCGAGCGCGGCCTCGAGCGACTCGATGTCGTTCGGCTTCGCGAAGGCGACGCCGGGGAGCAGCGGCCCGAAGCCTTCCCACTTCGGCGGCTGTCCGGTGACGGAGAGGGCCCCGAGAGTACGCCCGTGAAAGCCGCCTTCGAGCGCGACGATCCGTGAGCGGCCTGTTGCCTTGCGGGCAATCTTGAGCGCCGCCTCGTTCGCCTCCGCACCGGAGTTGCAGAAGAACGCCTGCGACTCGGGAAGCCTCTCGGACAACAGGCCTGCAAGCCGCAGCATCGGCTCCGACCAGTACAGGTTCGATGCGTGCCACAGGCGGTCGAGCTGGGCGTGTGCAGCGGCGACGGGAGCGGCGGCTCCGTGGCCGAGCCCGACGACCGCGATCCCGGCGACGAAATCGAGGTAGGCGCGCCCCTCGTCGTCCCACACGCGGCAGCCGTCCCCCCGCACGATCGTGAGGTCGGCCCGCGCATAGGTGGGAAGCACCGAGTGGCGTAACGCCGCCGACGCCCGCGGCTCGGACGCTCGAAGCGCTGTCATGCCGTCACCTCGGTGCCGCCGATCGCCGCCGCGACGCCGCCACGCGCCGCAATCACGGCCGCCGTCAGCTTGGGCACGATGCCGCCCTCGAAGGCACCGGCGCCGAGCATACGGTCGGCGTCATCGGCGCCGATGCGCGCGATCACGGCGTCGTCCACGATCACGCCGGCGACGTCGGTCACGAAGAGAATTCGTGCGGCTCCGAGCCCGACGGCCAGGGCGGCTGCGGCCTCGTCCGCGTTGACGTTGAGAGGGCCCTCCGCCAGGGGCGCGATCACGGGCACGCGCCCTGCAGCGAGCGCATCGACCACCGCCGCGGGAGCCGACGGCAGCGGGTCGCCGACGAGCCCGATTGCCTCGACCCTGCGCGCACGCAATCCGATCTCGTCGCCGAACAGGCCAACCGCGGCAGTACCGATGGCAGAGCAGACCTCGGCGTTGACCACCGCCATCGAGGAGCGCACGATCTCGAGCACCTCCGGCGTCGTCACGCGGCGGCCATCGACAAACGACGGGGCAATTGCGAGCCTCTGCATCTCTGCCGTGATCTGCGGTCCGGCTCCGTGCACGACGACGACGTCGTGGCCCTCGGCCCGGAGCTCGTGGACGCGCTCGGCGGCCTGAACCGCGACGCGCCCGCCGAGTTTCAACACGATCCGGCTCACGGCGCGCAGCTGCTCATGTCGTGTACTCCGCGTTGATGCGGACGTAGTCGTAGGACAGGTCGGAGGCGAGATACGAGGCCTCGCCGTCGCCGAGACCGAGCGAGAGGTCGATGCGGCACGCAGCCCTTGCGAGCTCCGGCACTCGCCCGGTCGGCGCGCCGGCCGCGAACACGGGCACGCCGTCGAAGGCAACGGTGAGGCGTTCCGTGTCGAGACGCGCGAAGCCCCCGTTGTACGGCGCCGAGCCCGCTGCCATCAGCACGCGACCCCAGTTCGGGTCGTGCCCGAAGGCCGCCGTCTTGACGAGCGGCGATGTGGCGATCCGGCGCGCAATGGCCACGGCCTCCTCCTGCGAGGACGCCGTGTCGACGTGAATCTCGAGCACCACCGTCGCGCCCTCACCATCCTCGACGACCTGTCGTGCAAGCGACGCACAGACGGTTCCCAGCGCGGCCCGGAACGCCTCATCGGCAGCCGGGCTGCGGACGGCGTCGCCGGCGCCGCTGGCCAGCAGGACAACCGCGTCGTTCGTGGAGCAATCGCCGTCGACGGAGATGCAGTTGAAGCTGGTCTCGACTGCAGGTCGCAGGAATGCGTCGACGTCCCCGGCGGCGAGCGGATAGTCGGTCGTGACGACGACGAGCATCGTCGCGAGGCAGGGGTGGATCATCCCGGCGCCCTTCGCCATGCCGCCGACCGTGAACCCCGGCCCCACTGCACTCGCCAGCTTTGGGCCGGAGTCCGTTGTCAGGATCGCGTTCGCCGCAGCCTCACCACCGTCTGCCGAGAGTGCGAGCGCGGCCGCGCGAGCGCCGGCGAGTACTTTTTCCAGCGGCAGCCGGGCTCCGATGACGCCGGTGGAGAGCACGATGACCTGCTCGGGCGCGAGCTCGAGCTCGGCGGCGACGCCCTGCGCGGTCGCTACAGCGTCCGCCTCGCCCTGCGCGCCGGTAGCGGCGTTGGCGACGCCGGCGTTGATCACGATCGCCTGCGGCTGGGCCAGCGCGAGGTGGCGTTTCGACACCGTCACAGGCGCTGCCTGCACGCGGTTCGCCGTCCACATTGCGGCACCGGTTGCCGGCACGACGGATCGCACGAGCGCGACGTCCGGCTTGCCGGAGGGCCGGATCCCCGCCGCGACGCCGCTCGCGACAAAGCCTCTGGCCGCCGTCACCGACATCGCTAGACGAGTACTCCGGTCAGCCGCAGCCCGTCCGTCTCGGCGAACCCGAAGACGCGGTTGGCGTTCTGCACCGCCTGTCCCGCTGCTCCCTTGCCCAGGTTGTCGATCGCGCAGACGATGATCGTGCGGTCGGTGGCGCTGTCCCGGAACACGCCGATCTCGGCGGCGTCGCTGTGCTGCACACGGGCGAGCTCGGGCACGACACCCTCCGGCAGCACAGACACCACCGCGCTCCGCGCATAGTGCTCCTCGAGCAGGGCGCGCAGATCGGGTCCGGTCGAGCGGACGTAGCACGTCGCGATCAGCCCACGGCGTATAGGCAGTAGGTGGGGGACGAACGTGACCTCGAATCCGAGGTGCGCGCCGATCTCCGGCGCGTGCTGGTGCACCCCCACCTTGTACGGAGAGAAGTTCTCGAGCACGCTGCCGGCGTGCATCGCCGACCGCGGCAGCTTGCCCGCTCCTGTCATGCCCGATTTGCCGTCGACGACGACGCCTGACGGATCGATCGCGTCTTTCAGCGGGCCGAGTGCCAGCAGCGCCGCAGTCGCATAGCAGCCGGGATTCGCGATCAGGTTGCCCTGCGCCGGGAGGAGCTCGGGCAACGCATAGGACCAGCGGCCGAGGTCGCCCGGGTGAGGGTGCTCGAACCCGTACCACCGCTCGTAGACCGAGGGCTCGTCAAAGCGGTGCGCTCCTGAGAGATCGACCACGACGCCGCGCGACGGCGTCTCGATTGCCGCCGCCGCCTCGTTCGGGAGGCAGACGAACGTGAGGTCCGCCTCACACGCGAGAGCTGCCTCGTTGGTGATGAAAACCGGGACGCGCCTGCCGCCGTTGCGGTTCAGGCGCGGGTCGAGCGCCGTTGCCGGCTGGCCGGCGAGCGAATTGGAGCCGATCGCGACCAGCTCGAGCTCGGGGTGAGCGAGCACGCGGTCGAGCGTCTCCTGCCCGGTGTAGCCGGACGCGCCGACGATGCTGACGTAGGGCATGGTACGCATAGTATGCATAAATTCTGCGATCTATGCAGAATCAGGCGCTGAGCCTCCCTTCGCGGCGCGCGCCGAGCTCGATCACGGCCGGTCGCGGCACGACACGCCGGAAACGCGAGGCCAGCGCTGGATCGCCGAGCAGCGTCGCCGCCCGCTCCGACCCTGTCGCGCGCTGATGCCGCTCGAGCAGGCGCATGAGTCTCTCGGTGTCGTCACCGTCGAGCTCGAGCAGGATCACCAGCTCGCTGTTGACGAGGTGCTCGTCGGGGTCGAGCAGGAATGCCTCTCCGCCCGTCATCCCGGCCCCGAGGTTGCGCCCATGGTGACCGAGCACGACGACGACGCCACGTGTCATGTATTCGCAGGCGTGGTCACCGACGCCCTCGACGACCGCCGTCGCGCCGGAGTTGCGCACCGCGAATCGCTCACCCGCGGCCCCGGCACAGTAGAGCTCGCCGCCCGTCGCGCCGTAGAGGACGGTGTTGCCCATCAGCACGGGCTCGCCGGCATCGCCGGGGGGCGGCGCGATCACGATCCGGCCCCCGGACATCGACTTGCCGACGTAGTCGTTCGCCTCGCCGACAAGATCGAGCTCGACCCCGGCCGTGAGAAAGGCGCCGAAGCTCTGGCCGGCCGAGCCCTCGAAACGGGCGCGTACCCGCCCCTGCGGCGGGCCCGGCCCGACCTCGCGGGCGATGAGCCCAGCGAGCCGGGCGCCGACGGCGCGATCCGCATTCGTGATCGCATATCCCGGCTCGACGAGCCGGGGCTCCTCGACGGCCGCGCGCCCGGCCGCCAGGAGCAGCATGCCGACCCGGTCTCCCTCGTGTGGGACCGGGAGGCCGACGTAGCGCGCGTGCCCATCGCCGGCGCGTCCGAGCAGTGGGGCCAGGTCGAGCGAATCCGCGGACGGGTCGCCGGTGCGGCGCTGGCGCAGGCACTCGACCCGCCCGATTGCGTCGTCGAGACGCCGGAAGCCGAGCGACGCGAGCAACTCGCGCACCTCCTGTGCGACGAACAGCAGATAGGCCTCGACCTGTTCGGGCGTGCCGGTGAACTTTGCCCGCAACTCGGGACGCTGGCTCGCAATCCCGACCGGGCAGGTGTCGAGATGGCACGACCGCACCATCAAGCACCCCTCGGCGAGCAGCAGCGCAGTGCCGAACGAGTACTCGTCGGCTCCGAGCAGCGCCGCGACGACGACGTCTCGACCCGTCTTGAAGCCGCCGTCGACGCGGAGCCGGATGCGGCCGCGCAGGTTGTTCGCGACGAGCGCCTGCTGGGTCTCGGCCAGGCCGAGCTCCCACGGCGCGCCGGCGTGCTTGATCGAGGGCAGCGGGCTCGCGCCGGTGCCGCCGTCCGCTCCCGCGACATGGATGACGTCGGCGTGCGCCTTGGCCACGCCCGCGGCGACGAGGCCGACACCGTTGACCGCCACGAGCTTGACGGAGATCGCGGCGCCGGGGTTGACCTCCCGCAGGTCGAAGATCAGCTGGGCCAGATCCTCGATCGAGTAGATGTCGTGGTGCGGCGGCGGCGAGATCAGCGACACGCCGGGCTGGGTGTTGCGCAGGCGCGCGATCTCCTCGGTCACCTTGTGCGCCGGGATCTGGCCTCCCTCACCGGGCTTCGAGCCCTGCGACACCTTGATCTGCAGCTCCTCCGCGAAGGCGACGTACTCGGCGGTGACCCCGAAGCGGGCTGAGGCGATCTGCTTGATCTTCGAGTTGCGCTCGCGTCCGGTAGCGCGCCGGATCCTCGCCGCCCTCCCCGCAGTTCGAGCGCGCGCCCAGATTGTTGAGCGCGATCGCCAGCGTCTCGTGCGCCTCGGCGGAGAGCGCTCCGTGTGACATCCCACCGCCCGAGAACCGCCGCACGATCTCCTCCACCGGCTCGACCTCCTCGAGCGGCACGGGCTCGCCCGTCGCGACCAGCTCGAGCAGGTCGCGGGGCTCGATCGGCGACCGGCTGTTGACGATCGCCGCAAAGCCCTCGTACAGCTTCGAGTTGCCCTTTCGCACGGCGCCGCGAAGGGCGTGCGCGGCCCTCATACCCTCCTTCGAGACGCTCTCCTGCAGCGCCGCGACGACGTCGGGTGCGGTCGCATGCGGCTCGCCGCCGTTCCGGAACTTGTAGAAACCCGGGTTCTCGAGCTGGATCGTCTCCGCATTGGCGGCCGCCAGGCGCGCGAGCGCCTCGTGCTCGAGCCGGTCGAGGCCGATGCCGCCGATCGCCGAATGCGTGCCGCCGAAGAACCGGCGCGCCAATCGGCGGTCGAGGCCGACTGCCTCGAACAGGCGGGCGCCGCGGTAGCTCGCCACGTCCGAGATGCCCATCTTCGCCATCACCTTGAGCACACCGTCCTCGAGGGCCGCGAGCAGCCGTCGCTGCGCTTCGTCGGGAGACGGCCGGTCGCCACCGACCTTGTCGATTGCGGCGAGGTGAGCGACCGTCTCGAGGGCGAGCCGGGGACAAATCGCGTCGGTGCCGTAGCCGAGGAGCGTCGCCAGCATGTGTGTGTCCCGCGGCTCGTCGCTCTCGAGGAGGATCGAGCACCGGGTGCGCAGGCCTGCGTCGACCAGGCGCCCGTGCACGGCAGCGGCGGCGAGCAGCGAGGGGATCGCGGCCAGGCTGCCGCCGGCCTCGGCGTCGGTGAGGCATACGAGCGTCCGCACCACCTGCGACTGCTGCGACGCAGTCGTCGGCGACCCGCTCGACGGCTGCGCCGAGACCCTCGCCCTCGCCGAACGTGATCGCAATGCGAACCGGCGCCAGCTCCTCGAGCCCGGCGGGAGTGAGCAGGAAGCCGGGCAGCTCGAGCATGTGCGGCAGCGGCCCGTCCACGTCGAGCCCCAGCCCGCGGTCCGAGCAGGGTCCGTACCGACATCACCGCTCGCTCTCGGGTGTGGTCGATGGCCGGGTTTGTGACCTGGGCAAACCGCTGCCGAAAATACGAGGCGAGCGGCCTGGCACGGCCCGCGAGCGGTGCGATCGGCGCGTCGTCCCCCATCGAGTAGACCGGGTCGTGACCGGTCTGCGCGATGGGGCGCAGCATCACGTTGAGCTCCTCCCGCGTGTAGCCGAACAGCGCGTGCCTGGGGCCCAGGTCGGCCTCCGGAGCGGGCGCCGGCTCGCCGGCGGGCCGTTGCTCGATGCTCTCGGCGACCCACGCTCCATATGGTCTGCGAGCCGCAAGCTCGCGCTTGAGCTCGCCGTCGAACTGCAGTCCGCGAACGGGGTCGACTGAGAGCACCTGGCCGGGGCCGAGGCGCGCGCGACGGATTGTGACACCTCCCGGCAGCGGGATCGCCCCTGCCTCGGAGCAGACGGCGACGACTCCGTCGGAGGTGACGGCGACGCGCAGCGGACGCAATCCGTTGCGGTCGAGTGCGGCGCCGCAGATGCGGCCGTCCGTGAATACGAGCCCGGCAGGGCCGTCCCACGGCTCGACCAGCATCGCCCCGTAGCGGTGAAAGTCCCGGAGCTCAGGGTCGAGCCGCAGGTCGTGCTGCCAGGCCGGAGGCACGAGCAGGCTCACGGCCTCCCGCACGTCGCGGCCGGCTCGGACCAGGAGCTCGAGCGCGTTGTCGAGCAGCGCCGAGTCGGAGCCGCCCGGGTCGAGCGCCGGCGCCAGGGCGTCGTCGCCGCCCAGCGCACGTTCGCGGGCCTCCATCCATGCGACGTTTCCCGCGATCGTGTTGATCTCGCCGTTGTGGCAGAGCAGCCGGAACGGCTGCGCGCGCTCCCAGCTCGGCTCCGTGTTCGTGGAGAAGCGCTGGTGGAACACGGCCCACGAGACTGCATACGCGGAATCGGTGAGATCGGGGTAGAACGCGGCCAGTTGGGTTGCGGCGCACAGAGCCTTGTAGGTGACGGTGCGGAAGGACAGCGACGCGACGTACACACCCGCGACCAACTCCGCCCGCCGGCGCGCGCGCGACGCGCGGAGCTCCGCGTCCGCATGCGCGCACGGGGCGAGCAAGAGCTGCACGATGCGGGGCATGCTCGCGGTCGCCGTCGAGCCGAGCGCAGCGACGTCGTGCGGCACCTCGCGCCACCCCGCGGGTTCGAGGCCCTCCGACCGGCAGGCCTCCTCCACGATGTTCTTCAACCAGGGCTCACGCAGGAAGCACATTGCGATGCCGGCACCCGGCTCCCCCGTCAGCGCAGGAGCGAGCGGCAGCAGCACGCCGGCGCCGTCACCCGTGACGCCGTCCGCCGCCCACGCGCCACGGTGGGACACAGCTCGCGAGCCCGGCGAGACAGCGGTCCAGCAGCTCGCGCGACGCACGACCACGGACGTCCGCAACGAGGCCGATGCCACAGGCATCGCGCTCCTCCGCCGGGTCGTACAGGAGGTGCCGGTCGTCCGAGGGGTGTCGTGTGGTGCTGTTCAAGCCGCCTTCCCTGTCTCGCGCATCGATTGACGCTCCCGCCGGGTGGTTCTTCAGCTAGTCGGCGGGGCGGGAGGAGAGGGAAGGCCGACTAGCCGGTACGCGGCGGCGCAGTGATGGCGAACGGGACCGCCGCTGCGGCGGCTTTGAGCGCCGGCGTCGCCGCAGGCGGTACGAGGATCCCATTCGCAGTGCGCATCGCGCTTTCGAGGATAGAGCGTACGCCGGGCGTTGACAAGCGCGGCCACCACATCGCAACGAGGCGCCTGTTGCGAGCTGGTCGTTGTTCAGGCATGCTTTCGGTTCGATGCTCTGCCTCGCCGTATCACCTCAGGTATGCGATCCGCGCCTCGCGGTATCGCGCGGCGCCGGCATCGAGCTGATTCTCATTCTCCCCCGCTAAGGGGGAGACTGTCGCTCACGCACCGCTCACCGGGTGCACACGCCGACCGAGACGACGCCACCGGTACGCCCGTGGCCGACCGCTACACCGTAGAAGAGAGGACGATCCAGCACCGTGATACCGAGGACATCAGCGTGAACCGCCCGGCTGCGAACGAGCTGCGGACGGTCGTCGTCGCCTGTCTCGCCGGCCACGGGATCGGCCCGGAGGTGATGGCCGAGGCGAGCCGTGCGCTTGCCGAGGTCTCGCGCCAGCACGGCTTCTTCGTCGAGGAGGTGCATCCACCCTTCGGGGGCGAAGCGCTGCACCGCGCCGGCCACCCGTTGCCTGCCGCGACGCGCGAGGCGATTCTCTCGGCCGACGCGGTGCTCGTCACCGGCTCGATGGAGCCCGCACTCGACGGGGTCAAGGCCGGTCTCGATCTTGCCGTGTGCATGACACGGACGCTCCTCGACGGCGGTGGCACCCTCACGATCGTTGCGCCCCTGCATCACGGAGCAGAGGATCGCGCGCTCGAGCGCGCCTTTGCCGTCGCACGATCGCACGCGGGCCGAATCGCCTCCGTTGGGGTCAACGGGGCGTGGCGCGACACAGGTGGACCGGCATGCCGGACCGGCACGACGGCGTCGCCATTCGCCACCTGAGCCTCGCCGCGGCACTCCACGCCCTCACCGCCGATCCCGGCAGCCTCGACGTCGTCGTCACCGAGCGGGTGCTTGCGGACGCGCTGTTCGGCGCTCCGCGCCTCACCGGCGGCCGCCACCTGACGGCGACGGGGCTGCTACCGCAATCCGGCCCGGGGTTGTTCGGCCCCACCCACGGCACTGCGTTCGACATCGCAGGCCAGGGCGTGGCCAATCCCAGCGAGATGCTGCTTGCGGCGGCGTTGCTGCTGGACGAGGGCGTTGGGCGCAGGGCTGCGGCCCAGGCTCTAGAAGAAAGCCTGGCGGTGGCGTTGTCGGCGCGCCGCACGCCGGATATGAGCGGGCCCGGCGTGGCCGCCACGACACGAGAGTTCGTCGACGTCGTGCTCGGACTGCTCCCGAGCGCACGACGGGATACGGAGTTTGCGATGGGGGTGGGACGATGAAGATGAACGGCGCGGACGCGATCCTCCGCTCGCTCGAAGCCGAAGGCGTCGAGGTCATGTTCGGCATCCCGGGCGGCGCGATCATGCCGACGTACGACGCGATGGCCCGCGGCACGACGGTCCGTCACGTGCTCGCGCGCCACGAGCAGGGCGCGGGTCACATGGCGCAGGGGTACGCGCGCGCATCCGGACGGGTGGGCGTGGCGATCGCGACGTCGGGTCCCGGCGCCACGAACCTCGTGACGCCGATCGCCGATGCCTGGATGGACTCGACCCCCCTCGTCTGCATCACCGGCCAGGTCCGTACGACCCTGATCGGAACCGATGCCTTCCAGGAGTGCGACATCACCGGCATCACGATGCCCGTGGTCAAGCACTCGTGGCTCGTGCAGGACGTGAAGGACATCCCCGCGGTGATGAAGGCGGCATTCCACGTCGCCCGCACCGGACGCTGTGGCCCGGTGCTCGTCGACGTGCCGCGGGACGTCCAGGAGGCGGAGCTCGACTTCACCTACCCCGCTACGGTCGACCTGCCCGGCTGGCGGCCGCCCTCCAAGGTCCATCCACTGCAGATCCGCGAGGCGGGCCGGCGCATCGCGAGCGCCGAGAAGCCCGTCCTCTACGTCGGGGGCGGCACGATCAACGGCGACGCCTGCGAGGAGGTGCGCGAGCTCGCCGAAGCGGGGTCGCTACCGGTGATCACGACCCTCATGGGCAAGGGGGCCTTCCCCGAGACGCACGAGTTGCATTTCGGCTGGCCGGGCATGCACGGGACGAAGTGGTCGAATATCGCCATGAACACGTGCGACGTGCTCGTCGCGATCGGCTCCCGGTTCGACGATCGCGTCACCGGCAAGCTGTCAGCGTTCGCGCCGGGTGCGACGGTCGTGCACCTCGACATCGATCCCGCCGAGATTTCCAAGCTGCGGGAGGCCGACATCCCCGTTGTCGGCCCATTGAAGAAGGCGGTCGCCGAGCTGACGGCCGAGATCGCCAAACACCGGCAAGCGGGCGTCCGGGCTCCCGAGGCCTGGCTGGACAAGATCGCAGAATGGCGCGACGAGTTTCCGCTCAAGTACTCCTCCTCCGGCGACTGGCTGAAGCCGCAGAAGCTGATGGAGACGCTGCAGGCGCTGACCGCCGGCGAGGACGTCATCTTCACGACCGGCGTCGGGCAGCACCAGATGTGGGCGATGCAGTACCTGCTCATCGAGCGGCCGCGAAACTTCATCACCTCGGGTGGCCTGGGGACGATGGGCTACGGGATTCCGGCCGCGATCGGTGCCAAAGCGGCGCGGCCGGAGGCGAAGGTCGTGTGCGTCGACGGCGACGGCTGCTTCCAGATGACCGCCCAGGAGCTGACGACGGCGGTGATCGACGATCTCCCGATCATCGTCGTCCTCGTCAACAACGGCTACCTGGGCATGGTCACCCAGTGGCAGGACATGTTCTTCGACGGACGGCGCTCGCACGTCGGGCTGGGCAGCCAGGTGCCGGATTACGCCAAGCTCGCCGAGGCATACGGAGGTGTCGGCATGCTCGTCGAGTCGGAGGCAGAGCTGCAACCGGCGCTCGAGGAGGCCCTCGCGCTCGACCGCACGGTCGTGATCGACTGCCGCGTCGATCCGGCCGAGCAGTGCTTCCCGATGATTCCTGCCGGCGCCGCCGCCCTCGACATGGTGGAGTACGAGGATCCCGTGGAGGCAACGCCGTGAAGCACACCCTCTCCGTCCTGCTCGAAGACCGGCCCGGCGCGCTCGCGCGCATTGCGACCATGTTTGCGCGGCGCGGCTTCAACATCGACTCGCTCGCCGTCGGCCCGACCGAGCGGCCGGGTGTGTCGTGCATCACGCTCCGTGTCGACTGCGAGCACCACTCCCTGGAGCAGATCGAGAAGCAGATCCACAAGCTCGTGAACGTCCTGCGCGTGACGGAGCTCGCTCCCGACGACGCGGTCGAGCGGGAGTTGCTGCTGCTCAAGGTGAGCGCGTCGCCCGATCGCCGGGCCGAGTTGATCACCATGGCCGAAGCCTTCCGCGGGCGCGTCGCCGATCTCGGTCCCGAGGCCGTCACCTTCGAGCTCACGGGCACGCCCGAGGAGCTCGACGCCTTCCAGGAGCTGGCCCGGCCACACGGGATCCAGGAGCTCGTTCGCACCGGGCGCGTCGGCATGGCCCGCGCGTCCGCGAAGCGGCAGGCGCGCCGCCTGTCTGCCATCAATTGAGCGACGGACGACGTACGCTCCGGCAGGGCAACCACCACGACGAAAGGTGAATGAACGCATGGCGACGATCCTTCGCGACGGCGATCTCGGGCTGCTCCCCGGCAAGGTGGCCGTGATCGGCTACGGCAGCCAGGGGCACGCCCACGCCCTCAATCTCCGCGACTCCGGCATTCAGGTCGAGGTCGGCCTGCGTGAGGGCTCGCCCTCCTGGGGTGAAGCCGAGGCGACAGGCCTCACTGTTCGCACCGTCGCCGATGCGACGCAGGGTGCGCAACTCGTGGCGATGCTGCTCCCGGACCAGGTGCAGCCGCAGGTGTTCACCGAGCACGTCGAGCCGAATCTCGAGCCCGGCGGCGCCGTCCTCTTCGCCCACGGGTTCAACGTCCTCTACGAACGGGTCGCACCCGCCGTCGGGCACGACGTGATCATGGTCGCCCCCAAGGGCCCCGGCCACGTCGTCCGCCGCCTCTTCACCGAGGGCTACGGGACGCCGGCGCTGATTGCCGTCCAGCAGGATGCCTCCGGGCATGCGCGCGAAATCGCGCTCGCATACGCCGTCGGTATCGGCGCCGGACGGGCTGGGATCCTCGAGACGACCTTCAAGGAAGAGACGGAGACCGACCTGTTCGGCGAACAGGCCGTGCTCTGCGGCGGCACGGCAGAGCTGGTGCGCGCCGGTTTCGAGACCCTGGTCGCGGCCGGCTATCAGCCCGAGATCGCCTACTACGAGTGCCTGCACGAGCTGAAGCTGATCGTCGACCTGATGTGGGAAGGCGGTCTCGCGGGCATGCGCTATTCGATCTCGGACACCGCCGAGTTCGGCGACTACACACGCGGCAAGCGCGTGATCGACGAGCACGTGCGCGACGAGATGCAAGGGATCCTCGACGACATCCAGAGCGGCGCCTTCGCACGCGAGTGGGTCGAGGACATGGACAACGGTGAGGCACGCCTGAAGTCCATGCGGGCCGAGGCGGCGGCGACCACGCTGGAGTCCGTCGGCAAGGAGCTGCGCTCGCTCATGCACCGCGCCGGAGATCACTAGGTGGCAGCCGTCGATGTTCCGGTAGCGCTGCTCGGCTACGGCACCGTCGGTGCCGCGGTGCACCGGCTGCTCGAGGAGTCGGCCGACGAGATCGAGCGAGCCACGGGCCATCGGCTGCGCGTCACGCGCGCTCTCGTCCGCGACACGACCAAGGACCGAGGCTTCTCGCCGGAGCCCGGCGTCCTGACCGACGACTTCGAGACGATTCGCGACGACCCGGCGATCCAGGTCGTGGCGGAGGTGATGGGCGGCGTCGACCCGTCGAGCGGCTACGTTCTCGAGCTCCTGCGGTCGGGACGGCCGGTCGTGACGGCGAACAAGCAACTCGTCGCCAGGCGCGGCGCCGACCTGTTCGAGGCCGCGGCAGCGGGGGGCGTGCAGCTGCGCTTCGAGGCGTCCGTCTGCGCCGCGATCCCGGTCATCAAGGTGCTGCGCGAGTCGCTCGTCGTGACGAACGTCCACCGCGTGCTCGGCATCGTGAACGGCACCACGAACTTCATTCTCTCGGCGATGGAAGGTGGCCGCTCCTATGAGGACGCCCTGGCCGAGGCGCAACGGCTCGGCTTCGCCGAGGCGGACCCGACGGAGGACGTGGGCGGCCTCGATGCGGCGGCGAAGACCGCGATCCTCGCAACGGTCGCGTTCGGCTCGCGTGTGCCGCTGGACTGGGTCGACGTGGAGGGGATCGAAGGTGTGACGCTCGACCACGTGACGGCGGCGCGGGCGCTCGACATGCATGTGAAGCTGATCGGGCGCGCGACGCTCGTCGGCGATCGCGTCGACGTTCGCGTCGGGCCGGCGTTCGTCGACCGTCACCACCCGCTGGCAGCCGTGGAGGGCGCGTTCAACGCCGTCATGCTGCAGGGCGACGCAATCCGGGAGATCACCCTGGAAGGGCCCGGCGCGGGAGGCATCGAGACGGCGTCGGCCGTGGTCGCCGACATGGTGTCGGTCGTCGGCACGATCGGCACCGGCTTCCTGCAGAACGACCCGGTCTGGCGGACGCTGGAGCAGCTCCCGGCAGGCGAGCTCGAGTCGCCGTTCTACCTGCGCCTCGAGGTCGAGGATCGCGCGGGCGTGCTGGCCCGGATCGCCCAGGAGCTCGCTGCGGAGGGGGTCTCCGTGGCCCGCCTCGTGCAGCAGCCCGCCGAGGGTCGCGCGGTCTTGCACGTGGTCACCCACGAGGCCCCTGCCGGTCGCGTCGACGCCGCGCTCTCGGCGATCAGGGCCCTGGCGGAGTCGCGCGGGGACGCGAGCGCGTTACCGGTCGTGTCCGACCGTGGCGTCGCAGAGCTGGGCTGGGCGTGACGATCGCGCTGATCGACCGCTTCCGCGCGCGACTGCCCGTCTCGGACGCCACACCTGTCGTATCGCTCGGAGAGGGCTCGACGCCGCTGCTGCGCGCACCGCGCCTGTCGGAGCGGCTCGGCGCCGAGGTCTGGCTGAAGTGGGAGGCGTCCAACCCGACCGGCTCCTACAAGGACCGCGGCATGACCGTCGCCGTCTCGAAGGCGGTGGAGGAAGGCGCGCGGGCCGTGATCGTCGCGTCGACCGGGAACACCGCCTCGTCGGCGGCCGCCTATGCGGCTCGTGCCGGCATCTCGGCGATCGTGCTCCTGCCGGAAGGTACGGTCGCCTCCGGCAAGGTGGCGCAGTCCCGCATGTACGGGGCGCGCGTGCTCCAAGTGCGTGGCACGTTCGACCAGGCGCTCGACGCGGCGCGCGAGCTCGCGCAGAGAGGCACGTACGCACTCGTCAATTCGGTCAATCCCTACCGGCGCGAAGGCCAGAAGACTGCCGTCTTCGAGATCGTCGAAGAGCTCGGCGCCGCGCCCGGCGCGATCTATCTCCCGTACGGCGGCGGTGGCAACACCACGGCCTACGGGCAGGCCTTTGCCGAGCTGGGCGGGCAGCCGTCGAGGCTGATCGCCTGCGAGGCGCGTGACCGGGCCGGCACGGTGGCCACGGCAATTCGGATCACCGAGCCCGTGCACGCCCAGACGGCAGCCGCAGCGATCAAGCACACGGAAGGGCGGCTCGTGACCCTCGGCGACGACGAGATTCTCGCCGCCTGGGAGGACCTTGCGCAGGTGGAAGGGCTCTTCTGCGAGCCGTCATCCGCGGCAGGGCTGGCCGCGCTCGTGCACGAGCCGCCGGAGGCGGGTGAGACCGTCGTCGTGGTAATCACGGGCCACGGGCTCAAGGATCCGGCGAGCGCCGAGACCCACGCCCCGGCACCGGTGCACGTGGCAGCCGACCCGGACGCGATCGCCGAAGCTGCCGCCGGATGATCGTTCGCGCGCCCGCCACGTCCGCCAACATCGGCCCCGGCTTCGATTGTGCCGCTGTCGCATTCGAGCTCTGGAACGAGCTGGAGGTGACCGACGGCGACGGCGTCTCCGTCGAGGGCGAGGGTGTCGGGGAGATCGCCGCCGACGCGTCGAACCTCGCCGTGCGTGCCTATGCGCTCCTCGCCGACGCGGCCGGCAAGCACTTCCGCTTCACGAACCGGATTCCGCCCGAGCGCGGCCTCGGCTCGTCAGCAGCAGCAATCGCGCTCGGACTCACGGCCGCGGCGGGCACCGCCCCGATCGAGCAGCTGCTGGCCGCCGGCCTCGAGCTCGAGAGCCACTCCGACAACCTCGCAGCCGCCCTCCTGGGCGGCCTCAGCATCACCTGGGACGGACATGCGTCCCGCATCGCGGAGAGGTTGCCGCTCCATGCAGTGGCCGTCATCCCTCACGCGCGCACGTCGACTGCGGCCTCGCGCGGAACGCTTCCCACCATGGTCGCCCACGCAGACGCTGCCGCAACGGCGGCGCGGGCCGCACTGCTCGGGAGTGGAGCGGCGGCAGGCGATGCCGAGTTGTTCGCCGCAGGGCTCTGGGATCGTCTGCACGAGCCGTACCGGCACTCGGCGGAGCTGACGTCGATCCGTGCCGAGCTTCCGCCCGGATGCAAGGGCGCCACGTTGTCCGGCTCCGGTCCGACCGTGATCGCGTGGGCCTCGGACGCACCCGCCTGCGCGACCGCATTGCGCGAGCGGTTCCCGCACCACGAGGTGACAGAGCTCGCAGTTGCCCCGAGGGGAGCGCTGTGAACGTCCGCCTGGTGGATGTCCGGCCACGTCCGGCGTATGCGGACGGGCACATTCCCGGCGCAGTCCACCTCGATCCCGAGACAGAGCTGAGCGCGATCGGACCCGATGCGGCGAACGGCGGTCGCCATCCACTGCCGTCACCAGAGGAACTGGCTCTGAGCTTTGGGCGCGCCGGCATTCGCGACGACACCTTCGTGCTCGCCGTCGACGACGGCAGCGGGTGGGCGGCCCGCTGCTGGTGGCTGCTGCGCCACGTCGGTCACGAAGCCGCCGGCACCCTCGACCTGAAGGGCTACGCAGGGCCCCTGACGCGGGATGTCCCGGCTGTGGCCGTCACCGCGTTCTCCGCGCGGGAGCGGACCGACGACGTCGTCTCGGCCGAGGAGATCCTGAACCGCCTCGGCGATCCGGCGCTCGTGCTCTACGACGCACGCAACCGAAGGCGCTGGCGCGGAGACGAGGAGCCGCTCGATCCGGTCGCCGGACGCATCCCCGGAGCGCGCAGT
Organism: uncultured Gaiellaceae bacterium; assembly: GCA_963799615.1. Classification (GTDB taxonomy): domain Bacteria; phylum Actinomycetota; class Thermoleophilia; order Gaiellales; family Gaiellaceae; genus Gaiella. The sequence continues at coordinate 41,053 of CAWCXS010000009.1, read as the reverse complement.
GCCCCGTTCGAGGAGGCGCCGCCCGCGGCCGCGACGGAGACCTGACGAGCTCGTGGCCTATTGCGGCTCCGGCGTCACCGCCTGTGTCGTCGTCCAGAGACTCGTCCTCGCGGGTCGCGACGACGTGCGACTGTATCCCGGCTCGTTCAGCGAGTGGTGCCGCCGGGACGGCTACCCCATCGAGACAGGAGACCCTGCACCGTGAGCACACCGTACGATCGACCCTCCGATCCTGCCAAGCGGCACAGCGCCGCACTGACCGACGGGCCCGATCGCGCCGGTGCGCGCTCGATGCTGAAGGGCGTCGGCTTCACCGACGAGGACCTCGCCAAGCCTGTGATCGGGGTCTGCACGACCTGGATCGAGACGATGCCGTGCAATCTCAACCAGCGCGCTCTCGCGCCGCACGTGAAGGAAGGCATCCGCGCTGCCGGCGCCACACCGATGGAGTTCAACACGATTGCGGTCTCGGACGGCGTCTCGATGGGGACGACCGGCATGCGCGCATCGCTCGTCTCTCGCGAGACGATTGCGGACTCGATCGAGCTCGTGGCGCGCGGTCATCTGTTCGACGGACTCGTCTGCCTGATCGCGTGCGACAAGACGATCCCCGCCGCCGTGATGGCGCTCGCCCGGCTCGACATCCCCGGCCTCGTCCTCTATACGGGCTCGATCGCGCCGGGCCGCTGGCGCGGCCGGGACGTGACGATCCAGGACGTCTACGAGGCGATCGGGGCCCACGCCGCAGGGAAACTGTCATCCGAGGAGCTGCACGAGCTCGAGTCCGTCGCCTGCCCGGCTGCAGGCGCGTGCGGCGGCCAGTTCACGGCCAACACGATGGCGACCGCGCTCGAGTTCCTCGGCATCAGTCCGGCGGGACGCAACGACATCCCCGCGCTCGACACATCGAAGAAGGCAGCCTCCGAGGAGGCGGGCAAGCTCGCCGTCGACCTCGTGCGTCGTGACGTGCGGCCCTCCTCGATCATCACGAAGGCGTCGCTCGAGAACGCCGCCGCGTCAGTCGCCGCGACGGGCGGCTCCACGAACGGCGTCCTCCACCTCGTAGCGATCGCGAAGGAGCTCGAGATCGACTTCACGATCGACGACTTCGACGCGATCTCGGCGCGCACGCCGATCGTCGCCGACCTGAAGCCGTTCGGGCGCTTCGTCGCTACCGACGTGCACAAGGCCGGCGGTATCTCCCTCGTCGCACGCGAGCTGAAGAAGGCAGGGCTGATCGATCCTTCCACCCCGAACGTCGACGGCCGCACGCTCGGCGAGATCGCAGACGCGGCCGTGGAGTCAGAAGGTCAGGAGGTGATCGTTCCGATCGAGACGCCGATCAAGTCGCGTGGCGGGATCGCGATTCTGCGTGGAAACCTCGCACCGGAGGGATGCGTGCTCAAGCTCGCGGGCTCCGAGCGCTCGCACCACCGCGGGCCGGCGCGGGTGTTCGACTCCGAGGAGGAGACGTTCGCCGCAGTGAAGGCGGGCAAGATCGTCGCCGGGGACGTCGTCGTGATCCGCTACGAAGGTCCGGTCGGCGGGCCCGGGATGCGGGAGATGCTCCACGTGACGGCCGCCATCGTCGGCGAGGGACTGTCCGACGAGGTCGCGCTCGTCACCGACGGGCGCTTCTCGGGAGCCACGCACGGGTTCATGGCCGGTCATGTCTGCCCGGAGGCGGTCAAGGGCGGGCCGATTGCCGCGCTGCGCGAAGGCGACATGATCGTGATCGACGTCGACAGCCGCCGGCTGGATGTCGAGCTGACCGACGATGAGATCCGCGCCCGGCTCGCCGATCACGTGTCCCCGCCTGCCCGCGTCACGCGCGGCGCGCTGGCGAAGTACGCCGCGCTCGTGCGCCCCGCCTCCGAGGGCGCCGTGACAACCCCTGTCTGACATGGCTACACTGCGAGATGGAAGCGGGCAACCCCCGCTCCGCATCGAGAGAGGCTGAGGGACCGGCCCTGTGACGCCTCGGCAACCGGCTCGACGTTCCCCAGGAACGCGAGCGCGGTGCCAAACCCGGACGGATGTCGAGCGACTACCAGGAGGTTGATTCAATTGCCCGCCGTTTCTCTTTCGTGTCGCATCTGCGCGACGGAGCACCCGACAGTCGCGACCGGCTCGTGCTCGGCCTGTTTCGGCCCGCTCGACCCGGTCTACGACTGGGACACGCTGCGTGCGACCTTCACCCGGGAGCGAATCGCGGCCGGCCCACCCTCGATCTGGCGCTACGCCGGCCTGCTCCCGGTGACGCCGCCCGATGACGCCCGCCTCGCTCCCGGGCTGACACCACTCGTGCCGGCGCCGCGACTCGCCGCAGAGCTCGGCATCGCCGAGCTGTGGCTCAAGCTCGACACCGCGAACCCGACCCATTCGTTCAAGGACCGGGTCGTCGCCGTTGCCGCGCGTAAGGCGCAAGAGCTCGGCTTCCAGACGCTCTCGTGCTCGTCGACCGGCAACCTCGCAGGCGCCGTCGCAGCACGGGCTGCGGCCGAAGGTCTTGAGGCGGCAGTGTTCGTTCCGGCCGACCTCGAGCCGGAGAAGCTTGCCGCGGCGGCGGTGTACGGCCCCCGCATCTATGCGGTCAACGGCACGTACGACCATTGCTCCCGGCTCTCGGTGGAGCTGTCGTTCGAGCTGCCGTGGGGATTCGTCAACGTCAACCTGCGCTCGTACTACGCCGAGGGGTCGAAGACACTGGCATACGAGGTGGCCGAGCAGCTTGGCTGGGAGACGCCTGACGCCGTCGTGATCCCGGTCGCCTCGGGCGCGCTCTTCCACAAGGTCGGACAGGGATTCGGGGAGCTGCGCACGCTCGGCCTCGTCGACGGCCCTGCGCCGCGGCTCTTCGGCGGGCAGGCGGAGGGTTGTGCCCCGGTCGTGACCGCCTTCGAGACGGGGGCGCGCGTGACGCCGGTGCGTCCGGACACGGTCGCGCGCTCGCTCGCGATCGGGAACCCGGCCGACGGCGACTTCGCCGTGTCGACGGCCCGTGCCACCGGCGGAGCGCTCTACGCCGTGGCCGAGGAGGCGATCGGAGAGAACATGGCACTGCTCGCACAGAGGACCGGCGTGTTCGGCGAGACCGCAACCGGCGTCACGCTCGGAGCACTGCGCGCCGCGATCGACGCAGGCGAGCTCAACGAGCGCTCCCGGGTCGTGCTGCTCGTCACCGGGGACGGGCTGAAGACGCCTGGCCCGGTCGCGCACACGTACAACCCGATCGCGATCGAGGCGGACGCGGACGCGTTCGTCGACGAGGTGCTGGCGGCGGTCTAGGGTCGCGGCTCAGGGGCCGAGCGCACGTCCCCTCGCCACCGCAGCTCGCGGCATGCGGAGGGGGTGTGATGCGTACCATGGATGCGTGAGCCGCACGCTGTTCGAGAAGGTCTGGGATGCGCATATCGTCCGCGAGGATCCGGGCGATCCGGCGCTGCTGTATGTCGACCTGCACCTCGTGCACGAGGTCACCTCCGCACAGGCGTTCGAGGCGCTGCGGCTCGCGGGCCGCCGTGTGCGCCGGCCCGAGTTGACGGCGGCGACGATGGACCACAACGTCCCCACCTTGCCGGGCCCCATCACCGATCAGATGGCCAAGGCGCAGCTCGACGCACTGCAGGCCAACTGCGACGAGTTCGGCATCCGCCTCTACGCCACCGGTTCGGGGCACGAGGGCATCGTGCACGTGATCGGGCCCGAGTTGGGCCTCACCCAGCCCGGCAAGACGATCGTGTGCGGTGACAGCCACACCTCCACCCACGGTGCGTTCGGCGCGCTCGCGTTCGGCATCGGCACCTCCGAGGTCGAGCACGTGCTCGCGACCCAGACGCTGAACCAGCGCCGCCCCAAGACGATGCTGCTGGACTTCGCCGGCCCGCTGCCGTCGAGCCTCACCGCCAAGGACATGATCCTCGGCGCGATCGGACAGGTCGGCATCGACGGTGGCGTCGGCTACGTCGTCGAGTACGGCGGCGAGGCCGTCACGTCGCTGACCATGGAACAGCGGATGACGATCTGCAACATGTCGATCGAGTGGGGTGCACGTGCCGGCATGATCGCCCCCGACGACATCACGTTCGCCTACCTGGAGGGCAAGGAGTTCACGCCCGCGGGGACCGACTGGGAGCGTGCGCTGGACGATTGGCGCCTGCTCGCCTCCGACGCGGGCGCGACGTTCGACGCGCATGTCGAGATCGACATCCATGAGCTCGCGCCGCAGGTGACCTGGGGCACGAACCCCGGCATGGTCGTCCCCGTGACGGGCAGGGTTCCCGATCCCGACTCGTACGCGGACCCCGACGACCGCATCGCGACAGGCCGCGCGCTCGAGTACATGGGGCTGCGCCCGGGGCAGGCGATCGAGGACATCACCATCGACCGGGTCTTCATCGGCTCGTGCACGAACTCCCGCATCGAGGATCTCCGTGCCGCAGCCGCCATCGTCGCAGGGCGCAAGGTCGATCCGCGGGTGACGGCGCTCGTCGTGCCCGGCTCCGCCCAGGTGCGCCGGCAGGCTGAGCAGGAAGGACTCGACAAGGTGTTCCTGGACGCAGGCTTCGAGTGGCGCCTCGCCGGCTGCTCGATGTGCCTCGGCATGAACCCGGACATCCTGGCGCCGGGCGAGCGGTGCGCCTCGACGTCCAACCGCAACTTCGAAGGCCGGCAGGGCCGGGGCGGACGCACCCACCTCGTGAGCCCGCAGATGGCAGCCGGGGCGGCGCTCCACGGCCATTTCGTCGACGTGCGGACGCTCGACGCCGGCCCGGTGGCGGCATGAGGGCCGTCTCGACCGTTCACGGGCGCGTCGCCGTGCTCGACCGGCCCGACGTCGACACGGATCAGATCATCCCGAAGCAGTTCCTCAAGCGCATCGAGCGCACCGGCTACGGAGAGTTCGCCTTCTTCGACTGGCGCTACGACGCCGACGGCAAGCCGTTGCCGGGGTTCGAGCTCAACCAGCCTCAGTTCGCCGGCGCCAAGGTCCTACTTGCGGGGCGAAACTTCGGCTGCGGCTCCTCGCGGGAGCACGCCGCCTGGGCACTCCAGGACTACGGCTTCGACGTCGTCATCGCCCCATCGTTCGGGGACATCTTCCGCTCGAACGCCGGCAAGGTCGGGATCGTCGTCATCGAGCTGCCGGAGCAGGACGTCAAGAATCTCATGGAGGCGGTCGACCTCGACCGTGGGTCCGACATCACTGTCGACCTCCAGGAAAAGACCGTGACCGCTCCGAACGGCAAGGTGATCCCATTTGCATTCGACGAGGCGACGCGCTACCGGCTCCTCAACGGCCTCGACGACATCGGCCTCACGCTCCAACACGAGGACGCCATCACCGCGTTCGAGAGAGCGCGGGGAATCGCGTGAGCCCCGACCGCGCGACTACCCAGCTTGTGACAATGTGTCACAAAGGCTGGACGGCGACGAGCGCCGGGCGGTGGCCGTGACCCACGTCGCGGTGCTACCGGGCGACGGCATCGGGCCCGAGGTCATGGCCGAGGCGATCAGGGTGCTCGACGCACTCGGAATCGAGCATGCCGAGCATCCGTTCGGCGGCAACGCCATCCTCGCGCAGGGCACGCCGCTCCCGGACGAGACGCTCGCTGCCTGCCGTGAGGCCGACGCCGTGCTGCTTGCAGCCGTGGGGCTCCCGGAGCTCGAGGGGCAGCCGGTGCGTCCCGAGCAGGGATTGCTCGGACTACGGCGGGAGCTCGGCGTCTATGCGAATCTCCGCCCGGCGCGGGGTGACGGCATCGACATGATCATCGTGCGCGAGCTCGTCGGCGGCCTCTACTTCGGCGAAAAGGGCATCCGCGACGACGGGACGTGGTTCGACACCTGCGAGTACTCGAAGCCAGAGGTGGAGCGGATCGCGCATCGCGCCTTCGAGATCGCTCGGGCACGCGGAGGACGGCTGACCTCGGTCGACAAGGTCAACGTCATGCAGACCTCCAAGTTGTGGCGCGAGGTCGTCACCGAGATGGGGGCGACGCATTACGCCGACGTGCCGCTCGACCATGCTCTCGTCGATTCATTCGCGATGACGATCGTGCAGGCGCCCGAGACGATCGGCACCGTCCTGACCGAGAACACCTTCGGGGACATCCTCTCGGACGTCGCCGCAGCCGTCACGGGTGGGCTCGGGCTTGCCGCGTCGGCATCGATCGGGGACGCGGATCCGGGCCTGTTCGAGCCGGTCCACGGATCGGCGCCCGACATCGCCGGCCAAGGTCTTGCCAACCCCGCCGCGATGCTGCGCTCGGTCGCCCTGATGCTCTCGCACGGCTTCGGCCGAGACGGCGAAGCCTTGGCCCTCGAGCGTGCCGTGGACGTCGCGCTCGCGGAGGCGCCGACCCCCGACCTGGGCGGAAGTGCTACGACCTCCGGCTTCGGCGACGCCGTGTTGCACGCGCTGGACGGTGCCCGTACGCTGTGACCATGACGCGAACTCCGGTGGGATACTCCTCCTCGTTCGGCTTCGCGTCCTTCGGCTTCGCCTTTACGGGCTAGCCGGCGCCTTCGACCATCCGCCCCGCGCCGGCTAGCTGAGTTCCTCGGCGGCTCGTCTCGACCGAAAGGCGCCTCCCGCATGACAGCCAACGACCTCACCGTCGCCTACCCCGGCCGCGAAGGCGCGCATTCTGCCGCCGCGTGTGACCGGCTCTTCTCCGCCGCTCGCCTCGTCCCCGTGCCCACGTTCTCCGACGTCGTCGCCGCCGTGACGTCGGGCCGCGTCTCGTACGGCGTGCTGCCGATCGAGAGCTCCCTCGTCGGGCCCGTCGCCGAGACACACGACCTGCTGTACGAATCGGCGCTCTCGATCGTGGCGGAGGCAATCCTGCCCGTGAACCACTGCCTCGTCGGACCTGCCGAGATCGCCCTCGCCGACATCCGCGAGGTGCACTCGCACCCCGTGGCGCTCGACCAGTGTCGGCGCCTGCTCGCTTCGATGCCGCACGTGACGGCGGTCGCCTCCCCGACGACCGGCGACGCGGCAACGATCGTGGCCAAGATCGGCGACCCGGCCATCGTCGCGATCGCAAGCGAGCGCGCCGCCCGCATCAACGGCCTCGCGATCATCGACGGGAACGTCGGCGACCATCCCGAGGCGTACACCCGGTTCGTCTCGATCGCCCCCTACACGCGCCTCGACCGCCGCGACGGACAGTGGCGGACCGCATTCTCGTTCACCACCGACCATCGTCCCGGAGCGCTTCTGCGTGCGCTCGAGCCGCTCGCCCGACACGGCATCGACCTCAACCTGCTCGTCTCCCGGCCGATTCCCTCCACGCCGTGGAGCTATCGCTTCGACGCCGTCCTGACCGGGCATCCGCTCGATCCCGAGATCTCGGCCACGCTGCGCGAGCTGCGTGACCTCACCACGCATGTACGCGTGTTCGGCTCGTATCGCGCGGATCGCTGAACCACGCCCGCCGGCCGTGTTGGACGTCTGCCTACGCCGCTTCGAGACTCGGGAGGTACTGCCGCCAGCTCTCGGGCACCCGTTGGGTCGCGAGCCGGATGAACAGCACCGGCGCCGGCGCCCGCGGCGGACGAGGGAGCGACATCGCCGCTTCCTCGAGGAGCCGGTCGCCCTTGCGTAGGTTGCATGGTGCACAGGCCGTGACCACGTTTTCCCACACGGAATCGCCACCTCGCGACCGCGGAATCACGTGGTCGAGCGTGAGTCGTCCAGACCCCGTCCCGCAGTAGACGCACTTCCACCCGTCGCGGGCGAACAGGGCGCGGCGCGAGATGCGTCGCTTGATCGCACGCGGGACGCGCACGTACTGCAGAAGCCTGATCACATGTGGGCGCACGAACGCGCTCGCCGCAGAGCGCAGCGGCCTGCCGTGGCTCTCGATCACCTCGGCCTTGCCCTTCCAGACGAGCACGTGCGCTCGACGCATCGAGCACACGTTCAACGGCTCATAGCTCGCGTTCAGGACCAGAACCTGCTGCACAGTCGGGCGAGCGTACCAGCGGCGACAGACCTGGTGGCGCCGTCCTTCGCGTCAGCGGGCCATGGCGCGCTCGACGGCTTCCTGCTCCTCGGGCGACAGTGGCACGGACGCCTTGCCGCGGTCGAGATCCTTGACGTAGATGCGTGCGTAGTCGCGACCCTGGATCGCGGTCACCACGGTGCCCGTACGGTTCGCGTCGAGGAACGCAAAGGAGGCGGACTGCTGGCCGCCCGTGTCCTCGTAGGCGTCATAGCGCACGACCGCGGTATTGCTCAAGGCACCGTCGACACGCCTGTCCACCCGGGAGAGGCCCGTGGCAACCTCGTCGACGGCCCGGTGCAGATCGTCGATGCGACCCTGGAGCGAGACGGCGAAGTCCACCATGTCGTGTGACGACCCCGCAAGCACGGTGCGCTGGCCTGCGTGCAGACGGCGGACGCTGCGTGCGAGCACGATGACGGCAAGCATTGCGATCGCCGCCACCGCTCCCGCCGCAATGGCTACGGCAAGCTCGACGGACATACCGTTACTCGAGCGAGAAGATGACGGGATACTCGGCGCTGTTGTTCACGGTCTTCACCTCGCCGGGAACCGGCTTCACGCTCACCTGCAGCGTCGTCTTCTCGCCGAACGGCACCGCTGGGAAGTCCCGGAACGTGACCGTCTTGACCTCGCCGACGTCGATCAGGTCGATCGTCTGCTTCTTCACGATCGGGGTCGTCCCCTTCGGGATCGTCAGCGTCACCTGCACCCGAACCTCCTGGTTCTCGCCGGTGTTCTTGACGCTGACCTCGAACGCGAGCGCAGTTGACACCTTGATCGTGGTCTCCGTCCCCGTCGGGAGGATTGTGCCCGCCGGTAGCACCTTGGTCGATTGAAGGCCGGTGCCGTGCACGCCGGCGGCGGTGCCGCCCGTCGACGCACCATGGATGCGCTGCCAGATCGAGGTCATCGACCTGGTCGTGTAGAGCTCGACGTTCTCGACGAAGATGGAGGCAGGCACGCTCACGCCGGTCAGGTTCTTGTCCCGAACCGTCGCCTGTGCGGGCTTGCGGAAGAGATCGAGCCAGACGATATCGCTCGTCTCGAGGCGGCGGGCCTGCGTCGAGAGCTGCTCGCCCGCGGCAGTCGCGTTCTTCGTGTCCGCGGACTTCGTCGCCTTGAAGGTTCCGAGCAGTCCCTGCATGCCGGAGACCCGGAACTGCAGCGCCTCGACCGCATGCTCGTGGGCGGGCCGCAACGGCCCCGGGACGTCGAAGCCTTGCGCTCCCTCCACGTTCTGCTGCTCTCGCTGGATCAGGCCGCTCAGCCTGGTCTCGAGCTCGGCCTGCTTGAGGCCGGGCGTCGTGAGCAGCTCGCCGAGATCGGTGCCGATCTTGGCAGAGCTCGAGCCGACGCCGCCGATCTCGCCCATGTAGTCGTTGTAGGTGTTGCGCTCCTTGTCGCTCGAGCACCCCTGAGCCCAGACGACGAGGAGCACCACGATCACGATCGCGAAGGCGACGAGACCGATCAGCCGCAGCAGCGGCGTCAGGCCCTGCGGTGCCCGAAACCGTGGCCGGCGTGGCCCGCGCCCGCCTGTTTGAGGAGCGCTTGGGTCCGCACCCGGACGGGGTTGTCCCTGCGTCTCACGTGTCGCTTCTTCCTCGAAGAAGTCGAAGTCGAGAATGTCGTCATCGTGTGAGCTCACGCATGCACTCCCGTCGGGGACGGGCCCGAGTCTACGGGATGTTGCGGCCAGGAGGGGATGGCCCCTGCGGCGGCGAAAAGGCGATGACCGTGTCGAACGCAGTGTCTGCCCTTCCCGATCGCGAGCTCGTCCTCGACCGCTATCGCCCCCTCCGACCGCTCGGACGGGGCGGCTCCGGCTCCGTCTGGCTCGCCCGCGATGAGCGCACAGGGCTCGAGATCGCCCTCAAGATCGTTCCTCGCGAGGGCAAGCGTGCGTCACGTGCGGCCCGAGAGATGGAGGCCGCCTCGCGGCTGCGCCACGAGCGGTGCGTGCGAGCCTACGACTTCGGGGGCGACAGCAGCCACGTCTACATCGCCTACGAGTACGTGCAAGGCACGACGATGCGAGAGGCGCTGCGCGCCGGCAAGCTGACCGACCGCGACGCGGTCGAGGCATCGGCGCAGATCCTCGACGGCCTGGCCCATGCACACCGCCTCGGGATCGTGCACCGCGACGTGAAGCCGTCCAACGTGCTCGTCGAGGAGAAGACCGAGGTCTCCGTGCGGCTCCTCGATTTCGGGCTTGCCCAGTTCGACGAGGCCGATACGCTGACGGCCGTCGGCGACGTGCCGGGAACCCTCGCCTACATCTCGCCCGAGCGGCTTTGTGGCGGCGAGGCCACAGCAGCGAGCGACGTCTGGGCCGTCGGGGTGCTGCTCTGGGAAGCGCTCGCCGGGCAACACCCGTTCTGGGGCGTACCCCTGCCGCAGGTCGCCTCCGCGATCGAAGCGGGCGCGCCGCCGATCTCGACTCAGCGGCCCGATCTCGCGCCCGTGCTGGTCGAGGTGATCGAGTCTGCGCTCGCAGTCGAGCCGGCGCGGCGACCACCTGCTGAGCGGCTCGCCGTCCATCTCCGGGAGGCGCTCGCCGCCCCGCGTGCAGCGCGCTCGGAGGCTGTGCGGTCGCGATACGTCACGAAAGCGAGACCCGACCGGGCCGCAAAGCCAGCGGCGGTTCCCGTGCCGATCGAGCGGCAGCTCGTCCCCGCCGCACTTGCGGCGCTCTCGACGGTGTTCGCCGCCACGTTGCTGCCGTTCTGGACGCCCGGCCTCGTGCTCCTGCTGGCGATCGCTGCGGGCCTCGCCATGATGCGCGCACCTCGTCTTGGTCTCGCAATCACGTTGTTCGTACCGGTCTTCCCACTCGGGAATATCGCGCAGGCTGCGGCCCTCGCGTACGTAGCAGTCGCGGTCGGGTGGCTGGCGCTGTGCTGGCGCGACGCCCGCGCCGGGCTGCTCTTCGTCGCCGGCCCGCTGCTCGCGTCGTTCGGAGCGCTCGCCCTGCTGCCGCTCGCTGTCCAGCCGGCGCGCGGTCCGGTGCGCCGAGCAGCGAACGCTTTCGCCGGCGTGCTGGCGGCTGCCCTCGTGGCCGGGTTGCGCGGGGTGCCGCTGCCGCTCACCGGAGCGCACATCGGCGATCTCGGCCTCGCAGGGACAACGCGCGTCACGGACGTCGGGCAGGCCGTGACCACGGTGCTGGCCGGAAACGCGGCCCTCCTGACGACCGCGCTCACGCTCGCCGCGGTGGCGGTGCTGCTGCCGACTGCACGGCGCTTTGGCCTCTGGGGAATCGCCGTGTTGGGAGTGGGTCAGCTGGGGATGATCCTGCTCGCCGCTCCATCGATTCCGGCGCTCTCGATCGTGCTCGGCACCTGGGCGCTGTGCGGCATCCTCGCGACGCTGCCGCCCCAGGGCGGCCGCTACCCTTAGCACGCAGGAGGCCTCCCCCCGCCAATGAGTGTCCTGCGGACCATTGAAAGCAAGATCGAGGGCCTGTTCGAGGGCGTTTTCGGGCGAGCCTTTCGCACGCATGTCCAGCCCGTCGAGCTCGCCAGGAAGCTCGCAAAAGAGATGGACGAGCACCGCTCCGTCTCCGTGTCTCGCGTGTACGTCCCGAACGAGTACACGGTCTACCTGTCGGAGGGAGACCGAGAGCAATTCGCCTCGTACGAGGGGTCGTTGATCGGTGAGCTGCAGGAGTACCTCACGGAGCATGCCCGGCGCGAGGGATACGCGCTGCTGACTCCGCCACGGGTGGCGATGGAGACGGACGTCGATCTCGCAATCGGCGAGTTCGGCATCGCCACTCGTGTCGCGCAGCCCGATACCTCGCTGCCACCGCTGCCCCCCGTCGATCCAGAACGGGCCGGCCTGGCCGTGTCGATCCCGGGCCCGCCCGCCGACCCCGTTCCCGAGGTGTCGCCGCCTTCACCGCCCATTCCCGTGCCGGCGCCCGAGCTGCCTGACCTCGATCCGGCTCCCGCCGCGACCATGGTCTACCGATCGCGAGACGTCGCAGAGGATGCCCCTGACGATGCGCCTGTCCCCGAACCCGAGCGGGAGCTCGTGACACTGACCGTCAACGGCCGCGTCCATCCGCTCACCGCGCGTCTCGTCGTGCTCGGCCGCTCCCGGGAGTGCGACATCACTGTTTCCGACACCAACGTCTCCCGGCGCCACGCCGAGATCGTGCAGGAGGGTGCGACGTACTGGGTCGCCGACCTCGACTCGACCAACGGCACCGAGCTGAACGGCCGCAGGATCACGAGGGAGAAGCTCGCCGACGGTGACCGGATCACGATCGGCGCGACGGACATCGTCTTCGGCCGCACGCTGCCGTGAGCGCCGCCGTCGGCGCGATCGACGCCGAGGAGGCGCTGCTTGCCCTCAAGATCGCGTTTCTCGTGCTCCTCTACCTGTTCATCTGGGCCGTCGTCCGCTCGGCTACACGCGATCTACGCACGGCCCCACAGGAGTCGATCGTGATCGGCGCCCACGAAGCGGACGCTCTCCGCGCGCGCTACCAGCCTGTCATCGAGAGCCCGGCGGCCCGTCTGCTCGTGATGAGCAGCCCCGCCCTCGAGGTCGGCAGCACGCTGGAGGTCGCGAGGCAGATCCGGCTCGGCCGCGGCGGCGAAAACGCTGTCCGGCTCGACGGCGACGACTTCGTCTCGAGCCGCCATGCGATGCTGGAGCCCCGCGCCGGCGGGCTCTGGGTCGAGGACATCGGGTCGACGAACGGGACCTTCGTCAATGGAGCGCGCGTGACGACGGCGCGAATGCTGCTGGCGGGCGACATCATCCGGATCGGACAGACCGACCTGAGGGTGGAAGCGTGAGGATCGGACGCGCAAGCGCCCTGACGGACACCGGCCGTCGCCGCCTGCAGAACGAGGACACGTTCGTCTGCGACCCGCCGTTGTTCGCTGTGGCCGACGGCGTCGGCGGCGCGCAGGCGGGAGAGATTGCGTCGCGGCTGACCGCGGCGGCGCTCGAGGAACGGCCTGCCGACGCTCACGGCGAGGAAGCCGTGGCGGCGCTTCTGCGCGACGCGAACGAGCGCATCTACCGGCAAGCGCTCGGGGATCCTGCGACCGCCGGCATGGGAACGGTGGCCACCGTGCTCCTGGTCGACGAAGCGGCCGGCGTCGTCGCGATCGGCCACGTCGGCGACTCGCGCGGCTATCGCCTGCGAGACGGGGCTCTAGAGCAGTTGACCGACGATCACTCGCTCGTGGGCGAGCTCGTGCGCACCGGGCGCTTGACGCCTGAGGAGGCAGAGCAGCATCCACATCGCTCGGTGATCACGCGAGCTGTGGGAACGGAGGCGAGCGTCGACGTGGATACCCTGACGCTGGCGCTGGCGCCGGGAGACCTCTATCTGATCTGCTCGGACGGCCTCACAGACATCGTCCGCGACCGGGAGATCGCAGACGTGCTGACGGGCGATCGCGATGATCTGGACGCAGCAGCCGAAGGGCTCGTCGCCGCCGCGAACGACGGCGGCGGCATCGACAACATCACGGTCGTGCTGTTCGAGATCGTCGAGGGCGATCCCGTTCCCCGGCAGGAGCCCGACGAGCGCTCCGAGCCCGAGCCGGACGCAGACACAGCCGAGCAGGCCCTCCCGCTCCCGCCGCCGGCCGACGCGACGTCCGGGCTCGTCCAGCGTCACGGCGCGAAGGCCGGCGGGCGCTGGCTGGCGCTCGCCGCGATTCTGATCGGGCTCGCGGCGGCGCTGCTCGTGATCTGGTGGAGCCTCGGACGTTGACCACACGCAACAGGGAGCTCCTCAACCTCATCTTTGCAGGGCTCGTCGCGTCCGCTGCCTTTGCGAGCGTCTCGATCGCGGCGAACGGATTCGGTTCGCTGGATTGGCTCGGCTACGTCGGAGCCGTCTTCGGCCTCTACCTCGTGGCGCACGTCGTGGCGCGGATCACGGTCCCCTATGCCGATCCGACGCTGCTGCCGCTCGCGGGGCTGCTGACAGGAGTCGGCCTGACCGTGATCTACCGTCTCGGGCCGGCCGACGCCCGCAAGCAGGCCGTCTGGGTGGCCATCGGCATCGGGGCCTTCGCCGCGACGCTGCTGTGGCTGCGCTGGGACTACCGCGTGCTCGAGCGCTACAAGTACCTGTTCGGCGTCTCGGCCGTCGTGCTGCTGTTGCTGCCATCCGTGCCCCATCTGGGTCGTGAGGTCAACGGCGTCAAGCTGTGGATCCACGTCGGGCCGCTCCAGTTCCAGCCCGGCGAGCTGGCGAAGATCGCGCTGATCATCTTCCTTGCCGGCTATCTGCGCGACAAGCGGGAGGCGCTCGCGCGCGGGCGGCTCAAGGATCTCGGACCGCTGCTCGCGATCTGGGGCGCCGCCATGCTCGTGCTCGTGCAGACGAGCGATCTCGGCTCGGCGCTGCTCAATTTCGGAATTTTCCTCGCGATGGTCTACGCGGCGACGGGCCGCGTCGTGTACGTCGGCGCCGGCCTGGCGCTGTTCCTGGCCGGGTCGGCCGCGCTCTACAACTCCCTCTCGCGCGTGCACCAGCGCGTCACCGTGTGGCTGCACCCCTGGACCGACGACAAGATCTATTGCGCGATCAACGGGAAGCTCGAGTACCGGCAGAACTGTGACTCGTACCAGCTCGTGAAGAGCCTGTACTCGATCGCCAACGGCGGCTACGGCGGCACGGGGCTCGGGAAGGGCACGTTCGAGACCGTCGACGGCCAGCAGCTGATCCCGCTGCTCAACACGGACTTCGTGTACTCCGCGATCGCGCAGGAGATCGGCCTCGTCGGCGCCGCGGCCCTGCTGTTGCTGTTCATGGTGATCGCCGCACGCGGCATGCGCATCGCCTTGATCGCCCAGGACGGCTTCTCGAAGCTGCTCGCGACCGGGCTCACGTTCGGCCTCGCCTTGCAGACGTTCATCATCGTCGGCGGCGTCCTGCGGGTCGTGCCGCTGACAGGGATCACCCTGCCGTTCGTCTCGTACGGCGGCTCCTCGATCGTCTCCAACTTCGTGCTGCTGGCGCTGTTGCTGCTCGTGTCGAACCGCGCCACGGCCAAGGGAGAGAGCGGATGAACCGCCAGATCGTACGGGTGGGCGGCGTCGCGATGGGGCTCCTCGTGGTGCTCATCGTGGCGACGACCTACTGGCAGACGTGGGCGCGGCCGGGACTCGCAGAGCGCCAGGACAACGCGATCCAGCGGGTGGCCCAGTTCCAGATCAAGCGCGGCCTGATCCTCTCTCCGTCGCGCGTGCTCGCCCGCAACCGGGAGCGGGTCGTCAACGGCAAGACGTTCTATCTCCGCACCTACCCGCAGGGACGTCTCACCGCCCACGTCGTCGGCTACTCGACTGCTGCACGCTCGCGTACGGGTCTCGAACGGTCGCTCAACGGCGCCCTCACCGGCTCCGCACGGAGCCTCTCGTCCCTCGTCGACCGGTCACTCGACAAGCTCAACGGCAAGCCGATCATCGGCGACAGCGTCGTGACGACGATCGATCTCAACGGCCAGCGGGAGGCACTCGACGCACTCGGCTCTCAGTGCGGTGCCGTCGTGGCGCTCGATCCGCGCAACGGCAGGGTTCGCGTAATGGTCTCGTCGCCCAGCTACGACCCGAACGACGTGGAATCCAACTTCGGCAGGATCGAGCGGATCACGGCGAGCTGCAAGCCTGCCTCGCCGCTGCTCAACCGCGCAACCCAGGGTCTCTACCCTCCGGGCTCGACCTTCAAGGTCGTGACTGCTTCCGCCGCGCTCGAATCGAAGCAGTACACACCCACGTCCGGCTTCGTCGACCCGGGCTACTGCACGGTGTACGGGAAGCGCGTCAACAACTTCGACACCGAGCGGCCCTTCGGCAGCATCACGCTGGCGACCGCGCTCCAGTACTCGGTCAACTCGGTCTTCTGCAACATCGGCCTCAAGCTCGGGGCGAAGCGGATCGTCAAGCAGGCCAAGAAGTTCGGGTTCTACGACCGCCCTCCGCTCGAGACCCCGGACAGCGAGCGCCTCCCGAGTGGCCTCTACCGCCGGGGCAAGCTGTTCGACCCGAAGCGCGACAGCGACGTCGACGCGGGAAGAATGGCGTTCGGACAGGAGCGCCTGCTCGTGACGCCGCTGCAGATGGCGATGGTGGCAGGGACGATTGGGAACGGCGGCATTCTCATGCGTCCGAACGTGGTCGACCACATCGTCTCTCCCAACAGCAAGACGCTCGAGCGGACGAGGCCGACGGCGATCCGCCGCGCCGTCTCCCCGGCAACCGCCCGCGACGTAGCAGCGATGATGGTGCGAGCCGTGCAGGCCGGCACCGGCACCTCAGCCCAGATCTCGGGCCTGCAGATCGGCGGCAAGACCGGAACGGCCGAAACCGGCATCGGCGGAAGCAACACGACATGGTTCATCGCCTTCGCGGGCCCGTACGGCGCCAAGCCGCAACTCGCAATCGCCGTCGTGCTGCAGAACCAGTCGCTCACGGGCGGCGCGACGGCCGCGCCGATCGCTCGGCGTGTCATGCAGGCGCTCCTGGCACCCACGGCGAATCCCTAACGTACGGAGACTCATGACGACGAGCGATCTCACCGGAACACTCTTCGCAGGCCGCTATCGCCTCGAGCGCAAGCTCGGCTCGGGCGGGATGGCGGACGTCTGGCTTGCCGAGGACCAGGAGCTCGGCCGCCGCGTCGCCGTCAAGATCCTGCACGAGCGATATGCGAGCGACGAGCAGTTCGTCGAGCGCTTCCGGCGCGAGGCGACACACGCCGCGGGGCTATCGCACCCGAACATCGTCTCGATCTACGACCGGGGAGTCAGCGACGGGTCGTACTTCATCGTCATGGAGTACATCGAGGGACGGACGCTGAAGGAGCTGATCGTCACCCGCGGCCACTGTCCCGTGCCCGTTGCGATCTCGTACACGCGCCAGATCCTCGCCGCCCTTCGCTACGCGCACCGCAACGGCATCATCCACCGCGACATCAAGCCCCACAACGTGATCGTCGACCGCGAGGGGCGCGTCAAGGTGGCCGACTTCGGCATCGCCCGCGCCGGGGCGAGCGAGATGACGGAGGCCGGCTCGATCGTCGGCACAGCGCAGTACCTCTCTCCGGAGCAGGCGCGCGGCGCGCCGGTCGACGAGAGCTCCGACCTGTACTCGACGGGAATCGTCCTCTTCGAGCTGCTCACCGGCGCCGTTCCGTTCACGGGCGAGACGCCGGTCGAGATCGCCATGAAGCACCTTTCCCAGACACCGGCCGCCGCATCCGATCTCCGACCCGAGATCCCTCGGGACCTCGACCTGGTCGTCCTGCGCGCCCTCGCGAAGGAGACTGCCGACCGGTACCGCAACGCCGGTGAGATGGATCGTGACCTCGAGCTCGTCGCGCGCGGCGAGGGTGTCGGGAGCGATACCGAGAACGCCGCCACGATGGTCCTGGCCGGGGCGGGCGCACTCGACGAGACGACGGCGACGAAGATGGCGCCGCGCGGTGCAGCGGGCGGAGGCGTCTTCGGCGGCGGCGACCGCTACCGCGCCTACGACGGATCGGTCTCGCGGCGGCGAAGCATCTGGCCGTGGCTGCTCGCGCTCGGTGCGGTGCTCGCGATCGCCGTCGGAGGCTATTTCCTGTACGACAACGTGCAGAACCAGATCGAGAACAACAAGCCGCTGCCCGTGCGGCAGTACACGGGAATCGTCGAGCGCAAGGCGGTCGACCTCATCTCCGCCGACGGCTTCGAGCCGAAGGTGCGACGTCTTCCGAGCAACGACACGCCCGTCGGCATCGTCTACGAGCAGCAACCAACCGAGGGCACGAGCCTCGACCGCGGAGGCATCGTCACGATCCTCGTCTCCACGGGCAAGCCGACCGTGAAGACGCCTAGTGTCGTCGGACTTTCGCTCTCGGATGCCGTCACGCGCCTGACAGAGGCAGGGCTGAGGGCGAAGAGCATCGGCGTTCCATCGGAGAAACCGTCCAATGTCGTCACAGCGCAGGATCCGAAGGCCGGTACGCCTCTCGTGTCCGGAGCCACCGTGCGCATCAACTACTCGACTGGGCCGAAACCGGTTGCCGTGCCGCCGGTCGTCGGGCTCGACTATGCGACCGCGTCGGCGCAGCTGCAGGCAGCCGGCTTCGCCGTCGCGCGGACGAGCGTCGAGAGCGACCAGCCGGCAGACGCCGTCGTGAGCCAGGTTCCGAGCGGCAACTCGACCGCGACCAAGGGCTCGACGGTCAACCTCTCGGTCTCGAACGGACCACAGACGACGCCGCTGCCCGATGTGACGGGGCAGACGCAGGCCGATGCGCGGGCGACGCTCACTGCGGCCGGCTTCAAGGTCAGCGTCACGCAGCAGGACACCGACGTGGAGACGTTCGACAAGGTCGTGATCTCGCAGGATCCGCCGGGGAATACGCAGCAGGATGCAAAGACGATCGTGACACTGTTCGTCGGCCACTACGTCCCGCCCGCCACGCCGCCGCCGACCGACACGACATCCACGACGCCGACGACGCCGTGACCCGCCGCCTCCGGGTCGCGATTCTCGCGGGCGGACGATCGAGTGAGCACGCGATCTCGCTCGCCTCGGCCCGCTCCGTGCTGGAGGCGCTCGACCCGGCACGCTATGAGACCCAGGTGATCGAGATCGGCCGGGACGGTGCCTGGGCCCTCCCGGCCGCGTCACCTCACGACGCGCTGGGTGCCGGCAACGTGGCCGGGACCCTGCCCGTGGCATCGGCGGGCTCGCCGGCGGCGCTTGGCAGCGTCGACGTCGTGCTGCCTATCCTGCACGGGCCCTTCGGCGAGGACGGCACGGTGCAGGGGCTGCTCGAGCTCGCGGGCGTTCCCTATGTCGGAGCCGGTGTGACGGCATCGGCGTTGTGCATGGACAAGGACCTCTTCAAGGCGGTGCTGCGCGACCGGGGCATCACCGTGGCGCGAAACGTGACCCTGCGTCCGGACGATCCTGTCGAGAACCCGTTCGGCTATCCCGTGTTCGTCAAGCCTGCGCGCCTCGGGTCGTCGATCGGGATCTCGAAGGTCGAGACGGAGGGCGCGCTCGCCGCGGCGGTCGCACTCGCGCGCAGACACGACGACAAGGTCCTCGTCGAGGAGTACGAAGCGGGCGTCGAGGTCGAGGTCGGCGTGCTCGGCAACCGCGATCCGGTCGCCTCCGCTGTCGGCGAGATCGTCGCGCACGCAGATTGGTACGACTACGACGCCAAGTACGCAGACGGAGGCATGGACCTGATCGTGCCCGCGCGACTGCCGGAGGAGACGATTGAGCGAGTCCAGAGCACTGCCGTCGAGGCGTTCGTGGCTACCGACTGCGAGGGAATGGCCCGCGTCGACTTCTTCGTCCGTCCCGACGGCACCGTCGTCGTCAACGAGCTGAACACGATTCCCGGGTTCACCGCGACGAGCGTCTACGCGAAGCTGTTCGAGGAGAGCGGCATCCCGTATCCCGAGCTGTTGGAACGTCTCGTCGAGCTCGCCCTCGAGCGCCACGAGCGCAGGCGCAATCTCGACTTCTGATCGCTGCCCGGACGGATCATGCGAGCACGACGGCGAGCGCCTCGTCCCACACGCCGAGCGCCTCGTCCAGAACGGCGTCCTCGATCGTAAGCGGGCAGAGGACCCGGATGCAGTTCCCGAACGCGCCGGCCTTGAGCAGGATCAGCCCGCGCTGAAGCGCTGCTTCGATGACGGCAGCCGCGAGGCCGGTGGCAGGCTTCTTCGTGACGGGATCCTCGACGAGCTCGATCGCGAGCATCGCCCCGAGGCCGCGCACGTCGCCGATCTGTGGCCAGCGCTGTTGCCACGCGAGCATGCGGTCGCGGATGCGGTCGCCGATGCCTCTGGCCCGTTGCAAGAGATCGTCCTCGGCGAAGACGTCGAGTACCGCAAGCGCGGCGGCGAGCGCCAGCGGATTGCCGATGTACGTGCCGCCGATAGCACCGAGGTGTGGAGCGTCCATCATCTCGGCCCGGCCGACGACGCCGGACAGCGGCACTCCGGCGGCGATCGACTTTGCAATCACGATCAGGTCGGGCTCGATGCCGTAGTGCTCCATCGCGAACATGAGCCCCGTGCGGCCAAAGCCCGTTTGCACCTCGTCTGCGATCAAGACGATGCCGTGGCGGTCGCAAACTGCGCGGATACCCGCGACGAACTCCTTCGGCGCCGGCAGGAACCCGCCCTCGCCGAGCTGCGGCTCGAACGCGATCGCGGCCACGTCGGTCGGCGCGACGCGGCTGTGGAACAGCTCCTCGAGCTCCGCGAGCGCCTCCGCAGCAGACGGGCCGCGGTATGCGTCCGGGAACGGTGCCCGATAGACCTCGGGCGCGAAGGGCCCCATTCCCGTCTTGAACGGATGCTCCTTGGACGTCATCGTCATCGCGAGCAGCGTGCGGCCGTGAAATGCCCCCTCGAAGGCGATCACGGCCGGGCGCCCCGTATAGAGCCGCGCGATCTTGACCGCATTCTCGACCGCCTCTGCGCCCGAGTTGAAGAAGCTCGCGCGGGTGGGGCCGCCGATCGGCACGAGCACGCCGAGACGCTCGGCGAGCTCGACGTAGCTCTCGTACGGAACGACCGTGAAGTCTGTGTGGACGAACCGGGCTGCCTGCTCCTGGATCGCCTCGATGACGCGCGGGTTGCCGTGGCCGACGTTGACGACGCCGACGCCGCCGGCGAAGTCCACGAACGTGTTTCCGTCGACGTCGGTGATGGTGGCGTTGCGCGCCTCGGCCACGAAGACCGGGAGGTACACCTGCAACGGTTTCGCAATCGCAGCAGCAGCGCGCGCGAAGAGCGCGCGGGAGCGCGGTCCCGGGACCTCCGTGCGGAGCTCGATCGCCTTCGTGGCTGCCACGGACAGGAGCGTAGCGGAGCCGAACGGAGGAGAGCCTCGCGCCGCAAAGCGCCACAGCGGTAGGCTCGCGACCGTGGACAGCGCCGATCTCGATCCCGATCCACATGCCCAGTTCGACCGGTGGTATGCGGAGGCTGCGGCGGCGGGAGTGAGCCAGCCTGACCGCATGGCACTCGCGACGGCGACGGCCGCCGCCGTGCCGTCGGTGCGAATGGTGCTGCTCAAGGGACACGATCCGCGCGGGTTCGTCTTCTACACGAACCTCGAGAGCCGAAAGGCCCGAGAGCTGGACGCAAACCCACGCGCCGCGCTCGCTCTCCACTGGGAGAGCCAGAACCGACAGGTCCGCGTCGAGGGGGCGGTCGAGCGGCTCGGCGAGCAGGAGTCGTCCGCGTATTTCATGACGCGCCCGTATGACAGCCGCCTCGCGGCGTGGGCCTCGCCCCAGTCACAGAGGATCGAGAGGGCTGAGCTCCAGCGGCGCTTCGAGGAGATCGAGGTGCGGTTCGACGGAGTCGACGAGGTGCCGCTACCGCCATTCTGGGGCGGATATCGCGTGGGAGCCGACGCGATCGAATTCTGGCAGGGTCAGCCGAACCGCTTCCACGATCGCGTGCGGTACGACCGGGACGGCGACGGCTGGAGCCGCTACCGGCTCGGCCCGTGACGCCCGCGGATCGCTACGGTTGCGCGTCGGCGGGCGCCAGGGCAGCCTTCGTGTAGACGCCCGACGCGTTCCACAGCAGGAACCCTTTCGCGCCCTGCAGCCGTGCGGCTGCGATCTGGGCGAGCACCTGCTCAGGCGCGTAGTTCCAGTCCTGCAGCCAGGGAACGAGCTGTGAGCGTGAGCCCTTGACCTGCCGGCGGAAATCGGCCAGCGTCCTGAAGACCGTCTCGCCGGGCTGCGCCCTGGGGCTCGCAATACCGAGCTCGCCGTCCGAGTACAGGGCCGGATACGACATCGGCGAGACGCTGTCCGTGTGCTTCGAGATCCAGCGCGGTACCTGCCCGATGCCGAGGTCGTGCGTCGCCGAGAGGCCGAAGAGTGCGGTCGAGACGCGGACACCGGTCGGCGCCAGCCGTCGCTTCGCGTACCCGACGAAATCGGCGATCACCCGTCCTCGAGCCACACTCGTCTTGCCGGGATAGACCGCGCTCGCGACGTTGCCGTCGGAGGGGAAGCGGATGTAATCGAACATGATCTGGTCGAAACCGGCATTCGCGGCTGCCTCGGCGACCGAGACGCAGTAATCCCAGACGCGCTGGTCGTAGGGATTGACCCAGCCGAGCCCGGCGCTCGTCGTCCACACCGATCCGTCCGGGCGCTTGATCGCAAGGTCCGGGCGGCCCTGTGCGAGCTTCGGATCCTGGAAGCAGACGACCCGGCCGATCATGTAGATGCCGTTGCGGTGGGCGAGTTGGACGAGTGCTCTCGGGTTGTAGAACGGGCGGATCGCCCCCACCGTGCGCGCCAGCGGGACGTCGGCCGGGGCGAAGCCGATCTCGCCGCCCTCGTCCTTCACATCGAGCTCGATCGTGTTCAGCCCGTAGTGCTTGTAGGACACGTATTCCCGGAACTTGCCGGGGAGCGAGGCGAGCGCCCCCGTCACGTGGACGCCGCGGATCTCCAGCGGCAGCGGCCGTGGCCGGCTCACAGAGACGTCGGCCGACACGGTGGCGGGCTTCGCAGCGGCCGGCGTCGCTGCGGCGCCGCCGCGCGTCCCATGCTGCTCGCCGACGAAGCGCGCCCCCATCACGACGGCGATCACGGCCGCAAGCACCAAGCCCAGGACCGCGGCGCGCCGACGCCGCTTCGACCGGCGCATCTGGTCCCGCCGAGCGCGGAAGCGCTCGTTCGGGTCCATCGGTCCGTAGAGCATGGACACCGGGCTAGGGAGCGTACCGCATTCCACCGTCCATGCAGGGAATTCGTGCCGCCGTCTAGGATCGAGTCATGGTTCTTTCCGACGGCGCGATTCGTCGCCTGATCGACGCCGGACGCATCCAGATCGACCCGTACGACCCGGCGCTCCTCCAGCCCTCGAGCCTCGACGTGCGCGTCGACCGCCTGTTTCGCGTCTTTCGCAATTCTCTGTACCCGTTCATCGACGTGAAATCGGAGCAGGAAGGGCTGACGGAGCTCGTCGAGGTGAACGGCGATGCCCCGTTCATCCTGCACCCGGGCGAGTTCGTGCTCGGCTCGACGCTCGAGCGCGTGAGCTTGCCCGACGACCTCGTGGCACGGCTGGAGGGAAAGTCGAGCCTCGGCCGACTCGGCTTGCTGATCCACTCCACTGCCGGATTCATCGACCCGGGCTGGGACGGTCACGTGACGCTCGAGCTCTCCAACGTGGCGAACCTGCCGATCACGATCTATCCCGAGATGAAGATCGGTCAGCTGTCGTTCGTGCAGATGTCGGAGCCGGCGGAGACGCCGTATGGCTCGGGGTCGCTCGGGTCGAAGTACCAGGGTCAACGAGGCCCGACGCCGAGCCGGTACTGGAAGAACTTCGAATGAGGATCCTCGTCACGGGTGCCGCCGGCTTTGTGGGGCGCCACGTCGTCGCGGCCCTGGCCGGAGCCGACGTGCAGGTGCGCGCACTCGTGCACGGCGCTGGCAGCGCGTCCGCACTCGACGGAGCCGATTGCGAGCTCGTGCGCGGTGACGTCACCGACCCCGGCTCGCTTGCCGACGCGACCTCGGCCGTCGACGCCGTCGTTCATCTCGTCGCGATCATCGCCGGAAGGCCTGCCGACTTCGAGCGCGTGATGGTGCGGGGGACCGAGAACGTGATCCATGCCGCGCAGGCGTCCGGCGTCCAACGCATCGTGTACGTGAGCGCTCTCGGCGTCGGTAACGAGACGAAGGACACTGTGCCGTACTACAGAGCGAAATGGTCCTGCGAAGAGGCGGTGCGGGCTTCGAGCCTGTCGCACGCGATTCTCCGCCCGAGCTTCGTTTTCGGGCGTGACGGTGGGGCGCTGCCCCGGTTCGTGCGCATCGCAAAGCGGGCTCCCGTGACGCCGGTGATCGGCAGCGGCACACAGCGCCTCCAGCCGATCTGGGTGGACGATCTCGCGCGAGGCGTGGCACTGGCCGTACGGGGCGACAACGGTCTCCTGGCCGAGCTCGGCGGTCCGGACATCGTCGACTGGAACGCGTTGTGGCGGGCGATCAAGGACGCGCTCGGCACTCGGAGGCCGGCATTTCACATTCCTAGCGCGCTGGTGGTGCCTGCCGCGCTCGTCCTCGAGCACCTGCCCGATCCGCCGGTCACGCGCGATCAACTGACGATGCTCCGGCTCGGCGACAACATCGTCGCCGACCGCGGCGCCGGCATGGCGGCGCTCGGCCTGGAGGATCTCGTCCCGCTGGCGGAGCAACTCCGCCGCGCAACCTGAAACCGTCCGGCCGGCCCACCCGCCCCACAATCCGGACGGGACGACCGAGCTTGTGCCAATTCGTTACAAGAGTGCGTTTCCTGGCGTTCTCGCAACGCGGCGGTGGCCGGCCGGACACCACCCCAGCGTCACCAGCTTGTGACGAATCGTCACGAGCTTCTCGTCCGCCAGGCCGGCACGAAGTTCGCACGGAATCGGCGCTGTCCGGGCACGCGTTCGCTGGAAGGCTGATCGAGTGGAGTTCTCGCCCACGATCGACCGCAGGCTCATTGTGGCGGTTGCACGCACCGGCGATCTCGACTCGTCTGCCGACGTCTGGCGACGATTGCGCCGACGCGCCGCCCGGTTGCGAGTGGCGACGCCGTGCTACGAAAGCGTCCGGCGGCTCGTCCTCGTCGAGCGCGAGCGACGAGCGCAGCTCGCTGCGACCATCGCCACCGTCGTCGAGATCATGACGAAGCGGATCCCGACCCTCCCCGAAGCCGTGCCGCCCATCCACGCTCGCCACCTCGCCCGCTACCGAGGCCGCCTCCGGCTCCGACCTCCATAGCGACGAAGCGGATCCCGACCGTCTCCCAAACCCGGCCACCCATCCTCGCCCGCTACCGGCGCCCGAGAAAGGCGGAGGGCCGCCTTACGGCGGCCCTCCCATCCCGGTAGCCAGCGTCGAAGTGGTAGAGGCGCTTCCTGCCTGACCAACGAGCTGGTCGGCGGCGCGGATCGCGCGTCCCCTACGCGTGGCTATGGCGATTCCCCAGTGGGTCTCGGGGACACGCCTCTACCCGCTGGTACCTCCACTGCCGGTACTGCTCGAATCTGTCACGTCCGGACCACCTCCTTTCCGCGGTAATCCGAGTGTATATATCGCGGGCAGGATGGCGATAGGGGTCAGACGTCGACGACGACGACGCCGTCGTCACGCACGCGTGCCGGATACGTGTCGACCGGGATATACGCCGGCAGCGACAGCGCCCGCCCGCTCGCAATGTCGAACCTGGCTCCGTGCCGCGGGCACACGGCAACGAGCTCGTCGCAGTCGAACTCGCCCTCACACAACGGCCCATCGTCGTGCGAGCAACGATCCTCGAGCCCGTACAGCGCACCATCGCAGTTGTAGACGCCGATCGAGAGCAACGGCCCGGCCTCGACGATTCGCACCGTGCCGGGCGGCAGCTCCTCGAGCCGGCAGACCTCGATCTCCGCCACGGTCAGTTGAGCGTGATGTCCACGGCCGACGTGCCCCACTCCTCCGGCAGCGGCGTGCCCTTTGCCTTGTTCAACGCCACCTTCAGCACGCCGAACCCGAGCAATGCGCACTTGAGCCGGACGGGGCTCAGCGGGATGCCGATCTCCTCCAGCAACTCGTCCTTCGACATCACAGCCACGTCCTGGGCCGTTCTCCCCTTGACGAGATCGGTCAGCATCGAGGTCGCCGCCTGGCTGATCGCGCAGCCGCGGCCCTCGAAGCCGACCTCCTCGATCACGTCGCCGCCCCCGAATCGCACCGAGACCGTTACTTCGTCGCCGCACAAGGGGTTCTGCCCCTCGGCGTGCGCGTCGCTCGGGTCCAGGAGCCCGTGGTTTCGCGGGGCCTTGTAGTGGTCGAGGATGACCTCTCGGTACATCTGCTCGAACTCGCTCATCCGAGACTCTTCTTCACCTTGTGCAACCCGTCGATCAGGCGATCGACCTCATCCTGGATCGAATACAGATAGAAGCTCGCACGTGTTGTCGCGGCGACGCCGAGACGGGTCATCAGCGGCTGCGTGCAATGGTGCCCTGCTCGGACGGCGATGCCGTCGAAGTCGAGGATCTGAGCGACGTCGTGCGGGTGCACGCCCGCAACCTCGAACGAGATGATGCCCGCGCGGCGCTCGACCGGAGGGCCGAAGACCCGGATCCACTCGAGCTCGGCGAGCCGGCCCATGGCATAGACGGTGAGCTCGTGCTCGTGGCGCTCGATCGCATCGAGGCCGATCGCGCCGACATAGTCGATCGCCGCACCGAACCCGACTGCCTCCGCGATCGCCGGCGTTCCCGCCTCGAACTTGTGCGGCAGCTCGTTGAAGGTCGTCTTGTCCAGTCCGACCGAGCGGATCATCTCGCCGCCGAGGTTGAACGGCGACATCGCCTCCAGCAACTCGCTACGCCCCCAGAGAGCGCCGACGCCGCTCGGGCCGCAGAGCTTGTGGGAGGAGATAGCGATGAAATCGCATCCGAGCGCCTGGACGTCGATGGCCCGGTGGGGCGCCGCCTGGGCGGCGTCGACGACCATGATCGCTCCCTGCTCGTGGGCCCAGGCCGCAATCCGCTCGACAGGGTTGATCGTCCCGAGCGAATTGGAGACGAGACCTGTGGCAACGACCTTGATCCCGCCCTCCGCAGCGAGGGCGTCCAGAGCGTCGAGCTGGAGCTCGCCGCCATCGTCGATCGGGATGTGCTTGAAGCTCGCGCCGGTGCGGCTCGCGATGTACTGCCACGGAACGAAGTTCGCATGATGCTCCAGCTCGGTGACGACGACGACGTCTCCGGGGCCGAGGTTGTCGAGCCCCCACGCGTACGCGACGAGGTTGATCGCCTCGGTGGCGCTGCGCGTGAAGATCACCTCGCGCTGTGCAGGCGCGTTGAGGAACGCGGCGACCGTGCGGCGTGCGCCCTCGTAGCCCTCGGTGGCCCTCTCCGCCAGCCGGTACACGCCTCGGTGCACGTTCGCGTACTCGTGCTCGTAGAAATGCCGCATCCGGTCGAGCACCTGGCGCGGCTTCTGGGTCGAGGACGCCGAATCGAGATAGGCGATCGGCCGGTCGTTGACCAGTTCCTCGAATACGGCGAAGTCCGCCCGCAAGCGGTGCGCGTCGAGAACGGGGGCGGTACTCACGGCCATGTTCCCATCGTAGCCGGGTGCCGCCGTCAGGCCGACGGACGGAGTGGCACGAAGCGGTCGTCGGTGAGCCAGAGAAAGCCGATCGCGATCCCCGCGCCGACGGCGATCAACACCAGCGTCGCGAGATTGGGGACTGCGAGCTGGAAAAACCCGCGCAGCCCGGGAAGAACGAGAATCAGCACGTACACGGCGAGCAGTGCCGCACAGAGGAGCCCCACGAGCTCCGCGCGCCGGGTGCTCGTTGCCTCGAGTGCCAGCACGAGATAGAGGCCGACGATGATCAGCGTCGAGGTCGCCGCCGTTCGAGCCTGCAGCAGGCCGAGATCGAAGACGTTGAGCGAGACGAGGTAGCTCGTCGTGACGCCGAGCCCGGCCGCGACCCCGGCCGGGACTGCAAACCGCGCCACGTCCCGCAAGAAGCCGTCCGTGCGCCATGGGCCTTCGCTGGGGGCCAGCGCGAGGAAGAAGGCGGGGATGCCGACGGTCAACGCCCCGACGATCGTCAGATGACGCGGTAGCAGCGGATACTCGGCGGGCGTGATGCCCACGGCGACGATCAGGAAGGCCGCGAACACCGACTTCGCAACGAAGAGCTTGGTCACACGCTGGACGTTGCGAAGGATGCGCCGGCCCTCGGCCACCATGCCCGGCACCGCGGCAAAATTGCCCGTCACGAGCACGACGTCCGACACAGCCTTCGCCATCTGCGTCCCTGAGCCCTGGGCGATCGAGAGCCTGGCAGCCTTCAGCGCCGGCACGTCGTTGACGCCGTCCCCCACCATCGCCACATACCGGCCCCGTTGCCGCAGTGCGTCGACGACACGGCGCTTGCCGTCGGGCGAGATGCGCCCCACCACGGTGAGGTCGAGCACGACCGCGGCAAGGTCGGCATCCCGGGTGGGAAGGGCGTCGCCGCCGATCGGCTCGGAGTGCAACGTGATACCTGCGTCGGTTGCGATCGAACCGGCGGTATGCGGTGCATCGCCCGACAGCACTTTGACGTCCACCCCCTGCTCGAGGAGAAACGCGATCGTCTCGCGGGTGTCAGGACGAAGCTCCTCGGCGAGGATGACGATTCCGAGCGGCTGCAGCGGTGGTGGGCCCGTATCGGGATCGGCAGGGAACGCGCCGGACGTGCTCCCAAAGGCGACGACGCGCCGTCCCGCCGCCTGATGAGCGCTCGCCTCGCCTGCCAGCGGTCCCAGGGGAAACAACTCCGGCGCTCCGAGCACGAACCGCGTTCCGCCGATGCGCAATCCGCTCCACCGGCGGCGTGAGAGAAACGGGATCGGCTCGTGGGCGGGCTCGGGCTGTGCAGGGAGCGCGCCGGCGATCGCATCGAGGGTGAGGTTGCGCGCATCGGATGATGCGGCGAACCGCCCGAGCTCGTGGACGAGCTCCTCCTCGGCGACACCCTGCGCAGGAGCGCACGCGACGACGCGCAGCCGCGGCTCCGTGAGCGTGCCAGTCTTGTCGACGCAGACCGTGTCCACCGAGGCCAGCGACTCGATCGCGTTCAGCTGCTGTGCGAGGGCTCCCGAGCGGGCCATTCTGAGCGCCGCCGCCGCATAGGTGACGGACGCGAGCAGCACGAGGCCCTCGGGAACGAGGGTGACCATGCCGGCGACCGCAGTGTCGATCGCGTGCCTGAGCCCGACGTCCTGCTGCCAGAGCGCGACGACGAGCATGGCGCCGAGCGGCACCATCACGGCCAGCAGCGTGTACAGCAGCCGGTTGATCGCGAGCTCGAGCGGGGAGCGCGGATGGCGGAACTCTCTGGCGGTGCCCTCGATGCGGCCGGCGTAGCTTTTCTCTCCCACCGCCGTCACTTCGAGCGCTCCTGTGCCTTCCATGACAAACGAGCCGGACCGGGCCTCCTGCCCGGCCTCTCGGGCGACTGCGGTCGACTCGCCCGTCAGGATCGACTCGTCCACGTAGAGCCCGGCTGCCTGTACGAGGGTCCCGTCGGCGACGACCTGGTCGCCGGGAGCGAGCCGCACCACGTCGCCCTCGACGACATCCTCGACTGCGACGACGCGTGGCGCTCCGTCCCGGACCACCGTCGCCCGTGGCGCGACCAGCGCTGCGAGCGCGTCGAGCTTGTTCTTCGCGCGCAGCTCCTGCCAGATCCCGATCGCCGAGTTGCTGACGATGATCGCGAGGAAAAGTGCATCGCGCCAGTCTCCGAAGACCAGGGTGAGCAAACCCAGCGCGAGCAGGATCGCGTTGAACGGCGTAACGATGTTCGCTCTGACGATGCTCGCGGTCGACCGGCTCGCCGAGGGTTCGCCGCGCTCACCGCGCGCGGCCAAGCGGCTTCGAGCCTCGGCCTCGGTCAGCCCGACAGGCTGTGTCACGCGGGTGGGTGCACTTTGCCGTTCGTCTGTGCGCGCGCCGCGATCTCCCGCTGGCGCTCGACCGTTTCGGCGGCCGTGGCCAGCAGCTCGCAGAGCCTGCGCAGGCGGATCCGCTCCGACGTCTCGTCCAGCAGCTCCTGCTTGAGGTCGGCCGAGAAGTCGAAGCGGCCAGCGAGTGCGAACGAAAGCTGCGGCGTCTCTGCCGCAGGCGCCGGGAGGTCGCTTCCGGTGAGCTCGACCAGTCGTGTGAAGAGCTCGAGCGCCCGCTGGACGTCGTCGGGCTCGGTGGGGTCGTGCTGGTCGTCGACCGGTTCGACGAGTCCGGTGTGGAACTGCCTGCCTTCGGTCAGCTCGACGAGCCGGAAGCGCTCGCCGCCCTCGACGACGACGTTGAGGCGCCCGTCCTCGAACCGCTCGATCACCTCGGTCACGATCGCGAGCGTGCCGACCTGGCGAATGCCGTCGTCGTCGGCATACACAAGCCCGAAAGGGGTACCCTGCTCGAGGCACTCGTCGATCAGCTCGCGGTAGCGCGGCTCGAAGATGTGGAGCGGAACCTGCTCGGTCGGCAGCAACACCAGCCCGAGCGGGAACAGGCCGATCTCGTCCATTGCCGAAGGGTAGAGGACGCCACCCGGAAGGGGGATCCAGCACGGGTTTGGACGGCCCGATCGTCTCAGCAGGGGATTGGCTCTTTGCCTCCGCATGAAAGGCCAATGAGATGAGACGGATCGTCTTCGCCGCCGCCGCGGCGGTCCCACGTCCCCCGGCACACTGGCTTCCCGAGGTCGTGTCGTGAGCGCGCGCAGGCACGGCGTCGCGCTCGCCCTACTCCTCGGCACCGCCTCCGTTGCCGGCGCGTACGCCACCATTACGACAGCGAGCCTCCACTCTGCGACGAAGCCAGAGGTCGTCGCGTCCGCCGCGATAGCGAAGCGGCAAGCACGCCTCGACGCGTGGGAGGCGTCGTTGCGTCGCGCGCTCGCGTCGAAGCCGCCGCAGCTGCCGGCGCTACCCCACTACGGGCACGTCGCCGGCGTGCGCAGCCCGTCCTACAGAGCGCTGCCGGCGCCCGTCGCCGTGCGTGGGACGCAGAAGAGCACCCCGGCACCGGCAACCGTCACTGCACCACCACGAACCCGTGCACCTCGGCCTGCCAAGAAGCGCCCGGTACCGTCACTGCGCCCGACCCGCAGTGCCACGCCCCAGACGGTCCCGCGGACTGCAATCGCTCCGGTACCGCCTCCGGTCGCTCAGGAGCCGGCGCCGGCCGTCCCCACCCCCTCCCCGGCCGCACCGGCTCCTGCGCCTGCCGTCACGCCGCTGAGCCAACCGGCAACTGCAGCGCCGCCGATGAATGACGCGGAGCAGCAATGCGCGGCGCTCAAGCAGGCAGCCCAAGGGCAGGGTGAGACCGCAAGGCGGGCGGCGGAGCGCCAGTGCGACGCACTCCTGCACCCGGGTGGAGAGGGAGGAGAGGACGATGACTAACCATCTCGTTCGGCTCTACGCCGCCGCTGCCTCGATCATCGTGTTCTTTCTGCTCTGGACACTCGTCGCCGCCCACCCGTGGGAGGCCACCTCGGCGGCGCCGCTCGACCCTCGCCTCACCGTTCTTGCCAAGCGAGAGAAGCAGCTGCAGCGGCACGCACGCGAAGTCAAGGTGATCGTCGGAAAGCGCTGGGACCTGTACCAGCGCAGGCTTCGCAAGCGGGAGTCGCAGATCGCCGTGGCGCAGCAACGGCACCTGCAGGAGCTCGAGACCTCGCAGGCGTCGGCGGTCCGTGCCGCACAGATCGCCTCCGGGCAAGCGGCGCAGGCGCGTGCCTACGCCGCCAGCGTTCTCGCCTGGGCCCAGTCGCAGGCGCAAGCTCCCGCGGCCACGGCGACCGTGACGGCAGCCAAGCCGCACGCCGTTGCGCAGCCCGCAGCGGCCACGACCCGGACCGCCCGTGCCGGCGGGAACGGCGGCGCACCCTCCGCGGCCGCCGCCCCGAAGACAGCTGTGGCAGCTCCAGCTGCTGCGCCGGCGGCAGCCCCGGCTCCCGCTCCCGCTCCGTCTCCTGCGCCCGCTCCGGCAGCCGCTCCTGCTCCCGCGGCCCCGGCTCCAGCCGCAGCTCCCGCTCCGGCCCCTGCTCCCGCGCCGGCCCCCGCGCCCGCTCCGGCCGCAGCACCGCCCGTGCAGGTCGTCCAGCTGCCTCCGGTGACGGGCACGAGCTCGTCGAAGAAGAACTGATGCCTGCGCGCACCGCAACCGATCGTTCCTGTGCCAGGCATGAGTTCGACGCCATGGGGGTCACCGTCGAGCTCCTGAGCACCGGGACGGGCGCGGCCGAGAGCACGGCATTCGAGGACGTGGAGGAGGAGCTGCGCCGGCTCGAGCAGATCTTCTCTCGCTTCCTGCCGGCTTCGGAGCTCAGCGTGCTCAATCGCGAGCGCGTCCTCGACGTCGGGTCCGAGCTGTTCGAAGTGGTCGGGCTGGCGCTGGACGCCCGAGAGCGCAGCGAGGGGCGCTTCGACCCAACCGTTCACGAAGCGGTCGTCAGCTCCGGCTACGACCGTACCTTCGAAGAGGTGCCAGGCCAGCTGCCGGCAGGCGCCGCGGCCACCGGTGCTCCGTGTGGCGGTGCCGTCCTTCTCGACCCGATCCGCCGCAGAATCGAGCTGGAGGACGGTTTCAAGCTCGACCTCGGCGGCATCGCCAAGGGCTGGGCCGTCGACCGCGCGTGCGAGTTGCTTGCCGGCACAGGAGCGTGCCTCGTCAACGCAGGCGGGGATCTCGCCGTGTCCGGATCGCTCGACGGCGGGCCGTGGCCGGTGGCGGTCGACGTGCCCGGAGCGCCCCTCACGCTCGGGATCGAGGACGGGGGGATCGCGACGTCGGGGCGGGACCACCGACGCTGGCGCCGAGGGGACGTCGAGCTCCACCACCTCGTCGACCCGAAAACGGGACGGCCGTCGCGCAGTGATCTCGTACGGGTCACCACCGTCGCCCGTACCGCCACCGCCGCGGAGGTCGCCGCCAAGAGCCTGTTCCTCGCCGGCGAACGCGGCGCGACCGAGGAGGCGAACGAGCTCGGCATCCCGTGCGTGCTCGTCACCGACGACGATCGCGTCATCCTCGCAGGAGGTCTCGCATGAAGACCGATCCGACCTTCTGGATCGAGGCGCGGGCGAGCGGCCTCGCCGCCTATCTCCTTGTCACGTGCTCGGTGCTCGCAGGTCTGGTGCTCAAGTCGCGACCGTTCGGCAAGGCGTTGAAGCCTGCGGCGGTGACGGACCTGCACCGGTTTGTGGCGTTGCTCGCGCTCGGCGCCATCGCTGTGCACGGGGCGACGCTCGCGCTCGATCGGACCGTGTCGATCACCTGGGTCGGCCTGCTCGTGCCGGGCACGATCTCCTACCGTCCGCTCTGGACCGGGGTCGGGGTCGTCGCGGCTGAGCTGATGCTCGTCGTCTACGCGTCGTTCTCCCAACGCAAGCGCATCGGGGTGAAGAACTGGCGGCGGCTGCACTGGGCGACGTACGGCATCTTCGCCGCGCTGACGGTACACGGAGTCATGAGCGGCACGGACACCGGCCGGCCGTGGGTGCTCGGCCTGTATCTCGGCGCGATCGGCAGCGTCGTCACCGCCACGGTCTTCAGGGCGCTGGTGCCGCCGCCCAAGCCGGAACGCCGGCACGAGCTCGCCACCGAGTGACTCGCGGCGACGGCGTCCGACGACCGCGGCGGACGACGCCTGCGGCGATCTCGCCTCAGGCCTGCGGGATGCGGGCCTCGAGCGCGGCACCGAGAGCCAAGCGCACCGGCTCGAGGTCGATCCGGTCGAGCACGTCCTGGAAGAACCCCCGGACGATGAGGCGCTCCGCCTCGCCACGCGGGAGGCCGCGGGCCATCAGGTAGAAGAGCTGCTCTCGGTCGACCTGGCTGAGCGTTGCTCCATGCGTGCACCGAACGTCGTTCGCGAGGATCTCGAGGCCGGGGATCGAGTCGGCGTGCGCCGTCTTCGACAACAGCAGATTGCGGTTCTCCTGGTACGCGTTCGTCTTCTGCGCGCCCTCCTCGACCCGGATCATGCCGCGCCAGACCGCGCTCGCGGTGTCGCGCAACGCGCCCTTGAATGCGAAGTCCGAGGTCGTGTTGGGCGCGATGTGCTCCTGGAACGTGTCGTAGTCGAGGCGCTGAACGCCGTCCGCGAAGTAGGCGCCGGTGACCCGCGAGGTCGCCCCCTGGCCCGCAAGGTCGTTCTGGATCCACACCTTGCCGCCACCCGAGCCGAAGCCGCCGGCGACCCAATCGAGCTCGGCATCGCGCCCGACCCTGGCATGGTGGGCGCCGAAATGCCACGTGCTCTGCGACAGGTTCTGCACAGACACGTACTCGACCTTCGCCGCGTCCCCGACGACGATCTCGACCGCCGCGTTCGAGTACCCCTTGAGCCCCGGTGACGCAGACACGTACTCCTCCACCACCGTGAACCGGCTCTCGGGCTCCGCGACGATGAGCAGGCGCCAGAACAGCGAGCCGCCCTCGATCGCGTTGGCGACCCTGACGTAGAGCGGCTTCTCGACGACGACGCCCTTCGGCACATGCACGAGAAGGCCGTGCGTCCACATCGCCGCGTTGTGCGCCGCGAACTTCTCGTCGTGCCCGACAAGCGTCCCGAGCAGCGGGTGGTCGTCGCCGAGCGGCTCGAAGCGGATCCCCTCCGGTGCGTGCTCGATCGTGATCCCCGCTTCGCCCACGTACGCGACACCGGACGCATCGAGCTCGATCATCGTCGCCGGCACCGCGACGTCGGTCCCGGCGGCAGCGGTGAACGCGTCCGGGTCGAACCCGGTCAGATCGGTGAAGCGCCAGTGCTCGTCGGACTTGGTCGGCAGCGGCAGCGCCTGATAGCGCTCCAGCGCCTCAGCCCGCGGCATGGTCATCCGCATGCGGGGCGTAGCGGTGGTGCAGCATGAGATCGTTGCCGTCCGGATCCACGAAGAACGCCATGTGGCAGACGCCCGTGTCGAAGATATCGCCGGCGAACTCGACTCCCTTGGCCTCGAGCTCGTTGCGCGCAGCGGCGACATCGTCGACGTGCAGCGCGAGGTGCGCGTTCTTCTGGGGCGCGAACGCCATC
Organism: uncultured Gaiellaceae bacterium; assembly: GCA_963799615.1. Lineage (GTDB taxonomy): Bacteria > Actinomycetota > Thermoleophilia > Gaiellales > Gaiellaceae > Gaiella. Next base: position 6,420 of record CAWCXS010000009.1, on the reverse strand, counting down.
CCGAGGCGAGCAGGCTCCCAGATCCCGAAGCACGAATCGCCGGCCCAGAACTCGAACCGCGCGTGTTCGTCCGGCCGGAAGCCGAGCGTATCGACGTAGAACGCCCGCGAGCGCTCCGCATCCTCCGACGGGATGCCGACGAAATCGACCTTCGTGATGCTCATGCGGTGCGAAGCGGCCCGTCGAACGCAGCCGTGCTGGCGAACTTAGCCGTCCTAGCCAACAGAGCCTTCCATCTGCAGCTGGATCAGCCGGTTCATCTCGACGGCGTACTCGAGCGGCAGCTCCTTCGTGATCGGCTCCACGAAGCCGGACACGATCATGGCGCTCGCCTCGGACTCGGAGAGGCCGCGGCTCATCAGGTAGAAGAGCTGCTCCTCGCCGATCTTGGAGACGGTCGCCTCGTGGCCGAGATCGACGTCGCTCTCGTCCACCTTGATGTACGGGTACGTGTCGGAGCGCGACTCCTCGTCGAGGATGAGGGCGTCACAGACGACCTTCGACTTCGAGCCGGTGGCGCCGCGGGCGACCTCGAGCAGCCCACGATACCCGGCCCTGCCGCCGTCCTTCGAGATCGACTTCGACGTGATCACGCTCGTCGTGTTCTTCGCGACGTGCACGACCTTGCCGCCGGCGTCCTGATGCTGGCCCTTGCCCGCGAACGCGATCGAGAGCACCTCGCCGTGGGCCCGCTCGCCCATCAGCCAGATGGCGGGATACTTCATCGTCAGCTTGGAGCCGAGGTTGCCGTCGACCCACTCCATCGTCGCATCCTCGTGGGCGACGGCCCGCTTGGTGACGAGGTTGTAGACGTTGTTCGACCAGTTCTGGATCGTCGTGTACCGGCAGCGGCCGCGCGGCTTGACGACGATCTCGACGACCGCCGAGTGCAGCGAGTCGGACGAGTAGATCGGCGCCGTACAGCCCTCGACGTAGTGCACGTAGGCGTCCTCGTCGACGATGATCAGCGTGCGCTCGAATTGGCCCATGTTCTCCGCGTTGATACGGAAGTACGCCTGCAGCGGCATCTCGATGCGCACGCCGGGCGGCACGTAGATGAACGAGCCGCCCGACCACACGGCTGAGTTGAGCGCGGCGAACTTGTTGTCGTTCTGGGGAATGATGGTGCCCATGTACTGCTTGACGATGTCCTCGTGATCACGCAGCGCCGAGTCCATGTCGAGGAAGATGACGCCCTTGCGCTCGAGGTCCTCCTGCAGCTTGTGGTAGACGACCTCCGACTCGTACTGCGCGCCGACACCGGCCAGGTACTTCTTCTCCGCCTCGGGAATGCCGAGCTTGTCCCAGGTGTCGAGGATCTCTGCGGGCAGGTCCTCCCACTTGTCGACCTGCTTCTCGGTCGGACGGATGTAGTAGTAGATGCTGTCGAAGTCGATCTCGGCGACGTTGCCGCCCCACGTCGGCAAAGGCCGCGCGTAGAAGTAGTCGAGCGACTTGTGCCGGAACTGGCGCATCCAGGCCGGCTCGTTCTTGTGCTCCGCGATCGCCTCGACGACCTCGTGCGAGAGGCCGCGGCCTGACTTGAAGAAGTAGTCCTTGGCCTCGTCGGGATTCGAGAACCCGTACTGGTAGTCGCTGCGGATACCCTTGACGACGTCGTTTTCGGCAGTGCTCATGCCGCCTCGCTCTCCTCGGACGGTGGGATGAAGGCCTCGTAGCCCTCCGCCTCGAGCTGTTGTGCCAGCTCGGAGCCGCCCGACGCAACGATGCGCCCGTCGACGAAGACGTGCACATGGTCCGGGGTCACGTAGTTGAGAATCCTCTGGTAATGCGTGATCACGAGCGCGCCCATCTCAGGGCCGACGAGCGCGTTGACGCCGTTCGCGACGACCCGTAGCGCGTCGATGTCCAGCCCGGAGTCGGTCTCGTCGAGCACAGCGATGCGCGGCTTCAGCATCGCCATCTGCAGAATCTCGACGCGCTTTTTCTCGCCGCCCGAAAACCCGTCGTTGAGATAGCGCGACGCGAGCTCGCGCGGTACCTTGAGCTCCTCCATCGCCTCGAGCAGCTCCTTGCGGAATTCGGGGATCGGCACGGGATTGTCCTCGCCGTCGTTCGCCGCCTTTCGCTTCGCGTTGATCGCGCTGCGGAGGAAGCTCGTCACCGTGACGCCGGGGATCGCATGCGGATACTGGAACGCCAGGAAGAGGCCGCGCTGCGCGCGCTCGTCCGCCTCGAGCTCCACCACGTCATCGCCGTCGAGCAGGATCTCGCCTTCCGTGATCCGGTAGGACGGATGCCCCATCAGGGCGTACGCGAGCGTCGACTTGCCGGACCCGTTGGGCCCCATGATGGCGTGCTTCTCGTTCATGTCCACAGCGAGGTCGACACCCTTGACGATCTCGGTGCCGTCCTCGAGCGCGACGTGCAAGTTCTTGATCTCCAGCAATGCCACGGTCTTTGATTCCTCGATTCCCGTCGGCGTGAGGTCACACGGTCTCGCACGTCACACCGACCGTGCCGGCGCAGCCATCATGACGCTGCGCTCCACTCCATCGTAGCCGGACCGCTCGTGAAACCGCCGTTTCTGCGATCTGATGAGGCGACCGTTACGCGCAGGTTGTCTGCCGCGCACGACTTACCACTCGGCTCGACCGCTGCTAATGTGCGCCCATGCCATTCGGAATCGGTATCTGGGAGCTCCTCATCTTGCTGCTCGTGCTGCTCGTGATCTTCGGCCCCAAGCGGTTGCCGGAGATGGGTAAGCAGCTCGGCAAAGGTATGCGCGAGTTCAAGGACTCGGTGACGGGGAACGACAAGGACGAGGACGATCTGTACGCGTCCGAGCTGCCGCCGGCCGAGCCCGTCACTGCCACGACCTCCCATCCGCGCGAGCGGGACTCGGTCTCCTAAAGCCACCGTCGGATGATCCGCAGGATCGTCCCGCGCCGCCTCGGCTCGGATGAAGAGGCGACGCTCGTCGAGCACCTCTCGGAGCTCAGGCATCGCATCTTCATCTCGTTCGGCGCGCTCGTGCCCGCCTTCGTCGTCACGTTCGCGTTCCACGACCACCTGATCGGGTGGCTGAAGCGCCCACTTCCGGACGACAAGCAGCTCGTCACTCTCGGAGTCGTCGAGCCGTTCACGACGGCCGTCAAGGTGAGCGCGCTCGCGGCGATCGCGATCGTGCTGCCGATCCTCGTCTGGCAGGTGTGGGGATTCCTGGCGCCCGCGGTCGACCGGGGCACGCAGCGCGTTCTCTCCGTGTTCCTGATCATCGCGACTGGGCTCTTCGCGACGGGCGTCACCTTCGCCTATTTCGTCGTGCTGCCCGCCGCTGTGAAGTTCCTGACGAACTTCGACGACAACCTCTACAACATTCAGATCCGCGCCAGCTACTACCTCTCGTTCACGTCGGTCGTGCTCCTCGCCTGCGGCCTCGCTTTCGAGATGCCGATCTTCATCCTCGCGCTCGTGAAGATCCGCGTGCTCAGCTCCGACAAGCTGCGGCGCAACCGGCGGATGGGCTACGTGCTGATGATCGTGTTCGCGATCCTCCTGCCCACGGTCGACCCCGTCTCGTTGCTGTTCGAGACGGTGCCGCTGCTGATCCTGTTCGAATCGTCCATCTGGCTCTCCCGCCTGATGGAGCGCAGATGGAACCGCGACGGCGCCGCCTTCAGCGACCGCTGGGAGATGCCCTGACGGTCATCTCGGCCGACTGGGTCGTCCCCGTCGAAGGGGAGCCCGTCCGGGACGGTGCGGTCGTGATTGCCGGCGACGGCACGATCGCGTCGGTCGGAACCGCCGCAGCCCTCGGTCGCGGCGAGCATTTCGCAGGAAGCATCATCGTTCCAGGCTTTGTCAACGCGCACTCTCACATCGAGTACGCGGTCTATGCAGGCTTCGGTGACGGGCTTCCGTTCGTGCCCTGGATCGGGATGCACATCAGCCGCAAGGGAGCTCTCGACGTCGCCGACATGGACGCGGTCGCGAGCGTCGGTGCACGGGAGTGCCTGCGCTCGGGGATGACGACGATCGGCGACTGCAGCTTCGCCGGTTCCGCGGCGCTCGCGGCAGCCGAGGTGGGGCTACGGGCAATCGTCTATCTGGAGGTGTTCGGACGGGACGCGTCGGCGCTCGACCGGTTCCACGAGCTCCGCGAGCGGGTGGAGCCTCACCTCTCAGATCGCGTCCGGGTCGGCGTCTCCCCTCACGCCCCGTACACGTGTACGCGCGAGGTGTACGCCGCCTGTGCGGAGCTCCGGTTGCCGACCGCGACCCACCTCGCCGAAAGTGGCGCGGAGCGCGATTGGCTCGTCGGCGGCACCGGTGACTGGACGCCACTCGGCAACCTGCTTGCCCCCCCGCCGGGTGAGACCGGGATCCGGCTGCTCGCCGGCTCCGGGCTGCTCGGCCCCCACCTCGTCGCGGCGCACTGCGTCCATGCCGATGAGGAGGAGATCGCGCTGCTTGCCGCGCACGGGGTCGGGGTGGCGCATTGCCCGCGCTCGAACAGCTATCTCGGCTGCGGCGTCGCTCCCGTCCAGGAGCTGCGAACGGCGGGGATCGCAGTCGGCATCGCGACGGACAGCCCGGCGTCGACGCCCTCGCTCGACATGTTCGAGGAGATGCGTGCCGCGATCATGAGTGCCCGCGCCCGCGCGCAGCGTCCGGACGCGCTGTCCGGCGCCGAGGCGCTCGAGCTCGCGACGCTCGGTGGGGCGCGCGTGCTCGGGCTCGATGACCGCGTCGGCTCGCTCGTGCCGGGAAAGCAGGCGGACATCGCCGTCATCTCGCTCGAGGGATCTCTGTTCGACCCCGTCGAGGACCCTGCCGCAGCAGTCGTGCTGGGTGGCTCCCCAGACCGCGTCGCAGCTACTCTCGTAGGCGGCGAGCAGCGCTACACGAAAGGAACGTCCGCATGGCTCGATTCGACAAGAGCAGCACGAAGCGCCAGAAGCCGAATGCTGCCGTAGCCGCCTCCTCGCCTGCGAAGCGCCGCAAGACGGGCCCGTCGATCGAGGACACGATGTTCTTCCCGCGGCTGCGACGCCATGCGAAGTGGATGTTCGTCTTTCTCGCCGTCGCGCTGGGCGGCGGCTTCGTGGTCTTCGGCGTCGGTGCCGGCGGCACGGGTATCGGCGATCTGTTCCGAAACCAGAACAGCGCAGGAGGGGCGCCGTCGGTCTCGAAGGCCCGCAGCGAGACCGAGAAGGACCCGAAGAATGCTCAGGCGTGGCGCGATCTCTCGACGGCGCTGCAGACGGACGGAAAGACCGACGAGGCAGTCGTGGCACTGACCCAGTACACGACACTGAAGCCGAAGGACGTGGACGGCCTTCGTGAGCTTGCCGGCGTCTACATCTCGCAAGCGTCCGAAAAGCAGCGGAACGCGCAGATCGCACAGCTCCAGGCCTCGTACACCAGCGCCGGCGCGACGTTCCCGGGCGTCCTCACCGTGAACGGCCAACCGGTCGTCGACGACCGGATCAGCCAGGCGCTCACGCAGCAGAGCTCGATCGAGATCAACAACCTGCTCACCGCCGCCCAGAGTGCGGCGAGCGAGGCGGTTGCCACGTACGAGCGGATCGCCGCGCTGCAGCCGGGAGACCCGAACGTGCAGCTCGAGCTCGCTCAGACGGCCCAGCAGGTGGGGAACAACACGGTCGCGATCGCGGCATACGAGAAGTTCCTCAAGCTTGCTCCCGACGATCCGAATGCTCCGATCGTGAAGCAGCAGCTGAAGACGCTCAAGAAGCAGGTCTCGTCTTCCGCCTCCAGCTCGTCGGGATAGACTCGCTCCGCATGGAGCCCTCCGTCGTCAGGACCGCCCGTCGAGCGCGGCTGCTCGCGGCGGGTGCAGCTTCCCTCGCGGCTGCCGTCCTCATGGCGGGTTGCGGCTCCGGCACCGTCGGCTATTCGGAGGGCACGGGGGACCGCGCCAACGGCAAGGTGCTGTTCACACAACATTGCGGCAGCTGCCACATGCTCGCGGACGCCGGCACGAAAGGCCAGATCGGACCGAATCTCGACTATGCGTTCCTGCAGTCGCGCCGTGCGGGCCTCGGACAGTCGACGATCGAGCAGGTCGTACGCGGCCAGATCGCGTACGCCGTCGAGCACCCATCGACGGGCGCGCCCGGCATGCCCAGGGACATCGTCAAGGGCCAGGACGCGGAGGACGTGGCGAGCTACGTTGCCGCGGTCGCCGGCGTCGGCGACCCGAATGCGTCCAAGCCGCAACCCACGCCGGCGCCGTCGACGGGAAAGCCGGCAGCGGGCGGTGGCGCCGCTGCAGGCAAAGCGGTCTTCGCCTCAGCGGGTTGCGGGAGCTGCCACACGCTGAAGGATGCCGGCTCGTCGGGCACCGTCGGCCCCAATCTCGATGAGGCCAAGCCGCCCAAGGCGCTCGTCGTCACGCGGGTCACGAACGGCAAGGCACCGATGCCGTCGTTC
>CAWCXS010000008.1:0-14051 GCA_963799615.1 uncultured Gaiellaceae bacterium | reverse complement strand
AGTCGTCCTGAACAACAATGACGCGGTAGGGCTGCACCGGTCGAGCCTATCGGCACGGCCCCGCGCTGAGGGCTGAGCTCGGCCGCCCCGTCGTGCTCTAGGACATTGCTAAGTGGACAACGGTCGCCGATGTACCATTTTCGTGTACCACTGCCCTCTCTCGCAAGTCACGACCTGACAGAAACGGCTTGAAATGGAGCGGGAGCGACGGGACTCGAACCCGCGACCTCCGGCGTGACAGGCCGGCGTTCTAACCAACTGAACTACGCCCCCGTGGGCCGAGGGATTGTAGCGGCGTCCGCTCGATGGGGCAGAGCGACCGCTCGCGCGGCACCGGATCGCTCGCCAACCTCCTGCGAGGTGTCACCGGACAGAGAGCCGGTCGTGGTCGCGCCCTAGTCCGAAACGTCGGTCGAAGACGCTCGACCGGCCGCCTCCGGATCAGGAGACGGCCGTTCGAGCGGTTACCGGCGCGCTTGCTGTGCTAGCCGCCGTCGAACCAGCCGCCGCCGAGGCTTGCGAGTGTCGCAAGGACAGCGGTGAGCGAAACGAGCAGGCAGAGAGCTGAGCCTTTCCTGAACACGGTTTCCCTCTCGTTATTTGCAGGGCTTTCGTGTTATTTGTCGGCTTTGCCACGTTCCGCATTCGTCCCCCGATCGGGGGAGTTGGGATTCGGCGACAAGCATCGCCATCGTGGCGATGCAGCATCTCGCGGCCCTCATTTGGCCGGGCGTCTAGGTGTTCGCGGCGAGCAGCGTTTCGGCGGCTAGCTTGTAGAGGCGTGCCGCTTGATGATCGTCGCCGCTTCGCTTTGCCAGGTCGCCTCGGGCGATCCAGCTGTCGGCCTGATGGCTCACCGACGCCGCCCGGGTGAAGGTCGCGTCCGCTTCGTCGAGCTCTGCTTCGGCCTCCGCGACCCGGCCTTGCGCCGAGAAGGCTGCGACCGAGTGCAAGCCGCGCAGTTCCGATCTCCTGCAGGTGGTCGACCCGGTCGCCGAGCAGCGCGAGCGCCTTGCGCGCCTGTGCCTCCGCGAGCCCGTGGTCGCCCATGTCGAGGTGGATATCGGCGAGGGAGCTGAGGACGTAGCCTGCTTCGGCTGCGAGGTGCAGATCGACGAATGCTTCGAATGCCTCCTTCAACTGGGTGATCGCGGTGTCGGGATCGCCGAGCAGGTGGTTGAGGCCGGCGATGTTGTTCAGCATCCGCGCGTCGTTCGTGTGGTCGCCGATCTCGGCGTAGAGCGCTCGTGCCTCTTCGCCGCGTCGGCGGGCGAGCGCCCACATTCCTTCGCGCTGCGCGACGAGAGAGGCTTGGAAGAGCGCGTCGGCCGCCTGGAGCGGATCGGCGCGGGCGTCTGCCAGTTCGAGCGCCCGCTCGATGTCCTCCCGAGCGGCGGGCCAGTCACGCAAGCGGCGGTAGCAGCGCGACCGCCACTGGAAGATGTCGGAGCGCAACCGGTCACAGGCAAGCCCGGAGCCCTCGGCGAGCTCGAGCGCCCGTCCGAACGTCACGAGCGCCTCGTCGATCTCGGACACGGTGTAGTCGCACACCCCGGCAAGGAAGACGAGATCGGCGCGATCTACCTCCGTGACACCCGGCGACGCCGCCGCATTCTCCGCGTCGGACAATGCCGCGCGTGCTTCTCCGACGCCGCCGCGGCGAACCTCGGACCACGCCTCTCCCCGCAGAGCTCGCACCACGAGGGCGGGCGAGCCGAGCTCTGCCGCGAGAACGCGAGCCTCCCGAAATCCGGCGGCTGCCTCCGCGTAATGGTGGGTGCGAGCGAGCGCCTGGGCAGCGTCGAGCAGCGCATCGGCGCGCGCTGCATCGGTGTCGCTGAGGCCGTGCTCGAGGAACGCACGATCCGTGTTGAGACGGCCGGCGAGCCAGTCCAAGGTCTCGACGGTCGGTCGGGTTCTGCCACGCTCCAGCTGACTCACGTATTCCTTCGAGAAGCGACCGGCGGCGAGCTCGCTCTGGCTCATCCCGGCCGCTTGCCGCAATGCTCGCAAGCGCCCACCAACCGACGCCGCCGGTTCGACCGAAACAGCGGTCGTTGTCGCCCCGTGACCGGTCACTCCGTGCGCCGCGGTCATCCCTTGCCCTCCGAGCTCGCCCTGTTGCCCCAGGTGGAAGTATCACGGCAGCGGACCCGACTCACAAGTCCCCCGGGATCGAGCATCCGCACTCCAGCGACCGACTGGTCGGAACAAGACCAAGCCTGTACGCCCGAGCAGACCTCGAATGTCCACGCATTCTCACTCCTCGACCGGTGCGGCCCCGTCGCTGAACGCGGTCGCGCTCTCGGCCACCGTCCACTGCCTCACGGGCTGTGCGATCGGTGAGGTGCTCGGGATGATCATCGGCACGGCCCTCGGCTGGGGCGACCCGGAAACGGTTGTCCTTGCAGTCGTGCTCGCGTTCTTCTTCGGGTATTCCTTGACGATGGTGCCCTTGTTGCGGTCGGGCATCGCCCTGTCCACCGCGATTCCGCTTGCGCTCGCTGCCGACACGATCTCGATCACGATCATGGAGGTCGTGGACAACCTGATCATGCTGCTGATCCCCGGAGCCATGGGGGCCGGTCTCGGCAACGTGCGTTTCTGGGGGAGTCTCGCGCTCGCGTTGCTGATCGCTGGAGCCTGTGCGTTCCCCGTCAACCGCTGGCTGATCGCGCGCGGCCGGGGTCACGCCGTGGTCCACCCCCACGTTCCGTAGCGCCCGCCCGGTCCGCTGCCGCAGAGCCAGGCCGACCGACGAGAGCGCCGTGTCGTTTCGCTCGTCGGCACACGGGTATGACCACGTCGTTCGCAAACCCCAACAAAGAAGGAGATGCATGTCCGAGATCACCACCCCAAGGGAGCTCTTCCTGCACGAGCTCGGCGACATCCTTTACGTCGAGCAGCAACTCGTGACGAAGGCACTGCCGAAGCTGATCGGGGAAGTGAACGACGATGAGCTGCGGTCTGCGCTCGAGGAGCACCTGGAGCAGACGCGTGGGCACGTCTCGAACGTCGAGCAGGTCTTCGAGCTCCTCGGCGAGAGCGCCGAGACCGAGGTGTGCTTCGGCTTCGAGGGACTCACGAAAGAGCATGAGAAGATGGTCGAGGAAACGTCCGATGACCTGATCGACATCGTCGACCTGGGCGCGGCGGCTCGCACCGAGAACTATGAGATCGCTGCTTACGAGACGTTGCGCCGGATGGCGAAGGCGCTCGGGGAAGAGGAGGCCGTCGGCCTCCTCGACGAGAACCTGAAAGAGGAGAAAGAGGCGCTCCAGATCGTTGAGCGGATCGCGACGCGTGTCAGCAAGGACACCGCTGCCCAGATGGCCTGAAGGCGAGAGAGGGCGCAGCCGTCCGGCACAGGACGGCTGCGCCGGCTCGGCTCTCCGCGTCGCTTAGCGGCTGGGTGGCGCGTCCGCTGCTGGGGGCCGTTCCATCGAGGCGCGGACGGAAATGAGAGGCGTCGTCGAGACCTTGATGAACCCCCGTGCCGGCCGGTCGAGGTCGAAGGTCACGAAGAGGAGCAGCGTGAGCAGACCGGCGGCGAGCAGCACCGTGACGACCCCACGAGAGAGCATGGCCAGGTAGAGCGCCAGGAGCCCGAGTGCCATGGCGGCTCCGAGAACCTGGACGAGGGAGATCGCCGGCGGAACCCGGTTGTTGAGCCCGGACACGCGCGTCGTCTGCATGTCGATCATCTCGTTCAGGCTCTCGACATACAGGCGGGGCGCCGACTGACTCGGTTGGGCAGCGAGCGCCTGACCCGCCAGGCTCCAAAGGCGGCGCTGGAGTGCGGACTCCGCCGCGATCGCGCGCAACTGCTCGTTGCTTCCCGGCGCCGTCTGGCCAAGGCGGATGCTTTCATCCGCGTACCGCGGATAGAGCGGCAGCGCGAGGCTGCGTACCGGCTCCTGCAATGTCTGGGCCCTGAGGTAGGCCGTACCGATGGCGTTGGCATCGTCGACCACGGCTGCCCGGCGTGACTCGTAGCGGCCGACGGCCATCGCGAGCCCGAACGCGAGGATCAACCCGACGAGTGTGAGCAGCGCAGCCTGCACGACGCCGAACGGCTCACGCAACGTCTCCCGGTGATGGCTCAGCGACCGCCCAGCCGCGAGTCCCAGGAACGTCGCCCCGAACAAGATGCCGGCCAGTACTAGCGCCAACAGCCAGCTGTTGAGCCCGAAAAACACCGTCTCCTCCCGATGGGATTCTGGAGCTGCACCCTATCTCCGCGGCTCGCCCGACCGGGCCACAGCTGTCGGAACGCGCAGCACAAAGCCCGGGGTGCGGCGCCCCGGGCTCTGCCGCATGCGCGCTGGCCCCCTCGGAAGGGCTATGAACGACGGCTCGCAGCACGCGGCACCGCCTATGTGGCTCTGGGTACCCGCCGAGTGCGACGAGCCGAGCTGGTCGGCGACGATCGCGCAGAGGGTGATCGGTACGGGGCCTTTCGGCGAAACGCGGGCATCCGAGGGCTACAGCGAACGCCCGCTCCGGCCGATGCTGGAAGCTGTGACTGCGGTCGGCGGCACGAGTCGCGGTGCCTGGGCGGCGCGTCCGTGGCGCGCCAGGGGACTCAGGCTGCTCGTGTACGGGTTGCCGGTGGCAGGCTCGCTCGGCTTCGTCCGCCTCGCGACCGTGGCTACCGGCGTACCGACGGAATCGCTCGGCATCTTCCTGGTCTGGTGGTTCGCGATGAGCCTTGCGGCGACAGGGTTCGTCGCCGTTGCCTACAGGCTGACCCGCCGCCTCCTGCCGCTCGGGGCGCTCCTCGAGCTCTCGCTCGCCTTCCCGGACGAGGCGCCGTCGAGATTCAGGCTCGCGCTTGGCACGGGAACGGTGGAAAGCCTGGAGGAGCGGCTGCGCCGGATGCGGGAGGCGGGGGACGCCGCCACGGCACAGGAGGCGGCGGAGATCCTGTTGCGCCTCGTGGCTGCCCTCGATGTCCACGACCGGATCACGCGCGGCCACGCCGAACGGGTTCGCGCCTACGCATACAGCCTGGGCAGAGAGCTCGGGCTCTCTGCAGACGATCTCGATCGCCTGAACTGGGCCGCGCTCCTCCACGACGTCGGGAAGCTCGAGGTGAGCACCGAGATCCTCAACAAGCCCGGCAGGCCGACCGACGAAGAATGGCAGCAGCTCCGCGCGCATCCTCTCTACGGCGAGAGCCTCGTCGCGCCGCTCCGCGAATGGCTCGGCGACTGGGCCGATGCGGTCGGATACCACCATGAGCGCTGGGACGGCACGGGCTACCCTCGAGGTGTCGGCGGGGTCGAGATCCCGCTCGCAGGCCGAATCGTCGCGATCGCCGATGTGTTCGACGTGATCACGTCGTCGCGGTCCTACAAGACGTCGTCGAGCGCCGGCGAGGCTCGAGCCGAGATCTCGCGCTGCTCCGGCAGCCAGTTCGATCCGCGCCTCGTCCGGGCGTTCGTGAACATGTCGCTCGGCAAGATGCGGCTCGTGATCGGCCCGCTCTCGTGGCTCACCCACGCACCTATCCTCGCTCGACTGCCGCTCACCCCTTCGGTCGGGGCGTCGTTCGCCGGCGTCGCGGTGTTGACGACAGCGGCCGCCGGTGGCCTTGCCGTCCCACGTCCTGCCGCGAGCGCAGCTCCTCTACGCCCAGCTGCGCCGGCGCAGGTGACGGCTACCCAGGTCGAGTCACCCTTGTACCCGGCGCGCGCCGCGGGCTTTCCGGCCCGCGCCGGCGGTCCGAGCCCGTCTCGTGCGACGCCGCCGAAAGAGGCCGGAGTGACGAAGCGTCCCGCGTCACCGCATGTCACTCCGCGACCGAAGGCGGCCCCGGCGGCCGCTGCTCCGCCCGCGACCCCCAAGGCCCCGGAGCCGCCATCCCCCGGCGGCTCCTCGCCTCCGGCAGCGACCACGCCGTCCTCGCCCAGCCCGGCACCCGTCGCCCCCGGGCGTCCTTCCCCGGCGCCGCCCCGTGCCACCCCGGTGCCGCCCAGTCCGTCACCCACGCCGCCGCCGTCACCTCCGCCGGTCGTGGCCAACCAGCCTCCGACCTTTGCCGTCGGCCCGAGTCAGAATCCACTCGAAGACGCAGGGCCCCAGTCGGTCGCGGGCTGGGCGACCGCGATCTCGCCGGGGCCCGGCGAGTCCGCGCAGAGGGTCACCTTCGTCGTCGCCAATGACAACCCGGCCCTCTTCGCCTCCCAACCGGCCGTCGCACCCGACGGGACGCTCACCTACACCCCGGCAGTGAACGCGAACGGCCTCGCGACGGTCAGCGTCACCGCCCACGACGACGGCGGCACCGCTGCAGGGGGAACCGATACGAGCGCACCTCGGACGCTCACGATCGCAGTCGCTCCCGTGAACGACGCGCCCAGCTTCGCGGCAGGCCCGAACCAGACCGTCGTCTCTCTCCTCGGTGCGCAGTCGATCACGGGCTGGGCAACCGGCATCAGTCCCGGCCCGGCCGACGAGTCCGGCCAGGCGGTCACCTTCGTGGTCGCCAACGACAACCCGGGGCTCTTCACGGTGCAGCCGGCAGTCGCTCCCGACGGGACGCTCACCTACAAGCCGAAGCTGATCACGGTCGGCACCGCCAGCGTGACGATTCGCGCGGTCGACAACGGCGGTACGGCGAACGGTGGGAGCGACTCGAGCGTGGTGCGAACGTTCGCGATCACGATCATCTGACCGTCACGCCGAACGTGGTGCGGAAGTACGCTGCGCGTTGTGGATCGTGACCGCATCCGGCATACCGTCGTCTTCGCGCTCGTCCATCCCGCAGGATCGGGCGACGAGAGCGACTTTCTCGCGGCGGCCGAGCGGCTCGCGACGATTCCGGGCGTCGAGGCATTCGAGCTGCTGGACGAGGTCAGTCCGAAGAACGACTTTCGCTTCGGGATCTCGATGGAGTTCGCAGATCGAGGCGCGTACGTGCGCTACAACGAGCACCCAGATCACGTCCGCTTCGTGCAGGAGCGCTGGCTGTCCGAGGTGACGGACTTCCTCGAGATCGACTACGCAGCGCGGTAGCGTCGAAGGGCACTTTGTGGCTCTGAGCCACAAAGTCCGGGCGGGGTCGCCGCGTTCGCCGGCTCCTCGGGCTGGTCACCTCGGTCCGCGCAGTGCACGATGCAGCTCCCAGATCCGGTCGTCCTCGGCCGACGCGATGGTCCTGGCCCGATGTCTGCGAACGCGTCCATCCCGGACTGTGCGCGTCAGGCGTCGCGGGCCCCTGTGTTGGGGGTGAGTGAGTTGGGGGTCAGAAGCTCGGCGGGGGTGACGTGGAGTGCTGCGGCGATGTCGACCGGCAGAGCGCACAGATCGCAGAGGTCTGATTCGTTTCGACGACCGACAAGGCCATTCCGCCCACGCCGAAGGCCGGGCTCGGGCAAGTGGCGTTCCGTCGCAGTGAGGTTCGGACGCAGGCTCGACCCGACGGCTTGCGCCGATCACCATCGTTCGTAATGTGCGATGGGTGGCCCAGATCGCGGGAATCCGCGTCACCGACAGTGACGCCTGGTGGATTGTCGACCAGCTTCGCACGGTCGGGCGCGCCGACGATGCGACCGCAGCCTTCGCGCTCGAGCGAGGGATCATCGACGACGAGCCCGTGGATTGGCTGACACCGAACCAGCAGCAGGCGATCATGCTCGTGCTCTCGAAAGCACCCGAGAGCCTGGTGCCGTTGCGTCGTAAGCTCGCCCGAGATCACCTCCGCCGGTCGTCATAGACGCCATCGCACGAGGCGGGTCGCAGCGGGTCCGCGAGAGGCTGCCGGCAGTCGTGCCCGCGGTCGTCCGGCTCAGGACCGGTCGAGAGCAGCGGCCGCGAGCAGCGGCGAGACGAAGACTGCCGAGAGAAACAGTGTGAGCAGCGCGACGAGGATCATGTACTCATCAAATGCCTCGAGGGTGAGATTGCAATGTGCGCACCGTTCGCGTTGTGTGAAGACGATCGTGGGCGCGGGGCGTCGTGACCCCGCCGGTCTCGTGTTTCCCGATGCGATGCAACCCGGCGAGCAGCGTCTACGCCGACGCCGTGATCCTTCCTCAGCGGGGGAGATAGGGCTGGACGTCGAGGCGCTCGGCGGCATCGAGGGCCTTCGACGCGACCTTCCTCGTATCACGTCCGATCACGCCCTTGATCAGCCAGCGCCTGAGGACCTGACCGAGGGGAAGCGTGGGATCCGCGACGTTCGGGGTCTTCCGCGGCTCGAGGTAGAGCGCGACCGTCAGCTTCTTGACCAGCGCCGGATCGGCCGGTCGGCCGGAGGCCTGCTCGAGTCGATGTGCGATGAGCGATCCGATCACCTGGGCCTCGCGGACGCCTGCGCGCACCGTCGACGCGACCGAGAATGCGGTCGTGGCGACGAGCACCCACGGTATGCGGCTGAGTCGGGCACCCCGCGCAAACGTTCGCAAAACCGGGATCGCGAGCACGACGACGCGCTGCAGCTGATCCGCCATCACCTCCGCCCCCTCGTCGCCGGCGAGCAGCCGCTTACCCTCGGCAGCGCTCGTCACCCGGTCCGGCGTCGCCAGGACGCGATCGATGACGTGATCGTAGAGCGACGAGACGGCGTCGACGAGGGGCGGCGTCCCGTCGAAGAGGGTCTGTGGTAGCCGGGTGATCGGCCATCGCCCACTGTGGCCGTTGTGCTCGGACCCGTCGCTCATGCACGAGTCATACCCGAACGGCGGCGCCCGCACCACATCCGGCGAGCTCACGCGCGCCGCAGGACCCTCCCGCTGCGGATGCCGGTGAGCTGTCCGTCACGCAGCGTGACGGCTCCGTTGACGACCACGGTATCCATGCCGGTCGGCAAGCCGGCTCGGGTCGAAGGTCGTACCCTGCTCTCTGAACGATCCCGGATCGAAGACCGCCACGTCGGCGTGTGCCCCGGCTCGCAGCACCCCCCGATCCGTGAGGCCGAGTCGTGCGGCCGGTGCGCCGGAGAGCCGGTGGATAGCCTCGGCCAGGCTCAGAATCCGCTCCTGCTCAACGCAGAAGCGCAGATACCACGCCGCCCAGGTGTACGCCCCGTGGAAGACCTGCCCGGCGAGTGGCCCTGTCGGAGCCATCGTCGTCGCATCGGAGCCGGGCACGCAGAGCGGATGCGCGAACGCCTCGCGCTGCTGCTGTTCCGTGTAGGCGTGGATGATCACCATCAGGCGGCCGGGGTCGCCGATCGCGCCCAGCAACAGGTCGTAGACGGTCTCGAGAGGCTCCTGCCCGCGCTCGATGGCGATCGAGGCGATGTCGCGTCGCGCATAGGCCGGCCAGGCGTCGTTGTCGAGCAGCACCACGCGGCCCCAGTCGCCGCCTGCGCTGAGGATGCTCTCGTAGCCGCGCATCTTCTGCCGCTGCTGCTTGCTCTCGAGAATCTCCTGCAGGCGCGCAGGCTCCTCGAGCGCCCACGGCGGCAGTGCCGTGAGCAGGAAGGTCGTCCCGTATAGCCGCGTGTGCATGTCGAACGCGACGTCCATTCCGCCCGCCTGCGCCTGCTCCACGAGGTCGACGCACTCTCTCGCCGACTCGATGCCGTTGCGCGGAATCAGGTGGGAGACCTGCAGCCGCACACCCGAGCGCTCACCTGTGCGCAGCGCCTCGGCGACCGCCGTCGGCTGCCCCCGCGTCACGCCGTCGCGTGTGCGTCGCATAGAGGCCGTGGCGGCGCCCGCAGACCATGCACATCTGGACGAGCTCGTCCTCGCCCGCCCCGCGTTCGGCCGCGTATTCGAGCCCCGTCGAATATCCCCAGGCGCCCTGCTCCAGTGCCTCGTCGAGCAGGTAGGTCATCCGCGCGAGCTCGTCGGGGTGCGCGGGCCGGTCTGCGAGCCCGACGACGGAAAGCCGGATCTGCCCGTTCGGCACGAGGCTGAGCACGTTGATCGCCGGCCCCGCCTCCTCGAGCCGCTCGAAATACCCGGCAGCCGTTGTCCACGTGAGCGGCACCTCGGGCGAGTACCCGTAGATCGCCTTCGGCGCGAGCTCCTTGTCGAGGAGCGGGAAGCAGCCGAACCCACAGTTGCCGACGACCTCGAGGGTGACGCCCTGATGCACGGCGCTCGCCGCACGAGGATCGACCAGCAGCGTGAAATCCGAATGGCTGTGGATGTCGATGAAACCGGGGGCGACGACCTTGTCCGCTGCGTCGACCTCCTGCCCGGCCTCGTCCACGACCCCCACCGACACGACTCGGCCGTCGTGGACGCCGACGTCGGCTCGAATCGGCTCGGCTCCCGTGCCGTCGACGACGAGACCGTTGCGGATCGCGAGGTCGATCATCGAGAGGCCCTCAGGTCCCGCGTCGCGCCGGCGTCGACGTGGCCGTCGGCGATCACGACGCCGTAGCGCTCGCGCGCCGCCGGTAGCGACACCTTCTCGTCGAGCACGTCCTCGAGGACGGCCGCGGGGTCGCGCTCGAAGGGATCGCCGAAGCCGCCCCCGCCGGCAGAGACGTGGGTGAAGCCGTCGCCCTGCTCGAGCAGGCTCGCCTCCATCGGCATCGTCGGCAGCGCTCGTGCCTCGCCGTGGGAGACGACCACGTTGTTCGAGGATGCGCCCGGTTCGCCGCCGTCGAGCCCGTACGGCGGGTGGTCGCGGCGATCGGTGCGAATCGTCAGCGTTGCCCGGCGCGCGAGCACCGTGAACTCGCGCACGTAGGCGAGCCCTCCTCGCTGCCGCCCTGCGCCGCCGGAGTCCGGCACGAGGCCGTAGCGTTCGAGTCGGAGCGGCTGGTCGGCCTCGAGGAGCTCGGCCGGCTGGTTGCCGAGGTTCGCGAGTGGGTTCGACACGCCTTCGAGGCCGTCACGGGTCGCGCGCGCGCCCCAGCAGCCGACGAGCACCTCGGTCGTGCCCCACGGCCGGCGCTCCTCGTCGTAGCCGCCGAGCGCGATCAGCGTCGGGCCGCCCTCGCCGGCCGCGATCACGCGATCGGGGACGAGGCCTGCGAGCGCGCCCATGATCGCGTCATAGACGCGGTAGCCGATCACGCCGCGGGCACCGCACGCGGCCGGCAGCACGGGGTTGACGACCGTGCCCGCCGGCGCATGCACGCGAATCGGATTCATGTAGCCCTCGCAGTTCGGGATCTCGGCGTGCACGATCCCTCGCACGGCGCAGTAGCAGGCCGCTCGCACCATCCCGACGGGACAGTTCACGCTTGCGTCGACCTGCGGTGAGGTTCCCTCGAAGTCGATCAGGATCTCGTCGCCGGCGATCTCGACCCTGACGCAGATCGGGATCGGCGACGGGTCCTCGCCGACGCCGTCGATCCAGTCGGTGAACTCGCGCACGCCGTCGGGCAGGCGCGCGAGCTCGGCTCGCATGGTCCGCTCGGCCACGCGCTGCAGCTCGTCCATGTAGACGTGCGCGTCGGTCCCATAGCGCGCGAGCAGCTCCGTCAGCCCGCGCTCCCCGACGCGGCACGCTGCGATCTGCGCCCGCAGGTCGCCGAGCACGTGCACCGGCTGGCGGGTGTTCGCCTCGATCAGCCGCATCAGCATCGTGTTCTCGACGCCGGCGTCGTGGAGCTTCGAGAGCGGGATCCGGAGCCCTTCCTGGTAGATCTCGGTCGCGTGCACGGCGACGCTTCCCGGCGCGATTCCTCCGACGTCGGAGTGGTGCGCCATCGTCGCGGCCCAGCCCTCGAGGATGCGGTCGACGAAGACCGGCCGGATCACGTAGAGGTCAGGCAGGTGCTGGCCGCCGTAGCCGTAGGGGTCGTTCGAGATGTAGATGTCGCCCGGCTTGGCGGTCGATCCGAGCTCGTCCAGCACGTACTGCATCACGGTCGGGAACGTTCCGAGCTGAACCGCGAGCGTGAGGCCTTGCGCGACGACACGGCCGTTGCGGTCGCAGAGAGCAGTCGAATAGTCCAGCGTGTCGCGCACGACCGGGGAGTAGGCGCTCCGCATGATCACGAGCGCCATCTCGTCCGCGGTCGAGGCGAGTGCGTTCTTGACCACCTCGAGGGTGATCGGGTCGACGGCGGCGAGGGGTGTCAGGCACCGACATCGACCTCGATGTTGCCGTGACCGTCCAGCCGGGCGGTGCACCCCGGCGGGACGACGCACGTCGAGTCGTCCTCGTCCACGAGCAAGGGCCCGGCGCGCTCGCCGCCGAGCAGCCCGGCGCGGTTGCAGACAGGCGTCTGGACCGTGCCTGCCGCCGCGCCGAAGTAGGCAGCGCGCGAGCCCTCCACTGCAGGAAGAGCACGGATTGCGGTGAGCGGATCGTACTTCCGGGCCGCCGTCCGCTCGACGCGGGCGAGCGCCCGCACCGAAACGACGTCGAGCGGATCGTCGGCGGAGCCGTGGCCGTACGTGCGCACGTGCTCGGCGACGAAGTCCTCGACGATGCGGTCGACGTCCACGGCGCCCGGAGGGACGAGCACGGTCAGCTCGTAGGCCTGGCCGGCGTAGCGCACGTCGGCGTAGCGCGTGACGCTGACCGTCGCGCCGCCCGCGCCGCCCGACAGGTACGCGGCCGCCTCGTGCTCGATTTCCGCGAAGGCGGTGCCGACCGCGAGGGAGGTGATCTCAGCGCCGCGCAACATCAGCGTCCGCACGACCTCGTGCTCGCTGTCCGAGAAGAGCAGGCCCAGCGCGCTGAAGACGCCGGGCGCCGGGGGGACGAGCACCTGCCGGATCCCGAGTGCCCGCGCGATCTCGACGCCGGTCAGCGGCCCGTTCCCGCCGAATGCGCACAGCGCGAAGTCGCGCGGGTCGCGGCCGCGGTACGTCGTGACCGCCTTGACCGCGCGCGTCATCGTCGCGACCGACAGCTGCAGGATCCCGTGCGCGGTCTCCTCCACCGAGCGCCCGAGCGGCCCCGCCACGACACGCTCGAGCGCCGCCCGCGCGAGCGGCCTGCTGAGGGTGATCGCGCCGCCGCCGAGCGTGCGCTCGTCGAGATAGCCGAGCGCGAGCAGCGCGTCGGTGAGCGTCGGCTCGGAGCCTCCGCTGCCGTAGCACGCCGGCCCCGGAGCGGCTCCCGCGCTGACCGGGCCGACGCTGACAGTGCCGTGCTCGTCCACCGCGACGATGCTGCCGCCGCCGGCCCCGATCTCGGAGACGTCGATGAAGGGGAGCTTGATCGGATGGCCGCCACCCTTGACGAGCTTGCTGCTGAGGTTGATGCCCGCTCCGACCTCGTACTCGCTCGTCCGCACGGGCTGGCCGTCCTCGACGATCGCCGCCTTCGCGGTCGTGCCGCCCATGTCGAGCGAGATCAGGCGGCCGCGGCCGGTCAGGCGGCCGAGGTACGAGCACGCCATCACGCCGGCAGAGGGGCCGGACTCGATCAGATGGGCGGGCCTGCGCTGCGCGGTCGCGGGGTCGAGCGTGCCCCCGGCCGACTGCATCACCTCGAGCTGGGCGGAGATGCCTGCCTCGTGCAGCCGCTCCACGAGCGAGCGCGACGTACCGGGAGATCGCAGGGCCGACGTACGCGTTGACGACGGCCGTGCTCGTGCGCTCGTACTCGCGGATCTCGGGGAGGATCTCCGACGAGCGGGTCACGTACACGCCGTCGCCGACTGCTGCGCGCACGATCTCCTCGACCCGGCGCTCGTGCGCGTCGTCGACGTACGAGTGCAGGAGCGCGATCGCAACGGCCTCCACGCCGGACTCCCGTAGCGCCTCGGCCACATCCCGCACCGAGCTCTCGTCGAGCTCCACCCAGCGCTCACCGCGCGGCCCGAGCCGTTCCGTGACCTCGAACCGCAGGCGCCGGGGGACGAGCGGCCGTGGCGCCTCGTACTGGATGTCGTAGAGGACGGGGATCCGGAGGCGTCGCATCTCGAGGACGTCGCGGAACCCCTTCGTCGTCACGAGCGCGGTGCGCGCGCCCAGGCCTTCGAGGATCGTGTTGGAGGCGACGGTGGAGGCGTGGACGACGCCGGAGATCTCGCCCGGCGCGACGGCGTGCTCCGCCAGCAGGGTCGAGGCGCCGTCGAGGACGCCGCGCGCGTAGTCCTCCGGCGTCGAGAGCACCTTCGTCGTCAGGACGGCGCCGTCGTCCCGGAGCAGGACCACGTCCGTGAACGTGCCGCCGAT
>CAWCXS010000007.1:0-34650 GCA_963799615.1 uncultured Gaiellaceae bacterium | reverse complement strand
AGCGCGGATGCCCATATCGCGAAGATCCCTAAAGCCAGGCTGCTCCAGTCCCGCAGAGGTCATCCGCTAGCGCGGATGCCACCTCGCGACGATCCCTAAAGCCAGGAACCTACGGTTCCTTGTGAACCTCCCTTTATCGAGCGTCTCACGAATCCGCGCGTTGCTTGCGCAGCTCAGTCGAAGAATGTGTCTTCGTGGCTGTACGCCGGCACGCAGCAGCACAGAAAGCGCGCTCCGTCGGGGCCGCCGGTGATCGTGTGGCGGGCGCCCGGCGGAATCAGCACGGTGTCCCCGGCCGCGACCTGGCGCCGCTCGCCGTCGATCTCGAGCTCTCCCCCGCCCTCGACGAAGGAGTAGAGCTCCTCGGTGCGAGCGTGGTAGTGCCGCTCGGTCGACTGCCCAGGTCCGACCACGGCCTCCGCAAGGCTCTGGTTCTGTGTGTGCATGAGCTCCCGGATCGTCGAGCCGTCCTTCGTGGTGAAGGGCTCGAGCTCTGCGTAGCACGTGACGTCCATAGGCACCCGGAAGCTAGCGGGCGATCTCGGCGACCAGCTCGGCCACCTCGGTCGGGGTCGTGCCGACGCGAATGCCCTTCGCCTCGAGGGCTGCCTTCTTGCCCTCGGCGGTCCCGGACGAGCCGGAGATGATGGCCCCGGCATGACCCATGGTCTTGCCGGGAGGGGCTGTGAACCCGGCAATGTAGGCGAGGACGGGCTTCGTCATCTCCGCCTCGATGAAGGCGGCCGCCTTCTCCTCCTCGTCGCCGCCGATCTCACCGACCATGACGACGTACTCCGTCTCGGAATCGGCTTCGAATCTCCGCAGCAAGTCGATGAACGACGAGCCGACGACGGGATCGCCTCCGATACCGACGATCGTGGAGTTGCCGAGGCCGAGCTGGGTGAGCTCGTGACCGATCTGGTAGGTGAGCGTGCCCGAGCGCGAGACGAGACCGATGTTCCCGGCCCGGAAGATCTCGGCCGGGATGATGCCGACGTTCGCCTTGCCGGGCGAGAGGACGCCCGGACAGTTCGGCCCGATCATCGTTACGCCCCGCGAGCGGATGTAGCTGTGGATGCGCAGCATGTCGTGGGCCGGCACGCCTTCGGTGATGCAGATCACCGTCTCGATGCCGGCAGCAACCGACTCGTACACGGCGTCGGCGGCAAACGGCGCGGGCACGAAGATCATCGCGGCATTTGCGCCCTGTTCGGACACCGCCTCGAAGACGGTGTCGTAGACCGGCACGCCCTCGACGTCCTGGCCGCCCTTGCCGGGCGTCACGCCCGCGACGAGATTGGTGCCGTAGGCGCGGTTGCGGAGCCCGTGGAAGCGGCCTTCGGATCCGGTCAGCCCCTGGACGACGAGACGCGTCCCGCTGTCGACGATGATCGCCACGGTTAGCTGCCCTTCACCGCGTGAACGGCGATCTTGTCGAGCGTGAGCCGCCCGCCCGCGACGCGCTCGCCCAGCAGCTCCGTCACGCGGTCGGCTTCCTCGCCCTCGCAGCCCGTCCGCACCAGCCATGCCGCGTAGTCCATCGCGTGCGGAAGGATGCGCATTGACTCGACGCCGAGGCCCGTCTCCCGCAGGATGTCGCTCCACTCGGCGTCCGTGTAGTTGCGCACGTGCGACGGGTCGCGCAGCCTTTCGGCCTGCTCGACGTCCTCACCCATGTTGACCGTGTCGACGAGGAGCACGCCGTGACGGGTCACGCGCGCCATCTCGCGGACGGCCTTGCGGACGTCCTGGAAATGATGCGCGGCGGTGCGGCAGGCGACGATGTCGAAGCTGCCGTCGTCGAACGGAAGCTCCTCGGCCCTGCAGACGACATCGGGGCGCATTCCGGGCGCCGGGTCCGAGGTGATCACCTCGAGCCCCGCCTCCCGGAGCCTGCGGGCGACGTGCCCGCCTCCGGTCGCGACGTCGAGAGCGGTGCCGGCGCCTGCCGCCCAGGCGACGAGCAGGTCGAGATCCTCGCCCTCGCGGTGGGCGTCGGATCCCACGTAGAGCTCTGCACGATCCGACCACACATCGCTCATGTCGCCAGCTCCACGGCCATGCGTGCAGCCTCGAGCATCGTGGGCGCGACGTGCAGGTTCGCGGGAGCCGCGTCGGCGAGGATGCGCCTGCCCTCTTCTGCGTTCGTGCCGTCGAGGCGGACGACGATCGGGAGCGTCAGCTTCATCTCCGAGAGGGCTTGCAGGATTCCCTTCGCGACCTCGTCGCACCGGGTGATGCCCCCGAAGATGTTGAAGAAGATCGCCTTCACCTGCGGGTCGCGGGTGATCACCTCGAGCGCGTCGACGACACCCTGGGCGTCGCCGCCGCCGCCGAGATCGCAGAAGTTCGCGGGGCGCCCGCCGGCGAACGTGACGACGTCGACGGTGGACATCGTCAGGCCGGCGCCGTTGCCGAGCACGCCGACGTCCCCGTCGAGCCTGACGTAGGTCACGTTCTTCTCGCGGGCGAGCGCCTCGAGCGGGTCGGCGGCGTCGAGATCCCGCATCTCGGCCACGTCCGGGTGGCGGTAGAGCGCGTTGTCGTCGACGGTGAACTTCGAGTCCAGCGCCTTGACCTGGCCGTCGGGGGTGACGATGAGGGGGTTGACCTCGCACAACATCGCGTCGAAGCGGGTGAATGCGTCGTGGAGCTGCCCGATGATCGCCGCGATCTGCTTCTGCTCGGAAGGGTCGGTGACCCCGGCACCGTAGACGAGGCTGCGAGCCTGCCAGGGGTGAAAGCCTTCCAGCGGGTCGACGTGTAGCTGGACGAGCGCCTCCGGCGTCTCTTCCGCGACCTGCTCGATGTCCACGCCGCCGGCGGTCGTGAACATGAACAACGGCTGCTTCACACCGCGGTCGAAGGTGAGCGAGAGGTAGTACTCCTTGGCGATATCGGAGGCCTGCTCGATCCACACCCGCTTCACGACATGGCCCTTGATGTCGAGCCCGAGGATGTCGGCGGCGCGCGCCTCCGCCTCGTCCGGCGTCGTCGCGAGCTTGACGCCACCGGCCTTGCCGCGGCCGCCGGTCAGCACCTGCGCCTTCACGACGACGGGCCCGCCGAGCTCCTCGGCAGCCGCGCGAGCCTCCGCCGGGGCCGTCGCGAGGCGGCCCTCGGAGACCGGGATGCCCACCCGGCGGAACAGCTCCTTGCCCTGATATTCGTAGAGATCCACGCCGACGGCGAGCCTACCAACAGCCCTGGTGCGAGCATTCGTGAACGTGGAGCCTGATGTGCTCAGGATCCGCGCGAGCGGATCCGGAGGTTGCGCGAACAAGAAGCCTGCTGTGAATGCAGGCCAGCGGCCGCGCAGCGGCCGCCTTCAGGGATCTTTGCGCTTCAGGATCCGCGCGAGCGGATCCGGAGGTTGCGCCAACAAGAAGCCTGGGGTGCAAAGGCCAGCGGACGCGCAGCGGCCGCCTTCAGGGACCTTTGCGCTTCAGGATCCGCGCGAGCGGATCCTGAAGCTTGCGAGAACTACGTCGGCTGCGCCGTCGGCCGCACGAGAATCTCGTTCACGTCGACGTGGGCCGGCTGGGAGAGCGCGAACAGCACAGCGCGTGCGATATCGCCGGGCTCGAGCGGATCGTCGAGCGGGACGTTCTCGAAGAACGGGGTGCGCACCGCGCCCGGCGCGATCACGGTGACGCGCACGCCGGTGCCGCTCAGCTCCTGACGGGCGTTCTCGCCCATTGCGTGCACAGCGTGCTTGGTCGCCGAGTAGAGCGACCCGGGAACGTTCCGGCGCCCTGCGACGGAGCCGGTCAGCAACAGGTGCCCACGCGACTCCGTCAGCGCCGGCATCGTCGCGCGAATCGTCAGCGCGGCGCCGTACACGTTGGTCAGCACCATCTGCTTCCAGTGCTCGACCGAATCGCCAAGGAAGCTCCGCTGCGCGCCGAAGCCGGCGTTCGCCCAGGCGGCGTCGAGCCGGCCGAAATGCTCCATGCACGTGAGGATGGCGGCCTGCTGGTCGGCCCAGTCGGTGACGTCGCATTCGACCGCGACGGCATGATCCGGGCCGCCGAGCTCCGTCGCAAGCGCCTCGAGACGGTCGAGGGAGCGCGCCGCGAGGACGAGCCGCCAGCCCTCGGCCGCCGCAGCCCGCGCGGTCGCGGCGCCGAGTCCGGAGGACGCGCCGGTGATCAGGAACACGCGGTCGTGGGCCATGGCTCGACTCTACCGATCGCCCCGCAGCGCTCATTCCGGCAGCTGGCGCGGAGCCGCCCCGGAACTCGGGACGCCGCAAGCAGACCTCTCCGAGGAGCTCAGGCAGCCGGCTCGAGCACGTCGCGGAGCATGCGTTCGAAGGCAGGGTCGATGCCGAGAGCGGCCTTGAACGCCCGGTAATCGGCGAGCGCCTTGGCGCGATCGCGGGCCGGTCGGTGCACCGCGCGCAGCAGGACGTTCTTGGCCGTGTGCTCGAGCTCGACGAACTCGACGACCTGCACGTCATAGCCGACCGCGCCCAGCAGCTGGGCCCGCGCGGCGTCTGTGACCTCAGCAGCGAAACGTTCGCGCAGGATGCCGTGCCGGAGCAGCGGGCCGAGAGCATCGTTGTCGAGCTGCGCCAGAAGCTCGTGCTGGCAGCACGGCACGGCGAGAATCACCGCTGCCTCGGCACGCACGGCCCGATCCAGGGCCGCGTCGGTGGCGGTGTCGCATGCGTGCAGGCTGACCACGAGGTCGACGCCGTCGAGCGCGTCGTAGCCGGCGATGTCCCCGACCTCGAACCGCAGCCCTTCGGCACCGAGGCGGCGGGCAAGTGCCTCGCAGTCGGCGACCACGTCCTCCTTCAGGTCGAGGCCGACGAGATCGACCTCGCGTCCGTGCACGGTCGTGAGCAGGTGGTGCAGCGCGAACGTCAGATAGGACTTGCCGGAGCCGAAGTCGACCACCCGTAGCGGCCCGCTCGGGAGGTCCGAGAGCACGTCTTCGGCGAGCTCCACGAAGCGGTTCACCTGGCGGTACTTGTCGAAGCGCCCGGCGCGCACCTTGCCCTCCGGTGTCATCACGCCGAGCTCGACGAGAAACGGCACCGGCTCGCCGTCAGGCAGCAGGCGCCGCTTCACCCGATCGTGCTCGAGCCGGGCGAGCGGACGGGAGGCAGGACGGCGCAGGAGCTTCGCGCCCTTGCCACCGGCGAGCACCTGCCAGTCGGCATCGGCCGCATGCAGAAGCCCCTGACGGAACTCACCGCCCAGCAGGTGCGTGAGCCTCCGCTCCGTCTCGGCCGCGGCGAGGTTCTCGTCGGTCGTCCGGCTCGGAGTGATGATAGGTCCACTGGTACTGCAGGGCCCCTTGGAGGAGGACAGGGGCGACCGTGATCTTCGCTGCGCGTGCCGGATCGCTGCGCCTCGGCCGCGAGAGCGTCGCCCCGGTCAGCTGCTCGTCGGCGACCAGCCGTGCGACCAGTTGCTCGAGTGCCGTCATTCGGGCTCTGTGATCACGCAGAGGAGCTCGCCGTTGGCCACGGCCTGACCGGCTGACACGCCGATGTCACGCACGACGCCGGCGCGCGGTGCGACGATCTCGTTCTCCATCTTCATCGCCTCGACGACGAAGAGCACCTGGCCGGCGTCGACGCCGTCGCCGGCGTCGACGGCGACCTTGAGCACCGTCCCCTGCATCGGGCTCGTAACGGCGCCCGAGCCGCCGGCGTCCCTCGCAGCGGCACGTTCCCGGCGGTGGCGGGCGAGCCCGGCCCACGGCGGCTCGGTCACGTTGAGCGCAACGGCATAGGCACGGCCGTCCACCTCGACCGAGACGAGCCGCTCACGTGTCGTCGCGTCCCGTTCCGTCCGGTGCGGCCGTCATTCTCGTTGTCCGGTGAGAAAACAGATTCGTCATCTCTTCCGCACGTTGCGCCAGTGCCTCCGACTCCACGATGCCATGACAGGTGCCGCCGTCGACGAAGCACGGCTCGCTGAGCAGAGCCGCGTGAAAGCCGATGAGCGTCGGGACCCCGTCGATGCGGAGCTCTCCGAGGGCGCGAAGCATGCGGGCCCTCGCGGTCTCCCGCGTCGTATCGTGGACGATCAGCTTCGCGATCATGGGGTCGTACAGGCCGGAGATCCCGTCTCCCGCACGGATGCCGGAGTCGACGCGCACCCCCGGGCCGGACGGTTCCTCATACGCGGTGATCCTCCCCGGTGCGGGCAGAAACCCTCGCGAGACGTCCTCGGCATTGATACGGCACTCGATCGCGTGACCGCGCAGAGTGACGTCCTCCTGACGCACCGAGAGCGGCTCGCCCTGGGCGATGAGGACCTGCTCACGCACGAGATCGATCCCCGTGACCATCTCCGTGACCGTGTGCTCGACCTGGATGCGCGTGTTCATCTCCATGAAGAAGTAGTCGCCCTCGGCGGTGAGCAGCCCCTCGATGGTTCCGGCGGATCGATACCCCGCTGCCCGTGCCGCGCTCACGGCGATCTCCCCGATCCTGGCCCGGAGCACGTCGTCGACGGCGGGCGACGGTGTCTCCTCCACGAGCTTCTGATGGCGCCGCTGGATCGTGCAGTCGCGCTCGCCCAGAAACAGGACGTTCCCGTGTGCGTCGGCGAGGACCTGCGCCTCCACGTGTCGTGCGTCCTCGATCAGCTTCTCGACGTACACCGCCGAGTCGGCGAAGTAGCTCAGACCCTGGCGCCGGGCTGCTTCGAGGCCCGCCTCTACCTCGTCGGCGCTCCGCACGACCTGCATTCCCTTGCCTCCGCCCCCTGCGGCGGCCTTGATGATCAGCGGGTAGCCGATCTCGACGCCGAGCGGGATCACCTCGTCGACCGTGGTCACGGGCTCCGTCGTCCCCGGAATGATCGGAACGCCGGCCCGCTGCATCGCGGTCCGCGCCCGGGTCTTCGAGCCCATGAGCTCGATCGCGGCGGGCGGTGGGCCGATCCACACGAGGCCTGCCTCCTCCACGGCGCGCGCGAATGCGGCGTTCTCGGCGAGGAAGCCGTACCCGGGATGGACTGCCTCCGCTCCCGCCCGCACCGCAGTCTCCACGATCACGTCGCTGCGGAGATAACTCTGCGCGGCGGGGCCGGGGCCGATCAGGTACGCCTCGTCCGCTGCCTGCATGTGCAGCCCGCCCCGATCGGCCTCGGAGTAGACCGCCACGGCTCCGATCCCGAGCTCGCGCAGCGTCCGGAACACCCGTACCGCGATCTCACCGCGGTTTGCCACGAGCACTTTGGTGAAGGACGCCATGCGCCGCGTATTCTCCCCGACAGTGACGCTCCCGGACCAATTGACCCTAGGACGTGCCCTCGCCGTGCCCGTCGTCGTGGTGCTGTTCGCCTGGGACTTCACCAACCACCTATACGTCGCGACGGGAGTCTTCGTCGTCGCAATGGCGACCGATCAGGTGGACGGGTGGCTCGCGCGCCGCTGGAATCAGACGTCGGCTTTCGGCTCCCTGCTCGACCCGATCGCCGACAAGGTGCTCGTGCTGGCCGCGCTCGTGATGTTGGTGGCGGAGGGCGTCGCACCAGCATGGATGGTCGCGGCCATCGTCGCCAGGGAATTCCTCGTGTCAGGTCTCCGCCTCGCCGCGATCGAAAAAGGCGTCGTCATCGGAGCGCGCGATCTCGGGAAGCTGAAGACGTGGGCCCAGGCGGTCGCGGTCGGGATCGGCGGCTTTGCGGCAGCGGGCGCCTGGAGCAGCGACATCGCCTGGTGGGCGCTCCTCGTCGCCGTCCTGCTGACCTGGCTTTCCGGCCTCGACTACGCGCGCGTCGCCCCACGCATCCTGCGTGACGAACGGGTCGAGGCGGCGCCGGTCGCGGCAAACCTCGATGATGTGCAACCCACCCTCGCGGGGCGGGCTCACCTCGACTAGTCAACATGCGGCACGCGCGCCGCGCCGGACGACCGACACGGGAGAAGGAGGAACGCCGAATGGCACGACCTGTGACGCTGTTCACCGGCCAATGGGCCGATCTGCCGCTTGACGAGCTCGCAGCCCTGACGTCCGCGTGGGGGTTCGAAGGGCTCGAGCTCGCGTGCTGGGGCGACCACTTCGAGGTCGACCGCGCCCTGGCCGAGCCGGACTACGTGGCCGCGAAGCGGGCGCTGCTCGAGCGCCACGAGCAGCGCTGCTGGGCGCTTGGCGGCCACCTCGTGGGCCAGGCGGTCTGCGATCCCATCGATGCCCGCCACCGCGGCATCCTGCCGCCCGAGGTGTGGGGTGACGGCGAGCCCGAAGGTGTCCGACAGCGAGCCGCCGAGCGCATGAAGGACACCGCGCGGGCGGCCGCCCAGCTGGGTGTCGACCCAGGTGAACGGCTTCACGGGCTCCTCGATCTGGCATCTCGTGTACTCCTTCCCCCCGAACGACTTCGACGCCGTCGAGCGCGGCTACCAGGATTTCGCGGAGCGCTGGGGCCCGATCATCGATGTGTTCGACGCCGAGGGTGTGCGGTTCGGGCTCGAGGTGCATCCGACCGAGATCGCATACGACTTCGTCACCACCCAGAAGACGCTGGCGGCGATCGGGCACCGCCCGGGCTTCGGGATCAACTTCGACCCGAGCCACCTCGCCTATCAATTCCTCGACTCGGCGGCGTTCGTGACGGAGTTCGCGGACCGCATCTATCACGTCCATGTGAAGGATTCGAAACGGCGTCTCGACGGCCGCAGCTCGCTCTGGGCGTCCCACCTCAACTTCGGCGAGGCGGCGCGCGGGTGGGACTTCGTCTCACCCGGTCACGGAGACGTCGACTTCGAGGCGCTGTTCCGGGCTCTCAACCGGATCCGCTACGAAGGCCCGCTCTCGATCGAATGGGAGGATTCGGGCATGGACCGGGCATGGGGGGCGCAGGATGCCCTCGGCTTCGTGCGACGCACCGACTTCGCGCCGTCGACGTTCGTGTTCGACGAGGCGATGCAGCAGGGCGACGCGTGACCCGGCGTCGTAGGCTAAACCCCTCCCGCTCAGGAGTCGCCGCATGACGGATTACGAACCACGGCCCGAGCATCGCTTCTCCTTCGGTCTCTGGACCGTGGGCAACATCGGGCGCGACCCGTTCGGCGAGCCGACGCGCGCCCCGCTCGACCCCGTGGAGAGCGTGCGCAAGCTCGGAGCGCTGGGAGCGTACGGCGTCAGCCTGCACGACAACGACCTCGTGCCGTTCGGCGCGTCGGCGACCGAGCGCGACGCGATCGTCGGGCGCTTCCGCGCGGCGCTCGACGACAGCGGCGTCCGCGTGACGATGGCGACGACGAACCTGTTCACGCACCCGATCTTCAAGGACGGCGCCTTCACGTCCAACGATCCCGCCGTGCGGCGATTCGCGATCCAGAAGGCGATGCGTTCGATCGATCTCGGGGCTGAGCTCGGGGCGCCGGTGTATGTGTTCTGGGGCGGACGGGAAGGCAGCGAAGTCGGGGCGGCCAAGTCGCCGATCGACGCTCTCGAGCGCTTCCGCGAGGCGCTCGACTTCCTCTGCGGCCATGTGCGCGATCAGGGCTACGACATGCGCTTCGCGCTCGAGCCGAAGCCGAACGAGCCGCGGGGCGACATCTTTCTCGCAACAGTCGGTCATGCTCTCGCGTTCATCGAGCAGCTCGAGCATCCCGAGATGGTCGGCGTCAACCCGGAAATCGCCCACGAGACGATGGCAGGCCTCAACTTCTGCCACGCCGTCGCACAGGCGCTGTGGGTCGGGAAGCTCTTCCACGTCGACCTCAATGCGCAGCGCATCGGCCGGTTCGACCAGGATCTTCGCTTCGGACAGGAAGACGTCAAGGAGGCGTTTCTGCTCGTTCGGCTCCTCGAGGAGTCCGGCTACGACGGGCCCCGGCATTTCGACGCGCACGCGCTGCGTGTCGAGAATGCCGACGGGGTCTGGGACTTCGCGGCCGGCTGCATGCGCACGTACCTCATCCTCGCCGAGAAGGCCAAGGCGTTCGCCGCCGATCCACGCGTCACCGAGGCGCTTGCGGCCGCCGGCGCGCCCGACCTCGCCCGCCCGACCATCGGCGCCTACACGCCCGAGGCCGCCCAGGCGCTTCGCGACGAGGACTTCGACGTGGACGCACTCGCAGCGCGCGGGTATGCGAACGAGCGACTCGACCAGCTTGTCGTCGAGCACCTGCTCGGAGTGGCGGCAGGGTAGGTCAGCCCGCGCGTCGAGACCGCGGGCTGCGAGCTTCGAAAGCCTCGGACGCAGCGTCGCTGTCGCGCTCGACGCCCTCCGCGAACGCGGCGCGCCGCCAGGCGCTCCCGTATCCGACAGGCATGGGGGCAAGCTTCACCCCCGCGACCTCCAGCGCCCTCGCCACGACCGCAGCGATCCGATTGTCAGGCTCGGGAACGAGCTGGATCTCCACGCGCCGACCCTACAGTGGAAGCAGACGGGTCGCTGTCGCCTTGAACGACGCCACGACGGCATCTCCCTCCCGGAGTCCCAGCCGCTCGACGGATGCCGATGTCACTTCGGCGACGATCGGGCCGACGCGGACGCGCGCACGGTTGCCGAGCGGCACGACCGAGCCAACGGTGGCACGGATGTGGTTGACGGCGGAGTCCGGCGACAGCTCTCGGGCGAGGGACACCTCCCACGGGTACACGGCCACGCCGACACGGCCGGTTGCCGCGTCGGTGCTCCACGCGGTGCCGCCGGCGTCGAGCACGACCTCTGTCAGGCCGTTCTCCCGGGCGGCCGCTGTCCCCTGCAGGAGCGTGGCGCCGGTGAAGCTCGCGACGAACGGATCGGCTGGTGCTGCGACCAGCTCGGCCGGTGCGCCGATCTGGAGAATCCGGCCGTCGACGATGACGCCGACCCGGTCGGCGAGAGCGGCGGCGTCCTCGAAGTCGTGTGTGACGAGAATGGTCGGCAGGGCGAAGCTGCGGAGCAATTCGTGCAGCTCGATCCGCACGGCCGCCTTCGTATGGGCATCGAGCGCCGACAGCGGCTCGTCGAGCAGGAGCACGCCGGGTTGGATCGCGAGCGCGCGTGCGAGCGCGACGCGCTGGCGCTCGCCGCCGGACAGCTCGCCGACCCGCGCTCGGACGAGGTGCGAGATCTGGAACCGCTCGAGGAGCTCTGCGACGGGCGACGCGGAACGCGCGCCGAAGCGTACGTTCGCGAGCACGTCGAGATGCGGGAAGAGCGCGTACTCCTGAAAGAGGTAGCCGACACCCCGTTGCTCCGGCGGGACGTCGACTCCACTGCTCGTATCGAGCCAGATGCGGTCGCCGAGCGATACGACCCCATCGCGTGGTCGCAACAGGCCCGACACCACACGGAGGACGGTCGTCTTCCCGGCACCCGACGGCCCGACGAGGGCTGTCGTGGTGCCGTCCTCGACGGTCAGCTCGACGGACGCGTCGAAGCTGCGAAGGGGATGGGTGAAGTGGAGGTTGAGCGCCATCGGATGAGGAGCTTGACGGAGAGCAGTGTCACCGCGCTGATGAGCACGAGCACAGCGCTGATCGCGAGGGCAATGTCGAACTCGACGTCGAACTGCTCGTAGATCGCAAGCGTCAGCGTTTGTGTCACGCCCTGCAGCGATCCGGCGAACATGATCGTGGCGCCGAACTCGCCGATCCCGCGGGCGAACGCCAGTGCTGCGCCGGCCCCGAGCCCGCCGGCCGCCAGCGGCAGCGCGAGGCGGAAGAACACCCGGCCGGGCCCCGCGCCGAGCGTGCGCGCCGCAGCGGGCAGCGTCGGATCCAGCCCCTCGAAGGCCGCCACCGCCGTGCGGACGTAGAACGGGCTGGCGACGAACGTGACGGCGAGAACGACGGCGATCTTGGTGAAGGCGATGTCGATGCCGAGCGCATCGAACGTGCCGCCGAGCAGACCCAGCCTCCCGAAAGCCACGAGCAAGCCGATGCCGGCCACGGCGGGCGGAAGCACGAGCGGAAGCTCGATCAGCGTCACGACGAGATCGCGTGACCGGGACGTCCGCGTGGCCACCCAGTACGCGGTGGGGGTGCCGAACACGAGGATCAGGGCCATCGAGACGAGGTTCGTCTCGATCGTGACGACGAGCGCGTCCTTTGCGGCGCTCGTGCCGAGCGCTGAGACGAGGTCGCCGGGGGGCACGCGGAGGAAGATCGCCACGATCGGCAGCAGCATGAACAGCAGGGCGACGCCCGTCGCGAGGACGAGCGTCGCCCGAAACACTCTGTCTACGACGATGCCTTTGGAATCGGCAGGAAGCCGTAGCTCTTCATCGCGGCCTGACCCTTGTCGGAAAGGATTCCCTTGATCCATGCCTGGGCCGCCGTCTTGTTGCCGGACTTCGAGACGACCGCGATCTCGTAGCGTACGCGCGGCTGCGCCCACGCCGGGATCCGGATCAGTGTCACCTGGTCGCTCACTGCTCGCGCATCGGTGACGTAGACGAAGCCTGCGTCCGCCTGGCCGAGCGCGACCTTGCCCGTGACAGCCTTGACGTCGGACTCCTGGCTCACGACCTTCGACAGCACGGACGAGAGGCCCATCTTCTTCAGCACCGTCCGCGTGTAGCCGCCGACCGGCACGGCGGCGTTGGCGATCACGAGCTTGACGTTCTTGCTCTTCAGGTCGTAGACGGACGTGAGTCCCGCGGGGTTCGACTTCGGCACGATCAACGCGAGCCGGTTGGCCGTGAACGTGACCGGCTTGTCGACGATGCCCGCCGCGAACAACCGCTGCGTGTTGAGCGGTGCCGCCGACGCGAAGATGTCCGCCGGCGCGCCTTGCTTGATCTGCGTCTCGAGCACATTCGAGCCGGCGAAGCTGTACTTCTGCGCCGGGTCGTAGGCCTTGAACACCTCGGTCAGCGATGCTGCTGCGTAGATGGTGAGCGGATCCGCGCTCGTGCGGGCGCCGGCGGCGCCGGCGAGGGTAAGAGCGACGGCGAGAATCGCCGCCACAAAGGTGGTCACAACACGCTTCGCCCGTCGTCTCCTAGCCAAGGTAGGCCTCGATTGCGTCACTGGCCGTCTCGACGTCGAGTGCGGGCGGGAACGAGATACCCACGATCCGATCGCCCGACAGCTGCGAGAGCGCGGCGACCTGTTGCGCCAGGTTCGCGGCCATGCTGGCAAACAGCGTCCGGTACGACGCGATCGAGATCGCGCCGACAGCGCCGAGGTACACGCCGAGCAGCGTCTGCGTGACCTTGACGCCTGCCGCCAACGCGGACTTTTTGCTCGAAAATGTCCCGTCGGGCCAGGCGAACTCGAAATCCTCCTCGACCGCCGCCGTTTGACCGGCGTCGGTCAGCAGCTTGGAGAGGGCGGCAGCGTGCTCACCGGCGTTGAAACCGCCACGCGCGATCTCCCGCCCGGCCGCGCCGGCAAAGAGCTTTGCTGCTCCTGCCTGCGAGTAGAAGTCCTGCAACAGGAACTCTGCCGCCAGGCCGAAGTTCGCGTAGGCCAGCTCGTCGTCGGATGGTGCCGCGAGCGCGCTGAGCGGATGTGCGCCGGCGACAATCAGCGCAGTACCCCCGACCATGGCGGAGTGGATGAACCGCCGCCGCTTCATCTCAGCGCTCCACCATCACCGAGGTCGACTTGACCACCGCGGCGGCGCTCATCCCCGGCTTCAACCCCAGCTCTTCGACGGACTCGCGGGTGACAATCGCCACCACACGTGCCGGCTCCGTCACGTCGATCTCGACCCGGGCCAGCAAGCCGTCGACCTCGACAGAGGAGATCACGCCCCGGAAGTGGTTGCGCGCCGACAGGTGCTCCGAGCCGTGATCGCCGCCCAGGCGCTCGATCTCTGCCGCCGAGACGACACGCCGGTTCGCCGCATCTCGCTCGACGCGGATGCGCCCGGCCCGATCCCAGCGGCGCAGCGTGTCGATACTGATCCCGAGTGCTCGCGCGGCCTCTGCCGCTGTGAAGATTTGCCTAGGCATTGCCTAAGCAATACCGAAAAGCGCGGCGCGAAGCAAGCGTGTGACGGCTGCCGTGGAGTAGCCTCGCCCACGTGAAGAGCGGCGGTATGACCCGCGTGGGAGGGACCACCGACATCGTCGTCGGTTTCCTCGCCAGCACGGGCGCCGTTGCACTCGTCTCGGCCGCCATTGGCCTGCTCGACCGCTGGGCGCCTGTTCTCAGCCTCGGCTCCTTGTACGTGTTCGCCGTGCTCCCGATCGCCGTCGTCTGGGGGCTCGCGTTCGCGCTCCCCGTCGCCGTCGCCAGCATGCTCGCCTTCAACTGGCTCTTCCTGCCTCCGACGCACACGCTGCATCTCAGGCAGGGCGAGAACTGGCTCGTGCTCGTGATCTATCTCGTGGTCGCCGTTGTCACGAGCGAGCTCGCTGCACGCGCACGACGACGTGCCCGCGAGGCTCAGCAGCGCGAGCGCGAGGCCGCACTCCTCGCAACGGTCGCTGCATCGCTCCTCGGCGGGGGGGCGGTCACGGACGAGCTCGACGCGATTGCCACGCGTACGGCGGGCGTCCTCGGCGTGCCCCATGCGTGGATCGCGCTCGGTGACGAGTCGAGGACGCTCGCCGACGCCGTTGCCCTCCCGCTCGAGGTCGACAAACGGAGGGTAGGCACGCTCTCGACGACGCCGCCCGGACCGGCAGACGACACGGTGCTGCGGCGGTTTCTGCCGGCGTTGGCCTCGCTTCTGGCAGTGGCGATCGATCGAGAGCTTCTGGAGCGCGAGGTGCTCGAGGCAGAGGCTCTCCGGCGCAGCAACGCAATCAAGACGACGGTGCTCCGGGCCGTCTCGCACGACCTGCGCTCGCCGCTGACCGCGATCGCTGCCGCCGCCGGCGGGCTCGACAACCCCGCCTTCGAGCTCGACGCCCGCGATCGTGCGTCGCTCGTCGAGACGATCAGGATCGAAACGGCCCGCCTCGAACGGATGGTGCGCGACCTCCTCGATCTCTCGCGCCTGGAGGCGAACGCCGCCGATCCGCAGCGCGAGCTCTGGGCGGTGGACGAGCTCGTCGGCGCGGCGCTCGACGAGCTTCATGACGACGGCGGCACCACGGTCCAGGTGCCGGCCGACCTCCCTCCGGTCGAGGTCGACGCAGGACACGTGCGGCGAATCCTCGTCAACCTCCTGGAGAACGCCCACCGCCATGCAGGACCGGAGGGGCACGTCGGCGTGACGGCGACGGCAAACGGCGACACCGTCGTCGTCCGCGTCACCGACAGCGGTCCCGGGCTGCCCGCTGCCGACGTCGAGGCCGTGTTCGAGCCGTTCTGGCGCGGCCAGGCGGGTGGCGTCACCGGACTCGGGCTCGCGATCGCGCGCGGCTTCGCCGATGCGAACGGGGGCGGATCTTCGGGCGGAATCGGCCGGCGAGGGCGCCATGCTCGTCCTGACTCTTCCCGCGCCGCCGCCACGATCGGGCGCACAATGACCGGTGCGAGGATTCTCGTCGTCGACGACGAGCCGCAGATCCTGCGAGCGCTCCAGACGAACCTCCGCGGCGCGGGGTACGAGGTGACCACGGCCGCCTCCGTCGAGCAGGCGCTCGCCGAAGCGGCCATGCGGCCTCCCGATGCGGTCATCCTGGACCTCCTGCTGCCGGACGGGACCGGCACGGACATGTGCAGGGAGTTGCGGCGCTGGAGCGATGTCCCGGTGATCGTCCTCTCCGCGATCGGCGACGAAAGCGAGAAGGTGGCGGCGCTCGACGCCGGCGCCGACGACTACGTGACCAAGCCGTTCGGCATCGACGAGGTGCTCGCGCGTCTGCGAGCGGCGCTGCGGCGCAGAGCCCACACGACGGAGCCCGTCGTCGAGATCGGCGAGCTCCGGATCGACCTCGAGAAGCGATCGGTCTCGATGGGCGGCGAGCCCGTGCAGCTGACCCCACACGAGTACGGGATGCTCGCCCTGTTCGCACGGAACGTCGGCAAGCTGCTGACGCACCGGACGATCCTGCGCGAGGTCTGGGGCCCGACCTACGGCGAGGAGTCGCACTACCTCCACGTCTTCGTCTCGCAACTGCGTCGCAAGATCGAGCCGGACCCGACACGGCCACGCTACGTGATCACCGAGCCAGGCGCCGGCTACAGGCTCGTCGAGCCCGTCCTGAGGAAATCCTTAGGCGCCGAGCCATAAGCCTGAGCCGGCGCTGACGAGCAGGGTCCTACCGTGTGGGCATGGCCACACGCAGCCACGTTTCCCTGTTTGGTCCCGGGCAGCCGATCGAGCTGCCTCGCCCGGGGCGCTCGGCCGCCCCCCTTGCCGCACTTGCACTGGTCGCGGCGGTCCTCGCGCTCGTTCCGGAGATCCCACGGCTCGCCGCCCTCGCGGCCGCGCTCGCGTTCGCGCTCGCAGCCGCGATCCGAGGCGGCCAACAGAGGCGCGCCCTCTCTCAGCTCCGATCGTCGATCGACCGGCTGCTCATCCGGGACGTGCCCATGCCGTGGTCGCCTCTGCTCGCGTGGCGGGCCGGAGAGCTTACGAGCGTCGAGGAGCGCGAGCGGCTCGCAGCGTCGATCGGACGCCTCGAGCGCTCCGCTGACGCCTCACATCTTCCCGGCTCTGTACCGCTGAACCGCGGCGCCGTGCGCTCGCAACGCGCGCAGCTCGACGCGGTCGCCGACCGGTTGCTCCAGCCCGAGCCCGTGTCGGCCCGAGGCGTGCTGCTCGTCCGTCGTTTGCTCGACGGCGCGGCCGGCCCACTCTACGACCGCAGCCGCACCTCCGAGCTCGCCAGTGAGCTCCGCCGCGCACTGTCGGCGCTCGACCACCGGACAGGGCGCTAGCGGCATGACCCAGACCGAGGAGGAAAGGGCCGCATTCGCGGCGCCGCACGCGGAGGGTCTTGAACTCGTAAAGCGGGCGATCGTCGGCAGTCCGATGCCGTCGGACGCGATGGAAGAGACGCTCCTGCGCAAGCGCCTCGCTCTCCCGATCTTCGCCTCCGATCCGTTCTCGTCGGTCGCGTATGCGACGGAGGCCGCGATGGTGGTGCTCGTCGGGACGTCGATCGCAGGTGCGCGGCTCGTGTTCCCGCTCTCGCTTGCCGTGTCGGCGCTGCTCGTGATCGTGATCGTCTCGTACCGGCAGACCGTGAAGGCGTACTCCACGAGCGGCGGATCGTACGTCGTCTCGAAGGAGAATCTTGGGCGCATCCCGAGTCTCGTTGCCGCCGCGGCGCTCCTCGTCGACTACGTGCTCACGGTCGCCGTCTCGGTCGCGGCCGGCATCCTCGCCATCTCCTCGGCGGCTCCTTCGCTCGGCCGCTACACCGTCGCGTTGTCCATCGCATCGGTTGTGTTGATCACGCTCGTGAACCTGCGCGGCGTGCGTGAGTCGGGGATCGCATTCGCGATCCCGACGTACCTGTTCATCCTCGCCTACCTCGCGATGATGGGAGCCGGCGTCGCGAAATGCGCAGTTGGGAACTGCCCCCAGGCCACGAGCCCGGACGCGCTCCCGGCAGGCGCCGCGGCCGTCACGTTCTTCGTGCTGTTGCGCGCGTTCGCATCCGGCTCAGCCGCCCTCACTGGCATCGAGGCGATCTCGAACGGCGTGAGCGCGTTCCGGCATCCGCAGGCACGCAACGCGGCGCGCACGCTGGCCATCCTCGGCGTGGTCGCGGTGACGTTTTTCGTCGGCGTCTCGTGGCTGGCCGTGCAGATGGGCGCGCGGCCGAGCGCCAGCGTCTCGGTCGTCGCACAGATCGCGCGCGCGACGTTCCCGACCGGATCGACGTTCGGCTTCATGTTCTGGGTCGTCCAGGTGACGACGTTCGCAATCCTCGTGCTCGCCGCGAACACCTCGTTCCAGGGCTTCCCACGCCTGGCGGCGCTGCTCGCCCGCGACCGCTTCTTCCCCCGCCAGTTCGCAAACCTCGGCGATCGACTCGTCTACTCGAACGGCATCATCGTCCTCTCAGGGTTGGCGATCCTGCTGCTGTGGCACTACAAGGCCCGCGTCGACTCGCTGATTCATCTCTATGTGCTCGGCGTCTTCACGGCCTTCACGCTGTCTCAGGTCGGCATGGTGCGCTACTGGCGCCGCATGCGCACGGCGGGTTGGAAGCGCAGCGCGGCACTGAATGCACTCGGCGCGGCGACGACGGGCGTCGTCCTCGTGGTCGTCGTTGCAACGAAGTTCATGCAAGGCGCCTGGCTCGTGACGGTGGCAATCCCGCTGCTCGTGCTGCTCTTCCTCGGCATCCACCGGCACTACCGGCGCACGTCACGGCGCTTGCGGGCGGGAGCGGCGGCGGTGACCGCGTCGGCCACGCCGCGGGCGACGACCGTGGTCGCCGTGACGGCGATCGACGACGCGACCGAACGGGCCGTCTGGTACGCCCGCGAGGTGACCGGGGCGGGATTCCACGCGGTGCACGTGCCCGGCCGCGGCACCGACGTTGCGATCCGGCCACGCTGGCTGCACTGGATCGGGGACGACGGTCCGCGGCTGGAGCCGCTCGAGTCCGGCGAGGGGAGGGTCGAGACGCTGCTCGAGTACATCTGGGGCGTGCCGCGCAGTGACGTCGACTTCGTCAACGTCGTCGTGCCCGAGCAGTTCCACCGGCCGTCTCTCCTCGAGTTCCTGCGCCGACCGGCTGCCCTCCAACTCAAGCTGCGCCTACTCAAGGAGCCCGGCGTCGTCACCACGGACGTACCCCTGGTCGCCGGTGAGCGCCCGGTCGCAGAGCGGGCCGTCGGACGCGTGCTCGTCTCCGGCGTGCACGGCGCGTCGCTGCGGGCACTCGCCTACGCGCGCACGCTCGAGCTCGACGACGTCAGAGCTGTCTTCTTCGCGTTCGACGCCGATGAGGCCCGCCGCATCCGGCAGGACTGGGAGCGCTACAGCATCGAGCTTCCGCTCGACGTCGTCGAGGCGCCGTTCCGTGACATCGGCGATCCCGTGCGGGCATACCTGCGGCAGATCACGGCGGACGACGTCATCGCCGTCGTCGTCATGCCGGAGCTCGCCGTCCACGGCTGGCGGAGGTTGCTCCACAACCAGCGCGCGCTGTACCTGAAGCGCATCCTGCTGTTCGAGCCGCGCGTGATCCTGTCCAGCGTGCCCTACCGGCTCGGCTAGCGGCGGCGCCACGGGACGCGAAAGGTGCAGCTGTCTCCCGCGACGTACGATCGCGTCAATGCGAGTCATCATCCCCGAGACGACGGAAGCGTTCCTCGAGCAGGCCGAGCCGCTCCTGGCCGCGGACGAGGCACGCAACAACCTTGCGTTCGGCGTCGCCGCGACGATCATCGCTCGCCCAGACCTGTATCCCGAAGTGCGGCTCTGGCTCGTCGAGAGCGCCGGCACGACGGTCGCTGCGGCGCTGCGAACACCGCCGTTCAACCTGATCCTGCCGCGCCCGTTGGACGATGCGGGCCTCGAGGCGCTCGCTGCCGGAATCGACGACGAGCTTCCCGGCGTCACCGGCGGTCTACCCGAGGCTGAGCTCTTCGCGGAGGCGTGGTCCGCACGGGCTTCCTGTCGGCCTCGCGTCAGTCTCGCGCAGGGGATCTATGCACTCGACCGAGTCGTACCGGTCACGGGTGTGCCGGGTGGGATGCGCGCGGCCGGCCCCGACGACCGCGCGCTCGTGCGGGCGTGGTTTCGGGCGTTTATCGCCGAGGCGCTTCCCACTCGCGGCCGTCCGACGCACGCGGAGGCAGAGGCCCATCTCGAACGCTCCCTCGACATCAGGCTCGGCGAGGACAAGCAATCGGGGATCTGTCTCTGGGACCACGAGGGCGACGTTGTTTCGCTCGCCGCATTCGGCGGTGAGACACCGAACGGCATGCGCATTGGGCCTGTCTATACCCCGCCGGAGCGTCGGCGGCGAGGCTATGCGAGCGCGATCACAGCCGCGCTGTCGGAACAGCTGCTGGCGAGCGGCCGCCGGTTCTGCTTCCTGTACACCGACCTCGCCAATCCGACCTCCAACAGGATCTACCGCGCGATCGGGTACGAGCACGTGTGCGACTCGGCCGAGATCGTGTTCGAGCGCAGCTAGCGTGGACGCCGGCGTGCTCTGACTCCTCCGGCTCTGACGGCTCAGGCGCGCTCCGCTCGCCGGTCGTCGGCGCCGGTCGGTGGCGTCAGAGCGGGATGTTGCCGTGCTTTCGCTTCGGCCCGGGCTCGCGTTTGGTGAGCGCCGTCTCCAGCGCCGAGATGAGCACCGGCCGAGTGCGCCGCGGCTCGATCACGTCGTCGATGTAGCCGCGCTCGGCGGCGCTGTAGGGGTTCGCGAAGCGCTCCTTGTACTCGGCGATCAGCTCGGCGCGGCGGGCATCGGGGTCGGGGGCGTCCGCGAGCTCGTGGCGGAAGACGATGTTGACCGCCCCGTCGGGCCCCATCACCGCGACCTCGGCCGTCGGCCAGGCGACGTTGAAGTCGGCGCGAATGTGCTTGGACGACATCACGTCGTACGCGCCGCCGTAGGCCTTGCGCGTGATCACCGTCAGCTTCGGCACCGTCGCCTCGGCATAGGCATAGAGGAGCTTGGCGCCGTGCCTGATGATCCCACCCCACTCCTGTGCCGTTCCGGGTAGGAAGCCCGGCACGTCGACGAAGGTGAGCAGCGGCACGTTGAAGGCGTCGCACGTCCGGACGAAGCGGGCAGCCTTGACGGAGGCGTCGATGTCGAGGACGCCGGCGAGCGCGGCGGGATTGTTGCCCACGACCCCGATGCTGTGGCCGCCGAGGCGGGCAAACCCGCACACGATGTTCTGCGCGAACGCGGGCTGTACCTCGAGGAAGTCGCCGTCGTCGACGACCCGGGTGATCACCTGCTTGATGTCGTACGGCCTGTTCGGCGCGTCGGGGATCAGCGTGTCGAGCGAGGCGTCCTCGCGGTCGACCGGATCCGACGGCGCTGCCCAGGGCGGCTCCTCGAGATTGTTCTGCGGCAGGAACGAGAGCAGATAGCGCGCGTCCTCGAGGCACGCCTCCTCGTCGGCGGCGGTGAAGTGCGCGACACCCGATTTCGTCGCATGCGTCGACGCGCCGCCGAGGTCTTCGAACGAGACCTCTTCCCCGGTCAC
Source organism: uncultured Gaiellaceae bacterium (assembly GCA_963799615.1). Taxonomy (GTDB): domain Bacteria; phylum Actinomycetota; class Thermoleophilia; order Gaiellales; family Gaiellaceae; genus Gaiella. The sequence goes on along the minus strand of CAWCXS010000007.1, from coordinate 13,703 downwards.
CGTCTTGACCACGTCGGGACCGGTGATGAACATGTACGACGTCCCCTCCACCATCAGCGTGAAATCGGTAATTGCGGGCGAGTAGACGGCACCGCCGGCGCACGGCCCCATCACCAGCGAGATCTGCGGCACCACGCCCGATGCCTGCACGTTGCGCCAGAAGATCTCCGCATATCCGGCCAGCGACACGACACCTTCCTGGATGCGCGCGCCACCCGAGTCGTTGATGCCGATCACGGGGCAGCCGTACTTGAGCGCCATGTCCATCACCTTGCACACCTTCTCGGCGAACACCTCGCTCAGCGAGCCGCCGAAGACCGTGAAGTCCTGGGAGAACACGAACACCTTGCGGCCGAGCACCGTCCCGTAGCCGGTGACGACGGCGTCTCCCCATGGACGCTTCTCGCTCATCCCGAACTCGACCTCGCGGTGTCGCACGAAGCGGTCGAGCTCCACGAACGAGCCCGCGTCGAGCAGCTTCGCGATCCGCTCGCGGGCCAGCAGCTTTCCACGCTCGTGCTGCTTCGCAGCCGCCGCCCCTTCTGTGGCGTCGCCGGCCTCCTGGGCCAGCTCCGCGAGCCACGCGAGCTTGGCGTCGGTGGTGTCGTGGAGCGACATGCGCGTGAGCCTATCGCTCACCCGATAACGTGGCCGCCATGACCCAGCCACTCGACCGCTCGGCCAGCTGGCCGTACGACAACGGCGAGCCGCGCCGGTTCTCCTACGCCCGCGCCGACCACCCGTCCGCCGTCGCCGTCGAGGAGGAGCTCGGAGCGCTGGACGGGGGGCGCGCGCTGCTCTTTCCCTCCGGCATGGGGGCCGTCACGACCGTCGTGCTCACGATGCTGCCGCCGGGCGGCACGATCGCGCTGGCGGCGGGTGCCTACTACGGTCACCGCCAGCTGTTCGACCACCTGGCGCCCTGGGGGATCCGGACGGTCGAGTTCGACCAGACGGGCGAGCCCCCTGCCGGGGCCGACCTGATCCTGATCGAGGCGCCCGCCAACCCGATGCTGACGATGCCCGACATCGAGGCCGCGGTTGCCCATCCGGCCCCGGTCGTCTGCGACGCGACCGTGGCCTCGCCGCTGCGGCTACGGCCGCTCGATCACGGGTGCGAGGTCGTCCTCCACAGCGCGACCAAGGTGCTGTCGGGGCACGACGATCTGCTGGCGGGCTCGCTAGCCGTGCGCGACGACGACCTCCATGCGCGCCTGCACCTGACCCGGCGCCTGGCCGGCATCGTCGCCGGCGCCGATACCGCGTGGCTGCTCTCTCGCGGGCTCAAGTCGCTCGAGGTGAGGCTCGACCGGCAGGAGGCGACGGCGCGGATCCTCGTCGAGCGTCTCGGCGGGCATCCGGCGGTGCAGACGGTGCGCTATCCGGGGTTCTCCTTCCTCATCTCCTTCGACGTCACGGACGAGCGCGCTGCGCAGCGGGTCGAGCGCTCCCTCGGGTCGATCGAGAACGCCACCAGCCTCGGCGGGACTCGCACCAAGCTCGAGTCGCGACACCGCTGGGAGGGTGATCGCATCCCAGAGGGGCTGATCCGCCTCTCCGTCGGGCTCGAGGACGTCGACGTGCTCTGGGGCGACCTCGAGCAAGCGCTCGCGGGCCCCTCTGTGTAGCGTTGTTCGCCCATGGATGAGCGAATAGAACGGCTGCTCGAGGCGTATGACGAGCGCATCGAGGCAGAGGAGCCGCGCAAGAGCGCGCTCGTCGCGGGACGTGACGAAGGCGTGCGCGACACCCTCCTCCTCGCTGTCGGCCGCGACACGGGCCGGCTGCTGAACGCGCTGGTCAAAGGGGCCGGTGCGACGCGGATCCTGGAGCTCGGCACCTCGTTCGGGTATTCGACCGTCTGGCTCGCCGAGGCCGCCCGAGAGACGGGAGGCACCGTCGTCAGCATCGAGACGCATCCTGTCAAGCGCGACTATGCGCTGGATCAGCTGACCAGCGTCGGCCTCGACTCCGTCGTCGACCTGCGGCTCGGGGATGCGGTCGAGCTCCTGCACACGCTCGACGGACCGTTCGACTTCGTCCTGCTCGACCTGTGGAAAGAGCTGTACGTCCCGTGTTTCGACCTCATGCTGCCGCGGCTCGCCGAGGGCGCGCTGATCGTGGCGGACAACATGATCCTGCCCGAGATCTTCCACGAGGACGCAGCGGCTTATCGCCTGCAGGTTCGCGCCACAGGCCGGTTCGACTCGATCCTGCTCCCGATCGACGAGGGACTCGAGATCAGCCGCTTCCTGGGCTGAGACGACTCGACGCCGGTTTCACGCGGGCGGGTCCCGATATCCTGGGAGCATGCTCTTCACACGCAAGCACACCAGCATGCCGACGCCCGAGGAGGCGCTGCCGGGCCGCCCGGGCGCCATCCCCGTCACCGAGCGGCACGTCGTGCTCGACACGCCGCTCGAACCCCCCTTTCCCGAGGGCATCGAGACGGCCGTTTTCGGGATGGGCTGTTTCTGGGGCGCGGAGCGCCTCTTCTGGCAGCTTCCCGGTGTCTACACGACCGCCGTCGGCTATGCCGGCGGGATCACGCCCAACCCCACCTACGAGGAGACGTGCACGGGCATGACCGGGCACACCGAGGCGGTGCTCGTCGCCTACGACCCGTCGCGCATTTCGTACGACGACCTGCTGAAGACGTTCTGGGAGGGTCATGACCCGACTCAGGGCATGCGCCAGGGCAACGATGTCGGCTCGCAGTACCGCTCTGCGGCGTACTGGTCGACGGAGGCCCAGCGCAGCGCCCTCGAGGCGTCCCGCGACCGCTACGCGACGGCACTCGCGGCGGCTGGTCACGGCCCGATCACGACCGAGATCGCCCAGGCAGGCCCGTTCTACTACGCGGAGACATACCACCAGCAGTACCTGGCTCGGAACCCGATGGGCTACTGCGGCATCGGCGGCACCGGCGTTGCCTGCCCGGCCGGGATCGCAGTCACCGCGGACGCTTGAGATCGTCGCCGGCGTAGGGCGCCCACCCGCGCCCTACGTCTTCGCAGCCTGCGGCGCTTCGACGGCCGACCCTGTCACCCCTCCGATGCCGCTCGTCAAGCGCTGGGCGATGTAGACCGGGACGGCCGTGACGAGGATCACGACGAGCGCGATCGCGTTCACGATCGGCAGGTTCTGGCCCTGGCGGATGAATCCGTAGATCAGCAGCGGCAGCGTGTTCTGCGCCCCGGCGGTGAAGAACGTGACGACGACCTCGTCGAACGAGAGCGCGAATGCGAGCAGCGCGCCGGCGAGGATCGCCGTCGACACGGTCGGCAGGGTCACGTAGAGAAACGTCTGGAAGCCGTTTGCGCCGAGATCCGCAGAGGCCTCGAAGAATGAGCCGGACGTCCGCCGCAACCGGGCGAGCACGTTGTTGTAGACGACGACCACACAGAAGGTCGAATGCCCGATCACGATCGTCCAGAGCGACAGATCCAGCTTCCAGAAGACGAAGAACGAGTTCAGAGCCATGCCGGTGATGATCCCGGGCAGTGCGATCGGCAGCACGAACAGGAACGAGATCGCGCTCTGGCCGAAGAACGCGAAGCGGTTGAGCCCGAAGGCGGCAAGAGAGCCGAGCACGAGCGCGATCCCGGTCGCTGCGAACGCCGCCCGCAACGAGAGCCCGATCGCCGTGCGCACCTCCTCGTCGTGCCAGGCGGCCGAGAACCATTTCGTCGAGAAGCCCGGAATCGGCCAGCTCTGCACGTTCGAGGAGTTGAAGGCGTAGACGGCCATGATCAGGAGGGGAATCCACAGGAAGGCGACGACCAGGAGCGCCCAGACGCTGAGGCCGATGCGGGTGCCGCGCGTCTCCATCAGAGGTTCTCGAACGCTCCCAGGCGCTTCATCAGCATCAGGTAGACGGCCATGATCGCGAGCGGCACCGTCGCAAACGCGGCCGCGAACGGCACGTTGTTCGCCACGCCGACGTTGGCGAAGACGACGTTGCCGATCAGCTGGGAGCTCGGGCCGCCGACGAGTGTCGGCGCGATGTAGTCGCCGAGCGTGAGAGAGAACGTGAAGATCGAGCCGGCGGCGATCCCGGGCACCGCGAGCGGCAGGATCACGCGGCGCAGGGTCGTCAGGCCGCGGGCACCGAGGTCGGCGCTGGCCTCGACGTAGGAGTACGGAGTCCGCTCGAGCGCCGCATAGACCGGCAGCACCATGAACGGAAACCAGACGTAGGTGTAGACGAGCCACATCGCCCAGTTCGTGAACGCGATGTGCTGGTCGGGCAGCCCGAGCTTGCCGAGCCACCAGTTGAGGGCGCCGTCTTCGTTCAGAATCAGCCGCCACGAATAGACGCGTACGAGGTAGCTCGCCCACAGCGGCAGGAGCGTCAGGACGAGGATGATCACCCGAACGCGCGCCGAGGCGACCCGCACGAGGAAGTAGGCGAACGGAAACGCGAGCACGATGCACGTCACGGTGACCGCCGACGCGATGCCGATCGTCCGCAGGGCGATCGTCCGGTACGTGGGGTCCTCCCACAGAGTGCGGAAGTTGTCGAGCGACCAGGTCCGCACGATCTCGCTCGTGAACGGGTCGACCGACCAGAACGCGGACACGAACAGCGCCGCGAGCGCCGCCACGTAGACGAACAGGAAGGCCAGCACGGGCGGACAGATCTGCGCCAGCGCCTTCACGCGCGGATGCCGCCAGGCGGTGCGCGACAGGTCACGGAGGGTTCCCGAGAGGGCGCCCTCCGTGACCGATGCCGGCTCGGGGCTCAACTCACCCCTTGATGTTCGTCCAGGCCTGGACCCACTTGGTGTAGTCCATGCAGTCCTTCTTGCCGTTGCCACAGTCGGCGATCGGCGTCTTCCAGAACTTGATCGAGCTGTAGTACGACTCGGGCGCGGCGGCAAAATACTGCTTGCACGAGCCCTTCGAGAGCTTGTCCATGAACGAGCACGCCTTGCTGTTGACCGGCGTCTCGCCGTAGTAGACGGCCTGCTGTGCCTGCCGCAACGGCGTCGTGATGTACTGCATCCACTTGTAGCCGCAGTTCGGGTGCTTGGCCTTGGCCGACAGCATCCAGGTGTCGAGCCAGCCCGTTGCCCCCTCCTTGGGGATCGTGGAGGCCACCGGTGCCTTCGCTGCGAGCAGCGTGGAGAGCTGGTACGGCCACGAGGCGCCGAGCGTCGAGCCACCCGACTTGAACAGGTCGATCTGGTCGGCGGCGGTCGCCCAGTACTTCTTCACGAGCGGCTTCTGCGACTTGAGCAGCTTCACGGCCGCGTCGAACTGGGTCTTGTTGAGCTCGTACGGGTCCTTGATCCCGAGTGAAGGCTGCGTCTTCGACAGGTACAGCGCCGCATCGGCGATCTGGATCGGGTTGTCCGGGATCGAGATCTTGCCCTTGTTGGCCGGGTCGTAGAGTGCCTTCCAGCTGGTCGGCTTCTTCTCCTTGTCCGTGTTGTAGAGCAGCAGGTTCGGGCCGAACTGGAGCGAGATGCCGTAATGCTTGCCCCCGACCGTGTTGCTCGCCGGGTCCTTGAAGGCACCGAAGAAGTCCTTGTACGACGGGATCAGCGCGGTGTTGACCTCGGCTACGTCCTTGCCGTAGATCAGACGCAGGCTCGCGTCACCGGAGGCCGAGACCATGTCGTACTGGCTGCCGCCGCCCGAGCGCATCAGATTGACCATCTCGTCCGAGCTGCCGGCGTACTTCACCTGCACCTTGCAGCCGGTCTGTGACTCGAACGGCTTCACCCACTGCTTCTGGGTATAGCCCTCCCAGGCGACCAGTGTCAGCTTGCCCTCCCCTGCGCCCACCGACGTGGGCACCGCATTGGTCGTCGTAGCGCCCGCCGCCGGGACGGCAAGCGCCACGACGAGACCCGCGAGCGCGACGTGCACGAAGCGAATTCGCTTCACGTTCCCTCCTCCTCGATCACGAATTCCACGTCCGGGCTCCAGGCCAGGCGGACGCGCTTTCTTTCCATCTCGTGGACATCCTGTGAGGACGTCTCGAGGTTCTGCTGCACCACGGTGAGCTCGCCGCCGCCGTCCAGCGAGACGACGAACTTTGTCACGGGCCCGAGGTACACCGCCGCCCTGATCGTCCCCGGCTCGCCCTCTGCGGCGTCACCGGGGAGCAGGCGGATCTTCTCCGGGCGAACGGTGAACGTGCGGCCGCCACGCCCGAGAATGTTGGACGTGCCGATGAAGCCGGCCACGAACTCCGTCGCGGGATGCTCGTACATCTCGGCCGGGGTGCCCGTTTGCTCGATCTTGCCCCGGTTGAAGACCGCGATCCGGTCGCTCATCGTGAGCGCCTCTTCCTGGTCGTGCGTGACGTAGATGAACGTCATGCCCAACGCCTGCTGGATCTGCTTGAGCTCGATCTGGAGCTCCTGGCGCAGCTTCAAGTCGAGCGCGCCGAGCGGTTCGTCGAGGAGCAGCGCCTGCGGCGTGTTGACGAGCGCCCGCGCGAGCGCGACACGCTGGCGCTGACCGCCGGAGAGCTGCCCAGGCTTGCGTTCCCCGAAACCGTCCAGGCGCACCAGACGCAGCGCCTCTGCCGCCTTGACCCGCCGCTCGGCCTTCGGCACCCTCTTCACCCGCAGCCCGTACTCGACGTTCTGCTGCACGGTCATGTGCGGAAACAGGGCGTAGTCCTGGAACACCGTGTTGACGTCTCGGTCGAACGGGGGCAGGGACGAGACATCCCTCCCGCCCAGCTCGACAGTGCCTCCGTCGGGCCGCTCGAAGCCCGCGATCATGCGCAGCGTGGTCGTCTTGCCGGAGCCGGACGGGCCGAGCAGCGTGAAGAACTCGCCCTTGGCGATCTCCAGGTCGACGCCGTCGACCGCCGCCACATCGCCGTAGTGCTTGCGCAGGCCGCTGACCTTGACGTCGGCCGGCGCTGTGGACAACCCCTCAGAGAGCTGCGTCAAGCGCTTCTCCCAGCCGCGCGAGGCCCTCGTCGAGCTCGTCGGGCTCGATCGTGAGCGGGGCCAGCAGGCGGATGACGTTGCCGTAGAGGCCGCACGACAGCAGCAGCAAGCCACGCTCGAAAGCGGCTCCGAGAATCGCCTGGGCCTGGTCGGGAGACTGCTCGGCGAGCTCGAGCGCGAGCATCGGGCCAAGCCCCCGCACCTCACCCACCGCGGCATGCCCGGCGGCCAGCTGCTCGAGCCGATCGCGCATCGCCTCGCCGAGCGAGCGAGCCCCGGCCAGGAATTCCGGTTCCGCGACTGCGTCGAGCACGGCACACGCGGCGGCACACGAGAGTGGGTTGCCGCCGAAGGTGCCGCCGAGCCCGCCGGCCGGAACCGCATCCATGAGCGATGCGGAGCCGGTCACGGCCGCGAGTGGCAGGCCGCCCCCGATCGATTTGCCCGACACCAGCAGGTCGGGAGCTGCGTCGTCGTAGTGCTCGATCGCCCACATCTTCCCGGTGCGCCCCACGCCCGATTGCACCTCGTCGTCGACGAAGAGAATGCCGTGCTCGCGGCAGAGCTCGAGCAGGCGGCGCGGAAAGTCCGCGGTCATGGGGACGAAGCCGCCCTCACCCTGCACCGGCTCGAGCACCACGCACGCGACGGAAGCGGGATCGACGTCGGCCTTGAACAGCTCTCGCAGTCCCGCAATGGCGTCGTCGGTCGTGACGCCGCGATACGGATACGGCACCGCCGCGCGGTAGATCTCGGGCGCAAACGGCCCGAAGCCGGCCTTGTAGGGCTTCACCTTCGCCGTCATCGTCATCGTCAACAGGGTGCGGCCGTGAAAGGCGTTGTCGAACACCACGACCGCCGGCCGGCCCGTGGCCGCGCGCGCGATCTTGACTGCGTTTTCCACAGCCTCCGCGCCCGAGTTGACGAGAATCGACTTCTGCTGCTCGCCGGAGCACGGCGACAGCTCGGCCAGGCGCCGGCAGACCTCCACGTAGGGCTCGTAGATCCCGACCATGAAGCATTGGTGCAGGAACTCGTCTGCCTGCGCCTTGATCGCCTCCACGACGGGCGCAAAGCGATGCCCGGTGTTCTGGCAGCCGATGCCTCCGGCGAAATCGATGAACGTGCGGCCGTCGACGTCCGTCACCCTCGCCCCGTCTGCGTGAGAGACGACGAGCTTGGGGGTGGAGACTCCGGCGCTGACGTACCGCGCCCGATCGGCGAGAATGCGGTCGTGCGTCGTCTGCTCGGTCGTGTGCATCGGGTGAGTATGCCTCAGGCCGAGCGGGATCACATCCGGGCCGTCTCGCGCGGCCCGGAGCCTCGGAAGCAGGGCCCTTGCGGCTTGTGCCACAGTGTCACAAACAAGTGCGGTTGACCGTACTGCGCCGCTCTCGAGCGTCTGCGACGATGCGAGTGTGACCCGGAGTGTCCTCATCGTCGATGACCACCCGAGTTTTCGGGCCTCCGCGCGCGCAATCCTCGAGGCAGACGGGTTCACGGTCGTGGGCGAGGCGGAGGACGGCGCGACCGCGCTGACCTCGATCGATGCGCTGCGCCCGGACCTGGTGCTGCTCGATATCCAGCTGCCGGATATGAGCGGCTTCGACGTGTGCGCCGAGATCGGACGGTTGAACGGGGCCGCTCCGCAGGTCGTGCTCGTCTCGAGTCGGGACGCGTGCGATTTCGGCCCGCTGATCGAACGCAGCGGTGCCCGAGGATTCGTCGCGAAGGCGGAGCTCTCCGGCGACGCCGTCGCCGCACTGCTTCGGTGAGGGCGTTTCGTTTCGCGCTGGCCGGCGCGGCAGCGCTCGCCGTCTGCGTCGGAGGAGTCGCACTCGTCTTCACGAGCAATCACGAGGATTCACCCTGGCTGACCGCCGGGTTCGCGGCCACGGCGGGTGTCTCGTTTGCGCTCAGCGGGCTGGTCGCGATGTGGCGCCGGCCCGAGAACGCGACGGGATGGCTCATGGCGGCCGTCGGCTTTACCTGGTTCTTCGGGGCGCTCACCGAGGCCAACAGCGACTGGGTGTTCACGACGGGCTACGTGCTCTCCGGCACCGCTTTCGTCGTGTTCGCGTGGCTCGTGCTCGCCTATCCGACCGGGCGCCTGGAAGGGCGTATCGAACGGGTGATCGTGGCACTCACGGGCGTGGTGACCGTCGGCGTGGCCGGCCTCGTGGCGCTCGTGGACCGCACACCCTCCGACAGCTGCGATACCTGTGAGAGCACGATCGTGGCCTGGCACCGGCCCGGGTTGGCGCAGGCGATCGACACGGCATCCTCGATCGTCGGGGTCGGCATCGTCATCGCCATCATCGTCGTGCTCGTGCGGCGGTGGCGCCGTGCCAGCCCCGCTTTACGCCGCGCCCTGGCGCCGGTGTTCCTGACGGGCGGAGCCTCGCTTGCGATGCTGGCGATCGGCGCCGGCGTGGTCGCGCTCTTTCCGGGAGCCGACCGGGCCGTCTCGGTCGTCTTCCTGTGCTTCTTCGGGGCCGTGCCGCTGGCGTTCCTCTACGGCGTGCTTCGCTCGCGCCTCGCACGCTCGTCGGCGGGGTCGATGTTCATGTCCCTCGAGGAGGGAGCCTCGCTTCGAGATGCCCTCGCCCGCGCGCTTGGAGATCCGTCGGTGACCGTCGCCTACCCGATCGAAAGCCGCGACGGCTGGGTCGATCCGAGCGGCCGCAGCGTCCCGGATCCCGTCGCGTCACCGGGGCGCACCGTGACAACCGTGAAACGGAGCGGTCTCGTCATTGCCGCGCTCTCCCACGACGCGTCACTCGACACCGAGCCGGAGCTCGTCCAGGCAGTCGCAAACGCAGCCGGCCTGGCGCTCAACAACGATCGCTTGCAGGCGGAACTGCGCGCGCAGTACGGCTTCCTGCAGACGATCGTCAACACCGCGCCGAGCCTGCTCGTCGTCATGGGCACCGACGGGCGGATCGCCAACTGCAACGTCGCCGCCGAGCGGGCGAGCGGCTTTGCGAACCCGGAGGACGTGCGAGGGCAGTTTTTCTGGGATGTCTTCATCGACCCGGATGAGCGGGAGGCGACGCGGGCCCGATTCGAGGCGGCGGGGCCACGGCACGAGGCGGGCGAGTATGCGACCGACGTCTTCACGAATGCTCGAGGTGACGAGTTGGCGATTGCCTGGCAGAGCGCGCCGGTGCTCGCAGAGGACGGCACGGTGACGAGCATCGTCACCGGCGGCATCGACGTCACGGTGCGAACCCGCCGCGAGCTGGAGTTGCAGCGGGAGCGCGATGCGACCGCCACCGTCGTCGAGACGATCCCGAGCCTGATCGTCGTGCTGGACAGGGACGGGATGATCGTCGATCGCGACGCGAGCAATCCCCTGGCCGCTGTCAACCGGGCGTTTCACGAGGCGCTGCGGTGGAGCGACGAGCAGCTCATCGGCCGAAGCCTGCTCGACCTCGTCCACGACGACGACGCCGAACACGCACGGGAGGCGATCGCCTCTGCTGCAGCGGGCCGGCACTCGAGCGATCTCGAGTCGCGCTGGCGCCGCGCCGACGGCAGTCATGTCCATATCGCGTGGACGGCGACGCCCGTTACCGACACGACGGGCAGGCGCTCGCGGCTTGTGCTCGTCTCCGGAGTCGACATTACCGAGCGCCGCGCGCGAGATGCCGAGCTGCAGCGGCAGCGCGATTTCACGAACACCATCCACGACACGATCCCGAGCTATCTGATCGCGATGGACCACGACGCCGTCATCATCGAGGGCGGCGTCAACAAGGCGTTCACGAGCCGTTTCGGCTGGGAGGTGGCGGATCTCGCCGAGCGGAGCTTTCTCGGCGTCGTCGCGCCCGTCGACGACCACGCGGCACGCATCGCGATCGCCAACGCCGCGAACGGCGTCGCGCAGCCTGAACACGAGTCGCGGTGGCTGTGCCGCGACGGCACCTCGAGGATCGTTGCGTGGACGACGATCCCGATCACCGATCAGCAGGGCCGCGCGCTCGTGATCGTCTCCGGCGCCGATGTGACGGAGCGGAAGGAGCAGGAGGAGGAGATCCGGGCCTCGCGCACGCGAATCATCCGCGCGGGAGACGATGCGCGGCGCAGGCTCGAGCGCAACCTCCACGACGGCGCGCAGCAGCGCCTCGTCTCCCTCTCCGTCTCCCTCAGGCTCGCCGAGACGCGCCTGCAGACGGCCCCGGTGGAAGCGATGGCCATTCTCACCGCCGCCCGTGAGGAGCTGGCGGCTGCGCTCGACGAGCTACGTGAGCTCGCACGTGGCATCCACCCTGCGGTGCTCACCGATCGTGGCCTCTCTGCGGCCGTCGAAGCCCTCGTAACGCGCACGCCGTTCCCTGTCGAGGTCGAGATGCCATCCAAGCGCCTCGAGCCGTCCGTGGAGGCAGCGGCGTACTACGTGGTCTCGGAAGCCTTGACCAACGTCGCAAAATACGCTCAGGCGTCGAATGCGCGGGTGCGTGTCCGTGAGACCGTGGACGAGGTCGTGACCGTCGACGTGACCGACGACGGCGTCGGCGGGGCCGATCCCGTGCTGGGCACCGGGCTACGAGGGCTCGCCGACCGCATTGCCGCGCTCGACGGGACGCTGACGGTGGAAAGCCCGGCCGGCGGGGGAACGCGCATCCTGGCGGAGATCCCGGTTCGCAAAGCCGTTCTCACCGTGTAGGGCGAGCCGCACCACGAGACACCAGCGCACCGGACTACCGGGGCGTCCACCGCGTGCGAACGTCCGGGCAGCAAGCAATCAACGCACGAGGAGGCCCGCCGTGTCCGCCACTCATACGATTCCCGCCCGCCGCGAGCTCGCACATCGCTCGTCGAACGGCATCGATGTGTACCTGCTCTGGTGCCCCGCCGACGACGCTCTCGCAGTCGTCGTGATCGACGGGTCGGCGGATTCCTTCGAGCTGGTCGTCGCGGCCCACGAGGCCCTCGACGCCTTCGACCATCCGTACGCCTACGCGGCACACCGCGGGCTCATGCTCGACGCCGCGCCGCTCGATGTCGCCGCGTGACAGAAGAATGTCTCGCCGCCGCAACGGCGGCAACCGCCCTGCACGTCCTCGACGATGCCACCCTCATCGGGAGCCGGGGACGACGGTTGCAGACCACGTGATTGGCGCCGGCCCACCATCGCCGTTCTTGCCGTCGCTGTAACCGTCATCCCTCGGCTCCGTGCAGAGTCTCCAAGCTATCTCGACGCAATTTCTGCATGCTGGTCTCCGCTGATGCACCGGAATGTGATCAGGATGTTGAAAACTTTCATTGCCAAAACATCCGGCATATTTTTCCGAAAATATTCTGCGGATTGTTTCCATATCTATTTCGAGGATACGAGAGCGATCCTCGATCTCACGGCGAGAGCCGGCCGACGCCCCCCTTGCCCGTCTCCGGCCCTGGCGGACGCCGAAAAGTGCGCGCGGCACGAAGCGACCGTCGCTCCGGCCGTGTCGAAACAGCCCTTGAACCGACCGCCGGCTCGAGCACACTGCCTGCCGCGGTCTGCCGAGCACGCGAGCAGGCCCGAATGAGCCCCAGACGACCCCATGGCGGAACGTGAGCACGGAACGCGCCCTGTCCGCGGGCGGCGCTCGTGGATCGCTGTCGACGCCTGGTTTTGCGCCATATGCAAGTATTCGCTTGCTTGTTCTGAACGCCTGCAAACGGTCCGCGCGAGGCCTTCGCGTATGCCCTGGCGACCCGTCCGGCTGCCACGCGTGACTCTGCACCCGGGCCAACGCCTCGAGACGCTCGCACCCCTCGGCTCGTCGCCGTGTCGACAGCTCGACGCGCAGCGATAGCCCAATTTCCACATTTTAGCCCTTGTCACGGGGCAACGTTCGTGATACGTTCGCCCCGGTTCAACTCTGGGGGGGGCATTACCGCGACGTGGCGGGTAGAACCGGGGTAGGGGGACGAGCAGCACGTGTCTTGGCACTCTGTGCCCTGGCGGTGTTGTTGTGCCTCCTCGCCAGCGCCCCCGCGACTGCAAGCGGCGATGACCAGGCTCCACCTGTGGCGACCCCGTCTGACGCGGGATCGCCGGCGAGCCCCGCCGCCCCGGTCGACACGACCCAGAGCGACCAGAACGGTAACGGCCAAGGCAACGATCAAGGCAATGACCCGGGCAACGGCCAGGGAAACGATCAAGGCAACGATCAGGGCAACGAAGCGGGTAGCGATCAGGGCAACGACCAAGGGGACGAGTCCCCCGCTTGGTCACAGGACGATCTGCCCGGTCAGGGCACCGACCAGCACGCCAACAGCTCAGCACATGCTAGCCAGACCGGAGTCGACAACTCCGCCTGGATCACCACCGGTTCTGGAGCGACATCTCCAGGACAGTCCGGAGAACATCCGGGCAACGGGTCTGGAACCGATGACGCGGCGAACCCAACGACCGGTTCGGCGTGGACTGGCACGACAGATGCGGACCAGCAGAACGCCGCGACGGCGACCTCGAACTCCGCAAATGACAGCTCGGCCCCCCAGGGCACTGCGACCTCACAGGACGCGAGCAGCGATCCGAATGCATCCCAGAACGACGCGCAGAACACGACCACGATCGTGGTCGTCGTGCCGCCAGCGCCGACGACCCCCGCCAACGGCTCCGCCGGACAAGGAGGCGAGCAGGGAGTCTCCCAGCAGAACGACGCCTCCGCGACAGCCACGGCGACGAACAGCCAGCAGCCGTCGAGTGACGACGGCAACTCGGCGGGTGTAGCGAACGCCGGCTCCCAAACGCACGAGCGGCGCGTCTGTAAGAACTTCACGAGTGCGAAG
>CAWCXS010000006.1:0-876357 GCA_963799615.1 uncultured Gaiellaceae bacterium | reverse complement strand
CGAGAATTCTCGACTTGAGCCAAACCTTTGCCACAAGGGCGAGTATTGCCGACGAGGCGGCGGTCTATGTGTCGAATCCGGGCTAGGATCACGTCGACGCCGAGCGCCGCGCGGACGATCCGGTCCTGCTCGCGCTGGTGGGCCGTCGGGTAGCCCTCGCTCGGGCTGGCACGCCAGGGGCGGCCGATGTAGCGGACGCGGCCACGTCGAGCCGGCGGGCAGCCTCCTCGAGGCGGTGGCGGATCGAACGCCAGGCGCCCATGTTCTGCGGCTCCTCCTGCGCCCACACGATCTCCTCCAGGTCGCGGGTAGCGCCGCGATCAGCTCGGCGACGCGCCTCGACCGGGAACGGGTAGAGCTGCTCGAGCCGGGCGACCGCGACGTGGTCGTGCGCCGACGCGCTCCTCGTGGCCGACGATGTCGTAGTAGACCTTGCCGGTGCAGAGGACGAGCCGCCGCACGCTCGGCTCGGCCGGCGGCGCGGGTCGTCGATCACCGGCGGAACGCGCCCGTGGCGAGCTCGTCGAGCGTCGACGCCGCCTGCTTGAGGCGCAGCAGGCCCTTCGGCGTCATCACGACGAGCGGTCGGGCCGTCGCGTCGAGCGCCTGCCGGCGGAGCAGATGGAAGTACTGGGCCGCGGTCGTGCAGTTCGCGATCCGGATGTTGTCCTGGGCGCCCAGCTGCAGGAAGCGCTCGAGCCGGGCGCTCGAGTGCTCGGGCCCGTTGCCCTCGTAGCCGTGCGGCAGCAGCAGCGTCAGCCGCGACGTCTGGCCCCACTTCGAGCGGCCCGGCGACGATGAACTGGTCGATCGACGATCTGCGCGCCGTTGACGAAGTCGCCGAACTGCGCCTCCCAGAGCACGAGCGCGTCGGGCGCGGCGACCGAGTAGCCGTACTCGAAGCCGAGCGCCGCGTACTCCGAGAGCGGGGAGTTGTAGACCTCGAACGACGCGTTCGCGCCCGGCGAGGTGCTGGATCGGCGCGTAGCGTCTCGCCGGTGTACGGGTCGTGGAGCACGAGGTGGCGGTGGCGAACGTGCCGCGCTCGGTGTCCTGGCCCGGAGAGCCGGATCGGGATGCCCTCCTCGAGCAGCGACGCGAACGCGAGCGCCTCGGCCTGGCCCCAGTCGATGCCGCCCTCGTCGATCGTCTCGCGCCGCCGCTCGAGCTGCTTCGCGAGCTTGGGGTTGACCGTGAAGCCGTCCGGCACGGCGAGCAGCTGCTCGTTCGAGCTCGCGCAGGCGGTCTGCGTCGCGACGGCCGTCACGACCGCTCGCCGGTGCGTTGCGACCGGCGCGGTCTCGGCGCGGCTGCCGGAGGCGGCGCCTGGCGTCGCCGCCGGAGCCGCTCGTGGGCGGCGCGCAGCGTCGCCGGTCGACCTCGGCGACGAGGCCTCGGCCTGCCTCGGCCGTGAGCGACGCCGTCCTCGACGAGCCGCTCCGCGTAGCGCTCGCGCACGGTCGGCTGGCTGCTCGATGCGCTCGGCCATCAGCGGCTGCGTGTAGGCCGGCTCGTCCTGCTCGTTGTGGCCGAAGCGCCGGTAGCCGACGAGGTCGATCACGAAGTCGTGGCCGAACTCGGCGCGGTAGGCGAGCGCGAGCCGGACGGCCGACAGCGCCGCCTCGGGATCGTCGGCGTTGACGTGGACGATCGGCACGTCGAATCCCTTCGCGAGGTCGCTCGAGTAGCGCGTCGAGCGGCTCTCGGCCGGATCGGTCGTGAAGCCGACCTGGTTGTTCGTGATGAGGTGGAGCGTGCCGCCGGTCGAGTAGCCGTCGAGCCTCTGCAGGTTGAACGTCTCGGCGACGACGCCCTGGCCGGGGAACGCCGCGTCGCCGTGGATCAGGACGGGCAGCGCGACGGTCGGGTCGTGGATGCCCGGCGCCGCTCGAGCGGTCGGTCTGCTCGGCGCGCGCGCGCCCCTCGACGACCGGGTCGACCGCCTCGAGGTGGCTCGGGTTCGGGGCGATCGTGACCTCGATCTCGCCGGTCGGCGGTGGCGCGCGTGCCCGACGCCGGCGAGGTGGTACTTGACGTCGCCGGTGCCGCCCTCCGGGTCGACGACGAGCGCGTCGATCGACCGCTCGCCCTCGAACTCGCGCAGGATCGACTCGTACGAGCGGCCGACGGTGTGCGACGAGCGCGTTGAGCCGGCCACGGTGCGCCATCCCGATCACGACCTCGTGCGCGCCGCCGCCGGCGGCGAGCTCGATC
Source organism: uncultured Gaiellaceae bacterium (assembly GCA_963799615.1). Lineage (GTDB taxonomy): Bacteria > Actinomycetota > Thermoleophilia > Gaiellales > Gaiellaceae > Gaiella. The sequence goes on along the minus strand of CAWCXS010000006.1, from coordinate 874,143 downwards.
GTCTCGTCGAGCATCGGCACGAGCGACGTCGAGGCCTTCGAGCGAGAACTGCTTCTGGCCGAGGAACGACCGGCGCAGGTACTGCTCGAACCCTCGACCTGCGACAGGCGGTGGAGCAGCGCGCGCCGCTCCTCCGGCGGGAGCGGCTGCCGGAAGCGGCCCGACTCGATCGCCTGCCGCAGCCAGACGCGCTCGGCGTGGTCGGAGATGTGCTCGATCTCGTAGGCGATCGACCCCATGTAGACCTCGCGGAGCCGCGGCAGCGCCTCGAGCAGCGTGTCGCCGCGGACGTAGAGACGCAGGAGCGCGGCGGGGATCCGCGCCTGGAGCTCCGGCGTCAGCGGCGGCTCGAGCCGCGACTCGTCGAGCGCCGGGTCGCCCATCGGCTCCGAGCCGAGCGGATCGAGCCGGGCGGCGAGGTGGCCGTGCATGCGGTACGCCTTGACGAGCGCCATCGCGGCGGCGACCGCCGCCGAGCAGCATCTCGTCGACCGCCGGCGAGCGGAGCCTGCCGGCCGTCGCATCGGCGGCGGCGCACCGGGCGCGGAGCGCCGGGCCGGCGGTGCGCTCGGGCTCTGGCGGCGAAGGCGCGGACCGGCGGCGCCGGGAGGGCGTGCGGGCGGCGGCATAGCCACGGGTGGCCGGGAGCGGGGGCCGGCGGCGCGTCGGCACGCCCTGTGCTCGCCCGGCGCGCCGTTGCCGTTCCGGCGAGGAGGCCCGCGAGCCGGGGAGCGCTGCGACGACGGCGGCCGGATCCGCTCGAACAGCTCGCGCCATTCGGCCGGGACGCTGGCGGGTGCGTCGAGATAGTCCTCGAGCAGCTGGGCGACGTACCCCGCGTTCAGCCCGTTGGGTTCGCTGCGCGCCCATCAGTGTGTTGTACCAGCGGTCCCGGGGCGAGCCGCCGCGCCTCAGATCAGCGGGTTTCGGTGATGACGGCGAGCGTCATCCCGACCACCCAGGCGACCATCGCGAACAGTGCCGCCTTCAGGGCGAGCGACTGGAAGCGTGCGCTCATGCCGCGCCGCGACGAGCGCCAGGATGATCGCGCGATCGCGAGGTCGCGCCGGCCGCGCGTCGATCTCGAGGATGAGACCGAACCCCATCGCGATGCACGACAGCACGATCGACGCCGACGGCGAGCAGGCCGGCGACCATGTCGACTGCGGCGTAGCGGCTCCCCTGCGTGTCGACCGTGCTCATCGGCGCGCTCCCTGCGAGCGCGGCGCGCCGCTGGCCTGGCTGCGGACGCGATGGGGACGTGGCGGCCAGCGTGAGCCGGCGCGGCGCGGACGGTGCGGCGTCCGCCCGGCGGCGTGTCGTCGACGCGACGGAGCACCGCGGGCTCGGGCGGCGCGGGCTCCTCCTTGATCGCCCACCAGATGACGACGCAGAGGTAGACGATCGGGATTTTCAGGATCAGCAGCATGAAGACGATCTCCCAGACCATGCGGAATCAGTCTATGCGAACGGCTCGCCGCGAGCGCCGCGCGACGAGCAACGCTACGCCGGCGTTCGCGAGGCCCCCTGCGAGCGCAAGCAGGAGCAAGCCGGGGCCGAAGGTCGTGGCGGTCGCCTCGCCGTCCCGTTCCACGGCGACGAGCACGACCGGCCCGAACGCGATCCGGACGGCACGTCCGCCCTCCTGGGCCGCGACGGCGAAGGCGGCCGCGGCCGCGTAGCCGAGCACCCCGCTCGCGATCGCGCCGAGCGCGAACGGCTTCAAAGCCCGCATGCGACCCTCCCGTCCCCTCCCAAGACGGTCAGCCCGCAGGCGTGCGCACAGAGGGACAGCCCGCGAGCGTGAGATCGGGAGCAGCAAGCGTTGCGCCCCCGCCACGAGCGCGACGCCGACGGCGGCGACGACGGCCGGTCCCGCGAGCGAGACGAACGTGCGCCGGCGCGGGTCCGTCGGACCGTGCAGCACGTACATCCGACGCCCATGGACGACGAGCGCGCTCGGGATTCCGCGCAAGAGCACCGCATGCGCCGACTCGTGGATCGCCACGCCGCCGCCGATCGCGAGCCCGGCGACGACGGGAGCCGTAACGCGGCGGGTGCACCGGCCACGAGACCGATCTGGATCAAGACGCCCGACGCGCTAGCGGCGAGGAGTGCCGCCCTCGACGCAGTGGCGGCGAGGGTCGAGCCGACACGCGCGGATGACGGTACGGGTGTCGAGCGCGCGGCGGCGCGTCGAGACGGGCGGCAGCGCACCTGCCGGGGCGAGCCGGATCGCGATGCGCGTCCAGGCCAGAAGATGACGGGCGCGCGGCTCGCCACGCTCGACGTTTGCGAGCGCAAGGCTGTTGAGCCGCCATGCGAACGCCATCACGTCGGCGCGGGCCGTCTGCCGGCAGCGCGAACTCGGCCGCAATGTCGTCGGCGATCTCTCCGAGCGCGATCGGCCCGCGTTTCGAGCACGAGCGTCCCGTCGGGTTCAGCGGCCAGACCGCCCCCCGCACGTGATCGGCGACTGACGCCCGCGCAACTCGACGCCCGCCGGCAGGGACAATCGATCACTCGCGGCGAGCATCAGCGCTCCCTTCCCGTGCCGAGGGTGACCGTTGCAAGCGCCGTTGCCCAGACGGCCGCGAACCAGCAGCAGCGCCACATGCTCGGCGGCAATCCCGCCGAGACGAGCCTTGGCCCGGCCTCCCCGCGACCACTGCAGCGACGGCCGAGCAACACGGCGAGCGCGCCAAGGCTCGCGAGTTGATCTCCTGCACCCCGCCGCGCCACGGGACGAGCGACGCCGGCGACGAGAGCCACGGCCGTACCGACCCCGACCAGCACCGCGAGGCTTCCGAGCTCGGCCGCCGACGCCCCCGAGGAAGTGCAGTCGCGCCCGCGACGACGCCGACCGGGGTCGCGGCGGCCGCGAAGCCCACGAGCAAGGCCGACACCGCCGGCTCGAGCCTCGAGCTCGGTGCCGTCGCCCACAGCCAGCCGCCGGCCAGGACGATGCCGGGAGTAGCGAGCGGAGCGAGAGCCGCGCCGAAAAGGGCGCTCGTCGCGCCGAGGTACAGCCCTGCCGGCGGCTCGGCATTCGACAGCCCGCGATTGCGACCCCGCCGAGCCCGAACGCGATCGCGGCCGCCACCGCGAGCCGAACGTCGCGCCGCCGCGCGAGCAGCGCCGACCAGAGCCGTCAGGACTGCGATCCGCCCGCGCCCGCGGACGAGCCGGCGGCGGCGCCGCTCGATCGGGCCACGCGGCTCCGGCCGTGCGCCGCGAGGCGACCCAGGCCGCGTCAGCGCCGTCCCGGCGAGCAGCGTGAGCGGCCATCGCGAGCAGCGCTCCGCTCTCTACCGTGAGCGCCCCAGCGACCGGTGCGAGCGGCCCGAGCTCGGCCGACCCGAGCGCTGCGCCGACCGCACACGCACGCCGTCGCTACCCCGGCACCCACGCGAGCGACGCCAGCCCTCTTCGAGCTGCGGCCACGACCAGTTCGCCGACCACGGCGCCCGCCGGCGCCGACGCCGAGCGGACCGTGGCGAGGGCCACCCCGACGCCAGCGCCTCCGGGCGTCGAGCCGGCCAGCGGCACGGTCAGCGCGAGGCCGAGAAGCGCGAGCACGGAGCCGACAACCGCGGACGGGCACGACGTGCAGGCGACGATGACGGCGAGGCGCGACAGGACCGCCCGCGAGCTGCTGCCCGAGAGCTGCTCGTCCGGGGCTCGAGACGGCGAGCGCGGTTCCGGCCGCCGCGCCGCCGAGCCACGGGCCGAGGACGAGGCCTGCGCGACCGCCTCCGGATCGACGAGCCGCCGCCCGGCTCGCGTCCCAGCTCGGAACCCCCGCGCGCCGCGAGCAGGCCAGCGGCGCCGCCAGCGAGTCCGCGCCGCGACCAGCGGCCGGCAACGGCGCCACGGCGACCGCCCTCGCAGGCGCCGGGATGGCAGCGGAGCACGGCGTCACAGAGCGGCCAGACCATCCCGCACCCGCTCGCGCAATCGCCGTCGCCCAGCGCCGCGAGAAACACGTCTTCGAGCGATGCGGCGCCGTGACGCGCCCGCAGCGCTCCCGGCGCGCCGCGGTCGACGACGGCGCCCCGGTGCAGCAACACGACCTCGTCGACAGGCGCCACCGGCGAAATGGAGGTCCTGCGTTGCGAGCAGGACGCCGCACCCGCGCGGCCGCGAGCGCGGCGACCGCTTCGCTCAGCACGACGACCGCCTCGGGGTCGAGCGTCGCCGTCGCCTCGTCGACGAGCACGAGCGGCGGGGCCAGCGAGAGGGCGGCAACGGCGCTCGCCTGCCGCCGAAGCCCGCGGGAGAGCGTCCCCAGTCGCTGGTCGCGCCGGCCGCCGAGCCCGAAAGCGGCGATCAGCAGCTGCGCCCGCGACGGCGCGCGGCCGGCCGGCTCTCCAGAGGCGCGTGCACGAGCGCGACGAACTCCGCCGACCGTGAGCTCGTCGAAGCCGGACGGCTCGTCCGGCACGAGCGCCGAGCCGAGTCCGGGCCGTGCGCGGACCGGCGGGTGCACCGCGCGAGCGCGATCGAGCCCCCGTCGAGCGTCGAGCCCGCCCGCGACGGCGAAGCAGCGTCGTCTTGCCCGACCCGTTCGGCCCGACGAGGCCGACGACGCGCCCGCGAGGGACGCAGAGATCGACGCCGGCGAGCGCGCTCGACGCCGGCGTACCGCTTCGTCAGCCGCCCGCATCGACGAGCGGGGACGGGTGCGCGGGAGGGCGGCGCAGCGCCACCCTCCCGCCCGCTCCAGGATGGGCTCTTGCAGACAACCTTGAATCCCGACCAGCCGAACGAGATCTCGGCGCTGCCGCCGTTGTGACGACACCAGGCGGCCCAGGCGAGTGCGACCGCGTAGGCGAACCCGACGACGACGACCCACCAGACGACGTCCTCCGTCTCCGCGAGCTCGCCGCCGTGAAGCGAGCGCGGGTGCCGCGTACGCCGTGCCCGCGAGCCGCGAGCGCTGTGTCCATGTTCCCTCCTTCGAACGTTGGCACTACGCCGTCACGCTAGGGAGGACAACACAAACAGGTGTGCGCCGACTTCGTGTCGAAAGGTGTGAGGGCAGCTCGTCTTCACATCGCCCTCACGGCCCGCGGTACCGTGAACCGGAGACCCCTACCCCAAGGAGGAAGCCTGTGCGTTTCCCATCGCCCTGCTCATCTCCGTCGTGCTCGTCGCGGCCGTCCTCGCTCCCGTCGCCGCATCCGCCGACCGCATGTGGGTCGGCTTCCACGACGACCCGATCCTGCGCTTCGATCCGAACCGCCAGGCAGAGATCGACGTCGCACGCAACGAACAACGCGTCGATCCTGCGAACGCTCGTGACGTGGGCAGACGTCGCGCCGACAAGCCGGCCAACGCCGCCGACCCGTTCGACCCGGCGTACAACTTCGACGATCTCGACGAGTTCGTCCGCAACGCGCAGCTGCGCGACATGGAGGTCCTGATCACGCTCTGGGGCACCCCGAAGTGGGCCAACGGGGACAAGGGCGCCGAACTACCTGCCGACCTCGATGGCCGACTTCCAGAACTTCGCGAAGGCGGTCGCGTCCCGCTACTCGGGTCGCACGCCGGGCTACCCGTTCGTCCGCTTCTACGGGATCTGGAACGAGTCGAACCTCGGACTGTTCCTCAGCCCGCAGTTCAACTCGAAGGGCGCAGATCGTCGGCCCGGCGGCCTACGCGAAGCTCGCCGCAGCCGGCTACGCGGGCATCAAGGCCGGCAGCCGCAAGGCCTCGGTCGCGATCGGCGAGACGTCCTCGAACGGTCGCGACAAGAAGAAGGCCGGCGCCAGCGACGCTGTCTCCCCCGGCAAGTTCGCCGAGCTCGTCGCGAAGGCGAACAAGAGGCTCAAGTTCGACGCGTGGGCACAGCACCCGTACCCGTGCCCGTGAACCAGAAGCCGACGCAGAAGGTGAGGTGGCCGAACGTGGCGCTCACCTCCCTGCCGCAGTTCGAGACGTCGCTCGACACGTGGTTCGGGCGCAAGAACATCCCGGTGTGGATCACCGAGTACGGCAACGAGACGAAGCCGGGTGAGCCGAAGGGCGTCACCGAGGCCCAGCAGGCGCGTATCTGACGCAGGCGATCGACCTCGCGAAGAAGGACCAGCGGGTGGCGATGTTCATCTGGTTCGTGTTGCAGGATTCGCCGGGGAGCCTGTGGCAGAGCGGCATCTACCGCACGAGCGGGGCGGCGAAGGCCGCACGGTCGAAGTTCGCGTCCGCGGCCGAGCCGCTCAACGCCGTCAACGGGAAGGTCAACGTCAAGGGCGGGATGAAGAACCCCGCGCTGACCGATCTACGTCCGCTCGTTCTGCGCCAACAACCCGATCCGCTCGCGCCGTCGGGCTGACGTCGCGCGCGACCCTCGTCAGGCAAGCTCGTCGCCGTCTCCCAGGCACAGGTGTCGCTCGGCTCGGACTGCACGATCGCCTATCACGTGCGACCGGGCTCACCGTCGCCAAGGGCAAGACGTACATCGTGTCCGTCGACCTGAACACAGCGATCGGCGGCGCCGCAGCACGCACGATCACGATCGTCGGCACCTGAGCCAACGGGCTCGGCGTCCGGGGCCCCGCCGGGGGGGCCTCGGCAGGAGCCGCCGGCAGCGGTCGCCGGAGACGGGTCAGGCCCATTTTCGGGCCGGCATGCGGAACGTCGCGAGGCGGTCGAGCAGATCCACCGGCGTCCGCGCCACGGTGAGCATCGCTCCGTGGGCCGGCGAGACGAAGCCGTCAGCGACGGCGCGATCGACGAACGTGAGCAGGCCTTCGAAGTAGCCGCCGACGTCGAGCAGGCCGATCGGCTTCGCATGGATGCCGAGTTGCGCCCAGGTGATCGCCTCGGCGAGCTCGTCCAGGGTTCCGAAGCCGCCGGGAGCGCCACGAAGGCATCGGACAGGTCGTGCATGAGCTGTTTGCGCTCGTGCAACGACCCGACGACACGCAGGTCGGTCAGGCCCGTATGGCCGATCTCCCGTTCCTGCAGGCTACGCGGGATGACGCCGGTGACGCTTCCCCCTCCGGCAAGCGCCGCGTCGGCGACGACCCCCATCAGCCCGACGCGGCCACCACCGGTGACGAGCTCGATCCCGCGCGCCGCGAGCTCGGCTCCGAGTTCCCCTGCAGCGGCCGCGTACACGGGGTCAATCCCCGGTGCAGACCCACAAAACACGCAGATGCGTCGCATCCCGGCCAGCGTAGCCGCCGTCTTTCCCGATCCCCGCGCTGCAACGGGGGATGTAGGAAGCAGAACGGTCTGCCGATAATTCCCGCATAGAGCTGTAAAGAAAAGGAAAAGACCCGCTAACCCGGAATTTCACGGCACGTCAAACGTTGTACACTATGACGACATCGTTCCCGCGGGAAGCGCGTTTGACTGGACCGCGCGCTCCGGATCACCTCACGCAGGTTTTCGGAAGCGGATGGTCTCGAAGGAGCGATGTCGAATGAGCACCTCCGTGTGATCGCGACTCTATCCGACGCGCGCGCACGCAGGACTGAAGACACCGAAAGGACTTACGCTGAACACCACGATCGATATCCCTGCCATTGATGCATTCCTCACCGAGGCGCAGGAGCGCGGCCGCGTCGAGACACCTGAGCTCGAAGCGCTTGCGCTCGAGCTCGACCTCGACGAGCCCGCCATCGACGATGTCCGCGCCGCGCTGGCCGACCGCGCGATCGCGATCGACGCCAACGACGACACCGACGAGACCGACGCGGTCGCCGCCGCGGCCGAAGAGGCCGTCTGGACCGCCGACACCTCGCAGGTCCTGACCGACTCGCTGCAGCTCTTCCTGCAGGACGTGGGCAAGCACAAGCTGCTCACGGCGGCCGACGAGGTCGCGCTCGCGAAGCGGGTGGAGCGCGGCGACAAGGCGGCCAAGGAGCGGATGATCAACGCCAACCTCCGCCTCGTCGTCTCGATCGCCAAGAAGTACCGCGGTCACGGCGTGCCGTTCCTCGATCTGATCCAGGACGGCGTCATCGGCCTCAACCGTGCGGTCGAGAAGTTCGACTGGCGCAAGGGCTACAAGTTCTCCACGTACGCCACGTGGTGGATCCGTCAGGCCTGCCAGCGGGCGATCTCCAACCAGGGCGCCACGATCCGGGTGCCGGTTCACGTGCAGGAGCGGCAGCAGAAGCTCGCACGTGCCCGGCAGCGTCTCGAGGTCAAGCTCGAGCGTGACCCCACGATCGAGGAGCTCGCGAAGGAGACCGGCCTCAAGGAGTCGCACGTCGAGGAGGCACTCTCGACCGCCGACGCCTCGGTCTCGCTGAACCAGTCGGTCGGCTCGGACGGCGACGGCGAGCTCGGCGACCTGTTCGCCGACCGCAGCGCCGTCGATCCAGCCGACGAGGCAGACGAGACGCTACAGCGGCTCGAGGTGCGCCGCGCCGTCGAGGCTCTGCAGGAGCCCGACCGCCGCGTGCTGGAGCTGCGCTTCGGCTTCGTCGGCGAGCAGTGGACGCTGGAGGCGATCGGCAAGGAGCTCGGCCTCACGCGCGAGCGCGTGCGGCAGATCGAGGCCCGTGCCCTCACCCGCCTGCAGCACCAGCTCAAGGACGTCGTCCACGCCGCCGGCGGCGACGTCGTGCTCGCAGCGTAGAACCGCACGAAACCGGCTCGATCGAGAGGCCCGCTCCGGCGGGCCTCTCTCGTTTCTGGCGCGCGGTAGTTCTTGCGTGGCGCGCGGTAGTTCTTGCAGTGCGGGGTGTCTCCCGTAAAGGCAGGGGAGACACCCCGGCGCTTGCTTTCCACGGACTGAACAAAGGCTGGGGTGTCTCCCCTGATTTTCGGGAGACACCCCCGTCTTGTCGCTAGAAAGTGTTACGCACGCGCCGGCGCTTGACGCTAGCCGGTGTTACGCAACGCGGCGGCGATACCGGCGATGGAACGGAGCAGCGGGCGGCGGGCCGCCTCCTCGCCGCCGCGCCAGGCACCGAGCAGCTCGACCTGTATCGCGTTCATGGGGTCGACGTACGGGTTCCGCAGCCGTATCGACCGCTGCACAACCGGGTGTCGGTCGAGCAGCTCGTCCGCCTCGACGATCGACAGCACCGCCTCGACGGTGCGACCGTGCTCCGCGGAGACCGCGTCCCAGAAGCGTTCCGGCTCTGCGCTGTCGGGCACGAGCGAGACGTACGAGGCGGCGATCTCGAAGCTCGACTTCGCAAGCGTCATCTCGAGGTTCTCCAGCAGCGCGCGGAAGAACGGCCACTCACGGTAGAGGCGCCGGAGCCAGGCCAGCCGGTCGCCGGCGATGCCGTACGCGTGGAATGCCGAGCCGCACCCGAACCACGCGGGCAGCAGGCAGCGGTTCTGCGTCCAGGCGAACACCCACGGGATCGCGCGCAGCGCATGAAGCTCGCCGGTCGCCGCAGCCTCGGGCCGCGAGACGGGCCGCGAGCCGATCTCGAGCAGCGCGAGCTCGTCGACCGGCGTGAAGCTGCGAAAGAAGCGCGGGAAGCCGGGATCCTCCCAGACGAACGAGCGGTACGCCGTGTACGCCGAGAGCGACAGCTCGCTCATCGTGTCCCGCGCGCCGGCGTTCGGCGGCGCCAGGCCCGCGACGACGGGAAAGCGGGTCAGCAGCGTCGCCGCGACCGCCGCCTCGAGGTTGCGCTCCGCGAGGCCGGGCAAGCCGTACTTGAAGGCGATCGTCTCACCTTGCTCGGTCAGCTTGAGCCTGCCGTCCACGGCCCCTGGTGGCTGCGCGAGGATGGCGGCATGTGTCGGGCCGCCGCCGCGGCCCGCGGAGCCGCCGCGGCCGTGGAACACGGTCAGGCGCACGTCCCGCTCCCGGGCCACACGCACGAGCTCCTCCTGGGCGCGATAGATCTCCCACTGCGCCGTCAGCGGACCGCCGTCCTTGCCGGAGTCGGAGTACCCGACCATCACCTCGAGCGCCGGCCGAGGGCTGCGGTCGAGCAGCTCCTCGACGAGCTCTGGCGCACGGCGCAGGTCGTCGATCGTCTCGAGCAGCGGCACGCCCTGCACGTCGGCACCGGCCTCGGAGGCCAGCGCTTCGGCATCGAGCACGTCGCCGGCACTCTGCGTCATCGAGACGATCACACGGTCGAGGGCACGAGCCCCGTGACGCTGCTGCGCCCGCGCGGCAGCTCCGAGCGTGCGCCGCAGCCGCTCATCCGGAGCGCGAACCGCGGAGGCGTGGACGCGCACGTCGAGCTTCGCCAGATGAAGGCCGAACACGCGGGCGCGAGCCCGTACGTCCGCGAGCGCGCCGTCGGCGATGCGGTCTCCGCGATGGGCACGCAGGATCGCGTCGAGGGCGTCGAGATCCTCGAGCAGGGCGTCACCGTCGGCATATCCGTCGTCGGTGAGCCGGCCCCAGATCTCCACGAGTCGTGCGCGGAACGGCTCGTCCTCGCCGCCGAGCTCCGGAATCTCGCCCAGCACCGTCGTCGACATCCCCCATGCTCCGCCGAGTGCGCGAATCTCGTCGCGGTACAGCTGGAGCGCGAGCTGGCGGGCGCGCTCGAGCGCGTCTGCGATCGTCTCCGGGCCGGCGTTGGGGTTCCCGTCGAGATCGCCGCCGATCCACGTGCCGAAGCGCACCGGCGTGTTCGGCACGTGCCCGCCGAGCGTACGGGCGAGCCGAGGCACCACGTCCCACAGCGACTGCTCGACGAACCACAGACCCTGCCGGATCTCGTCCGTCACCCGCGGGCGGCGCGACCGAACCTCGTCTGTCTGCCAGAGGATCGTGATCTCCTCGGCGAGCGCCAGCTCAACACGCCGGCGCTCCGATGGAGGGAGCCCTGCGTCGTCAAGAAGGCCGAGCAGCGATGCCAGGCGCCGATGCGCCTCGAGCACCGTCCGCCGCGTCGCCTCGGTGGGATGCGCCGTGAGGACGAGCTCGATGGAGACCCCGGCGGCAGCCTGCTCCAGCGCATCCGGCCCGATGCCTGCGGCCTCGAGCTCGGCGAACGCCGCCGCCACGGACTCGGCCGGCACGCGTCCCTCGTGCTCATACTCGCGGCGGCGGCGCACGCGGTGATGCTGCTCCGCGATGTTGACGAGCTGGAAGAAGAGCGCGAAGGCGCGCATGATCGCGCCCTGGCGCTCGAGCCCGAGAGCGGCGACGGCGTCGCGCAACTCCTCGCGCGACCCACCCTCCCGCGCCGCGCGCGAAAGGGCGCGGATGCGCTCCTCGTCCTCGAGCAGCGCCGCCCCCTCCTGCTCCACGAGCACGCCCCCGAGCAGGTCGCCGAGGAGCCGGACGTTGGCGCGAAGTGCGGTATCGGCAGACACGGCAGTCCAGCGTACTGCCACGCGGAACGATCTCAGACGGAGGACGGATCACGAGCCCGCGGCCGCGCAGCTGACGCCTTCAGGGAATTTTGCGCGTTCCGGATCCGCGTCAGCGGATTCGGGGTTGCGCCGACTAAGGCAGCTCGATCCGGTGAGGATGCGTGTACACGTTGAAGCGATCGCCGCGCAGGAACCCGACCAGCGTGACGCCGAGCCGGCGCGCAGTCTCGATCGCCAGGCTCGACGGCGCAGAGACCGCGCAGACGATCGGCACGCCGGCGACAGCGGCCTTCTGCACGAGCTCGAAGCTCGCACGACCGGAGACGAGCGCGATGTGACCGTGCAGAGGCGTCGCGCCCGCGAGCAGCCGCTCGCCGACCAGCTTGTCCATCGCGTTGTGGCGTCCGACATCCTCACGCACGCAAACCGGATCGCCGTCGGCCGTGAAGAGACCCGCCGCGTGGATCCCGCCCGTCGACTCGAACACGCCCTGCGCGTCGCGCAACCGGTCCGGGAGTGTCATGATCGTTGCCACGGCCACCGTCGGCCCGGCCGGGATCATCGCGCACGCGACCTCGATCTGGTCGATCGACGCCTTTCCGCAGACGCCGCAGCTCGAGGTCGCGTAGAAGTTGCGCTGGAGCCGCGATGCGTCGAACGGATACCTCAGATCGACGGTGACGACGTTGTACTGCTGCTCGTCGACGTCGGCGCAGTAACGGATCGAGGCGACCTCGTCGTGCGACGCGATCAGCCCTTCGGTGAAGAGAAATCCGGCGGCGAGCTCGAAGTCGTTGCCGGGTGTCCGCATCGTCACGGCGACGCTGACTGCCTGCTGGCCCGGTCCGCCCGCCCGGATCTCGAGCGGCTCCTCGGAGGCGACTCGATCGCGCCGCTGGCGCGACTCGTTCCCGTCGAAGCGAGTGACGTACACCTGCGCAACCGGCCCACGAGGTGTTTGGCGGTCCGTCGCAGCCATCGTCCTACTCGGGCGGGACGTCTCTGGCCTGCACGTGCTGGAACCCGAAGCGCCCCTTGATGCAGAGGTTGCCCCGTGTCACGTCGTGATCGTCCGGGCTCGTCACCTTGACGATCGTGTTGTCCTGCACGTGCAGATCGAGATTGCAGCCGACGCCGCAGTACGGGCACACGGTCTGGGTCACGACCTGGTCGTCCTCGCGCCAGTCATCCGCCTCGCGCAGCTCGTGCTCGGAGCGGAACATGAGCGCGCCCGTCGGGCAGACCGCGATGCAGTTGCCGCAGTACACGCATGCCGACTCGGGCAGCTCGGCCACGTACTCGGTCGAGATGCGCGCGTCGAAACCGCGGCCGGCAACGTGGATCGCAAACGTGTTCTGAAACTGCTCTCCGCAGGCATCGACGCACTTGTAACAGAGGATGCATTTCGAGTAGTCGCGCACGTAGAGCTCGTTGTCGATCTTCACCGGCGCGTAGACGGTCGCCGCCGTCTGGCCGTCCGGCTCGACGTGGTGGCCGGTGCGCTTGCGGTCACGGTCCGGATCCGGAGGAGCCGGTGGGCCGAAGCGCTCCGGTGCTGCCTCGTAGCGTTCCAGGTACGCCTCCGCCACGGGCGTCGTCGACATGTCGACCGACGACGCGAGGAGCTCGAGCACGAGCTTGCGCGACAGCCGCACGCGTTCGGAATCGGTCTGTACCTTCATCCCGGCCTCGACCTTCCGCGAGCAGGCAGGCGCCAGCACCCGGGACCCCTCGACCTCGACGACGCACACACGGCAGACGTTCGCCGGCTCGAGCGTCTCGCCGTAGCAGAGCGTCGGCGTATCGATGCCGATGCGACGGCAGGCATCGAGGATCGTCTGGCCCTCGAACACCTTCACCGGCTGCCCGTCGACCTCGAGCTCGACCATGCGCCTCGGTGCGATCAGCCCGCCGCTCACGCTGCTCCTTCCTGGAACACCCCGAGCCGGCCGATCGCCGACTCGATCGCGCTGGAGGCCGTCTGGCCGAGCCCGCAGATCGACGCGTCGCGCATGCACTGCCCCACCTCCGCGATCACCGCCAGCTCGCGCTTGACACCGCCGTTGGTGCGGCCCGAGAGGAGGCGGGCGAGCGCCTCCTGCTGGCGCACGGTGCCGACGCGGCACGGGACGCATTGACCGCACGATTCGTTGCGGAAAAAGGCGGCAATGCGCATCAGGAAGCGCGGCAGGTCGACCGTGTCGTCGAGCACCATGACGACGCCCGAGCCGAGCGTCGTCTTGGCCTCCCGCACGCCTTCGAACGTGAGCGGGAGATCGAGCTCGTCCGGGCGGAGGAACCCCCCGGCGGCGCCTCCCATCAGCAGCGCCTGCAGCGGGCGCCCGCCGGCGACGCCGCCTGCCAGCTCGAGCAGCTCCCGCAGCGTCGCCCCGAACGGCACCTCGTAGACGCCCGGCACGGCGATGTGCCCCGACAGGCAGAAGAGCTTCGTTCCGGTCGACGCCTCCGTTCCCGTCTCGGCAAAGCCGGGTCCCGTCGCGAGCACGACGTCGAGCACGTTCACCAGCGTCTCGACGTTGTTGACGACGGTCGGCTTCGCGAACAGCCCCGAGACGACGGGGAAGGGCGGCTTGTTGCGGGGCTCGCCCCGATTGCCCTCGATCGACTCGAAGATCGCGGTCTCCTCGCCGCAGATGTACGCACCCGCCCCCTTGCGCACCTCGATGTCGAACGCGAATCCCTCACCGAGCACGTCGTCTCCGAGATACCCGCGCCGCCGCGCTTCGGCCAACGCTCGGCCGAGCACATGGTGCGCGTCCGGATACTCACCGCGCAGGTAGATGAACCCCTGGTCGCAATTCGTTGCGTAGGCCGCGATCGTCATCGCCTCGATCAGCGCGAACGGGTCTCCCTCCATGATCACCCGGTCCTTGAACGTGCCGGGCTCGGACTCGTCGGCGTTGCAGATCAGGTAATGCGGGCGTGCCGGCTGCCGTGCCACCGCCTCCCATTTCACACCTGTCGGGAACGCGGCGCCGCCCCGGCCCTGAAGCTTCGAGTCCTTGAGCTCACGGATGATGCCCTCGGGCCCGAGCTCGAGCGCGCGCCGCAGCGCGGCGTAACCGCCGTGCGCACGGTACTCGTCGAGGCTCGCGGGCTCGGCGCGGCCGACGCGGCGCAGCAGGCGCAGGCCCTCGTCGCCCTCCTGCGGCACGGTGGCTCGTGGAGCCGGAGGCGGCTCGCCGCCGGCGAGCAGTCCGAGCACGTCCGCCGCCGCGGTCGGCGCGGCGACGCATTCCTGCGGGTCGTCGCCCGCCACCGTCAGCATTGCGGCAGGAGCCCGGTCGCATTGGCCGAGGCAAGGGCTGCGATACCACGTCGAGGAACCGTCGTCGGAAAGCTCGCCCTCCCCGCCGAAGCGCTCCTCGACCTGCGCGATCAGATCCTCGGAGCCGTGGCAGCGGCAGGCGAGGTCCTCGCAGACGTGGACGACGCGCGCGGGTCGCGGCTCCACCGCAAGCAATGCATAGAAGGTGGCGACACCGTAGGCGTCTGCAGGAGGGATCGTCAGACGCGTACAGGCGTAATTGAGGCCTCCGGCGCTGATCCACCCGATTCGCTCCTGCAGCGCCCACAGCGTCGGCAGCAGCAGGTGCCGGCGACCGCGCGCCTCGTGACCGCCCTGCGCGGTGTTGCCGGCCGGCCCGTCGCGGCGGTCGCCTCCCTCCCAGCCGTGCTCCGGCGGCCCGAGCACGCTGTCGACCGCTGCCCGCTCGGCCTCCGTCTCGACTGCTCCAGGAACGAGGTGAATGTCCATCGGTTACGCGTTTGCCTCGACAACGTCGCCCTCGACGGCATCCGGCTCCTGGATGCCGGACGCATCAGCGAGCTCCGCCGGCTCGAGCTTCTCGACGCGGATCGCAGCCGCCTTGAACTCCGCCGTGCCCGACTTCGGATCGGTGGCGTCGATCGTGAGCTGGTTCGTGTCGACCTGATCCGGAAAATGGAACGTCATGAATGCCAACCCTGGACGCAGTGAGGGGTCGATCCGCACCGGGGCGTCGACCGATCCACGGCGCGACGACACGCGCACGATCTCACCGTCCACGAGCTCCAGCCGCTCCGCGTCCTCGGGAGAGAGATCGAGCGACTCGCCCCGATGTAGCGGTGAGTTGTAGAGATTCGTCTGGGCGCCCGTGTTGTACGACTCCAGCCGCCGTCCGGTCGTGAGCCGAATCGGATAGTCGGCGTCCAGGCCTTCGAAGGGTGGCCGGTTCTCCACGACGGAGAACGGTGCCAACGGCCCTTCGACGGGATCGGCCCACAATCGCGTGTGCAGGATGGGCGAACCGGGGTGCTGCTCGTCCGGGCACGGCCATTGCAGGCCGCCGTGCTCCTCGAGCCGCGCGTAGCTCATGCCGGCGTGCATCGGCGAGAGCGAGCGTAGCTCGTCCCAGACCTGCTCGGCGGTCGGGTCGCCCCAGTCGTGACCGAGCCGCTTGGCCAGCTGGGCGATGATCCACATGTCGTCGCGCGCCTCACCCGGCGGCTCGAGCGCCTTGCGCACGCGCTGAACGCGTCGCTCGCTGTTCGTGACCGTGCCCTCGGCCTCACACCACGAGGCAGCCGACGGAAAGACGACATCGGCCATCTCCGCCGTGCGCGTGAGCACGATGTCCTGCACGACGAGGCAATCCAGCCCTGCGAGCAGCTTGCGCGTCTGGTTGATATCCGCCTCCGACTGGGCCGGGTTCTCGCCGATCACGTACAGAGCGCGCAGCTCCCCCCGCTCCATGCCGTGGAACATCTGCGTCAGGTGCCAGCCGTACTGCGGCCTGATCGTCGTCTCCCATGCCTGCTCGAAGCGCTTTCTCGCCTCGTCGTCGCGCTCGATGTCCTGAAAGCCGGGCAGCTTGTTCGGGATCGCCCCCATGTCACCGCCGCCCTGCACGTTGTTCTGCCCACGCAACGGGTTGAGCCCCGAGCCGAAGCGCCCGACATGCCCGCACAACAGGCCGAGGTTGATCAGCGCGAGCACGTTGTCGACGGCCGTGTGGTGCTCGGTGATGCCGAGCGTCCAGCAGATCATGGCGCGGTCGGCCCGGGCGAATGCGTGCGCCGTCTCGCGGATCACCCCGGCGGGAACACCGGTGAGCCGCTCGCCCTCCCCGAGGGTGTAGGGCTCGACGGAGGCCGCATACGCCTCGAACCCCGCCGTGGCGTGCTCGACGAACGCCTCGTTGTGCAAGCCGGCATGGATGATCTCCCGCGCCATCGCGTTGGAGAGAGCGATGTCGGAGCCGACGTCGAGGCCGAGCCAGCGGTCCGCCCATTGCGCAGACGTCGTACGCCGCGGATCGATCACGAAGAGGCGGGCCCCGTTGTGGACACCCTTGAGCAGGTGATGGAAGAAGATCGGGTGTGTCTCGCGGGCGTTCGAGCCCCACAGCAGGATCACGTCCGTCTCCTCGATCTCGCGGTACGACGAGGTGCCGCCGCCCGCTCCGAACACCGTCGCCAGACCGACGACGCTAGGCGCGTGTCAGGTTCTGTTGCACGAGTCGATGTTGTTCGTGCCCATCACCTGGCGCGCGAACTTCTGCGCCACGTAGTTCATCTCGTTGGAGGCCTTCGAGCACGAGAAGATCCCGAACGACGTCGAGGCGTCGGCGGCACGCGCAGCTGCGAAGCCGGATGCCGCCCGATCGAGCGCTTCATCCCAGCTCGCAGGGCGCAAGGCGCCTCCGTCGCGGACGAGTGGGGTGGTGAGGCGCCCCCGCGCGGGGCGGCGACCATCTGGCTTCGGCATGCGAGGCTCCTTCGTCGGGCGGTGCTCTGAGCTAAGAATCGCTGCGCGGGCGGGGCCACGTCAAAGTGAGTGGGCCGACCCGATGATAGCTGCCGTCTATCGAAATACGTATCCTGGTCGAGGAATTGATCGTACGGCAGCTCCACTACCTCACCACGCTGACGCGCGAGCGCCATTTCGGACGCGCCGCCGCAGCGTGCCACGTCTCGCAACCGACGCTCTCCGCCGGCATCCGGCGGCTCGAGGAGGAGCTCGGCTTTCCGATCGTGCGTCGCTCGCAGCGCTACGAGGGCCTGACGCCGGAGGGGGAGCGCGTGCTCGAGTGGGCGCTCAGGATCCTGGCGGACGTCGACGGCCTGTACGACGAGGTCGGTGCGATGCGGCACGGCCTGTCGGGCCAGCTGCGCATCGGCGCCATCCCGACCTCGCTCTCGTCGGTGTCGCTGCTGACGACACCGCTCTGCGCGCGCCATCCTGGGATCACGGTGTCGGTGCATTCGCTCAACTCCCGCCAGATCGAGCGGGGTCTGCATGCGTTCGAGCTCGAGGTCGGCCTCAGCTATCTCGACTCCGAGCCTCTCACGGGCGTCCGCACGCTGCCGCTCTACACCGAGCGCTACATGCTGCTGACCCCAGCTGACGGCCTGTTCACAGGCCGGGACAGCGTGCGCTGGGCGGACGCCGCCCGGGTCCCGCTCTGCCTGCTCACGGAGGACATGCAGAACCGCCGCATCGTCAACGGCATCTTCCACGAAGCCGGCGTGGCACCCAAGCCGAGGATCGAGACGAACTCGATCTCGACGCTCTACGCGCACGTGCGCGACGGGGGCTGGTCGAGCGTGATCGCGCACACCTGGCTGCACCTGTTCGACGTGCCGGCCGAGCTCCGCGCGATCCCCCTCACCGATCCGGTCGCGACCCGCTCGATCGGGCTCGTCGTGCTCGACCGCGATCCCGAGCCGCTCCTCGCGCGGGCGCTGCTCGAGATCGCAGACACGCTCGACGTCGAGGCGGCCCTGAGCCGGTGAAGCGGGCTGGCGGCCCTCGTCGACTAGACGCGGCCCAGCTCGATCACATCGCCCGAGACCAGTGGGTAGTAAGGATCGGCGGGAACGAGCGGCTCGTCGTTGACGGCAGCTGCTGCCCCGAGAGCGATTCCCACGGCAGCGGCGGCTGCGGTGAGTGTGGCCGCCGCTACACGACGGCCGCCACCTGCACGCTCCCTCACGGTCACGACCGGCGGCGGCTCCGCACGGGCGGCGCGATACTCCTCGGGCTCGTTCAGGTTGACGAGTGAGCGCAGATCCGAGTCGGCCGCGGCGAGCGCCGGGTCGTCCAGCAAGGCTCGCTCGCCGAGCACCACCGAGCGGGCACGCTCGAGGAGGAGCGCCGGGCTCGCGTGCTCGGTTGCGAGCAGCGCCTCGATGTCGGGCAGGAGCGACGGTCGATAGACCGCTGCCAAGGGTTGCGGGAGGCCCTGCGCGTACGGCAGCACCGCGTCGTGATCGTCGTCGAGCGCGCGAAACAAGCGGTCGATGAAGACAGGGTGGAGGAATGGGCAATCGCTCGAGGAGACATAGACGGCGGCGCAGCGGGCCAGGGCCGGAAGCCCCGACGCGATTCCCTGCAGCGGCCCGCGACCCGCCTGGGCGTCGTCCACGACCTGCGCCCACGAGGGGAGCGGCGGAAGCTCCTGTCCCGGAGCCCGCACGACGACGACCGGTCCCGAGACCGCCCGCGCGACGAGCCCGGCCACGTGCCGCAGGAGCGTCGACCCATGCCATTCGAGCGCGGCTTTCGAGGTGCCCATGCGGGACGAGCGCCCTCCCGCGAGAACGAGGCCACCATACGCGCCTTCGAGGCGACCAGTCGCTCCCACACGCGCAGTCTAGGAGGTGCGGAGCCCGAGGCGCATAGCACGGCACGGGACGGCAACGCGCACCATGTGATTCGCGTTCACGGAGATCGAGGCCCCTCACGGTGGCCGTAGCGCAGCGGCGGCGAAGCCGCCGCCTTCAGGGATCTTCGCGATCGAGGATCCGCTGCCGCGGATTCTCGATCTGCGGGCCAATGGAGCCGAGGGGGCTCGAACCCCTGACCTTCTGGCTGCCAGCCAGACGCTCTCCCAGCTGAGCTACGGCCCCGCTAACGGATCGCAGTGTAGAGACTCGAGTGCATGATCGTCGGCGCAGTT
Source organism: uncultured Gaiellaceae bacterium (assembly GCA_963799615.1). Lineage (GTDB taxonomy): Bacteria > Actinomycetota > Thermoleophilia > Gaiellales > Gaiellaceae > Gaiella. The sequence continues at coordinate 854,920 of CAWCXS010000006.1, read as the reverse complement.
GGGCTTCACTCGCCCGCCTGCCTCTCGGGCCCACCGCCATCAGGCGGTGGCAGCCTCGAGCTTCGGCACGTCGTTCCAGAGGTCCTCGAGCCGGTAGAAGCCTCGCGTCTCGGGTGTGAACACGTGCAGCACGACGTCGTTGTAGTCCGCCACGATCCAGGTCGCCTCTCGCACGCCTCCGGTCGAGCGCGGGAACAGCCCTTGCTCGTGCTTCAGCACTGCGTGCACCTCGTCGTGGATCGACTTCGTCTGGCGCGGGTTGCCACCGCTCGCGATGACGAAGAAATCGGTGTAGTCGCAGACCGTCCGCATATCGAGGATCGCGACATCCGTGGCCAGCTTCTCCTCGCAGAGAGCGGCGATGCGGCGGGCTAGCTCGAGTGACGTCAGGTGGGTCAGCTTCCTCGGTCGGGAACGGTCGCAGTGTAGCCGCGCAGGAGGGATATCAGCTTCGGCGATAGAGGTCGAGCCGGCGGATCTCGGCGGCCACGGCAGGCGGCAGCATGTCGTCGCACGGCTTGCCCGCCGCGATCCGCTCGCGAATCTCGGACGAGGCAACATCGAGCGGCCTGATCGAGAAGAGCTCGACCCGTTCCGGGCGCGACAGCTGCGAGAGCACCGCAGCGACCGCTCCGCGGTCGGTGCCCGGCCGCGTGGCGACCCCGAGCCGTGCGAGCTCGAGCACACGCTCTGGCTCCTTCCACGTGAGGAACGCCGCAAACTCGTCGGCGCCGATGAGAAACAGCGGATCGTCGAGGCCCAGTGCCACGAGCGAGTCGACGGTACGGCCGTAGGGGTCGAGTGCAACGTCGGCCTCGTCGAGCGGTGCGAACGTGAGCTCCGCAAGCAGGAGTCGGATCTCCGCCGGCGTGTCGACGCCCTTGTGGCCTGGATCCTCGACCACGCGCACGAGAAGCCGGCCGAGCCGGAAATGCCGCACCGCGTCCTCGGCGAGGGCGACGTGGCCGACATGCGGCGGATCGAAGGCCCCGCCCAGAATCGCGACAGCGTTCACTCCCAATCGAAGACCTCGTCGCCGATCTCGACCTCGGAGCCCTTGCGCACCCCGGCTGCGCGCAGTGCCTCCTCGAGCTCCTCCCCCTCGGGCGGTGTGCCCACGACGCGAAAGCCGCTCTGTGTACGGAGCACCTTGAACTGCCGCCGCTGCGGCGGCTGCGGCCTGTACTCCAGGAAGTCCGGCAGCTCGGGGCCGGCGCTGGAATCGGCGGTCTCCTCGACGAGCACGACGGGGCAGAGCCGGAACAGCGCCAGTTTGAGCTGGTCGATCCCGTCGCCTGTCGCGCACGAGACGCGGAACACGCCGGCGATACGCTCGTCCGAGATCCCGAACGGCGCCTGCTCGGCGTGCAGGTCTGACTTGTTCAGAACGACGAGTTGGGGCCGCTCGTCGAGGCCGGCGCCATAGCGGGCAAGCTCCGCGTCGATCACCCGGAAGCGCGCATCGGCGTCGCCCTCGGAGCCGTCGATCACGTGCAGCAGCAGCCGTGCGCGCTCGAGATGGGCGAGAAACTCGTGGCCGAGACCGACGCCCTCGCTGGCGCCCTCGATCAGGCCCGGCACATCTGCGACCGTGAGCTGCCGCCCGTCGGGACCGTCGACGATGCCGAGGACCGGCGCCAGCGTCGTGAACGGATAGTCCGCGACCTTGGGCTTCGCATTCGAGATGCGGCGCAGCAACGACGACTTGCCGGCGTTCGGAAGCCCGGCGCACGCTGCGTCCGCCATCAGTTTGAGACGCAGGTCGAGCTCGCGAGCGGTTCCGAGCAACCCCGTCTCCGCAAAACGCGGCGTCTGCCGTGTCGGTGTCGTGAAGCTCGAGTTGCCACGTCCGCCGCCGCCGCCGCGCGCGGCGATCACGCGGCCCTGCGCATGGGTGAGATCGGCAACGGGAGCTCCGTCCACAGGATCGAGCACCTGGGTGCCGACGGGAACGGCGATTACGACATCCGCGCCGTCGGCGCCGTGCTTGCGAGTGCCGCGTCCGTTGCCGCCCCGCGCAGCTCTGAAGACGGTCTTTGCGCGGAACGCGGAAAGGTCACGCAGGTCCGGGTCCGCGACGATGACGACATCGCCTCCGCGACCCCCGTCCCCTCCGTCAGGCCCGCCGCGGGGAACGTGCTTCTCGCGGCGGAAGCTCAGTCCGCCGTCACCGCCGCGGCCTGCCTGCACACGAATGCGCGCACGATCGTGGAACACGAGTCGGTCTCCACCGGCCGGCGCCGCAGACTAGATGAAGCGCCTGAGCCCCACCCGGTCGCCGGCGCTAGCCGGCGACCTCGTTGACCGAGATGAAGCGCTTCTCGCCGCTACGGCGGAACTCGACGACGCCCTCGCGCAGCGCGAAGATCGTGTCGTCGCGGCCGAGGCCGGCACCGGGGCCCGCCCGGAACCTCGTCCCGCGCTGGCGCACGATGATCATTCCGGCCTTCACTTCCTGGCCCGCGAAGATCTTCACGCCGAGCCGCTGCGAGGCGGAGTCGCGGCCGTTCTTCGAGGAGCCGAGACCCTTTTTGTGTGCCATCTAGCTCTCCTCTCCCGCTGCCGGCTCGGCGGGCGCGGCCTTGGGCTTTGCGGCGGCGCGCGCACGGGCCGGCTTCGGCTCTCCCTCGGCCTCGGGCGTCGCCTTCGGCTTGGCGGCGGCACGTTTCTTCGCGCCGATCGACTCGATCTCGATCTGGGTCAGGGCAGCGCGGAACCCGTTGTGCCGCTTGTAGCCCGTCCGCTTCTTGTACTTGCCGATACGGATCTTCGGCCCGCGCTGCTGGCCGACCACCTTCACCGTCACGGTCACATCCGTCGGGGCGAGGAGCGTCTCCCCGCCGCCGCCGACGAGCAGCACATCCGGCGTGAACGTCTTGCCATCCTCGGTCGGAAGGCGGTCGACGAGCAGCCGCTCACCTTCGCGAACGCGGTACTGCTTGCCGCCCAGAGAGATGATCGCGTAGCTCATGAAGATTCGATTCCCGGGTCGCCGACCCACAGGCGAGAAAAACGCGGGCAGGCGCCCGCGAGCCGAGGGATTGTAGCGAACGCGGCCACTACCTGCGGTCGAAGTCGTCGAGCCACTCGGACATGGGGACGTACCCATCCGGAGCCGCGTCGGCTCCGACCTCGACGGGCTCCGGCGCTTCCTCGTCCGGCACCACCGCGACCACCACGGGCGACGCGGGAGCATCGTCCGCAGCCTCGGGACCGTCCTCCAGGACCCCGTGCCCGTCCGACCCGGGATCGCGCTCCTCGCCTTCGTCGAGCACGTCGCCCTCTGCGGGCACCGTGCCGGCGACAGATCCGGGTTCCGTGGACCCGGCAGCGGCGGGCTTCTTCTTGCGATTGCGCCCGCCGCGGCTGCCGCGCCGCGTCCTCTTCTTCGGTGCAGGAGCCCCGTCCTCGGCCGCAGCGGCGCCGTCCGGCTCGGCGTCGTCCCCGGCGTCAGCGTCGTCGCCGTCGACGACGACATCCGCAATTGCCTCGTGGATGATCTCGGCCGGCGGCGCGCCGTTGTCGGGACGACCGTCGTCGGGCAGGTGGATCTTGGCCGTGCGGCGCCGGGGCGGCGCCGGGGTGCCTCCCACCGCGGCTCCGTCCTCTCCTGCTGCGGCCTCGCCAGCGGGCTCGGGCTCGATCTCGCCGGCTGTGTTCGGGTCTCCGGCCGTGACCTCACCCGCGACCGGAGGCTTGCGCCGGCGGCGACCGCCGCGGGAGCCGCGGCGCGTGCGTTTCTTCGGGGTCGCGACGCCGTCGGCATCCACGTCGAGCTCCCCGTCCGTCACGCCTTCTGCGTCGGCCTCGAGCACACCGTCCTCGTCGCCGTCGACATCGCCGACGTCGGCCTCGAGTTCGTCGTCGTCCCAGTCCTCGGGCTCGTCGGGTGGGGCGGCGGCCTCGTCCGCGACCGCTTTGCGCCGGGCGGGCGCGCGTGTCGGCTTCTCTGCCTCGCTCTCGAACGTGATCGGCTCGTCGGGGCCGGCGGCGGCACCCGGCGCTGCCGCCAGGACGGCGAACGCCTGGCCCTCGAGCACGCGGCCGATCACGACGGTCGCCTTCTTGCCGACGAGCTTGGCCGCGTCGGCGACGATGACGTCGAGGCCGTCGACCTTGCCGGTGCCCGCCGTCGCGTCGTACATCCCGACCTCACCGAGCTTGACCTCGATGGTGGCACCTTCGGTTACGGGGGCGTCCGGCTGCAGATCCGCGAGCTTGCCCTCTGCGAGCACCTCGAAGTGGTCCAGGTGCGCGTGGCCGTCGGCCGGGACGAGGAAGAAGCGCCGGCGGGTGGCCTCGTCGATCGCCGCGAGCCGCGAGCCGCCAGGCCCGGCCACGAGCGCGAGGATGCGCGGATGCAGCGCGACCTTGTACGCCTGAACCCGGTTCCCCGGAGCTGCGAGCGTGCGGAGCTTGCGCTCGATCTGCATCGCCAGCGTCTGATCGGAGACGACGATGCCGTCGCCACCGCACGTGGGACACTTGCGCGTAAGAATCTCGCGCGGGCCGTCCGTCACGTTCTGCCGGGTCATCTCCACGAGCCCGAGCGGCGAGATCTCGACGACGTACGTCTTCGTGCGGTCGCGCTCGAGCTCGGTGCGGAGCGCATCCTCGACCGACGCCCGGTTCTTCGGGTTCGCCATGTCGATGAAGTCGATCACGATGATGCCGCCGATGTCCCGCAGCCGTAGCTGGCGCACGACCTCTTTCACGGCCTCGAGATTGTTCTTCGTGATCGTGTCCTCGAGGCGCTGGTTCGAGGTCTTGGAGCGGGAGCCGACGAAACGCCCCGTGTTGACGTCCACGACGGTGAAGGCCTCGGCGTAGTCGAACACGAGATAGCCTCCGGAAGGCAGGTCGACGCGCCGATCAAGCGTCGACTGAATCTCCCTCTCGACGCCGGACGCCTCGAACAGCGGCTCCTTCTCCTTGTAGCGATGCACTCGCTCGATCATGTGCGGCGAGGTCTTCTTGAGGTAGCTGACGATGCGCTTGTGCGTGCGCTCGTTGTCGACCTGCGCCGAGACGAAGTCGCCGGCGAACAGGTCTCGGACGATGCGGAGCGGAAGCTCGGCCTCCTGGTAGACCAGTTCGGGCGCCTTCGCGCTCTTCGCGCGCGCCTGGATCGTCTTCCAGAGCCGCTGCAGGAAGACGAGGTCGCGCTCGACGTCCTCTGCCGACGCACCCTCGGCGGCGGTACGCACGATGACGCCGCCTTCTTTCACATCCAGGTTCTTGATGACCTCCTTCAGCCGCGCGCGCTCGGCATCCTCGAGACGGCGCGAGACGCCGAGTCCTTCGCCGTTCGGCACGTAGACCAGGAAGCGCCCCGGCAGCGAGATCTCCGTGGTCAGCCGGGCTCCCTTCGTCTTCATGGGATCCTTGACCGCCTGCACGAGCAGCTGCTCTCCGCGGGAGATCAGGTCCTGGATCTTCTTGCCGTGCCGCTTGCCCTCGAGCTCGGGCACGACGATCTCGTCGACGTAGAGAAACCCGTTCTTCTCGAGACCGATCTCGACGAATGCGGCCTCCATGCCCGGGAGCACGTTGTCGACGACGCCGAGATAGATGTTCCCGGCGATCGAGCGCCGCTCGGGTCGCTCGAGATAGACCTCGGCGACCCGGTCGTCCTCGACCACCGCGACCCGCTGCTCTCCGACGTCGACCGAGATGAGCAGCTCGCGCTTCGCCGCAGGCAGAGGTGCGCGGCGCGGGGGCTGCCGCCGGCGCTGGCTTCCCTGGCTGCCCTGGCGGCGACGGTCGGCAGCGCGCTCCGCCCGCTGACTCCGATCTTGCTTCTCCCGCGCGGCGGGTTTCTCGGCGACGGCGAGGGCCGCCGCTGTCTCGCCGTCCGGCGCTGACGCTCCGGCAGCGGGCTTCTTTCGTCCGCGTCCGCCGCGGCTGCCGCGCCGGCGCTTCTTCTTCAGCGCCTCGCCGCCGTCCTCGGCCGCGAGCGCGTCGTGCGTCTCCTCGTGGGCCTGCTCCGGCTCAGCCGGAGCGATGGCCTCCATGACGGCGCCCTGGGGCGCCTGCTGCTGCTCGTCCTGTTTTCTCTTGCGTCGGAACCAGGGCAAAGAGTGCCTCTCCTCGTTGTAGCGCGCGCGGGCGCAAGCCACCTCTCCGGGTAGCCGGCCTCGCGCTGCGGATGTCGAAAACCATGGCCATGATCAATAGGGCCTCGGTGCCAGAGTATCAGCGAGGTCGCCGCCGGGTGCCACGGGGCTCGGGGTTGCGTCGGCGCCGATCCGGCGCTTTCGCGGTCGCTGAGGGGGAAATGTTACGCCGCGGCCGGGCGCAGCCGCGCACGACGCCCACGAACGGCACGCAGGCGCTGATTGAGACGTGCCCACGCCCATGGCTCGACCTCGCCGTAACGGGTCTCGGTTTGCCCGCGCGTCGCCTCCAGGTACTCGAACCAGGCGTCCGCTTCTTCGATCTGCAACAGCTCTTCCGCCAGTTCCTTGTCGGCCACCAGCGCCTCCTCGGTCCATGTCGGGGGTCGGCTGCGATCCTAGGACCCGACCCGGACGGACATCCCGTTGGGAGAGCTAGAGGCGGATGCGGAGCTTGCCCAGCGCGTATGTCCCCGCGAAGGCGAGAGCGGCAGCGACCAACGGGCCGCGGACGGGTGACCGGCGGTAGCAGGCGCGTAACCCAAGGCCGGTTCCGATCGACCCAGCGAGCGCCGGGCCCGCGGTGCGCGCGACCTGCTCCGACTCGTGCGGCATGGGATGCCCCATCGCGACGTCGAGCTCGAGCAGCATCCGGCTCTGGGCCATCGACATCAGCGGCATGTGCGCCCCCTTGACCCACGGCGCCGCACCGATGCCCGCGTTGGTGAGCGCCGTGCCAAGGACGATCCGGCGCTCGGCGCGCGCGCGCAAGACGGGCAAGCGCGCCGCCAGTGCAGCGGCGTCCGCGGCCGGGAGCGCGTCGACAAGCTTACGGACGACGCGGTCGGTCGGGACGGCACCACCCGGGGCATCGATGACGTCGTACGGCAGCACATACGGGACGTGGGTGTCGGCCCGGCCCCGCTGCACCGCCAGCAACGGCACGCCCGCGCGCGCGAGGCGGCGCAGCACGGTGACGTCGGTATCCGTCGGGGGGCCGTCGAGCAGCTGGATTGCAGCAACAGGCCGCGGCGGGTCGCCGTTCACCGCGATCACGCGCGGATCGCCATTCTCGGCAAGGGCCGTCGCCAGCGCCTGGGCGCCCGGGCCTGCAATGACGAGCGAGCGCGATTGCTCCAGGTTCCGCGCCTCACGCACGAGCGTGCGCACCTGGCCGATGCCGAAACCGAACGGCATCAGCGATCGACCCGGCCTCGTGCGTGGATGGCCTGGAGCACCCCGACCGCGAGCAGGTTCGCCACCATCGAGGAGCCGCCGACCGTGACGAAGGGCAGAGGGATGCCCGTGACCGGGGCAATCCCCATCGTCATGCCGACGTTCACGAACACCTGGAACAGGAAGGCGAACACGATACCGCCGGCGACGATCGCTCCGTAGAGGTCGCCGGCGACCGTGATCACCCGCAAGCCCCGCCAGACCACGAGGAGGTAGAGGAGCAGCAGGATCGACGTGCCGAGGAAGCCGTGCTGCTCGGCGAACGAGGCGAACACGAAATCGGTGGCGTGCTCCGGCAGATAGTCGAGTCGCGTCTGGCTCGCCCCTGCCACGCCCCGTCCCGAGATGCCGCCCGCGCCGACCGACGTGATCGACTGCGTCACGTTGTAGGTATCTCCGCCCGGATCGCTGTCCGGATGCAGGAAACCGGCCACCCGCTTGGTCTGGTACGGCTTCAGCACCGGCACGCCGGCGGCGGGGAGGAACCAGAGCACGCTGACGATGAGCAGGGCTCCCACGGTGGTGACAACGGCGAGGTGCAGCCAGCGCATGCCGGCGACGAAGAGTGCGGCCGACAGCGCCGCGCCGTAGACGAGCGTAGTGCCGAGGTCAGGTTGCACGAACACGAGCACCACAGGGACTGCGCCGAGACCGAGCGCGGTGAGAACGGTACGGAACTGGCCCAGGCGTGCCGCACGCTCCGTCAGGAACCCGGCGACGGCGAGCACGAAGAACAGCTTTCCGAACTCGGACGGCTGGAACTGGAACGGGCCCAGGTCGATCCACCGCTTCGAGCCGCGCACCGCTTCGGCGAAGACGAACACGAAGATCATGCCCCCGATGGTCACGAGATAGATCACGCGCCACTGGCGGCGATAGAGGTCGGGCGGGACGATCGTGGCGACGATCATGCCCACGATCCCGAGCCCTGCGGCGATCGCCTGGCGCGTGACGTAATAGTCGGGGGCGCCGGCGACGTCGAAGCGGGTGATGCCGGCGATCGCCCAGAGCCCGTAGGCGACGAGCATGGCGACGGCGAGCAGGAGCAGCCAGTCGAGGCGGCGCAGGATGCCGCTGAGCCCGAACACGTCGAGCCCCCGCGGGCGCAGCGTGGCCGGCTGCCGGTGTCGAGCGTCGGCGATCAATCGACGTTCACCAGGACCTGTGTCTTGGCCTTGACCTTGAAGTACTGCTCGAACACCTTCAGCGCCGCGGGCGCGGCGGCGGACGAGCCGTGGCCGCCGTTCTCGATCACGGCGCACACGACGAGCTTGGCGTCCTCGGCCGGCCCGTAGCCGCACCACCACGACTGGCTCTCGAGATGGCCGACCGGATAGCCGGGAGTGTTGACGACCTTCTCGGCGGTTCCCGTCTTGCCTGCGATCGGGATCGGGTACGTCCCGAACACGCCCGATGACGTGCCTTCTGTGAGGTGTGTCGCCTCGAAGAGGCCGTCACGCACCGCCTGCAGGGCGGCGGGGTCGACCCCGGCATCGCGTGGCGGGTCGGGCGGGAACTGCTTCAACGTGCTGGAACGCTGGCCGTTCGCGCCCGGCCGCTCGACGCCCGACACGACGTAGGGCGTGACGAGCTTGCCGCCGTTCGCGATCATCGCGTAGAAGCGCGCCATCTGGAGCGGCGTCACGGTGACGTCCTTCTGCCCGATCGCGAGCTGGATCGAGTCGCCCGGGTTCCACGCACGATCCCACGACGTCTTGAAGTGCTGCTTGCGCCAGAGCGGCGTGGGCACGATCGTGTCCTCGGACTCGCCGCCGATGTTGCGACCGACAGGGGCACCGAAGCCCCACTTCTCGGCCCATTGCTGCATCCGGCTCCAGCCTGCCGTGCCCTTTTCGTAAAAGCGGTTGCCGACGTCGTAGAAGTAGGTGTCGCAGGAGGCAGCGAGCGCCTCGGGCAGGTTCATCAGCTTGTTGACGAGCGGATCCCAGTTCAGGAAGACGTGCTTGTCCAGGCCGTAGGTCGCGCTCGGCGTGCACCGGATCGGCGTGTACGGCGAGAGCAGGTGCTCCTGCATGGCGGCGAGTGCCGTCACCGGCTTCCATGTCGATCCGGGTGGGTACGCGACCTGGGTGACGCGGTTGAGGCCCGGGAAGTTGGCCTTCGCAGCGGCGTTGTTGTTGATCAACGGGGCGATCTTCTGAGGATCGACCCGGCCGACGTAGACGGACGGCTTGTAGGTCGGGTACGACGCCATCGCCCGGATTGCCCCGTCCTTCGCATCGATGGCGACGATGGCACCGCCGTTTGCGAGGTACGACTTGTTGTCGAGGGCCAACTGGATGCCGTAGCGCAGCGCGCGCTCCGCCGCCCGCTGCAGGTTGATGTCGAGCGTGAGGCGGACGGCGTTGCCGGGTTGCGCATCGCGGCGCGGCTCGATTGGGCTCTGCTGCCGGCCGATCGAGTCGACGCGGATCTGTGCCGCGCCCGCCTTGCCGCGGAGGTACGCGTCGAATGTCGCCTCGACCCCGGCCTTGCCGATCTTGTCTCCGCCGACGTAGTCGTCCCTCTCCTTCTGCTTGCGCTTCAGCTCGGACGCGGAGATCTCGCCGACGTAGCCGAGCACCTGCGCACCGAGCGACTGGTAGGGGTAATCGCGCAGGTAGGTCTGCTGGATCTGCAAGCCGGGAAACTCGGACTGGTGCTCGAGCAGGTAGTCGACCTGGTCCTCGTGCACCGCCGTCTTCACGGTGATCGGGGTGAGCGGATCGACGCGGCGCGCGTCGACCTCCCTCGCGAGGCGGCCCGTGGGGACGTCGAGCACCATCGCGAGTCGCTTGATCATTGCGTAGCGGCCGACCCGTTTCGGCATGTAGCCCGTCAGGAGCTTCACCGCCGTGCCCGGCACGTTGCCGACGATCACCCTGCCGTTGGCGTCCAGAATCGGCCCGCGCGGCGCCTCGACCCGAATCGACCGCAGCTGGTTGTTCTGCGCGGCGTTGAGATAGCGGTCGCCCGAGAGCACCTGCAGCGACCAGAGCCGGATGAAGAGGGCTGCGAAGATCGCGATCGCGATCGCGCCGAGCACGGCAACGCGGAGGGCGAGGCCGGGGGTGAGCCGGTAGGGAACCGAGACCGAGGGATCGGGCGGGAGGAAGCGGCGCGACGGGCTGCGCCGCTCCCCGTAAGGGCTCGAGCTCATCTCGGTGGTTCCGTTTCCGCTGCTCTACGCAACGATCTCCACCTCGCGCGCGCGCGCCAGCCCCTCGTCGGTGCCGACGACCCGGAGGAGCAGGCGATGCACCGGATAGGCGAGCAACGCGTTCCAGAGCAGAGCCGGCAGCAGCGGCACCAGCGTGAGCTGCGCCGACACCGTGTCGCCGAGCATGAAGTGCAGGCCATACGCGCCCAGGCCCACGAGCACGGTGATCGCGCCGACCGCCACGAGCGGGGCCTGTGGCCGGCCTCGACCCGTCGTCTCGCCGTAACGGCCGGCCCAGTAGCCCGCCGCCGTGAGGAGGAGCGACGTGACGCCGAGCGTGCTCATCGTCACGAGATCGACGAGCAGGCCGCCGAGGAAGCCGGCGAAGGCACCTGGGATCGAGCCGCGGAGCAGGGCGATCGCGACGACGGTGACGAGCAGGAGGTCCGGCGCTGCATTGAGCACCTCGACGGAGGAGAGCGCGGACACCTGGAAGATCGAAGCAACGAACACGACGAGGCAGATGCGGACGGCGGTGAGCGGGTTCACGGAACGCTCTTCTCGCCGTCCTTGCGGACGAGCACGAGGACGGCGTCGAGCGAGTCGAAGTCCGCGAAGGGCTCGACCTGCACCTGCTTCCACAGGTCCGTGTCGGCCTGGCCGACGCTCGTCACGGCTCCGATCGGGATGCCCTTCGGGTACAGGGAGGCGAGCTTGCTGGAACGCCAGCCGGCGGTCACGATCGTGTCGCCGACGCTTACCTTCAACTTCTTCGGAACGCGGTCGAAAATGAGGGTCGATGCGGAGGCGCGGCCGTGCCGCACGATGCCCACGGCGCCGGACCTGACGTCGAGCGCCGAGACCGCCAGCTGCTCGTCCGTGAGGAGCGTGACGCGCGCAGAGCGCGAATAGACGCGAGTCACGCGACCGAGAAAGCCGTCCTGCGTGACGACCGGCGCGTCGAGGGTGACGCCGTCGTTCGAGCCGACGGCGACGACGACCACCTGGGCGAAGCCCCCCGTCGGCCGGGCGATCACGGCGGCGGCGATGCCGTTGTAGTCATCCGGGAAGCGGGGGCCGTCGTGGAACTGGAGCAGTGCCTTGAGCTTGTCGTTCTCGTCCGCGGCGAACTGGTTCTGGATCGCGAGCTGCCTCAGCTTCTCGTTCTCGGCGCGAAGCTTCTTCGCGTCCGAGCGCGCGGTGAGCAGCGAGTCGAACCAGTCGTAGACGTCGTGGAACGGGTGTGCGACGCGCTGCCCGGCGACCGCGAACGGCCGCAGCACCGTCGCGGCCGCGTTCTCGACCGAGGCGACGGGACCATCGTCCGTCTGCCGGAACGAGACGGTGATGAGCACGAGCGCGAGCAGTACCAGCACCCCGACGATCACACGACGCCGCACTGCGCTGATCGTTCGCGAGGGGAGCTGGCCTGCGGCGGAGCGCCGGACGCTGACGCCCAGCACCGCCGTCCTTGCGGAGCGGTTACGAGGCACTGAGGCGGCAGTGTACCGGCCGTCGCGGCGCGCTATGCCCATGGAGACGCGTCTTTGCGGGGTCTGAACAACGGCTCGGGTTCAGGCGCTTGTTGCGCCACTGGTCGCGCGGCAGTTGTTGCCGTGCGGGTGTCTCCCGTAGAAGCACGGGAGACACCCCGGCGTTTGCTGCGGACTGGAGGCGGTTGCCGTCGTGCAGGGCGGCCCTGACGGCTCAGGCGCGTCGCGGCGTGTGTGCGGCCGGAGGGGATAGGGCGCCAGCCCAGACCCGCAGAGCCGCGTGCGCGCAGCGACGCGAGCGTGGTGGCGGAGCCGGGCTTCGCCCGGCGGGAGCCACCCGCGGCCTGTGCCGTCAGCGGCGGTTGCCCGTCTGCAGGGCGGCCCTGACGTCACCGGCGTGGTCGCCGAGGCCGCGTCGGGAGGGGAGCAGTGCTACCCAGCACGGGCCCCCGACCAGAGCGGCCTCAGCGGCGCGAGCGCCGCTGGAGGGGGCTCCGCCGCCCGCAAGGGGCGCGCCGGTGGCGTCAGCGACGCGAGCGTCCGGAGCGGTCGCTCGAGGCTTCGCGCCGGAGCGGGAGCCACCCGCCCGCAGAGCCCCCGCCCAGCGTGACGGCACTGAGCGTGTGGCGGAGCCGGGCTTCGCCCGGCGGGAGCCACCCGCGGCCTGTGCCGTCAGCGGCGGTTGCCGTTGCGGCGGGCGCGAGACCGGTTCGAGCGGTGGATGGCCTCGAACTCCTCGAGGCTGCGTCCGGAGCCGACGGCGACGCACGTGAGCGGGCTCTCGGCGAGGTGGACGGGCATCTGCGTCTCGTGCCGCAGCCGCTCGTCGAGCCCCTGGAGCAGGGCCCCACCGCCGGCGAGCACGATGCCGCGGTCCATGATGTCCGCGGCGAGCTCGGGAGGCGTCTTGTCGAGTGTGGACTTGATCGCGTCGATGATCTGAGAGACGGGCTCGTCGAGTGCGCGCCGGACCTCGTCGGAGGAGATGACGACGGTCTTCGGGAGCCCGGTGAGCATGTCGCGGCCTCGCACCTCCGCCTGCACCTCGTCCGGGAGGCGGTAGGCCGAGCCGACCTCGAGCTTGATCTCTTCTGCCGTCTGCTGGCCGACGAGGAGCTTGTACTCCTTCTTGATGTGGTTGACGATCGCTTCGTCCATCTCGTCACCGCCGACGCGGAGCGACTGCGAGACGACGATGCCTCCGAGTGAGATGACGGCGACCTCGGTGGTGCCGCCGCCGATGTCGACGATCATGTTTCCGGTGGGCTCACCGACGGGCAGGCCGGCACCGATTGCGGCAGCCATGGGCTCCTCGATCAGGTAGGCCTGCCTGGCACCGGCGGAGAGCGTCGCCTCCTCGACGGCGCGCTTCTCGACGCCTGTCACGCCGGACGGGACGCAGACGACGACGCGCGGGTGTGCAAAGCGATGCTGGTGCACCTTCTGGATGAAGTGGCGCAGCATCTGCTCGGTGACGTCGAAGTCGGCGATGACGCCGTCCTTGAGCGGCCGGATCGCGGAGATCGTGCCCGGCGTGCGCCCGATCATGCGCTTCGCCTCGACCCCGACCGCATGCACGTCGCCTGTGCGCTGATCGATCGCGACCACCGACGGCTCGGAGAGCACGATGCCGCGGCCGCGAACGTAGACGAGCGTATTGGCCGTCCCGAGATCGACGGCCATATCACGACCGCCGAAGCCGGTCAGGGCGTTGAACCAACTCATGGACGGATGAGTCTAGCTGCCGATTTGCAGGATGTTCGGCGCGTGATGCTCGAGCTCGGTGATGAGGAGCGCCGCGGGCAGGCCGACGACGTTCAGGTAGTCGCCTTCGATCCGCTCCACGAGGCGCCCGCCGAGGCCCTGGATCGCATACGCCCCTGCGCGACCCTTCCCACTCCCGGGTGCCGAGATAGGCGGCGAGGTCCCGATCGGAGAGGCGGCGGAAGGTGACTTCGGTGACGCTGTAGCCGGTCGCGGCAAAGCCGGGACCGAGCAGGCAGAGACCGGAGAGGACGGAGTGGGTGCGCCCGTTGAGCGTGCCGAGCATCGAGGCGGCAGCCTCGCGACCGGCGGGCTTGCCGAACACGCGCCCGTCGAGATGCACGGTCGTGTCCACGCCGAGCGTGACGGCACCGTCGCGGTGAACAGATCGGGCCTTGCCCTCCGCGTGCGCGCGGACGAGCGCGACGGGGTCTGCGTTCGGGGGGTCGTGCTCCACATAGTCGGGCGTGACGGCATCGAAGGGGATGCGGAGCTGCTCGAGGATCGCCCGGCGCTGCGGCGAGCTCGAAGCGAGGACGAGCAGGTCGCTCACCGCTCCTTCTCGGCGACCCAGATCTCCTCGCTCGGCCAGCGCCGTGACCAATCGACCGAGTGGGTGGTGTAGTAGACGTGGTCGACCGCCTCATCGGGCGGGTAGAGCTCGACGAGGTCGACGACGGCGAAGCCGGTGCGCCGGAGGAGGCGGAACAGCTCGCCGTGCGGGAGCTGCCACTCCACGCCGATCTCGCCGGGCCACTCGATCCGGCCGAGCCCCCGTTGGGCCCGCTGCAGCGTTTCGGAGGGCTTACCCTCGTCGGGCGCACAGAGCGTAGACAGCGTGCTGTTGCGGAGAAACCAGAGCCGACCGCCGGGGCGCAGCAGCCTGTGCGCTTCGGGAATCCAGCGGTGCGGGTCACACCAGATGCTCGCCCCGTATTCGGACAGTGCGAGGTCGAAGCTCTCCGCGGGCAGCGGGACGTCCTCGGCGCTCGCCTCCACGAGTGGGAACATAAGGCCGAACGCTTCCTGGCAGCGGCGAGCTGTTGCGAGCTGCGCCGGCGTGACGTCGATGCCGACGGGTCGCGCGCCGCGCCGGGCGAGCCAGGCAGAGACGTAGGCGGTGCCGCATCCGAGCTCGATCACATCGAGCCCGGCCACGTCGCCAAGCGTGCCGAGCGCGTCCTCGGGGACGTTCCACACACCCCAGGTGATCTCGGTCTCGCCCCAGCTTCGCGAGGCGTCGGCATCGGTGTAGTCGGCGTTCGCCTGCGTCCAGTTCTCGCGGTTGCGCAGGGCGTCGGCGGAGAGCTCGGACATCGGCCGGTCTCAGACGAGGCCGTCGGGGAAGAAGAGCCCGAGCTCCCTCTTTGCGCTTGACCGGGAGTCGGAGCCGTGCACGATGTTCTCCGACAGCTCGGTGGCGAAGTCGCCCCGGATCGTGCCGGGAGCCGAGTCGGCAGGGTTGGTGGCGCCCATCATCGTGCGGATGCCGAGGATCGCGTTCTCGCCGCGGACGGCGAGGGCGAGCACGGGGCCCGACGTGATGAAGGTGACGAGATCGCCGAAGAAGGGCTTGCCCTTGTGCTCGGCGTAGTGCTGCTGCGCGAGCGCGCGGGTGACTCTCAGCAGGCGTACGCCGCGCAGCTCGTAGCCGCGGCGTTCGAGGCGGGCGACGATCTCGCCGCAGAGCGCGCGACGGACGCCGTCCGGCTTGACGAGGACGAGTGTGGTTTCGATAGCCATGGCGGGCCGAAGCTTAGCTAGGGCGGAATTGGAGACGTTCGTCGACCGCAAACGCCGGGGTGTCTCCCTTGCTCTGAAGAAGTCGGCCCGGACGGCAACACGTGCCGCGTGCCGCGCAACACGTGCGATAGGCCCGTCAGGACGTGCGACGCCGGGAGCGCAACGGCTGCAACGCGTCGTCGCCGGTGAGGACCGCCGGCGGCACGGGCGCTGCGCAGTACGGGCAGGCCTGCCAGATCGGCTCGAGCGGGGCGCCGCACTCGGTGCAGGCCTGCTTGAGGCGGGTCGTGCAGACGGGACACACGAGGTATGTGGCGTCGACCTGTCCGCGACACACCGGGCACCGCAGCTCGCGCTGGGCGAGGCTCTCCTCGATGGCTCGGATCTCGAGCTCCCGCTCGCGCCGTTCCTCGATCGATTCCGGTGGCCGAAAGAAGAGGTAGATGATCGGGCCGACGAACGGCGGCACGAGCCCGAGCAGCGTCGCCATGGCGACGAGCCACGGGTCGCCGACGCGCCTGCGTGCGTCCTTGTACACCCAGTACGCGGTTGCGAGCCAGAACACGACGACGAAGAACAGCGCGAGGTTGCGAGACACCGCCCAGGTGGTGGAGTCGAAGAAGTTGGAGGTGGCAGCGATGTACACGGGGGGCCGTCGGTATCAGAGCAGAAGCTTGCCGAGGATATACCCGGCGGCGAACGCGATTCCTACGATCGCAGCGACGACGAGCAGGGCGAACGCGACGACGCTCATCCACTCGAGCACGCGTGAGCGGCGGCTCATCGCTCAGCACCTTCCTCGCGCTCGAGATCGGCGAGGAGATAGAGCGACCCCGTCACGAGCACCGGCTCGCCGAGCTCATGTGCACGACGGAGAGCAGCGGCCGGGTCTGGGACGGCCTCGATCGTGTCGAACCGGGGCGTGGCGCGCGCCGCGAGCTCGGTCGCGGAGAGAGCGCGGGGACTCGTCGACTGGGTGGCGACGAGCCTGCGTCCCAGCGTGGCGAGGCCGGTGAGCATCGCCCCCACGTCCTTGTCGCCGAGAATCGACGCGACGATCGTGTAGTCGGCCTTCGGCAGCCGCTCGCGGAGCCATGCGACGCCGTCCGGATTGTGGGCGCCGTCCCGCACCTCGCCTGGCCGTTGCTCGAGCCGGCCGGGCAGGTGGACGCTCGGGTCGGCCGCGATGGGGTGACCGGCAAAGGCCTCCGCAGCCTCTCTGGCGCCGCCGCTCACGATCCGCCCGGCGGGGACGAGGGACGCGAACGTATCGTCCGGAAGCACGACTATCGTGTTTTCATCATGGACAACAGCGAGCTTCTCTCGCGCAATCGCCGCGACGGTGTCTCCGAGCACGTCCGTGTGCTCGAGGCCGACGTTGGTGAGCAGCACGACCCGCGAGCGCAGCACGTTCGTGGCATCGTGACGGCCGCCGAGCCCGGCCTCGACCACGGCCGCCTCGACCCCGGCTGCGGCGAACGCTGCCAGCGCCGCCGCGGTGATCGTCTCGAACTGGGTCGCATCGCGGCGCACGGCAGCGGCGCGGACGCGCTCCAGCGCCTCTTCGAGGTCGACCTCGCGCCCGTTCACGCGGATTCGCTCCTGCCAGGAACGGACATGAGGCGAGATAGTGGCGCCGACCGAGCGCCCGTCCGCGAGCAAGAGCTGCTCCACCAGCACCGTCGCGGTCGATTTCCCGTTCGTGCCGACGATGTGAACCGCCTCGTACTCCCGTTCAGGGTGGCCGAGATCTGCCAGCAGCATCTGCATCCGCTCGAGGCCGAACCCGTCGACGGGCCAGGGACTGAGGGAGGCGAGCCACGCGATCCCGGGGCTTCCTGCGGTCGGCATTCAGCCGCTCGGCATTTCGGCCCGCCCGCTGCGCTCGTGTGGAGAGACGCCGGCGGGCACTCTCTGTCTGGGTGCGCGCATCACCGGAGCTCAGCCGTCGGCGGTGCCGAGCGCCTCGAGCTCGCGACGGAAGCGTGCAAGCTTCTCGCGCTCCGCCTCGACTACGTCGGCCGGCGCGTTCTGCACGAAGCGCTCGTTCGCAAGCATCTTCTCGGCACGTCCGACCTCGTTGCGCAAGCGCTCGAGCTCGGCCGCCGCGTCGCCCGTCGCCGGCCGGCGCTCCGGCCTCACAACGGCCGCGAAGACACGGCGCTCGTCCTCCGAGCCGAGCTCGACCTGTACGCCGCTGCGCCGGAACATCGCGGCCGCCTCCTGGACGCGATCGAGCGCGCCGAGATCGGCTGCAAAGCGGTCGTCTGCGTCGGGCCAGGGCGAGACGATCAGGCGGGAGGCGCGGTTTGGCAGGTGCGACCAGATCTCCTCGGTCACGTGGGGCAGGACCGGGTGGAGCAGCGCCAGCAGCCGCTCGAGCGAGGCGAGCGCTGTCGCGATCGCGTCGACATCCCGGTCGTGGAGGCGCGGCTTGACGGCCTCCGCATACCAGTCGCAGAAGTCGTCGAACGTGACGTGATAGAGAACACTTGTCGCCGTCGCGAAATCGAATCGGGCCCACGCCGCCTCCACGTCCGTCCGGGCCGCGTCGAGGCGAGCGAGAATCCAGCGTTCCTCGAGTGCCCGCGCGTGCAACGCCGGCGTGACGTACTCGGAGTGCTGCAGGATCAGGCGGGCGACATTCCAGAGCTTGTTCGACAGCTTTCGCCCCTCCTCGATCGCGCCGACCGAGAAACGCACGTCCTGGGTGGACGAGATCTTGAGCAGCCCGTAGCGGGTGGCGTCGGCGCCGTGGGCATCGATCATCTCCAGGGGATCGACGCCCGTTCCGAGACTCTTCGACATGCGCCGGCCGTCGGGCGCGAGCACGGTCGAGTGGATGATCACATCCGTGAACGGCACCTCCCCCATCGTCTCGAGACCGGCCCAGATCATGCGGTTCTCCCACAGCCGGATGATCTCCCGTGCAGTCGAGCTGACGTTCCCCGGGTAGTACGTCGCGAGCTCGGGGGTGTCGTCCGGCCAGCCGAGGGTGGCAAACGGCCACAGCCCCGAGGAGAACCACGTGTCGAGCACGTCGGGGTCACGCGTCAGGGCGACCCCGTCGCCCGCCTGAGCCTGCGCCTCGGCTTCCGTCGAGGCGCAGATCGCGGTGCCGTCCGGCGTGTACCAGATGGGCAGCTGATGACCCCACCAGAGCTGGCGCGACAGGCACCAGTCGGGTGCGTTCTGCAGCGACTGGGTCGCGAACCGGTGCTGCGATCCGGGGTGATAGCGGACGCGCCCCGCCTCCAGTGCCTCGATCGCCGGCCGGGCGGGCTCCTCCATGCGGCACCACCATTGCAACGAGATGAGCGGCTCGATACGGGAGTGGCAGCGCTCACACGTCGCGACCGCGTGCCGGTAGTGCTCGCGCTTGACCAGCCATCCACGTTCCTTCACCCACGCGAGAACCGCTTCGTCCGCCTCGGCTTGCGTCTTGCCCGCAAGGTCGCCCGCAGCATCACTCATACGACCGTCGAGGCCGATCACCGCGGGCTCCGGCAAGCTGTGGTCGCGTCCGATGTCGAAGTCCAGAGGATCGTGGGCCGGAGTGATCTTGAGGGCGCCGGACCCAAACGCCGGATCGACACGCGCGTCCGCGATCACCGGCACGACGCGCTCGACGTACGGAACGACGACCTGGCGGCCGACAGCCTCGCGGTAGCGCTCGTCGTCAGGGTGGACCGCGACCGCGACGTCACCAAGAATCGTGGCCGGCCGAACGGTCGCAATCGTGATCCCGTCCCCGTCTCCGTCGACGAAGGGATAGCGGACGAAGGTGAGCGTGTCGTCCATCTCCTCGTGCTCGACCTCGAGGTCGGAGATCGCCGTCTGGTGGAACGGGCACCAGTTCACGATGCGGTTCGCCCGGTAGATCCAGCCGCGCTCCCAGAGGCGCACGAAGAACGTGACGACGGCCCGCGAGTAGGCGTCGTCCAGCGTGAACCGCTCCCGGTCGTAGTCGAGCGAGGCGCCGAGCCGCCTGTACTGCTGCATGATGGTGCGGCCTGTCTGTTCGAGCCATTGCCACGTCCGCTCGATGAACGCCTCACGGCCCAGCTCCTGCCGGGTCAGCCCTTCCGTAGCGAGCTGCTTCTCGACCACGTTCTGCGTCGAGATTCCCGCATGGTCATACCCTGGCTGCCACAGCGTCCTGAACCCCTGCATCCGGTGCCAGCGAATGAGCACATCCTGGATCGACCCATTGAGTGCGTGTCCGAGGTGCAGATCGCCCGTCACGTTCGGCGGGGGCACGCAGATGACGTAGCTCTCGTCCCGGCGCGCGCCGGCCCCGGCGCGGTACAGGCCCTCCTGCTCCCAGGCCCTCTGCCAGCGCTGTTCGACGCCGTCCGGCTCGTAGAGCTTCTCCATCGGGTCGCTAAGTGTACGGAGCGGGCAGCCCGGGACGCGCCGTGCTCGACCCTGCGCCGGTCAGCCGGCGAGCGACGAGCAGCGGGCTCGTGCCGTGGGCGTAGAGCGTGCCTGCGCCGTCCTCGAGCCGCCCTTCGGCAGCCGCGACGAGGCCGATCGGCGCGGATGAGGTGCGTTTCAAAGCAAACCGACGGTGGACGAGTGGGTTGCAATTTGCAACTATGGTTGGATGGATGCCGAAGCAGCACTGCGCGCGGACTGCGCCGTCGCGCGGGCACTCGAGCACGTCGGGGAGCGCTGGACGCTGCTCGTCCTTCGCGAGGCGTTTCTCGGAACCCGGCGCTTCGATGCGATGCAACGCAACATCGGCTGCGCCAGGAACATTCTCGCCGACCGGCTGCACAAGCTCGTCGAGGCGGGGATCTTCCGGCGCGAGCGCTACCAGGAGCGGCCCGAGCGGTACGAGTATCGGCTGACCGAGAGAGGGCTCGACCTGTGGCCGGTGCTCGTGACGCTGATGACCTGGGGCGAGAAGCACGGCGGCAGCGCCGACGGCCCGGTCGTGGCGCTCCGGCACACGGCGTGCGGGAAGGTGATCGACCCCGTACTCCGCTGCCCCGCGTGCGACGAGGATCTCGACGCACGCGCCGTGCGCGCAGTTCCCGGGCCTGCCGCGCTCGCACGTACCGCCTAGCGGAACTCCGCGCGGAGGTCCTGCCGCCGTCGCGTGTGAGTGGCCCGATCGGCCTGTGAGCGCGGAGTGGGTCAGGCGGACGAGCCGGCGGCAGCGTCGAGCTCGTCCTCGAACTCTGCGGCGCCGCTCGTCACGAGCGTCGGGCTGAGCCCCTTGGAGATCGTCTCCTTCGTGATCACGCACTTGGAGACGTCCTTGCGCGACGGCAGCTCGAACATGACGTCGAGCAGAGCCGCCTCGATGATCGAGCGCAGCCCGCGCGCGCCGGTCTCCCGCTCGAGCGCCCGGTCACCGATCTCCCACAGCGCGTCGTCGGTGAACACGAGCTCGATCGAGTCATACCCGAAGAACCGCTGGTACTGGCGGGTGAGCGCATTCTTGGGCTCGGTCAGGATCTGCACGAGATCGTCACGGCGCAGCTGATGCACCGCTGAGACGACCGGGAGGCGGCCGATGAACTCCGGTATGAGCCCGAAGTTGACGAGATCCTCCGGCATCACCTCGGACAGCAGCTCGGCTCCCTCCTCCGAGTGCTTCGAGCGCACGTTGGCCCCGAAGCCAACAGAGTTCTTGCCGATGCGCCGTTCGATGATGCGATCGAGGCCGGCGAACGCGCCGCCACAGATGAAGAGGATGTTCGTGGTGTCGATGGAGAGGAACTCCTGGTGAGGGTGCTTGCGCCCGCCCTGCGGCGGTACCGAGGCGATCGTGCCCTCGAGAATCTTCAGCAGCGCCTGCTGGACGCCCTCCCCCGACACGTCGCGCGTGATCGACGGGTTGTCAGCCTTGCGGGCGATCTTGTCGACCTCGTCGATGTAGATGATCCCGGTCTCGGCCTTCTTGATGTCGAAGTCGGCCGCCTGGATGAGCTTGAGGAGGATGTTCTCGACGTCCTCACCGACGTACCCGGCCTCGGTCAGCGCGGTGGCGTCTGCGATCGCAAACGGCACGTTGAGGATTCGGGCGAGCGTCTGTGCAAGCAGCGTCTTCCCGCAACCGGTCGGGCCGAGCAGGAGGATGTTGGACTTCTGCAACTCGACGTCGCTCTCGTCGACCTGGCCCATGCGAACGCGCTTGTAGTGGTTGTAGACCGCCACCGCGAGCGTCCGCTTGGCTTCCTCCTGCGAAACGACGTAGTCGTTGAGCACGGAGTAGATGTCGCGCGGGCGCGGGAGATTGTCGAGGTCCAGCGCAGCCGGGGCAGTCAGCTCCTCATCGATGATCTCGTTGCAGAGATCGATGCACTCGTCGCAGATGTAGACGCCGGGCCCCGCGATCAATTTCTTGACCTGGCGCTGGCTTTTCCCACAAAAGCTGCAGAGCAGCTGCTCATTCCCGTCGGTTGCTCGGGCCACGTATCTCCTTTTACTCCGATTTACCGGTTTCGGCTACGGGTCCTCCGCCTAACGGTGCGCGATCACTCGATCGATGAGACCGTACTCGCGCGCCTCTTCCGAGGTCATGAAGTAGTCGCGATCCATGTCCTGACGTACTTTTTCGATCTCCTGGCCGGTGTGGCTGGCCATGATCTCCTCGAGCTTGCGCTTGAGTGCGATCGTCTCCTTGGCGTGAATCTCGATGTCGGATGCCTGCCCCTGGTAGCCACCCCAGACCTGGTGGATCAGGATCTTCGAGTTCGGCAACGCCATCCGCTTCCCTGCCGCGCCGCCGGCGAGCAGCAGCGCCCCCATGCTCATCGCGATCCCGACGCAGATCGTCGAAACGTCGGGCTTCACGAACTGCATCGTGTCGTAGATCGCGAGGCCGGCATAGACCGAGCCGCCCGGCGAGTTGACGTACAGCGAGATGTCCTTGTCGGGGTCCTCGGACTCGAGATGCAGCAGTTGCGCCACGATCAGGTTCGCGATCTGATCGTCGACCTGCGTGCCGAGGAAGATGATGCGCTCGTTCAGAAGACGCGAGTAGATGTCGAACGAGCGCTCGCCGCGCGACGTCTGCTCGATCACCATCGGGATCAACGGGCTCATTCAGGCTCCTTGCTGCCGGGTGTCCACAACTTCTTCTCGGGTTCCTGGTTTTCCTTGTCCGGCGTCCACAGCTTGTCGCGTGCCTCTGCCAGCTCGGCCGAGATCGGCTTCACCTCGGCGGCGAGCTTGTCGAGGGCGCTCTTCAGCCGCAGGTCCTCGCGCAGGGTCTCTTGATGGTCGTGCGCCCAGACATCCGCGATCACCTCGTCGGGATCGTCGCCGGCGGCCTCGGCCTGCTCCCTGATCAACGCCTTCACCTCATCGTCGCCGACCTCGATGCCCGCCTTCTCGGCGACCGCTTCGAGTGCAAGCTCGCGCGCAACCGACTGGGCCGCCTCGGCACGCATCTGGGCGACCAGCACCTCGGGAGACTGCCCCGTGACCTGGAAATACTGGTCGGGCTGGATGCCCCGCCGGCCCAGCGAGCGCACGAAGCCGTCGAGGAGCTCACGCGCCCGCGTCTCGACGAGCGGCCCGGCGCCCTGCACGTTCGACTCGCGAACGAGTGCATCCACTGCTGCCGCGCGAAACGCGGTGTCGATCTCCTCGTCCAGGGCAACCCTGATCCTGCCTTCGACATCGGCCCGGAGATCGGCGAGCGTGTCGAACTCGCTGGCCGAGCGCGCAAGCTCGTCGTCGAGCTCCGGCAAGACCTTTTCGTTGACGTGCTTCACGGTGACGGCGACCGTGGCGCTCGTGCTGTCCGCGAGCTCGTACGTCACCTCTTTCGTCTCGCCCGCCTTCGCTCCGAGCAGCGCCTGCTCGATCTCCTCGACGAGCTGACCCGAGCCGATCTCGACCACCGTGTCGGACTGCGCTTCGCCGGACGGGCTGACGAGATCGACGACAAGGGTGTCGCCGGCCTGTGCCCCGCGGTCGTCCGCGGGCACGAGCTCCGCGACCGACTGGCGGAGCGCCTCGAGCTCCTGGTCGACGAGCTCCTGTGGGATCTCTGCCTCGGCGCGCGGCACCTCGAGCTGCGTCCAGTCGACGATCTCCGGGGTCGGCTGCACCTCGACGGTGGCCGTGAACGACCACGCCTCGTGATCCGTCGTGGGCAGCTCGAAGTCGTACTCGGGCGGCGATACCGGACGGAGACGTGTCCTCGCCGCGGCGCTCCAGAACCAACCGCTGATGTGCGAGTCGACCGCCTCGGCCCAGATGCGGTCCTTGCCGATCTTCGACACGAGCACGGGCGCCGGCACCTTTCCCTTGCGAAACCCGGGAATCTTGACGCTGCCCGCGAGATCGTTCGTGGCATGCGTGACGGCGTGCTCGAGCTCGTGGGGGGAGACGGCCACCGTGAGGCGAACACGATTGTCCCCGATCTGCTCCACCTGGCCTGTCATCAGGGCGCCATTCAAGCAGACACGGTAGGGCCTCCCGCCGGACTGGCGACCACCCGGCGCCGTCCGACGACGGTCCTACCCTCGCCACATGGTGCTCGGATTCATCCTGTTCGGTGCCGTGTTCCTCGTCGGGCTCGCGCTCGGAACGGCAACCCGCCGGCCGCTTGCGATCGCCTCGATCGTGTTCGCGGCCTTCGTCGCTGTGCTCGTCGTGCAGACACACCAGCCGTTCGCCGGGTTCGCGGTGTTCGCCCTCATCTCGCTCACGGGCCTCGTGGTCGACTCGGTGCGGGAGACGGTCGGACTGTTGCTCGGACGGTAAGGGTGGGGAAACCCATGGTTCCCCCACCGGCCCCCTCCTTCCTGGGTGGGGGAACCCGTGGTTCCCCCACCAGCCCCCTCCTTCGCCGCCAGGCACCGATCAAGCGCAGCGAGCCTCCCGCCGGGCCAAGCCCGGCTCCGGCGACAACCGCCAACCTGCTCAGAGACGACCACCGCCCGCTGCGAGCTTCGTTTACCGTTGCCGTGCGCGGGTGTGGCGCAATTGGTAGACGCGACGGGTTTAGGTCCCGTTGAGCTTCGGCTCTTGGAGGTTCGAGTCCTCTCACCCGCATCAACACGACGCAGCGACACTCAAGCCGGTGCGGTTGCGCGCCGATTCCATGAGGGAATGGGTCGAATCGCTTACCGGGCTGTCGTAGCCACACAAATCGCCGCAATCATCGCGCTCGCGGCGTTCGTCGTCCACACGTTGGTCCCGGACGGCGCCGCGGTCTCGAAGTTCTTCGACTACCGGATCTACTACGCCATCGTCATCGCGGCAGCACTGCTCGCGGTCGCCCGTGCCGTGCTCGTTCCACTGCACCGGCGCGCCTGGATCGCTCTCGCGATTGCCGTCACCTCGTTCAGCACGGCGGAGTTCGTCTGGCTGGCGCTCTACGCCCATGACGCCGATCCGCCGTTTCCCTCGATCGCCGATGCGTTCTATCTCGGGTTCTACCCTGCGAGCTACGCGGGTCTGATCCTTCTCTTCCGGTCGCGAATGACGTCGCTCACGCCGGGCGTCTGGGTGGACGGCGTCACCGCCGCCCTGGCCGCCGGTGCGCTCGGCAGCGCCGTCGTCGTCGAGGCGGTACTCGGTTCCGTCGAGGGCTCGCCGTCGTCCGTCGTCGCCACCAACCTCGCCTATCCGATCGGCGATGTGCTTCTGCTCTCCCTCGTCGTCGGCGCCTTCACCCTGACGCGCTGGCGTCCCGGCCGGGTCTGGCTGCTGCTCGGAGCCTCGCTCGCAGTGAGCGCGCTGGCCGACAGCATCTATCTCTACGCGACGGCGACCGGCTCCTATCGCGAAGGGACGCTGCTCGATGCAGCGTGGCCCGCGGGACTGCTGCTGATCGCGTGCGCAGGATGGCAGGACGTCGGCCGGCCGCGACCGGTGAACGTGGCCGGACGGACGTTTCTCGGCGTGCCGGCGGCGTGTGGCGCGATCGCCGTTGGCGTGCTCGTCGTGGATCACTTTCAGCGTGTCAACCTGCTCGCGATCGTGCTCGCCACACTCACGCTGGCGGGAGTCCTGGCTCGGCTCGCGGTGACGTTTCGCGAGAACCGTCAGCTGCTCCGGCGCGCGAGCAATGAGGCAGTGACGGACGAGCTTACGACCCTCGGTAACCGCCGCCGTCTGATTGCCGACCTCGACGAGGTGCTGGCCCTTGCGACGTCCGAGCGCCCATGGCTGCTTGCCATCTACGACCTCGACGGCTTCAAGTCGTACAACGACGCCTTCGGCCATCCGGCCGGCGACGCCCTCCTGATCCGGCTCGGCCGCAAGTTGGAGGGGGTGCCGGGTCCCGGCGGCGGCGTCTACCGTCTCGGCGGCGACGAGTTCTGCCTACTGGGGCCGCTCGGGACCGAGGGCGCAGGCCGCCTGCTCGACCTGTCCGTCGAGGCGCTCAGCGAGCGTGGTGAGGGGTTCGACGTGACCAGCTCGTTCGGAGCCGTGATTCTGCCCGAGGACGCCGATGATGTATCCGAGGCACTGCGCCGGGCTGATGAGCGGCTGTACGTTCAGAAGCGCGGCAAACGCTCGACCCGGGATCGTCCCCGGGAGGTGCTCTTGCAGGCGCTCTACGAGCGGGAGCCCGATCTGCACAGCCACGTGCACGATGTGGCGGCACTCGCAGGCGAGGTCGGCCTCATGCTCGGTCTCAATGACGTCGAGCTCGACGAGCTGCAGCAGGCGGCGATGCTCCACGACATCGGCAAGATCGCGATTCCCGACGAGATCCTGCACAAACCCGGACCGCTCGACGACGGCGAGTGGGAGTTCGTGAAACGACACACCCTCGTCGGTGAGCGAATCCTCGGTGCCTCACCGGCCCTGCAGCGGGTTGGTCGCATCGTGCGCGCTTCGCACGAGCGCTGGGACGGGGCAGGCTACCCGGATGCGCTGGCGGGGAACGAGATCCCGCTTGCCGCGAGGATTGTGTTCGCGTGCGATGCGTTCGCCGCGATGACCGCGGACCGGACGTACCGCGAGGCGATGAGCGAGGTCGATGCACTCGCGGAACTGGAACGCGGCGCAGGGGCGCAGTTCGACGCGAACGTCGTCTCCGTCCTCGTGAAGGCCGTGCGCACGCGATCGCGCTCGGCTGCCGCCTAGACCGAAACTCCCGCCCGCGGCGAGCAATGCGACAGGCGTGGAATCGGTTCGACCGCCCATCGACCTGGTCGAGCCGGGCAGGACGTGGAATACTCGTCGGCGGTGCCGTTGGATCTCGAACAGCTCGAACGTGAAGTCAACACGCTTCAGGAGGCGCTGCAGAGCACGCGCCGTCAGGAGAGTGAGGTCGAGGCCGTCCTGACCGATCTCGAGAAGCGCCAGCAGGAGGCGCTGACGAAGGCCAACCTCGCGCGTCAGGCCGGTCGCCAGTACGAAGAACGCCTCAGCGAGCTCCTCTCGACCCTCGAAAAAGCACGGCTCGAAGCAGCCACGTCGGCCTTCGACGATGCGGTCGCCGAGCGGGACGAGCTAGCCCGTTTTGCTGTCGAGGCGATCGGCAAGACCCTGATCGGTATCGAGCAGCTCGACGAGAGCCGCGCGCGGCTGGCCGCGATGCAAGACGATCTCGCGACGCGGGGCGTCAAGGTCACGATCGGCGACGACCCGCAGGAGTTCCTCGAGGCCTGGGAGACGCTCGTGACGCGCGTGCGAGAGACACTCCAGGAGAGGCTCGAAGACGAGATGGTCGAAGCGGCGGTCTACAGCTCGCTGAGCCGCGCGATCGAGGAGTTGCCCGTCCACCTGCAGGAGCTTGCACGCCAGCGCCGGAAGCGCGCGCAACAGCAGGCAGCGGCCCGCGCCTACTCGGAAGAGAGCTCGCTCCGCTCCTGAGACGGCTGCCGTTCAGGCGACGGGCACTCGCGGCGTGTAGCGGTGATGGAGGATGAGCATGTTCCCGTCCGGGTCGGCGAAGAACGCCTGGTGGCAGTCCCCGGTGTCCATCGTGTCACCGTTGAACGGCACTCCGCGCGACTCCAGGTGCGTGCGCGACTCGTGCACGT
The DNA here is from genome assembly GCA_963799615.1 of uncultured Gaiellaceae bacterium. GTDB lineage: Bacteria > Actinomycetota > Thermoleophilia > Gaiellales > Gaiellaceae > Gaiella. The sequence continues at coordinate 827,439 of CAWCXS010000006.1, read as the reverse complement.
CGTCGACTCGAAGCGCGACGGCGTTACGACTCGTCCGCTGCCCCGCGTCCAGACCAGGGGGATCGATGACCATCAGCGTCAGATTGCCGGTCTCGAACTCGGCGTACCGCCGATCCGGGCGATAGGCCGAGCGTGGAAGCCCCAGCGTGATGCCGTAGAACGCCACGGCCGCCTCGAAGTCACGAGTAGGCATGACGACGAAGTCCACGCCACGCACAACGGCCGCGTTCGAGGCGGCCGTCATACGATCGACCCCAGGTGCTCGGCGAGGCGCTCGAAGCTGACGGACACTCCCTGCTTCATGCCTGTCTCGAGCGCCGCATCGCGAGCTTCCCGCGACGGGTAGAGGATCGTCAACGTGATCGTCGTCCGGCCATCCTCCTCGGCAAGGACCAGCGTGTTGATCGTTTCAGGCCATTCGCCTCCCCACGACTCGGTGGAGACGAGCCGCTCGGGCGCAGTGACCTCTTGGTAGACGCCGCTCATCTCCATCTCCGTGCCGTCGGAGCGGCGCCAGACGAAGTGCCACGGCCCGCCCACCCGCAGATCGATCTCGCAGACGGGCATCGTCCAGCCCTCCGGGCCGAGCATCCAGCGCGGCACGTGCTCGGGGCTCGTCCAGGCCTCGAAGACCAGCTCCCGAGGAGCATCGAAGCTCCGTGTCATGGCGATCTCCCGCTCGGTGGGCGTCAGTACCTGCAAGCCTCCGGTCTTCGTCATCGGTGCACTCTCCTAGGGCTCGGTGCGGTCACGTTTCTCCTCGTTGTCCTTCAGCTCGTCGAGCAGCGCGTCGAGGCGCTGGAAGTTGTCCTCCCACAGCCGGCGGTACCCCTCCAGCCATTCGTCGGCTTCTGCAAGGGCGGTCGCCTCGAGCCGGCACGGTCGTCGCTGCGCATCGCGTCCGCGGGAGATCAGCCCGGCGCGCTCGAGCACCTTGAGATGCTTAGAGATCGCGGGCTGGCTCATCGTGAACGGCTCGGCCAGCTCCGTCACCGACGCCTGCCCGCGTGCGAGCCGGGAAAGGATCGCCCGCCGCGTGGGATCGGCCAAGGCCGCAAATGTTGCGTCCAACCGGTCAGGAGTCCTCTCTTTATAACCTAGTGGTTCCATAACCGATAGGTAATCTATGAGATCCGCAAGCTGCTGTCAAGCCCGGTCGCGTTCGCGCCGGGAAACGTTATCGTCGTCACCAAAGGGCGAACGATGACGGGCTTTGGCGTGAAACCTCTGGACGAGACCACCTGGCCAGATTTCGCGCTGCTGGTCGAGATGCACAACGGCGTCTGGGGCGGCTGCTGGTGCATGGCCTTCCACGCCGAGGGTGTCGGGCGCACGAGGACCGCGGCGCAGAACCGGTTCGAGAAGGAGTGTCGAGTCCGGGAAGGCCGTGCTCACGCTGCGCTCGTTTACGACGCCGAGACCTGCGTGGGCTGGTGCCAATTCGGGCCGACCGACGAGCTACCACGCATCAAGCACCGGCGTGCCTACCTCGAGGGTCTCACCACCCTCCCGGATTGGAGGATCACCTGCTTCTTCGTCGACAAGAGGCACAGGGGCAAGGAGGTCGCCTCGACCGCGCTCGAGGGCGCTCTCCAGGAGATCGCCCGGCTCGGGGGCGGCACGGTGGAGAGCTACCCCGAGGACGTCGCGGGCCGGTCTACCTCCGCATCGTTTCTCCACAACGGCACCGTGTCGATGTTCGAGCGCCATGGGTTCGAGCGATCCCGTCGCATCGGCAAGCATCGCTGGGTGGTTACCAAGGTCGTGCCGTGAGCGTCGACTTCGACGCGAGCGCCAACGGAGAGGTGAAACGCTGCTTCGGCCGGCGTTTCGTTTGTGAGAACGACAACGGATGGCCACGGGAGGAGTCGAACCTCCGCGCGTGGATTCGAAGTCTGATCGGTCGAAGCACGTCCGCTCCTCTAAGCGTTGTGAGGTGCTATTAGGTGCTCTCAGTTCTCTCAGATGACGGCAGTTCGGGACACGGTTGGGACACGTCCTTCTCGCAGTAACAGATCCCGAACCGTACCGGCGGTCAGGTCGTGATCAACCGAATGGGGGAGTCGCGCCTACAGGGTCGTTGCTAGCGTCGACCTATCCCGCCGTCTTGGGCCGCGAGAGCGTCGCCGGGTTCTCTCTGGATCGTTGGCTCGAGTGGAAAAGCTCTCGAGCGGAGGCGCTCGTGAAGAGTCACTGGATCGTTCTGGTCGCGGCGGTTGCGGTTGGAGTCGCGCTGACCTCGAGTGCCTCGTCGGCGCCTGGAAGCGGCAAGCTGTACGGCACCGACGGTTCGAGGCTGCTCACGATTGACCCCACGACGGGGGTGGGGACGATCGTCGGCCCTCTGCTGCCGGCGCCCGCATTTGGATTCACGTCCCTGGCCACTGATTCGTGAGGGACGATGTTCGCGGTGGGCGGATTCGTCGACATCCCTCGCGCTACTCGTCGCGTTCACCTTCGACCCGGCCATACCCTCGCGTCGATCCGGAAGCGGCGGCTCCGACTACACCCCCGGAGCTTCGTGGGATGGACTTCTTCGGCGCAAGGCCTTCGCCGCCCGAACGACGACTATTGGCCGGGTCTGGACGCCTCGTGGCCTTCGATCCAGCAGCTGTGGCGGCGACTGCGATCTGGCCTTCGGCAACTGCACCGGCGGCGCCGATCGATCCGGAGCGGCGATGCTCGATCGAGGGGATGGACGCCCTCGCCTTCGACGCCTCGGGCACCCTCTTCGGGGCGATTGGCTCGCACACCAGTGGTGGCCCGATTGGCCGAGCGGATCTCTGATTCCCGCTGGCTCGCCAGGTCTCTACCAGATCGATCCTGTCTCGGGAGTGGCGTCGTGCAACACGTGGACACGTTCCCCAGCTCTTCTTCCATGTGCCATGTCGATGCCTCCGTCACCTCCCGCCGCTGGTCTCCCGTCGTTCGCTGCGTCCAGACGCTCTACGGAGGGACGGGGATGGCGGTGCTCACGATGATCCGCTCATGGGCACTTTGCCTCGTCGGTCGGCCATGCGACCCGCGGGTCGCCCCTGCTCGATCTCGCCTTCGAGCGATCGAGCTGTCTCGCCCCGCCACCAATCGAGGTCTCGGTCGACATCAAGCCCGGCAGCACGAAGAACCGGATCAACCTCTCGCACAGGGGCGTTGTTCCAGTCGCCGTCCTCACCACCGAAAGCTTCGACGCAACCACCGTCGACGCAGGAACCGTCTGTTTCGAGATGACGACCACCCGAGCGAGCGGGCCTGCACGGAAGCGCACCGCAAGGGCCGTATCGACGACGTGAATGAAGACGGGAAGCCCGACCTCCTGCTCCACTTCCGACTCAGCCAGACCGGGATCGATCCCGGCGACACCCTGGCATGCCTGACCGGCTCCGCTTGCCGGTGTCAGCGTCGAGGGTTGCGACTCGATCACGACGGTCTCCAGACATCACTCGCGGTTTGGGACACGCCCGCTCCGACACGAACAGGGCTGATCGGAAAGCCGCATAGGAGCACGGCTGACGCGGATGGCCCCGGGAGGAGTCGAACCTCCGCGCGTGGATTCGAAGTCCACCGCTCTATCCGCTGAGCTACGGGGCCGGAGTGTGCTGCACGGTATCCTCTGTCGGCGCGTGGTGGCGGTAGCTCAGTTGGTAGAGCCCCGGGTTGTGGTCCCGGTGGTCGCGGGTTCGAGTCCCGTCCGCCACCTGCATTGTTTGCAAGCGGGATTCCGCTTCGCGGAATCACGGAACCGCTAACGCGGCTCCTTCCGCGCGACTGAATGGGAACTTCCCTTTTGCAAGCGGGATTCCGCTTCGCGGAATCACGGAACCGCTTAGGCGGTTCCTTCCGCGCGAGAATCCCTGAAGTTGGGAACCTACGGTTCCCCGGGGAACCCTCCCTTTTGCGGAGGATTCCGGCGGGAACCTTCCATCATTGGGGGGCTGCGGGTTGTCGACCGTAGGATCTTCGGCCATGCGGCACACGCGCTACGGGTGGTGGCTCGAGGAGGCAGGGCTCGTCGAGCCGACTGCACCGCTCGAGCAGGACACGACGGCCGACGTCGTCATCGTCGGCGGCGGCTACCTCGGCCTCTGGACCGCGTGGCAGCTGAAGCAGCTCGAGCCTGGGATCGACGTCGTCTTGCTCGAGGCCGGCCTCGCGGGGCACGGGCCGAGCGGGCGCAACGGCGGCTTCGTCTCGACACTGTGGGACGACCTGCCCATTCTGCGCGAGCGGGTCGGGGACATCCGCGCCGTCGAGGTCTGCCGCGCCTCGGAGACGGCTGTCCGTGGCATCGGGACGTGGTGCGAGACCCACGACGTGGACGCCTGGTACACGGCGGCCGGCACGCTGTACCTCGCCACCTCCGACGCCCAGGTAGGTGACTGGGACGACCTCGTCGCGGCCTGTGCCGCGGTCGGCGCTCCCGAGGAGGCGGCGGCGTTGACCGAGAGCGACGTGGAGCGTCGTTGCGCATCGCCGTTGTTCCGGGGCGGCGGCGTGTTCTTGCCGACCTCCGCCAACGTTCAGCCTGCTCGCCTCGCGCTCGGGCTGCGCCGCGCGGTGATCGACGCCGGCGTCCGGCTCTACGAGCGCACGCCCGTCCGCCGGCTCGACCGCAACGCCGTCGCGCGGACGCACGGGGGGGCGACGGTGCGGGCGGGATCCGCCGTGCTCGCGGTCAACAGCGCGACCGCGTCGTTCGCGGGCTATCGCCTCGCACACGGCGTCGGCTCGAGTCACATGGTCGTGACGGAGCCCGTGCCGGACGTGCTCGAAGACATCGGTTGGACGGCCGGCGAGTCGATCGCCGACTGCCGCACTCTGCTCCACTACCTCCGGACGACACGCGACGGGCGGATCGCGCTCGGGTGGGGAGGCGGCAAGATGGGCTTCGGCGGCCGTAGCGCTCGGTGGCTCGAGGTCGATCCTCGTGTAGTCGAGACGGCCCGGGCAGGCCTCCTGGCACTGTTCCCGCAGCTGCACACGCGCCAGATCACGCACGCCTGGGGTGGCCCGATCGACGTCTCCCCCACCCATCTACCGATCTTCGGCTCGCGCAACCGGGTACACCACGGTTTCGGGTTCACCGGCAACGGCGTCGGTCCCACGCACCTCGGGGGCGAAATCCTCGCCCGCTTGGCCCTCGACCGGCGCGACGCGATCACGGGCCTCGCGCTTGTCGAGCCCGATCGCAAGCTCATGCCCCCCGAGCCGATGCGCTGGCTCGGCGGCACCGCGATCAGGGCAGCGCTCGTGCGCCGCGACAACGCCCAGGATCTGGGCCGGCGCACCGATCCCCTGACGGCCTTCGTCGCCTCACTGCCGCGCCGGCTCGGCCTTCACTTGCCGCGCTGAGCGAAGCCGCACCCGCGCCTCCGCGCTGCGGGCCGTCCCGGAATGCTGCCTTGGAACACAGTGTCACAACGCGTCGAGCACGCCGCGCAGCTCTCGGCCGGGGTCGGCATCCTCCGGCGGCGCCGAGGCGAGACGACCCTCGCTGAGCTCGAGGTACACGGCGGCGAAGGCTGCAAACAGCTCCGGCGTCAGTCCAGCCTCTGCCTGGGAGGCAGCGATCTCGTTCATCTCGGCGACATAGCGGCCCGACTTCGAGGCTACGCTCTGCAGCAGCCTCGAGGCATCGTCGACCAGGCCGGGCTCATGACGCCGCAGGTCGTCGAGCACGACCTCGAGCACCCCGTTCGCTCTGGCCGCCCGTAACGCCTGAGTGAGGAGCGCAGTCTGCCCCTTGTAGAACGACGCAGTCGACATCTTCACGGCCGACGCCGCTCCCACCTCGCTGCCGACGACCCGAAACTGGACGCCCGCCGCCGGCAGAGCTGCGACCTCTTCGGCACGCGCGCCCGACAGATAGATCGCCGTCGTGCCCGGCCGAAGCGGCGGCGGACCCGAAATCGACCCGTCGACGAGATCGAGGCCGCCTTCGGCGAGCCGGGCCTCCATCTCCCGGGCGGTTTGAGGCGCGACGGCATTGAGGTCGGCCACCAACGGCTGCGCGCCGGTCCGTTCTGCGGTCGCCGCCAACGCGGTCGCGACGGCGACCGCCGCGCCCGGCGGCAGCACCGACAGCACGATGTCAGAGGCGCCGACGACGTCTGCGAACGACGGTAGGAGCTCGAGCCCTTCTGCAAGCGCGACGGTGCGCTCGCTCCGTCCCGACACGGTTGCCACGACCCGAGTGCCGCCGTCACGCAGCAGAGCTCCGAGTGCGCTCCCCATCGCTCCAGGACTGACGATCCCGACCGTGGTCATGTGCTGCGAGCGTAGACGAGGAATGAGGGAGGCCGGGCGCGGTGAACATCGTCTGCGGAACCGCTCACGACGAAACGCTCGCGCGCCGATTACCCTTGCCGTGTGCGCCCGTAGCTCAGGGGACAGAGCAGCGGACTTCTAATCCGCGGGTCGGAGGTTCGAATCCTCCCGGGCGCATCCTGTTCCATCAGTGCCTTCCTCTTCGTGGCAGCACCGAAGGAAAGCCGCCCGCGCTCGCACGCAGAGTCGGCCAGGTGCGCGACACCTTGCCTTGAGACGCGCACCCATCGAGAATCCCGCTCGTGCGAGCGGCAATCGAAGGCATCCGTCGCAATCTGAACGAGGTCGGAGGCAAATAATGGAGGGTGAACAGTGAACCTGCCATCGTGGCGTCACAAGGATCGCGCGGCGGAACGTGCCGTCGAGGCGGAGCCCGACCCGGTTCCCAGCGAACCGCAGACGATCAAGCTCGACACGAGCCAGCTGCGCGAGCTGTCCGCCGTGTTCGCCGCACCCCGGTGGCTGCGGGACATCGGCATCGCGTCGTGGCTGCTCGTCGGACTGGCCTTGTTCCTCGTCGGCATGGTCGCGCTGCTGGCGATCACGTCGGTGATCGTCGAGCCGGTGCTGATCGGCCTCGTCCTTGCGACCGTGTCGGCACCGGCCGTGAGCTGGCTGCAGCGGAAGGGGGTGCCCCGCATCGGAGGCGCTCTCCTCGTCCTACTCGGCTTCCTCGTGCTCGGCGTTGTCATCCTCGTGATGGTGGTGGGCGGCATCGTCGCGCAGGGCGACGACATCAAGTCGAGTGCGAGTGCCGCTGTGGACAAGGCTCAGTCCTGGCTCCAGGATGCCGGCGTCGACAGCTCCGGGGCCTCGAGTGCCAATCAGAACGTTTCCGAAGGAACGTCGAGCACGATCTCCACGTTCGTCAAGGGGTTGGCGACTGCCGTTCAGGGCGTGACGTCGCTCATTTTCTTCGTCGTCTTCTCGGTCTTCAGCCTCCTCTTCCTGCTCAAGGACGGACCGGGTTTCCGGGGTTTCGTCGAGCGAAACATGGGAGTGCCCGCGAGCGTCGCTCAGACGATCACGGGGAACGTGATCCGTTCGCTGCGGCGTTACTTCGGTGGGGTCACGATCGTCGCTGCGTTCAACGCACTCGTGGTGGGTGTTGGGGCGCTGATTCTCGACGTGCCTCTCGCAGGCACAATCGCCGTCGTCACCTTCGTCACTGCCTACGTTCCCTTCATCGGCGCCTTCGTGTCGGGCGCCTTCGCCGTTCTGCTCGCGCTGGGCGCGGAGGGTACGCAGACCGCGCTGATCATGCTCGTCATCGTCCTGCTTGCGAACGGCCTGCTGCAGAACATCGTGCAGCCGATTGCGTTCGGGGCCACGCTGCAGATGAACCCGCTCCTCGTCCTCGTCACCACGATCGGCTTCGGTGCCATCTTCGGTATGCCCGGTCTCATCCTCGGTGCGCCACTCACGTCGGCGGTGATCCACATCAGCGGCGATCTCGCAAAGGCGAGGGCGGCCACAGCCGCGGCGAACGCGGACGTAGAAGGCGCCACCGAGCCGTCGTCGGAGCTGGGTGACATCCTCCTCCCTGAAGCGCCCGGATGACTCGCATGACCGAAGCCTTGCTTCTCGATCGAGCCTCGGACACCGGCCGTCGACTACGGCTTTCAAGTACATGAAGCGTCAGCACCTTTGATTGAGTCCCACGACGTTTCCCTGGATCGCGATGCACCAGGACGGCTTGTCGTCGGCGCGCCAACCAGGCACCAGAGCAGGACGGAGCGGCAGGTGTAATGCTCTGCCATTAGGCGGCGTGGGGCTGCGCGCGCGGCCACCGCGTACTCCTGCCGTCTCGGCTTGCACGCGTGACTGTCGTGAAGGATCCCGTACCCTCATCTCCTGCCGACGCTCCCGATCCGGCGGCGCTCTTACGGAGCCCGAACTACATCGCCCTGCTCGTCCTCGGTGCCCTCATCGGCGTTCCGGTTGCGGCGGTCGCGTACTTCTTCCTCAAGGCTAGTCGCCGAGGCCCAGCAGTACGTCTTTGCCACCCTTCCCACCGAGCTCGGCTTCGACGCCCAGCCCGCGTGGTGGCCGATCCCGTGGCTTGCGTTCAGCGGCCTCCTCGTCGGCCTGACGATCCGCTACCTCCCGGGAACGGCGGGGCACAAGCCGGCCGAGGGCCTCAAGACCGAGCGGAGGAGTCCGGCCCGTCGACCTTCCGGGCATCATCATTGCCGCGTTCGCCACGCTCAGCCTCGGGGTCGTGCTCGGCCCAGAAGCGCCGCTGATCGCGATCGGCAGCGGCATGGGGGTGCTCGCCGTCCATCTGATCAAGCGTGACGCGCCTGCGATGGCGAGCGCCGTGATCGGCGCCGCGGGCAGCTTCGCCGCGATCGCCACCCTGCTCGGCTCTCCACTTGCCGGAGCGTTCCTCCTGATGGAGGCCGGTGGGCTTGGAGGCGCGCTGATGGGAGTCATACTCGTCCCCGGGCTGCTCGCCGCGGGGATCGGGTCGCTCATCTTCGTCGGGCTCGACGATTGGACCGGATTCGGCACCTTCTCGCTCGCGGTGCCGAACATCCCCCCAGCGGGCAGCCCGACCGGCGCAGAGTTCCTCTGGGCGATCGCGATCGGCGTACTCGCGGCGATCATCGGCACCTGCATCCGGCGGCTCGCCCTCTTCCTCCAGCCGATCGTGGAGCGGCGCATGGTGTTGTTGACCCCGGTGGTCGGGATCACGATCGGCGTGCTGGCATTCATCTTCGTCGAGGCGACCGACCGGACCTCGGCCGACGTGCTCTTTTCGGGCCAGGACCAGTTGGCGCCACTGATCGAAGGTGCCGCCGACTGGACGGTCGGGGCGCTGCTGCTGCTGTTCCTCTGCAAAGGGCTCGCCTACTCCGTGGCGCTGAGCGGCTTCCGTGGAGGCCCGGTCTTCCCGGGTATGTTCCTCGGCGCCGTCGGCGGGATCGCACTCTCCCACCTTGCAGGTCTGCCGATGATCGCGGGCGCCGCGATGGGGATCGGGGCAATGACAGTCGCCATGCTCGGGCTGCCGCTCGTCTCCGTCCTGCTCGTCACGTTGTTGCTCCAGGCTGACGGCCTACCGCTGATGCCGCTCGTGATCGTCGCCGTTGTGGTCTCCTACGTCGTTTCCGCTCGACTCGTTCCCGCCCCGGCGCCACCGGCAGATCCACCCGCCTCGTAGGCGAGAAGCATGTCCCATGACTCGCGCCAATCACTATCACTGAAGCCTGCGCACCGCATGTATCGAGGTGGTGCACGGCAATTTTTGGGTTGATATCTCCCGCGCTATTCGTTAGAAGTTGTTGGCCGGGGTTGCCGTCTCGCTGATCGTTGGACTGTTCCCAACGTGGCCCGGGTTCGAGGTGGGTTGGTTGTGATGTCGTTGGCCAACACGTGACCGGCTGCTGCTGGCGGGGTTGGAGCTCTGCATTGTTGTGCGCCTGCCGGGGGCCCTCGAGTCGATCGCGGCCGTTGAGCAGGGAACGTTACGTGCGGTTCGGGGGTGAGCAGCGCCAGCGACGGCCCCGTGGGGCGCCGAGGGACAGTTCCGGGACGACCGGGCAAGGACCGAGTCAGGGCGTTGACCGGCTGGACGTTGTGAGTGCCAATGACGATTTGGGAGGTCTGACGTGACTGAGACGATGGCACGACCCACCCCGGGCAGCGTGTCAGCTGGCGCGGAGCCCGCTGACGTTTTCGTCGTCTTCGGGATCACCGGCGACCTGGCCAAGGTGATGACCTTCCACTCGCTCTACCGGCTCGAGCAGCGAGGCTTGCTCGACTGCCCGATCGTCGGCGTGGCCGTCGACGACTGGACGCTCGACCAGCTGGTCGAGCGCGCCCGCACGTCGATCGAAGGAACCGGCGAGAAGCTCGACCCGAAAGTCTTCGACCGGTTTGCCGGCCGGCTCTCCTACGTGCAGGGGGATTTCGCGGACGCTGCGACCTACGAGCGAGTCGGCGAGGCCATCGGCGGCGCGAGCACGCCGGTGTTCTACCTCGAGATCCCGCCGTTCCTCTTCGGCACGGTCGTCAAGGGCCTCGCCGAGGCAGGGCTGACGAAGAACGCACGCGTCGTCGTGGAGAAGCCGTTCGGGCACGACGCTGCCTCTGCCCGCGCGCTCGCCGAGGAGCTCCACCAGTACATCGACGAGTCCCAGCTCCTCCGGATCGATCACTACCTCGGAAAGATGGGCCTGGAGGAGATCCTCTATCTCCGGTTCGCGAACACGATGCTCGAGCCGGTCTGGAACCGGAACTACATCGAGTCGGTCCAGATCACGATGGCCGAGGACTTCGGCGTCGAGGATCGCGGGCACTTCTACGACCCGGTCGGGGCTCTGCGCGACGTGGTCGTCAACCACCTCATGCAGGTGGTCGGCATGACGGCGATGGAGCCGCCCGCCGGCGGCGATACGAAGACCCTCCAGGACGCGAAGGTCTCCCTGTACCGGGCGATCGGCCCGGCCGAGCCGGCGCATTACGTTCGCGGCCAGTACGACGGCTACCTCGCGATCGACGGCGTCGCCGCAGGATCGACCACCGAGACGTACACCGCGCTGCGGTTGGAGATCGAGAACTGGCGCTGGTCGGGCGTCCCCTTCTTCATTCGCGCCGGCAAGCGGCTCCCGGTCACCCAGACCGAGGTCCGTCTCGTCTTCAAGCATCCACCGCGTCTTGGTTTCGCGGCGTTCGACCGTCGGCCGGACCCCAACCAGCTCGTGATCAAGCTCGATCCCGCGGTCGGCGCACGGATCGTCCTCGATGCCCACCGGGCCGACTCGGGCAGCGCGGCGCCGATTCTGTTCGACGTGGAGTTTGCCGAGATGGGCGGGGAGGGAGCCACACCCTACGAGGTGCTGCTGCACGCAGCGATGGTGGGCGAGGCGACGCGCTTCACACGGCAGGACGGAGTCGAGCAGACGTGGCGGATCATGCAGCCGCTGCTCGACGCGCCTCCCCCGGTCCATGTCTACGACCCTGGCTCCTGGGGCCCGGTCGAGGCTGACGCGCTCGTCGCAGGGCATGGCCGCTGGCAGGACCCATGGATCGCGCCATGAGCAAGCCGTCGGAGGTCACCGAGGGACAACCGCAGAGCGCGGCGGCGCCGTCTGCGTTCACGCCGATCGCGGACTACGCGTTCCTCTCCAACTGCCACACGGGAGCGCTCGTCGCACCCGACGGGTCGATCGACTGGCTCTGCGTGCCGCGCTTCGACTCGCCGAGCGTCTTCGGCAGCCTGCTCGATCGGGGTGCCGGGACGTTCCGGCTGGCGCCGTTCGGCATCAACCACCCGACGGCGCGGGTGTACGTCCCCGGAACCAACGTCATCGAGACGACATGGAAGACGCCGAACGGCTGGATCGTCGTCCGCACGGCGCTGACGATGAGCCCGCACGACCACGAGGACGAGATCACGCCCCACACACGACCGCCGGCGGACGACGACGCCGACCACATGTTGGTGCGCACGGTCGAGTGCCTCGACGGGCGCGTCGAGGTCGAGCTCGTCTGTGAGCCGGTCTTCGACTATGGCCGTGAGGAGGCGGCATGGACGCTGGTCGGCGGAAGCCGCCACACTGCGGATGCGACCGGTGCGGGTCAGACGATTCGACTCCAGACCGATCTGGCGCTTGGGGTCGAGGAAGGGCGTGTACGAGCACGGCACGTGCTCGAGCCGGGCGAGAGGGCATTCTGCGCCCTCTCCTGGGCGGAGCAGCTCGCCGTGCCCGCCGACGCCGACGAGGCGGAAGCGCGGATGTCGAACACCACACGGTTCTGGCGCGCCTGGCTGGGTCGCGCCCGTCTGCCTGATCACCGCTGGCGCGACCCGATTCAGCGCTCGGCCCTCGCGGTCAAGGGGCTCACCTACATGCCCACCGGCGCGACCGTGGCGGCGCTGACGACGTCACTCCCCGAGACGCCGGGCGGCGAGCGCAACTGGGACTACCGCTACACGTGGATCCGCGACACGACATTCACCCTGCAGGCGCTCCACTACCTGAACCTCGACTGGGAAGCCGACGAGTTCATGCAGTTCGTCGCGGATGTCGAGCCGAACGACGACGGCGCGCTACAGATCATGTACGGGATCGACGGCCGGCGCGATCTGACCGAGTCGACGCTCGACCACCTGTCAGGCTACGTCGGGGCACGCCCCGTGCGGATCGGCAACGGCGCCTTCGATCAGCGTCAGAACGACGTCTTCGGCGCGGCCCTCGACTCCGTCCTCCTCCACACCCGCCGCAGCAAGCGGCTTCCGCGGCGGCTCTGGCCGCTCGTCCGGGCGCAGGCCGAATGTGCCACCGCCGTCTGGCGGGAGCCGGATCAGGGCATCTGGGAGGCGCGCGGCAAGCCGCAGCACTACGTCTCCTCGAAGCTCATGTGCTGGGTCGCGCTCGACCGCGCAGCGAAACTGGCCGAGATCCGCGGCGATCCGGAACTGCAGGCAGCGTGGCATGCAACAGCTGAGGAGATCCGCGCGGACATCCTCGAGCACGGCGTCAGCGACCGGGGAGTACTCCGCCAGCATTACGAGACCGACGCGCTCGACGCCTCGATCCTGCTGGCGGCGATCTTCGGGTTCCTGCCCGGCGACGACGAGCGCCTGCACAAGACCGTGCTGGCGATCGCGGAGGAGCTGACAGAGCAGGGGTTCGTCCTGCGCTATCGCACCGACGAGACCGACGACGGCCTGTCCGGCAAGGAGGGCACGTTCCTGATCTGCTCCTTCTGGCTCGTGTCCGCACTCGCCATCGTGGGAGAAATGCAACGGGCGCGGGACCTGATGGAGCGGCTCCTGAGGATCGCTTCTCCACTCGGCCTCTATGCGGAGGAGTTCGATGCCGACACCGGCTACCACCTCGGCAACTTCCCCCAGGCGTTCTCGCATCTCGCGCTGATCGAGGCGGCGGCGCGGATCATCGTCGCAGAGACGCTCGACGAGTTCTCGTGATGGACAGCTACGACGTGATCATCATCGGCACCGGCGCGGGCGGCGGCACGCTCGCCCGGCACCTCGCCCCGTCGGGCAAGCGCATTCTCCTGCTCGAGCGCGGCGACTGGCTGCCGCGCGAGGCGGAGAACTGGTCGACACAGTCCGTGTTCGTGGACAACCGCTACGTCACGCCCGACACGTGGTACGACGACAAGGGCAAGGCGTTCCAGCCAGGTGTCCACTACTACGTCGGCGGTGCGACGAAGCTCTACGGCGCGGCGCTCTACAGGCTTCGCAAGGAGGACTTCGGCGAGCTTCAGCACCACGACGGCCTCTCACCGGCCTGGCCGATCTCCTACGACGAGCTCGAGCCGTACTACACGCTCGCGGAGCAGCGGTACCAGGTGCACGGCGCGCGCGGCGAGGACCCGACCGAGCCGCCGGCGAGCGCACCGTACCCACACCCAGCCGTCTCGCACGAGCCGCGGATCCAGCAGCTCGCGGACGAGCTCGTCAAGGCCGGCTACCGGCCGTTCCACGCTCCCTGCGGGGTCATGCTCGACGAGACGAACATGCCCTTCAGCACGTGTGTGCGCTGCGGCACGTGCGACGGGTTCCCCTGCCTCGTCCATGCGAAATCCGACGCCGAGGTGCTCGGCGTGCGGCCCGCCCTCGAGCATCCGAACGTCACGCTGCTGACGAACTCGAAGGTCGTCAGGCTCGAGACGAACGCCGGTGGCACGGCTGTCACCGAGGTGGTCGTCGACCGGGACGGGGTGGAGGAGCGATTCGCGGGCGAGGTCGTGGTCGTCTCGTGCGGCGCGGCGAACACCGCCAAGCTCCTCCTGCAGTCTGCCAGCGACACGCACCCGAACGGACTCGCCAACGGATCGGATCAGGTGGGCCGGAACTACATGTTCCACGACAGCACCGCCGTCCTCGCGCTCTCGCGCGAGGAGAACCCGACCGTGTTCCAGAAGACGCTCGCCCTCAACGACTTCTACTTCGGCAGCGACGACTTCGACTACCCGCTCGGGAACGTCCAGATGGTCGGCAAGTCACAGGCACCGATGTTCCGGGGCGAGCGGCCGAGGGACACGAAGCTCGCGCCCGAGTGGACGCTGGAGCGGATGGCGCGGCATGCGATCGACTTCTGGCTTTCGACCGAGGACCTACCGCGGCCCGACAACCGGGTCAGCGTCGACCGCGACGGCAAGCTCACGCTCGCCTACGCGGAGACGAACGCGGAGGCCAAGAAGCAGCTGTATACGAAGGTCAAGTCGATGCTCGGGAAGCTCGACATGGACCCGGATCACCTCATCCACCGGTTCGCCTACATGAAGAACGACATCCCGATCGCCGGCTGCGCCCACCAGGCGGGCACCGCTCGGTTCGGAACGGACCCGAGCGCGTCGGTGCTCGACGTGAACTGCAAGGCCCACGAGCTCGACAACCTGTACGTCGTCGACACCAGCGTCTTCCCGAGCATCGGCGCCGTGAATCCGGCGCTCACGGCGATGGCGAACTCGCTCCGCGTCGGCGACCACCTGCTCGAGCGGTTGACGTAGGCGTCGGGAGCACGACGGTGGGCTCCATGGCGACTCGGACTGACGACGACCGTCGTCTACGGCGCGGCAGCCATCCATCCGCGACTTGGAAACGCCGGTGGCTGAGGCTCTCGATCCAGGCCAGCTCGCGCTCCTCCCGCCCTCCGGCGAGCAGCTCGAGATCGCGGCCGCAGGGCAGCGGGCGGTGGTCGTCGAGGTCGGCGGTGGGCTCCGCACGTACTCGACGAACGGCCACGAGCACCTCGACGGGTACGGGGCTGACGAGATGTGCACGTCCGGTCGTGGCCAGGTGCTGAGCCCGTGGCCAAACCGGCTCGAGGACGGCGTCTACGAGTTCGAGGGCCAGCGCTACCAGCTGGCGCTCGACGAGCCCGAGAATCGCAACGCGATCCACGGTCTCGTGCGCTGGGCACGGTGGACAGTGGGCGACCGCGGCCCAGATCGGGTCGTGATGGAGCACGTGATCCATCCGCAGCCGGGCTACCCGTTCTCGCTTGCTCTCAGCATCGAGTATTCGCTGTCTGAACGCGGGCTCCGTGTACGCACGACGGCTGCGAACATCGGGCGCAATGCCTGCCCGTTCGGGAGCGGCGCCCACCCATACCTGACCGTCGGGACGCCCACCGTCGACACCGTGATCCTGCGGGCGCCGGGAACCATCGTGCTGCAGTCCGACGAGCGCGGTCTCCCGATGGGCCAGGTTTTCGTCGACGGCACGGAATACGACCTTCGGCGGCCCCGGGCGCTCGGCTCGATGAAGCTCGACAACGCGTTCACCGGTCTCGAGCGCGACGCGGACGGACTTGCCCGGGTCGCGCTCCGTCGTCCCGACCGAGACGAGGGGCTGACGCTGTGGGTCGACGAGGGCTATCCCTACCTGATGCTTTTCAGCGGAGATACGCTGCCCGACGTCAATCGCCGCAGCCTCGCCGTCGAGCCGATGACGTGCCCGCCAAACGCCTTCCGGACCAGCGAGTCGCTGATCCGCATCGAGCCGGGCGCCTCGTTCACGTGCAGCTGGGGCATCGCCCCGACAGCGGATGGGCAAGCCGCCCGGACGTCCGGGACAGTCACGGAGATCGAGGACGGTGTGCATGGCGACTAGCCCACGGCACCGCGTCGTCATCGTGGGGTCGGGCTTCGGCGGCCTCTTTGCCGCCAAGTTCCTGCGACGGGCTCCGGTCGCGGTGACACTCATCGACCGGACGAATCACCACCTCTTCCAGCCGTTGCTGTACCAGGTGGCGACCGGCATTCTCTCGCCGGGTGACATCGCGACTGCCACGCGCGATGTGTTGCGCAAGCACGACAACGTCTCGGTGGTGCTGGGCGAGGTCACAGGGGTCGACCTCGATGCGCGCACGGTGGCGGCGAGCGGCCCTGACGGGCGCCCCTTGACGCTCTCCTACGACAGCCTCGTCGTCGCCGCTGGGGTCGGGCAGTCGTACTTCGGCCACGACGAGTTCGCACAGTGGGCTCCGGGGATGAAGACGCTCGACGACGCGCTCGCCCAGCACGCGAGAATCTTCGGCGCCTTCGAGATGGCTGAGCTCGAGGAGGACCCCGACACGCGGAAGGCGTGGCTGACGTTCGTGGTCGTCGGGGGCGGGCCGACCGGCGTCGAGATCTCGGGGCAGATCGCCGAGCTGTCCCGCCGGGCGCTCAAGCAGAACTTCACTCGCTTCGACCCCGCCGACGCGCGAGTTGTCCTGTTCGATGGGGGCCCGGAGATCCTGGCGTCCTTCGGCGACCGCCTCTCCGGCAAGGCGACGAGCGAACTCGAGCGGACGGGGGTCGAGATCCACTGCCACTCGGTCGTCACCCACGTCGACGCGAACGGCGTCGTCGTCAAGGGGCCCGAAGAAGCCGAGCAGCGGATCGCCGCGAAGACAGTGATCTGGGCAGCAGGAGTCTCAGCCTCACCGCTTGCCGGCATGCTCGCGGACGCCTGCGCCGCCGAACGCGACCGGGCAGGCCGCATCAAGGTTTTGCCCGACTGCTCACTACCCGGCCACCCGGAGGTCTTCGCCGTCGGCGACATGATGAACTACGACGATCTCCCCGGCGTCGCCGAGGTCGCGATGCAGTCCGGCATCCACGCAGCGAAGACGATCAGGCGCCGCCTGGAAGGCGACGAACCGCAGCCATTCAAGTACCGCGACGTCGGCAGCATGGCTTGCGTGTCTCGACGCCGGGCCATCGTCAGCTTCCACGGGATTCGCGTGTCGGGCTTCCTCGGCTGGCTGATGTGGCTCGTGGTCCACATCACCTTCATGACCGGGTTCAAGAACCGGTTCAAGACCCTCACCGGCTGGCTGTTCAGCTTCCTCGGCAGCGGGCGCACCGAGCGAGCGCTCAGGGTTGAGAGGATCGACAGGTAGCCGAGCCGGGTCGATGGTCAAGCCCGTACATGAACGGCGCTGTTGTCGGCGCGCGACTATCCGGGCGAGGAGGGGTCGTCAAGCTCGGGGAGTTCGACTATTTCCGCTTGCTAAGCCGGACGTGAATGCCTTCCGCGTCACCTTGTTGAAGGAGACGATCGGGATCGCGACCTCCTTCCGGGCCGACAGAGACCAGTAGAGACTTCTTGTCTTGGAGAGCCGGCGGCTCACGATGCCAACGATGCGGCGCTCCCCGGCGTCTGTCCTCGTCGGCGCGCCCACGGGCACGCTGGTCTCAAGACCTCGGCATCGGTTCGCATCACGAAGCGGCCCATCCGTGTGTCGGCTAGGCGTCGTCGTTGCCGGGCGGCGTGGTCGTCTCGGGCGGCGCGTCGTCCCACATGTGCGGGTGGCGAATCGTCACACGCCGGATCACCAGCGCGAGGACGGCGAGGAGCCCGACGCCGACCAGGATCCACGCCCACGGGCCCTCCGTGGCCGCGAACAGCACGAGGGCGCCGATGCCGAAGATCACGCCGACGATCAGGATCGCCATGAGCTCTACGCTGGTCGAGTCCTCGTTCATAGCGGACCGATCGTAGTAGAAGCGGTCGCCCCACACAGAACACGCCGCCCTCCTCCTCGCCGGCCACGATCGTGCCACGGCTCGATCGCCAAGCTTTGCCTTGCCGACCTCCCGATCCGGTTCAGGTCAGGCCGTACACGGAATTCGCGGTGCACGGACGACGTCGCCTGTGCTCACAGTCGCATTCCGCGTTCGTCGCAGCGCGGCCCGAGCTCCAGACCGAGGAGATTGGCCTCGCCGTCGACGAGCGTCAGTGTCCGTTGCATCGCGATCGGCTGTAGCCCGCCGACCCCCGAGTGGTAGGGGTTGTCGAGGAACCAGAGCAGAAGGAGGGTGGAAGAGATCACGACGGCGACGCCACCGATCATCGTTGCCTGGACGACCGCCCGCTCGGCGCTGTCGGCGAAGAAGAGCATGAAGACGAAGATGATCGCCGCCGACAGGAAGAGCACGATCCAGAGCGGAACGGGAATCACGCCTTCGGCGCCGTGGATTCGGCTGGAGCGGGCGGCCTGACGGTCGGAACGCTGATCGAGCCACTTGCTGTAGGCCGCCTGCTCGGAGGCCGCTCGCGGTTGCACCGTCTGCAGCGTCCGGAACATGTCGACGCTCCATGGGTTCGTCAGTTCGGTGCTGGCGCCTGATCGCATGCGCGGCCATTCCTGATAGACGACGGTGCGCGCGTAGCAGAGGATCCCCTCCGACATCGGTTTCCGCGCCGCGAGGGGAAGCAACTGTGCCGTCTCGAACTGCTGAGCAGTCAACTCCGCCTCGGCTTCGGCACCGGATCGCGAGGTGTCGTAGCTCTCGAACGCGAGAAAGACGACGAAACCGAGGAGGACGGCGAAGCCGGTCGCGAGTACCCCGAAGACCCCCGCAGCGCGGTCGCCGTCCTCGAAATAGCTGCCCGCGGGGGCAGTCTGACGTACGAGCAGCATCGCCGTAATCGCGACAGCGGCCACTCCGGCAACGATCAGACCGGCCCAGAGGAGGCTCATGTGATCATCGACGGAAGCTCACGTACGCGTCCCGTCGAGGATCTCCTGCCTCGGCTGGTTACATCCGCATGATCGGAGGGAACCGGGCTGCCGGGGCCGGCCGCACAGGAACGCCTCGGCGGCGAGCTCGAGCTGCTCGGATCCGGATGCCGTTGTCGCCGCGGTCGACGTCATGCTCCCTTCCTTCGGGCCCCGATGAGCCCACCCTGGATCCCGAAGCCATCATACGACGGCGATGCCGCTCTGGTCTTGCCGCGGCTGACGCTGCTCGATCAGCGCGGCCCGGCGGCGGGCGGCAGCTCCATCGAGGCGCGCAGCGAGACGAGCGGAGCCTCCGGGACCTTGATGAAGCCGCGCGCGGGACGGTCGAGATCGAAGCTGACGAAGAGGAGCACCGTCAGCAGGGCGGCGGCGAGCAGGACGGTGACGACACCACGCGAGAGAACCCCGAGATAGAGAGCGAGGAGCGCCAGGGCGACGGCGGCACCGGCCACCTCGATCAGGGAGATCGCCGATGGCACGCGATTGTTGAGCGCAGACACGCGTGTCGTCTGCATGTCGATCATCTCGTTCAGGCTCTCGACGTACAGGCGCGGCGCCGACTGCGTCGGCTGCGTTGCCAGCGCCTGGCCCGCCAGACGCCAGAGTTGGCGCTGGAGCGCCGATTCGGTCACGATCGCGCGCTTCGCCTCGGGACTGCCGGGCACCGACCGGGAGAGCAGCAGGCTGGCGTCCGTGTACCGCTCGTAGAGCGGCAGTGAGCGGCTACGAACCGGCTCTCGCAGCGTCTGCGCCCGCAGGTACGCCGTCCCGATCGTATTGGCGTCGTTCACGACGGCGGCGCGGCGGGCGTCGTAGCGGCCGACCGCCATCGCCAGGCCGAACGCGAGGACGAGGCCGACCAGCGTCAGGAGTGCGCCCTGGACGACACCGAACGGCTCGCGCAGGGTCTCGCGATGATGGCTCAAGGACCGCCCGACCAGGAGGGCGGCAAGGGTCGTCCCGAACAGGATGCCCGCAAGCACGAGCGCCAACTGCCAGCTGGTCAGCGTGAAAAACACCGTCTCCTCCGGACCCGCGAATCGGGCCCCACCCTATCCCCTCCGACGCGCGGCCGAGCCTCCGCCCTGCTCCGCCCGACGGGGGCGCGGCGCACCCCGCCACCGGTCAGAGCCCGGTTGCGACAGCCACCGTTCCCTGGTCTGCTGCACTCTGCAGCGCGGCGAAGTCGGCCTCGTTCTGATCCGCATAGCTCTCCGCAAACACCGCGAGCGCGTCGTCGAAGCCGCCCGATGAGCCCATGTAGGTCGATACTGCGATCGCATCGCCAGAGCGTGCATGGGCGCGGGCGAGCGTCCAGCTACAGAAGTGGGCGTAGCTGGCGAGTCCTTCCGGATCCAGCGTCTCGACCTCTACCGATCCCTTCCCGTCCCACAGCTGCCGGACGAAGAAGTCGCGATCGAGATCGTCGATGCCGGGGGTCCGGATCCATCCGAGCAGGATGTCGCTGGTGCTCTGCATCAGCCGTTGACCCTCGACCACACGCTGGCCGTGCGTGGCGTACTGGCTCTTGCCCAGGTAGGGCTCCAGCACAGACTGCTGGGCTTCCTTGACCTGGAGGAACAGCGGGTCATCGATGTCACGTCCCAGCAACAGCACGATCCACGCTCGCGTGCCCACGCTGCCCACCCCGACGACCTTGTGCGCCGCGTGCTCGTACCGATAGCCCTCGATCAGGTGGCGCCTGTCCTCCAGCAGCGTCCGACGGTAGGAGTCGATGAGCCGACGCACGAACGCTTCGATTGCGGCCGGGCTGCGATCGCCCGCGACATCCTCGATCGGGACGATGAGCGGCGGATCGGCGACGATGCGATGGCGGCCGTCGACGGTCGCGACGAGCTTGGTCAGCGCCTTCATGGAGTCCCGGGCGCGCGCCTTCGCCACGGTGCGCTCGAACCGCCGGAGCGCCTTTCTCTTCACGTGGTGCTGGAGCCGCTCGATCACCGCATCGATCTCGAGCCTCGCGTACCAGATGTCCAGTTTCCGCATGCCGGCGAACGTGTCCATCGCCTCGCGGTAGGAGGTCACCACCTGCCGGTTCACACGTTGTCGCTTCTTCGCACTGAATCCGAGCTCCCGACCGGCGACCGCGAAACTGGCCACGAGTCGCTTCAGATCCCATTCGAACGGCCCCGGAAGGCTCTCATCGAAGTCGTTGAGGCTGAAGACCATCCGCCGGTCGGGTGCAGCGAACATGCCGAAGTTCGAGAGATGGGCGTCACCACAAAGCTGCACCCTGAGGTTCGAGTGTGGATGACCGGCGAGGTCGGCGGCCATGAGGGCCGCGCCGCCGCGGAAGAACGCAAAGGGTGAGGTCAGCATACGCCCGTAGCGGATCGGCGCGAGCTCGGGCAGCCTTGTGCTCGCCTGTGCTTCGAGGAGAGCGATCGGATCACGGCCCCCCGCCGCAGGCTCCCACGCGGCGTGCGACGCATGGGGCGCATTCTCCCGAGCCGAGTGCCCCAACGCTGCACGATCGGCAGGCGTGAGGGGCTCTTCGCCCCACGCCGCCCCGACGGCCGGCTCTTCGCCACGCGCGGTGATGTTCGCGTCCAGTTGTGCCCCGGTCATCGTGTGGCCCCCGACTTGAGAACGAACGGAATCCCCACCGTCCATTGTCCTCCTTTCGTGCGGTTGCCGCCACATGCGTACGGCGCCGCGATCTGTCGGACCGCGGGGTGGACGAGCCGCGGACCGCGCATGACGGGTCGTCGGGTGCCCTCAGCGCCCGGGGCGTGCCGCACGGAACGCGGCCCGCGCCGCGTCGGCCGTCTCGAAGACGTGCTCCGGTGCGACGTGGTCGAGGACGCCGAACCGGCGGAGCTCCTTCCGAACCTGGTCGGTCGCCTCGGCGATCGCAAAGACGATGCCGCGTTTTTCGAGTGTCTCGGCCAGCTCGAGCAGCGTCTTGCCGCCCGTGTAGTCCACGTCGTCGATCCCGTCCGCGACCAACACGAACCACCGGGGCGGGTCGGCGGCGTCGACGAGTCCGAGCACGTCCTGTGACAGCCGCGTCGCGTTCGCGTAGAAGACGCCGACCGGGAATCGGTAGACGACGAGGCCCGGTTCCGTGCGGGCGCCCGGGACGGGGTCGACGAGCGTCGTCCTGCCGTCCGCCGCCCACGTCACGACGGCATCGTGTGGCATGTAGTGGCGCTTCACATGGAGAACGATCGACAGGAGGATCGCGAGGATGATTCCCTGCTCGACGCCGACCACGACCACGACGGCCGCCGTCATCGCCGCGATGAAGAACTCGTCGCGCCGCAGCGCCCAGATCTCGCGCATCGCGACGATCTTGACGAGCTTGATCCCGATCACGAAGACGACGGAGGCGAGGACGGCGTTGGGCATGTACTGGAGCGGCTTCGTGAGGAAGAGCAGCACGAGAACCACGACTGCAGCGGTCGTCAGCTGCGCGACCTGCGTGCGGCTCTTCGCCTGATCGACCATCTCGGTCTTCGTGGGGCTGCCGTTGACGACGAACGTGCTGGAGAGCCCTGCCGCCAGGTTCGCGACGCCGATGCCGACCAGGTCGTCGTTCTCGACGAATCGCTCCTGGTAGCGGTCGGCGTAGGCCCTGGAGGTCGCGGCGCTCTGCGCGATGATCACCAGGAACATCGACACGGAGACTGTGAACAGCTGCCCCGCGTCGTGCCAGCCGACGCCGGCCGGGAAGCCGACGTGCGGAAGACCGCCGGGAACGTGCCCGAGGGTCGAGACGCCGTGAGATTCGAGATCCGCAGCCCAGCTGACGGCGATCGCGCCGACCACGGCGACGAGCCCGCCCGGAATGGCGGGAATCCAGCGCTCGAAGACGACGAGCGTTGCGATCACGCTCGCCGAGACCGCGAGCGTCGCCCCGGAGGTCTGGTCGAGCTCCTTCAGGGTGTCCCAGAACTTGATCACCGTCCCGCTCACTGCGTCGATGCTGACCTTCGGCGAGGGCACCCCCAGCATCCCGGCGAACTGCCCCAGCGCGACCTGGATTCCCACGCCAGTGAGGAAGCCGATCAGCACGGTGCGCGAGATGAAGTCGGCGAGGAACCCCAACCGCGCCACACGAGCGAGCAACAACAGGGCACCGCAGATGATTGCGCTGAGGCCGGCGAGGGCCACCCACTCGGGGGACTCGGGCTGGACGCCGGCGATGCCGAGCGCTGCGATGCCCGCGAACATGATCGCGGCGGTCGCCGAGTCTCCCCCGACGACCAGGTGACGGGACGAGCCGAAGAGCCCGAAGGCGAGCACCGGCAGGACGAGCGTGTAGAGGCCCGTCACGACCGGCGTCCCCGCGATCTTCGTGTACCCCATCACCTCGGGGATCGCCAGTGCTGCGAGCGTGATCCCGGCGATCACGTCCTTCGTCAGCCACGACCGGTCGTACGGCCGGATGCTGCCGAGGATCGAGATGTAGCTTGGCTTCGCCGCGCTCTCGGACTGACTCATACTGTCCCGGTCATGACATGCGGCGACACCCTGGTCGAGCGACGCGCCTCGGGCGGGATCGTCCGGCTCTGTCCTCGTCTCTGCTCGTCCGTCGGCGTCATGACCGCGCGATCATGACGGGTTCCGTGTAGCACGACAAGCACGGCGGCTGAACAAACGCGGCCATACAGGAGCCCTGGACCCGATCTCACCGGCCCGTTGGAGGTGGTGCTGATGGCCGCGAGGTGGGCTGCGCGGTCTCTGCGACGAGGTTGCGTTGGACGAGCGTAAAGAGCAGTGCGAGGGCCGGCAGGACGACGGCGACGGCGACGCCGAAGACGATCAGAAGCGCGGTGAGCGTGGCGATCGGCGCTGCCGCATCGGCGATGGTGAGTTGCTGAGGTAGGAGATAGGGGTGCTGCGCGACGCCCCAACCCCAGATCACGGCTGCCACCGCGCCCGCCGCCAGCGGCCGTGCGCCGCGCCGGGCGCCGCGGTGGAGCAGGACGAGTACCGCGACGCCGCAGAGCAGCGAGACGATGACCAGCGGCAACCCTTCGTGCGTCAGGCCGTCGAAGACGAACCGTGCGTCCTGGTGCAGCGCGACGAGGCCCGCCGCTGCAAGGGCCCCGGTCACGAAGGCGGTGACGATCGCGCGGTTGCGGAAGTACCGCTCGAGGTCGGGCGCGCCGGCTCGGCGGGCATCGCTGACCAGGAACACGGCCGCGAGGTAGGCACCAGTGGCTACGAAGAGCGCGCCGATCACGATCGAGAGCGGGTTGCACCAGCTCGTCACGGCGTCGCCGGCCGCGTTGCCGAGCGGCACGCGGCCGCCTGCGATCGCGCCCACCACTGTTCCCATGAAGAAGGGCGTGAGCAGCGACGCGACCCCGAACAACGTGGCGGCCAACACCCGCCCTCCGGCGCGACGCGCGGTGTGCTGGAACGCGAATCCCGACCCGCGCAGCACGATGCCGAGGGCGGCGAGGCTCAATGGGATGAACAGGGTCGAGAAGATCGCCTCGAACGCGGATGAGAAGCCCGTCCAGAGCACGACCAGGACGAAGATCAGCCACACGTGGTTGGCCTCCCACACGGGCCCGATGGCCCAGTCGATCAGCTCGCGCGGCCGCCGGCCGCGGTCGCCTCCGCCTGCGAGCAGGCTCCAGAGCCCAGCCCCGAAGTCCGCGCCACCGAAGACGGCGTACAGGGTTGCGCCGATCCAGAGGACGATCGCCACGGCGTCGGCTTCGCTCATTGCGAGACCCCTGTCACGACGTCTGAGGGCGGCTTCGACTCCGGGCCGTACGGGACGTCGACGTCCCCGTCGTCTCCGTTCCGCCAGCGTCGCGACATCGCTCGCAGTGTGATGATCAGTGTTGCGCCCAGCGCGACGTAGAGCGCGACGACACCGGCAAAGGTGAACCAGATCCCGCCCGCCTGCGTGACTGCATCCGAGGTGCGCATGACGTTGTAGACGATCCAGGGCTGCCGTCCAACCTCCGTCACGATCCAGCCGCACTCCAGTGCGATCACGGCGGCGACGCCTGAGACGGCCGTTGCGCGAAGGAACCAGCGCGACTGCGGGAAGTCCTTCTTGCGCCACCAACCGATGCCGAACCACAGCCCGAGGCCGATCAGCAGCGTGCAGATCCCGACCATCGCGTCGAAGGCCCAGTGCAGCATCGTGTTGGCCGGCGGGCGATCGTCGGGCGGAACGGAGTCGAGGCCGATCACCTGCGTGCTGGTGCTCCACCCGACGAGGAACGAGTCGAGGCCCGGGATCCCGATCCCGCCCTTCACACCGCTCGACGTGCACCGGCCGCCGAGGTACTCCGTCACGTCGCTGGAGGTCGTCTGCACGCATTCCATGGCCGCGAACTTGATCGGCTGGTCCTTGGCGATCGCGCGCGCCGCGCTGTCACCCACGGCGAATTGGATCGGCGTGGTGATGCAGGCGACTGTCAGCGGGATGAGCAGCCCGAGCCGATGGATGCGGTCACGTCGGCCCCGCAACATCCCGACCGCGTAGATCGACGCCACCAGGAACCCGGTGACCAGATAGGCCGCCAGAATCATGTGCGGCACCTCGTACGGGACCGCGGGGTTGAAGATCACCTTCAACGGCTCGACCGAGGTGACGTCTCCTGTCGTCGGCGAGTACCCCTGAGGTTGGTTCATCCAAGAGTTCACCGCCACGACGGAGAAGGCGCCCCCGAGCCCTGTCACCACGACCGGCACTCCCATCCAGAAGTGCGTCCACGGGGACAGGCGCTTCCAGCCGAAGATGTAGATGGCGATGAAGATCGCCTCGAGGAAGAAGCAGATGCCCTCGATCGCGAACAGCACCCCGAAGACCTTGCCGAAGCGCCCCGTGAACGCAGGCCACAGCAGGCCGAACTCGAAGGAGAGCACGGTCCCGGTCACAGCACCGACCGCGAATGTGACCGCCACCGCCTTCGACCAGCGTTGGGCTAGCTCGAGCGCGTCAGCGTCGTTCCGGCGCAAGCCCCGATAGTTCGCAATCAACATCAACGCGGGCAGCGCCACCCCGAGCGATGCCAGGATGATGTGGAAGCCGAGCGTAAACGCCATCTGGCTCCGCGCCGCCTCCAGGTTCGACGCGAGGGTCAGCATCGCTGGCCCGCCGGAGTACGAACCACAGGTTCAAGAGCGACGAACTGCTGCGACGCTCGAGTAGTCATCCCCTAGGTGAGTACCTGAATGAGCTCGGCGTGCCCGATGTGTGCAACGTCCCCGCGCGCAGCGTGGCCCTTCGAGGCAGTCCCCAAGTCAGCACTCATTGAAATCTAGACCTGTGCTTCCGGAACGCCTAGGCGACAGCGGTCGCCTCGATCTCGATCAGGAGGTCCGGAAAGGCAAGGCGCGAGACGCCGAGCAGCGTGCCGGCCGGCTGGACGGTGCCTGCAAGGCGCTCACCTGCGACCGGTGCACCCTCGGCGAGGAAACGGTCGACATCAGTGACGTAATAGTCGAGTCGAACGACGTTCGCGAACGTCATGCCGGCGTGCTCGAGCACCGTCTCGAGGTTATCGAGCGCCTGCCGGCACTGGGCTCCCATGTCGTCGCCGTGCAGCGTCGCGCCGTCGGGTCCGCTCGACGTCTGTCCGGCGCAGTACAGCACCCGCTCGGCACCGGTGACCTCGATCGCCTGTGAGAACCCGTACTGATCCTGCCATGTCCAAGGATTCACCTTGCGTTGCTCCATGAGACCTCCATTCCCGGTTCTACGGAAAGCGACGCGCCTTGTATCCGTCCGCGAGCCTCGCCTCCGAGCGTTCAGTTGAGCCGATCAGGGTCATTGGTGTCGGTCCATCCGCCCCCTTGGCCTTTGGATCCGGCTGCCATCCCAAGCACCCTGCGGAGCCATGCGATGAGTGCGGACATACGTCGAAGTACGGCGGGTCGCCGCCGAACCCTTTCTGACCGGAGCTCGCGCACGAAGCGCTGGTGGGAACTCAGATCCGCTCGAGCAGTCGCACGTGGTCGGAGGCAGCGAGGACGTCTCGCCATGAGCCCCGGGGCGGATCCCATTCCCGCAGGGTTCCGCGCAGGGCGACGGCGGCGACGATCTCGTCGCCTCGCGCGAACGCGCAAATGTCGACTCCACCGTCCATCGGCACGTGATCCTCTGCGAACGGGTCAGGGCGCCGTCGCCGGAGATCGAGGGAGCGCCGGATGACGTCGATCTTCGATCCCGGCCGGCTCTGCTCCAGCGCAGCCGCGGATGCCTGCCAGTCGACCGGGCGCCGGTTGTCGGGGTCGACCAGCGCATAGAAGGGCATCTCGTCCCCCTGGTAGATGTCGGGCGTGCCGGGCGTCGTCAGCTTGAGCAGCGTCATGCCAATCGACACGCGCCGGGCGTCCACGGAGATGTCGTCGATGAGCTCTTCGAGCCGGCCGACGATCCGGCGGGACGCCGTGAGCCGCTCGGCCCACGCCTTCACGGTCCCCTCCCACGCGGTGTTCGGCTCGATCCAGCTCGTCGCGCGCTTCGCCTCCCGGAGCGCCTTCTCCAGGTACAGCAGCAGGCGTTCGGTGGAGAGCGGCCAAGCCCCGACGATCGTTTGCAGGACGAAGTACTCGGTGTTCGGATCGTCGAGCTCGCCCGCCTCTCGATGCGTCGCCTGCCGGAGCGCTTCCCAGTGCTCGGGGGTTGAGGCGAGCGCAACGAGCCGAGCGCGAACGTCTGCGCTGCGCTTGGTGTCGTGCGTCGAGGTAGCGAGCATCGTCAGGGGATGCTCGAGTTGGCGGTCCCGGCACGCGGCATGGAAGGCGCCCACCGACAGGCCGAACCGCCCTGGATCAGCTCCGACGTCGTTCAGCGCGAGCAACCGGTTGTAGCGATACAGGGCCGTGTCCTCGACGCCTTTGGCGGCGACCGCCGGCGAGGTTTGTTGAAACCGCGTCACGAACGCGTCATGGCCACGGCGCTCCAGCGCCAGTAATCGTTGCAACCGCGGATCCATGTCTGCCGCGTGGATGACGGCGCGATCGGCGTCCGAGATCTCCGATGCGGTGGGGTCGACATAGGTGCGGTAGAGCGGGAGCGACGCCAGTGCCTGGGCGATGTCGGCATCGGAGCTGTCCGCCGGGAGCAGCGGACGGAGCCGATCGACCTCGACCGCGAATGTGGTCCGGGCCTGCTCGAGCTTCGCTTCGGACGCCACGTCCTCGAACGATCGCCGCTCGCCGGTGGCAGCTCCGTACAGCTCGGTCCAGACGCCCTCGACGCGCGCATCGAGAAACAGCGCCGTCACCTCGGCCATGAACTCGTAGCCAGTCGTTCCCGCAACGGGCCATGGAGGCAGCCTCTCGTTCGGAGCGAGGATCTTCTCCACCCAGACACGGCGAGCGCCGGACTCGGCGAGCCGTTCCACATAGCGTGCCGGGTTGGCGAGTCCGTCCGGGTGGTCGACGCGCAGGCCGGAGACCACGCCGTCGCGAACGAGCTCGAGCACCTTGCGGTGGGTGATCTCGAACACCTCGGGATCCTCGACACGCACCCCGGCGAGTGACTCGACGTCGAAGAAGCGGCGATGGGAGCCCGTGCGCCAGTCGACGTCGAAGAATTTGGCCCGCCACAACGGATCGCGCCAGAAGGGATTGAGCTTCTCGTCGGCCGCCATGTGATTCGGGACGATGTCGAGCACGATCCCGAGCCCTTCCTTCGACAGCGACCGCAGCTGTGTTTCGCCTCCGAGCGCATCCGAGACTCGTGTCGGATCGACGACGTCGTACCCATGAGTCGAGCCGGTCCGAGCTTCGAGCACCGGGGAGAGATAGAGGTGCGACACGCCGAGCCGCTTCAGATACGGCACCAACTGCCGCGCCTGCTCGAAGCCGCGTCCGGGCTCCAGCTGCAACCTGTACGTGCAGCGGAAGTCGTCACCGCGACCGGGGTCGGCAGCGCTCATGGCGCGGACAGCTCGACGCTGAGCGCGTTGAAGTCCACGTGGAGGAGGGCATCGCCCCGGTAGAGGCGTAGCGTTCGGCGCTCGTCGTCCGCCTCGACCCGCAGGTCCTGGGGCAGGGCTCGACGGAGCCGGAGGAGCCGGCGCAGCGCCTCGCGGTGGGCCGGGTTGCCGCCGGCGCGGTCGAGCTTCGAGACCTCGAAGGTCTCAGGCGCCTGCGGATCCGGGACACGTTCGTGCGTGCCGATCGTGTCCGGGAACTCGCGCATGCGCCCCAGGCGTGTCGCCTCCGCGATCTCGGGATCGATGTGATCGGTGAAGTACTGGAACGGATGCGGCTCGGCGTACTCCTCGCCCTGGAAGAGCAAGGGGATCGACTCGGAGAACACGACGACGCTTTCGGCGACGCGAAGACGGGCGGGCGTCAGACGATCGCCCGTCGCGCGATTGCCGATCTGGTCGTGATTCTGCGCCGCGACGACCACCTGGCGCCGCTCCGGGCGCAACAACTCCCTCGCAATCGCCGACATCGAACCGTCGTGGCGGGCGTAGTACTCGTCACGCTCACCCGTGAGCGCGACGTGGAGCTCGTGATGAAGCGAGTCCACCCACACCGCGTCGTGGTGCCACTTTTCGAGCGGAGTGAAATCGGGCGCGCCTCGCTCGCTGATCACCAGTGTCTGCCGCCGCCGTGCCTTCACACGCCGTGCCAGCTCCGCACAGACGTGCTCCCCCGAGTCGTCGGCGACAGCGCCAACCGCGTCGAGCCGCAAGCCGTCGACGCCGTACTCGGACACCCACATCTCGGCGTTCTGGATCGCCCATTCGCGCACGCCGATGTTGCGATAGTCGAGCGCGTCCCCCCACGCGGTCGGTCCCCAGCGATCCGTGAAATACGGACCGAAGGCCGTGAGTGCCTCGTTGCCGGGGCCGACGTGGTTGTACACGACGTCAAGGATCACCCCCAATCCGTACTCGTGCGCCCGGTCGACGAACTCAGCCAGGGCGCGGGGCCCTCCGTACGCCTGATGTGGCGCCCAGGTGTAGAGGCCGTCGTATCCCCAGCCTCGCGTTCCCGGGAATGTCGCCACCGGCATCAGCTCCACCGCCGTCACCCCGAGCGACGCCAGCTCCTCGAGCTGGGCGGCGGCAGCCCCGAGTGTCCCCTCACGCGTGAACGTCCCGACGTGGAGCTCGTAGACGACCAACTCGTCGAGACCGAGCGCGATTCCCGCAGCCGCATGCTGCCGGCGACCGACGATCTCGGACGGCCCCCGGACCCCGTCCGGCTGTGCGCGCGAGCACGGGTCGGGAAACTCATGCCTGCCGTCGAGCCTGAAGAGGTAGCGGTCTCCGGCCGTTGCGGCCGCCTCACCGCGCCAGAACCCGCATCCGTCCACGCGGAGAGAGGACGCTGCACCGCCGACGCAAACCTCGATCGATGCGGCGCCAGGCGCCCAGATCGCGAACTCGACGGTGTCCGAAGCGACGACCGTTGCGCCCAGGCGAGGGACCGCGGCCGGAGATGTCAGCGGGGGAGGCGGCATCGACGGTGGCGCAGTTGTATCGATCCCTGAGCGACGGGGCAGCACTCAATCATCCCGATCCGCCCCAACGCTAAACCCACCCGGCCGTCGCGCGGGTGTCGTTGTCCAACGCTCAGCCGGTGATCCCGTTCGCCAGCGCCGCCTGCGCAGCGGCCACGCGCACGGCCGCCGAGAGTGTGCCGATGTCGTAGGTGCCGTAGTGGCGCCGGCCATTGATGAAGAACATGGGTGTGCCCGAGACGCCGTCGAGGTCGGCGCTGTCGACGTCCTCGACGACGCGGGCGGCGAACGTGTGCTGGCGCACGTCGTCCCGGAACCGCTCGGTGTCGAGGCCGATCTGCCCGGCGTAGGCGATCAGGTCGTTCAGGCCGAGCGCTTGCTGATTGGCGAGCAGGAGGTCGTACATCTCCCAAAAGGAGCCTTGCGCAGCCGCGGCCTCAGCAGCTTCCGCGGCGAGCTGGGCATGAGGGTGGACATCGGTGAGCGGGAGGTGACGCCAGACGTAGCGGACATCGCCGAAACCCCGCAGGAGCTCGCGGACGACCGGTTCGGCCTGGCCGCAGTAGGGGCATTCGAAATCGCCGTACTCGAGCAGAGTGACGGGCGCGTCGAGGGGCCCGCGGATGTGGTCCCGCTCCGGGTCGATGCCGATGTAGAGGTCGACGAGCGGCTCGGCCGTGCCGAGCAGGGCGTGGACCCTCGTCTCCCGTGGCAGCGACGCAGTGGCACGGAACAGCAGCCAGGTGATCAACGCGGCGCCGAGAGCCGCGCAGAGGATGCCGACCTTCGCCTCCTCGAGCCGGCGCCCGTCGAATGCGAGTGTGGCCACGAGCAGCGCGACGGTGAAGCCGATCCCGGCGATCGTGCCGCCGCCGGCAACGGCAACCCAGCCCACCGGCGGCCGCAGCCGCCCGCGGCTCAGCACGGTCACCAGCCACGAGCAGCCGACAATGCCAACCGGCTTGCCGACGACGTAGCCGAACAGGATTCCGAGCGTGATCGGTGACGTAAACGCCCGGGCGAGGAGTTCGCCGTCGATCGCGATCCCCGCGTTCGCGAGCGCAAACAGGGGCACGATCACGTAGCTCGTCCAGGGGTGAAAGACCTGCTGCAACCGCTCGTTCACCGACGTCGCCGCCCTGATTTCCATCCCAGCCGCGCGCGCCAGATCCGCAGTCGGTTGCTCGCGGAACTCGCGGAACCGCTCCGTCGCACGCTCGAGGTCTGACCGCGGAGCCGGGTAGGCGTAGGCCAGCAGGCCCATCGCGAGACCGATCACCACCGGCTCTACCCCGGACTTGAGCAACCCCACCCATGCCGCAGCCCCAAGTACGGCACAGACGAGACCGGGCCCAACTCGCAGGCTGCGGGCGACGAGAACGCCTCCGAAGCAGGCGATGGCCGCAAGCAGCGGCACAACACGGAGCGTGTCCGTGTAGACGGTCGCGATGACGACGAGCGCGATCACGTCGTCGACCACGGCGACGGTGAGCATGAACGCGCGCAGGCGGTCGGGAAAGCGCGGCCCCACGAGCGCCAACAGGCCCAGCGCGAAAGCTGTGTCGGTCGACATCGCGATTCCCCAGCCGTGCACGGACCCGCGGTCGGCGTTGAAGGCGAGGTAGATCGCGACGGCGACCGCCATGCCGCCGATGCCGGCCAGCAGCGGCAATGCGAAGCGCCGCCGCTCCCGCAGCTCGCCCAGGTCGAACTCCCGGCGCGCCTCGAGCCCGACGACGAAAAAGAAGAACGTCATCAGCCCGCTGTTCACCCACCGGCGGAGATCCAGCGCGATACCCCACCCCCCGATGTCGATCGTGAGCGTCGTTGCCCACAGCCGCTCGTAGGACGACGCGTCGACGTTCACCCACACGAGGGCAGCAATCGTCGCCACGAGCAGGACCGCGGCGCCGCCGGTCTCCGTGCGCAGGAACTCCCGCAGCGGCGTCTCCAGACTCCGCGCCCACGCCGTCCGGCCCGCGAACGGCGTCGCCCGGCCGCTCGGATCGCCGCTACCGCCGAGCATGGTCGGCGCCGCGTTGCTCACCTGGGATAGGGTCGGCTGCGAGCCTCAGGACAGCATCTCCAGTTGCAGAGGACGAGGATGGTGGGAGCACACGTCGCCGTCATTTACTACAGCGCCACCGGCAACGTGCACCGGCTCGCGCAGGCCGTGGCAAAGGGTGCGGAGCACGGCGGATCCGAGGTACGGCTGCGGCATGTGGAGGAGCTTTCCTCGGAGCTGCTGATCTCGCAGAACCAGTACTGGGGACGCCATCGCTCTCAGGTGGCAGAGGCACCCGTCGCGTCGCTGGACGACCTCGAATGGGCGGACGGGATCGCGTTCGGGACGCCCACGCGGTTCGGGAATGTCGCGGCCCAGCTGAAGCAATTCATCGATCAAGCCGGCCGCCTCTGGCAGGAGGGAAAGCTCGCCGACAAGGTCGCGACGAGCTTCACGTCCTCGCAGACCGCACACGGAGGCCAGGAATCGACACTTCTCGCGCTCAACAACACCTTCTACCACTGGGGCATGCTGATCCTCCCAGTCGGCTACACGGTGCAGGAGGTATTCGCGGCAGGAGGCAATCCGTACGGGAGCTCGTTCGTGAGCGACCATAGCGTCACCGGGCCGGACGAGCACGCTCTCGCCGTCGCCCACTACCAGGGACAACGGCTGGCCCGTTATGCCACGGTGATCGCCAGAGCGCGCAGCGAAGGGGTGCTGGCGTTCAAGCGGCCGACGCCGGAGAGCTTCGGCGGGGCGATGCCCGCCTGAGGGCCAACGCGGCACGCCGATCGCCGCGATGCTCGCGTCAGGCGTCCCTACGGGCGTGCTGTCCGAGAGTCACCAGAGGATCTCCTTGCTACGGGGCGGGATCCGGGGGTGCCTTGAACCCTTCGAGCTCGTCCTCGCCCGCTCCGGCTTCCTCGCCGTCCAGGCTCGAGAACTCGCCGGATCTGAGTGACTCCTTGCCGCGATCGGGAACTCCCACCTCCTCGCGCAGCGCTGCTTCGTCGTCCGGCGTGGTCGAGCCAAACAGCCGTTTTATCCATGTGCCGAAGCTCATCGACGAAGCCTAGCGATGGCCTTGGATGCCGACCTGGCGATCCGATGCAGGCCGACGACCCAACCGGCCGCCCGGGGTGTACGCTCGACGCGTGGACCCTCAGCGTGCGGCTGAACTGTTACGACGCGAACGCGAGCGCATCGCAGAGTCACTCGCCGCGCTCGAGCCGAACACGATCGACGAGCAGACGTCCGATCGCGCGGCCGATCTGTTCGGCGCCGAACTGGATGCGGGACTCTCCGACGACCTCCGTGCCGAGCTCGCAGCCGTGGAGCGTGCCGAACAGCGGCTGGCGGCCGGTACCTACGGATTGTCGATCGAGAGCGGCGAGCCCATTCCAGCCGAGCGCCTCGAAGCCGTGCCGACGGCCGAGCGAACTGTCGACGAGCAGGAGCGTTACGACCGCGAAGCATGAGGTGCTCGCGGTGGCCGGTGGTGCTCAAGAAGCACCGAGCCGGATCTCGGCAGGAAGCTCGTCCGGCTCGTCTGCCGGGTCGAGCTCGAGCCGCGTTCGTGCGTCGAAGTAGACGTATGCAGTCGTCAGCGCGACGAGAGGCATCGCGAGCGCGTAGACGAGCGCAGCGACGAGGTTGAGAACTTCGAGGGGAGCGCCTGTGAGGAGTATCAGCGAGGCTCCGACGAGAGGCCCGGCAAGGAGCACCATTCCGGCACTGGCGCCGACGAGCGTGGCGACCCTGATCCAGCGCCGCCTCACGAGCCGGGAGCTCTGCCGGAGCGAGTCGACGGCGGCTCTTCCCTCGAGCTCCGCCACCTGGGCGAGCAGCGCGAGCCGGATCACGAGCCAAATGGCGACGGGCAGGAGGATGACCGTGGTCGAGAGGGCGACCCACATGGCGACGGCGAGTGCGGTCGCCCCGAGCAGGGGACGAAGCTTCGCGAGCGCGAGCCTGTAGGCGCGGATCGGCCCGATCGGCCGGCCTTCGTCGATCTCGACGAGCGCACGGGCGGTCGCGGCCTGGACGAGGGCGAGGCCGAGGACGGTCAGCGTCGTGCCGAGCCCGACGGCGATCAGCACGAGCGTCCCGCCTGACCCGGCCTCGACCTCGACGCCCACGACACGCGCTCCGGCGAACAGAAGGCGCTGCAGCACGTCGACCACGGCGAGGACAGGGATCAGCAGCAAACCGATACCGATGAACAGCCGCAGCCGGTGGAAGTACATGCGCCCTGCGGCTGCCAGGATCTGGCCCCAGGACCTCCTGTGGGCAAGGCGCAGCGGAGCTGTCGGGCGCCAGGTGGTTCGTGAGGCACCGAAGAGCAAGGCGGCCAGCACCACCGCAATCCCACCGAGCATCAGCGCCGGATTCCGGAGCAGCCGGATCAGGCCCACAGAACCAGCTCCGACGGCCGTACAGAAGAAGTCGGTGGCGCTCGTCCCGAATGCCCCACCGGCCGGCACCGCGAAGCTCCGATCCCTCCAGCTCTCGGACGAGTGGATGGGCGCGGTCCACGAGCCCTTCAGGTTCGGCCCGGTCGGGCCGTTGAAGAACGCCTCCTGGAGCTCGCCCCAGCGTCCCTGGAACGCAATCCACGGGAACGCGCGCCGCGCCGCTGCCGGGTCGCTCGGGATCGTGAACACGGTCGGGTGGAGCTCGACATGCGGGCCCCGTGTGTCATCGCAGCCGACGCCCTGGCTCGCAGAGCTCCCGATGTAGAGCGAGCTGTCGAAGAAGTTCGCGTGTGATCCCGCAGCCGGATAGACGACGGGGTGGCGGCCGTCCACGAGCTCGAGCTTTGCGTCTCCCCAGTTCGCCCTCTCGGCGCCCTCGTGCTGGCTGTAGCCAATCGAAACCGGCGTGTGCGAGAGAGCCTCGGCTGCAGTCGCCACATCGAAGTCGAGCTGGACATTCTCCCAGTCGCCCTCGTGGAGGTTGTTCCAGTCGTTGTACGCGTAGAAGATCCAGTACTGCAGCGCGAGCTTGCCCGGAAATCCCGGGTCGGTGGCGACGTGGGCATACACCGCCGGCGCATGCGATCCGGTGACACGCCGCGCCCAGCGCTCGTAGTCGCAGCCGGGGTTCAGGGCGTCCCCCGGAAAGTCGAGGTGGTAGTCGTAGAGACCGGCGAGATCGCCGGCCGTCGGAGCGATCTTTACGAGATCCACCCTGTTCCACGGTCCCCGCAATGCCACCGTGGGCTCGCCGAAGAGCAGATCGACGTCCATGGGCTCGTACGGCTCGCCGGGACCGCATTCCTCGGGCTGCTCGACGAGCCGTAGCACCGGAGCGTAGGACTTCGCGAGCGCTGTTTCGTCGGTGAGATCGGCAGAAGCGGGCGCGCACCAGACGAACGCGGCCGTGGCGAGCAGCACGAGCACCCCGAGTCGCGCCCGGGCAACCGAGCGGCGAGCGGCGGTGGGAGATGCGAGATCTCTCATAGGGTCAGCGGCGCGGGCGGCACGGATCGACGCGCGTCGTGTTCGGCTCCGCTCGCGATCAGGCCGAGCGGTGGTGAGCGGTCAGCCCGAAATCGTGTCGTGAAGCTCGTACCAGGTTTCCCGGACCGGCGGGGCGAGGTCGCCTTCAGCTGCTGCAGCCATCATCGCCTCGAGCACCGGATTGAGCTGCTCGTCCATGAAGCGCTGGCCCTGAGCGCGGGACTCCCAGACGTCGAAGATACGGAACAGCCCTGCGTCATGATCGAAGCCCGCCGTGTGGACGATGAGCC
Organism: uncultured Gaiellaceae bacterium; assembly: GCA_963799615.1. Taxonomy (GTDB): domain Bacteria; phylum Actinomycetota; class Thermoleophilia; order Gaiellales; family Gaiellaceae; genus Gaiella. Next base: position 791,431 of record CAWCXS010000006.1, on the reverse strand, counting down.
CATCGACCGGCCCCTGGAGATCGAGGGCGGCGACGACCGCGTCGTAGTTGGTGGTGCTCGTATCGCCGTCCTTGATCTCGAACTCCTGGGTATAGGCGATCGCCATCGTCGGCTCCTTTCGTCGGGCTGCCCATCCTATGACACGGCCGGTCCGTTCGGAACGTGCGGTTTCGACACCACACGATCACAACAACCGCCCCCGACGAGCCCTCACCTGGACGAGGGTTAGGCGCTTCCCGAGACGGGCACTGAGATGGTGTGCGACGCGAGCTGATCGACCGGTTCACGAGCCGATTCGACATCGCAGACGCCGTCGAGGAGGTTCTTTCGGCGAAACTGACGAACTCGGAGCTGGAACAGAAGGCGAAACGGAAGCGCGTCAAGGAGTATTCGACAATGACGAAGGACGAGCTCGTCGCGGCACTGCAGTGAGCGCCCATCTCGAGGAGGAGATCGACGGGCTGTATGCAGGCCCGCTCGACGAGTTCGTCACCGAGCGGAACGCAGTCGCGCGAAAGCTCAAGCAGGCAGGCGACCGCGACGCTGCCGCCGAGGTTGCAGGGTTGCGGAAGCCGACGCTGGTGGCGTGGACCGTCAACCAGCTTGCCCGGACGCAGCGGCGCGACGTCGACCTCCTGCTCGACGCAGGGAAGCGCATCGTCGACGCGCAGGAGACGAGCATCTCGGAGGGAGGCCGAGCGGGGCTCGACGCCGCCCGCGCGTCTCTCCGCACTGCCGTCACCGGCCTGACCGCGTCGGCGCAGCGCCTCCTGGGTGAGCGGGGAAACCAGTCGACGCTGACGCGCGTGGCGGAAACCCTGCGCTCGGCGGCAACGGAGGAAAAGGGGCGTGAGCTACTCGCCCGCGGCCGCCTCACTGCCGAGCTCAGCGACACGGGTTGGGACACGATCGCCGCGCTGGCCCCGGGGCGCGCGCCCGAGCGTGCAACCCGCACGGACACGAAGCGGCGCGAGTCACGAGCCCGGCTGAAGGCCGCCCGCGACGCAGTACGCCGCGAGGAATCGGCTCACACCGCGGCAGCGACCCGCCTACAGAAAGCAACGACGGAAGCCGAACGCCTGCGCGACCGGCTCGAAGCCGCGGAATCGGCAGTCGAGGAAGCCCAGGCCGAGGTGGCAGCAGCCGAGCAACGCCTCACGGAGGCAGAGCAAGAACGTCGCCGGCTCGACAATCGCTAGGTCGACGTGGGCGGCGACGGGGCGCACCGCCGCATGACTACTGCTGGTAGTTCTCGACGACCGACTCGTCGCGCACGCTGGCTGCGTTCGGGTCGAGCCCGTGCTCCTCGTAGGCCCGGCGCTGGCGCAGGAGATCCCAGCATTTGTCGAGGGTCAGCTTCACCTCGGCGAGGCGCTGCCTGTCAGCTTCGACATCACCGCCACCTGCCTCATCGTTCCAGAGCCGATGCTCCTCGGCCACGAGTTGCTCGATCATCGTCTGGATCTGCGCGTCATCCATCGGCCGTCCTTTCTCGAGATCATCACTGACTTCTTACCGCAATCCGTGGCTCGCCCGCCCCGATCAGATCGGCGCCGGCGGCCCGCGGAGCACCTGCCAGCTGTCCGCCGGGACACGAGGCTGCCTTCATCACACGTCTCGGGTTCTGGATGCCGATCGCGGCAATCAGCCCCCCGCTGAAGACCAGGCCGGCACAGATCAGGATCGCCTCGTGAAACGCGTGAACCGACTCCTGGTTCTTGGCAAACGTGTCTCCGGTCAAGCTCCCGGCGACGACGGCGCCGACGATGGAGATTCCGATCAACCCTGCGACTCGAGCGATCGCATTGTTGATCGCAGAAGCGATGCCGGCGTCGCTCTCGTCGGCCTCGGCGAGCACCGTCGCGGTCAACGGCGCCACGACCATCACGAGCCCAAGCGAGAAGACGATCAGTGCCGGCAACAGGTCGAAGACATACGACGTCTCGAGCCCTGTCCTGAGAAACAAGAGGACGCCTGCGGCGGCGATCATCGCCCCGCCTCCCATGAAGAGGCGGGGCCCGTGGCGATCGGCAAGAGCACCCATCCTGCTCGACAGCGCGAACATGATCAGCGTCGACGGGACCGTCGTCAGCCCTGCCTTCAACGCTGTATACCCGGCGACCTCCTGCAAAAAGATGAAGAGGAAGAAGAACAGAATCGAGAGGCCGGCGTACATGGTAAGCGTCTGCAGGTTCCCGATTGCGAAGTTCCGGCGGCTGAACAGGTCGAGTCTCAGCATCGGGTGCGACGCGCGCTTCTCGTACGCGATGAACGCCACGAGCGTGGCGACGCCGCCGACGAGAGGCACGATGATGACAGGACTCCCCCAACCGAAGCGCGGCTGCTCGATCAGGCCGAAGACCACTCCGGCGAGACCCAGCGCACACAGGCCCGCCCCGAGGAAGTCGACGGGGCGCCGGACGATCGGTGTGTCCGGAACGGCAGCACGAACGAGCACGAGCGTCAGCAGGACGAGTGGGATGTTGATCGCAAAGATCCAGCGCCACGAGGTCTGATCGACGATGAGGCCGCCCGCGAGCGGCCCGACGATGATGGCGATGCCGCCCCACGCAGTCCACGAGCCGATCGCCGCGCCTCGCTCGCGCTCGGGAAACGCTGCCACGATGATCGCGAGCGAGCTCGGGGCCAGCAGCGCGCCGGCAGCACCCTGCAAGGCTCGCGCGGCGATGAGCGTCTCCACCGTCGGCGCCACGGCACATGCCAGCGAGAACACCCCGAAGCCACCCAGGCCGATCGCGAACACGCGGCGCTTGCCATAGATGTCGCCGAGCGAGCCGCCGATCAGGATCAACGATCCGAGTGTCAACATGTACGCGTTCGAGATCCACTGCTGCGCCTGCAACCCGCCGCCGAGATCGTCCTGGATCGCAGGCAGCGCCACATTGACGATCGTGCCGTCGATCGCCGCAATGCTCGAGCCGAGGATCGCCGCGACCAGCGTCAGGCGCTGCGTCCGCGTCACCGCGCTCGCCCGGTGCTCGCGCGCGGCGAAAACGCGCCCGCCGGCGGGGACCACGACGAGCGGAGGTCGTCGACCGTCCAGCCCGCTGCACCGGACCCGGCGTCGTACGCACTCTGGAGAAATTGGAGCAACGTGACCCTCGGGTCGGCCGAGTCGCGCACAGCGTCATACGGGAGCACTGCCAGCGAGCCGGATCCCGTGTCGACCCACATCGACCCGGGAGCGAGCTGCTCGCCCGTCAAGCCCTCGGGCTCGGGTGCGGTGTACGAATAGAAGGTCGGCTGCGGCGTCGTCTGGTCGCCGGGCCAGAAGCCGAAGCTGATCAGCTCATGCGAATACGCCTCGGCGGTGACCGCGTCGACGCCTTCTCCAACAGGTGCCCGGCGGCCGGAGAAGCGAGTGAGAGCGAGATCGAGGCTGTGCCAGAACAGGTGCACCGGGCTCGTCTTACCGGAGAACCAGCCGCCGAATTCGCGAAACACCCAGTCGATCCAGCACAGCGCCCGCCAATATCGATGGACGAAATCCTCGTCGTAGGAGCAATGCTCGACGTCGGCGGCGAACGGGGTCGTCATCGGAACGCCGAAGGGCGCCGGCGTGATCGTCACGTCCAGACCCAACCCTGCCAGCATCGAGAACAGCTGCTCGTTGAACGCCGCCACGGTGAGACCGTCGAGGAGCGCAAAGGACCCGAGGTGCCCGTCGTCGGTCCGTGCGAGCAGGGCATGGTCGATGAGATCGAAGCTGAGATCGAAGCCGATCCCGCCGGAGACCATGCGCCCGCTCGTGATCCCGCGCGCATCGACCGCAAGAGTCGCATGCCACCAGTGATTCTGTGGTGGCGTGCAGGCGAGCTTGACCTTACCCACCTGTTGAGCGAACAGGTGCAACGTGTCTTTCGTGTCGCGCCAGGCCGCGTAGGGCACGTCCGGCAACGGAGCCGAGGCGCTCACGAGGTGCAGGCGGGGCTGCTGGGGCTCACGAGACGAGGGTACAGATCCGGGCGCGGTGTGCTGTGATGGCCCAAATGCGAACGTATGTGGCATTCCTCGGCGGCATCAACGTCGGCGGTCACCGCGTCACCATGGAACGGCTCCGGGCGGAGTTCGAAACGCTCGGGTTCGCGGACGTCAGCACCTTCATCGCGAGCGGCAACGTCGTTTTCGGCGCCGAAGGGGCGCGAACGGCGCTGGAGCCTGCGATCGAGGCACATCTGGCCGAGCGTTTGGGCTATCCCGTGCCGACGTTCGTGCGCACGGCCCGCGATGTCGTGCGAGTCGCCACGCTCGCACCATTCGGCGAGGTCTCCGCGCCGGACACGCACCTCGTTGCCTTCCTGCGCAAGGCCCCGACAGCGGCAGCCAAGACGACGGTCGAGGCGCTGAGCAACGACCGCGATCGCTTCGAGGTGCACGGCCCCGAGCTGCACTGGCTCATCCACGGCAAGCTCATGGACTCGAGTGTCAAGCCCGCCGCTCTGGCAAGCGCACTCGATCGGCAATCGACGACGCGGAATACGACGTCGCTGCGAAAGCTCGCCGACAGGCTTTCGTCCGGGTAGCCGTGCGCCTCCCGCTCAGGGCAGAGGCGGAAGCTGGATCGTCAGAGTCACCACTGGAAGCGTTGTCGTCGTCGTCACGGTGTCGTGGACCGTCTGGGTCTGTGTCTGGGTCACGGTCACCGGCTGTGTCACCGTCCGAGTCGTCGTGACTGGCTGCGTCACCGTCCGCGTCGTCGTGACGGGCTGCGTGACGACTTGCTCGCGGGTGACGAGCCGCTCCGTCGTCACATCCCGCTGGTTGGTGACCGTGGCGACCTGTGTCTGCGTCTTCCCGGCGCGCGTGACGACAACGGTCCTCGCCCGTCCGGCGACCGTCACGACCTTGCGCCGCACGACCGGGACGGTGCGGAGCTCGCGGGAGGTGACGACGCGCGTATTTCCCGGCGTCGTGACGGTGTCGTGCACGACCTGCGTCACCGGCACGGTGCGCCCGCCGATGGTGACATTCTGGACGACGCGCACCGGGCGGGTCACAACGACGCCTTGCTCACGGATCGTGACCAGCTTCCGTACGGTCATCACCTCGATATCCGACGACGCGGCGACGGCGCCACCCAGCCTGTCGGCAGCCAGGTAGCCGCCGAATGCAAGGAGCGCTATGCCGACGAGGCCTGCGCCGATCTTTGCGGCGGCGGGCGCGCGGACGCGCCACCACCATGCCCAAAAGCGCGGGCTGCGCCAGTTGTCACGGATCATGCAATCCCTCCCCCCGCCGAGGGTAGCTGCTCAAAGCGTTGCCCTTCCTCGCGGATTCCTAAACCAGGCCTCAACCTGGGGTGGTTTCCAGCCGACAGAAGCATCATGAGGTTGATTCGGCTTGCAGCCCTCGTCGCAGGCTTCACCGGGCTCCTGCTCGGCGGGAGCACGGTCGCGGTTCTTTCGGTTCTGGTGGTCACGCCCCTGGTGGCGGCAGCTCTGTGGTCATGCTCGGTCGACGGCCGCCTCCTCGCGAGCGCGCCCGCCGATCTCTAGACCCGCCGGCGGTTACGCGGCGCGGTGAGCCGGTTCAGGATGCCGCGAAATCCACTCGACGAGCTGGTCGGGGGGAAAGGGCTTGCCGAAATGGAAGCCCTGCGCGAGGTCGCAGTCCAGCCTGGCGAGCTCGTCGCGCGTCTGGCCGTCCTCGACGCCTTCGGCGACCACCTGCAAGCCGAGCCCGTGGCAGAGGTGGATGATCGCCTGCACGATCGCGGCGTCATGCTCATCTGTGCGAATGCCCGCCACGAACGAGCGGTCGATCTTGACCTGATCGAGAGGGAGGTTGGCGAGGTAGGACAGCGACGTGTAGCCGGTTCCGAAGTCGTCGATTGCGAGCGGGATGCCGAGAGCGCTCAGCGCCCGAAGCGTGCCCTCGGTTCGCACCGGGTCGTTGACGATGGCGCTCTCCGTGATCTCCAGTAGCAGCTTGCTGGGCTCGAGCTGCCAGGCCTCGAGCATGCGATGGATGTCCTCGACGAGGTCGAGCTCGGACAGATTGCGCGTCGAGAGATTGACGGCGACAGCGAGCGCATGCCCCTCGTCCTCCCACTGCTTGCACTGGCGTATTGCCTCTTCCAGTACATAGCGGGTGAGAGGCTTGATCAGTGCCGTCGGCTCGCAGATCGGGATGAACTCTCCCGGCGAAATGCGACCGCGGTTGGGATGCTGCCACCGGACAAGGGCTTCGAGCCTTCTCATGCAGCCCGTGCGAAGGTCGATCGTCGGCTGGTATTCGAGGATCAGCTCGCGGTTGTCGATCGCGAGCCGCAACTCACCGAGGAGGGCCAGCTCGTCGGCGTCATTGCGGTCCTCGTGCGGGTCATAGACCGCATGGCCGCGGTTCTCGTGCTTGGCGACGTACATCGCGACGTCGGCGTGCTGGAGCAGGAGCTGCGTCGTATCGCCGTGGCTCGGATGGAAGGCGATTCCGAGGCTCGCCTCGACCTCGATCGGTATCTGCCGCACGAACACGGGGCGCTCGAGGACCTTCTTGATCTGCTCGACGCGACGCGGCCAGTCGGCCTGCGTCTCGGAGAGGCCGGGGAGAAGGATCCCGAACTCGTCGCCGCCCAGCCGGGCGACGATGTCAGGCTCCCGCACGGCCTGCGTCAATCGGCGGGCGACCTCCCGGAGGAGGACGTCTCCGCTGTCGTGCCCGAGGGAAGCATTGATCTCTCGGAAGCGGTCCAGGTCGATCACGATGACCGCGAATTCCTCGCCGTCCGAGTGGCCGCGCCTGAGGGCTTCGTCGATGCGCTCCTGGAGCTGCGCGCGATTCGGGAGCCCGGTGAGTGGATCGTGTTGCGCCTGATGCCGATTCAGGTCTGCCAGCCGGCGCAGCTCAGCCTCGCTCTCCTTCCGCTCCGTGACGTCCCGGCACGCCCCCTGCACGCCCACGGGACGGCCGTCCTCCTCGAGCAGCCTCGTCGAGACCTCGAGGACAACCTGACGGCCGCTCTTGCTGACGAACGTCTGCTCGTACTTCGATCGTGTTTCCTCACCCGACAGCTTGCGCTCGCGGTGCAAGGACGAGAGCCCCAGCGATTCCGGCACCAGATAGTGGTCGAGATTCGACCCGAGCAACTCGCCGCGGTCGTAGCCGAGAGCCCTCTCGAAGGCGGAGTTCACTTCTGTCAGGTTGCCGTCGAGATCGACCGTGGCGATCGGCTCGCTCGCATTCTCGAACAGATCGCGGTAGCGCTCCTCGCTCTCCCGCAGCTGCGATTCGGCAAGCTTTCGCTCGCTGATGTCGCGGACATAGCCGGTGAACATCGGCTGCCCCTCGATCGGCACGCGACCGACAGCGAGCTCGATGGGGAATTCGGTGCCATCCGATCTGAGCGCGACGGTCTCGACCCGCTGGCCGAGGATCGGGCCGTCTCCCGTCTCGAGGTAGCGTTCGAGCCCTTTGCGATGCGCCTCGCGGAGCGCAGGCGGAATCAGCAGATCGGCCATTTCGACACCCAGCGCTTCCGCGCGCGTATGACCGAACATGCTTTCGGCGGCGGGGTTGAACTCGAGAATGCGACCCTCCGTATCCATCGTGATCACGGCATCGAGGGCCGAATCGACGACTGCACGCACACGGGCCTCGCTGGCCCGGAGCGCAGCTTCCGACTTTCTTCGGGCCGTGACGTCCCGCGAGATCGCCGACGCGGCCACGATCCGGCCGCTCGCGTCCTTGATCGGCGACACGGTCGAGGCGACGTCGATGCGCGCGCCGTCCTTCCGGATCCGCACGGTCTCGAACTGCTTCACGATTTCACCGTGCATCAGCTGATCGTTGACCGCTGCGAGCTCGGCGTCCCGCTCCGGCGGCGCGAGAATCGAGATCGACCGGCCGATCATCTCGTCCGCGCTGTAACCGAAGAGGCTCTCGGCGGCTGCATTCCAGCTCGTCACGATCCCTTCCGGCGTGCGGCCGACGATCGCATCCAGCGAAGACTCCACGATCGCCGCGAAACGTCCCGTTGCCTCGGCGGCCCGCTCGTGCGCCAGTGCGCCGGCGAGCACGTTTGCGATCGACCGGAGGAAGTAGAGATCCTTCTCGTCGAACGCGCGCTTCCGCGTCGCATGGGCAGTCAACACCCCGTACGGTCGTTCCTCACCCGGGATCGCCATGGCGGCGGAGCTTTCCACACCGAGCGTCTTGAGCAGTGATTTGCCGCCGTGCCCGTCGGGGAACTCGACGAGCACCGGCCCGCTCGCCCAGAGCGCCTGCAGCGCCGGATGTGTCGGGTCCAGCTCTGCCGTCATCTCCTCCGAGCTGTCTTCCCATCCATGGCCGGCACGCCGCACCACGGTCGTGCCGTTCTGCTGCACTTCCAGCACGCTCGTGTACTCGGCGTTCAAGCCCTCCGCCAGCGCGTCGGCTGCAACGCCGAGCAGCGGCTGGCGGCCTGCCCCGCTCAGCGCCTGCATGCTGAGGTTGGCAACTGCCTGCTGCTGCAGCTCGCGACGTCGCAGACGCAGGGCGAGACGCATCATTCCCTCCGATCGGGATGCGGCGTTGCGGACGGGCCGAACCGGGCGCGAGCGAAGCACGGCCGACGTTCGGGGTCAATGAGTATTCGGGTGGAACTCACCGCTTCCCGTATCGGCATCGGCCGCGGGTCGCTTGACCGCGATATGGTTCCGAGAAGGGCTCGGGGCGGGCGTTTGCCGGCAATCTGTCCCGGGCAGAGGTGTGAGATGGCAGCGAAGTCCCCTATTGACGACTCGATCGACGCCGACACGACGCTGTCAGGCACGTCCCGCGCCAAGCCGGATCGCGTCGACGACCTCGAACAGCTGGTCTCCGCCTCGAGCGACCTGCAGTGCGGTATCTGCGGCTACGGGATAGCGGCGTATGTGACGCCGCCGGACTGCCCGATGTGCGGACAGCGGGCCTGGCGGCCCGTCAGCGGCGCACCGATGCGCAACGAGACCGCGTAGCGCTCCGTCGCAATCCGTGACGGCCCGAGCGCCGTAGTCCAGGTCGGGATCAACCCTGAGGAGCTGTGATGCGAACCATCCTCGTGCGTGCGCTTTTCGCGACTGTCTTGCTGCTGGTGCTCTTCGGGACCGTCGCCTGCGGGAAGGGCAAGTACTAGCGACAAGGCGTCGTGGGATTCCCCGGACTCTCGACGGGGTAGAAGTCCACATAATGCTCCCGTTCCGCGTGATCGTCATCGTCGACGGAACCAGAGCCAAGTCGCTCCTGGTGCCCTTCGACCGCGTTCCGCGCGTCGGCGAGAGGATCGAACTCCCGGACGGAGCGCTCGTCAGCGTTCGACATGTGATCGACGCTGCCCGGGCAGGGATCGCAGGTCTCGTCCTCACCAGCCCGGCGGAGTCGGATGTGGCAAGGGATGCGTACCTGAACGAGGAGTCGGTGACGGCCTCTCAGACCTGAACCGGTGTCGTTGTCATCCCGGCTTCCGACAGCGCCAAAGCCGCATCGACGAGCGCCAGATGCGTGAACGCCTGGGGGAAGTTTCCGAGTTGCCGACTCATGACGGGGTCGTACTCCTCGGCGAGCAAGCCGAGGTCGTTGCGGAGGTCGAGCAAACGCTCGAACAGCTCGCGCGCCTCACGGACGTGGCCCTGGCGCGCTAGGACGTGGACGAGCCAGAACGAGCACGGCAGGAAGACGCCCTCGCCGGGAGGCAACCCGTCGACGGCACCGTGGTCTCGATAGCGCAGGATCAACCCATCGCGCGTCAGCTCGCGACGGATCGCATCGACCGTGGAGACGATCCGGTCGTCGGTGAAGGGGAGGAAACCGACGAGTGGCAACAGGAGGACGCTTGCGTCGAGCTCGTCGGAGTCATAGGACTGCGCGAATGCCTGCTTCTCCGCGCTCCAGGCGCGCGCGAGTACCTGCGCGTGAATCTCGGCGCGAAGCGCGGTCCAGCGTTCCACCGGCCCCTCGCGGCCGAACTCCTCGTGGTACCGCACGGCTCGATCGAACGCGACCCATGCCATGACCTTGGAGTGGGTGAAGTGGCGCATCGGCCCCCGCACCTCCCAGATGCCCGCGTCCTCGTGACGCCATCCGTCCTCGAGCCAGTCGAGGAGCCTCCTCGTCAGGGACCAGACGTTGTCGTCGGCGGCCACGCCCTGGACTCGTGCCTGGTAAAGAGCATCGATGACCTCTCCGTACACGTCCAGCTGCAGCTGCTCGGACGCGGCGTTCCCCACCCGCACCGGTCTCGACTGCTCATATCCCGGCAGCCAGTCGATATCCCGCTCGGGTAGAAGACGCTCGCCGGCGATCCCGTACATGATCTGGACGTCGGCCGGATCCCCGGCGACGGCGCGTAGGAGCCACTGACGCCACGCGAATGCCTCGTCGCGGTAGCCGGCGTTCAACATCGCCACGAGCGTCAGCGTTGCATCTCGCAACCAGCAGAACCGATAGTCCCAGTTGCGCACGCCCCCGATGTGCTCCGGCAGCGACGTCGTCGGTGCCGCCACGATGCCTCCGGTCGGCGCGTACGTGAGCGCTTTGAGGACGAGGAGCGAACGGTGGATCTCGTCGTGGTAGTCGCCGTGATGGCGGCACCCCTCGGCCCACTCGCGCCAGTAGGACTCCGAATCGTCGAGCGCCTGCTCGGCGTCGATCGCCTCCGGAAGCTCGGTATGGGACGGGAACCAGGTGAGCACGAACGGCAACCGCTCGCCCTGGCGGAGCACGAAGTCGGAGACTGTCGTCAACTCCTCGCCGTGTGTCTCGACGGGGCTGCGCAGGCACAGCGCGTCGGGACCGGCGATCGCGAGACGGCTGTCGTCGACGCGGCGCACCCAGGGGACGATCTTGCCGTAGCCGAAGCGAATCACGAGCTCGGAGCGCATGGGCACGTCCCCGTCGAGGCCTTCCACGATGCGCACGATGTCCGGTGCGACGCCCCGCGGCGGCATGAAGTCGATCATCCGGACCGAGCCGTCGTCCGTCTGGAAGACCGATTCGAGGATCAACGTGTCGTCCCGGTAGCGGCGGCTCGACCGGCGCACCGCCGTGGTGGGCGCGAGTAGCCACCGGCCATGCTCGGGTCCGCCGAGCATGGCGGCAAAGCACGCTTCGGAGTCGAAACGCGGAAAGCAGCACCAATCGATGGAGCCCTCGCGACTGACCAGCGCCGCCGTCTGCAGATCGCCGATCAGCGCATAGTCCTCGATGCGCGCCATGAGCGCATCCTACGGCGAGGTGGACGGGAGTTCTGAACCACCGTGAGAGGGATCTTGCACGGGCGCATCTGCCCGATGGATGACTTATGTCAACGCCCAGTCAGGACACTTCCGGGGACGGCAGGGAGATCGCGCGCCTCGTCGACCAGTGGAGCGTCTCCGAAGCGGAGGCGCGCGGGATGCTCAGGCTCATCCAGGCGAGCAAGGTCGAGCTCGAAGACGCCTGCGCCGGCACGGGCACCGGGGACGACGAGCCCGCGTAGCACGCGGCACGGGAACCTCACAACGAGCGGTCGGTCACGGATCGCGTTCTACGGTGAACGAGCGGTCGATTCCGCTGTTTCGTCGGCGAGCGAGCGCCATCGCAGCCCGACGAGGGCGGCCGCTAGTGCAGCCAGGCCGACACCGAGCACCACCGCCGCCCGCCAGCCGTGGCGGTCGACGAGCCAGCCCCCCGAGATGCTGCCGCCGGCGATGCCTGTCGAGACGGCCGTGCCGAACCAGGCGAATGCCTCGGCAACCGAGCCCGGAGCGGCGACACGCCCGATCAGGCCGTACGCTGCGGCCACCATCGGCGCGATCGGAAGCCCGGCGACGAACAGCAAGAGGGTGAGCCCGACGAGCGAGCCGGCGAGCAGTGGCAGAGCGAGCACGGCGGCGAACCCGACCGCGCCGAGGAGCAACCGGCGACGCTCGCTCCTCGCAGGGCGGAGTCCCGCCACGAGCCCGCCGACGAGGCTGCCCGCCGCGAAGCCGGCGAGGGCAATCCCTGCCAGCGCGCGATTGCCCTCGAGCTCTGCGAACGCCGGTGCCGCGATCTCGACGGCGCCGAATGCAAGCCCGAGCGAGAGCGCGATGAGTGCGATCGTGCGCACGCCGGGCGAGGAGAGCGCGCCGAGTCGCGAGCCGTGCTGGATCTCCGATGGGCGTGCATCCCGCACCGGTGGCAGCCTCACAAAGGCGAAGGTGCCGACGGCGGCGGCGACGGCTGCCCCGAGCACGGCCGCCACGGGCGAAACGGCAGCAAGCACGGCGACGAGCATGGGCCCGCCGACGAAGATCACCTCCTGCAGGGCCGCCTCGAGCGCGTACGCCGTGCGCGCTCCGTCCTCTCCGAGCACTTCCGGCCAGATCGATCGCAACGTCGACGAGACCGGAGGTATCGCGAGCCCGGCAGCAGCGGCAGGAAGCGCGAGCACCCAGACGGGGACGTCGACCTCGCCGAGAAGCGCGACGAGCGCGAGCAGCGCCGGGAAGACCACGAGGCGCCGACGCAGGACCCTCGCCGCACCGCGCCGGTCGACCTGCCTACCCGAGTAGGGAGCACCGACGGCCACCGCCAGCGAGTACGCCGCGGCGACAAGGCCGGCGGCGCCGTAGCCGTTCCCCGAGGCACGTACAAGCAGCACGAGCGCGAGCGCCGTCATGCCGACGGGCAGGCGCGCGACGATCGCCCACGCGAGCATCGCCTTCACGTGCGAATGCGCGAAGAGCACGCGGTAGCGTGCGATCCCGCGCGCCTCGACCTCTGTGGACACGGTCTACGAGGGTAGCTCGGCGGCCGACGGCGGCGGCCCTGGAGGCTCCAGGATGTTCCGGCGGCGGTGCGCCAGCCAATCGACCACGACGACCTGGATCGCCCCGGCGATCGGAATCGCTCCGAGCGCCCCGATAACGCCTGCGAGCTCGGCCCCCATCAACACCGAGATCAGGACGATGAGGGGTGACAGCTGGACGGTGCGGCCATAGACGAGCGGCTGCAGCACATGGTTCTCGACCTGCTGGTAGACGACGAAGAAGATGATCAGCACGATCCCCGCGCTCGTGCTGTGGAGGAATCCGACAGTGGAGACGATCACCGCCGCAATCGTTGCGCCGGCGAGCGGAATCAGGTCGAGCAGCCCCACCACGAGCCCGAGCGCGACTGCGTAGGGCACACCGAGAACGAGCAGGACAACCGTCGAGGAGACTCCGGCGATGAGGCTGATCGCGAGATTCCCGGTCACATACCCACCCACGGTGCGGTAGATGTCGCCGCCCACCTTGCGCCAGCGCGGCTGTGACGTCTCGGGGAGGAGGTTGTAGCAGCGCTCGACCCAGCCCGGGCCCTCGATCAACATGAACAGTGTCAAGAAGGCGATCGTGACGACGGCGATGACGGCGTTGACGACGCTCTTGGTCAGCGTCAACGCCGTGTTCGAGAGGCCGAGCACGCCTCCGGCACCACTCTTCTCGATCGCCTCGCGCACCTTCTCGACGATGTGGTAGTCACGCTCGAGAAAGCCCAGCTTGCCGCGTCCGCGCGTGAGGTCGTCGATGTAGTCCGGGATCGCATCGGCGAGGCTGTTGACCTCGCGGACGAGCGTCGGGACAAAGGTCGCGGCAATCCCTGCGATGACGAGGATCGCGCCGACAAAGACGATCGCGACCGCGATGCCGCGACGGATGTGACGGCGCGCAAGCCAGTCGACGGCCGGATTCAGCGCCATGGCCAGGAACACCGCGATCAGGACCCAGATCAGCACCGAGCGCGTCACCCACACCACCTCGAGCACGATGGCCGTGACGAGGATCACCCCGAGGACGCTGAGGACCGCGCGCGGGCGGAACCGAATGGCGTACTCGTCGGACATCCTGTCGAGCATACGGTTGGTGTTGGACGGCTCCCAGCCGAATCAGCGTGCCGTGACGACGAGCGGTGGGCAGCGGGCGCCCGTCTGCTCGGTCACCCGGGCGCCGGAAGCCGTCTTCGGGGTCACCGTCAGCTTCGCCGCGGTGACGACGACCTCGCTGTAGCTGAAGACGTCGGTGGCCGCACACGCCATCCCGATCCCCCGCGGCGGCGGAGGCTTCAGGAACAAGGACGTCACGAGCGTGCCCGTGCCCTTCGCGCCGATGGCCCTGTCGATCTCCTTTGCGTACGTGTTCGTCGCGACCGGCCCGGTGACCGCCTCCCAGATTCCGGTGCCGACCGGGCCGCCGCTCTCCAGCGTCTGCAGCCGGATCTCACCGAACAGGTTGGCGTGTGCGTCGGTGGTCAGAAAGACGACGTTCTTCACGCCCTCGAGCGCCGTGAGAAGTCGCGTACGCTCCGCGGCGAAGCCTTCCCAGCGGTCGTAGGGCAGTTGGTAGAACTGCTGCATCGGCACCTCGTTGACGACCACCTTGAAGGTGGCGCTCGAGCCGCGAATGGCGGTCAGGAAGGCGGCTTCCTGACCGGGGCCGAGCAGCGTCCGTTGCGGATCCGCGATGGCGTCGAGGCATGCCTGCGACACCGGCGCGGCGAGGGAGGGGATGAGCGTCGCAAACGCGGCCCGGACGGCGGCGGGAGCGGTCGGAGCGAGGTCGTTACCGCACTGCTGCGAAGCCTTCGCGCTCCGAAACGAGCGCTCGTCCAGGAAGAAGAGCTCGAGATGCTTCCCCCAGCGAAACCTCCGGTAAAAGCCCTGCTGGGCGCTCCAGGAGACAGGGGCGTAGTCGGTGAACGCTTTGACGCCGGCCCGGTACAGCGCGGCACCGCCCTCCGGAACCGAGAAGTCGTTCACGAACTCGTGGTCGTCTGGATGGCTGTACAGCCCGGCAGATGCGCGCAGGGCACGCAGGTTCGGGAGCGCGAGGCCATAGCGGTACTTCTGCCACTTGGCGGGGACCGTGAGGGCGGGCTTCGATCCGGAGAGCTCGCTGTCGGAGTAGATCGTGTCGCCGAGGTTGATGTTGAAGTCGTTGTGCTCGGCCGCCATCCGGCCGTAGGTCTCGTAGCGGTTGAAGCCCGGCTTGCCGTTCGGGCCGGGCGTCGCGTCGGCGTCACCGGAGATGGCGAACCGGACACGCGCCGGCGTACCCGGCGCCGGCGCGGTCACGAACCGGCCGACCGGGCTGCGCGCGAGCCCGATCGCGAAGGCGTAGTAGTAGCGCGTGCCCGGCTTCAGAGCGGTCACCTCCTTTTCCACCGTGAAGTCGTCAGCCGCGCGAGCCGGCACCGACGCCACAAAGCCCCCCGTGGGCATCGCTGCGTGTCGAGACGTAGACGTTCACCCGTCCCGCCTGCGGTGAGCGTGTCCAGACCTTTGCCGACGTGGTGCCGATCTCTCCCGCGGCGACGCCGTAGGGGAAGGTCGGCGCCCCACTCCCGCCGAGCGCGAGCCCTGTGGCCACGACGCCCGCGAGCACGGCGCCGAGGAGGATGACAGTGCGTTTCACCGTCGCCCGAGCGTAAACGATCAGTCCGGTGATCGAGGTGCGCTCGCCGCATCGATGCGATCCTCCTCGGCGAGAAAGCGCCCGAACCAGTAGGCGAAGACCGCGAAGAACACGACGGCCTGCTCGGAGGCCATGGCAATGCCGCCGAGCTGCTGATCGGTGATGCGTGAGAGCCCCCAGAGCCGCTCGGGCGCCGACGCATAGAAGTCGTAGATCGGGCTCGGCACGAGCGCGAGGAAGAGCCCGAGCGGAGCAGACAGCACGAATCCGGCGAAGACATACGCGGCACGACCCTGGCTCGAAAGCCGCCGCGGTGCGTCCTGCCAGACGGGCCACCACACGAGCAGGCCGGTGACGAGATAGAGCACGTGCTCGGCGACGAGCAGCGAGCCGGGATGGCGCAGCGCTGCGTCGTAGAGTGCCGGGAGGTGCCACACCGCGTAGTTGCAGAGCCATAGCGGCAACGCTACGAGAGGGTGCGTGAGGGCACGCAGCGCCGCGGGCCGCGCCAGACGCGCCGCCAGGGCAGAAGGGATCCCGAGCACGAGCAGCAACGGAGCCCACTCGGCGAGGACGACGTTCTGGCCCAGGTGCGCGAGCAGCAGATAGTGGCGTGCGACCGTGTCCACCGGGGTCACCCAGACGAGCGCGAGCAGCGCGCAGCCGCCGAAGAAGCAGGCACGACGCCAGGCATGGGCGGGGAAGCGGCGCATCGAGACGGCGTAGGCCGCCGCGAGAGCGGCGGCGAGGATCGCCTCGCCACTCCACGACCATCCGGAAGGCGTCACGCGGGCAACGGTACGCTTCGCCCAGCGCGGGTGTAGCTCAATGGTAGAGCTCCAGCCTTCCAAGCTGGCTATGAGGGTTCGATTCCCTCCACCCGCTTCGCGATAGACAAGCCGTTTCCCGCATGTTCAGGCGGGGATGCGCACCGGGGAGGAGAGTAGGACACAGGCGGGGGGATCGCTTGAAGCGCAGCCGTGTTTTAGGATCGTGCGCAGTCGGAGTCAGGAGAGAAAATGGCTGAGAGGCGAGTGGAGAGATGCATCTCTACCTGGCGCGCGGCGGCGCGTACCTGCGTGAAACGGCGCCGGATCTGCTGATCCTCTCGTGGTACCCCCACGAGCGCGACGACGCGAACCATCCCGGTCTGATAATTGACACATCACTGCTCGACGGCTTCCCGCAGGCACCCGCACTAGAGGCAGACTCTGTAGCCGTGCGGGACTGGAGCGAGGCGCAGGAGTGGGCGGCGCGAACCGGGTGATCTGTCCACGTTGACGGAAAGAGAGGGTCGAGATGAATGATCCGGGGAAGGTCGATCTGTTGCGCGACGTGGCTGATGCGTTCAACCGCCACGACCTCGAAGCCATCATGGCGGCCTTTAGCGACGAATGCGTCTTCGAGTCGCCTCGCGGGCCTGATCCGTGGGGCACGCGGTTTGTTGGGAGGGGCGGAGTGCGTGAGGACTTGCGGCGCGGTTCGCCGGTATCCCTGATGTCCACTACGGCGACGACGAACACTTCGCGTGCGGCAACCGCGGCGTCTCGGAATGGACGCTGACCGGTCGTAGCCACCCGGATCGTTGATGGTGTCCCGCGCCCGCTCCGCCGCCGCCGAAATCCAGATGGCCCTTGAGCGGCAGTTGTACGCGGTCGGCCTCGAGGCAGTTCAGCGGAACGCGATCCTGTCCGTGCTGGAGAACCCGCCGGACGGGCTGGCCGAGTTACGCGGGGTGTTGGCGCGGGATCAGCGCGATCGCATGTAGCCCAGAATCAAACGACCAGATCGACGTGGAGCCAGGTGACGCCACTGACAACGATGCTCTCCGTCGCGGTTCCATTGATCGGGGTGTCCGGCGACAGGCCGTTGACGGCCAGCCGAGTGCGATTTGACCCGCGAGAGAGAGGACGGCGGCAGTTGAACCTTGCGCGTCCGACGGAGGGAGGTGCGTCATGAACGTACAGCGGTACAGGGCGGTGTCCTTCCAGTACGGCTCGACATCACCTACCTCTAGCTCGACCCCAAGCGCCTGTTGCACACGAGACAAGAGCCGCTAAGCCTTGGAGGCGTTCTTCACCCTCAGGGTTGGGCGCGACTCTTGACAGCACCGATCGCTTGATGATGATGAGGCAATAACCCTCCACTCCCTGGAGGGATTCCGCGGAGAAACACGAGAGGCCGCCCTTTCCTGACAGGGGGCGGCCTCTCGACTTTTGTGGCGGGTCGGGTTGCTCATTTCGTGGCCGCCTGCCGCGCTCTCAGCTGCAGCGATGATCCAGAAGGGCGTCGAACGGGGCCTGTACGCAGTGGCGCTGGAACCATCGGAGCGGGACGTGATCCCAAGCGTGCTGGGGGACTCACCCGACGGGCTGGCCGATCTGCACGGGGTGCTCGCGCGCGACCATCGCGAGCGAACCACCTGACGGGTAGGGGAAGGCCTCCATCCCTCGTGCTCGCTGACCGTCAGAGAGGAAGGCCCGCCGAATGGCGGGCCTTCCAGCGATTGCCTCTGTTCCCTGGGCCGCCTCTCGTACAGCGGCTAACGAAGGACCTCTTACGCGTTAACCGACCGGGCCATTCTTGTTGCACGAAACAACGACGCCGGGGACGACCTCCCAACCGTGGGCCGCCGATCCGGGCGCTGCGTCTTTCGGAGTCTGCGTTTGCCTGTCGACCTGGCCGAGATTCGAGTCGAAGTCATTCAGTCCACTAAACGCGCATATCGACGCGTGCCCGTTGGTCACGGCAGCGGTGGTGTTGGTCGAGTTACCGATGCCGTCGGCAACGGGAGGACCCTGGTATGGCGGCCCCTTGATCTCACCCGCAAGTGCGCCGGTCGCGCCCACACCCACCGCGGCGGCCACGCACGTCGCAACCGCAAGCAGTCGTGTCTTGCCCACTGTCTACCTCCCCCGTTAATTACTGGACGCCCCCTAGCGCCCCTGACATCAGTCAGGTGGGACCAGTCTTACATACCACTGGGCAGCTTTGCATGGCGAACGCGGCGGAGGGGATGGATCGTGCGTCTCCTGCACCCCCGAGCCGCACTCCCCGCGCCGCCCCATGGTGCTACTCGTTTCGCGAGTATGCACCCGAGTGGCGCGTCGTCAGGGCCGGCTTCGTACCTCGGCCGCGATCCGCTCCGGTCCCGGCAGGAACGCGTCCTCCAGCGGCGGGCTGTACGGAATCGGCGAGTTCGCGGTCGTGATGCGCCACGCATCGTCGAGGTCGCCGAGCGCGTGCTCGGTGACGAGCGCGAGCACCTCGCCTCCCCACCCGCCCGTGAGCGGCCCCTCCTCCACGACGGCGATGCGGTTCGTCTTCTCGACGGACCTCACGATCGCCTCTGCGTCGAGCGGCCTGATCGTCCGCAGGTCGATCACCTCCGCCGAGACGCCCTCCGCTGCCAGAAGGTCGGCTGCGGCGAGACAGTCGTGCACTCCCTTCATCGCGCTGACCAGCGTCACGTCGCTGCCCTCACGCACGACCGCCGCCCGCCCGAGCTCGTAGCCGTTGCCGTTGCCGGCAGGGCCTTTGAGCGCGTAGAGCCGCTTGTGCTCGAAGAAGATCACCGGATTGTCGTCCCTGATCGACGCCTGCAGAAGACCCTTTGCATCCGCGGGCGTCGACGGCGCCACGATCTTCAGGCCCGTGATCCCCGTCAGCCATGAGATCGGCATCTGCGAGTGGATGGCCCCGAAACGGCCCCCTGCCCCGACGACGGATCTGATCACGATCGGGACGCTGATGCGCTCCTCGGTGAGGAACCAGTACTTCGTCGCCTGGTTGATGAGGCTGTCCATCGAGAGGGCGAGAAAGTCGCCGAACATGATCTCGAGCACGGGTCGCATGCCCGTCACGGCCGCGCCGTAGGCGGCACCCGTCATTGCGAGCTCGGAAATCGGCGTGTCGAACACGCGGCCGGGCCCGTACTTCTCGTACAGGCCTGGCGTGGCTGCGAACACGCCGCCGGCCAGGGCGACGTCCTCGCCGAAGAAGATCACGCGCTCGTCCCGCGCAAGCTCCTCGTCGAGCGCCGCCCGGATCGCCTCGCGGAACTCGATGTCTGGCATGGTGCGGCTCAATCCTTTCGATCGATGACGAGCAGGACGGGATGCTCGAGCAGGTTGCGAAGCCTCTGCAGGAAGCGGGCGGCGTCGGCGCCGTACACCGCGCGATGGTCACAGGAGAGCGCCACGTCCATCAGCCGCCTCGCGACAAGGCTGCCGTCGGGCCCGGCTGCCGGGCGCAGCGCCACCTCGCCGACCGCGAGAATCGCCGCCTGCGGATGATTGATGACGGCGGTGAAACGGCGCACGCCGAACATGCCGAGGTTCGAGACGGTGAAGGTGCCGTCGGCAAGGTCATCCAGAGCGATCGACCGGCCACGAACCTTCTCGGCCAGACGGCGTGACTCGGCGGCGAGCTCGAACACGGACTTCTCGTCGGCGTCGAGGATCGTCGGCACGAAGAGCGCGTCGTCGGTCGCGACGGCGACGCCCACGTTGACCCGTCCGTAGCGGCGCACCTTGCCGTCCGCGTACGACGCGTTCAGGCCCGGGAACTCTCGGAGTGCGAGCGCGGCAGCCCGCACGACGAGATCGTTGAACGACGGGAGCGGCTCCCGGCCCGACTCGCGAAGATCGTCGCGCATCCGTGCCGCGGACTCCATGTCGATCTCCGCCTCGAGCGTGAACTCCGGGATCTCGGTCCGGGACTGCGACATGCGCTGGGCGATCGTGCGCTGGGTCGACGTGAGCGCGATCTCCTCCACGGCCCCGCGCCCGCCTGGCTGCCGCGCAGCCGAGGAGCGACCGTTTCCGGCAGCCACCCGGACGTCGGAGCGAACGATCCGGCCTCCCGGACCGGTGCCGGCGACGCCCTCGAGCGAGACACCGAGCTCCGCCGCAAGCCGGCGCGCGACGGGTGTCGCACGGTGGCGACCGGCATGTGTCGACGGACGGGCAGCGGGAGCAGGCGTAGCCGCGGGGCTCGCGGGCTGGGCCGGCGCAGGCTGGGCCGCCGCGGGCTGGGCCGGCGCAGGCTGGGCCGGCGCCTGCGGTGCCTGCGCGGCGGCGGGCCCCGCGCCCTCGACACGCACGCGCGCGATCACAGCCCCGAGGGCCGCGGTCTCGCCCTCATCGACGACGATCTCCTCCAACACACCGTCGAGCTCGGCCTCGTAGACGATCGTCGCCTTGTCGGTCTCCACCTCGACGATCGGCTCGCCCTTGCGCACGACGTCGCCCGGCTGCTTGAGCCACTGGAGAACGGTTGCCTCCTCCATCGAGTCGGACAGCCTCGGCATCCCGATCTCGACCATGGCGGTCGCCGCGTCGGCGCTCATGCACAACCCTGGGCGGTCGTGGCTCGAGTGCGTCGGGCCGCGGACGACGATGCCGGGTGCGATGTCAAGGGAGACTGAACACGGTCGTGGATGGTCTCACACCTGTGCGTCGTGGTAGCGACCCAGAACGACCCAGATCGCGTTGACGGCGACATCACCGTCGTTGTGCAGCCGGTGCGGAATCGTCGACTCGAAGGAGATCGAGTCTCCGGGGCCGAGCACGTGCTCCTCGAACCCGACGGTCACCCCGAGCTGGCCGCTGATCACGATGCCGAACTCGCGGCCATTGTGACGGACGAGCTTCCCTTCAGGGCTGGAGGCGCCGTCGACCTCGTAGACCGCATAGAGGAAGTCGACGTCCCGGTCGTTCCAGGTCGTGAGCCGCTCCCAGTGCACGCCGGCCTCGAGCTCGATCACGCGCCGGCCGGCCGCGCGTTGGACCCGTCCTTGCTCCGGGAGCAGCGGCTCGGCCGACGACTGCGGGTCGTGCTGTCGTGACGGCCCGAGCCCCGCTGCCGAGGCCGCAGGCTCGTCGGCGGCGAACAGGTCGTCCAGTGACACGCCGAGCTCACTGACCATTGCGTAGAGCGTCCGCACCGACGGCTGGATCTTGCCCGTCTCGATCTGCGAAACCAGGCTCGGCGATACCTCGAGACGGCGTGCGAGCTCGCGCAGGCTCAGTCCGAGACGATCTCGTTCGGCCCGCAGCCGCTCGCCGAGCGGCGAAACGAGTGCGTAGCGCCCGTTCGGGCCCTGGCGCTTGCCGGTCTCGGCTCGTCCCTTCGGATCCTTCAAGAGGTTTTCCGCGGCCATCAGCCCGACGCGGCTTCCTTGAATTCCGGATAGTCGCGAGGCTCGGGGAACGGCGCCGCGAGTGCCGATCGCTCGATGCGCTCGAGCTCGGCCTGCACGCCGTCCACGATGGCCTGCAACTCCTCGTCTCCGATCGCCGGCGCCCAGTCGGTCGCCCGCGACCGTCAGCGGATCACGCTCCTTCCAGCGCTCGAGCTCGCCCTCGGGCCTGTATTTGCCCGGGTCGCTACGCGAGTGGCCGACAAACCTGTAGGTCCGCGCCTCGACGAATTCCGGTCCACCACCCTCGCGGACACGCTCGGTCACGGCGAGCGCCAATTCACGGACAGCCGACACGTCCATCCCGTCGACCCGGTGCGACGGCAATCCCATCGACTCGGCCCTGGCGACGATCGAGCCGCCCGTGACGGCCTCCGTCGGCGTGTATTCGCCGTAGCCGT
Source organism: uncultured Gaiellaceae bacterium (assembly GCA_963799615.1). Taxonomy (GTDB): domain Bacteria; phylum Actinomycetota; class Thermoleophilia; order Gaiellales; family Gaiellaceae; genus Gaiella. The sequence continues at coordinate 769,436 of CAWCXS010000006.1, read as the reverse complement.
TGTTCTCACAGACGAAGACGACGGGCAGGTTCAGCACTTTCGCGAAGTTGAGGCACTCGAAGAAATACGCCTGGTTCGTCGCCCCGTCGCCGAAATATGCGACTGCGATCGCGCCGCTTCCACGTAAAGCCAGCGCTGCGCCCGTGGCGGTGGCGATGCTGCCGCCGACGATCCCGTAGCAACCGATCAGGCCGTGGTCCGGGTCGACGATGTTCATCGAGCCGGCCCGGCCTCCGTTGATCCCCGTCGAGCGGCCGAGCATCTCCGCCAGCAGAGCCTCCGGATCGGCGCCCATCGCCAACGTGTGTCCGTGACCTCGATAGGTACAGGCGACGCGATCGCCGTCTCGCAAGGCGCTCGCGAAGCCCACGGCCACTGCCTCCTGACCCGAGTAGAGGTGCGTCGTCCCGTACACCTCGCCACGCAGGAACAGGGACTGCACGAGCTCCTCGAAGCCGCGGATCAGCCGCATGCGGCGGTACAGCCCTGCCTCCGTGACCGTGTGGGTGTCGCTCTGGGCTTCTTTGGAGACCATCACGCATCGACTCCTTCGTAGGGCCGCGGAATCCAGTCTTCGCCGATGGGCAAGCTGCCGCGACCTTCCGCACGTTGCATGATGTCACTTCGAGACTCGATCTGGATCCTGCGCAAGCGCTCGGCGTCGACGATGGTGATCGTGATCACCGTGTCCGGTCGCCCGCGGCCGAGCGCGAATTGCCGGCAGGGATCGGATCGACATCGCGCACGACGATGCCGTCGAGCAGGTCGGCCCCACGCACGTACACCTTGCCGGTGACGAGCAGGTCGGCCGCCGGGAAACGCGTGAGCACGCGTGGCCCGTCGGGCGTGACCTCGACTTCCTCCTCGATCCGTGCGGCGGAGCGGCCGTCGGTGGCCGGGCAGTAGGTCTCGAGCGCGAACACCATGCCGACCTCGAGCTCGACCGGAGAGTCGAACGAGTGCAGGCGCGAGATCATCGGCGACTCGTAGAGGCCCACCCCGAGCCCGTGGCCGAACTGCAAGCCGAACGCTGCACGCTCGTCGGTCATGTTCAGCTCCTGCGCCGTTGGCCAAACGGCGGCGATCTTGTCGGTCGTGACGCCTGGACGGACGAGGTCGATGGCGGCGTCCAGCCACTCGCGGCACTGCTTGTACGCGTCGAGCTGCGACGGCGTCGCGTAGCTCACGTTGAACGTGCGGTAGTAGCACGTCCGGTAGCCCATGAACGAATGGATGATGTCGAAGAAGCACTGGTCGCCGGGTCGCAGCAACCGGTCGGCAAACGTATGCGGATGCGGGATGCATCGGTCGCCGGAGATCGCGTTGATCGCCTCGACGTGCTCCGAGCCGAGATCGAAGAGCACCTTCATCGCAGCGGCGACGACCTGGTTCTCGGTCACGCCCGGCCGCAGCATGCGGTAGATCTCCTCGTACGCGGCATCGACGATCCCCGCCGCATGATCGAGCAGGGCGAGCTCGTCCTCGGTCTTGAGCTTGCGCGCCTCGAGCATCGTCGGCTGCGAGTCGGCGACCTCGATTCCCTTGCGCTGCAGCGCCAGCAGCGTCGTGATGTCGGGGACGTCCATGCCGACGGGCTCCGCCTCGAGCCCGCGCTCGCTGAGCTCGCCGTAGATCATCTCGGCGAGCGCGTCGGGAATACCGGTCTCGATCGGCATCGCCCCGCGCATCGGCGGCACCCACGCCCGCCAGCTCGACTCCGGCAGCCACGGGCAGTAGAGCTGATGGTGCCTGGCGGCAGAGCCGAAGTCCCACAGGATCGGGTCGCCGCCGCGTGGGACGAGGGCGAAGCGAATGTTCTTGTCCCGTTCCCAGGTCCCGATCGCCGTGCTCGTGACGTACCGAAGGTTGTTCGGGTCGAACAACAGCATCGACCCGAGCTCGGATGCCTCGAGGGAGGCCTTGGTTCGTGCGAGGCGAGCGGTGCGGAGACGGTTGAAGTCGATCCGCTGCTCCCAGTCGACTGCCATTGTCGCGCCGCGCGACGCAATGCTCATGGTTCTGCCTCCCGCCCTTGGTGTTCAGCGATTCTGCACAGGTTTCGCTGACGCGTCAACAGTCAGCGCGTCGCCCTGCAGCCGTGTTCAGCATCGACGTACAAGGCAACGGCTTGGCCGTCCCATCGCGCGCGCCTGGATCCGTGCAGGAAGATTCGAGGCTCGCGCCCCCGATGGCGCAACTAGCTGCCGATGAAGCCGTAGCGCGCGAGCGACCCGCCCTCGTCGTCCACGACCTCGTCGGCCGGCACGAGCTGCCGTGGGTCGTTCGGGTCGACGATGATGCCGACGAGCCGCGAGGTGCCGTCGGAGTCGATGCTCGCCCAACCGACCACGCGGGAGCGTCCCGTCTCGAGACCGTCACTCTCGAAGAGTGCCCGCCACCCCGACTCGGCCGAGATCATCCACTCGTGCTTCATGCCCATTCCGGCAAGCCTACCGTCCCGAGCGGGAGAAGTGCTGGTAGTCCCGCGCACCACGCCAGCGGCCCCCCCAGCCCCACCTGATCGCGTCGAACGCGCGCACGAGCGCGTGCCCCTCCGACGCCATTCCGGGCCGGAACGGCGCCCGCCGCAGGTACGGCCTGCTCGCGGGGTGCGAGGTCGTCCCGGCCGGCGTCACGTACGGGTTCTCGATCGGATTGACGTCGATGGCCCGTCCGTACGCGTGCTCCGAGTACCGCGTCGTGCCGTCGACGAAGCGGCAGTTGAAGGCGGACGTGTTGTCGGCCTCGATCGAACGGAAGTCGCTGCCGCCGTAGGCGTCGACCGGCACCATGCGCCGGATCGGGAAGCCGTCGCGGTACAGCCGCCGCAGGGTCGCGAGAACGAGTGCGGCGACGTCTCGGTGCACGATCACCCGGCCGACGCGATCGCGGCCGTCGAAGCCGTGGTGCGTCGCGGTGACGAGGCGCAGGTCGCGCAGCGCGACCGGGCAGCCGGGGCGCCAGGAGACACCCGTCATCTCCCGGGCGAGCGCCGCCGAGACCGGGGCGACGCTGCCCTGGAAGCTCGGTCTCGCTGCAGACGAGCCGGCGGCGGCCACGAGCGCGATCGCCGAGAGGGCGAGGGCGAGCCTACGGCCCCGCATTGGCGCCCTTGACGACGGGCCCGCCGACGCCGAGCTTCGCGGCCATCCAGTCGAGCCCCTCCGCGAACGCCTTGGTGCCGGGAGCATGACCCTGGTCGTACCAGCGCACCTCGGCCGCCTTCCCCGCGGCGCGAGCGAGCGCGACGAGGGCGGCGCGGGGCACGACATCGTCGCTGCGTCCGTCCTCCAGCAACACCGATCCGGGAGGCGCGTTGCGGATCCAGCGCAGCGGATCGATCGCGCCCAGCTCGCGCGTCACGGCCGGCCTCAGTGCGGGCGGCGCCTGTGCGGCGTAGACGGAGACGGGGGTCGAGCCACCCGAGAACAGGTCGAATGCGCCGATGCGCCGGTCGACGCCGGCGACGCTCGCCCCGAGTCGCGCGCCGGCGCTCCACCCGACAAGGCCGAGCCTGTCGCCGTCGACCGTGGGCTGGGCGAGCAGGACGTCCGCCGCGCGGCGCACGGCGACGACGTCTGCCACCGTCGCAGCGCGCTGCTCACGGAGCTTCTGCTCGGCAGAGGCCCCGGGAGTGTAGGCGCTGCGGGGTGTGGTGATCGTCAGCGCAACGACGCCTCGCGCCGACAGCCAGGTCGCCGGAACGAGCAGCTCGCTGCGATCGCCGCCGGAGCCGTGCAGGTAGACGACACCCGGGAACGGCCCTTTTCCGGGCGGTACGACGAGGAATCCCTCGATCGTCTTCCCTCCGGGCAGCGCGTACGAGACGTCGTCGACGGCGATCGGATAGTCGTGATTGACGCGGCCGTGGTCGACGTAGTGGAGCGGGGCCGAGGCGTCGTAGGCGAACGGCGACGTGTCCGCGGGCGTGGCGCTCGAGCCGCCGCAGCCTGCGGCACTCGCGAGAACTGCGGCGAGTAGGAGGAAAGCCTTCATCGAAACAGTCGGGGTGGCCCGATTCGAACGGGCGACTTCCGCTCCCCAAAAGCGGCGCTCTAACCAGGCTGAGCTACACCCCGTGCACGTTCGTACGATCGGACAGCATGACAGTTTGCACATACGAGCTCGCATTTGGCGATCTCATCGAGGATCACCGCACGACTGTGGCCGTTGACGAGTCGGCCGAGATCGTTTTTCTTGACGGACCCTGGGAGATGATCCCATTGCATCGCAGCGTGATGGAACCGTCCTCCGCAATCGACACACGGCGCATCCTTTAGGCCTCTGTACCACTCGACAACGGCTCTGTGCCTCCGATATGCCTGGCGCTTTCGCCTCTGCGCATGACGTCGGTGGTAGTCGGCGTCGTAGGCCCTCCGACAGCTCTTGCACCAGGCCTGATGGCCACGCGATGAGGAGCGATGAAACTCCGAGCCGGGTACCTGCGCCCCGCATCGGCCGCACCGGAAGCACTCTTCCATATTGTCATAGTAGACAACGGACCGGACAACCCAAGGCCCGGACGACCACGGTGGACGGTGCAGTGACGTTCACGACGGGCGGCCACCGATAGCCTCGCACCGTGACGGAGCTCGCCCTTCCTCCCGGCACCCTCGCCACCCGTCGTCATCCGCGCGCCGGCTACGTGATGACCTTGCTGGCGGCGACCCTGTTCGCGGTGAACGGACCCGTCTCGAAGCTGGCCTTGAACGCCAGCTCCATCGGCACCCTTCGCTGGACGGAGCTGCGCTCCACCGGCGCCTTCGTCGGGCTCGCCGTCGGGCTCGCGGTGCTCGCCCCTGCCCGGCTCAGCATCGGCACGCGGCGCGAGCTCGTCAGCCTTGCGTTCTACGGCGTCGTCGGCTTCGCGCTCGTGCAGTGGCTGTACTTCGTCGCCATCGACAGGCTGCCGGTCGGAATCGGCCTGCTGTTCGAGTTCACGGCGCCCGTGCTGATCGCGCTGTGGGCGCGATTTGCCTGGCACGAGCCGGTGCGGCGTCGAGTCTGGCCCGCGCTCGGCCTCGTCATCGGAGGTCTCTGCCTCGTCGCCCAGGTCTGGTCAGGGCTCACGCTGGACGGGTTGGGCGTCACCGCAGGGCTGCTGGCGGCGATCGCGCTGGCGGTCTACTACCTGATGGGCGAGCGGCTCGTCGTCCGTCGAGACCCGATCTCGGTCGTCTGTCTCGCTCTTGGCTTCGCGTCGCTCTTGTGGGCGGTCGTGCTGCCGTGGTGGAGCTTTCCGTTCGAGGCGCTGAGCATCGATGCCGCGCTGCCGCACGGTGTCGGCACCGTCCCCGTGTGGGCACTGGCTGGTCTGGACCGTGACACTGGGAACGATCGCGCCGTTCGTGCTCTCGATCGCGGCGCTGCGGCACCTTCCCGCGACGACAGTCGGCATCGTCGCCACATTCGAGCCCGTTGCGGCCGCTGTGGTCGCCTGGGCCTGGCTCGGCGAAAGCCTCGTCGCCGTGCAGATCCTCGGCGGTGTCGTGGTCCTGGTCGGGATCGTGCTCGCCGAGACGGCGCGCTGACCGGCATCGAACACAGGCGGCCGCACGGCGGCCGATACCCTGTCGGCATGGTCGAGCGTCTCCTCCTCGCATCTCCACGCGGGTACTGCGCCGGTGTCGAGCGCGCAGTCGAGACCGTCGAGCGGGCGCTCGAGCACTATGGCGCGCCCGTCTACGTCAGAAAGCAGATCGTCCACAACATCCATGTCGTCCGCGATCTCGAGGCACGCGGCGCCATTTTCGTGGACGAGGAGACGGAGGTGCCTGCCGGGTCCACCATCGTCTACTCCGCGCACGGGGTCGCGCCGTCGGTGCACGTCAACTCGGGCGGACTCGGCCACAACGTGATCGACGCGACCTGCCCGCTCGTGACGAAGGTGCACGTGCAGGCACGGCGCTACGCCGATGCCGGCTACACCGTGCTCCTGGTCGGGCACGCCGGTCACGAGGAGGTCGTGGGCACGATGGGCGAGGCCCCCGAGGCCACCATCCTCGTCCAGGACGTCGCCGAGGCCGAGGCGCTCGACCTCCCCGCCGACGCCAAGGTCGCCTACATCACCCAGACGACGCTCTCGGTGGACGAGACGGCCGACATCATCTCGGCGCTGCGCCGGCGGTACCCGCAGATCCACGCGCCGAAGAAGGAAGACATCTGTTATGCGACGTCGAATCGCCAGTGGGCGGTGAAGGAGATGCTGTCCGAGATCGACTTGCTGCTCGTGATCGGGTCGAGAAACTCGTCCAACTCGAACCGGCTCGTCGACGTTGCGCGCGCGTCCGGCGTTGCCGGCCATCTGATCGACGACGAGACCGAGATCGACGAACGCTGGCTCGAAGGGGCGCGGACGGTCGGGATCTCCTCCGGCGCGTCCGCGCCCGAGCGGCTGGTGACGCGGGTCTGCGACTGGTTCCGCGCACGCGGCGTCGTGCACATCGAGCCGTTCCGCATGATCGAGGAGGACGTCACCTTCAAGCTGCCGGTCGAGCTGCGCCGCGAGCTCCAGCTCGCCGAGCGGCAGCCCTGACGGCCGCCCTCAGATCTTCACGATCGCCGGCTCGCTGCCACCGTTCGCCTCGACGGCGACCGCCAGCGTTTCCGCCTTGATCCAGTCGGCGTGCTCGAGGAGGTCGGCGTCGGCACGGGGCAGGGTCAGCGCGATGCGGTCGCTGAGACCGAGGCCGGAGTCCTTGCGCATCGTGTTGACCCGGTGGATCAGCTCGTAGACCCGTCCCTCGCGCACGAGCGCCTCGTCCACCGCCGTGTCGAGCGCGACCGTGACGCCGGCGTCGCCGGCGACGGCCCAGCCGTCCTTGCCGGCCCGCTCGACGAGCACCTCGCTCGGCTCGAGCTCGTGCCCCGCGGCGCGAAACCGTCCGTCCCCGAGCTCCTCGAACTCTCCTGCCTGGAGTGCGGCCCGCACTGCGGCGAGCTCCTTTCCGAGCTTCGGCCCCAACGCCGGCAGGTGGGGCTTGACCCGCAGCTCGGCATCGACCGAGCCGAACTCCACGCTCTTCACGCGCAGCTCCTCCGCGATCTCGTCCGCGTGCGCCGAGGCGAGAGGGGCGCCTTCGACGACGATGCGCTGCAAGGGCTGGCGCACCTTGAGACCGGCCGACTGGCGCGCCTGGTGGCCGAGCGCCACGACGCGGCGCACGTCGGCCACTTCTGCCAGCAGCGCATCGTCCGTGGCAACGGCCTCCGGCCAGCCGGCCAGGAAGACGGAGGCCGGCGCGCGCTCGCACGCCTCGGTGACGAGGGTCTGCCACAGGTGCTCGGCCAGAAACGGCATCACCGGGGAGACGACGCGGAGGCCCTGCACGATCGCGTGCCACAGCGTGCGCAGCGCGACGTCGTCGCCGGCCCAGAAGCGGCGCCGCGAGCGCCGGATGTACCAGTTCGAGAGATCGTCGACGAACGCGTCGAATGCTCGGACGACGTCGACCGTGATCCAGCTCTCGTATGCGGCGGTCGCCTCGGCCACGAGCTGTTGTGTCCGCGCGACGAGCCAGCGGTCGAGCGGCTGTAGCTCCGCTTCGGGACCGTCGAGATCCTCGTAGCGCGGGGCGAACGACTCGATGTTCCCGTACTGGATCAGGAAGCCCGCCGAGTTCCACAGCGTCAGCAGTTTCTTCTTGATCTCCTGTGCAGGCCCGAACCCGAACAGGAGGTTGCGGTCGGGTGGCTGCGCGCAGTACTGCCAGCGCATCACGTCGGCCCCCATCCGGGCAAACGCATCCTCCGCGTCGATCATGTTGCCCCACGAGCCGTGCATCTCCTTGCCGTGCTCGTCGAGCATCTTCTCGTAGCCGAGCACGCGACGGAACGGCGCCTGCCCGGTCAAGGCGACGGACATGAAGAGCTGCGAGTAGAACCAGAGGCGGATCTGCTCGCGCATCTCCGAGACCCAGTCCGCCGGGAACCAGCGCTCCCAGGTCGCGTGGTCCGGCAGGTCAGCGGTGGTGAGCCCCTTCGCCGCACCCGTCGCGTACCCCTGCGGTACGTACGAGTCGTTGTGCCACCCGAGTGTCGAGAACGGGACGATGCCGGCATCGAGCCAGACGTCCCCCACCTCCTCGATGCGGTGCACCTCCACACCGCATGCGGCGCAGGAGATCGGCACGGCGTCGATCCACGGCCGGCGCAGCTCCTCGAGCTGCTCGAGCCCCGACAGCGCACGCGCCTCGAGCTCGGCACGCGAGCCGATCACGTGCACGTGCCCGCAGGAGCACGGGTAGATAGGCAGCGGCAGCCCGTAGTAGCGGCGGCGGGAGATGTTCCAGTCCCCCATGTTGCGCAGCCAGTCGTCCATGCGCTTGCCCATGTAGGCGGGCGTCCACTCGACGGTCGCGTTCGCGTCGAGCAAGGGCTGGCGGATCTCGTCGACCGAGATGAACCAGTCGTCCGCGAGCCGGAAGATCAGCGGCGTATGGCACCGCCAGCAGAACGGATAACTGTGCTCGTGCGTCTCTGCCCGGACGAGCAGCGCACGGTCGGAGAGGTCGCCCACGATCTGCTCGGCCGCCTCCGTCGTCGAGAGGCCGTGCAACCAGCCGTAGTCGGGATAGAAGCGACCGCCCTCGTCGACGGGCGTGAGCGTCGGCAGATCGTGCACCTTGGAGAGCTCGAAGTCCTCGCTGCCGCAACCCGGGGCGATGTGGACGATGCCGGTGCCCGTGTCGAGAGCAACGTCGTCCCACGGAATCACGCGATGCTCGACCTCGGAGCCGGGCGCGAGCGTGTCGAACGGACCGCCGTAGCGCAGCCCCACGAGCTCGGCTCCCTTCACGGTCCGCGTGAAGCGCTCGTCCGGAAACAGTGCCACGCCAACCCATTCACCGTTTTCGAGCAGCCCGTACTCCGCCTCGGGATTGACGGCCGCTGCGACGTTCGCGGGCAGCGTCCACGGCGTCGTCGTCCAGATCACGATCCATTCGCCGTCACGGTCGAGCAACGGGAAGCGGACATACAACGACGGGTCGATCCTGTCCTCGTAGTGCCCGTGCAACTCGTGCGCCGAGATCGAGGTGCCGCAGCGCGGACACCATTCCGTGGACCGGTGGCCCTTCGTCAGCCAGCCCTTCTCGTGCACGATCGCCAGGAAGCGCCAGATGTACTCGATGTTCGTGTCGGAGAACGTGTAGTAGTCGTTGCCCCAGTCCATCCATTGGCCGAGCCGGATCGACCCTTGCGTCAGCTCCTGTGACGACTGCACGACGACCTCGCGGCAGCGACGCGCGAACTCGGCGAGCCCGAACTCCTCGATCTCGCGCTTCGAGTTGAGCCCGAGCGCGCGCTCGACGCCGACCTCGATCCAGAGCCCCTGGCAGTCGAAGCCGTTCTGATAGCGCTGGTGATGGCCGCGCAACGCCTTGTAGCGCTGGAACACGTCCTTCAGCGTCCGTCCCCATGCCGTGTGCACGGCGAGAGACTTGTTCGCGGTCACGGGCCCGTCGAAGAAGCTGAAGGTCGGGCCCGATCGATTGAGCTCGCGCAACTGCTCGAACGTCCGCTCCCGCTCCCAGAGGTCGAGGATCGCGCGCTCGAGCGCGTCGTGGTCGGGCTTGTCCGGAAGCGGTGCGAACATGCGCTCGATTCTACGGGCGCCGCGGGCGGCCGCCTGCGCGGGAAGAGCCAGGCGTTCTCCAGCGTTATACGAGCTAGACCTCAGTTCGACCAAAGATCCCTCAGTTCGACCGAAAGATCGAAAGGACCCCATGGCAACCGCCGTCAAGAACGACACGTTCGATCAGGAAGTGATCAAGAGCGAGACCCCGGTGATCGTCGATTTCTGGGCCGAATGGTGTGGTCCCTGCCATGCCGTCTCGCCCGTGCTCGAGAAGATCGTCGAGGAGCGTGTCGGTGAGCTCAAGCTCGTAAAGGTGAACATCGACGAGGAGCGCGAGCTGGCGGAGAAGTACGGCATCGCCTCGATCCCGACGATGATCCTGTTCAAGGACGGCGAGCCCACTGCCGCCGTCGTCGGTGCGCAGCCGAAGGGCGCAATCGAGCGCTCGCTCGGCCTCACCGCGTAAGCCTTCCCCTCCACCCTCCGCGGACGAGCCGGCTTCCCCGGCCGGCTCGTCACGTGTTGGGGATGCTTCAGGGCGCAATCGGCGTTGCCGCCGCGACTAGCGCCTCACGATCGTGGGCGACGAGCTCGTCGATACGCTCGAGGGTGACGTCCGGCACGGGGTGGCGCGAGACCTCGGCCGTGTCGAGCGCGTAGTGGCCCTGCCGCGGGAACACCGTCGTCACCCGTGCTCCCCAGGCAGCCTTGATGGCAGCGAGGATCCAGACCTTGTCGTCCACGAGCACGTAATGGTCGGCGGGGCAGCGCCGCTCGACGTCGTCGAGCTCGTGCTCCTTGTGGATGTAGATCATGACGTTGCCGCCGACCGCGTCGTAGAGACCCGAGCGGGAGATCTTGCGGGGCTGGAAGACGACGTCGCCGTCGGACAGGATGGCGACGCTGCCGAGCCGTGCGCAATGGTCGAGAACGTCGAGGGAGCCGGGAAAGAGCCGGTTCGCGAACGGATACGAGATGAGGTAGTGCGAGACGTCGAGGATGCGTAGGTCATGCGGGCGGAGGACGCGGTAGCGCTGCAGGGCCCCGAGGTAGTCCGCGTATCCGAGCTCGGCCCGCAGCTCCTCGAAGATCGCCCAGTACTCGGCGCCGCGGTCGGCGCCGACCTCTGTCTGGAGGTGCCGGCGCAGGTCCTCGGCGACCCGATCGTTGTCGAGCAGCGTGTTGTCGACGTCGAAGAGGAAGACGACGTTCACCCTGTCCGCTCCCGCCAGGCCGCGAGCACAGCGGGGAGCAATGTGAACGCAAGCTCTTCCGGAGCCGGCAGCTCGTCGGGGTGGAACCAGGCGAGCTCCGAGACGTCGTCCGCCGCCCGCATGTCTCCGCCGGTGGCCCGCGCCGTCCAGAAGAGGTTGAGCGTGGACGCCGCACCCGGGCCGTCGCCGTACCAGTCCATCCAGACGCCGAGAAAGGCGACGGGCTCGACCTCGAGCCCGGTCTCCTCGCGCAGCTCCCGTCGGAGTCCGTCGAGCGGATGCTCGTGCTCGTCGAGGTACCCGCCGGGTGTGTCCCACAGGCCCTTGTACGGCTCGATCGCGCGCCGACCGAGCAGAAGACGCCCTCCGTCGTCCTCGACGAGGGCACACGTACACGGAACCGAGTTCGCCCAGCCGACGAAGCCACAGGCCGGGCAGCTCACGCGCCCCCGGCCGTGCTCGAGATCATGCGCGCAGCGGGGGCAGTAGCGCCACCCGTGGAGGATCGCCATCGCGTCGCTACGGTACCCGGGTGAGCCCGCGTCACGTTCCTGCATCCGTCACCGAGCTGCAGCGCATCGGCCTGTTCGGATCGCTGCCCGGCGCAACCCTGACGACGCTGGCGGAGCGAATGATGCGCGAGGAGGTGCCCGCCGGTCGCCCCGTCGTCACCGAAGGAGAGTCCACGGACCGCTTCTACGTCCTCCTCTCCGGGCTCGCCGGCGTATCGCAGACGCTGCGCGGCGCGCGGGGCGTGTTGCGTCCCGGCGACTACTTCGGGGAGGTCGCTCCCGCCATGGGCGTGCCACGGACGGCGACGGTGACGGCGATGACGATCTGCACGGTCGCGAGCTGCGACAGGGCGACCTTCGACGAGCTGCTGCGGCCCCTGTTCGCCGACGAGGACGCAACGCCGGCAGCCGGCGAGCCGTAGAGCGCGCACGGGCGCAGACGCGCGCACCACCCCGAGTCTCAAGCGGGGCAGACGGGCGGCCGGTCAGTATTCGTCGCGCTGGACGCGCAACCGGCCTGCGGCCCAGAAGACACCGACCCAGACGACGATCGCGATGGCGGCAACCGGGATCGGGGCGCCGGTGTCGGCCCCGGTGAGCCGGTCGATCAGATTCGGGAGGGTGAGGTCGCCGAGCGTGTGGCTGAGCCGGTCGATCAGCAGCAGCAGCGGGGTGAAGCCGAGGAAGAACACGAGCGAGATAGCGATCGCGGCCCCGTTCGAGCGCATCACCGCACCGATGCCCATGCTGATGAGGGCGAAGACAGCAGAGAGGAGCGCTACCGACCAGGCGAGGCCACCGGCGTCGCTGAGCACGATCCGATCGGCCGCCTCATGAGGAAGGACGAGCGCGGCAGCGCATCCGAGGAGCAGGGACGGCAGCAGCGCGAGCCACACTGCGAGCACGAGCGCGATCGTGCGGGCGGCATAGATCTGCCCTCGGCGGGCGCCCGTCATCACGAGATACCGCATCGTTCCCTGTGCCGCATCGTACGAGCCGGCGAGTGCGCCGATGAGGATCGCGACGACGGTGCCGAGCAAGGTGACGACGGCAGCGGCGCCGTCGAACAGCCCGCGCCCGCCGGTGGACGGGTTTCGGCCCGGCCGGAGCTCGTGGACGACGATCACCACGGCGATCACGATCAGCATCGCCGCGAAGACCACAGCGGCGCCGCCGATGAAGCTCCCGCGGCGACCCGTGATGGTGCGGAACGTGGCGGCGATCATGCGACGCGCCTCGGGGCTCTCGGCGGGAGCGGCGGTGGCGGTGATCTCGAGAAACCGCTCCTCGAGCGACTCGCTCTCCTTCACGACCTCGGCGACTCCGATTCCTGCCGTCACGAGTGCCCGGGTGATCGCGATCGAGCTCTCGTCATCGATGCGCTCGAGCGTCAGATCGAGGTTTCCGCCGGTTCCGCGCCTGACGCCCGTGACGAAGCTGAGGCCGCGGGCCACTTCCTCGGCGCGATCCGGCGCATCCACCTTGATGCGAAGCGTCTGTTTGCCGCCGGCCACGAGCTCCGCCACCGTGCCGTGCAGAACGAGCTTGCCGGACTGCACGATCGCGATCTCGTCGGCCATCTTCTGCACCTCGTCGAGGAGATGCGAGGAGATGAAGACGGTACGGCCCTCGTGCTCGACGAACGAGCGGATCATGTCCCGGAACTCCGCGATGCCGGCCGGGTCGAGACCGTTGCTGGGCTCGTCGAGGATCAGCAGCTCGGGGTCGGTGAGGAGGCTGCGCGCCACTCCGAGACGCTGCCGCATGCCGAGCGAGTACTCCTTCACCTTGCTGTGCCCGCGTTCCGTGAGATCGACGCGCTCGAGCGCCCAGTCGACCCGGGTGCGCGCATCGCCGCCCGTGAAGCGGGCCCATACCTCGAGGTTTGCCTTGCCCGACAGATATGGATAGAAGCGCGGCTCCTCGACGATGCCGCCGACGCGCTGCAGCGCCGCACGAACGTCTTTGGGGATCTCGTAGCCACGCACGCGGATCGCTCCGCGGCTGGGCCGCGCGAGACCGAGCATGCAGCGGATCAATGTCGTCTTCCCGGATCCGTTCGGCCCGAGCCAGCCGATGCAGCGCCCCGGCTTGACCTCGAATGAGACGTCGCTGACGGCGACCGTCTGGCCAAAGCTCTTCGACACGCCTTCCAGCGAGATGATCGAGTCGGTCATGTGCCCTGTCTATCACGGGACTGCAACTCGCCCAGGACGGCGTCCGACAGGGCCGGCCACGCGACCTTGGCCCATTCGCCGAACTCACGAGTCGCGAGCGCGGCACACGCGACGCCGGCGACGGGGTCGACCCAGAGGAACGTGCCGCTGCCGCCAAAGTGGCCAAATGTCTGCGGCGACGTGAGCGTTCCCGACCAGTGCGGCGCCTTCGCGCCCTTGAGCTCGACGCCGAGCCCCCAGTCGAGCGGGGTGAAGCGGCCGAAGTCGGGAAGCACGCCGTCGAGCCCCGGGAACTGGACGCTGACCATCTCGGCGTGGGTCTCGGCCGCGATGAGCGCCGGTGCAAGGAGCTCGCGCCCGAGCGCGAGCACGTCGTCCAGGGACGCGCGCATGCCGGCTCCGGGGTGCCCGGACGGGTCGAGGGAGAGCTCGAGCGGCTCACACACGGCGGCCCGCACATAGTCGGCAAACGCCATCTCCGCTCGAGCCGCCAGATGCTCCCCGAGAACCTGAAAGCCGCGGTTCGAGTAGATGCGCCTGCGTCCGGGCGGCGCGATCGGGAGCGCGCCCTCGAACGGCAATCCGGATGCGTGGGCAAGCAGGTGGCGGACGCTTGCGCCGGGCGGGCCTGCGGGCTCGTCGAGGTCGAGGGCGCCCTCCTCGGCCGCGACCAGCGTGGCAAGGGCCGTCACGGGCTTCGACACGGATGCGAGCCGTACCGCGCGACTCGCGTCGCCCCGGGTCGCGACGGTGGCGGCTGCGCTCGTCACGCCGGCGGCGGCGAACGGCACGTCCCAGCCGTCGATCTGGCGAAGTGCATCCACGCGCCGCGATACTAGAGAGGTGGAACGACGCCTGATCGCGGGTCAGTCTCCGTTCGAGCCGGTGGCGGGGTTCTCGCGCGCCGTCGTGGCGGGCAGCACGGTGTCCGTCGCCGGCACGGCGCCGATTCCGGCAGACGGCTCGCCGCCGCCGGAGAGCGCCTACGAGCAGGCGCGCCTCTGCCTCTCCATCATCGCCCAAGCACTCGCACGAGCCGGCGCCTCTGTCGACGATGTCGTGCGCACGCGGATCTACATCACCGACCGGTCGTACTGGAGCGAGGTCGCGCGCGCGCACGGCGAGGTGTTCCGAGACATCCGCCCGGCGGCGACATGCGTGGTGTGCGCGCTGCTCGACCCCTCGTGGAAGGTCGAGATCGAGGCGGACGCGGTGCTGGGATGACGAAGCAGCTGATTCCGTCCGACATCACCGGCAAGGGCTCGCTCGGGATGGGCTCGGGCGCCAGCGTGCTCGACCACACGTTCGGCCAGAGCCCTCCGTACACGCTGGGCGTCGAGGAGGAGTACCAGCTGCTCGACGGACAGACGTTCGACCTCGTGCAGCACATCGAGACCGTGCTCGCGGCGATCCAGGGTCACGAGCTCGAGCAGCAGATCAACTCGGAGCTGATGCAGTCCGTGCTCGAGATCGCCACCCCCGTATGCGACACGCCCGCCGACGTGATGCGCGAGCTGGGCAAGCTGCGCGGCTACGTGTGCAGCGTGGCACGCGAGCGCGGGATGCGGGTCGGGTCGGCAGGCACCCATCCGTTCAGCCTGTTCGAGCGCCAGCGCATCACGGCGAAGGACAGGTACCGGCAGCTGGTCGACCAGCTGCAGTACATCGCACGGCGGGAGCTGATCTTCGGCATGCACGTGCACGTCGCCGTCGACGACCCGGAGAAGGCGATCAGGGTGGTGAACGGGCTCCTGCCCCAGCTCGCGCCGCTGCTCGCGCTGTCGGCGAGCTCGCCGTTCTGGCGGGGCGAGCCGACCGGGTTGATGTCGAGCCGGCAGATGGTATTCGCATCGTTCCCGCGCTCCGGGCCGCCGCCGCGTTTCCGCGACTATGCGGACTACGCCGAGGTGGTCGGCCAGCTCGAACGCACGGGCTGTATCGCCGACTACACGCACATCTGGTGGGACATCCGCCTGCACCCAAGGCTGGGAACGATCGAGATCAGGATCTGCGACGCCGTCACCCGCGTCGAGGACGCGGTCGCGATCGCCGCCTATTGCCAGGCGCTCGTGAAGCAGCTGTCGGAGCGATACGACGCGGGTGAGGAGATCCCGAGCTACCACCGCATCCTGACGACGGAGAACAAGTGGCTCGCAGCACGCTACGGCCTCGACGCACCCGTGATGGATCTCGCCACCGGGCGCCGTAACCGGATCCCCGTCGCCCAGCTCGTCCGGCGGACGCTACGCGAGATCGAGCCTCACGCCCGCGAGCTCGGCTCCGAGCGCGAGCTGGAGGGAATCCCCGCCATCCTGGCCCGCGGCAACAGCGCCGACCGCCAGCTGCGCATCTTCAACGCCAACCGCGACATCAACGAAGTCGTCGAGGAGATCGCACTCGCGACGGAGACGCTCCCGGCTGCGGCGACCCCGTGACCGGCTCCGCAGACGAGACGAGGCCCGCGTCCGCCGTGCGGGCGCAGGCCTCGTCTCCGATCTCACGTGACACCTAGGCCGTCGGTACCCGGAACGAGCGAACCGCCAGCGTGCTCAGATCGACGGTGGCCAGCCGGCCCAGGCCCGGCTGGTCGAGCCGGAGCTGCCCGCCTTCGACGCTGAGCCGCACCTTCCAGACGGCGTCCGTGACCCCGTGCCAGGGAAGGTCGATGCAGGACGCCGTGCCGTGCCTCGTGTCGAGCGCGTGCACGAATGCGGTGCCGTCCGTCTTGCTGTAGAGCGTCAGAGCCATGCCCGGCGATCCTTTCGCGCGTGCCACCGGCATGCCCGCCATCTGCTCATCCGGCTCGCGCTTGTCGACGATCGCCCCGGGACGCGCTCGTCCAGTCGCCACGTCGATCGCGCGCACCCGGTAGCGGACGGGATCGGTCGACTCGTATTCGGTCGCATAGATCGTGCGGCTGTCCGGAGACAGTGCGTCGTACGCCCACATGCCCGGCAGGACGATCGTGGTCGCGACCGTCAACGTGCGCGTACGGAGAACGGTGAACGTCGACTTGACGCCGGGGCTCGCCTGCATCGTCGACGACGCGAGCACCAGCAGCCGGCCGTCGGCGGAGAGGCCGTCCGTCGTGCCGTCCAAAGCAACCGCCGGAACGCCGAGTACGCCCGGCACGACGGCGTTGCGCAGGATCCGTCCGTCCCGGACGCGGACGGAGGCGACGACGGTCGAGCCGGCACCACCGGAGAGCGCCACGTAGCGGACGGCCGCGCCGGGCGCGCGAACCCCGTCCCAGCCGGTCAAGACGCCCGGCGCCGGTCCGGCTCCCGCCGCGGCCGCGGCGGTGGACGCAACCGCGACGATCACGCCTGCGATGACGGGCAACAGTTTCATCTGGAACCTCCCCTTCGGTCGTCTGCACCGAATACACCCGGCGGCCGGATCCGGTTCCGCAGGCGTTCCCGCGCGTCGGCGCCTGGCGCCGGTCTCGGTGGAACCGGTGCTGCCGGATTCGCGCGAGCGGGTCCGGGGGCTTACGCAGGTTAGAATCAGCCCCAATGCTCGAGCCCGGCGACCGCATTCCCGACGCCCGGGTATGGACAGAGCCCCGCAAGGGCGCCGTGAGCCTCAGCGAGGCGATCGCCGGTGACGGCGTCGCGCTTCTGTGCTTCTACCTGTGGGACTGGTCGCCGACCTGAACGAACGAGCTCTTGCTCCTGCGTGACAGGCGCGCCGACCTGGCGGCCGCCGGCATCCGCCCGTACGCGATCTCACGAGACTCGGTCTGGTCGCATCAGTCCTGGGCGATGACGCTCGGGGTCGAAGGCGTGCCGTTGCTGTCCGACTGGAACGGCGAGACGGCACGTGGCTTCGGCGTCGCCGTCGAGCGGGACGACATGGCCGACGTGGCAGCCCGTAGCGCCTTTCTGATCGAGGACGATACGGTCAGGGCCGCATGGATGCTGGGAAGCGAGTTGCCGGACCTCGACGCGATCATCGCGGCCGTTTCGTCGCCCTCGCCCTAGCGCTCTACGCCGCCTGCGCCGTCCTGGCGACATGGCCTGCTGTCAGGCACGTCGAGGGCCACTACCTGGCGCGGCCCGCCCCCGGCTTCGGTGAGGCGGCTGCTGGTGATCACCTGCAGCTCGCCTGGGCGTTCTGGCTCCCCGGGCACCAGCTCGAGCGGGGAGCCGCGCCGTGGGCCGATCCGTACTCCTTCAGGCCAGAGGCGCATGCGACACCGAACGTGCAGGGCTGGCTGTTGGGGATGCCGTACTGGCCACTCGACCGGCTGTTCGGGCACGTGTGGGCCTACAACCTCATCGTGCTCCTCTCCGTCGTCCTCGCCGGGGCGCTCTGCTGCTGGTGGCTACGCGCGCTCGGGCTGGCGCGCGGTGCGGCGCTCGTGGGCGGCCTCGCCTTTGCCCTGGCCCCGTATCGGGTCGGCCAATCGACCGGGCACCTGCTCGGGCTGATCGCGTTTCTGCTTCCCGCGACGCTGCTCGCGCTCGAGCGCAGGCGCCTCGTCTGGGCGGGGATCGCGCTCACGGCGGTGCCGCTGTCGGGCCAGATTCACCTCGCCATGGGAGCCGTGCTGCTCTCGGCCGGCTATGCGTGGGCGCGGCTGCCGCGAGAAGACTGGTGGAAGGCAGCCGCTGGCGCCCTCGCCGCGTCAGCGGTCGCGGTGCTCGTGGAGCAGCTGGTCGTGGCAGACTCGGTCGTGAGCGCCGGACGGCCGTTCGCGCAGGTGCGGTTCTATTCCGCCGAGCTCGCGGACCTGTTCACGCGCAATGCGACGCACGGCATCGAGAAGTTCGTCTTTCTCGGCTGGTTGACGCCGGTGCTCGCGCTCGCCGGACTTTGGGTCGTGCGCCGCCGGCGCGGCCTCGCCTGGGTCCTCGGCCTCGCCGCGCTGCTTCCCTGCGTGCTCGCGCTCGGATCGAACGTTCCGGTCTACGAGCCACTTTGGCGCGCGTTCCGGCCGCTCCGGTTCGCGCGCGTGCCGGAGCGGCTGATGCCGATCGCCTGCCTCGCCATCGCCGCGCTCGTGGCATTCGCCGTTGACGCCGTGGTGCGGCAGCGTGGGGTGCGTGAGCGGGCGCTCGTCGTCGCGGTTGCCGCCGCGCTGCTTGCCGCCGACCTCCACGTGCCCGTCTTCGGAGCGGTCGCCCCGGACAACGCGAACGCGGCCTACGCGGCGATCCACGGGCAGGGACGGCTCCTCGAGCTGCCCGTGTTCAGGCCGGGCATCCATTTCGGGAGCGTGTATCTGGCGTACGCACGCCAGTCGCCGCGGGAGCGCCCACAGGGATACTCGACGACCGGCAAGCTCCAGTCCTACCTCCTCGCCCGGGATCTCCGCGGCCTGTCGTGCGGCCGAGGGGCGCTTCCGGTCACCCTGGGGGTGCGGTTCGTGGCGGTCCATCGCGGCCTCTACCTGCAGAGCCGGTGGTTCGGCGCACGGTGCCCAGAGGCGGCGGAGGCGGCGCTGCGCGCGAAGGGCTGGCGGCTGCTTGGCCGCGACGGCGCAATCTCGACCTGGGAGGCACCGGGCTGATCGTGTTCGACGCCAACGCCTCGTCGTATACCGTCACCCCACGATGGCTGCCCGCACGATCGACTATCTGGAGGCTGTCCTCAACGCGAACGTGTACGACGTGGCGACCGAGACGCCACTGCAGCCGGCGCCACTGCTCTCCCGGCGACTCGGCAACCAGCTGCTGGTGAAGCGCGAAGACCTGCAACCGGTGTTCTCGTTCAAGCTCCGTGGCGCCTACAACAAGATGTCGAAGCTGCCTCGGACGGCGCTGAAGCGAGGGGTCGTCACCGCGTCGGCGGGCAATCACGCGCAAGGCGTGGCGTTGGCAGCTCAGCGCCTCGGCACGACGGCGACGATCGTGATGCCGGTGACGACCCCACAGATCAAGGTCGCCGCCGTCCGTGCGCTTGGCGCAGACGTCGTGCTCGACGGAGACTCCTACGACGATGCCCAGGAGACGGCGGTGCGGATCGGGAAGCGCCGGAGGCTCACGTTCGTGCATCCGTACGACGACCCGGACGTGATCGCCGGCCAGGGCACGATCGGGATGGAGATGCTGCGGCAGTTCCGCGAGCCGATCGATGCGATCTTCGTCGCCGTCGGCGGCGGCGGCCTCATCGGCGGCATCGCCGCCTACGTGAAGAGGCTTCGCCCCGAGACCAGAATTGTCGGCGTCGAGCCCGCCGACGCCAACGCGATGGACCGCTCGCTGCGGGCCGGCAGGCGCGTGACACTCGCTCACGTGGGCCAGTTCGCAGACGGCGTCGCCGTGCGACGCGTCGGCGCGGAGCCGTTCCGGCTGGCGCGACTCCACGTCGACGAGATGATCCTGGTCGACACCGACGAGATCTGCGCCGCGATGAAGGACGTCTTCGAGGACACGCGCGCGGTCGTCGAGCCGTCGGCGGCACTCGGTGTCGCGGGCGCGAAACGGTACGTCGCACGCGGCGATGTCGTGGGGCGCAATCTCCTCACGGTCCTCTGCGGCGCGAACGTCAACTTCGACCGGCTCCGCTTCGTAGCCGAGCGGGCGGAGCTCGGCGAGCAGCGCGAGGCCGTGTTCGCCGCCACGATCCCCGAGCGACCCGGGAGCTTCAAGGCCTTCTGCCGCATGGTGGGCGCCCGCAACATCACCGAGTTCAACTACCGCTACGACGATGCGAAGGAGGCGCACGTCTTCGTGGGCGTCGAGGTGCAGGACGTCGCCGAGAAGGACAAGCTGCTGCGCGCACTCGAGAAGGGCGGCATCCGCACGCTCGACCTGACCGACAACGAGATGGCGAAGCTCCACGTCCGGCATCTCGTCGGCGGCCGCACCCGCGCGGGGGACGAGCTGCTGTACCGGTTCGAGTTCCCGGAGCGGCCCGGCGCGTTGATGCGCTTCCTCGACTCGATCGGGGAGGACTGGAACATCAGCCTCTTCCACTACCGCAACCACGGCGCCGACTACGGCCGCGTGCTCGCCGGGATCCAGGTTCCGCCCGCCGACAGAAGGCGCTTCCACGACTCGCTGCGCCGGCTTGGATACCCGTACTGGGACGAGACGCGCAATCCCGCATACGGGCTGTTCTTGTAGCGCAGTGCCGAATCCGCTAGCGCGGATCCGGCACGCGCAAAATCCCTAAAGGCGCCCGCTTCGCGGCCGCTGCCCCCTTACCCAGAACCCCTCAGCACAAGCTCCGCCAGCGCGGATCCGGCACGCGCAAAATCCCTAAAGGCGCCCGCTTCGCGGCCGCTGCCCCCTTACCCAGAACCCCATAACTACAGCACAAGCTCCGCCAGCGCGGATCCGGCACGCGCAAAATCCCTCAAGGCGCCCGCTTCGCGGCCGCTGCCTCCTTACCCGAAGAACCCCATCCAGCACAATGTCCCCTAGCCGCCGCCCACAAACGGCCAGGGCGGCACCGGCACGCCGAGGCGTGCCTGCAGCTCGATGCCGGAGCCCAGCAGCTGCCTGTCGGCGCCGGCCGGGCCGATCAGCGACACGCCCACGGGAAGGCCGCTTCGACCACCGACGCCGGCCGGGAACGCGACGACGGGCAGGCCGGTCCAGTTCCAGTAGTGGGTCAGGGAGATCAGATCCCAGTCACTGCCGGCATGGTCGTAGCCGCGCCCGCGCAGGGGTGCAACGACGGGAACCGTCGGCTCGACGAGCGCGTCGACTCGCTCACCCGCGAGCCAGTCCTCCCATGCCGCCGTCGCCTCACGGCGACGCTGCAGCGCGGCCAGATACGCCTCGGCCGTCGGGTTCCGGCGCTCCGCGTTCTCGATCCACTCCCTCAACGCCGGCCGGTAGAGGTCGCGTCGCCCATCGAAGCGACGGTGGTAGAGGATGAGCTCGGGGTAGAGGACATCGAGGAAGTCGTCTCCGAGGTCGAGGGGAACGGGCGGAGGCGGCGGCTCGGCGATGTCTGCGCCCAGCTCGCGACAGAGAGCGAGGACGCGCTCGAAACCCGTGGCCACGTCCGGGTCGAGCGAGACCGTGGCAATTCGTGGTGAGACGCCGAACCGCATCCCTGCGAGCGGGCGCTTCTCCTCACTGGGAGACGGCAGCTCGTGCGGCAGCGCCCGGGCAAGGGCGGTCCCGGGCCGACCGCGGTCGGGTCCGGCCATCGCGGGCAGCAGCAGCGCGCAATCGCGGAGCGTGCGCGCCATCGGCCCGGCGTGGTCGAAGCTCGTGGACAGCGGGACGACACCGGCGAGCGAGACGAGGCCCAGCGTCGGCTTGATCGCCGAGGTGCCGGACAGCGCCGACGGGATGCGGAGCGAGCCTCCCGTATCCGTACCGGTCGCTGCCGGTGTCATCCGCGCCGCCAGGGCTGCGGACGAGCCGCCGCTGGAGCCACCGGCCGAGTGGTCGAGTGCCCATGGGCTCCCGACCTGATCCGTCGTGCCGCCGACGGCGAACTCGTGCGTGTGCAGGTGGCCGAGCAGGACCATCCCGTGCGCGCGCAGTCGAGCCCAGGCGTCGCAGTCCGCGACCGGTACCTCGTCGAGCAGGCGGCTCGATGCCGTGAGCGGCTTTCCCGCTACGCCGTAGAGATCCTTGAGACCGATCGGCACCCCACAGAGAGCCGGCGCCGGTCCCTCACGCTCGACACGCGGCGGCGCTCAACCTCTCGTCGCAAGCGCGAGCGGCGGCCGACGCATCTTCGTCGTACACCCGTACCCAGGCGTTGACCGAGGCCGGGTCACCCTCGTGGCTGCGCGATCCATCCCGCTCGCGGATGCGCGCGAGACAGGCTTCCACGAGCTCCGTCGCCGACAACGAGCGAGCGGCCAGAAGCTCCGACGCCTCGGCCACGTCGAGGTCTGCAGGGTTCGAGCTCATACCGATTCGAGTCCGACGTAGTTCTCCGCTAGCGTCGTCGCCGCCGCCGTGGACGTCGTCACGTAGCGGAGCTGGGAGAGCTGCAGCTTGAGATCGAACGGGTCGCGGCTCTCCGACCGGTGCAGCATCGACGTCATCCACGCGGAGAAATGCTCGGCGCGCCAGACGCGGCGCAAGCACGTCTCCGAGTACCGATCGAGCAGCGCGGTGCTCCCCGTGCGGTAGCGGTCGGCGAGGGCCTCGGCGAGCACCCTCACGTCGGCGAGAGCGAGGTTGAGGCCCTTGGCCCCCGTCGGCGGCACGATGTGGGCCGCGTCGCCTGCCAGGTAGAGCCGGCCGTACTGCATGGGCTCGACGACGAAGCTGCGCATGCCGGTGACGCCCTTCTCGAGCACCGGGCCTTCGGCCAGCGTCCAGCCATCGATCCCGAGCCGCGCCTGTAGCTCGTCCCAGATCCGGTCGTCGGGCCAGTCGTCGATGTTCTCGTCCGCGCGGCATTGGATGTAGAGGCGACTCATCTCCGGCGAGCGCAGGCTCAGCAGCGCAAACCCGCGTTCGTGGAGCGCATAGACGAGCTCGTCGTTCGACGGGGCGACCGCCGCCAGGATTCCGAGCCAGCCGAACGGGTAGTCGCGCGAGAACGCCTGCAGCACCCCGTCCGGAATCGTCGGCCGGCAGATGCCGTGGAACCCGTCGCAGCCGGCGATCACGTCGCACTCGAGCTGACGCTGCTCGCCCTCGTGCACGAACGAGACCCTCGGGCTGTCGGAATCGAGCTCCAGCACGGCGACGTCGCCGGCCTCGAACAGGAGCGGAAGCCCGCTCGCGACGCGAGCTTCGATCAGATCCTTGACCACCTCCGTCTGCCCGTAGACGACGATGCTCCGTCCCCCCGCCAGCTCCGACAGTGGTATGCGGTGGCGCTCGCCCGCGAACTGCAGCTCGATGCCGTGATGCACGAGACCCTCTCGGCGCATACGAGCACCGACGCCTGCGGCGTCGAGCAGGTCGACGGTGCCCTGCTCGAGCACGCCGGCGCGGATTCGCCGCTCGACGTAGTCGCGTGTTCGTGCCTCGAGCACGACGGACTCGATCCCCTCCAGCTCGAGCAACCGTGCGAGCATGAGCCCGGCAGGCCCTGCGCCCACGATCCCCACCTGCGTGCGCTCTACGACGTCCCCCTCTCGAACAGCGCTGCCTGTCCCTGGCCGACGCCGACGCACAGCGTCGCGAGCCCGTAGCGACCCTCGCGGCGACGCAGCTCGTGCAGTAGTGAGACGACCAGGCGGGCTCCGGACATGCCGAGGGGGTGACCGACTGCAATCGCGCCCCCGTTCACATTCACCCGCTCCCCGTCGAGGCCGAGCTCCCGGATCACGGCGATGCTCTGGGACGCGAACGCCTCGTTCAGCTCGACGAGGTCGAGCTCGTCGACGGTGACACCCGTTCGCTCGAGCAGCCTCTGAACGGCCGGGACGGGCCCGATTCCCATCACCGCCGGATCGACGCCGGCGACGGCCGAGCCGCGGAATGCGCCGAGCGGCTCGATCCCGAGTTCGCGCGCCTTCTCCTCGCTTGCGATCACGAGCGCGGCCGCGCCGTCATTGATGCCGCTCGAGTTGCCCGCCGTCACCGTGCCATCGGCCCGGAAGGCCGGCTTCAGCGTGCTGAGCTTGTCGACGGTCGTGCCCGGCCGCGGGTGCTCGTCGACGGTGACGGCGCCGACGCCGACGATCTCGTCCGCGAAGCGACCTGCTTTCTGGGCGGCAGTCCAGCGCGCATGGGATGCCGCTGCAAACGCGTCCTGGTCCTCTCGCGAGACGCCCCAGCGCTCGGCCACGTTCTCGCCGGTCTCGCCCATCGCCGCCCGCGAGTAGCGCTCCTCGTAGCGGGGATTGACGAAGCGCCAGCCGAGGGTCGTGTCGTAGAGCGTGCGGTCGCCGCGGGGAAACGGCGCGTCGGGCTTGGCGGTGACGAGCGGTGCGCGGCTCATCGACTCCACACCACCCGCGACGAACAGATCTCCGTCACCGGCGACGACGGCATGGCAGGCGCCGATCACCGCGGCCAGGCCCGACGCGCAGAGGCGGTTCACGGTGACGCCGGCGACGGAATCGGGCAACCCCGCCAGCAGCGCGGCAAACCGAGCGACGTTCCGGTTGTCCTCGCCGGCCTGGTTGGCGCAGCCGAGCCATACGTCTTCGATCTCCACGGCCGGCACGCCTGCGCGCTCGACTGCCTCGGCGACGACGAGCGCAGCGAGATCGTCCGGACGGACACCGGCGAGCGCACCGCCGTAGCGCCCGATCGGGGTGCGGACTGCCGACAGCACCACCGCGCGGCTCATCGGCCGCCTGCCCAGGCGAGCAGTGGCACACACCGGTCAAGCACGTCTGCCGGCTCCGGTCTCGTCTTCCGCCAGCACGCGTTGGGCAACCGCGAACGCGCCGTTCGCGGCCGGAACGCCGCAGTAGACGGCGCTGTGGAGAAACACCTCTCCGATCTCGGCGGTGGTGAGCCCGTTGCGCAGCGCCGCGCGCACGTGCATGGCGAGCTCCTCCTCGCGATTGAGCGCCACGAGCGCCGTCAGCGTGATCGCGCTGCGCATTCGCCGGTCGAGCCCTGGTCGCGCCCAGATCTCACCCCACGCGTAGCGGGTGATCAGGTCCTGGAAGTCCTCGGTCAGCGGCGTCGTGCGCGAGACCGCCCGGTCGACATGAGCGTCGCCGAGCACCTCCCTGCGCACCTTCATGCCGCGTTCGTGCAGTTGCTCGGTCATACGCTCTCCTTGTCGGTGCCTTCCAGGTGATCGATCAGCGCTCGGTTGAACGCCCGGGGTTGCGCGATGTTGGCGATATGCGCCGCCTGCGCCACGACGACATGACCTGCTCCCGGAATCGCCTGGGCCAGCTCTGCCCCCGCATCCGGTGGGGCGACCGGATCCTTCGCGCCGGTGATCACCAGCGTCGGCGCAGTGATCGACGCGAGCCGCTCGCGGAGATCGAGCGCCGCGATCGCCTCGCAGCAGGCTGCGTATCCCTCAGCGGGCGTCTCGACGAGCATCGTGCGGAAGCGCCCGATCACATCGGGACGCTCCGTATGGAACGCCGGCGTGAACCAGCGAGCGAGCACGGCGTCGGCCACGGCTGCAACTCCGCCGCCACGCACCGCGGCAGCGCGCTCGTGCCACTGTTCCGCAGGCGGGAGAAACGGTGCCGTGCAGCAGAGGACGAGCCGGTCGATCCGTGCCGGCGCCTCCGACGCGAGCCACATACCGACCATGCCGCCGATCGAGAGGCCGCAGAACGAGACGCGCTCGAGCCCGAGCGCGTCGAGCAGCTCGATCACGTCCGCGCCCAGGTCGTCGATCCGGTAGGGCCCGGGCGGTACGGGCGAGCGTCCGTGGCCACGGCGGTCGTAGCGCACCACATGAAACCGCTCTGCGAGCGGCCCCACCTGCGGATCCCACATCTCGAGCGTGGTGCCCAGTGAGTTCGAGAACACGAGCGGCGGCGCCCCGGCGCGGCCGTCGACCACGTGGTGCACTGCCGTCATGCCGCCGCCGCCGCGTGGCGCTCGAGCGCACGGTCGACAAGCGCCTCGGCTGCGCCGAGATACGTCGTCGGGTCGAGCGCGGCGTCGAGCTCGGGCTCCGTGAGACCCACGCGCGCGTCTCCGAGCAGCGCCGCCCGGAACGAGGTTCCCGCCACGACGCGGCGCGCCGCCTCGGCGACGACATCGTGAGCCGCACTGCGTCCGAGCCGCTCGGTGAGCAGGTGCGACACCCGCTCGGAGCAGACGAGACCACCGGTGCGGTCGAGGTTCGCGCGCATGCTGCCCTCGTCCACCTCCAGTCCTTCGAGGGCGTCTGCGATCGCCGCTGTCGCACCGCCCGCGAACACGAGTGCCCCGGAAAGCGCCTCCCACTCCGCCTGCCACGCACCCGCGGCACGCTCGTGCTCCTGCTCGAGCGTGCCGGTGAGCACGGACACATGGCCGGCGGCGATCCGCGCACACGCACGGGCGCGCATCGAGCCGACCGGGTTTCGCTTCTGGGGCATCGTCGACGATCCGCCGCTCGAGTCGGCGGCCTCGGCCACCTCACCCACCTCCGTTTGTGCCAGGAGCATGATGTCGAGCCCGATCTTGGCAGCGGCGCCTGCCGCGATCCCGAGTGCCGCTCCAAGCTCGGCGATCCGCACCCTGTTCGTGTGCCAGGGCAGCGGCGGCGCCGCGAGCCCCAACTCTTCGGCGAAGAGCTCCGCCACGTGAATGCCCTCCGGGCCGAGCACGGACAGGGTGCCTGCCGCACCACCGAGCTGCGCGGCAAGGCCGCCCTCGCTCAGCGCGCCGAGCCTGGAGCGTGCCTCGGCGATCGCGATCAGCCATCCAGCCGCCTTCAGGCCGAAGGTCGTCGGCACGGCCTGCTGCAGGAGCGTGCGACCGACCATCGGCGTTGAGCGGTGCGTCTGCGCGTGGCGCGCGCAGGCTGCGGCGACGCGACCGAGCTCGGCATCGACGAGCTCGAGCGAGCGGCGCGCGACGAGCATGGCAGCCGAATCCATGATGTCCTGGCTCGTCGCTCCGAAGTGAACGTACCGCTCCGCCTCGTCGCCGACGGAGGCACGCAACGCGCGCACGAGCGGCTCGACCGGAGTCCCGGCCGTCCGGCCGCGCTCTGCCACCGTGGCGGCATCGAACGCGGCGAAATCACAGGCGGCGACGATCTCGGCCGCAGCCGCTGCTGGCACGACACCGGCCCGTGCGCAGGCCGTCGCGAGTGCCCCCTCGGCGTCGAGCATGGCCGCGACCCAGGCGTCGCCGGAGGCCGCCTCGCGCAGCCGCTCAGGGACGAAGAGGGTGCCGAATGCGCTCACACTGCAAAGAATGCCGTCTGGCCGGGCCCCTGCAGCACGATGTCGAACTGCAGGCCGGCTGCGACGGCGCGGGCGGTCAGCGAGCGGCGCTGCTCCTCGTCGAGTCGCCGCAGCACGGGGTCGGACGCATTCGCCTCGGCCTCATCGGGGAAGTACATCCGCGTCACGGCGTGCTTGAGCAGCCCCCGCGCAAAGACGGAGATCGCAAGATGGGGTGCCTGCAACCCACCCTCCGGCCACGGCACTCGACCGGGCTTGACGACGACGAACTCGAAGCGTCCGCCGTCGATCGTGCCCGAACGGCCGAAGCCCGTGAAACCATCCTCGAGCGGAAGCTCGTCGCGGATATCTGCCGGGTGGGCATAGCGCCCCGCGGTGTTCGCCTGCCAGATCTCGACCACCCCGTCCGGAACGGGCTCGCCGGCACCGTCGAGCAGGAGACCCGAGAGGACGATCGCCCGGGGATCTGCGTCGTCGACGAGGCGTGACCCGATCACGCCGCCGAAGAGCCCGATGCTCAGATACGGCCCGACCGTCTGAGAGGGCGTCAGGCCGAGCGCGGCGGCAGGCTCAGTCATCGTGCTCCTGCTCCAACGGCGTCGCCTCACGGCCGCCCAGGACGATGTCGAAGCGGAAGCCAAGAGCCCAGTCCGGCTCGGTGAGCGTGAGGTCGAAGCGGCTGATCATGCGCTCGCGCGCGCGCTCGTCACGGACGGCGTTGAAGATCGGGTCGAAGGCGAAGAGCGGGTCGCCGGGGAAGTACATCTGCGTCACGAGCCGCTCGGTGAACACGCGCCCGAAGAGCGAGAAGTGGATGTGGTTCGGACGCCAGGCGTTCGGGTGGTTCGGCCAGGGATACGCGCCGGGTTTCACGGTCACGAAGCGGTACCACCCGGCGTCGTCCGTGAGGCAGCGCCCGGCGCCAGAGAAGTTCGGGTCGAGGGGGGCGGGATGGTTGTCGTCCTCGTGGCGGTAGCGCCCGGCGGCGTTGGCCTGCCAGATCTCCACGAGCTGTCCGCCGAGCGGCCGGCCGTCGCTCTCGAGCACCCGCCCGCTGACGACGACGCGCTCGCCGAGGGGTTCGCCGTCGTGCTGGCGCGTGAGATCGGCGTCGGAGGGGCTGACGGCACCGTTCCCGTAGACGGGCCCGGTGAGCTCGGACAGCGACGGTGGCAGGATCACGAGCGGCTCCCTGGGAGCACGCAGCCGCGTCGCCACGTAGTCGTCGTGGATGTACGGAGGGTCCGGCCCGCTGCGCTCGAGGTCGGCGATGGTGGCAAAGGCGGTGTGCTCAGAGGCCACGGGGCTCCTGGAGGTCGACGGCGAACGGCGCTGTGGTGGCTGCTCGCACGTCATCGAGAGTAGCGTCGGCGAGAAGCTCGACGAGCACGAGGCCCCCGTCGCGGATGTGGAACACGGACAGCTCGGTGATGATGACGTCCGTGGCGGCCCGCGCGGTGAGTGGATAGGTGCACTCCGGCACGACCTTGGGCTCGCCGCCCGACGAGGTCGCGGTCATCGTCACGATCACGCGCCGCGCACCGACGACCAGGTCCATCGCGCCTCCGACTCCGAGCACGTCCTTCCCGGGCACGGCCCAGTTGGCAATGTCGCCGGCAGCGCTGACCTGGAGCGCGCCGAGCACCGCAACGTCGATGTGGCCGCCCCTGATCATCGCGAAGCTCGAGGCGCTGTCGAAATAGGAGGCGCCCGGCAGCGCGGTCACGGGCTGCTTCGCGGCGTCGATCAGGTCCGCGTCGAGGTCGGCCTTGCCCGGGCGCGGTCCGACGCCGAGGAGCCCGTTCTCGGTATGCAGGAACACGCCTGCGTCCGGGGGGAGCAGGGATGGGATCAGGTTCGGGATCCCGATTCCGAGGTTGACGATCTCGCCCGGACGCAGCTCGAGCGCCGCCCGCTCGGCGATCAGCTGTTTCGCACTCATGGCGGCCCTACGAGCTCGTCGATGTACAGGTGCGGCGTCATCACCGACTCCGGCTCGATGCCGCCGACCGGTACGACCTCGCCGGCCTCGGCGACCGTGACACGCGCTGCGGTTGCCATGGCGGGATTGAAGTTCCGCGCGGTGCGCCGGTACCAGAGATTCCCGAGCGTGTCAGCGCGGGCTGCAAACACGAGCGCCACGTCCGCGCGAATCGGCAGCTCGAGAACGTGGGGCACGCCGTCGATCAGCCGCTCCTCCTTCCCCTCCGCCAACAGCGTTCCCGCGCCGACCCGCGTGAAAAAGCCGCCGATCCCAGCTCCACCCGCCCGGATCGCCTCCGCAAACGTGCCCTGAGGCACCAGCGTCGCCTCGATCTCGCCGGCATTCACGGCCGCGACAGCCTCGGGGTTCGACGTGAAATAGGACGAGATACCTTTCCGGATCCGGCCCTGCCGCAAGAGCCTGCCGAGACCGAGACCGGGCTCACCGATGTTGTTCGACACGATCGTCAGGTCCGTCGCGTCCGAGTGCTCGACGAGAGCGTCGATCAGCGCCAACGGGGCGCCCACGAGCCCGAATCCACCCACCATCACCGTGTCACCCGTCCGCACGTGAGCAACGGCGTCGATCGCCGACGCCAGCCGGCTCACCGTCACCGATGCACCCCCATGGCTGCCCTCAGACGCATTTCAGAACGGGAAATGCCTCGTCCCGCTCTGCACCGTGACCCAACGCAACTCGGTGAACTCTGCGATCGCCGCGGTACCGCCGAACCGACCCCAGCCCGAGTCCTTGACGCCGCCGAACGGCATCTGCGGCTCATCGCCGACGGTCTGGTCGTTGACGTGGACGATGCCCGCGTCGATCTCGGCGGCCAGCGCAAGCCCGCGCTCGGGATCGCTCGTGATGATGCCGGCGGAGAGGCCGTAGCTCGTCGCGTTCGCCCGGGTAACTGCCTCGTCCGCGCTATCGACGACCTCGACGGTCGCGACCGGGCCGAAGGTCTCGAGCAGCGCCAGGTCGGAGTCGGCCGGGACGTCGGTCACGAGCGTCGCCTGGAAGACGGGTCCCTCTGCCTTTCCGCCTGCGAGCACGCGCGCGCCGGCGGCGACCGCATCGTCGACACGTGACTGCACGAGCGCGACGGCCTGTGCGTCGATCAGCGGGCCGATGATCGTGTCATGCTCCCGCGGGTCGCCGGACTTCAGACCAGCCGCCTTGGCGGCGAGCCGTTCGGTGAACGCGTCCGCGATCCCGCGCTCGACGAAGATCTTCCGGGTCGACATGCAGATCTGGCCCTGGTGCAGGTACGACCCGAATGCGGCGGCGTCGACCGCGTAGTCGAGGTCTGCGTCGGCAAGCACGATCAGCGGGTTCAACCCGCCGAGCTCGAGGACGACACGCTTCAGGTTCCGCCCTGCAGCCTCGGCGAGCCGGCGGCCGGTGGCTGTCGAGCCGGTGAAGTTGATCCGGCGGACGAGTGGGTTCTCGACGAGCTCGTCGCCGATACCGGCGGCCTCACCCGGTGCGTGGGTGACGATGTTGAGCACCCCGCCCGGCAGACCGGCCTCCGCGAAGATCTCGCCCCACAGCAGGCCGCCGGAGTACGGCGAGTGCTCGGACGGCTTCAACACGACGGTGTTCCCGAGCACGAGCGGCGCTGCGATCGAGCGGGCGGACAGGATCAGAGCAGCGTTCCACGGCGCGATTGCGGCGACAACGCCCACCGGGCGGCGGATCCCCATCGCCATCGTGCCGGGAATGTCCGAGGGGAGCACCTCGCCGAGCGGCGCGTACGCGGCTCCGGCTGCCTGCCGGAACAGGCCCGGCACGAAATGGAGCTGGAACATCGCGAAGCCGAAGGTCGATCCGGTCTCCCGGCCGAGCCAGGAGGCGACCTCGTCCCTCCGGCGCTCGAGGATGTCTGCCGCCGCAAGGAAGATGCGCTGCCGCTCGGCCGGCGGCGTCGCCGACCACGCGGGAAACGCTGCCGCCGCAGCGTCGATCGCCCGGACTGCATCTGCGCGTGAGCCCGCGGCCACATCGGCGACGACCTCCCCGGTGAACGGATCGCGATCCTCGTACGTGCCTCCGCCCTCCGCATCGGCCCACTCGCCTCCGACGAAGAGCTGGGTCAGCGTGCGCTGCTGGGTATCCGTGCTCATCGCTTTCCTCCTTCCGGATGCGCTCGGCGCGTGATCAGGCCGAGCTCACATGATGGACGAAGGGGGACGAGTTCGCGGAGCCGCCGGCGCATGCGGCATCTTGCAGGCGCCGACAGCCATGCCCACGCATCCCACCCTCGCATCCCTCGATGCAAGCGCGTGGGGTGCGCGCCCGGGACAGCGCCCCACCCCACGCGCGATGACGTCCTACAGCTCGCCCCGCACGATCGCGGCGCCCTCGACGAGGGCCTTCAGCTTCATCCTTGCGATGGTCCGCGGCAGTGGCTTCATGCCGCAGTCCGTCGACAGGGTGACGCGGTCGGCAGGAACGTGCTCGAGCACCTTGCGGGCACGGCCGGCGACCTGCTCCGGCGACTCGACCATCATCGTCCGGATGTCCAGGACGCCCACCTGGACGTCCTTGTCCGCGGGAAGTTTCGCGAGGAACTCGATCCCGTTCATGTCGCGGTTCGCGTAGTCGAGCACGAACTGGTCGATGCCCGGCGTGTCGAAGAAATGCGGCAGGACGGTCTGGTAGCCCTCCGGGAAATTGTGGCTGAGGATGTCGTTCCCCCAGGCGTTCCCGAAGCAGAAGTGCCAGCCGATCTTCGCGTCGACGCCCTCGCAGCACTTGCCGATCACGTCACGGATCCACTCGTAGTCCTTCTCGTCACCCGTGAAGAGCGGCAGCCAGGCCCCGAGGTCCTCGAGCTGGAGGTACGTCGCTCCGGCCTCGACAAGTCCCTTCATCTCGGCGTTGAAGATCGGCGCCAGTGCGTAGCACAGCTCCTGGGGGTCCTTGTAGTGCTGGAAGTAGACGTGCCACGCGAGGTTGACCGGGCCGGCGCCGACGGAGACCTTGATCGGCTTGTCGGTGTACTGCTTCGCGATCTTGTACAGGTCGACGAGCCGAATCGGCCCGTGGGTGGCCGGGCCGCTGTTGATCACTCCGCCCCAGTCGTGCAGGAGTTCGGTCGTCCTGTCGCGGCTCTCCACGCCGGCCTCGGCAGGATGGTCCTCACGGCTCGGATCGAAGCCGCCGATCCGCTCGTACATGTACCAGCAGAAGGAGCCGATCACGCCGACGTAGTCGTCGTACGACATCTGCCCGTCGGTGACGATGTCGAGTCCGGCTTCCTCCTGGTCCCGGATCACCGAGGCAGTTGCGTCGTGGTAGGCCTCCTCGTGGGATACCTCCTTGAACGCCACCCGCACGTCGCGGCCGAGCAGCTGCTGCGTGAACCAGTGTGGCCGTGGATAGGACCCGACCATCGTGGTCGGAAGGACGGTGTCAACGATCTTGATCGACATCGGTTCTCCTCATGTGGGCATCTCGACGCGCGCGGCGCCTCCAGCGAAGTCGCGCGGGTTCCGCCGCAAACCGTGACAGCGCCCGCTTCCTACCAAGCCTCTTGCCTGCTGCACCGTGATCCTAGAGGGACGGCGCACCCGGGGCCACGTGGTCGACGTGACGCGACCGATGCTAAGCGACACGGAATGGACGGGTCAAGCGAGGTCACGGTGCCGAAAGCTCGAGCGCATCGAGACCTGCCGCCTTCCGGCACTGAAGGTAGAGCGCCATCAGGTCCAGTTCGCCGTACCCGCCGTCGATCGTCGCCTCGAGCAGGCCCGTCACATTCTCGGTCAGGGGCAGCGGGACAGCTCGCTCCGCCGCAAGCCCGAGCACGATGTCGATGTCCTTTTTCATCATCGACGTGGTGAAGGTCGCGCTGTAGTCGTCGCGCAGGAGTGGCTCCGTCTTGTACTTGACGAACGGCGAGCCGACAGCCGAGTTGCCCATCACCTCGAGCACCCTGCCTCGTTCGACGCCCGCAGCCTCCCCGAGTACGAGCGCCTCGGCCATCAGCTGCGTCGTGCCTGCGATCATCACCTGCAGGACGAGCTTGACGATGCGTGCCTCGTCCTCGGCCCCGACGTAGAAGATGTTGGGCCCGATCGCGGCGATCAGGTCCCGTGCCCGCTCGAAGCCCTCCGGCGGGCCCGAGACGATCACGGTCAGATTGCCGCTTCGCACGACGAACGGGTTGCCGCTGACCGGTGCCCGCAGGTAGAGGACGCCGGCCTCTGCAGCGGCCGTCGCGACCCGCGCCGACGCTGCCACCGAGACGGTGCTCGTCTCGATCAGGATCGTGCCCGGCCGGGCGCCCTGGAGCACCGCGGTCGTGACGGACTCGAGCGCAGCATCGTCCGAAAGGCTGGAGATGCAGATGTCGGACTCGGCGAGCAGCTCCACCGGCCCGTCGGCGGCGTCGGCCCCCCGGTCGAGCAGCGGCTGCAGCTTCGCCGGGGTGCGATTGAAGACGGTGAGCGGGTATCCCGCGTCGAGGACGCGCTCTGCGATCGGCAGGCCCATGTGGCCGACGCCGACCAGTGAGACGCGCGCCACTGCACCGGGCTCGAGTGGGGCGGGCGCGCTCACGGGACTCGATTCACAGGCGAAGCCGGCATCGTGGTCACGAACCTCCAACCAGCTCGGCGGCCGTCGTCGTTCCGGCCAGCCACGCGGCGCCGCGGGCGTAGAGCCAGTCGACCTCGTCACCGGTGAGCCCGGGCATGTCGGGCTTGACCGTGTACCCGATCTGCGTCTGCAGGTACGCGAGATGCCGGTAGCCGACCGGGAAGCGGGCGAGCACCTGGCCGTCGAGCACGAGTCGCGCCGCCGGATCGACCGGATCGAGCCGGTCCTGCTCGTAGATCGGCTGGCGCAGCACGATCCCCCACACGTCGTCGCGCTGCTCGAGGAAGTCGTAGAAGCGGCCCGTGCAGACGACATCGCAGCTGACGTCATGCACGTCGGCGCGCTGTGAGATCGTCATCTTGGTCTGCGCGACCGCCCGATCGCCCTCGACGTCGATGGAGGTGCCGCCGAGGAAGTGGAGAATACGCACGCCGCGATCGAATCCCTCGCTGCTGACCCGGATGAACTCGTCGGCCGGGCCCTGGAACCAGGTCGCCATCATCCGACCCTCCTCGTGCCACACCGTCCGGAAGCGCTCCCAGTCGCCGGCATCGCGCCACACGACCCAGTTCTCGACCAGGTCGCGAATCGCCTGACGGCTGTCGTTGACGCTTCTCGCTCTCAGCCCCATACGTCGCGCGCCGTCTCGACGACCAGGCGCAGCTTCGCGACCTCCTCGTCGTAGCTGACGGCGTTGCCCTCCACCGTGGATGAGAACCCGCACTGAGGCGAGAGGCACAGCTGCTCGAGATCGATGAAGCGACTCGCCTCGTCGATCCGCCGCTTGAGCTCGTCCTTCGTCTCGAGCTCACCACGCTTCGTTGTCACGAGCCCGAGCACGACGAGCTTCTCCTTCGGCACGAAGCGCAAGGGCTCGAACCCGCCGGACCGTTCGTCGTCGTACTCGAGGAAGAACCCGTCCACCTGCAACTCGCTGAACAGCGGCTCGGCGACGAAGTCGTAGCCGCCCTCGGCCACCCACGAGGAGCGGAAGTTGCCGCGGCATGTGTGCGTCGTCACGGCCATCCCCGGCGGACGATCGGCGAGCGCCTCGTTCACGTGCCGGATGTACTCGAGGTGCTGGTGCTCGGGGTCGCCGCCGAGGCCTGCGACGAACTCGCGCTGTTTCGGGTCGTTGAGATAGGAGAGGCTGGTGTCGTCCAGCTGCAGGTAGGTGCAGCCGAGCTCGCCGAGCCTGCGGATCTCCTCGCGATATGCGGCCGTGAGATCGCTCC
This sequence comes from uncultured Gaiellaceae bacterium, assembly GCA_963799615.1. Lineage (GTDB taxonomy): Bacteria > Actinomycetota > Thermoleophilia > Gaiellales > Gaiellaceae > Gaiella. The sequence continues at coordinate 734,430 of CAWCXS010000006.1, read as the reverse complement.
AGAACTCGTCGAGGTCGGGGTAGACGCCTTCGTCGATCGACGACCGGCCGCCGCGGTAGTGCACCATGCTCGGCGAGGGAATGGTCAGCTTCGGCGTCGCCGTCGTGACGAACGAGCTGAGCGCCTCGTAGTCGGCGCCGAAGATCGTCCGTGAGAGACCGACGCGCCCATCGACTCTGATCGCCGTCGGGTTGAACTCGATCGTTCCCTCGTCGTTGCGGAACTGCACCTTGAGACCGTCGCTCGTCTTGCTGATCCCGTCGAGCTGGTAGATGAAGTCCATGTGCCACGAGCCGCGCCGGAACTCACCGTCCGTCGCGGCCTGGAGACCGACCTCTTCCTGCATCTGCACCGCGTCCCGGATCGCCTCGTCCTCGACGGTGCGCAGCGCCTCGGCCGAGATCGTGCCGGCGGTGAAATCCTCACGGGCGCGCAGAAGCTCGGACGGCCTGAGCAGGCTGCCGACATGGTCCGCGCGGAATGGAGGTGTCGTGCGAGGGGCCATTCATCGTCTCCTTTTGGTTCGTTGCCGGCGCCCGGGCAGTCTGACCGATGCATGGCGGCGGCGTTGCGACTCCCGCCCGGCGCTCATTCCGCAGCGGGCGGGTAGACCGCGTCAGGCTCCTGCGTGTGGCCCGGCGGCCAGTCGAAGATCTCCGTGATCATGCCGAGATCCCTGTCCGTCGAGAGGTAGGAGAAGGCGACGCCGTTGTAGATCCCGCCCTGAAGCACGCTGTGCCCCTTTGCGCGTAGCTCGTCGAGCGCCTCTGCGTACCCCGTCACCCCCACGCCGACGTGGTGCAGCCCCTCGCCGTGCGAGGCGAGGAAATCGGCGTAGATGCTCTTGTCGTCCAGGGGCTGGATCAGCTCCCATTGTGTCGTCCCGACCATCGTCAGGGCGATGCGCATCGCGTACCCCGTCGGCTGCTCGTCCTTCGTCATCTGCTCGACCGTGTCCGGATTGAACTCGTAGATGTCCCAGGGCCCGATGCCGTACTCGTGGACGTAGGTGCGCATCGAGGCGTCGAGGTCGCGAACGACGAGGGCGATCTGCAGGGTCTCGTTGAAGACGGAGTCGCGCATGCCGGCATTGCTCCTTCGCTCGCTCGCAGTCAGGACCCGCAATCGTACGCTCGCGGACCTGTTGCGGCGCCGCTCACAACTGTGATTCGATCCCGCCAGGAAGGAGTCCCTCATGCGCGCTGCCGTCACTCGGGCACAAGGTCTGATGGAGGTCGTCGACGTGCCGGAGCCGCAGAGGCCCGGCCCCGGCGAGGTGCTGGTGCGCCCGGAGGCCGTCGGGTTGTGCGGCTCGGACTTCCACTATTACCTCGGCGACCTGGGGACGTTCGAGGACGCGTCGGGCCTGTACCCGCGGGTGCAGGGGCACGAGGCGGCGGCGATCCTGGAAGAGATCGGGCCGGACTGCCCGCCCGGCCTGCAGCCGGGTGAGCGCGTCGCGCTCTGGCCGGTCGCGTCGTGCGGGCAGTGCTACCCGTGCAGCATCGGGCGGGACAATGCCTGCGCCCGCATCGACCTGGTGGGAATCCACCGGGACGGCGCCTTGCAGCAGCAGCTTGTCCTCCCCGCCCGGCAGGTGTTTCCGGTCGGGGAGCAGAGCCCGACCCTCACCGCGCTGATCGAGCCCGTGTCGATCGCGATGCGGACCGTCGTTCGCGGCCGGGTGCAAGAGGGAGAGCGCGTCGTCATCTTCGGAGCCGGCCCGATCGGACAAGCTGTGGCGCTCGCCGCTCTCGACCGCGGCGCCTCGGTGCTCCTCGTCGACCGCCTTGCGGGCCGGCTCGAGATCGGACAGACGATCGGGGCCGAAACTCTGGCTCTCGCCGACGACGGCGACATCGTGGCCGAGGCACGAGCGTGGGCGGGCCCGGAGGGTCCGGAAGTGGTGGTCGAGGCCACGGGAGTGCCGGGGCTCGTGCGAAGCGCTGTTGCGCTCGTCGCTTCGGCCGGGCGTGTCCTCGTGGTCGGCCTGTCGAGCGACGACGCCCCGCTCCGCGTGGGCGATCTGGCGTTCAAGGAGCTCGACGTCCTCGGCGTCAGCTGTTGCGGAGCGAGCGAGTTCGCCCAGGCAGTCGACCTCGTGGCGAGGCGAAGTGACGTCGCCGCGGCGCTGATCACGCACGAGTTCACGCTCGAACAGGCGCCCGAGGCGATCGCGTTTGCGATCGCGCATCCGGCCGAGGTGATGAAGGCCGTCGTGCGCCTCGAGCCCTAGGCCCACGTCATCGACGGCGGGCGCCCCTCCGGCCCTGAGGCGAACGACGCGCGGATATACTCGCGCGGTGCTCGAGCGGACGGACGAGTTGCCGGTGAAGCGACGCTCGACGGTCCTCCGCCCATGATCGTGGAGCTCGATCTCGGCGGCTCTGGGGTGGACGCCCGACTGGTCGACCCCGACGACTTCAAGGCATTCAAGGTCGTCGTCGTCGGTGACGAGCCCAGCCTCGGCGAGCGAGTCGCCGCGGCAGGTATCGCGCGCCTCGATGAGCACGCGTGGGTCTCGATCGACGCGCTCAGGGGCCTCGCCGGCCCGGCGGCGACGCCGGAGTGGGAGGCGTCGCTCCAGTCGATGGTCGAGTACGCGCGCTCCAAGGACTGGGTCGACGACGAGCTCGGGGCGATTCGCGGGCACGTGGAGCACACGTCGCGAGAAGCCGCGACGCCGGGCGGCTGAGCCGGGGATGTCCGCCCGACAGGCCCACGAAGCCTTCTAGGCGCCCGAGGGCAGGTCGGCGGTGCGGTGGAACCCAGCCGCAAGCGGCGCACCATGCTCGCGCAGCGCAGCGGCGTCGTGAAGCGTCGCATGACTGCGCAGAAGGTGGGTCAGCTCGCCCTGGACCTCGGGCGTCTGTCCGGACACGAGTGCAGCGACGAGCACGTGCTCGCGCCCGTAGAAACCGATCAGGTGCCCCTCCTCCAGCGAGCCGCGCAGGACCAGCTCGTCACACCCGGCATCGAGGTCCCCGAGAAGCCCGATCTTGGTGCCGAACACCTCCGAGAAGAACATGGCGACGAGATCGTACGGCGCATCTTCGCCGGCGAGGATGCGTCCGAGGCGCTCACCCTGGTAATTCGCGTTCGTCCAGTGCTGGACGAGGCGTCGGTGCCCGAAGACGGGGTCGTGGAAGTACGCGAGGTCGCCCACCGCGTAGACACCCTGGACGCTCGACTCGAACCGCTCGTCGACAAGCACCGCCCCGCGCTCCAGAGAGATGTTGCTCCCGTCGAGATATCCGGTCGACGGCTCCACGCCGACACCCACCACCGCGAGCTCGGCGTCGACCGTGCGGCCGCTTCGCAGCACGGCCCGCTCGAGCCGGCCGCCGCTGCCGTCGAACGACGCGACCGTGTCGCCGAGGATCACCTCCACGCCGCGTTCGTCGTAGAGCCGCGCGAGCGAATGGGAGACGGCAGGAGCCCGAAGGGATGCGAACAACCCGTCTCCCGGCTCGACCAGAGTCACCTCGAGGCCACGCGCGCGGAGTGACGCGGCAGTCTCCATGCCGATGAACCCGGCGCCGACAACAAGCGCGCGCGAGGTCATCTGCGCGGCGTCGCGGACAGCTTGCGCGTCGTCAAGCGTGCGGTACGCGTGCACCCCGCGAAGCTCCTCGCCCGGGATTCCGAGCCGGCGCGGACATGCGCCGGTTGCGAGGACGAGCCTGCCGTAGTCGACGGTCGTTCCGTCGTCGAGCTGCACACGGCGTTGCCGCGTGTCGACACCGGTTACCGCGACCTCCAGCCGGATGTCGACTCCGAGCTCCCCATAGGCGGCACGGGGCTCGACCAGCACGGCATCCGCCTCCACCTCGCCGCGCAGAAATCCCTTCGAGAGCGGCGGCCGGTTGTAGGGCACCTGCGTATCCGCCGAGAGCATCGTTATCGGCGACGTACCGCCGGCGTTGCGGTACGCACGGACCGTGCGGGCCGCGGCGAGGCCGCCGCCTGCGATGACGATCTTGTCGCTCATGGCTACTCCGATCGAGTTGGGTTCGGGTGCGCGGCTGCTGATCAGCAAGGGGCAGCGATCCACGCGTTCGATTGGTGTCGCCACGCGGTGATCCCTTACCTCGTAAGAACCGCGCGCGGCGCGACACCAACGGATCGAAGGCATCCCGTGAGCCACGAGCGCCAGAACATCCCCGTCGCACACTTCTCCGAGGAGCTCGCCAACCGATCCTCCGAGCTCCTCGTCGAGCCCGGCATCCTCACCGTCAGGGCGCTGGAAGAGCTCGTGCAGCGCATTGCCGGTCGGCCCGACCTGTGGCGCCCGCTCGTCGTTGTCGATCACGCTCGGCGGCGCTACGAGCTGCTGTACGACGACGACCGCGTCGACATCTGGGTGCTCTCCTGGATGCCCGGCCAGCGAACCGGGTTTCACGACCACGACTGCTCCGGCGTCGGCCTCATCTGCGCCCAGGGAGAGCTCGACGAAGAGAGCCTCGCCATCGGAGCGGAGGCGACGAGGATCACGATGACGCCCGGGGACTCGCGCAGCGGGGCGGGCGGATACATCCACGCCGTCTCCCATCGCGCGGGTGAGCCCGCCGTCTCCATCCACGCCTACTCACCGCCTCTCGTGCGTGTCGGGCAGTACCGAATCGACCCGGCGGGTAGGCTGCGGCGCGAGATCGAGCACGGGCGCAAGGAGCTGAAAGACACCACGATCTCCACGAGCAGCACGCAGGTGGCTCGATCCGATGCCTGAGACCCGAATACGCACCGGAGCGCCGGAGGACAACATCGCCTCGCGTGGCGCCGGTCGAGCTCGCCGAATGCCGCCGCATTCCCCGCCTCGCGGTCCGAGTCCTCACTCCCGTCGAACCACCGCATGGCGTCCGCGCACCGTTCGCGAGGCCGCGACTAGGATCTCGCGGAAGGTGGATGCCGACATTCCGACCGCGGTCGCAGCGGTGCCCGCGCCTGCTCCAGCCGTCGACCAGGAGTCGCGCGAGTGGCTGCGCTGCCTGCGTGCAACGGGAGAGGCTCGCGACGACGCGGTCCGCCGCTTGCACGCGTTGCTGCTCAAAGCTGCGCGGTTCGAGGTCGGCCGGCGGCGGACGACGCTGCCCCACCTGCGGGGGAACGAGCTCGACGCGATCGCGCTCGAGGCTGCGGACGACGCGTTGATGAGCGTGCTTGCACACCTCGACGATTTCCGCGGGTTGAGCCGCTTCACCACCTGGGTGTACAAGTTCGCCTTGCTCGAGGCAGCGGTGAAACTGCGTCGACGTGCCTGGCAGGCGCGGGAGGTGCCGCTCGAGCCGGAGTCGTGGGGTCTGTTCGCGAGTGCCGCGTTGACGCCTGACGAGCGTGCCGAGCAAGGTGAGCTGATGTCGACGGTGCAGCGGCTCATCGCCGAGACGCTCACGCCCCATCAGCGCCGTGTGCTCGTCGCCCTGGCGCTGAACGGCGTGCCGATCGACGTTCTGGCCGAGCAGCTGGGCACGACGCGCGGCGCGTTGTACAAGACGCTGCACGATGCCCGCCGCAAACTGCGGCGGGCATTGACGGATACCGGGCTCGACCTCGGAACCCGGTCGAAGGAGATGACGTGATGGAGCAACGAGACCTCGACCCGACGCTGGCGCGGCTCCTCGGCCCGGCGGAGCCGGAGGTCGGCTGCGACGTCTGTTTCGACGAGCTCGACCGCTATGTCGAGCTCGAGCTCGACGGCCGGGACGCCGAAGCCATCGTGCCGGGGATGCGCGCGCACCTCGCCGGCTGCCCCGCCTGCCGGGAGGAACATGCGAGCCTCCGTGCGCTCGTGAGCGCAGACCGGAGCACGCGATGACCCCGAGACCGCCGCTGCCGCCGTTCACCGAGGAAACCGCCAGGCAGAAGGTGCAGGCGGCGGAAGATGCGTGGAACAGCCGCGATCCCGACCGTGTCGCGCTCGCGTATACGGAGGATTCGGAGTGGCGCAACCGGGACGAGTTCTTCCGGGGACGTGATGCGATACGGGACTTTCTCCGTCGGAAGTGGGCCAGAGAGCTCGACTACCGGCTCGAGAAGGAACTGTGGTGCTTCGGCGACAACCGCATCTCGGTGCGCTTCGAATACGAGTCTCGGGACGCCGAGCAGCAATGGTGGCGCAGTCATGGCAACGAGCACTGGGAGTTCGATGCGGACGGGTTGATGCGCCGGCGGGATGCGAGCATCAACGACTACCGCATCGAGCCCGATGAGCGCCGAATCGCCCTCTAGCACTCGGCGGGTCGGCCCACCCGCTGCCTCGAGGAGGTCTGAGATGATCCAAACCGGTGTCGAGAGAGCTGAGAGCGTGGCAGGCGACGACGTCCCAGTCCTGATCTCCGGCGGGAGCCTCGTCGGCCTGTCGACGGCGCTGTTCCTGGGTGGGCACGGGATCCCATCGCTCGTGGTCGAGCGGCACCCGGGCACCGCGATCCATCCGCGGGCGGCACTCTTCAACCAACGGACGATCGAGCTGTACCGCAGCCTCGGCCTGGAACCCGACATCGTCGAGGCCTCGGGAGGCGAGTTCGTCCAGAACGGGGCGATCGTGTCGGTCGAGTCGCTCGGCGGCCGGGAGATCGACTGGTACTTCCGCAACATCAACGAGGGCGTCGAGGAGCTGAGCCCGTCACCGCGGCTGTTCATCACCCAGATCGCGCTCGAGCCGATTCTGCGGGCGCGGGCCGAGGCGCTCGGCGCCCGACTCGCCTACAACACCGAGCTCATCTCGTTCGAGGTCGACGGCGAGGGCGTGACCGCACTGGTGAGGGAGCGGGGTGATGGTCGCGAGCGCACGGTGCGTGCCCGATACCTCGTCGCGGCAGACGGCAGCCACAGCCCCGTTCGACAGCGACTCGGAATTCCGTTGTTGGGTCACGGGACGTTCTCGGACAGCATCACGATCTACTTCCGCGCGGATGTGCGGCCGCTGTTGGGCGATCGCAACCTGAGCGTGATCTACGTCTTCGGGCCCCGCCTGCAGGGGTTCTTCCGCTTCTCGAAGGCCGCCGATGCCGGCTTTCTCGTCGTCAACACCGCCATCGACGCAGACGGCAATCGCTCCACCGACCTCTGGACGGACACTTCCGAGGAGCGCTGCACGGCATTCGTGCGCGAGGCGCTCGGAGCACCCGACCTTCCGATCGAGATCGAGAACGTGCAGCGGTGGAACGCGTGTGCGGAATGGGCGGCGCAGCTCCGGCACGAGCGCGTGTTCGTCGCAGGCGACGCAGCGCACAACATGCCCCCCACCGGCGGCTTCGGCGGCAACACGGGCGTCCAGGACGGTCACAACCTCGCGTGGAAGCTCGCTCTCGTGCTCGGCGGCACCGCCGGACCGGAGCTGCTCTCGACCTATGAGGCGGAGCGCCTGCCGGTCGCAGAGCTCACCGTCGAGCAGGCGTACACGAGGTACGTGCTCCGGCTCGCGCCCGAGCTCGGCAAGGAGAACCTGCAGCCGATCGTCCCGGAGGCGACGGTCGAGCTCGGCTACCGGTACCGCTCGGACGCCGTGCTCCTCGAGGCGGACGGGGACGACGCGGTCGTCGAGGACCCGCACGCACCATCGGCCCGTCCGGGCACCCGCGCCCCCCACCTCGTGGTAAACCGGGACGGCGCGCCGATTTCGGTACTCGACCTCATGGGCGGCGGCTTCGTCGCCCTCACCGGGCGAGCCGGCGAGAGATGGTGCGACGCTGCTCGCGCGGCGGCATCACAACTCGGCTGCACCGTCGACGCCTACCGCGTCGCGAGCGACGGAGATCTCGTCGACGATGAGGGCCGCTTCGAGGAGCTGTACGGGACCGGCCCGGCGGGAGCGGTGCTCATCCGTCCCGACGGCTTCGTTGCATGGCGGGCACGGGCGGCCGACGATGACGCCGAGGCCCTGCTGGCCCGGGCCTTCTCACAGATCCTCGCTCGCTAGCCGCCGAGCGGCGACAGGCCGCCGGCCTAGAAGTGCGGCTGGGCGGTCATGTCGAGCACGATCAGGATCAGCAGCGCCGTGTCGAAGCGGAAGATCATGAAGAGCCGCTTGACGCGCACCGCCACCTCCGGGGACTCGGGCCCGTGTGTCCGGGCCGCCTCGTCGATGCGGCCCAGCTCGGGCCCGACGAAGCCGATACCGAGAAGACCGGCGCAGGCCCAGCCGATCAGCCCGAAGATGACCCAGAACTGGCCCCACTCGATATCCATCTCGTGCATGAGCGCGATGCCGAACGCGATCACGACGAAGAGCGCCGGGGTATAGACCCGCGTCCCGATCCAGGTCCCCATCCGTCCCAGCGCTGCGAGGGTGTCGCCCTCCCCGCGGCGCTCGAACACGATGCCGAGCGTCGTCAGCGTGATGTCTCCCCCGACCCAGACGAAGGCGGCGATCACATGAATGGCGAGGTAGATCTGGAACGTGAACGGCGCGAGCGACAGAAACAGGACCGAGCCCACGAGCAGGATGAGCCCGGCGAGGAGCGTGTCGACGCCGAACCCGCCGAACAGCTTGGGGGCGGCCTTGGGAGCATTCACGGTGGGTTCCATGGTGAGGATTAATAGAGCATCGTGTGGACGTGATCAACAGAGGCCGGCGGGCACCGAGGGGTTAAGCTGCCCCGGCAGATGACGCAGACGATGCTGGCAGCGGTGCTTCCGGCCCCGGGGATGCCGCTCGAGGTTGAGCGGATTCCCGTCCCGGGGCCCAGGCGGGGCGAGATCCTCGTCAAGGTGGCAGCCTGCGGCGTCTGCCATACGGATCTCCATGTGATCAAGGGAGAGGTCGCCTTCCCCACGCCGGCGGTGCTCGGCCACGAGATCTCCGGGACCGTGGTCGAACTGGGTGAGGGGGTGGCAGGGCCTGCGGTCGGATCGCGGGTGATCGGCACGTTCATCATGCCGTGCGGGAGCTGTCCTGCGTGTACGCGCGGCCGCGACGACATCTGCGAGCCGTTCTTCTCGTTCAACCGCCTGCGCGGGACGCTCTACGACGGCGAGACACGGCTGTTCCGCCCGGACGGCTCGCCGCTCGCGATGTACTCGATGGGCGGCCTGGCGGAGTACGCGGTCGTCCCGGCGACTGCGGTCTTCGATCTCCCGGCGAGCCAGTCGCTGGACGAGGCGGCCGTGCTCGGATGCGCGGCCCTGACCGCCTACGGCGCCGTCACCCACGGCGCCGATCTGCGTGCCGGCGAGCGCGTGGCAGTGGTTGCCGCCGGCGGTGTCGGGTCGTTGATCGTGCAGTTCGCCCGGGCCTACGGCGCCCAGCAGGTCGTCGCGGTCGACGTCAACGCCGGCAAGCTCGCGGCCGTACGCGAGCTCGGAGCGACGGACACGGTCGACGCCTCGCAGGAGGATGCGGTCGCCCGCGTGCTCGAGCTCACCGACGGAGGCGTGGACGTCGCCTTCGAGGCGCTGGGGCGGGAGCAGACGTTTCTGCAGGCACTCGACATGCTCGCAGACGGCGGCCGGATCGTCGCAGTCGGCATCGCGCCGATCGGGGTGCGGGCACCCATCGACGTCACCCGGCTCGTCCGTCGCGGGCTCCGCATCATCGGCTCCTACGGCGGGCGCCCCCGGAGCGACATGCCGCGCCTGCTCCAGATGATCGAGCGCGGCATCCTGCGTCCCCACGAGAGCGTCAGCCGCCGCTTCACGCTCGAGGAGTCACCCGAGGCCTACGCCGCGCTCGACCGCGGCGAGATCGTCGGCCGCGCCGTCGTCGTCATGCCCGCTTGAGCCCTAGCGAGTCCGGCGGCTGCACCTGCGTTGCTGGAGGGCGTCGTAGGATTGCAGGATGCCGGAGTCGCCCGAGCAGCTCTACGAGCGGGTTGCCGACAGCCTGAAAATGCCGCCGACCGAGGAGTGGGAGACGTTCCCCTTCGACGGTGAGATGCGACCTCGAATGCTCCGCCCTCCCGACGCCGTCGATCCTCCGCGTCACGGCGCCGGCGGAGTCGCGTGCCGCAGCTGCGCCTCGCCCGACGATGACTACCTCTGGAACGACGGCCGCTGGCGATTGCGCGGGCTCGACGAACCGTCGGGGCTTCCGGTCGTCGTGCTCCTCGAGCCGCGGCAGCATGTCGCCGAGCCCGGCGACCTCCCCGACGAGCTTGCTTCAGAGCTTGGTCTTCTGATTGCGCGTATCGAACGTGCCGTGCGCTCTGTCGGAGAGATCGGCAGGGTGCACGTCTGCCGTTGGGGCGACGGCGGCGAGCACCTGCACTGGTGGTTCATCGCCCGTCCGGCCCGCTTTCCACAGTTGGTCGGGAGCTTCGCGGCGATCTGGGACGATGTCCTGCCGCCCCTCCCCGAGGATGTCTGGCGGGCGAACCTCGACTGCGTCGCGCGGGAGCTCGCCCGTCGCTAGAGGCTGTCGACAGCCTCCCGGACGAATGCGGCGGACGCCTGCAGTGCAACCAGGTCTGCGGGCGCGAGATCCCATTCGTGGATCTGCTCGGCGCCGCCGCGGCCGAGGGTGACCGGCACGCTGACCGCGACACCGCTGATGCCGTATTCCCCCTCGAGGACGACGGACGCCGGCCAGAGCTCCCCGCCGCCGCCCGCAATCGCAGCCACCATGCGGGCGACACCGAGACCCGACGTCCAGGTCGACGAGCGCCCGGAGTCGAGTGCGACGTGCCGCACGTACCACGTGCGCCGGTACTCCTCCGCGACGGCGATCTGCTCGTCGCTGGGTCGCACCTGCACGCCGTCTACCGTGACACGGTCGTACAGCGGCACGCTGAGGTCGCCGTGCTCACCGACGACCCAGGCCTGGACACTGCCCGGCGCGAGTCCCAGCGCCTTCGTGAGGCCGGTGCGCAGGCGCAGGGTGTCGTTGATCGTGTAGCCGACGACCCGGCGCCGCTCGATACCCGTGCCTCTCACGATCCGCGTCACGAGCGGGTCGACGGGATTCGTGACGACGATCAGGACACCGGGCCACTCCGCCGGCAGCCGGTTCGTGACCTCGTCCACGATCGAGGCGTTCTTCGTCAGGTAGTCGAGACGGGAGGTACCGACCGTGAGCGGTGTCGCAGAGATGAGCACGAGGATGTCGGCATCCAGGACGTCCGCGCCGTCGCCGCCACGAACGGTGCATCCGGGCGACACCTCGACGGTCTGGTCGAGGTCCATCACGTGCGACGTGATCATCTCGGGCCGGACGTCGACGAGCACGATCTCCTGGCCGCCCTGCATGAGGACGAGGTTGAAGGCCGTAGAGGCGCCGACACCCCCCGCTCCGCCGGCGATCGTCACCTTCACGGCGCCATCGTCCTGCGCCACGACGCAAATGTCAAATCATTTGCAGTAGGATGGCGCCGTGGCCGCTCGCACCGTCCGCGATGCGACGCTCGACGTCTTCCGCGAGCGAGGTCTGACGTCGCTGTTCGCAAACCCGGGCTCGACCGAGATCCAGTTGCTCGCAGACCTGCCGGAGGACCTGCGCTTCGTGCTTGCGCTGCACGAGAGCTCGGTCGTCGGCATGGCGACCGGATGGGCGATCGGGCGCGACGAACCTGCGCTCGCGATCCTCCATACGACTGCCGGGCTCGGCAACGCCGTCGGCGCTCTCGCGACCGCGCGGGTGAACCGCGCGCCGCTCGTCGTGCTCGTCGGGCAGCAGGACCGCCGCCACCTGGCGCTCGAGCCGTTCCTCTCGGGCAGGTTGCAGGGACTCGCGGGTGATTACCCGGTCTGGGTCGACCAGCCGGTCCGGCCACAGGACATTCCCGGTGCCGTGGCCCGCGCGTGCCACGAAGCGGTCACCGGCTGCGGGCCCGCGATCGTGATCGCGCCGATGGACGACTGGTCGGCCGCAGCCGACGACGATCACGAAGACGCAGCCGCGGTGCGCGTCGTACGCGCCGGCGGTGCCGGCAAACGGGCGGTGGCCGAGCTGGCGGCGCTGATCGAGCAGGCTCGGGCGCCGGCCCTCGTCGTCGGCGCAGGTGCGGACGACAGTGACACCTGGCAGGCGCTCGTCGCGCTCGCGGAGCGTCTCCGCTGCCCCGTGTGGCAGGAGTCCTTCGGCGCCAGGGCGGGGTTCCCTCAGGATCATCCGCACTTCGCGGGCCACCTACCCGCCGACCGCACGCGGCTACGGCGCCTGCTGGCCCCCTACGACCTCGTGGTCGCCGTCGGTGCCCCGTTCCTGCGGCAGTACCCGTACGAGCCGGGCCCATTCCTCGAGCCCGGAACGCGCACCGCCGTCATTACCCGGGATCCGGCGGAAGCACATCGCAGTCCGGTCGACCTGGCCGTGCTGGCGCCGCCCGCGGCGGTCTGTGCCGAGCTCGCACGGATCGTGGCTGCACGCGACGGAGAGCGGCCCACGCCCTTCGAGCGGCCGGACGCGCCGACTCCTCCGACGGGAGGCGAGCCTCTGCGCGCCGGACACGTGCTCGCCGCGCTTGCCGAGCGGCTGCCGCACGACGCCGTCGTGATCGAGGAGACGCCGTCCAACCGTCCCGAGCTACACGCTCGCATACCGGCCCGCGCGCCCCTTGGCTTCCTGAGCGCCGCGATGGGAGGTCTGGGCTTCGCGCTACCGGCTGCGACAGGCCTCCGCATGGCCCGGCCCGACCGGCCCGTTGTGGCGGTCGTCGGCGACGGGTCCTCGCTCTACGGGATCCAGGCGCTGTGGAGCGCGGCGCATTACGACGTGGGGGCCCTCTTCGTGATCCTCTCGAACGGGGGCTACGCGGTAATGGACCGGCTCGTGGAGCAGCAGGGTGGTAGCGCCCCGTGGCCGGGCTTCGGAGTCGACATCGGGGGAATCGCCCGAGCTCTCGGTTGCCCGGCCCGAAGCGTACGGAGGCACGGCGAGCTCCTGGAGGCCCTCGACGAGGTGCTTCCTGGTCTCGCGAGCCGCACGGAGCCGCTGCTGCTCGACGTCACCGTGATCCCCGACGAGAGCTTCGCGCCGTGAGCGCTCCGGGCGCCGGCGGCGAGCAACAGGCTGCACCTGGAACGAGGACACGCTTTGGAGCACCGCGCCGCGACGCCAGCGAGCACGTTGCGTTCGAGATCCGCCGCTACCTCTCGTCGCGAGGGCTGCGGCCGGGTGAGCGCCTCGGCACGGAACAGGAGCTCGCCACCGAGTTCGGCGTCAGCCGGCCGACACTGCGCGAAGGGCTGCGCCTCCTCGCCGGCTCCCACCTCATTCGCTCCTCGCAAGGGCGCGGCGGCGGCATCTTCGTCGAGAGCAGCCAGAACGAAGGCATGGGGCGCAATGTCAGCGATTCGATCGCCGCCATGCTCGAGACCGACAGTGTCTCGCTCGACGAGCTGCTCGACGCGCGCCTCTATCTCGAGGTGCCCCTCGCCGGCCTTGCGGCGCAGCACGCGACCGAGATGACGGCGCACCAGCTCGAGCAGGCGATCGCGGCGGCGGTGGGGCATCATCCCGCTTCGGAGGCGTTTCGGATCGCCGACACACGGTTCCACCGCGTGATCGCGGCGACGGCGTGCAACGAGCTACTGCGGGCGTTCACGAGCTGGACGCTCGACGTGCTGCAGCCGTCCCTGATCGACACGATCGGCGGCTCGATCGACGGAGACGCGATCCTGCTCCAGCACGGCAAGATCCAGCGCGCGATCCGGCTGCGACAGCCTGCCGCCGCCCAGCGCGCGATGGCGGCGCATCTCGAGTATCTGCGTGAATTGTTGCCCTGCGGAGTGTCTCCCGTACGAGCAGGGGAGACACACCGACGTCTGCTGCACGACGACGGCGTGGGCGTTCTGTAGCTAGCTCGCGTCCTCGTCGGTCGTGTCGGTGATTGCGTCGCGGACCCGCTCGCGCAGCAGATAGGCCGAATGCAGGAGCTCGGGATTGTCGGTCAGCTCCTGCGCGGTGCCGTGATAACGGATCCGACCGCCTTCCAGCACGTAGGCGGTCTTGGCCAATCCGAGCGCGACATGGGCGAACTGCTCGATCAGGAAGACGCCCACACCTGAGGCGGCAACCGCCTCCAACGTCGGCACGAGGCGCTTGACGACCACCGGTGCGAGCCCGAGCGAGAGCTCGTCGACGAGCAGGATACTGGGATGCGAGACGAGTGCCTGCGCGAGCACGACCATCTGCTGCTCACCGCCGGAGAGCAGACGTCCCGGGACACTCCAGCGCTTCTCGAGCTCCGGGAACAGCTCGAGCGCGCGGGCGACTCCGCGTCGTGCCTCGTCCCGGTTCAGCGAGTAGGTGGCGACGCGAAGATTGTCCTCGACGGAGAGCTCGGGCAGCAGCCGCCTTCCTTCCGCGACGACCGCGACGCCGGCGCCGCGCACACGCTCGGGCCGGAGCCGTGTGATGTCCTGGTCTCCGAGCAGCACCCGGCCTGCACTGGCCCGCAGCACCCCCGCGACCGCAAGCACCAGGGTCGACTTGCCGGCGCCGTTCGGGCCGAGCAGCGCCGTCACCTCGCCCGGCGGGATCTCGACGGAGACATCGGACACGACGGTACGCCCGCCACGGGGGACGGAGAGGCCCTCGAGGCGCAGCCCGGTCGCGGTCGTCGTCGCGCTCACAGCTCCTCCTCCGTGCCCAGGTAGGCCCGCATCACGTGCACGTCCCGCAAGACCTCCGGCGTCGGCCCGGAGGCGATCAGCCTGCCGAAATCGAGAACGGCCGTCGTCTCACAACAGGCCGAGACGAGGCTCATGTCATGGTCGACCAGGATCACGAGCGCCCCGAAGCGTTCCGGGATGCCGCGGATCACCTCGCCCAGATGCTCGGTCTCCTCGTCGGGCAGACCGGCTCCGGGCTCGTCGAGAAGGACGACCCGCGGCTTCCCGACGACGGCCCGCGCAACCTCGATCAGGCGCCGCTCACCGGCGCCGAGCCCTCCCACCTTCACGGACGCAGGCACGTCGAGGCCGACGAAGTCGATCGCGTCCAGCACTTCCTCGCGCCTCGTTGCACGCTTGGCACCCGAGTGCTCGTGGATCATGGCGACGTTGTCGAACACCGACAGCCCCTCGATCGCCTGCTCCGTCTGGAAGGTGCGCCGAAGCCCCCATCGCGCCCGCCGGTAGTCGGCCAGCTTGAGGAGGTCCTCGCCGAACGCCTCGATCGAGCCGGACGCAGGCCGGACGAAGCCGCTGAGCACGTTGAAGAACGTCGTCTTGCCGGCGCCGTTCGGGCCCGATGAGGCCGCACGTCCCGGCCGCGAAGACGACGCTCATCGTGTCGATCGGTGTCACCCCGCCGAAGCGCACGGTGAGATCCTCGATCTCGATCACGCCGGCTCACCGCCCCGGCGCACGAGCCTCACCACGAGACGCCCGAGCTTCTGCATGTCCTTGGGCAGCTGCTACGACGATGCCGCCGGGAGCGGTCAGCAGCACCTGCAGCAGCCCGACGCCGAAGATGATGAGGAGGAAGTTGCGGTCGAGCCCCCACTTGGCCTGGAAGACGAACGGCAGCAGCTGGATGAACACGCCGGCGACGATCGCGCCCCAGAACGTGTAGATACCGCCGATCAGCGCTGTCGCGAGCAGCGTGATCGACGCTTGCGTCGGGAACGACTCGATGCGCGGGGTGGAGACCTGCGCAGCGAGCAGGCACCCGGCGACACCTGTCATGAACGACGCGAGCGCGAACGCCCAGAGCTTGTAGAGCGTGATGTTGACGCCGGCAGCAAGTGCGGCGGGCTCGCTCTCCCGGATCGCCGCCCACGCACGTCCCGCCTTGCCCGCGACGTGCAGCAGCGCCAGACGCGAACATCAGGGCGCAGACGATGACGACGTAGCGGTAGTACGCGGTGTCGCCCTCGGCGAGACTGGGCCGCCTGACGTCAGGGATCTCCCGCAAGTCGCCCGAGAGGATCAGGCCCTTGAAGCCGCCGCCGCCGTTCGGGAACCTCGTTTGATTGAGGATCTCGGTGATCGCCCCCGCGGCCATGAGGGTGATCAAGCGCCAGGTGCAGCCCCGACAGGCGCAACGCCGGCAGCCCGATCAGGACCCCGACCGCCGCCGTGATGAGCCCGGTCGCGAGGAGGAGGACGGGAAAGGGGAGCGACGTGCCGTAGGCGAGGCGCGCGCCGACCCACGTGCCGATCGCGAGCAAGCCGATCTGGCCGAGCGAGATCATCCCGACCCGGCCGTAGAGGATCCCGAGGCCCGCCGCCACGACCGAATAGATCGCGACGCTCGTGAATGTCCCGACCCAGTCTCCGCCCGTGAGCGGGACGACGAAGAGGGCGATGAGGAGCGACGCCGGCGACCGCGGCGCCGCGCGCAGCAGTGCCCGGCTCCAGCCGGTCGAGGGTCCGTCCGACGCCGGCCGGTGCGGGAACGCCGCTCATCGACCCGTTCTCGAGATGACGACCACACGCCGCCTGCCGAGCCAGAGGAGCGCGATGATCGCGATCGCGAACGGCGCCACCCGCCGGTACGGCGCGATCGAGAAGTAGGGGTTGAGGACGGCCTGGGCGATCCCGAGCCCGAGCCCGCCGAGCAGCGTCGCCCAGAGGGACGTGAGCCGTCCGATCAACGCTGCGGCGAGCGCGAAGGTGACGAGGAAGGTGAGCGCCGAGTAGTCGAGCGTCTGCAGGAGGTCGGCGAGCAGCAGGCCCGGAGACGCCGCACACGAGGCCGGACCCGAGCCAGGCGGCTGCCTCGACGCGCCGAACGGGAACGCCCAGCGTGGCGCTGATCTCCCGGTCGTTGGCAAGCGCCCGCATCGCAGTGCCGAGGCCGGTCTGGCGCAGGAAGATCGTCGTGCCGACGGTGATCACGATCGCGAGCCCGATCGCGATGATTTGCGTCCACGTCACGACCACGCCGGCGACGGTGAACGTCCAGCTGGAGCTCTTCAGCGTGAGGATGCGGACGGTGGCCGCGTCGACGGGCGAGCGCCACGCCATCAGCCCGAGCAGGATCAGCGAGAGCCCGAGCGTGCCCATCATCTTCACGAGCGGGTCGCGGGGGGCAAAGGCGGGCCCGAACACGAGGCCGTAGAGCAGGGTGACGAGGCCGCCGAAGGCGATCGCGACGACATATTGGAGCCAGTCAGGAGTGCCCGTGTGCTGGCCCAGCCACCAGGCGATGAGCGCCCCCGCGCCGCCGATGGCGCCGAAGGCAAGGTTGACGACGCCCGTCGACCGGTAGAGGACGACGAGGCCGACGCCCGAGAGCGCGTACACGCCCCCGAGCGCGAAGCCGAGCACGAGGTACGGCTTGAAGAACTCCCAGTCGACGCCGAAGATGGTGAAGCCGAGCAGGCTATGCATGGAGGGTCTTCCGCACCTGTGTCACGCGGTCTGATCAGCTCCCAGGGTCGGATCGACGAAGAACGAGGAGAGAGTAGAGAACAGTAATGCCGGGGGCGGCTGCGATCCAACCACAGCCGCCCCCGGCAGACGTCACGTGTTATCCGGCTACTTCGCCGTGTTCAGGTTGTACTGCTTCTCCCACTTCCGAGTCTGCGCGAGCTGCGGATCGACCGCCTGGATCTCGAAGCACGGCTCGGTCTTCTTCAGCTGGCCCTTGTCGTAGGTGACGGTGATGTCCGTGTTGTTCGGGATGTGGTACGGCAGCGCGTTGCCGAAGTACCACGGCTTGCAGAGGATGTCGGACTTCTCGTTCTTCAGCGCCCGCACCGCGTTGTTGTACGACTTCGCGGTGACGGCACCCTTGGCGGTGAGGAGCGCCTTCGTGACGAACTTGCCGACGAGGAAGCCCATCTGGCCGAAGCTCTGGATCGGCACGTTCTTCGCGTACTTGGCCGTGATCGCCCGGTACAGCGTCATGTCCGGCCCCTTGTCGGTGAGCAGGCCGAACTCCGAGTTGACGGCGATCTTGCCGTCGAACGCCGGATTCTCGCCCGCCACCAGCTCATTGGCTGCCGGGGTCGAGGAGCCCCACTTGACCTTGTCGATCACGCCCTGGGCCGCTGCGGCCTTGAGCAGCGGCGTCGCCGACTCCGGCGTGTAGTCGAGGATCACGCCGCCGCCCGGGCCCGGCCGCCTGCACGAGCTTCTGCACGATCGAGTTCGGGTCGGTCAGCGGCAGGTTCTCGCCGAAGCCCTTGTACGGCAGACCGGCCGCCTTCGCGACGAGCTCGAGCGCCACCGTTGGCATATTCGGCCACCGCTGCTCGGCGACGAGACGACGAGCGACTTCGCACCCTGCCGGACGAGCGCCTGCGCGGCACCGATGTCGCTGTAGCGCGGGCCCATGTTGACTGCGGCGAAGTTCGACGAGCCGAAGCATTCGCCGGGGACGCCGGCGCCGATCACGTAGTACCCCTTCGGCTTGTAGTACTTGGCGTTGATGGCGCACTCGATCAGGCTCGTGTTGCCGACGACGCCGACGACCTTGTCGCTCTCGATCAGCTTCTTGGCGAGGCTCCTGTTCTGCGCCGCGTCGAGCTGCTCGGTGTAGAGCGTGTAGGAGATCGGCCGGCCGTTGATGCCGCCGTTGTCGTTCACGCACTTGAAGTACGCCTGGGCGATCTTGCCGATCGTCGTAAAGTCGACGCCCGGGATCGACGTGAAGATGCCGCCCAGCTTGATCGGCGCACGCACGGCCTTCTTGCCGTTGCCGAGGCCGCAGACGCTCGTGGCGCCGCTCGCCGTCGAGCCGACGACGGCATTCGACGACCCCGTGCTGGCTCCCGCCGAGATCGCCGCCACGAGCGCGACGCTCGCAATCAGGGCGACCGCGAGGCCGATACTCAGTTTCTTCGCACTCATTCCACTCTCCTCGTCGAGGTGGTGCAGGCAGGGATTTGCGCGCGCCGACCGTTGCGTCAGCGGCGCCTAGACGAATGAGCCGTCAAGCTCGGGTTGTTGCCGCGTGCCCTCTTCTCCTCTTCGGTCCCTCTTGCCGAACGACTCATCTGCTTGCTGAGACGACGGGGTTCGTCGTTCGGTTGTGCGCGTGGCGAACATCAGTACGAACAGCGCCAATCTACTGGGGTCGTGCTCGCAGTGTCAAGGCTGCCCACGGGTGTCCAGTGGACGGATGGAGACTCCGCCCGCCCGGCTCCCGAGCCCGGCGTACGGAGGCTCCCCCCGCCTCCTACACAGCCGCGGGAGAGGCGGGTTTTGCACGCAGCCGGGCCGATGTCGCAATCTGCCACTCTCCCGCAGGGGTGCTGCTCGCACCCGCCGAGATCAATTCCGCCGTTTCGAGCAGGGCGGGGAGGATACGCGTGTGAAACTCGTCGATCGAGACGCGATGCGCGGCCGCGGAGACGTTGATCGCGGCAATCGTGCCGCACGGAGGCCGGTTGATCGGCGCGGCCACCGAACGCAGGCCGGTCTCGAGCTCCTGGTCGACGAGCGCCCATCCCTGCTCGCGCACCTCCGCCACGGCGGCACGGAGCTCGTCCGGATCGGTGATCGTGCGCTCGGTCAGCTGCTCGAGCGGGGTCTCGGCGAGAAATCGCTCGAGCTCGTCGTCGGGTAGCGCGGCGAGCAGCACGCGCCCCATCGACGTCGCATGGGCCGGCAGCCGCGCACCGACGCCGAGCGCGATCGTCATGATCCGCCGCGTCGGCACACGTGCGACGTAGACGATGTCGGGCGGGTCGAGTGTCGCGGCGGAGCACGACTCCTTCGTGCGCTCGACGAGGTCCTCCATCAGCGGCTGCGCGAGCTCCGAGAGGTTGAGCGACGCGAGGTAGGCCCAGCCGAGTGTCAGCACGCGGGGCGTGAGCGAGAAGTTGCGGCCGTCCGAGCGGACGTGTCCCAGCTTCTCGAGCGTGAGCAGGATGCGCCGGCACGTGGCGCGCGTGAGACCCGTGAGACGCGAAACATCGCTGAGCGTCAGCGCCGGATGCTCCCGCGAGAAGACCTGAATCACCGCGATGCCGCGCTCGAGCGAGCGCAAGGACTCGTTTCGCACCGTCGCGGCCGTCGCCATACCGCAACTGTATAGCGTCCCGTGCCTGCCGCACAGGTGTGTGCAGAGCGAACAGGACCAGCCGCTCGCCCGGGCGGAACCGGCCGGTATCAAGGCGCGGGCTCGTCACGCCCGCCCTTGCTCGAAGCTGCCGATGTACGCCGCCGTCGCTTCCGGTGTCGAGAGATGTGCCCATTGCCGGTCCGGGTGGTTGAAGTTGTCCGTGAAATCGTCGACGAGCGCGGTGTTCTGGGACATCGCCCCCACCAGGGCGAAGAGGTGCGGCTCGGGGGCGGTCATGAAGTTCGTCCAGTCGAAGGCACCGAGCACGAACGGGAGCCGCCGCTCGTCGACCCTGGCGGCAGAAGGCCTCGTCGAGCGGGCCGTCCTCGAGGATCGCCTCGCCCAGCACCCAGGCGGCGAAGGAGGCGGCGTTGGCCCCCTGACCGACGAGCGGGTCGACCGTGACATGGGCGTCCCCGACCGCGATCGCGTGGATCCCGTTGGAGAGCCGCGCGGACGACTCCCTCACCGTCGGCGTGACCGCGCCCTGGAGAATGCTGCTGGGTCGGGTCAGGCCGAAGGCGGCCGGATCGACGCGCTCGAAGATCGGCGGGAAATGCTCGCGCAGCGCATCGAGCACGAGACGCTCGTAGGCGCCCGGATCGTCGCGGTACGGCGTGCCGGCGACCACGTCGAGCCCGCCGCCCGGCGACCGCCTCGAACAGGAGCGCCGTCGCATTGCCCTCGAACGTGTGGATCGGGATCTCGATGATCTCGCCGTGTCCCGGCGAGACCCCGAACGTGACGCCGAGCGGACGCGTGTACCCGACCCCCGTATAGATGCCCGCCGAGAGGTGGCGCCGCGGCGCAGCGAGGGACCGGCCCTCGATCGACGGAAAGAGCTCGCTCCATCCGCCCCGGCCTGTCGAGACGACGACGAGGTCGTGTCTCTCGGACAGAGGCGTGAGCTCTGCCACGGCGACGGTCCCGAGCCGGACGCTGCCTCCGCGATCCTCGAAGTCTCCGAGCAGTCGTGACAGGTAGAGCCGGTAGTCGACCGCGAGGCTCGGCTTCGTGAAGTCACCGGGGAACGCGAGGGGTTGCTCGCCGCCGAAGTAATGCCAGTGCCGGCCGTACGCCGGCCCGTCGTCGTCCCAGTGGCCGACGCCCAGCGCCTCTTCGCGAGCGCGGGTGAGGTGATGGTGCGCAACCGTGTTCGGAAGGCCTCCGGCGAGGACGTCGTCCACGTCGCGCTCGGCGTACAGCGTCGCGTCGACGCCGCGTTGCTGGAGCATGAGCGCGAGGTGCAGGCCCGCCGTGCCGGCTCCGATGATCCCGATGTCAGGCATGGGCAAGCCTCGCTCCAAGTGCTCGGGAAACGAGATCCGCGGCACGCTCGCCGATCATCACTGTGGGCGCGTGCGTGTTGCCCGAGGTGACGAACGGCATGATCGACGCGTCCGCCACCCGCAGGCCGTCGATCCCGTAGACCCGGAGCTCGGGATCGACGACGGCCAGCTCGTCGACGCCCATCTTGCACGTGCCGACCTGGTGGTGATACGTGATCGCCGTCGTGCGGACGTAGTCCCGCAGCGCCTCCGCGAGCGTGCGCCCTCGACCCGGATAGAGCTCGGCGCCGCGCCACTCCGCCGAGCGCGGCCTGGCTTCCGATCTCGCGGCACAGCTCGATGGCGGCCACCAGCGCGTCGACATCGGCGTCACAGCTCAGGTACGCCGGATCGACGAGCGGCGCGATGCTCGGATCGCTGGAGGCGAGCCGTGAGCGAGCCGCGGCTCGCGGGCCTGATCACCCCGGCCATCAGCGTGTAGCCGTCGGGCGGGCCCTCCATGCCCTCGAGGTAGAGCGGCAGGTGGAAGAAGAGCGGCTGCAGGTCGGGGCCGGGAAGGCCCGGCCGGCTGTGCGCAGAACAGATGGCTGTGCAGCTGCTGCAGGCCCGGCAGCACCTCGGGCATCGTCGTCGCGGATGCGTGGATCACCGGCGACAGCACGTGGTCGTGCAGGTTGCGGCCGACACCGGGCAGGTCGACGACCACGTCGATTCCGAGCCGGCTCAGGTCTGCTCCGTCGCCGATGCCGGAGAGCAGCAGGAGCTTGGGCGACTCGATCGTGCCGGCACAGACGACGACCTCGTGCTCGGCGTGCGCCTGCTCGACGATCCCGTTCCGCACCAGCTCCACACCGGTGCAGCGTGTTCCGTCGAACAGCAGCCGCGTCGCCCGCGCCCCCGTGAGCACGGTCAGCGGCGCGGAGTCGAGCACCGGGTTGAGGAAGGCGGCGGTGACGCCGTCGCGGACGCCGTCCCTGATGTTCAGCTGGGCGAAGCCGACTCCGTCGAGCGTCGGCGCCGTTGTGGTCGTCGTTGAAGGGGATGCCGGCCTCCTGCGCGGCGGCGACGACGGAGGCGTGGAAGGGATGCACGCTCGTACTGCGACAGCACCCGCAGCGGGCCGCCTGCGCCGTGATAGTCGGACGCGACCCAGGTCGAAGTCCTCGGAGCGCTTGAAGAGCGGCAGCACGTCGTCGTAACCCCAGCCGGCGTTCCCGAGATAGGCCCACGTGTCGTAGTCGCTGCGATGCCCGCGGACGTAGATCATCCCGTTCAGCGCGCTCGATCCGCCTAGCACCTTTCCGCGCGGCAGGTGCAGCTCGCGGCCCGCGCAGGCGGCCTGGGGCACGGTGCGGTAGCCCCAGTCCTGCTCGCTGTCCCACAGCTCGAACAGGCGCGGCGGATCGTGAATCGCGGGGTTGTCGTCAGTCGCACCGGCCTCGAGCAGCAGCACACTCGCGCCCGCGTCGACGAGCCGGCGGGCGACGACGGCACCAGCCTGATCCGGATCCGACGACGACGACGTCGTACGTGACACCTGCCGCCGACATGTCAGCCCCCTACCGCCTGCGCGACCTCGAACGTGTCCGCGAACTGCTCGAAGGCGACGATCTTGCCCTCGCGGACGCGGAACACGTGCGCCACGCGCGCCTGCATCGGCTTGCCTGTCGCCTTGAAGACGCCCGAGTAGGTGCCGATGCCCACGGCCCTGTCGCCGGCATCGAGCACCTCGTCGACCGTCATCGCGAATCCCTCCCACTCCGCACCGATCCGGGCGAAGACGTTGTCGCGCACCGCCACCGGACCGTGGTAGGTGCCCCTGTACGGGAAGCCCTCCATCTCGGTCCACGCACAGTCGGGGGCAAGCAGAGCCAGACCTCCCGGGAGATCCCCGCCTTCGACCGCGTCGTAGAAGCTCTGCGCGACCTCGGCACTACTCATCGACAGCCTCCCTTTTCAGTCGTCACGTGACAGGAACTCGCGTACGCGCTGCTTGTAGGGCTCCCGGTCGTAGCCGGCGACGAGCGCGCCCGCCATCCGCACCGGATCGCCGAAGAAGAAGTATTCGTAGAGCGACTGGCGCCCGGCGAACGCCGAGAGGCACGTGTCCCAGGCGAGACGGAAGAGGCGGAGCCGTTCCTGCCCGTCCAGTGTCGCGCTCTGCAGATAGCGCTCGACGTCCTCCTGCCCGGGGCCGAAGGCATCGGCCTCCGTCGGCAGCGCCATCAGCCCGCTCGCACCGAGTTGCCGCAGGATCTCCGTGAAGCGCGGGTACGTCCTCGGGTACCAGTTCCGGCACGCGTTGAGCGGCGCCCAGGCCGGAGTGACGAGGCCGAAGCGGTTGGGCGCAGCATCGGCCTCCGCCGCCCGCGACAGTGCCTTGGCAGTCTCGAGCGCGACGATCACCTCGGCGATCTTCTCCTGGACGTGCTGGAACTGCTCGATCCCGATCGCCTCGGTCAGCAGCGAGACGAGGCCGAGGATGTACTCCGTCTTCGCTCTCGTCCGCGTCACCACCTGATGCGTCATGTGCGCCGCGGCGCTTGTCTCGGAGTAGATCCCGTTGCATAGCTCGGGCTGGCCGACGATGAAGCACCGCTCGTAGGGAACGAGGACGTCGTCGAAGACGACGATTGCGTCGATCTCCTCGAAGCGCGACCCGAGCGGGTGGTCGAAATGACTGCGTCCGAGATCGAAGCTCTCGCGGCAGAGGAAGCGCACGCCGGGAGCGTCGCAGGGGAGCGCGAACGCATACGAGTACGGCGCGTCGTCGTCGGTTCCCTTGAGGACGGTCGAGGGCATCACGAGGATCTCGTCCGCGAACGGCCCGATCGTGGCGAGCAGCCTGGCGCCGCGGATCACGATGCCGTTGTCGTTGCGGTCGACGATCCGGGCCGCCAGCGTCTGCTCCTTCTGCTGCGACGGGCCGACCGAGCGGTTCGCCTGCGGGTAGACGAGCGTGTGCGTCAGCAGCAGGTCGTTCTCCCGGACGTGCTCGTAGTAGCGGCGGACGTTCTCACCGTAGGCGGGGTCGTCCTGGCCGAACCACTCCGCAGCGGCCGCCATCGCCATCACGGCGCTGTTGCAGTAGTCGCCCGTGCGACCGAGGTTGCCGAGCGAGTACTCGGCCCAGACCCGCATCGCCGCGCCTCTGCCGACTCACGTCGTCGACGCTCTGCGGCTGGAGGAAGGACATGCCGACGCGATCGCCGGTCGTCGGCGACTCGTACGTCATCACGTCGCGCAGCGCCGGGTCGTGCTGGAGGTCGAACAGCTGGCGCATACGTCCGCACCACGTTCCGGAGCTGCGGGATCTCGGAGACGCGCCCCGTGAAGCGCTCCCCTTCGATCTCGACCTGGATCGCGCGCTCGTCGAGCGCTTCGATGTACTCCGTACCCGTTCGTACCGGCATGCTCCTCCTACCCGAAGATGTATTCCATCCCGAGGACAGGTTCCTCGAGCTTCGCGAAGCGGCTGTAGAAGTAGCCGAGCCCGTCGCCGTTTCGGTAGCGGAACCCGCTCACCTGTCCGACGACCAGCGTGTGGTCGCCACCGTCGTACGTCGCCCACGGCGCACAGTCGATCACCGCGAGCGCTCCGGCGAGGCGCGGCATGTGGGAGGCATTGTCCCAGACAACAGGATCGACGTGCGGCGTGCCGGCGAAGTGGACGGCAAGGCGTTCCTGTTCGGCGCCGAGGATGTTGATCGTAAAGGGCAGGGACAGAAAGAGATCATGACTCCGGGCCTTCTTGAGGAGCGAGACCAGCACGAGCGGAGGCTCGAGCGAGACCGCCGTGAACGAGTTGACGGTCAATCCGGCCCGTCCCTCCGGGCCGTCGACCGCGGCGACTGCAACCCCGGTGGCGAACCGGGACAGGCACGACCGCATCGCGTAGGCGTCGGTTGCGTCCTGTGTCACCGGCACGGCGCTCACGTGGCACCGTCGCCGAGGCCGAAACGCGGGGTGTGCGGATCGCCCAGCGCGACGTGGATGATCTGCCGTTCGCAATAGAAGTCGAGCGAGTGGTTGCCGCCCTCGCGCCCGACCCCGCTTGCCTTCACGCCGCCGAACGGGGTACGCAGGTCGCGCACGTTGTGCGAGTTCAGCCACACCATGCCCGCCTCGCTCGAGCTCGCGACCCGATGCGCGCGCTTCACGTCGCTCGTCCAGATGTACGCGGCGAGG
This sequence comes from uncultured Gaiellaceae bacterium, assembly GCA_963799615.1. Classification (GTDB taxonomy): domain Bacteria; phylum Actinomycetota; class Thermoleophilia; order Gaiellales; family Gaiellaceae; genus Gaiella. The sequence goes on along the minus strand of CAWCXS010000006.1, from coordinate 709,056 downwards.
CCGTAGCGAACGCCGTTGGCGAGACGCAACGCCTCCTCTTCGTCGGCGAACGGGGTGACGCAGACGACAGGTCCGAAGATCTCCTCCTGGAAGATGCGCAGCTCCGGCCGCACGTCGGCGAACACCGTGGCGTCGAGGAAGTTCCCCTCTTGCAGACCGTCGGGCCGGCCGCCGCCTGCGAGGAGCCGCGCGCCCTCGTCGCACCCGGCGCGGACGTACTCGAGCACGCGGTCGTGGTGCTCCGGGTGGATGAGCGGACCGAGCTCGGTGCGCGGATCGTGCGGAGCACCGACGCGGATCCTGCGCGCGCGTGCGCCGACCTCCGCCACGAAGTCCTCGTAGACGCTTGCCTCGACGAGCAGCCGCGATCCCGCTGTGCAGCGCTCGCCGTTGAGCGAGAAGATGCCGAACACCGCCGCATCGACGGCCGCGTCGAGGTCGGCGTCGGCGAAGACGACGACGGGGGACTTGCCGCCGAGCTCCATCGACAGGCCCTTCAGCCCGGGCGCTGCCTCGCGCATGATCGTCTCGCCGGTGGCGGTTTCGCCTGTGAACGAGATGAGTCGAACGTCGGGGTGCTCGACGAGCGCCGCTCCAGCCTCTTCCCCGATACCGTGCACGACGTTGACCATTCCCGCCGGCACGCCGGCTTCGGCGACTGCCTCGGCAAGGACGTTGGCGGTCAGCGGAGACCATTCAGCAGGCTTGAGGATCGACGGGCAACCGGACGCGAGCGCCGGTGCGAGCTTCCATGTCTCGAGCATGAACGGCGTGTTCCAGGGCGTGATCAGGCCGGCCACTCCGACCGGCCGCCGGATGACGTAGTTCTGGAAGCGGTCCGGGACGCGATACGCCTCCTCGTTCATCGTCACGAGCATGTCCGCGAAGAAACGAAAGTTCTCGGCTCCGCGCTCCGCCTGCCCGCGAGCCTGCGTGATCGGCAGCCCGGTATCCAGCGACTCGAGGTCAGCGATCTCGGCCGCTCGGGACTCGATCGCGTCGGCGACGCGGTTGAGCGCACGCGAGCGCTCGCGCGCGCTCGTGGCCGCCCACACGCCGTCGAGCAGCACGGCGCGCGCGGCTGCAACGGCTCGGTCGATCTCGGACGCTCCACCGCGTGCGACGTGGGTGAGGACGGTGTTGGTCGACGGGTCGAGCGTCTCGAAGGTGCGGCCGTCGTCCGAGGGCTGCCACGCACCCCCGATGAAGTGGTCGACCCGGGCGGGCACGGCGCCGCGGGCCGGCGTGATCGCTACCGCCTCGGCCGGGTTCAAGGCCGTTTCCCTCGTCGTGGCGCAACCACGAGACGTCGGGGATCATATAGACAATCAATCATTCATTGCCTCCGCGCGCACTGTACACATTCAGGACGACGCGTACAACTACAGTGCTGTGCGTCAGACGCGGCCGCAACGAGCAGCCTCGCGGAGATCGTCGCCATACCGGCCAGAGGGCCTGCTCCGTGACCGGATGCGGGAGTACCGCTCCCGGCTCAGCCGAGCAGCGCAACGATGCGTTCCCGGGTCTCCATGAGGCCGTGCACGACGCTCTCCTCGTCCCTGGACTCGACCCAGACGAGACTGATGCTCGCCTCCCCGAATGCGTCGCCGGCCTGCAAGGCGACCGCGATGCCCGTCGCCCCCGCGAGAATCTCGCCCTGGGTGCGCACGAAGCCCCGCGCCCGCGCCTCGGTGACCTCGGGTCGCTCGCCGTCCCGGTAGGGACGGGCAGCCAGGATCGCGATGCCTGACGCGCCGCGCTCGACGGAGTGCCGGATACCCACGCGATAGGCAAGGTGCATGCGTGAGTTGCGTGGCTCGACCACTGCCATCACGACGGCCTCCTCGCCGTCGCGGACGGTCATCGCCGCGGTCGCGCCGAGCTCGTCCGCAAGACGGCGCAGCTCGGGCAGCACCGCCTCCTGCAGCCGTGGCGCGACCCTGCTGCTGAGCTCGACGAGCCCGATGCCGAGGCGGTGGCGTCCGTCCGGGAGGCGTTGCACGAATCGCTCGTCGAGAAGCGGGGCGAGCAGCCGGTAGACACCGGCACGGTGCGTGTCGAGCTCGGCGGCGAGCTGGGAGATGCTGAGACCGTCGGGATGCTCGGCGAGAACGTGGAGCAGTCGCAGGCCGCGCCGCAGCGTCAACGAACCGCCGGCGGCCGCCTCCCCGGTCGCGCTCTCGCTCACGGGAAGAACGATACCGGGGCCCGCGCTACGCCACGAGCTCAGCCGGGACGAGATGCTTGCCGAGCTCATAGCGCTCGAGGATCTTCGCCTGCGAGGCCTCGGAGGGGCCGACGAGCGGCAGCCGCACACGGCCCGACGGCAGGATGCCGAGGTGCTCGAGCAACCATTTCGCCGGAGCCGGATTCGTCTCGGTGAAGATGAGGTCGACCAGCGGGTGCAGCTCATAGTGAAGCCGCTGGGCCGTCTCCAGGTCGCCTGCGTCGAAGCTGCGCGCGAGCTCGGCGACGGCGCCCGGCGCGATGTTGGCGACTGCGCTGATCAACCCCGTGCCGCCGAGCGCGAGCGTCGGCAGGCAGAGCAGCTCGATGCCGCACCAGACGAGCGTGTCGCGACCGCAGTGGTGGAAGACGTACGAGACGTGCTCGAAATCCTTCGTCGTCTCCTTGATCCCGACGATGTTGTCGTGCTTGCGCATCATCCGTGCGAGCGTCTCGGGCGCGACGTCGACAGCTGTGCGGATCGGGACGTTGTAGGCGACGATCGGCAGATCGGGATATGCCGCGGCGACCGTGCCGTACCACTCGACGAGCGCATCCTGTGTCGGGCGCGCGTAGTAGGGAGCCACCACGAGGGCGACGTCCGCTCCGAGGTCGCGGGCGATGCCCGTCAGCTCGAGGGTCTCGTCCATCTTGACGCTGCCCGTGCCGGGCATGAAGCCGACGTCGGGCCCCGCCTCGTCGACGACTGCGGCCATCACCGCGGCGCGCTCGGCGAGCGAGAGGCTGCTCGGCTCCCCGGTCGAGCCACCCGTGGAGATGCCGTTGGAGCCGTTGTCGAGCTGCCAGCGTACGAGGCGCCGCACGCTGTCCAGGTCGACCTCGCCGTCGGGGTGAAATGGGGTCACGATCGGCGCGATCGAGCCGCGCAGACCTGCTGGGTCGCTGCGGTATCTCACTGCATCCTCCTCCTGTGCGGGAGCCGGCGGGAAGCTGGAGCCGTCATCCCTCGTCCTGCCGGCGTCTTCCCGCACGCCACGCCTCGAGCTCCGGCAAGCGCTCGGGCGCGAGCGGGAAGAGACCGTCGATGCTCTCCCCCGCATCGACGCGCTCGAGCACGAACGCTTCCTGCTCCTCCTGGGCGAGCGCGTCGCGGGCGACCTCCTCGGCAAGCGGCGCGGGGATCACCACGGCGCCCTCCGCATCGCCTACAACGACGTCGCCGGGCAGCACGAGCACGCCGGCGCAGGTGATCGGCACGTTCGACTCCAGGGGCAGATGAATGCGCGACAGCACGCTTCCGTGCGGCGCTTGAAAATAGACGGGCAGCTCGAGCGCGGCGACGGCCGGACTGTCGCGCACGCCGCCGTCCGTGACGATGCCCGCGCACCCGCGGCGGAGCGCGCGCAGCGCGAGGACGTCACCGATCGTCCCGGCTCCAGGATCGTTGCGTGCCTCGATCACGATCACCTCGTCCGGGGAAACGCTCTCGATCACGCGTTTCTGGGCGTTCATGCCCGTGCTGAGGCGCTCGAGCTGATCCTCTCGCAGTGCGACGTAGCGCAGGGTGTGCGCGTAGCCGAGCAGCCGCAGGTCGGGACGCGTCGGCCGCAGCCCACCCAGGAACGTCGACCGGATCCCCCGCCGCAGCAGCTGCGCGGTGAGCGTCGCCGTACCCACGCGCAGCAGCGCCGTGCGCGCCTCACTCGTGAGCTCGACCGGGCGGGGAGCCGTGCGGCCGTTGGCGGACGCCCGCAACTGCTCCGTGACGACCGGTGGCGGCGCTCCGGGAGCGGCGGTGCGATCGTCCTCGATCACCCTCGACCGGACTCTGGACCGACCCGCGAGGACGACCTCGATCTCGTCCCCCGGTGCGACGGGTCTGGACCCGGCGGGGGTGCCCGCGAGCACGATGTCTCCCGGCTCGAGCGTCATTGCGTGCGACAGGTCCGAGACGAGCCGCGCAAGCGGGAAGATGAGCTCGGTCACATCGGCTTCCTGCGCGACCTCGCCGTTGACGAGCGTGCGCAGCGACAGGTCGGCCGGGTCGATCTCGTCGGCCGGGATCAGCTCTCCGAGCGGGGTCGAGCCGTCCCATCCCTTCGAGCGCACGTTCGAGCCGTTGTCGGCATACCGGAGGTCGTAGACGCCGAGATCGTTGGCGGCGGCGTAGCCCGCCACGTATGTCAACGCCTTGCTCTCCGGCACCCGAGATGCACGCCTGCCGATCACGATCGCGATCTCGCCCTCGAAGGCGAACAGCTCGCAGCCCGCCGGGCGGCGCACGTCGCTCCCGGCCGAGATCGTCGAGGGCGGCTTGAGAAAGTAGGTCGGGAATGCGGGCACGACGCCGCGCTCGCGTGCCTTGCTCCGGTAGTTCAGATGAACGGCGACGACCTTCGTCGGTGCAGGCAGGCTGTTCGACACGGCCACCTTATCCTATAGGAAAAGGGATACGATATACGTTTCGCCACCCTCGCTCGTCTTGCATCGCCTGGGAGGGCCGCGACTGCGAAGTATTGTCGTTTCTCACGTCCGCCGCAGAGATCGGAGAGTGTGCGCATGGGGCGGGTAGAGGGCAAGATCCTCCGACACGACGAGAGGAAGGGTGCATGACCACCGTTGAAACCGTGCGAGGACCCGTCGACGTGGAGCAGCTCGGCCCGGCGCTGATGCACGAGCACATCTTCATCCTCCAGCCGGAGGCGCTCCAGAACTACGGGCACGTGTGGGGTGCGAGCTACTGGGACGAGGAGATCCGTGTCGCGGACGCGATCGAGAAGCTGCGAGCAGTCAGAGCGGCCGGCATCGAGACGCTCGTCGACCCGACGGCCCCAGGACTCGGCCGCTTCATCCCACGCATCCAGCGCATCAATGCCGAGGTCGACATCAACATCGTCGTCGCCACGGGCGTGTATGCATTCCTCGAGCTGCCGAACTTCTTCGGGTACCGCAGCCCCGAGGCGATCGCCGAGTTCTTCGTGCGCGAGATTCGCGAGGGCATCGACGACACCGGCGTCAAGGCCGCCTTCCTCAAGTGCGCCGTCGAACGGCACGGCCTCATCGGCGACGTGCCGCGGATCCTCGCCGCCGTCGCGGCCGCGGGGGTCGAGACAGGCGCGCCGATCATGGTGCACACGAACGCTGCTGCACAGACGGGGCTGCCCGCCCTCGAAGCGCTGACGAACGAGGGAGTCGACCCCGCGCAGGTGATCGTCGCCCACGCAGGCGACAGCAACGACCTGGACTACCTCCGCGCGATCGCCGACACCGGGGCGGTCCTCGGTTTCGACCGCTTCAACATCCCGTTCTTCAACCCGGATCAGAAGCGCATCGAGACCCTCGCCGCGCTCGTGGCCGAGGGGTACGCCGACCGGGTGCATCTCTCGCACGACGCCGCCTGCTTCTACGACTTCATGGTCGGCGACCCGAACTTCGCCGACGAGCGGCCCGACTATCTCCACATCTCACGGACGATCCTGCCCTCGCTGCTCGATGCCGGCGTGACGCAGGCGCAGATCGACCAGATGCTGGTCGAGAACCCGCGTCGCATCTTCGAGACGGGAGTGAAGGCGGCGTAGGCCCGGAACGCCGGCCGCCCAGCCACCGCCGATCAGGCTGCGTGCTCGGCTTCCTCGGTGCTTGCTGGAGGCCCCCGCAGGACGGAAATCGCCGCGACCGCCTGCGTGCGGTCCTGCAGCCACGTGCGCAGCTCGTCCGGGGGCACGGGACGGCTGAGGTAATAGCCCTGGGCGATCGTGCAGCCGAGCTCGTTGAGGGTGTTCCAGACCTCCTCCGTCTCGACCCCTTCGGCGACGACCTGGAGGCCGAGGTTCTTGCCGAGATCGATGGTCGAGCGGACGATCGTGGCGTTGTCGGCGTCGTCGCTCATGTGCATGACGAAGGAGCGGTCGATCTTGATCTCGTCCACGGGGAGCCGCTTGAGGTAGGCAAGCGAGGAGTAGCCCGTGCCGAAGTCGTCGATCGCGAGCCGGATGCCCATCGACGAGAGCTTGTCGAGGATCAACTTCGTCCGCACCGGGTCGGCGAGCATCGTCGATTCGGTGATCTCGAACTCCAGTAGGTCGTGATCGACGCCCCATTGCTCGAGCAGGCCTGCGACCTGCTCGGGAAACTCCAGGTCGAGCAGGTTTCGCATCGAGAGGTTGACGGCGATCGAGAGCCTGAGCCCCTGTTCCTGCCAGCGCCGGCATTGCTGGAGCGCCTCGCCGACGACGTAGAGGGTGAGTGGCTTGATCAGGCCGGTCTGCTGGGCGAGCGGGATGAAGTCGTCGGGCATGATCAGCCCGCGCGACGGGTGGATCCAGCGCAGCAGGGCCTCGACGGAGGAGACCTCTCCGCTCTCGAGCATCGCCTTCGGCTGGTAGTAGAGGACGAGCTCGTGCCGGTCGATCGCCCGCCTCAGCTCGCTGACGATCGTCAGGCGCGCGGGGTCGTACTGCGCAGCGCCCGGATCGTAGAAGGCGTACGGGAGGTTGCCGTCCTTGGCGGCATACATGGCGACGTCCGCGTGCTGGAGCAACGTGTCGACGTCCTCGCCGTCGTCCGGGAAGAGCGCCACGCCGATCGACGCCTCGATCGCGAGCGGGAGCTCCTGCAAGCACGATCGGCTGCTCGAGCGCCTCGCAGATCTTGTCGAGCGCGGGGATCACGTCGTTCGGCTTGTCGTGCTTGGGCAGGAGCAGCCCGAACTCGTCGCCTCCGAGCCGGGCGACCGTGTCGGAGGCGCGCAGGATCTTCTGCAAGCGATCCCCCAGCTCCTTGAGCAGCTCGTCGCCGGCATGGTGGCCGAGGGAGTCATTGACCTCCTTGAAGCGGTCGAGGTCCATCATCAGGACGGCGACCCGCCCGCCCTCCCGGCTCGCCGTGAGAATCGCCTGCTGGATTCGGTCGCGCAGCAGCGTCCTGTTGGGAAGACCCGTGAGGGCATCATGGAGCGCCTGGTGCTCGTTCAGCTCGGACTGCCGGCGCAGCTCCTCCTCGGCCTCCTTGCGCTCCGTGATGTCCTCGATCATCGCGATCACGGACTTCGGCTCGCCTTCCTCGTCGACCTCGAGGACGGCGACGATGCGGGTCCAGATCAGCTTGCCGTCCTTCCGGTAGTAGCGCTTCTCGAGCCGGTACGAGTCGCGGGCTCCTTCGACGAGCTCGTGGAAGCGCTCGAGGCTTTCCTCGACATCGTCGGGGTGGGTGAACTCCGAGAATCGCATCGTCGCGAGCTCCGCCGCGGTGTAGCCGAGCATGCGCTCGAGCGCGGGGTTCGCTTCCAGGGTGTGTCCCTCCAAGTCGCATCTGACGATCCCGACCGATGCTCCCTCGAACACCGTGCGGAAGCGGGCAAGCGCTTCCGCCTGCGCCCGGCGGGCGTCGAACTCGGCGGCATTGCTGATCGCCGCCGACAGGACGACCGAGAGCAGCTCGAGCGTCTTGAGATCCCGGTCGGCGAACGAGTGCGGCCGCTGCGAGAGCACCGACAGGATCCCGACCGTGTCGTCGCCGTGCCGCAGGGGGACGGCGACGATCGACCCGATCCCGCGCTGCAGCGCGAGCGGATTGGCGAGCGCTGCCGTGTCGTGGCAGATCGCGGAGCGGTTGCTGCGGTAGACCGAGCCGGAGAAGGTGTCGTCGATGCCGAGCCGGCGGCCGACGATGCCGGCGGAGAAGCCCGAGCCGGCGCGGTGGACCAGCTCGTCGCCGTCCTGCATGAGGATCGTCCCGGCGTCGGCACCCGTCAGCTCCTGGGTGCGTTCGCAGATGAGATCGATCATCGCCTGCAAGTCGTGGTCGAGGCCCGCCACCTCGCGCTGCGTGCCGATGATGCGCTCCAGGCGCTCGCTGTACTCGTCCAGCTCGATCTCGGCCGGGGTCAGCTCGACGGGCAGGGACACCCGTTCGACGCCACCGCGGCTCTCATCGGTCGGAGCAGGGGTCGGCTCGGGACGCGCCCGTGCTTCCTCGTGCGGCATGTCGCAAACATCGGCGTTGGCGCGGTTTCGGTCACTCCCCCGCCCGGGGGATGGGACGACCGGGCGCCGATGGCGGCTCCGGCGCTCTAGCCGGTTGCTCGAGGAAGCGGCGGCAGCCCGCGGATGAGATCGGCAGCTTTCTCGGCGATCATGATCGTGGGCGCATTGGTGTTGCCGCGTGGGATCGAGGGCATCACGGAGGCGTCCACGACCCGAAGCCCGTCGAGGCCGTGGACACGCAGCTCTGCGTCGACGACGCGGCCCATGCCGCACGTGCCGACTGGGTGATAGACGGTGTGGGTGCGGCGCCGTGCGAAGTCGAGAATGTCCGCCTCGGAGTCCGAGGCCGGGCCGATGAAGACCTCGCGGCGCGCCCGGGAGAGCGCTGGGCGCGCACCGATGTCGAGCGCGAGCCGCACGCCGTCGATCATGCTGCGGCGGTCGTCCTCGGTCGCCAGGTAGTTGTGCAGGATCCGGGGCTTCGCATGCGGGAGCGCCGAGCGCAGGGTCACGTGGCCGCGGCTCGTCGGCTTCACCAGCGAAGGGCCGAAGCAGTAGGCCTCGTCGAGCAGCGGGCCGAGAAACTCCTCGTGCAGCATCAGCGCGCCGAAGATGAGCTGGACATCCGGCGCGTCGAGTCCGGCGCGGGTGCGCACGAAAGCGCCGCCCTCCCCCACGTTGGAGCTCATCGGGCCCCTGCCCTCCTGGTCGAACAGCGCCGCGTTCTCGGGCGTGAGCGCAGCCCGCAGGCTCTCCTCGTTGCTCAGCCACACGATCGAGAGCAAGGGATGATCCTGCAGCTCACGCCCCACCGGCAGGTCGACGCGCGGCTCGACGCCCGCCGGCCCGAGCTCGTCCGCCGGCCCGACACCGGACAGCAGCAGCAGGTGGGGTGAGTGATAGGCGCCGGCACAGACGAGCACTTCGCGGTCGGCGCGAACCTGCTCGAGAGTGTTGCCGCGCAGGATCTCGACACCGACCGCGCGTTCTCCTTCGAACAGCACGCGTGTGGCGAGCGCATCCGTGAGCACCTCGATGTTGCCGCGTGCCACGGCCGGGTGCAGATAGGCCACGGCCGTGCTGCAACGCCTGCCGGCGCGCTGCGTGAGCTGAAAGCGGCCCACGCCGTCCTGCGTGGCGCCGTTGTGATCCTCGTTCGGCTCGATGCCGGCTTCGATCGCCGCCTCGATGCAGGCATCGACGAGCGGGTGCATCGAGCGGCCGTCGCTGACCGTGAGCGGCCCTCCGACACCGTGGTGATAGCTCGCGCCACGCTCGTTGTCCTCGGCTCGCTTGAAGTACGGGAGCACGTCCTCGTAGCCCCAACCCTCGAGACCCAGCGCCGCCCACTCGTCGTAGTCGAGCCTGTTGCCGCGGATGTAGATCATCGCGTTGAGCGAGCTCGAGCCGCCGAGCACCCGCCCGCGCGGGAGGTACGTCCGGCGGCCGTCGAGACCGGGCTCGGGCTCGCTCTGGAGATCCCAGTCGACCCGGCTCTTGAGCAGGAGCCCGAACGCCATCGGGATCTGGATCTCGGGATCGCTGTCGGGCGGACCGGCCTCGATGACGGCGATCCTCACATCGGGAGACTCGCCCAGCCGGGCTGCAAGAACACACCCGGCCGAGCCTGCACCGACGATCACGTAGTCGTAGGCCATCGCTCAATGCTAGGCCGACCGACCCCCGAAAAGCGAGGGTACGCGGGTGGAGCACATCGAGGCCGACACGCTCCTCCGGCGGTGTACAGTCCCGCTCAACGGCTTCCGAGAAGACGAACGGAGGAGCGATGGCGGAGACGACGGCAGCGGCTCGACCTTCATCCCCTTTGTACACCGAGCCAAGCTGGATCCAGGTCGGCGACCTCGAGGTCGCGTACCGGCGCAGCGGATCGGGAGAGCCGCTGCTCTTCCTGCACGGCGCAGGTGGAACGCGGATGTGGCTGCCGTTCTACGAGCGCCTCTCGCAGTCCTTCGACTTCGATCGCTCCCGAGCACCCGGGCTTCGGGGACACCGAGTTCCCGGAGTGGCTGGACGGCTTCGACGACGTGGTGCTCCACTATCGCGACTTCCTCGACGTGCTCGAACTCGGCCCCGTCCACCTCGTCGGGTTCTCGCTGGGCGGCTGGATCGCAGCCGACCTCGCGATCTTCTACCCCGAGCGGCTGCGCAGCCTGACGCTGATCACGGCGGCCGGGCTGCACCTCCCCGAGGCGCCGCGGCCGGACCTGTTCGCGATGCCCCCTGAGCAGATCCCGGACCTGCTGTTCAACGGCGACTTCATGGAGTACCTCGACTACCTGCCGAATCCGGAGAGCCTCGACGAGATCGTGCACGCGTTCGGGGAGATGGGAACGTTCGCGCGGCTCACATGGTCGCCGCGCTACGACCCGAAGTTCGAGCGGCGGGTGCCACGCATCAAGGTGCCGACGCTCGTGGTCGGGGCCGAGGAGGACCGTGTCGTGCCGAACGAGCACGTCGACCGCTGGGCCGAGCTCGTGCCGGGCGCGCGGCTCGAGCGCGTCGCCGGCACCGGCCACGGCCTGCTCATGCAGGAGCCCGACCGCACAGCTGAGCTCATCCTCGGCTTCATCGAAGGAGTCAACCGGTGAACAAGCTCCAGTTCTACTCGCTCATGTTCATGCCGTACCCGTTCATCCCGCCGGCGGAGGAGCTGCCGTCGACCTGGGTCGATCTGCCGAACTCGTACTACGACCCGAAGGTGGGGCACCGGCTCTACAACGAGTACCTGGAGCTCAACACCCTGACGGAGAGGCTCGGCTACGACGGCGTGCTCGTCAACGAGCACCACCAGACGGCGTACGGGACGATGCCGAGCCCGAACATCATGGCCTCCTACCTCGTGGCGAAGACGGACCGCATCAGGATCGGCGTGATCGGCAACGCGCTGCCGCTGCACGGGAACCCGATGCGTGTCGCCGAGGAGATCGCGATGCTCGACGTGATCTCCGGCGGGCGGATCATCTCCGGCTTCGTCCGCGGCACGGGGAACGAGTACCACTCCTACGGGGTCGATCCGAGCACGTCGCGCGACCGCTTCTGGGAGGCGCACGACCTCATCCTCAAGGCGTGGACCGAGCCCGGCCCGTTCGCCTGGGACGGCAAGTACTTCCACCTGCCGTACGTCAACCCCTGGCCGCGGCCCTTGCAGCAGCCGCACCCGCCGATCTGGCTGCCGGGCTTCGCCTCGCTGGAGACGATCGACGAGGCAGCGAAGCGCCACTACACGTTCATGCAGGTGTTCTCGCCGCGATCGGTCCTGAAGAGGGCCCTCGACACGTACCGCCGCCTCGCGGAGGAGAAGTACGACTACGAGGTGAAGCGGGAGCAGCTGGGAGCTGCGATCCTCATCTACGTGGCCGAGACGGACGAGCAGGCGCACCGCGAGGCGCGGCCGCACGTCTCGTGGCTGTTCCGGGAGGGCCTCAAGCACCCGCCGTACTTCGCGATCCCGCCGGGATACCAGTCGAAGGCGTCGTTCAAGAACTTCCTCGGCACGATCATCGAGAAGGGCATCCCGGACATCTACGACCTCACCTACGACTTCCTGATCGAGCACGGGTACGCGATCGTCGGCTCGCCCGACACGGTGATCGAGGAGCTGACGAAGCTCACCGACGAGCTCGGCACGGGAGTCGTCACGGGCGCCGGCGGGCAGTGGGGCGCGATGCCGCACTGGATGGCGATCAAGAACATGACGCTGATGGCCGAGGAGGTGATGCCGCACTTCCGCGAGCCCGACGGCAAGCCGATGTGGGCGAAGGAGGAGCGGCTGGGCAAGCACACCCTGACCGAGCACAGCGCCACGGTGGGCAAGCCCGCGATCGACCCGAGCATTCCGTGGGGAGAGAACGGTGGGCGCATCGATCCGCGCATCGCGCATCTCCCCGAGCTCGTCGACGAAGCGGTGGCGCTGCAGGACGCAAGCCGCAGCGGACGGTAGGGACCAGGGATGCATCACGTCGGCAAGCTGGCCGAGACGGCAACCGATCCCGGGCTGTACGCCGCCCACAGCGATGCGTACGTTCGCCGCCCGCTCGTCGACCGGGCGGCCGGCTCGCCCCACCAGGGGCTCACGGTCGCCGACCTCGCGGCGGGAGGCCGGGTCGCACGCCACGTGCAGGCGTACGAGGAGGCCCTCTACGTGCTCGAAGGCACGATTCACATCGACGTCGCCGGCAGGCGGGAGGAGTTGTCGGCGGACGACTACTGCTTCATCGAGAAGGGCGTTCCGCACGCGCTCGAGAACACCGGGGGCAGCCCCGCCCGCTGGCTCGAGCTGACTGCGCCGCAGCCCGGCAGCGACATGATCGCGGACACCGTCTTCCTGCCGGACGAGGCTGTGCTCGAGCTGCCGGAGCTCGCCTTTCGGCGCGGCCACTTCGACCTGAGCGCCCTCCCGCCGCCGAGCAGCGCGCTCGGGCTCGCCGGCTTCGGCGCTGCGAACGTCGGGGGTGCGGCGCTCGAGATCCTGATCAAGCAGGACTTCGGGGCGAGCCAGTTCAACCTCATGGTCGTGCAGTACGCGCCCGGCGGCTTCATCGCCGAGCACGATCATGCTTTCGAGGAGGCGTTCTTCTTCCTCAGCGGCGAGATCGAGGCGGTGCTCGACGGGACGGTGTACACGCTCACGGCGGGCGACTACTGCTGGAGCGGCGTGCAGAGCCGCCACGCCCTGACGAATCGCAGCGATGCGCCGGTGCGGTGGCTCGAGACGCAGGTGCCGCAGCCGCCGAGCAGGCACCAGGCACGCTTCAAGGCGGAGTGGGACCGCCTCGTCGAAGGAGTCGACCTCGGGAGCGCGCTCAGATAGCGCTCAGTGCTGCGTCCGCTCTGCCGGCTCCACCCGGATGCGACGCTGGACAGGGAAGAGCCGGACGTCGAATCTGCTGGTGAGGGTCCCCCAGACGCCGCCTCGCAGCCAGACCGCCGCGAGCACCGCCACGCAGCCCAGGATGATGAGGTACCAGGCACCGTACTGCGAGAGCTTCTGCTGCAGCGTGAAGAAGACGATCGTGCCGATGATCGGCCCCTCGATCGTGCCGATCCCTCCGATCACGACGATGAAGATCATGTACGCGCTCCACTGCACGTCGTAGGCGGCCTCTGGCTGGACGCGGACGAGATTGAGGTGGATCACGGCACCGACCAGGCCGCAGCCGAGCGCGGCAACGGTCCAGACGAGCACCTTGGTGCGCAGGACGTTGACGCCAAGGCTCCGGGCGGCCGTCTCGTCGTCGCGGATCGCAGTGAGCGCGAGGCCGATCCGCGAGCGCAGGATGGCGTACACGGCCACCACCGACCCGGCCCCGAGGCCCAGCGCCCACCAGTAGGTACCGTGAGATCGAAAGGTGCGCTCGAGCCTGGCTGCAGACAGGATCGTCGCCCCATTGCCGCCTCCGACGTCGACGCCGAAATCACTGCCGTTGAGCGTGAGGAGCGCGAAAACCTCGGCAATGACCCACGTGCCGATGGCGAAGTAGCCCCCGCGGAGGCGGAAGACGAGCGCCGCGACGGGAAGCGAGATGGCGGCCGCGGCGAGCCCTGCGAGAGCGACGGCGGCGAACGGAGGAATGTCGGCCCGGTCGCCGAGCAAGAGCAGCCCGTACGCGCCGATGCCGATGAAGGCCTGCTGTCCGATCGAGACGAGGCCCGCGTAGCCCGCAAGCAAGTTCCACATCTGGGCCAGGGCGAGCAATGTGAAGAGCTCGATGAGGTCGCGCTGACGAGCCTCGCTCGCCCACCAGGGAACGGTGACGAGCACTCCGAGGCAACCAGAGAGCACGACCGCCGTCGCCGCGCTCGTCCACGTGCGCCGCACGACCGCGACGGTCGCGGACGTGGTGTCGTCCGTCGTCATGACGTTCCCGATCGCGGGAAGAACCCTCGCGGCCGCACGAGCAGAATGGCGAGGAAGACGAGGTGCCCCGTGAGCTCACCCCAGCCGACGGAGATCTCGGCACCGACGGCCTGTGCAATCCCCAGCACCATCCCGCCGAGAAGCGTCCCCCAGAGGGAGCCGAGCCCGCCGATGATCACGGCCTCGAAGGCAAAGATCAGCCGGGCCGGCCCACTGGACGGATCGAAGCTCGTATATGCGCCGAGAAAGACGCCCGCGACGGCCGCAGTTCCCATCGCCATTGCCATCGCGATCGCATAGAGCCTGCGGTTGTCGATCCCGACCAGCTGTGCCGTCCGCTGGTCGTCGGACGTCGCGCGCAGCGCCCGCCCCAGCCCGGTGTGGCGGATCAGGAGCTGGAGGCCGATCAGCAGCACGACGGCAACACCGAACGTCAGCAGCGGAAACCAGCCGATCGAGATCTGGTCGTTGACCCTGATGCTCCCCGTCTCGATCGCACCCGGGTGCAGCCGCTGCCGATCGGCCGAGAAGTGCTCGAGCAGCGCGTTCTGGATGATCACCGCGAGACCGAACGTCGCGAGGATCGGGGTGAGCTCGTTGTCGAGCGTGGCGTTGAGCAGGGCGTATTGCAGCCCGAACCCGAGCACTGCCATCATCGGGATCAGCAGCACGAGCGTCGCGAGAGGATTCCAACCGAGGTCGTCCACCAGCACGAGCGACAGGAACGATGCGAGCACGATCAGGTCGCCGTGTGCGAGGTTCACGAGGCGCATGACGCCGAAGACGAGCGAGAGGCCGGTGGCGAACAGCGCATACAGCCCGCCCAGGAGGATTCCCTGCACCACCTGGTTGACCCAGACCATCAGTGCACTCCGAAGTAGGCCTCGACGACCCGCTCGCGCGTCAGCTCACTCGTCGCCGAGTGCAGCGAGACGCGGCCTTCGAGCAGGCAGTAGGCTCGGTCGGCAGCTGCGAGCGCCTGGCCGATGTCCTGTTCGACGAGCACGACCGTGGTGCCCTCGTGCGAGATCGACGCCACCGTCTCGTAGATCGTCCTGATGATCATGGGGGCGAGGCCGAGGGAGAGCTCGTCGAGGAGGATCAGCCGCGGGTTCCCCATCAGCGCGCGCCCGATGGCGCACATCTGCTGCTCGCCGCCGGAGAGCGTGCCGCCCCACCGGCTCGAAAGAGCAGCGAGGGCGGGGAAGAGGCCGTACACCGCTTCGAGGCTCCACGGTCCGCGCCTGCGGGGGTGCGCGCCGATGCGAAGGTTCTCCTCGACCGTGAGGCTGGGAAAGATGCGGCGCCCTTCCGGGACGAGCGAGATCCCTGCCTGAACCCGGCGGTGCGCCGGAAGCCTGCCGATCTGCCTCCCGTCGAAGCTCACCTCGCCGGAGGACGGCCGCAGCGTTCCGGCCACGGCGCCGAGCAGGGTCGATTTCCCGGCGCCGTTGGCACCGATGATCGCCACCGTCTCCCCCTCGTCGACAGTGATGCTGACGTCGAACAGCGCCTGGAAGTCACCGTAGAAGCAGTCGATCGAGTCGATCTCGAGGAGGCTCACAGGTCGGCTCCCAGGTAGACGTCCCGCAGCTCCGGACTCTGAAGCACAACGCGGGGGTCGCCTTCGATCAGCTTGCGTCCGGCTGCCAGTGCCACCAGTCGATCCACGACGGCGACGACCGCGTGGACGATGTGCTCGATCCAGACGATCGAGATTCCCTCTGCGCGGAGCTCCTCGATCGTCGCGACCAGCTCGAGCACCTCGGGCTCGGTCAGCCCGCCCCCGATCTCGTCGAGCAGGAGCACCCGGGGTCTCGTCGCGAGCGCCCGGGCGAGCTCGAGTCGCTTGCGCTCGAGGAGCGTCAGCTGTCCCGCAAGCGCGTTCGCCTTGTCGAGGAGTCTCGCGCGCCCGAGCGCCTCGACGCAGACCTGCTGCACATTGCCGTCCGTCTTCCCGCGACCGTGGATGGCGCCGACGAGCACGTTCTCGAACGCCGTCAGCCCCGCGAAGGGACGCGGGATCTGAAACGTCCGCGCGATACCGACGCGGCAGTGCTCGTTGCCGGAGAGCCTCGTGATGTCGCGGCCTTCGAAGAGGACGCTGCCGCCATCGGGGCGAAGGCTGCCTGCGATGACGTTCAGCAGTGTCGTCTTGCCGGCCCCGTTCGGTCCCACGATGCCGAGCGCTTCGCCCTCGGCGACCATCAGACTGACGTCCTCGATCGCCTTGACCGAGCCGAACGACTTCGAGACGCCGTGGAGCTCGACCAGGGCCGGCAAGCACGACCTCGCTTTCTAGCGATACACGATTGGCTGGAGCTTCCCCTCTCGCTTGAGACCGGGAACCCGTTTGTTGCTCACGACGATCATCTCGTACGGATACTTCTTGCCCTTCCGCCACTGACCGCCGGCGAGCTTCGTCTTCGAGCAGTTCGCGACCGGGTTCTGCGCGGGCCCTCCGCTCCAGGTGACGTGACCGAAGACCGTGTTCAGCTTCGTCGCCCTGATCGCGGCCATGATCGACTCCTTGTCGTCGATGTTCGTCGTCCTCGCCAAGACGTTCGCTGCCACCTCGAACAGCGCGTGAGAGGATCCGATCGGCTGCGTCCACTGCTTCTTCGTCGTCTTCGTCCACTGGGCCGCGAGGGCGGCGGCGGTCTGCTTCGTCAGGGACGACCTGTTCGGGGTGCCCGGATGCCACCAGACCTCGGTCCCCATGCCGGCTCCGTCCTTGCCGAGCGCCTCGATGTCGGACGGGAAGAGCAGCGCTCTCGCAATCGTCGCGACCTTGGGATGGAAGCCCTGCTGGAGAGCCTGCTTCCAGAACGTGACGAAGTCGGGCGGCAGCGGCACGCCGGTCACGATCTGGGCGTTCGCCTTCTTGAACGCCGCGATATGACTCGAGAAGTCGTCGTTGGGCTCCGGGTAGAGGCCCGGGTTGATCAGCGTGTAACCCGCCTTCTTGAGCGCGGGCGGAAAGCCCGTCTTCTTGTCGGCCCAGGCGCCGCCGTCCGGATCGTTCGGGTAGAGGGCCCCGACGATCTTGTTCGTCTTCACCTGTGACCACATGTCCATGAAGACGGCGATGATGTCCTCGAGCCCCCAGAAGAAGTGGTAGGTCCACTTGAACGGCTTCGCCGGATCCCCCTTGCGTCCGAAGAACCACGCCTGCCACGGCACGTCGGTCACGATGCACGGCATTCCGTTGGCCTCGCAGACGTCGGAGACCGGGTTCGTCGTCAGCGGAGTGCTGCTCACGAGCATGAGGTCGATGTTGTCGTCGAGAATCAGGCTTTGCGCGACCGTCGCGCCGCGGTTCGCATTCGACTGCGAGTCGCGCAGCAGAATCTCGATCGGGTACGTGTTCTTGCCCGACCGGATGCCCTTGCTGAACAAGTTCTGCATGACGTTGACGGTGTACTTGTTCGCCGCGCCGAAGCTCGCGAGCGGACCGGTCAGCGGCGCGACCCAGCCGATCTTGATCGTCCGTTCAGCGGCGTACGCCCGCGTGGTCGCGACGTACGGGGCAAGCCCGAGTGCGGCGCCGCCGACGGCCGCGCGCTTGAGCAGCAGGCCGCGACCGAACCGCTCCGCATAGACCTCGTCGAGGCCCGACTTCGGGACGTCTGACATCTCGTTCTCCTTCCTCCGTGAGGACTGGAATCAGCCGAACGAACACCCGCGTCGCGTGACAGGAAAACGGGCAGAGAATTGGTCAGGTCAATCTATTCCGGACGTTCTCGATCATGTCAAGCTTCATGCGGAAGAGTATGAGAGGATCCCGGCGTGCTGCAGGGGGTACGAGCAGCACACCGGCCGCGACGCCGAAAGTGACTCCCCCGGGAGCAATGCCTTCGCGCGCTGCGCGGGAACTGCGAGTACCGGATCGAGACGGGCGAGGACCACTGATGCAGGTTGTGCGGCTTGGAGATGCCAAGCCCTACCAGGCGCCGAAGCACTCCGATTGCACTGCGCTTCGGTTGCAGGGCTTCGACGCGTCCGACGCCAAGAACTTCAACGTCGGCCTTTCACACTTCCTTCCGGCCGGCGGCGTACAGAGGGACGCCACCCCGCTCGAGAAGGTCTACGTCGTCACCGAAGGTGAGATCACGATCGTCACCGACGACGGGGAGGTCACGCTCCACCCGTATGACTCCGTCTACCTGGCGCCGAACGAGGCGCGTGCAATCGAGAATCGAACCAACCGTCCTGCGTCGATGATCACGGTCATGCCGTATCCGGCACCGAACCCGTGAGAGATCCTCGCGAACGCCGGCCCCGCTGATACACGCTGACGCGACAAAAGCCTGACAAATACGTCGCCTGATTCCACGCCTCGCGTCCGCGCAGGTCGAGCCGCCGTAAGGACGTGCTAGCCTCGCGCGGTGGGTGCCAGTTTCGAGAGCCGGGAGGGGCGAGCGCCGAGCGTCTCCGAGATGGTGGACGGGACCGCGTTTCGCGAGGCGATCGGCCATTTCGCCACCGGCGTCACCGTGATCACGACCCTGCACGAGGACGCGCCTGCGGGAATGACTGCCAGCGCCGTTGCCTCGCTCTCGCTCGACCCGGTGCTGCTCCTCGTCTGCATCGCCCACCGGCTCCCAACCCACCACGCGATCGACAGCGCTCGCCGTTTCGTCGTCAACGTGCTCGGAGAAGGGCAGGAGGAGCTCGCCCTGCACTTCGCCCGACCGGCCCCGGACAAGTTCGCCGGAGTCGCACTGCGCGCGGACTGCCAGCTGCCCGTGCTCGACGAGGCGATCGCCTACTTCGTATGCGACGTGCACGAGCGCTTTCCGGGCGGTGACCACTCCATCTTCACGGGACTCGTGCGCGAGTGCGGTGCGACGCCGGGCAAACAGCCGCTGGTCTACTTCCGTAGCGGCTTCGGAGCGCTTCGCGACGCCAACGCCGAGCTCCTGCAGGAAACGCTCGGCTGGGACATGCCCTCGCTCTCCGGCGCTGCGCCGGCGCGCGGGACGACGCCCCTCTGACGGGCGTGCCGACCGAGCGTCGCGACCGAGAGGCCACGGAAGCGCGACGGATGGTTCGTAGTATCTTCGGCGGATGCCGTCCTCGCGCCAGCCGTCGGCAACGGCCCCGCGCTCGTCGCCGGCGCGTCCAGACACGCCGGGCGGAGATGCGAGCCTCCGGATTGCCCTGGAGATCCGGCGTCATCTCGCACGCAGCGATCTGCACCCGGGCGACCGCCTCGGCACCGAGCAGGGGCTCGCACGGGAGTTCGGCGTCAGCCGGCCGACGATCCGAGAGGCGCTCCGCGTGCTTGCGAGCTCTCACCTGATCCGCGCATCGCGTGGCCCCGGCGGCGGCATCTTCGTCGCCAGCACGCCGAGCGAGGGCATGAGCCACAGCCTCAGCGAGGCGATCTCGACCATGCTCGAGACCCGTACGGTCTCGCTGCAGGAGCTCGTCGAGGCGCGCATCCTGCTCGAGGTGCCGCTGGCCGGCCTGGCTGCGCTTCATGTCACGCCGGAGGCCGTGCTCAGGCTCGAGGCGGCGATCGCGGACCAGGAAGGAAAGCACGCCGCGTCGGACCCATTCCGACTCGCCGATGCATGCTTCCATCGCACGATCGCCGCAACGGCCGGGAACGAGCTCATGCGCGCGTTCGCGAGCTGGACGCTCGACGTCCTGCAGCCGTCGCTGATCGACGCGATCGGCGACCGGATCGACGCCGGCGCGATCATCCGGCAGCACCACGAGATCCTGCGTGCAATTCGCCGTGGCCAATCAGCCGGGGGCGAGCGCGCGATGCGCCGTCACCTCGAGTACCTGCTCGACCTCGTCCGCGAGTTCGAACGAGAGCAGCGGGCTTCCGCCGGCAAGCCCTCCGCCCTGCCGAGGACGCCGCGCGCGGCGGCCCCCGGCAGGCGAGGTTCCTGAGCTCAGCCCTTACGGCCGAGAATGTTGACGTCGGCGTTGCTGATCAGGTCCGGCACCGTCCAGCCGTCGAGGTCGTATTCGGCCATGCACTGCTCGGCGAAGCCCTTCATGCGGTCGACCGTGCCGTCGCCCTGTGCCATCCAGTAGCACTCGAGCCTCGTCAGCTCGTGGCTGCCCGAGTACGAGCGCTCGTACAGCTCGTGGCGGCCACCGAACTCGCTGCCGATCGCATCCCAGAGGAGGTTGATGAGCTTGATCTTGTCCTCCGCGGCGTAGCCGTTCGAGCCGCGGTAGAACTGGTCGAACAGCGGTCGCAGCTCCGGCTCTTTCCAGTCGCGCGAGCTCGACGGCCGCACGATGAGCGCACCGCCGGTCTGGTTCTCGATGATCGCCTTGATCGCAGGGTAGGCCTGGTTGGAGAGGATGCGATAGGCGGAGGCGGCCTCGATGTTGGGCAGTACCGATCCTCCGGCCGAGGGCACCGGGTTGTGGCACATCGAGTCGGTCAGCGCCCAGAACATGTTGCGCCAGGCGATGATCTCGCCGATCGAGGCCTGGATGCCGCGGAACTCGACGGTGCCGGTCGCCTCGACGGTCTTGATGAACAGGCCTGCGAGAAAGTCGAGCTTGACCGCGAGTCGCGTGCAGCCCTGTAGCAGCGCGCGCCAGATGAATCCCGTCAGGTGGTAGGTGCTGGCAATCTCGATGTTCCCGTTGATGAGGAAGTTCTCCCACGGGATGAGCGCGTCCTCGAACACGAGCACAGCGTCGTTCTCGTCGAACCGGCTCGAGAGCGGATAGTCGAACGGGCTGCCGAGCGTCGCCGCCATGAACTCGTACGAGGGGCGGCAGAGGAGCTTGATGCCCGGCGCGTTCATCGGCGCGAAGAACGAGATCGCGTATTCCGGCTTCTTGATCGGGGTCGAGCCGTGGTAGGAGACGAAGTTGTAGTTCGAGAACGCGGATCCCGTCGCCACCATCTTCGCGCCGCGGACGACCACGCCCTCGTCGGTCTCCTTGACTGCATGGATGAAGACGTCCTCGACCTCGTGGATCTCCCGGTGACGGTCGACCGGCGGGTTGACGAGGGTGTGGTTCATGAACAGGACCTTTTCCTGCGCCTCCTTGTACCAGCGGCGCGCGTTGTCCTGAAACGGCTCGTAGTAGTCGGCATTCGGGCCGTAGGTGGCGAGGAACGCCGCCTTGTAGTCGGGGCTCCGGCCCATCCAGCCGTAGGTCATGCGCTGCCACGCCGCGATCGCGTCGCGCCCGCGTACGAGATCCTCCGCCGACATCGGCGCTCTGAAGAAGGGGTGGGTGTAGCCGCCGTTCCCCGTGTCCGTCTCGACGGTGAGCACGTCCTTGTGCGCGGGGTCGTGCAGGGCGTCAAAGAGTCGCGCAACGCTGCGAACGCCGTTCCGGAACGCGGGATGGGTCGTCACGTCGTCGACCCGCTCGCCGTAGATCCAGATCTCCCGGCCGTCTCGCAGACTCTCGAGGTACTCCTCGGAATTCATCGGACGAGCCCCGTCCCCGGCGCCGGCACGTCCCGCGTCACTCGCGACTTCCGCCATCACGACCTCCAGACCATGAGTTGACCTGACCTATGGCGGATGATCGCACGGACCGCAGGCTCGCGGCGAGGTTCCTCGGGGAGCTTGCTTTGTATCAGGTAACCTGATATAAGGGTCGCGACCGAAGGAGGACGGGTGCGGTACGAGGACAGGTACGAGACGGTGCGGGTGCAAGTCGAGGACGGCATCGCCTGGGTCGAGCTGAACCGGCCCGAGAAGCGCAACGCGATGAGCCCTCAGCTCAACGCAGAGATGATCGACGTGCTCGAGTCGCTCGACGCAGACGACGACTGCGGTGTTCTCGTTCTCACGGGAGCCGGGGACTCGTTCTCGGCCGGCATGGATTTGAAGGAGTACTTCCGTGACGTCGACGCTGCGCCGGCACACGTGCAGAGGCGCGTGCGACGCGACGCGGCGATGTGGCACTGGCGGCTGCTCCGCACGTACGCCAAGCCGACGATCGCGATGGTCAACGGGTGGTGCTTCGGCGGCGCCTTTACCCCGTTGCTCGCATGCGACCTCGCGATCGCTGCGGACGAGGCAACGTTCGGGCTGTCCGAGATCAACTGGGGCATCCCGCCCGGCAGCATCGTCAGCAAGGCTCTTGCGGACACGGTCGGATCGCGCGCGGGCCTGCTCTACGTGATGACCGGGCGCACGTTCGGCGGCCGCGAAGCCGCCGAGATGGGGCTCGTCAACGCCAGCGTCCCGCTCGTACAGCTCCGCGACGAGGTGCAGGCGCTCGCACACGAGCTGCTGCGGAAGAACCCGGTCGCGCTGCGCGCGGCGAAGCTCGGCTACAAGCACTGCGCCACCATGAGCATGGATCAGGCAGAGGATTACCTCTACGCCAAGATCGAGCAGTCTCAGTTCCTCGACGCCGAGCACGGCCGCGAACACGGGCTGACCCAGTTCCTGGACGACAAGCGGATCAAGCCGGGACTGCAGGCGTACGAGCGCCCGGCTGCCGTGCGCGCCGGCGAGACGACGCCGTAGCGGCGTGAGCCCGGGCGCGAGCCCCATCGACGTCGACGCCCTCGTCGCGATCGACGTGCACGTCCACGCCGAGCGTTCCGCGCGGACGGGGCAGACGGGCTCACGCCCGAGCTGCGCGCTGCGTCAGTGGCTTATTTCGGAAGCGAGGCGGTCCGTCCGACCGCCGAGGAGGTCGCCGACTACTACCGCTCGCGCTCGATGGCCGCCGTCATCTTCGCCGTGGACTCGGAATCGGTCACGGGCATGCCGCCGGTGCCGAACGAGGAGGTCGCCGAGGTCGCTGCCGCCAATCCCGACGTGCTGATCCCGTTCGCGAGCATCGATCCGGCAAAGGGACGCCGGGGCGTGCTGGAGGCGCGCCGCCTGATCGAGACGTGCGGTGTGCGGGGGTTCAAGTTCCACCCGAACCTGCAGGCGTTCTTCCCGAACGACCGCAGCGTCTACCCGCTGTACGAAGAGATCGCCGCCGCCGGTCTGCCTGCGCTCTTCCATACGGGGCACAGCGGTATCGGATCGGGTCTGCCGGGCGGAGGCGGCATTCGCCTCAAGTACTCGAACCCGATGTGCGTCGACGACGTCGCCGCCGACTTCCCGACGCTCACGATCGTGCTGGCCCATCCGTCCTTTCCCTGGCAGGACGAGGCGATCTCCGTCGCGCTGCACAAGCAGCAGGTCTACATCGATCTCTCCGGTTGGTCACCGAAGTACTTCCCGCCGCAGCTCGTGCGATACGCGAACACGCTGCTCCGGGACAGGGTGCTGTTCGGCTCCGACTACCCGCTGATCACCCCGGACCGCTGGCTCGACGACTTCGCGCAGCTCGAGATCAAGCCCGAGGTTCGCCCCCTGATCCTGAAGCAGAACGCTGCCCGGCTGCTCGGGCTCGGAGCGCCGGCGTGAGCCCGCAAGCACAGGGCCTGGCGGAGCCCAGGCTCAGCTACCTGGTCGGCCGCCTCGACCGGCTGCTGCGCCGTCGCCTCCGTGAAGCGCTCGGGGATCACGGACTCACGCTGCCGGAGTACACGGCGCTGTCGGTGCTGCGGGCCCGCGGTGGGCTCTCGAACGCACAGCTCGCGCGGCGCTCGCTGATCACGCCGCAGTCGATGAGCGAGGTGCTGGCCTCGCTCGCGGGCCGGGGCCTGATTCTCCGGAAGGCGGCCCCCGACCACGGCCGCGTCATCCGCACCGAGCTGACGCGCGCCGGCACGGCGGTCCTGGCAGCGTGCGACCTGGCCGTCGACGAGCTCGAGCGCGAGATGCTGAGCGCTCTCGGCGAACAGGACCGCGAATGGCTACTGCAGTCGCTCGGCACCTGCGTGCGCACACTCGAGGCTGCCTGATGGACAATCTTGCAGCGCTGCTCGACGAGGCGGCAGCGCGCCACGGTTCTCGCCCCGCGCTTCTGCACGAGGGCATCGCCATCGACTACGCGACGCTCCAGGAGCACGCGACGCGGTGCGCCGGCCTGCTCCGCGCGAACGGCATCGGACCCGGAGACCGCGTCGCGATCCTGCTCCCCAACGTGCCCGCGTTCGTGGCCTTCTACTTCGGGGCGCTGCGTCTGGGCGCCGTCGTCGTTCCCCTCAACGCCCTCCTCAAGAGCATCGAGATCGAGCAGCGGCTTGCCGACTCGGGGGCGACGGTGCTGGTGGCACCGCCGGGGCGCGAAGCGGAGCTCGCGGCGTGTGTCGAGCGGCGGTCCGTGCGCCTGATCGATCCGGCGTTCGCCGAGGCCGCCGAGCCCGTCGCGGAGATAGTGGCGTGCGACCCGAGCGAGCCCGCCGTACTGCTCTACACCTCCGGTACGACGGGCGGCCCGAAGGGCGCGGAGCTCACGCACGCCGGGCTCCGGTCGGCTGCACACTGCCTCGCCGTCCCGCTGCTCGGCCTCACCCCGGACGACGTGCTCTTCGGAGCCGCCCCGCTGGCACACATCTTCGGGCAGTCCGGGATCATGAACTCGGCCATTGTGGCCGGCTCGTGCGTCCTGCTCGTGTCGCGCTTCGAGCCCGACGTGTCGCTCGAGCAGATGCGGGAGACGTCGACGACCGTGTTCCTCGGCGTCCCGACGATGGTGATCGGGCTGCTCAAAGCGGCTGAGAGCGCGACTGCGCTGCCGCCGTTCAGGGTCGCCCACTCCGGCGGCGCACCCCTTCCCGTCGAGGTGCTCGGCGCGTTCAAAGCACGTTTCGGCTGCCCCATGCTCGAGGGCTACGGGCTCACCGAGACATCGGGGGCCGCCGTGACGCATCACCTCGGGCAGGCTACGAAGCCCGGGTCGGTGGGAACGCCCGTCGCCGGCGCGGACGTGCGCATCGTCGGTGACACCGGCCGGGCCCTGCCCGACGGCGAGATCGGCGAGGTCTCGTTCCGCGGCCCCGGCGTAATGCGAGGCTACTGGCGCAGCCCGGAGGCGACGCGCGCCGCCCTCGACGCCGACGGCTGGTTCGCAACAGGCGACATGGGCTACGTCGACGCCGACGGCTACCTGTTTCTCGTCGACCGGAAGAAGGACATGATCATCCGCGGCGGCTACAACGTCTATCCGCGCGAGGTCGAGGAGATCGTGTACCAGCACCCGTCCGTGCTCGAAGCGGTCGTCGTGGGCGTGCCCGACGAGAGGCTCGGCGAGGAGGTCGTTGCTGTCGTCGTTCCGAGGCCCGGGGTCAGCTGCGATCCCGACGAGGTGAGAGAGTTCGTCCGCGAACGAATTGCCGCCTACAAGTACCCGCGCCTCGTCGTCGTCACCGACGCATTGCCACGCGGCCCGAGCGGCAAGATTCTGAAGCGCGAGATCGACCGTGGGGCTCTGCGCGACGCCCTGCTCGAGACCCGTCGCGTCGACGCCCGGTGAGCGTGGCGGCGCACGAGGGTCACGTTTCCTGCTCGAGCCGGCGGGCGACCGCGCTCGCACACTGGCGGCCTTCGTTGATCGCCCAAACGATCAGCGATTGCCCTCGACGGGCATCGCCGGCCACGAACACTCCGTCGACCGACGTCGCGTAGGCGGGCGCCTCCACGTTGCCGCGAGCATCCCGGTCGACGCCGAGCTGGTCGAGCAAGGGCTGCTCCGGATGCAGGAAGCCCATTGCGAGCAGCACGAGCTCCGCCGGCCGTGACTCCTCGGTCCCGGGCACGAGCCCGAACGGCGGCTCGCCTGTGTTCTGCGCCCAGTGGATCTCGGCGACACGCCCCCCTGCGCCCGCGAAATGCGTCGTCGAGATCGCGAAGTCGCGCTCGCCCCCTTCCTTGAGCGCGTACGACGTGCGGAGCTTCATCGGCCAGCGCGGCCAGGGCGTCATCTCGTCCGGCCGCGACGGAGGAGGTTCGCCGAGGAGCTCGATCTGGGTCACCGAAGCCGCGGCCTCACGGTGCGCCTGGCCGACGCAGTCTGCCCCAGTGTCCCCTCCGCCGATGACGATGACGTGCTTGCCTGCAGCGCTGATCTCGGCGTCTGCGCCGGGTTTCGGCGGCGCGCCGGCAGGCGCCGCCCCCAGCTCGCGGGCCAGCCATCGCGTGCGCTGGTAGAGATAGTCCATCGCGAAGTGGACGCCGCCCAGCTCGCGGCCGGGCACCGGCAGGTCACGAGGCACGCGGGATCCCGTTGCGATGACCACGGCGTCGAAGCGCGCCCTCAACTCCGCGACGTCGAGGTCGACTCCGACGTCGACGCCGTAGCGGAGCTCGATGCCCTCTGCCACGAGTTGCTCGAGCCGCCGCTCGACGAGCCGCTTCTCGATCTTGAAATCGGGAACGCCGAAACGCACGAGCCCGCCGCCCGCCTCGTCGCGCTCGAACACGGTGACCGCGTGGCCGGACCGGTTGAGCTGCTGGGCGCACGCGAGGCCCGCCGGCCCGGCGCCGACCACCGCCACGGTGCGCCCCGTACGGGTGACGGGCGGCTGCGGCACGACCCACCCCTCGTCCCAGGCGCGGTCGATGATCGAGACCTCGATCTGCTTGATCGTGACTGCATCGCCTTCCCGGATCTCGAGCACGCACGCCGCCTCGCAGGGAGCCGGACAAAGCCGGCCGGTGAACTCCGGGAAGTTGTTCGTACGGTGGAGCTCGACGATCGCCTCGTGCCAGCGGTCGCGATAGACGAGGTCGTTCCAGTCGGGAATCAGGTTTCCCAACGGGCACCCGTGGTGGCAGAACGGGACGCCACACTCCATGCAGCGTGCCCCCTGACGCCGCAGCTCGAGGACGGGAAGGGGACGGATGAACTCGCGATAGTCCGCCACCCGCTGCCGCGGGTCGCGCTCGGGGGTTTCCGCCCGATCGATCTTGAGAAATGCGCCCAGCTGGCCCATGTGCCCTACGCCGCCGCTTCGCCTTCGGTCTCGGTCGTGACGAAGCCGTCGCCGCCGGTCGAGACGGTGCGGTCATCGCGCTCGATGGCAAGGTCTGCGAGCGCCCGCTTGAAGTCGTGCGGCATCACCTTGACGAAGCGGCCCTGCGCCGCCTCCCAGTCGCCGAGCAGGCGCGCAGCGACAGCCGAGCCCGTTCGTTCACCGTGCTCGGCGACCAGCGCCCGGAGTGCCGTGACATCGTCGTCGTCCAGCGGGTCGAAGCCGACGAGCTCCATGTTGCACCGCCGCTCGAACGTGCCCTGCTCGTCGAGCACGTAGGCGATGCCGCCGCTCATGCCCGCAGCGAAGTTACGGCCGGTCGGGCCGAGGACGACCACGATGCCGCCCGTCATGTACTCGCAGCCGTGGTCGCCGACCCCCTCGACGACGGCGCTGGCGCCGGAGTTGCGGACGGCGAAGCGTTCCCCGGCGAGGCCACGAAAGAACGCTCGGCCGGAGGTCGCTCCGTAGAGGACGGTGTTGCCGATGATCACGTTCTCCTCCGCGGCAAAGGTCGCCTCCGGAGGCGGGGTGACCGAGAGCACGCCGCCCGAGAGCCCCTTGCCGACGTAGTCGTTGGCGTCTCCGACGAGCGCCAGATCGATGCCGGGCGCAAGCCACGCGCCGAATGACTGTCCCGCCGAGCCGGAGAGTGCGAGGCGGACGGTGCCGGGCGGCAGGCCTTCGGCGCCGTAGGCCTTCGTCACCCTGTGCGACAGCAGGCCACCGACCGTGCGGTTGACGTTGCGAATCGCAAATGCGGCCGTAACGGGGGCAGCTTCCTCGAGCGCCGGGCGCGCAGCCTCGATCAGCTGCCAGTCGAGCGCGTCGGCGAGAGGCGACTCCTGTGCGCGCACCCGCCGTAGCGGCGTCCCCGGCGCCACGTCGGGGACGCGCAAGACGTTCGACAGGTCGACGCCGCGTGCCTTCCAGTGATCGATTGCGTCGTCCGCTTCGAGCAGATCGACGCGTCCGACCATGTCGTCGAACCGGCGTATGCCGAGCCGCGCCATGATGCGGCGCGTCTCCTCGGCCACGAAGAAGAAGAAGTTGACGACGTGCTCGGGCTGGCCCTGGAAACGCCGGCGCAGCTCGGGATCCTGTGTCGCGATCCCGACGGGGCACGTGTTGAGGTGACAGGCGCGCATCATCACGCAGCCGGAGGCGACCAGCGGAGCCGTGGCGAATCCCATCTCGTCCGCGCCGAGCAGCGCGGCGACGACGACGTCACGTCCGGTCTTGAGCTGACCGTCGGTCTGCACCCAGATTCTCGAGCGAAGATCGTTCAGCACCAGGGTCTGCTGCGTCTCCGCAAGGCCGATCTCCCACGGGATTCCCGCGAACAGGATCGATGACAGCGGGGAT
Organism: uncultured Gaiellaceae bacterium; assembly: GCA_963799615.1. GTDB lineage: Bacteria > Actinomycetota > Thermoleophilia > Gaiellales > Gaiellaceae > Gaiella. Next base: position 680,813 of record CAWCXS010000006.1, on the reverse strand, counting down.
GCACCCGTGCCGCCCTCATGGCCCGAGATCAACACGTGATCCGCGTTGGCCTTCGCTACGCCGGCTGCGACCGTGCCGACACCGACCTCGGCCACGAGCTTCACGGAGATGCGCGCATCCGGGTTCCCGCAGCGAAGGTCGTAGATGAGCTGCTTCAGGTCTTCGATGGAGTAGATGTCGTGGTGCGGCGGCGGCGAGATCAAGCCCACACCGGGCGTCGTCAGGCGCACGCCCGCGATGTAGCGGTCGACCTTGTGCCCGGGCAGCTGGCCTCCCTCGCCCGGCTTGGCTCCCTGCGCCATCTTGATCTGGAGCTCGTCCGCGTTGGCGAGATAGTTCGCGTTGACGCCGAAGCGCCCCGAGGCGACCTGCTTGATCGCGGAGCGGCGTGAGTCCCCGTTCGGCTCGCGCACGAAACGGACCGGATCCTCGCCGCCCTCACCCGTGTTGGAGCGGCCGCCGATACGGTTCATCGCGATCGCGAGCGTCTCGTGCGCCTCACGCGAGATCGAGCCGAGCGACATCGCCCCGGTGGCGAAGCGCTTGACGATCTCGGCCGCCGGCTCGACCTCGTCGATCGAGATCTCCCCACTCTCGGGAAAGCGGAAGCGCAGCAGCCCGCGCAACGTCGAGCGGCGCGCCGCATCGTCGTTCACGGCCTGCGCGTACTGCTCGTAGGTCGCGAAGCCGCCGTGGCGGACGGCGTGCTGCAGGAGCGCGATCGTCTCCGGGTTCCACTGGTGATGCTCACCGTCGCGGCGCCAGGCATAGAGGCCGACGACCGGAAGCAGCTCTCCTTCCGTGCCGGGGTACGCACGCGCATGGCGCGTGAGGGTCTCGCGCGCGAGCTCGCCGATACCGATGCCTCCGATGCGGGAGGCGGTACCCGTGAAGTGCCGCTCGACGAAGGCCGGCGCGAGCCCGACCGCCTCGAAGATCTGCGCACCGCAGTAGGACGGGATCGTCGAGATTCCCATCTTCGAGAGCGTCTTCAGCAGGCCCTTGGCGATCCCCTTGACCGCCCGCCGCTGGGCCTCTTCCTGCGTCATCCCGTCCGGCAGGAGGCCCAGATCGACGAGCTCTGCGAGCGTCTCGAGCATGAGATACGGGTTCACGGCAGCGGCGCCGTAGCCGATCAGCGTGGCGACGCTGTGAACGCTGCGTGTCTCCCCCGACTCGACCACGAGCCCGGCCTGCAGGCGCGTCCCCTCACGCACGAGATGGTGGTGGACGGCCGCCACGACGAGAAGCGACGGGATGCCGGCGCGCTCCGGCCCCACCGCCCGGTCCGAGAGGATCAGGATGTTGACGCCCGCTGCGAGCGCCTCGTCGGCCTCCCGGCACACCCGCTCGACCGCCTGCTCCATGCCGGCTTCGCCCTCTGCGATCTGCCATGTCGCGTCGAGCGTTCGTGCCTTGAAGACGGCGGAGTGCACGTGCCGCAGGCTCTCGAGCTGGGCGTCGAGCAGGATCGGGTTGTCGATCACGAGCTGGCGGGCATGCTGGGGCGTCTCGGCGAGCAGGTTGTGCTCCGAGCCGACACTCGCCTGCACGCTCATCACGACGGCCTCGCGGATCGAGTCGATGGGTGGATTCGTGACCTGGGCGAACAGCTGTTTGAAGTACGAGTAGAGCAGCGGGTTGCGTCCGGACAACACTGCGAGCGGCGTGTCGTTGCCCATCGACGAGACGGCTTCCTCGGCGTTGCGCGCGAGCGGGGCGAGGATCACCTTCATGTCCTCCTGCGAGTAGCCGAACGCGAGCTGACGCTGGCGCAGCGGCTCGGCGGGGGCCGCCCGCGGCGGGCGCGGCGGCAGATCGGACAGGCGAACCACTTCCTGCTCGTACCAGGCGGCATACGGTCGCCTGCTCGCGACGGCCAGCTTGACCTCCTCGTTCTCGACGATCCGGCCCTGGGCGAGATCGACGAGAAAGAGCTTGCCGGGCTGGAGCCGGCCCTTCCGCACGATGTTCGCCGGCGCCTCGTCGAGCACGCCGGCTTCCGACGCGAGCACGACCCAGCCATCCTTCGTCTCGAGCCAGCGCCCAGGCCGGAGGCCGTTGCGATCCAGCGTGGCACCGATCACCCGCCCGTCGGTGAAGGCGACTGCGGCCGGACCGTCCCAGGCCTCCATCAAGCACTGGTGGTACGCGTAGAACCCCCGCAGCTCCTCGGGGACGTCGTCCCGGCCCGCGTACGCCTCGGGGATCATCATCATCACGGCATGCGGCAGCGACCGCCCAGCAAGCACGAGCAGCTCGAGCACGTTGTCGAACGTCGCCGAGTCCGAGCCGCCGGCGCGTACGATCGGCAGCACCTTCGGCAGGTCGTCGCCGAAGAGCTCCGACGCGAGCTGTGACTCTCGCGCTCGCATCCAGTTGACGTTGCCCCGCAGCGTGTTGATCTCGCCGTTGTGCGCGATCATGCGATAGGGGTGCGCCAGCTCCCAGCTCGGAAAGGTGTTGGTCGAGAACCGCGAGTGCACGAGCGCGAGCGCCGACTGCATGCGGTCGTCCTGCAGCTCCGGGTAGTAGCCGAGCAGCTGGCGCGCCGTGAGCATGCCCTTGTAGACGATCGTCCGCGACGAGAAGCTCGGGATCACGAGGTCGGGGCCGGCGGCGAGCTCTGCGACGCGCCGGATCACGTAGAGCTTGCGCTCGAACGCCTCCTGATCCTCCGCGAGCTCAGGTGCGGCGGCCACGACGAGATGCTCCGTGTACGGCCTCGCGGCGCCGGCGACGCGTCCGACGTGCTCGGTGTCGACGTCGACGTCGCGCCAGCACACGACACGCTGGCCCTCGGCCTCGACCGTGTCGACGAGGAGCTGCTCGAGCTCACGGCGGCGCTCGTCGTCGTGGGGCAGGAAGCACACCGCGATTCCGTACTGGCCCGGGGGCGGCAGCGGCTCGGCGACCACGCCCCGAAAGAACGTGTCCGGCACCTGCAGGAGGATCCCGGCGCCGTCGCCCGTGTGGCGGTCGGCGCCCGACGCGCCGCGGTGCTCGAGGTTCTCGAGCGCGACGATCGCGCGCCGGACGGTCTCGTGCTGCGCCACTCCGTCCAGCCGCGCTACGAACGCGACTCCGCAGGCGTCGTGCTCGTAGGCAGGGTCGTAGAGGCCCGTCGTCCGCATCACGTGCTGAGGGGCTCTCATGCCGTGGTCGATGCTATCTCAGTTGAAGTATTGGCCTCGTCTCCGCGTTTCACGGGCCGAGACGCGCGACCCGCCCCCTACATGCCCATGGAGTGATAGCCCGAATCGACGTACAGCGTCGTCCCGGTCACGTTCACCGCGTCACCGGAGAGGAGATACGCAGCGGCTCCGCCGACGTCCTCCGCGCCGATATGCCGGTGCAGCGGGGCACGCTGCTCGAACATCTCCTCCATCGTGGAGAAGCCGGCGATCGAGCGCGCCGCCAGCGTGCGCACCGGACCGGCGGACACGGCGTTGACGCGGATGCCACTCGAACCGAGATCCCACGCCAGGTAGCGCACGCCCGCGTCCAGGGTCGCCTTGGCGACGCCCATCACGTTGTAGTGCGGCACCGCGCGCACGCCGCCCAGGTACGTCATCGTCAGGATGGAGCCGCCGTCGCGCGCCTGCATCAACGGCTCCGCCGCCCTCGCGCAGGCAACGAGCGAGTACGCGGAGATGTCGACGGCCATCCAGAAGCGCTCGCGCGGCGTGTCGATGAAGCGGCCTTCCAGGTCCTCCGCGGCAGCGAACGCGACGGAGTGGACGAGCACGTCGAGTCCGCCGCCGAATGCCTCCGCGGTCTCGTCGAAGACACGCGCGATGTCCGCGTCGGAGCGTACGTCGCACTCCGTCACGAGCTTCGCGCCGACCGAGTCGGCGAGCTCGCGGACGCCCTTCTCGATCCGCTCGCCCTGGAAGGTGAAGGCGAGCTCGGCGCCCTCGTCGTGCAGCCGCTTGGCGATCGCCCATGCGATGGAGCGCTTGTTCGCGACCCCCAGGATCAGCGCCTGCTTGCCCTCGAACCTCCCTGCCATGCGGCGATCCTACTGGGACGTTCCGGGTGTCGCGACGGTCGTTGCCGTGCCGGCCTGACCCACGACCCGGGCACGCTCTGGCCGGGCCCGGCTCTGGCCCGAGCGTGTCTGCGTTACGTTGCGGGAATGCAGCGTGTCGCCGTGGTCACCGGAGCATCGTCGGGCATCGGGGAAGCGACCGCGAGGAGGCTCGCGGCGGCGGGTTGGCATTGCGTTCACGTCGCCCGGCGAGAGGATCGCCTCCGCGCCCTCGCAAGCGAGATCGGCGGGGATGTCGAGGTCTGCGACGTGGGTGAGCAGGCGAACGTCGCCGCAGTCGCCGCCCGGATCCTCGAGCGGCACCCCTCGATCCACCTGCTCGTCAACAACGCGGGCATCCCGGCACGCAGGCCGTGGCCGGAGGTGGATCTCGATCTCGTCGACGAGGTCTCCCGCGTGAACTACCTCGGCGGCGTCTGGATGACGCGCTCGCTGCTCTCGGGGCTACGGGTCCCCGCCGACGCTGGACACTCCCACATCGTGAACGTCGTCTCGATCGCGGGCGCCGTCGCGTTCGCGCCGTCGGGTGCGTACACGGCCGCCAAGCACGCCCAACTCGCATTTTCGCGTTCGCTGCAGGCCTCGTTGCGTGGGAGCGGCATCGACGTGCACACGATCCTCCCCGGCTACGTCGAGACAGAGGGCTTCCCGCAGAGGCAGCTGCTCGAGCATCCCGTGCTGCGACACATCGTCGTGCGGCCGGACAGCGTGGCGAAGGCGATCGTGCGGGTCGTCGAGCACGGAGGACGTGAGGTCGCAGTGCCGTGGTTCCCGTATCGGCCGGCAAGCATGCTGTACGGGATCTCCCCGGCGTCGGTGTCCCGTCTGGGCGCCCGCATCGTCGCGAGCAGCCGTGCGTTCCAGGCGAAGGCGGCCCAGAGCTCGTCCGGCCCCGCATGACGGAGACGTCGACGCGGTCCCGGGTCGCCGTCGTGACCGGTGCGTCCTCGGGCATCGGCGAGGCGACGGCACGGCTGCTCGCAGCCCAGGGCTGGCACTGCGTGCTCGTGGCGCGCCGCGAGGAGGTGCTCCGGCGCCTCGCGACCGAGATCGGTGGGGAGTTCGAGCTGTGCGACATCGCCGACAGGGCCGCCGTTGCCGAGACGACGGCTCGCATTCTCGAGCGCCACGCGGCCGTTCACCTCCTGGTCAACAGCGCCGGCATCCTCGCTCGTGGGACATTCGTCGAGGCGCCGCTCGAGCTCGTCGAGCGCTCGCTCGCTGTCAACTACCTCGGCGGCGTCTGGATGACACGGGGCCTGTTGACAGGGCTGCGGGAGGGGGCGCGAGCGGACGGGCGGGCGCACGTCGCCAACATCGCCTCGATCGGCGGCTCGATCGTGTTCACCCCTGCTGCCCCCTACTCCGCTTCGAAGCACGCCCAGGTGGCGTTTTCGCGGTCGCTGCGGGCCGCCTTGCTCGGGTCCGGCATCGAGGTGCACACCATCCTGCCCGGGTTCGTGACGACCCCCGGCTTCCCGCATCCGACGTTCTTCGCCACCCGGGTCGGCCGGCTCTTCGTCGTCGGCCCGGATCACGTCGCGAAGAAGGTGCTCTCGGCGGTCGAGCGGGGCAAGGCGGAGATCGTCGTCCCGTGGTTCCCGTACCGCTTCGGCTCGATCGCACAGGCGCTGCTGCCGACGCTCACGGCACGAGTGCTCCGGAACGCGGAGTACGCCGACGAGCCATAGCGGCACCATCGGCTATGTCTCGCTACCGAGCCTCGCACCTCAGGGGACGAGGCCGCCACGCTTCCTTGCGACATACCAGCCGATCGCCACCTCGTACACCGCGCCGGGGGCCATGCCGCTGACGCGCCGGCGCTCGTCGCCCTCGAGACCGACGAGGTCGAGATAGCGGTCGAGGTCGCGCCGTTCCGGCGTGATCTCGTTGCTCAACACGTCCAGGTCGTTGGCGTCGAGAAGACTGCGGATGTCCTGGTCGGGCAGAAGTCGCGTATGAGACGCGTCGCGGGCGTGCTCGAACCGGTCGGTCTCGGCCGAGACGACCGGATCGACGTACCCGAGCTGGTCGACGAGGAGTATCCTGCCGCCGGGCCGCGTCACCCGGGCGAGCTCGGACACGACGAGCTCCGGCCGGTGAGCGTGATGGAGAACGCGCATGCAGCCGGCGATGTCGAACGACCCGTACTCGAACGGCAACGCCGTCACGTCTCCGACGATCAGTTCGCAATTCGCGGGGGCGAGCTTCCGGCCCGCAGCGACGAGATTCTCCGAGAGGTCGACACCGATGACGCTCCCGACGAACGGGGAAAGGGCGAAGGCGAGAGCCCCGGCGCCGCAGCCGCTGTCGAGAGCTCGCTCGGTCCCCGAGAACGGGGCGAGCAACTGCTGAACGCGGTCCCTGAGGGCACCGGCGCGCTCCTCCTGCATGGCGACGCGATACCCGACCACGTCACTCATCGACGACCTCCCGTGTTGCCCGCGTGGCCCGCGAGTCGATCCCGCAGGCTATCTCGTACGGGATCGTGCCTGAAACGCGCGCATGATCCTCGATCAGGATCCCGTCACCGATGAGTGTGACGGGGTCGCCGTCGCGCGCTGCGGCGGGCAGGACGACGGCGAGCGCATCCATTGAGACGGTGCCCACTACCGGCGCGCGCTCACCCGCGACAACGATCTCGGTGCCCGTCATGTCACGCCGAAAGCCGTCGGCATAGCCGATCGGGACGATGCCGATCCGCGTGCGCTCCTCAGCTGTGAAGCGTCGTCCATAGCCCGTGCTCTCGCCCGGCTCGAGTGTCTTGACGAGCGCCACCGAAGACTCCCAGCGCAAGGCAGGGCGAAGGTCGTCGGCGGAAGGAACCGTGCCGAAGGGCGAGATCCCGTACACGGCGATGCCGCACCGGGCGGCATCGAGCCGCGCGGCCGGGTAGCGCAAGGCGCCCGCGCTGTTCGCCACATGGCGCGTCAGGTTGGCATGCGGTGCCGTGGCCTCGAGGAACCGCGTCAGCTGCTCTCGCGTGAACGCCTCGTCGCCGTCCGCGTCGGCAAAGTGGCTCATCAGTCCGACCACGTCCCGTGTCGGTGCCGGCAGCTCCGAGAGACCCCAGCGCCCCATACCGGTATCGAGCTTGAGATGAATGCGCACACCCTCGGGCAGCGGCATGGCCGAGACGCACAGCTCGAGCCGCGACTCGCGCGCCACTGCCACCTCGGCCGCGTCCGCCGGCCCCATCACGACGAGCCGAGAGTGCGGCAGCGCGGCCCGCAGCTCGAGCGCCTCGCCCACCGTCGCCACGCACAGCGCAGCCGCCCCCTCGCCGAGGGCCGCTCCGGCCACGTCGCTCGCACCGTGCCCGTACCCGTCGGCCTTGACGACCGCCCACAGCTCCGAGCCGCCGAGGATGCCTCGCAGCACGCGCACGTTGTGCCGCACCGCGGCGAGGTCGATCGTGAACAGCGAGCGCGCCATGAGGGGATTCTCGCCCGCCGTGCGCGCCCGGTGCGCTAGCGCGACACCGCGGCCGCACGCTCGAGCCGGCCTGCAATGAGACTGGGAGGGTCGACGGGTAGTTTCGCGAGCGGGCGCGCCAGGATGGAAGCATCCGCCATGCCGTCCGGTTCGGCTGCTGGCCCGGCCGTTCCTGCACGACCGCGCCGCAGCGCACGCGCGCTAGCCGAGCACTGCCGGCAACGCCGCGACGACGTCGCTCGCAACGAGCCCGGACTGCTGTGGCACAGCGGCGGCCGCCAGGCCGTGTGCCACCGCTGCCGCGGCAGCGGCCTCCATGGCGCCGAGACCTTTGGCGAGGAACGCCGCGACGACGCCGGTGAGGACGTCGCCGGTTCCCGCGGTCGCGAGCGACGGCGGACCGGTGTCGCTGACGACGGGTCCGGCTCCCGGCGACTGCACGATCGAGTCGGCACCCTTCAGCAGCACGACGGCTCCGAACTGCTCCGCCGCGAGCCGCGCCGCCTCGAGCCGGTGAGCGCCGACCCAGGCTGCGTCGGTGTCGAGCAGCCGCGCGAGCTCACCGGCGTGTGGCGTCAGCACGGTCGGCGCCGGCCGCAGCGCGGGGCGCAACCCGAACAGCGCATCCGCGTCGACGACGACCGGCAGCTCGAGGCGCTCGAGCAGCTCCCGAACGAGCGCCTGCGACTCGTCACCGCGCCCGAGCCCGGGACCGAGCGCGACGGCATTTGCCCGCCGCGCCTCCTCCTGGATCGTCTCGGCTGCGTCCTCCCAGTCGAACGCGCGCTTGACGGGCTCGAGGGCGAGCACCTCGACGACGGGCAGCGACGCCCGCGGCACGGCGAGGGTCACGTACCCCGCGTCGGCACGCAGGGCCGCCGTTGCCGTCAGCACCGGCGCTCCCGTCATGCCGGGCCCGCCGCCGATCACGAGCACGGTCCCGGCGGTGAACTTGGAATCGCGGGGTGACCGGCGGGGCACCAACTCCAGGATCGCAGGGGTCGTGCGCCTTGCGGCAGTTGTGACGTGCTCGAGACCGATGTCCGAGACGACCACCTCCCCGGCGCGGAAGCGGCCGGGCGCGACCACGAGGCCGACTTTGCGTGCGTGGAACGTCACGGTGAGCGTGGCCTCCACGGCCGGTCCGTCGACCTCCCCTGTCGAAGCGTTCACGCCGGAGGGCACGTCGACGGCGACGACCGGCGCCGGGGCGCCGTTGATGCGATCGATCAGCGCCGCCGCTGCAGGGCGCGGAGTACCGTGGAAGCCCGTTCCAAAGAGCGCGTCCACGATCACGTCGAAGCCGTCCACGTCCTCGGTCTCGACCGCCTCCCGCCCGGCCTCGCGCAGGATGTGGGCCGCGATGCGGCCGTCACCGCCGTTCGAGCCGCCCCCGCAGACCACCGCGAAGCGCCGTGCGCTCGGGAACCTCCTCATCGCCTCGTGGGCGACGGCCGTCCCCGCCCTGTCCATCAACACGCTTGCGGTGGCCGGAAAGCCGGGGTATGCCTCCTCGGCCAGGCGCATCTCGGCGGCGGTGTACAGGGGCTCGAAACCGCTCCCGGGCATCGCTCAGCCCTCGAGCTCCACCACGCACGAGGCGCCGGCCATCGTGTGCGAGTGGGTCAGCGACACGTCGATGTCTCGCATGCCGACCTTCTCCGCCCAGCCGGCCGTCTTCCCCGTGATCGTCACCCCGGGCTTCGGCGGGCCGACGATCTCGATCTCCTTCCAGGTGAAGCGAACGCCGCAGCCGAGCGCCTTGCCCACCGCCTCCTTGCCGCAGAAACGGGCTGCGTAGCTCTCTGCCGGGTTGCGGCGACTCTCACAGTAGGCCTGCTCGGCCTTCGTGAAGCAGCGGTCGCGAAAGCCGGGGCGCTCGAGCGCGCGCACGATGCGCTCGATCTCGATCAGATCGGTCCCGACCCGGACGGTCACGTCAGGGCGAGCGCTCGAGCCAGTCGGGCAGCTGCGCCACCGAGCTGAGCACGATCTCCGGCACGATGCCCGAGCTGTCGAGCGTCTCCGGGCGGAACTTCCCGGTGCGGACGAGCGCGGTGCGCATGCCGAACTGCTGCGCCCCACGCACGTCGGCCTCGATGTCGTCGCTGACCATCCAGGTCAACTCGGGCTCGGCGGCCAGTGCGTCGAGCGCCGCTGCGAAGTAGGCCGGGCTCGGCTTGCCCAGCACCGTTGCATCGACGTCCGTTGCATACTCGAGCCCGGCCACGAATGCGCCCACGTCCAGGAGCGGCCCGCGGCTCGTCTGCCACCACTTGTTCTTGTGCAGGCAATACAGCTCGGCGCCCATCTGCAGCTCCGCGAAAGCACGGCCGAGATTCATCCACGAGAACACCTGGTTCGGCTCGGTCGTCTCGTCGCACCCGCCGAGCAGAACGGCGTCGGCGTGCTCGCCGACGAGCTCGATGCCCTCGAGGTCGGGCACGATGGCCGCCATCACGAGCGCAAACACGCGCTTGCCGGCGAGCTCGCGGGCTGCGGCGCGCGGGGTCGTCTGGAGCTCGTCGTCTTCGAGCTCGAAGCCGAGGCCACGAAGCTGCTCGGCGAGCTGGGGGCGTGGAAGCGTGGAGTTGTTGGTGACGAAGCGGAGCGAGTGCCCCTGGGCGCGCAGGCGTGTGACGGCCTCGACGGCGCCCGGAATCGGCTCACCGGAGACGTGGAGGACCCCATCGATGTCGAGCAGGATGCAGGCCATGCTGGGGAACAGTCTCACACACCGCGTCGCGGCAACAATCGTCTAGCCTCGCGTCTGTGGATGCAGGCAGCGCGCGCACCGAACAACGGAGAGAACGGCTGCGGGTGGACCGATCGTGAGCACGGGCAGGCAGGATGTGGTGCGCGTGAGCCGGTCGGTGCTGCTGCCGCTGTCGGAGATCGAGCTGCGCGTCTCGCGGTCGAGCGGGCCCGGCGGCCAGCATGCGAACACGGCGGAAACACGCGTCGAGGCGGTCTTCGCAGTGGAGGCGTCGCAGACGCTCTCGGAGGCGCAGAAACGCCGAGTGCTCACGCGGTCGGGCCCCGTCATCCGCGCGGTCGCGCAAGACGAGCGCAGCCAGGCCCGAAACCGCGAGCTGGCGATCGAGCGGCTCGTGGCGAAGCTCGCCGATGCCTTGCGCGTCCAGCGCCCCCGGGTGCCGACCCGCCCCACACGCGCCGCGCGCGAGAAGCGCATCACGGCGAAGAAGCGCCGCGGCGCCGTCAAGCGCCTGCGCCGCGACCACGACGACGAGTGAGCGCGACGGTCAGCGACCTCGCGCCCGCAGCGATCCGGGGCAAGCTTCGGAGCTCGCTCGGGACGCCGTATCTGTACGCGCCGGAGGTCTCGTCGACGATGGACGTGCTGCGCGGAACGCAGCTGCCGGAGGGTGCGGTGGCCGTCGCGGAGCACCAGACGCGGGGCCGCGGACGCTCGGGCCGCAGCTGGGAGGACGAGCCCGGCCGGTCGCTTCTCTTCTCGGTGCTGCTACGGCCCGGTGAGGGCACGCTGCCCCAGTTGTCGCTGGTGACGGCGCTCGCCACAGCGGAGGCGCTCCAGGCGGCGAGCGGCGTCTCGGCGTCGTTGAAGTGGCCGAACGACGTTCTGCTCGACGGGCGCAAGGTGGCGGGGATCCTGCTCGAAGCCAGCGAAGGTGCGGTGATCGCCGGGGTCGGCGTGAACGTGAACCAGGACGCCGGCGAGCTGCCCGCCGAGACGCGATTTCCCGCGACGTCGCTCTTCCTCGCGAGCGGACATGCGTACGACCGCGGCGCGATCCTCGTCGGGATACTGGCCGGGCTCGAGACCGCGTACGCGACGTGGACGGAGTGGGGCCTCGAGCAGCTGGTCGGCAGGATCGAAGCGCTGAACGCTCTCGCCGGCACACGCGTGCGCGTCGGCGACCGGGTGGGCACGGCCGGGCAGATCGCCCGCGACGGACGACTTACCGTCTCGCTCGACGGCGGCGGCGACGTGCTCGTCGAGAGCGGAGAGGTGGAGCCGGCATAGGGCGCGGCGCCTTCGTGCCGCGACGAGCCAGAGAGGCTACGCGGGAACGGCGGCGCGATCGAGAACGTCGAGGTACGCCCGCGACCACTCTGCGAGATCGCCCCAGCCGCGGCACGACACGAGGTTGCCGTCGACACAATCGGGCTCGTCCACCCACGTGCCGCCCGCGAGCTCCACGTCGGGAGCGAGTGGTGGATACGCAGAGCAGCGGCGGCCGCGCAGCAGGCCGTACGCCGCGGGCACCTGCGGTCCGTGGCACAGTGTCCCCACCGGCTTGTCCTCGGCGAAGAAGTGCTCGACGATGCGGCGCACATCTGGATCGACGCGGATGTACTCCGGCGCCCGCCCGCCGGGAATCACGACACCTGCGTACAACACAGGATCGCATTCGGAGAACGCCACGTCGACCGGGCACTGCCGGCCCGGGCGCTCCACGTATGCGTCCCAGTCGGGTTCGAAGTCGTGCACGACGAGCTTGATCGGCCGGCGCGTCGGCGCAGCGATATGCACCTCGTGTCCGGACTCGGTAAGCCGGTACTTGACATACATCACCTCGAGATCCTCCGCCGCGTCACCGGCGAGGACGAGAACTCGGGCCATGATCTTCCTCCTGCTCGCGGGCTCCGGCCTTACTCGACGGTGACCGTCTTCGCCAGGTTGCGCGGCTGGTCGACGTTGAGCCCACGCAAGCGGGCGATCCGGTACGCGAGCAGCTGCAAGGGCACCACGGCCAGGACCGCCTGCAGGAACGCCGGCGAGCGCGGCACGAAGATGACGTCATCCGCGTGATGCTGGATGTCCTCGTTGCCGTCGGTCGCGATCGCGATCACGTGCGCGCCCCGCGCGCGCACCTCCTGGATGTTCGAGACGATCTTGTCGTACACGTGGATCCGCGTCGCCACGACCACGACCGGCGTCGACTCGCCGAGCAGGGCGATCGGGCCGTGCTTCATCTCCCCCGCCGAGTAGGCCTCGGTCGGGATGTACGAGATCTCCTTCAGCTTGAGCGCTCCCTCGAGGGCGACGGGCAGCCCGATGTGGCGGCCGAGATAGAGGAAGAACGGCTTGTCGAAATGCCGTTGGGCGATCTCGTCGATCGGGTGGCTGCCGTCGAGGAACGCCTGGATCTTGTTCGGTAGCTCGTAGATCTCGTCCAGGATGAACGTGAACTCGTCTCGGGGCAGCGTCTTGCGAACCTGGGCCAGCTTCAGCGCGACGAGGAAGAGCAGCGACACCTGCGCGGTGAACGTCTTCGAGGCGGCGACGCTCACTTCGAGGCCGGCACGCGTGTAGAGCACCGAATCGACCTCGCGCGTGATCTGCGATCCCATCATGTTCGTGATCGCGACGGTCTGGGCGCCCATCTCACGCGCGAGCTTCATCGCCTCGATCGTGTCGCGCGTCTCACCCGACTGCGAGATGCCGATCACGAGGGTGCTGGTGTCGAGGACGGGGTTGCGGTAGATCCACTCGGATGCGATGTCGTGCTCGACCGGCACGCGCGCCCACTCCTCGATCGCGTACCGGGCTGCGACCGCGGCGTGGTAGGACGTGCCGGCGGAGAGGATGACGATCCGCCGCAAGTCCGCCAGCCGTTCGTCGTCCATGCCCAGCCCTTCGAGCTCGAGCCGGCCGTGGCGCACGCGGTCGCCGATCGTCTCGGCGACCGCCTCGGGCTGCTCGTAGATCTCCTTCAGCATGAACGTCTCGAAGCCGCCCTTCTCGGCGCCCTCGTCGTCCCAGTCGAGCTCGACGAGCTCGCGTTCGACGGGGGTGCCGTCGGCCGCGCGCAGGAACTGCGGGCTCCCGGCCCGGATCGCGACGATGTCACCGTCCTCGGGGAAATACACTTCGCGCGTCTCACGCAGGAATGCCGCCGCGTTCGAGGCGAGGAATGTCTCACCCGCACCGACCCCGACCACGAGCGGGCACTGATGCCGCGCGCCCACGAGCAGGCCGGGATGGTCACGGTGGATGACGACGAACGCGAAATGGCCCTCCAGCTCGCCGAAAGCGGCCCGCGTCGCTGCGACGAGGTCACCGTCGTAGTGCTCCTCGATCAGATGCGTGACGGTCTCGGCGTCGGTCTCGGAGGAGAACGTGTGGCCCGTCTCACGTAGTCGGTCGCGCAGCTCGCGGTAGTTCTCGACGATCCCGTTGAGCACGATCGCAATCTGCGCGGGATCGTCTCCCGCGAGTGGGTGCGCGTTCTCGAGCGTGACCCCGCCGTGCGTCGCCCAGCGCGTATGACCCAGACCGGTGACCGCGGACGAACGACCCTCACCGGCTTCGCGCTTCAGGTTCTGCAGGTTCCCGATCGCGCGCCGGTACTCCAGTCCGCTTTCCTCGAGCAGGGCGATGCCCGCAGAGTCATAGCCTCGATACTCGAGGCGCTCGAGGCCGTTGAGCAGGAGCTGCTTGCACTCTCGCGGACCCACGTATCCGATGATCCCGCACATCTGATCAGTCTCCTTCTCGTCCCCGCCGGCCGCTCGACGTGGTGGTTGCCGGAGTCTTCGTGGTCGTGCGCTGGAGCTGGGGTGAGTTCCCTGCTAACCGCTTGTTTCCGTGCGAACGAGACTGGCGACTGTACCACAGAGCTGCCTGGCCTCCTCCGCGTCTTCGGCCTCCGCGAGCACGCGAACGAACGGTTCGGTACCCGACGGCCGCACGAGCACACGGCCCCTTCCCGAGAGCTCGTCGTTGAGGCGTGCCACCTCTTCTGCCACGCGCGGCGGCACCGCAGGATGCGGGACACGCACGTTCTCCTTGGCCTGGGCGAAGCGCGGCATCACGGCGACCACCTCCGACAGCGGACGCCCGTCGAGGCAGCCGCAGAGGAGCAGCGCCGCGGCCAGGCCGTCGCCCGTGACATGGCCGTCGAGGTAGATGACGTGCCCGGACTGCTCGCCGCCGAGCAGCGCGCCCTCGCGACGGAGCGCCTCGAGCACGTGCCGGTCGCCGACGTCGGTCGTCAGCACCCGAATGCCCCGGTCGGCCATGAGCCGGTGAAAGCCGAGATTCGTCATCGCGGTCACGGCAACGGTGTCGACGCCGAGGGCGAGCGCGAGCACGGCAACGATCTGGTCTCCGTCGATGATCTGCCCGGCCTCGTCCACCGCGAGCATGCGGTCGCCGTCGCCGTCGAAGGCGACGCCGAGGTCGTAGGAGCCGTTGCGCACGACGTCCTGCAGGAGGGCGAGGTCGGTCGCACCGCAGCCCATGTTGATGTTCGAGCCGTCGGGCGCGTTCGCAACCGTCGTCACGTCCGCGCCGAGCCGCTCGAAGACGGCGGGGGCGATGGACGAATACGCGCCGTTGGCGCAGTCGACAGCGATCCGGAGGCCGGAGAGCTCGGTGCCGAAATGCTGGACGAGGTGCTCCACGTAGCCGTCGGCGGCGGAGTCTGCCGTCTCGACGGTGCCGCCCCCTGATCCTGGAGTGTCGAGCAACGCCTCGATCGCCTCCTCGTCGGCGTCTGTGAGCTTGTGGCCCGCGGCGTCGAAGAACTTGAGGCCGTTGTATTCCGGCGGGTTGTGCGAGGCGGAGACGACGATGCCCAGGTCCTGTGCGAGCAGCGCGACGGCGGGCGTCGGCAGCACGCCGCCGAGCACGGCGACGCCGCCCGCGTCGACGATGCCGCGCACAAGCGCCTGCTGGAGCTCCGGTCCCGAGCCCCGCGTGTCACGTCCGACGAAGACGCGGCCGCGGCCGGACCACACCGTCGCAGCCCGGCCGAGACGCTCGACCAGGTCGGTCGTGAGCGTTTCGCCGACGATGCCGCGGACGCCGTCGGTGCCGAAGTGGGTGCGAGGCATGGGCGTGAGTGTGGTTTCGGTCACGTTGCCGGTGGCTCTGGCGATCGGAAACGGGCCTGCCGGGGGGCTCCGCGACGAACGGGCTTGGCAGGCGACGGGCGCGCGGAGCGCAGGTTATCGCTTGGAGAATTGCGGAGCTTTGCGGGCCTTGTGCAGACCGGCCTTCTTGCGCTCGACCTGGCGGGCGTCGCGCGTCAGGTAGCCCTCGCGCTTCAGCGGCACGCGCAACTCCGGATCCGCCTCGACGAGCGCCCGGGCGATGCCGTGCCTGACCGCTCCCGCCTGGCCGCTGACACCGCCACCGTGCACGCGAACGCGCAAGTCGTAGGTGCCGTCGGCACCCGCCGTCTTGAGCGGCGACAGGGCTGCCACGCGATGCGAGGCGCGTGGAAAGTACTCCTCGAGCGTCCGGCCGTTGATCCACGTCTGCCCGTCGCCGGGCCGAAGGATCACCCGTGCGACAGACGTCTTGCGCTTACCGGTACCGAGATACTGTGCGATCTGCATCATCTAGAGCTCCAGGTTCTTTGGCGCCTGCGCCGCGTGGGGATGCTCGGGGCCGGCATAGACCTTGAGCTTGGTCAGCTGCGCGGCGGCGAGCTTGTTCCTCGGAAGCATGCCCTTTACCGCCTTGCGGATAACCTCGGTCGGCCGTCGCTCGAGCTGCTCGCGCAGGGTTCGTGTCTTGAGGCCGCCGGGGAAGCCGGAATGCCGGTACACCAGCTTCTGGTCGAGCTTCTGCCCGGTGACGTGGATCTTCTCCGCGTTGACGACGATCACGAAGTCGCCCGTGTCGACGTGCGGTGTGTAGCGGGGCTTGTTCTTGCCGCGCAAGGTCTCGGCGATCTGTGTCGCAAGCCGGCCCAGGGTCTTCCCCTCGGCGTCGACGACATACCAGTCGCGCTGAATCTCTCCCGGCTTGGCGGTATAGGTCTTCATGTCCCAGAAAGAAAGGCGCGACGGGCGCACCAGCGGGGGAGTGTATCAGGAACGCAGCGGCTTTCGGCCCGCCGCAACGACCGGCGTGACGGTCGCTCCGCACCCGTCGGGAGCCACCGTGGGCGCCTTCATCCGCGCCGCATCACGTGCCCCGGCCGCCACATTGCGGTTCCGCGCCGGCCACACGCGAGGCGCTCCATCCCGGCGCGGAACGTCGCGGCGCCGCCGCGTCCCGGGTGACGGACGTACGGCGCTCCGAGCGCCCGCTCCGCAACCCTTCCGACCGCCAGCACCCGGCGCCCCTCCGCGAGCCGGTGTGCGAAAACGAGTCCTGCCGCGACCTCGGCCGCCGTCGGAAGGCGGTTCGAGGTCTCCGTGCCCGGGTGGGTCGGGACGACGTTCCACAGCATGACCTGGGCCTCGAGCCCGAGTTCAGCGAGCACTCGGTGCATGACGGTCGCGCTTCCCTCGGCCGGCCCGGTGCCGGTCAACTGGCGCTCTGACGTGAACGGGACGCCCGAGACACGCGCGCCCCGATAGCCCGGAGCCTCCCCCACCAGCAGCAACGGCGCCTGCGACCGACTCTCGAGATAGGCGACGAGCCTGTCGCGCAGGAGCCCGGCTCGCTCGCCCTCCGCGTACTGGTTGTACGTGTCGCCGACGCACGCGGCGGCGACCCGCTCGACGAAATCGCGCACACGACGATTCTCGCGCACGACGCGACACGCTACGATCCGGCGAAGCGATACGGGGAGCTCGGGACAACCGGGCTGAGAGGGCGGACGCGACGCGCCGCCGACCCGCAGAACCTGATCTGGGTAATGCCAGCGGAGGAATGCATGCAGGACGTGATCGTGGTGGCAGCCGGGGCTCCCTCAGCCGAGGGGCTGCGGGTCGCCCTTCCTGCGGCGGCGACCGTGATCGCGGCCGACGGCGGTATCGATCGAGCGCGCGCGCTGGGACTGCGAATCGACGTCGCGATCGGGGACTTCGACTCCGTCACGGCGGAGGGGCTCGCTGCTGCAGAGGCGGACGGCGCGCGGATCGAGCGGCATGCGACCGCGAAGGACGCCACCGATCTCGAACTCGCCCTCGATACGGCGGCCGCGCTCGCGCCATGCAGGCTGCTCGTGATCGGCGCCGGCGGCGGCCGTCTCGATCACCTGGTCGCAGGACTGCTGCTGCTCGGGCTCGAGCGCTATGCCGCGCTCGAGATCGACGCCGTGCTCGGCGACGCGCGCGCCCACGTCATCCGTGGGGAGCGCGCGCTGACGGGAACGCCCGGCGAGCTCATCTCGCTCCTGGCCCTGCACGGCCCCGCCACCGCGGTCGTCACGACCGGACTCGCCTATCCCCTGAGCGGCGAGACTCTCGTCCCAGGGTCGAGCCGCGGGGTCTCGAACGTGTTCGCCCAGCCCGAGGCGTCCGTCGCCGTCGGAGCGGGCGTCGTCCTGGCCGTGCGTCCGGCGCCCGAGCGAGCGGAGCACTAAGTGACACAGTGTCACAAGGCATGGCTCGCGCTCGCGGCGCTCGTCGCCGTGCTCGTGGCCGGCTGCGGCGGAGGCGGCTCGACGCCGAAGGAGGTCGTCCTGGTCACGCACGACTCCTTTGCGGTCTCGAAACCGGTCAAGGCGGCTTTCGAGCGCGAGTCCGGATTGACGCTGAGGATCCTGCAGGGAGGCGATGCCGGCGCGGTCGTCAACCGCGCGCTCCTGACGAAGGGCGACCCACAGGGCGACGTCCTCTTCGGCATCGACAACAACCTGCTCTCACGAGGACTGTCCGAGGGGCTGTTCGAGCCGTACGAGGCTGCCGGACTGGATCGTGTGCCGGACGCGTACAGGCTCGACCCCGAACACCGCGTGACCCCCGTCGATCACGGTGACGTCTGCCTCAACGTCGACCGCGGCTGGTTCGCGAAGCACGGCGTCGCGGCACCCCGTTCGCTCGACGACCTCGTGCAGCCGCGCTATCGCGGCTTGCTCGTCGTCGAGAGCCCTGCAACGTCGACTCCGGGTCTCGCCTTCGTGCTCGCAACTGTCGCGCGTTACGGCGAGAACGGCTGGCAGGCCTACTGGCGCAAGCTCCGCACGAACCGGGTCCTCGTCGTCGACGGCTGGGAGCAGGCGTACACGGCGCAGTTCTCGGGCGCCGCCGGCAGCAAGGGCAAACGGCCCATCGTCGTCTCCTACGCCACGAGCCCTGCCGCCGAGGTGATCTTCTCGACCAAGAAGCTGACCGCCGCGCCCACTGCAGTCGTCGCCGACAGCTGCTTCCGTCAGATCGAGCTCGCCGGCATCCTCAAAGGCGCCCGTAACGAGAAGGGCGCCCGGGAGCTGATCGACTTCATGCTCTCACCGCGCTTCCAGGCCGACGTGCCGAACAGCATGTTCGTGCTGCCCGTCCGCGCAGGAACGCCGCTGCCGGCGGCGTTCACCAAGTACGCGGTGTCCCCGGCTCATCCGCTCGAGCTCACCCCCACCCGGATCGGCGCCAATCGCGATCGCTGGATCGACGAGTGGACGCGAGTCGTCCTACACTGAGACGCGCGCTCGTCGTGGGCGCTGCGGTGGTGCCCGCTGCCTTCGCCGCACTCTTCTTCGCCCTTCCGTTCGCGGCGATCCTGGAGCGCGGCCTCCGTCAAGACGGCCGCCTCTCCTTTCCTTCGGACGTGGTGTTCTCGCGCGAGACCGCCCAGCTGGTGTGGTTCACCACCTGGCAGGCGGCCGCCTCGACCGCGCTCACGATGGCCCTCGGGCTCCCGCTCGCCTGGGTCGTCGGGCGGTTCACATTCCGCGGGCAGGGGCTCGTACGGGCGCTCGTACTCGTGCCGTTCGTGCTCCCGACGGTCGTCGTCGCAACGGCATTCCTCGAACTCTTGCCGGAGCGGCTCCAGCACGGCGTCTGGCCGATTCTCGCCGCCCACGCCTTCTTCAACATCGCCGTCGTCACACGCGTCGTCGGCGGCACTTGGGCCGGGCTCGACCGCGCCGCGTGGGAGGTCGCCTCGACGCTCGGCGCGGGGCCTGTGCGACGACTCCGCGAGATCACGTTGCCGCTGCTCACTCCAGCGCTGTCGGCCGCCGCGGCGCTGACGTTCCTGTTCTGCTTCACGTCATTCGGCGTCGTGCTGATCCTGGGCGGGCCGACACGCTCGACGCTCGAGACCGCGATCTACGATCAGGCGGCCCGCGCCTTCGACCTTCGGGCCGCGGCGGCGTTGTCGCTCCTGCAGCTCGTCGCCGTCGGGCTCGTCCTGACGATCGCGAGCCGCCTCGAAAGCAGGATCGACGGCGTCCGCGACCTCGCCGACGAGCAGCATGTCCGCCGGCGCCCGATCGGCCGCGAGCGGCTCGCGGTCTGGGCTATCCTCGCCGCGGCGGCAACGGGGCTGGGGTTGCCGCTCGCGGTGCTCGTCCGGCGCTCCCTCGGTGCCTGGCACGGTCTCGTCGAGGAGACGCCGGCGCTGCTCGTCACGCCGTGGCACGCGGCGGTCAACTCGGTCGTCTTCGCCTTGGTCGCAACGGCGATCGCGCTGGTCGTCGGAGGGCTCGCCGCCGTGGCCCTCGCGCGGCTGGCCCCGGGAGCCGCCGACGCGCTCGTGCTGCTCCCGCTCGGCGCATCCGCCGTCATGCTCGGCTTCGGCTTCCTGATCACCTTCGACACGCCGCCGATCGACTTCCGCTCGTCCTGGTGGCTCGTGCCGGTCGCCCAGTCGCTCGTAGCGGCGCCGTTCGTCGTTCGCATCGTCGCGCCCGCGCTGCGCGCGATCGATCCACGACTCCGAGAGGCCGCGGCGGTGCTCGGCGCCTCACCCTCCCGCGCCTGGCGCGAGGTCGACCTGCCACTGGCCGCGCGCGCCCTCGGCACCGCAGCCGGCTTCGCGTTCGCGATTGCTCTGGGCGAATTCGGCGCCACCGTATTCCTGGCACGAGCGGACCGGCCGACGCTTCCCGTCGCGATCTTCCGGTTCCTCGGGCGTGCGGGAGCGGAGAACCAGGGCATCGCCGCCGCGCTGGCCGTCACGCTCGCCGGGCTCGCGGTCCTGGCGGCGTTCGCCGCCGAGAGTGCGACAGCAGGGCGCCGGGGAGCGCTCTGATGCTGAGCGTGCGCGGGGCGTGCGTGAAGTTCGAGCAGCACACGGCCGTCGACGGCGTCGATCTCGACGTCGCGAGCGGCGAGACGCTCGCGGTGCTCGGGCCGAGCGGCTGCGGCAAGTCGACGCTGCTGCGTGCCGTGGCGGGGCTACAGCGACTCACCGCCGGGAGCGTGCTGCTCGACGGACGCGACCTTTCCGGAGTGCCGGCGCACCGCCGCGGCATCGGCTTGATGTTCCAGGACGATGCGCTGTTCCCCCACCGCGACGTGCAGGGAAACGTCAGCTTCGGACTACGCATGGAGGGCATGCCGGCGCGGGAGGCCCGGGCGCGGGTGGACGAACTGCTCGAGCTCGTCGGCCTGGTGGGAACCGAGGGCCGCTCGACACGCTCGTTGTCGGGTGGCGAGCGGAAGCGGGTCGCGTTGGCGCGAGCTCTGGCGCCGCGGCCTCGGATGCTGCTGCTGGACGAGCCGCTGGGCGCGCTCGACCGGCCGCTGCACGACAGGTTGCTGGACGAGCTGGAGCGGCTGTTCGGCGAGCTCGGGCTAACCGTCCTCTACGTCACCCACGACGTCGGCGAGGCATTTGCCCTCGGCCGGCGCGTGGCGGTGATGCGTGCCGGCGCGATGGTCCAGGTCGAGACGCCCGACGGCCTCTGGGCACGACCGGCGGATGCGTGGGTGGCGCGGTTCCTCGGACTTGCCAACGTCGAGGAGCACGGGCCGACGGCGACCGTGACGAGACCCGAGGCCGTCCGGTTCGTCCCCGATGCGACGGGTGAGGGACGGGTGCTCACGGTCGACCGCAACGGTGCCGTTGTCCGCCTGAGTGCGCGCTGCGCGGACGGGCGCGTGCTCACCTCGATCGCGACCGGCGTCGCACTGCCGGCCGCCGGTGATCCCGTGCGGGTCGAGATCGACCCCGCGGGTGTGGTGGAAGTGCCCACCGAGAGACGACCAGCATCCCCCTAGCGCTCGCGCGCTCACGCACTAGACGTCGTCGTCGACCTCGACGGGCTCGTCCCAGAGCCCGGCCTCGTCGTCGTCATCGTCGTCCTCGAGCTCGGCCTCGTCGTCGATCTCGAGCTCGAGCTCGTCATCCCACATCTCGCTCACCATTCACTCCTTCGTCGCAGGTCAGTCGCAAGCCGGTCGTGCCGTCGCATGCGAACCGCGCTACGAACGCTAGACGATTCGTGACGGAGGAGGGATTCGCTGCACTACCGCTCGGGCGCGCATTTGCCGTCGCCCGTCATGACCTGATCCCAGATCGCGGTCACCGATGCAGCCGCCTCGCGGTCAGCCGCCGTGAGCCCAGGGCCCTCCCACTGGATCACCGGCGTGACGCCGGGGCCCATCACGGTGACGCGGTAGCGCTCACCGGGAGCTGCCGGGCGCGTCTCGTGGCTCGGGTAGTCCGGAAACGGCTTCTGCGGGACGAAGCTGTGACAGAACGTGCCGGTCGGCCGGTGCACGAGGATCCCGGACTCGCGCTTCCAACCGGCTCCGTAGACGGAGTTGAACGTGTCGATATAGACGTTGCGGCCGTAGCGGTCACGCGGGTTGCCGTCGCCGGTGGCGCCGAAGCCGTGCACCGGGCTCCCGCCGTAGGTGAGCCGGCCGAACAGGCCCTGCCAGGCGCCTCCGTACGTCCAGTGCCCGTAGACCTCGAGCTTCGGCAGCTCTCCCGACCAGTGCGACAGGTGCAACTCGAACGCGGTCTGTTGCGGCTTCCACGGATCGAAGCCGAGCAGCGGCAGCGCCCGCTGCCACGACTGGATCGCCCAGTAGCTCCCGTCCGGCGCTTTGCAGCCGGCAACGAAGTACGGGAGCGTGGGCCCGTCGTAGGGTGCGCACTTGTTCGCGAACGACGACCAGTAGGAGCTCTTGTGGTACTTGCCCCAGCCGCCGGAGTAGTCGTACTTGAAATGCACCTGCGGCACGGCCTGGTCGGTCGGGGCGTTCGCGTTGACCGCACCCCAGGCGAGCAGATGCCGCACCTTGCCGTCCGAGCGCTGGTAGGTGACGAGCGCCTCGCCCTTCGAGTTCACGGCGAGCGACTGGAAGGTCGCGTTGAAATCGGACAGCGGCTCGCTTGCGCCCGCCGTCGAGGACAGCCACGCGGTAGCGAGCAGGAGCGCGCAGGTGACCGTCAGGACACGATGGGAGGGCCGCACGAGACTGATATCGGCCTGTCTGCCTCCTGTGGACGACCCCTCAGCTCAGTGATTGCTCAGTGCTGGGTGCGGCAGAAGCGATCGGGCGCCGTAACCTGGTCGAGGAGCTCGTTCATACGCCGCTCGTAGTCGACATCGGCCTGGCTCGCCGCGTCGAAGTCGTGCAGTCCGGCTCCGATCCAGACGATGTCGGGGGTGACGCCCGGCCCGGCAACCGTGATCCGATACCGGCTGCCGTGACCCTCGGGGCGGAGCGGGCGTCCGGGCAGCGAGACGTCCCGCGTGGGCCAGAAGCTGTAGCAAAACGCCCCGCTCGGGTTCCTGGACACGATCGACGTCTCGCGCTTCCAACCCGCGCCGTAGGCCGAGTCGTACGTGTCGATGTAGAGACCGCGGCCGTAGCCGTCGGTCGGGTTGCCGTCGATGGTCGTGCCGAAGCCGTAGACGGGCAACCCACGGTAGGTGAGCCGGCCGAAGAGGCCGTGCGCCTCACCGTTGAACGCCCAGTCGGCCCAGACCTCGAGTCGGGGGAGGTCCGTGCTCCAGTGCGAGATCCGCAGCTCGCGCGCGCGTTGTGCAGGCTGCCAGGCCGGATAGCCACGGTGTGGCAGCAGACGCTGCCATGCCTGTAGCGCCCAGTGGGTGCCGTCCGGCGCCGAACAGGCGGCGACGAGCCAGTCGAGACGCGGGCCTACGTACGGGGAGCAGACGCTCCGGAACCTTCGCCAGTAGCCGCTATCGCGATACTTGCCCCACCCGCCCGCGTAGTCGAACCGAAAGGCCGCCTGCGGCGCGCCGCGAGTGGGCGGGAGCGCATCGACCGCGCCCCAGACGAGGACGTGGCGAACCTGCCCGCCGGGGCGCGTGTAGGTGACAAGGGCCTCGCCCTTCGCGTTGACGCCGAGCGTGACTGCCGAGACAGGACGATCGGTGAACGGTGCACTCGCGCGACCGGTCGCCGGAAGCAGCAGAGCAAGCGCGGCGAGGAGGATCGGCAGACGAAACACGAACGCGGCCAGGGTAGCCGCAGCCTGGCCGGTGGCGCGACCGGCCGCCGGCCTCAGCCGGAGGACGGCTCGGCGCTCACTCCCACTCGATCGTTGCCGGCGGCTTCGACGAGAGATCGAGAGCAACGCGGTTGACGCCCTCGACCTCGTTGATGATGCGACTCGAAATCGTCTCGAGCACGTCGTACGGAATGCGGGCCCAATCGGCCGTCATCGCATCCTCCGAGGTGACCGCCCGGATCACGATCGGGTACGCGTAGGTGCGCTCGTCACCCTGGACCCCCACGGATTTGATCGCCGGCAGCACGGCGAAGCTCTGCCACAGATCACGGTAGAGGCCCGCCTTGCGGATCTCCTCCTGCAGGACGGCGTCGGCTGCGCGCAGGATGACGAGCCGCTCCAACGTGACCTCGCCGATGATGCGGATCGCGAGCCCCGGGCCCGGGAACGGCTGGCGCCACACCATCCGCTCGGGGAGCCCGAGCTCCGCACCGACTTTGCGCACCTCGTCCTTGAACAAGAGCCGCAGCGGCTCGACGAGCTCCATCTCCATGTCCTCGGGGAGGCCGCCGACGTTGTGGTGTGACTTGATCTTCGCCGCGATGCCCGCCTCGCCGCCGCCCGATTCGATCACGTCCGAGTACAGCGTGCCCTGCACCAGGAACCGCACGGCACCGAGCGAGCTCGCTTCCTCCTCGAAGACGCGGATGAACTCCTCGCCCACGATCTTCCGCTTGGTCTCGGGGTCGGTGACGCCTGCGAGCCGTGCGAGGAAGCGCGACTGCGCCTGCACGTGCACGAGCGGCACACGGAAGTGGCCGCCGAACGTCTCCACCACCTGCTCTGCCTCGTTGTGGCGCATGAAGCCGTGATCCACGAACACACAGGTGAGCTGGTCGCCGACCGCCTTGTGCACGAGCAGCGCCGCAACGGCCGAGTCGACACCGCCCGAGAGCCCGCAGATCACGCGCGCCGAGCCGACCTGCGCACGGATTCGAGCTACCTGCTCCTCGATGACGGCGGCGGGCGTCCACGCCGGTGGAGCGCCGACGACCTCGTAGAGGAAGTTCTTCAGGATGTCCTGCCCATATGGCGTGTGCGCAACCTCTGGATGAAACTGCACGCCGTACAGCGCTCGCCCGGCATCCTCGAACGCGGCGATCGGCGTCGAAGGAGACGAGGCCGTGACGCGCGCACCCGCCGGAGGAGCCGTCACGGAGTCACGGTGGCTCATCCACACGATCTGCTCGGGCGGCAGATCGTGAAAGAGCGTCGACTCGCCCAGTGCCGCCTCGGCCTTGCCGTATTCGGCGACCCCGTTCGACTGCACCGCTCCGCCGAGTTGCTGCGCCATCAGCTGCATCCCGTAACAGATTCCGAGCGTCGGGATGCCGAGCTCGAAGTTCCGCGGGTCCATCTGCGGCGCTCCGTCTGCATACACCGACGCCGGGCCGCCCGACAGGACGAGCGCGAGCGGGTTGCGCGCCTTGATCTCCTCGGGGCCGATGCGGTGGCTGACAAGCTCCGAATAGACGCGTGCCTCGCGCACCCGGCGTGCAATCAGCTGGCTGTACTGGCCGCCGAAGTCGACCACCAGCACGGGCCGCTCCTCCGGGCCCGACTCGGGCAACGGTAGCCGGATGACCTCCGCCTCAGAGCTCATCGCACGATGACGCTTCCCCGGCAGGTCGGCGGCACGCGTCGTTCGGCGACGGCTCACACACGCCGGTAGTTGGGTGCTTCCTTCGTGATCGTGACGTCGTGCGGATGGCTCTCACGCAGGCCCGCGCCGGTGATGCGCACGAACTGGCTCGACGTCTTCATGGCTTCGATCGTCGGGGTGCCGCAGTAGCCCATCGCCTGGCGCAGGCCGCCGACGAGCTGGTAGACGATCGGCGCCAGCGGCCCTTTGTACGGCACCCGCCCCTCGATGCCCTCCGGCACGAGCTTGTCGACATCCTCGACGTCGCCCTGGAAGTAGCGGTCCTTCGAGAACGACCTGGCCTTCATCGCGCCCAGCGAGCCCATCCCGCGGTACTCCTTGAAGCGCTCGCCCTGGACGAGGATGACGTCGCCCGGCGACTCGTCCGTGCCGGCCAGCATCGACCCGAGCATCACGGTGTCGGAGCCTGCGGCGATCGCCTTTGCGACGTCGCCGGATGAGGTGATGCCGCCGTCTGCGATCACGGGCACTCCGTGGCGAACCGCAACCTCGGCGACGTCGAAGACGGCGGTCACCTGTGGCACGCCCACGCCCGCGACGACGCGGGTGGTACAGATCGACCCTGGTCCCGACCCCGACCTTCAGGCAGTCGGCGCCCGCCTCGATGAGAGCTTCGGCCGCCTCGCCGGTCGCGATGTTGCCGGCGATCAGCTCGACGTCGAAGTCGGACTTGATGCGTCGCACCATCTCGACGACCGCGCGCGAGTGCCCGTGCGCCGTGTCGACGACGAGCACGTCGACTTCGGCGCCGACCAGGGCGGCCGCGCGCTCGAGCGCGTCCGTGCCGACCCCCACGGCGGCTCCGACACGCAGCCGGCCGCGCTCGTCCTTCGTCGCGAGCGGGTAGCGCTCGCGCTTCTGGATGTCCTTGACGGTGATCAGGCCTTTGAGCCTTCCTGCCTCGTCGACGATCGGCAGCTTCTCGATCTTGTGCCGGCCGAGGATCAGCTCCGCCTCCTCGAGCGTCGTTCCGACGGGTGCCGTGACGAGACCATCGCCCGTCATCACCTCGCGGGTGCGCTGCTCGGGCTTGGCGCCGAAGCGGAGGTCGCGATTGGTGAGGATGCCGACCAGGATGCCGTCGGGATCGGTGATCGGAACGCCCGACACGCGGTAGCGGGCCATCAGCTCGAGTGCGTCGCCAACTGCGTCGTCGGGTCCGAGCGTCACGGGCTCGACGATCATCCCCGCCTCCGAGCGCTTGACCTTGTCGACCTCCGCCACCTGGTGCGCGATCGAGAGGTTGCGGTGGACGATGCCGATACCTCCCTCGCGCGCGAGGGCGATCGCGAGGCGTGCCTCGGTGACGGTATCCATCGCGGACGAGACGATGGGGATCTCCAGCGTGATCGTCCTCGTCAGCCGCGTCAGCGTGGCGACGTCGTTCGGGAGCACCGCCGACTCGGCCGGTACGAGCAGGACGTCGTCGAAGGTCAGGCCCTCCCTGCCGAACTTGCGATCCCGATCGAGCTCGAACTCCAGAGTGCTTTCGACTCTACCAACCAGCGCAGATGGAAATCCGCAGGAGCGGATTTCCATCGCGCGAAGATCCCTGAAGGTGGCCGCCCGCGGCCATGACTTCGACGAACGAGAGCGAGCCTCGACTCCACCAGCGCAGATGGAACATCCGCAGGAGCGGATTTCCAATCGCAGCGCAGATCCCTGAAGGTGGCCGCCCGCGGCCATGACTTCGACGAGCGAGAGTGAGCCTCGCGCGAGCTGGCCGGACAATCCCCCCCGGGAGCATCGGCTCGTCGCCCCGGTTTGCTAGACCGGACTCAGCGCGTGCACCTCGACGAGCGCGGCGAGGCGGGCCGCCTCTTTGGGGTCGAAGCGCCCGGCGCCGACCTCCAGCACCGAAGCCGAGCCTACGCCGACCGCGAGGCGCAGCGACTCTTCGGCCGGCCGTTCCTCGAGCTGCGCGGCGAGCCAGCGGGCGAGCAGCGCGTCCCCCGCGCCGAGGACAGAGACCGGCTCGAGTTGCGGCGCCACCGCGCGATACCGGCGCACCTGGCGCTCCTCGCGCACGAGCGCGAAGCATCCCGTCTCCATGGTGATGTGAACGTTGCGCGCTCCCATCTCGGCGATCGTGTCGAGCGCCATCAGGAAGTCGTCCTCGTTCTCCAGTTCCTGTCCGACCAGCTGCTCCGCCTCGTGCTGGTTCGGGGACACGAGCCACGGCTCTGCCTCGAGGCCCCGGCGTAGCGGCTCGCCCTCGGTGTCGAGCACGACGCGGGTGCCGTAGCGGGACAGCTCCCGCACTGCTTCGGCGTAGAAGCCTTCGTCGACCCCGCGGGGCAGGGAGCCGGCGAACACCACGGTCGACGCACCGCGGGCGAGATAGCGCAGCTTCTCGAGCAGCATCTCGAGCTCGGAAGGAGAGACCTTGGGGCCCCATTCGTTGATCTCGGTATAGGTCCCGGACGTCGGGTCGACGACCGCGGTCGACGTGCGCGACTCGTCCCGGATCCGCACGAAGTCGTTGAGGATCGCCTCCTCGGTCAACTCCTCGACGATCCGGGTGCCGTTACGGCCCCCCGCGAGTCCCGTCGCCACGACGGGAACGTCGAGCCGCTTGAGCGCGCGGGCCACGTTGATGCCCTTGCCGCCTGCCAGCACGAGCACATTGCTCGCCCGATGCCGGTGTCCGAGCTTGAAGATCGGAACGGTGAGCGAGCGGTCGAGAGCAGCGTTGAGAGTGACGGTGACGATCACGTTGTCGACCCCTTCCTTCGAATCTCGACACAGTCAACCAGGATCATGGGTGGAAACGCCTCACCTGAACAGTCCTACGAGGTGATGAACCGTGCGCCGGGCGTACCAGCCGACCCTCGCCGACCTGCCGGGCGCCGCGACCGCACGATCCGCGACGAGCGGTGCTCGGGCGACGAGCCGCGTGCCGTCGTAGACGCTGACCGCTCCGATTCGCTGGCCCGCACGGACCGGCAGCGGCAGCGCCGAGGCGGCGACAACCCGCTCGACGAGCGGCCTGCCGACACGGGCCGGCCGGATGACGGTGCGGGCGGCGACGGCCCGGACGAGGGGGCGCCCGTAGCCGGTGCGGGCGCTGGCGTACGTCCGAGCCGCGTCGATCACCCGAACGGGGCGGTACTGCGCGAGCCCCCACTGCAGCAAGGCGTCGAGATCGGCGTCGCGGCGGGCCTGTGTCGGCGACCCGAGCACGGCGGCCGTGACCCGGACTCCACCCTGGGCGACGGCGGCCACCTGCGACCAGCCGGCGCCGTCGGTATGCCCGGTCTTCGCTCCGACGAGAGGCAGCTTGTCGAGCAGGTCGTCGGTCGACTCGACGACGCGACCGCCGGAAATCGTTGCGTGCTGCCTCGTCGACCATGTGCGGATGAACGGGACCCGCAGCGCGGCCGTGAGGAGAGTGACGACGTCACGGGCGCTCGATACGTGGCCGGGCGCGTCGAGCCCGTGCGGGTTGACGAAGTGCGTGTCGTGCATCCCGAGCGAGCGGGCTTCGGCGTTCATCAACGCGACGAACCTGCTCACGGACCCGCCGCCGGCGTAGGCTGCGAGTGCGGTAGCCGCGTCGTTGGCGCTCGGCACGAGCGCCCCGATCGCAAGATCGCGCACCGTGATCCGCTCGCCCGCTCGCAGGAAGAGCGAGGACTCTCCGACTGCCGCAGCCTGCGGCGGCACCGTGACGATGTCCGTGAGCCGAACGCGCTTCAACGCCACCAGCACGGTCATCAGTTTTGTGATGCTGGCGGGCGGCCGGCGCGCAGAAGCCGCGCGGGAGGAAAGGACGGCGTCGTCGGGACGGCCCAGTACGACGTAGGCGCGTGCCTGTACAGGCGGTGGGCTTCCCGTCGCAGTCCCGACGAGCGCGGCCGCGGCGGCGGCGGCGGCGACTGCCGCGCCAAGCACGGCCTTGCGCGGCCGATGCCTCAATCGATGGCTCATACAGCCGCCCTACTTGACACGGATCGTCTGCCCGACCCGGAGCCCGACTGCATCGACGCCGGGGTTGAGGCGACGGAGCTCCGCGACGGTGGTCCCGTAGCGGCGCGCGATTCGCTCGAGCGTGTCGCCGCGACGAATGCGCGCTTCCTGCTGGCCCGAGGTGACGGCCACGACGCCGCCCTTCCCGCCGGCCGGCGTGTCGCCGCTGTTGAGGCCCGAGCGCACGAGGAGCACGAGCACCGTGGCCGCGAGCAGGAAAGCGACCGGGGCAGCGATGCGTGCCACAGACGCGCGGCTCGGCACGGCTACCAGCCCGCCGCGGCCCACACGTCGGCAGCCAGCCTCGCGGCTTCCGCCCCGGCTGCGGCGCGCCAGTCGTCCGGGGTGTCACGGTAGGCATAGATGATCGACCTCGACGCGTTCACCAGCGCGCTCGCGGGGCCGCTCGTGAAGGCGCGCGCGACATCGGCCGGCGTCGCGCCCTGAGCGCCGATCCCCGGCAGGAGGATGATCGCCTGCGGCATTGCCCGCCTGGCATCGCCGATGAACCGCGGGACCGTGGCACCGACGACGGCTCCGACGCTCGACATCCCTCGCTCCCCGAGAAGCTCCTCCCCCCACTCGCGCACGAGGCCGGCGACGTGGCGCCACACCGGAGTGCCGTCCGAGAGCACCGCGTCCTGGATGTCCCGGGCTCCGGCGTTGGACGTGCGCACGAGGCAGAAGACACCTGCGCCGTGGCGCCGGCACGCAGCGATGAACGGCTCCACGGAGTCGGAGCCGAGAAAGGGGTTCACGGTGAGCGCGTCCGCCAGCGGTGGGTCGGTGCCCCGCGGCTCGAGAAACGCCGCGGAGTATGCGCGGGCCGTCGAGCCGATGTCGCCGCGCTTGCCGTCGGCGATCACGAGCAGGCCCGCCTCCGAGGCGTACCGAGACGCGGTCTCGAGGGCGAGCCAGCCGTCGGCGCCGAGCGCCTCGAAGAACGCAAGCTGCGGTTTCACCGCAACCGCGTACGGTGCGACGGCGTCGATGATCCCCTTGCAGAAGCGCTCCACCGCTGCACCCGCGGCGGCACGTCCCTGCACCGCCTCGCCCCGGAGCTCCATCGGCAGCAGGTCGATGCGGGGATCGAGACCGACGACGATCTGGCTGCGCTTCCGCTCGACCGCCTCCGCGACACGGTCGGAGAACGCGACCACCTGGCCGGACGCGTCGGAGCCGGCAACGCTCATTCAGAAGGCTCGAGGCGTCGCTCTGAAGGGTCCCGTAGTCACGCGGCCAAGGCTACCCCCTTCGCGGCCGCATCGATACGAGCCGCATCGAGCGGGATCACGCGCACCTCGGGCGGCGGCCGGCGCAGGAACGAGGCGAGCAGGAGGAGCTCGTCCGCGTCCTCCGCGGCGAGCGAGATGTCGACCCGCGCGGCAGCCGCAAGTCCCGCCTGGATCTCGATCGCAGCTCCGCCGCCGCGGGGCAGCGTGCGCGTCGCCGCGATCCGCCCGCCCGCGACGAAGAAGGCGCGCAGGAAGCCGGGCTCGCGCGCAGGGGCGAGCACACAGACGCGCAACGAGCGCAGGCGGGTCATCTCGCCGATCGTGGCGACGACCTGCTCGAGGGCTGCGATGCGGTCACGCAGGCGGGCGGCATCCTCGTAGCGCTGGTCGCGGGCCAGCCGCCGCAAGCGCTCGCGCAACGGCGGCAGCGCATCGGCCGGGTGGGCTCCTTCGAATCCGTCGAGCGCGCGCGTCGCACGGCGGGCGAGCTGGCGGCTCTTCAGCGGCCCGTGCGCCGACGGCTCGGTGCCGGACACCCAGGCCGCGCCGCGCCGGCGCAGGTAGACGTGGCGGTCGGGCCGCGTGCCACGAGCATTCGCAGGCGGACGCAGCTCACGAAGCATGCGCAGCTCCTCCAGTGCCGCCTCGACCTCGTTGCCGAGCGCGCGCCACTCGACGCGGGCCAGCGCACCGAGTGCCGCCTCCACGGCCGGCCGCTGGCGCTCGCCGCCGAAATACGAGCGCAGGCGCGCCCGCAGGTCTCGCGCACGCCCGACATAGAGCGCCTGGTCGTGCCGGTCCCGGAAGACGTAGATGCCGGGCGTCGCCGGCGCGGCTGCGACGAGCGCCCGCTTGGCATGGAGGCGACGCGCCCGCGGAGCGGCGAGCTCGACGAGGTCGGAGACCGTGCACGCGCCGCGCTCCTGCGCGAGTCCGACCAGCGCGAGCAGGATCTCGGCAGTCGCCTCCGCATCCGCGAGCGCCCGGTGACACGGCCTCACGCTCGTGCCGAAGAGCTCCGCGAGCGCTGCGAGCCCGACGCGTGTGGTGCGGCCGGCGAGCAGGCGCCGGGCGAGCCACACGGTGTCGACGACAGGAGCCGCGACGCGGCGCCCCGTGAGCCGTTCGACGGCCCGGTCGAGAAACGCCATGTCGAAGCGCGCATTGTGGGCGACCAGCACCGCATCGCCGGCGAACTCGAGAAAGCGCCGCACCGCCAGGTCGACGCCCGGCGCCCCCCGGACGTCCGCGGGGCCGATGCCGGTGAGCGCCGTGATCGCCGGGGGCAGCGCAAGGCCGGGATTGACCAGCGTCTCGAACGACGGCCCGGGCTCGAGCGCGGCGATCCTCTGTGCGCCGATCTCGACGATCCGGCACGTCGTCGCCGAGAGCCCCGTCGTCTCGAGGTCGAACACGACGAACACCGCCTGCTCGAGCGGAACCTGCTCGGCCGACGACACGCTCAGACCGACGGCGGCACCGCGCCAGGCGAGACGCGCATCGCCGGAGACGATCTCGTCGAGCAGCGAGCGTGCGATCCCCGCCGGCGCCGAGGTGAGCGCGAAGAGCGCACATGCGGCCTCGTCCACGGCCACCGGGCCGCGTCGCGCCTCGACGAGCTCCACGAGCCTGTCCGCGGCATCGAAGCAGAGCTGCATCTGCGACATCGTAGACGAACATGTGTTCGTGTGCGACGGGGAAAGAAAGGGGCCCGGAGGCCCCTTTCGATTCCTGTGGAGGAGGCCAAAGCTCGCTAGTTGACAGCCTTCTTCAGCTGGCTGCCGGCCGAGAACTTCGGCACGTTCGCCGCAGGGATGTGGACTTTCTGGGTCGGGTTCCGCGGATTGACACCCTCGCGAGCGGCGCGATGGGTGACGTGGAACTTGCCGAACCCGGTGAACGCGACCGGGTCACCCGCCCTGAGGGCGCCCTCGACGGTATCGAGGAACGCGTCCACCGCCGCAGCGGCGTCGCGCTTCGACATGCTTGTCTTGTGGGCGACTGCGTCCACGAATTCCTGTTTGGTCACTGCCTCTCCTCCTGATAGACGGTCGTTGGCTAGACCGACGAAGACCCTAACACTCCGGCGGTTTTGGCTCAACCATGCGGTGTAGCGGCGGCTTTTCGCGCTGTGAGAAGATCGCTCGCGCGGTAGAGGGCGCGCAAGCGCACGCCGAGCCGCGCCAGGGTGTCTGCTCCGCCCTCCTCGCGGTCCACGACGCACACTGCGTTGCGGACAACGAGGCCTGCGTCGCGTAAGGCCGACACCGATTCGGCAAGGGCGCCACCGGATGTGACGACGTCCTCCACGAGGCACACGAGCTCGCCCCGCTGGAATGGGCCCTCGATCCGGTTAGCCGTGCCGTATTCCTTGGTCTCACTGCGAACGATGATGAACGGCACTTCGGACGCCATCGACGCCGAAGCGGCCAAAGCAACGGCTCCGAGAGCCGGTCCGGCCAGACGCACTGCCTCCGGCTCGACCTCCGCGGTTGCCTCCGCGAGGCGCTCTCCGAGCGCCCGCAGCAGGTCGGGCCGTGTCTCGAACCGGTACTTGTCGAGATACCAGCTGGAGCGCTTGCCGGAGCGCAGCACGAAGTCGCCCTCGAGCAGCGCGTGCTCGACGAGACGCTGTCCGAGGTCGTCCACCGTCACGCCCTGATCACCTCGCGGGCGGCCCGTTGCAACCGCTCGAGCTCCGGCGTACCCCGCTCGAGCGTGACCGAGGAGCCGTCGGCGTACCCGACCGTCGCCAGCTCCGCCGCTGCGCCTCGACCCCGGCCGAGCACCCACCAGGCGAGCGCGGCGAGGCCGGCGAGCACCAGCAGCCTACGCATCCGGGACGCTCTTGCGCCGTCCGCGCTTCGGCGGCTCGGGAATCTCGCCGAGTCGCCGCAACGCGGTGCGCAGGTCGTACGTGACGAGCCCAGCGGTCGGGTGCGGGACCGTCGTCGCGACCGCGGTTCGCGAGCCCTCCCTGACGACGAAGACGCTGCCGGCCGGAAGCGACACATCGATCCGCGTCACCTCGGGGCCCCCGCCGCGGATGTCCGCCGCGACCGAGAGCAGCTCAGCGGCGGCGCGGGCCAGCTGCTCTCCTCGCTCGGGGACACCGGTGCTCGCGAGAACGAAGCCCGTCTCGCCGAGGATCGCGGCGTCCTCGACCTGTGACGAGAGCTCCGTCAGCTCGGCGAGTGCCTCGTTCGGCTCCATCGCCGATCGAAGCTATCAGACCGCGGTCGACCCTTCGGCCCGCCTCGGCGCAGATCACTCTTCCGGGGCGGTCGCGCTCATTCCCTAGTCTTCTCTCGTTCCGCACCCCAGCCTGGGCCCAGATCTGGAGAGGAGACCGTGCAGATGATCCCCGTGCGCTCCACCTTCAGCCGTTTCTTCGGGGAGCGCGGGACGCACCTCGCGGCGATGGTCGCGTACTTCGCGCTGGCGTCATTCGTACCGCTGATCTTCCTCGCCCTGGCGATCCTCGGCTACCTCAACCAGGCCGACGCGTCGAGCGCCCTCGTCCGCTACCTCGAGGCCGTGTTCCCGAGCCAATCGGTCGACAGCATCACGCGCGTGACGAGTGCGATCCAGTCGAACCGCACAACGCTCTCGATCGTAGGTCTCGTCGCGCTGCTGTGGAGCTCGCTGTCGCTGTTCTCCGCGCTCGAGTCCGCCTTCAACATCATCTACGGACGGCCGAACCGGGGCTTCCTGCGCGGCAAGGCACTTGCGATCGTCTACATGGGGATCTCGCTGCTCGTCCTCTTCATCGGATTGATCACCGGCACGCTCGGCTATGACCTGCTGCGCCGCTACGCGCCGGAGGTACTCGGCAAGGGATGGGTTGCAGTCGCCGTCACGGCGGCGGCCTCAGCGCTCGCACTCTTCGTGTTCCTGCTCTCCGCCTACTCCCGGCTCACGAATGCGCGCCTGACCCGGCGCGAGGTGCTGCCGGGTGCCCTCGTCGGCGCGATCGTGCTCGAGGTGACGTTGCAAGGCCTGCCGCTGTTCGTGTTCGTCTTCACCGACGTCGTCGCCTTGCAGGCGCTCGGAACCACATTCCTCCTGCTCGTGTGGCTCTACGTGATGGCGAACGTGATCGTGTTCTGCGCCGCGTTCAACTACGAGCTCGCCTATGGACGGACGGGCCGGATGCCGGAGCCGAAACACCCGGCGAGGTCCGACTAGGCCGCTACGGCCGCGAGGCTAGGCGGCGGAGAGTGCGGCTGCGAGAGCTGCAGCGGCACGTGCACGGTGGGAGTGGGTGGTCTTCCAGTCGTCGCCCAGCTCCGCCACCGTCAGCGACTCCCCGCGCGGGACGAAGATCGGGTCGTAACCGAAGCCTTCGGCACCACGGGGCGGGCCGCAGACAAGACCCTCGAGCGTCCCCTCCACAGCGATCTCGACACCGTCCGGCGAGATCGCCACGAGCGCGCAGACGAACCGCGCCGCCCGGTCCGCGACGCCGTCGAGCTCCTTCAGCAGACGAGCCACGCCGTCGTCGGCCCAGCGCGCGGAGGCGATCCCCGGCCGGCCGCCGAGTCCGGACGCCTCGATTCCCGAGTCGTCGCCGATCGCCCATTCATCAGGCGGGGCCATGGAGCGTGCGAAGCGCGCCTTGATCCTGGCGTTCTCGGCGTATGTCGAGCCGGTCTCGGCCGGGAACGCGTCGCCGTCCAGCAGTTTCAGCTCCCAGGCCGGCAGTGCCCGCCGCAGCTCCACGAGCTTGTGTGGATTGCCCGAGGCGAGTCGGGCCTTCACGCGCGCGGCGCGGTGGCGGCCGCCTGCTGCGCGGCCACGAGCTCGTCGATGCCGGTCGCTGCGAGGTCGAGCAGGACATCGAGCTCGTCGCGGCTGAACGGGTGGCGCTCGGCCGTCGCCTGCACCTCGACCAGCCGGCCGTCGGCCGTCATCACCACGTTCATGTCGGTGTCCGCCTGCGAGTCCTCGGGGTAGTCGAGGTCGAGCAGAGCCTCGCCGTCGACGACGCCGACGGAGACGGCTGCCACCCCGGCGGGCAGCGCCTTGGAGAGCCCCATGCGGTCGAGCGCACGATACGCGGCGACGTAGGCGCCCGTGATCGCGGCGCAACGCGTGCCACCGTCGGCCTGCAGCACATCGCAGTCGAGCCACAAGGTGCGCTCACCGAGCGCCTCGAAGTCGCACACCGCGCGCAGCGCACGCCCGATCAGCCGCTGGATCTCGACGGTGCGTCCATCGGGCCGCCCGCGCGAGACGCCTCGCTGCGTGCGCTCGCCGGTCGAGGCGGGCAGCAGCGAGTACTCCGCCGTCATCCAACCGCGGCCCTTGCCCCGGAGCCAGCGGGGAATCTCCTCCTCGACGGTGGCGGTGCAGAGAACGCGCGTTTTCCCCTGCGACCAGAGGACGCACCCATGCGGCTGCACGAGGAAGTCCGGCAGCGCCTCGAGCGTGCGGAGCTCGTCCGCCCGTCGTCCGTCGTGTCGCGTCACGCGTCCTCCCGGGGTTTGGTCGCAGGAACGGATCGAGTCATGCGGCGGCGCGCTCGAGCTCGGCAACGGCGATGCGCTCGACCTCTCCGATCGGCAGCTGCAGGAAGCGGCTGCCCATCACCCTGAAGGCCTCCGTGTCGCCCGTCGTGAGGAACCGATACGACCCCTCGCGTGACGGGTCGTTCTCGATCCCCTTCCGCGTCAGCGTGGCGGCCACCTCGTGCGCGGTCTCGTCGGCGGAGAACACGAGCGTGATGTCGCGGCCGAACACGCGCTGGAAGATTGGCCGGATCAGGGGATAGTGCGTGCACCCGAGCACGACCGTGTCGACACCCGCCTGCGTGAGGGGCTCGGCCACCTCGCGCACCGCGGCGACGGTGTCCGCTCCGAACGGGTCGGGCCCCTCGATCAGCGGCACGAGACGAGGGCACGGCACCGGGACGACCACGACGCCGGCGTCGAGCGTGCGAATCAGCTCCTCGTAGCGGCCGCTCGCCACCGTCGCCTCCGTCGCGAGCAGGCCGACGCGACGGTTCCGGGTCGCGCGGACGGCTGCGGAGGCCTCCGGGTGAATGACGCCGACCACGGGCACCGAGAGCGCTCGCTGCAGGTCGGGGAGCGCGGCGGCGGTGGCCGAGTTGCACGCAGCCAGGACGAGCTTGACCCCCTGCCGCTCGAGATAGCCGGCGATCTCGGCGGCGAACCGCCGAATCTCGGGGAGCGGACGCGGCCCATAGGGGAGACGGGCGCCGTCGCCGACGTAGACGAAGTCCTCGTGCGGCATCGTGACCAGGCACTCGTGCAGGACGGTGAGCCCGCCGGCGCCGGAGTCGAAGACGCCGATGGGTCGCGCATCCATTGCGCGCAGTGTAGAAGAGCCGTCCGTGGGCACCCACCGCGACACATGACGCGGATCTGCGTTCGGCTACCCTTCCGCGTCGTGGTGAGGACATGGATCGCGACGATCGCTGCCGCACTGGCCTTCCTCACGCTCGCCGGCCCTGCCTTCGGGTTCTCGAAGCAGGACGTCACAATCGCCTCGTTCGACTCGACGCCCCTCGCCGCGAGCCTGTTCCTCCCCGACGCGCCGGCACCTCCAGGCGGGTACCCGGCGGTGATCCTCATGCACGGGCTGGGTCTCGACCGCTCCAGCATGAGCGCGCTCGCACAGTCGATGGGCCTGGTCGGCGAGAACTACGTCGTCCTCACGTTCGACGCACGCGGCCACGGCCAGTCCGGCGGCCTGATCGGCATCGACGGCCCGAACGAGATCGCCGACACGCGAACGGTGTTCTCATGGCTCGCCGCGCGCCCGGACGTCGCCGACGCGAAGATCGGCGCCCTGGGCATCTCACTCGGAGGCGGCGCCGCGTGGAACTCACTCGCGGCAGGTGTGCCGTGGGCGGCTGTCGAGGTGATCGAATCGTGGACGAACCTCCAGAGCGCACTCGTGCCGCAGGGCCTCGCCAAGTCGGGCGTGATCGCGGGATTCCTCGGCTTGCTGCCCCCCGGCCGCATCGATCCGCTGCTGCTCGGGATCCGCGACGCGGCGTACTCTGGGACACTCGCGGGTGTCGCCTCGTTCGCGAGTGCCCGCTCGTCGCTCCCTGCACTGAAGGGGGTGACGACGCCGGTCTTCATGATGCAGGGTCGGCGGGACTTCGCCTTCGGGATGGGGCAGGCGCTGCAGGCCTACAACGCACTCGCCGGCCCGAAGCGACTCTGGCTCGGGCTTCACGGTCACGCGCCGTCGACCTTCCCCGCTGCCGACTCCGGTGCCATGCTCGCCGAGGGCACGCAATGGTTCGACCGCTACCTGCGCGGTCAGGCGAACGGGATCGATCTCTCGCAACGGGTCGCCGTCGCCCCGGAGAACTGGAGCGGGACGCCGGCTCGCTTCGATGCCCCGCCCAGGCCCGTCGGGCAGATCTTCCGCCTCGGCGGCAGCGCCTCGATCGCGCAATCGGGCAAGGTACAGCGCACCTCCACTCCCCTGAAACGGCCACTCGAGGTGTTCGGCGCTCCGAAGGTGACGGTCACCGAAAGCGGGAACGCCGCGTGGACGCGGCTCGTCGCAGTGCTTTCTGCCCGGACTCCCGCCGGCAAGGAGATCGTCGTCGCAGGCGGTGGAGTGCCCCTGACTGCGGGCGCGCACACGCCCACGATCTACCTCAACAACCAGGCGACGTTCATTCCGGCCGGCTCCACCCTGACCGTCACGCTGGCCTCATCCTCCCTGGCGCAGAACCCCGGCAACCTGCTCTATCTCGACCTGCCCCTCGGCAGCGGAGCGCGTGTCACGATCGGGCGGGCGTCCGTGTCGCTCCCCGTGTTGCGGGAGCCGGTCTCCCGGTGAAGCGCGCAGCTGTCGCGGGGGCGCTGACAGCCCTCGCGCTCGGCCTTGCGGCGACGGCGGCGGCAACGGCGACGGGGGATCCAGGTGTGACGTCGACGACGGTGCTGCTGGGCGGCACGGTGCCGCTCTCCGGGGAGGCTGCGGCGTTCGGCTCGGTCGGCCCTGGCGCCAAGGCGTACTTCGACTACGTCAACGCGCGCGGAGGAGTCAACGGACGCACGATCGACTACCGCTTCTACGACGACGGCTACAACCCGGCCCAGACGGTGCAGCTGACGCGCAAGCTCGTCGAGCAGGACAAGGTACTCGCCGTCTTCAACTCCGTCGGCACCGCCAACAACCTCGCCGTTCGCGAGTACCTGAACGCGCAGCACGTGCCGCAGCTGTTCGCCGGCGACGGCTCCGACGCGCTCGCGCAACCGCGAAGATACCCCTGGACGATGGGCTTCCTGCAGAGCTACCGGGGCGAGGGAGCCGTCTACGGGCGGGACATCGCGCGACGGCGGCCGGCAGCGAGGATCGCGATCCTGCTCGAGAACACCGACCTCGGCAAGGACATGGCACGCGGGTTGTCGCGCGCCGTCGCCGGTAAGGGCCCCAAGGTCGTCGCCTCCGAGAGCTACGAGTACACGGCGAGCGACGTGTCCTCCCAGATCGCGAAGCTGAAGGCATCCGGCGCCGACACGCTCATGCTCTTCGCGACGCCGAAGTTCATGATCCAGAGCGTCGTCGCGGCCCACAAGCTCGGCTGGCGACCGCAACTCTACATCGCCTCGGTGTCGATCGAGCCGACGATCATGGAGATCGCACGCACGAACGCGCCCGAGCTGACGAAAGGCGCGCTGTCGATCGCGTTCCTGAAGAACCCGAGCGACCCGGTGTGGGCGAAGGACCCGGCAACGGCGCTGTATCGCCGGATCCTGAAGACCTACGCTCCCGCCGCGAAGGCGACGGACGTCTACAACTGGTACGGGATGACCGTCGCCTGGACGATGGTCGAGACGCTGAGGCGGGCAGGGAGGAATCTCACCCGCGCCGGTCTTCTGCATGCGGCGCAGAGCCTCGACCTGAAGGCGAACCCGTTCCTGCTGCCCGGCATCGCGGTCCGCACGAGCACGACGAACTACTTTCCGCTTGCGAACGTCTACCTGTATCGGTACGACAACGCGCAATGGATCAAGGCGAGCAGCTTGCTCCCCGCACGCTGACACGACCCGCACGGCTACGAACCGGCATCCCTCATACAGATGAGTTTCCCGACCACAGGAGGACAGAACATGAAGAGGAGCATCCGCGTTTCGATGCTTGCGCTCGTCGTGCTCGGCCTGCTCGCACTCGCGGGCAGCGCCCTGGCGGCGTTCACCAAGCCGAAACTGACGATCGTCTACGGAAACGGAACCACCCGGATCGTCGCGTCGGCCGACGTCAACGAGGACTCGACAGCGATCTCCTCGATCATCCTGCCCGCCGGCACGACCGTGACAGCCACGCAGGCCGCGGGTAGCGCGATCGGCAACGTGAAGGCAACGGTCTCGGCCCTCGCACTCGGCGGGGCGATTCTGCCCCTGAGCGGGACGATCATCGTGGCGCCCCCCGGAGCGATTCCGGCGGCGAGCCAGGCGCAGTGCACTCAGGGCGCCCCGGTCACGGCGGCATGGATCCTGCAGCTCGAGCTCGCCGGCCAGAAGATCAACCTCCCGGCCTACGTGATGCCGACAGCCGGCGCGGAGGCCCAGATCGGGCCCGTGAAGATCGTGTTCTGCCTGGCGCCCCCGGACATCCCGGTCGACAAGGGCGGAGCGGCGAACGGCGCGAAGTTCATCAGCGCCGATCTCACGATCAATGGTGTCTTCTCGCCCGTGAGCGTGGGTGCGGCAGTTGCGTTCTGGACGCCATGGCAGCCCGGCAACGGTCAGGTCAACGCCGCCGGCACGGTCGCCTCACCCGCGGCCGTCGCACCGGGCTCGCTGACGGTCAAGGTCGCGAAGTCCGGTCTCGTCCGCTCCAGGGTGAGCGGCACGATCACCCAGGGTGGAACAGGGTTCGGCGGCGCCACGATCGAGATCTGGGCCGGCCTCAAGCGGACGAGCCTGAAGAAGGTGGCGACGACGACGACCAAGGCGAATGGGTCGTACTCGTTCACGTACGCCAAGAAGGCAGCGTTCTTCCGCACGCGCACCGTCGTTCCAGGGCGAGCCGCGGCACCGCTCTGCGCGCAGCTGCAGCCATCGCTGCCTGTGCCGTGCGTCAACCCGACGGTGAACGGCTTCACCGCGCTGAGCGCGGTCGCCAGAAGGTAGCCGCACTCGCAGCGCTCGAAGGAGAGGGCGCCGCACGGCGCCCTCTCCTTCCTGTGCCGTGCTCGAGGGAATGCTGTCCCCGTCAACGAGACGAGCGCACTGTGCCCCCTCGTAGGACGAGAGACGAGGCGACGAGCTCAGCTAGCGTCCGACCTGTGAAGCAGAGCGTCAGCCTCGTCACCCTCGGCATTTCGGACTATGCCCGGGCGCGGGCCTTCTACGAGGCCATGGGGTGGTCACCTGCGCTGGACATCCAGGAGACGGCCTTCTTTCAGGCCAACGGCGTCGTCCTCGTGCTCTGGGCGCGTGACAAGCTCGCGGACGACATGGGCATCCCCGACGACGGCGCAGGGTGGGGCGGCATCGCCCTGGCCCACAACGTCCACTCCCGCGAAGAGGTGCACGGGATCATCGAGCTAGCGCGCCGGCACGGCGCCGAGATCACCCGTGAGCCCTCGGACACCTTCTACGGGGGCTACGCGGGAGCATTCCGCGACCTCGACGGCCATGCCTGGGAGATCGCGCACAACCCAGGCTTCGGACTGGACGACGCGGGCAATATCGTGCTCCCGGCGCCGCAGAGCTGAGCGATCGCAAGCCGTCGAGCTCATTCAGGGAAGGAGCCCCAGCGGGTCGCTAGCGCAGCCCGCGGCGGACGAACAAGGCGAGTCGCCGCCAGATGTTCATCGGCTGCTCATGATCCTCGAGCGGTGCGAGCACCTTCCCTTCGAGCTCGCGCGCGTCCGCGGACAGCCCGCCTGCGACACCGCCCCTGCTGTCCGGCTCGATCTCTGCGCTCGTCGCCGGTTCGAGGAACTCGCCCAACTGCCCCGCCTGCTCGTGCGTGATCGTCAGGTGCACAACGCCGTCCGTGATCGTTCCGACCTGCTCGGCAGGGACATACCTCGGTGCCCCGAGTGCGCTCGTCGCAACCGCCAGCCCGTCGAAGATGTCCACGGTGTCGTCGCCGAGGACCTCGTCCACCGCTCCGATCCCGCTCCCGTCGGCGTCGACGACCTTCCACCCCGGTCGAATCAGCAACCAGGAGACAGGATCGGCTTTCCCCGCGTTCTGGCTCATTGACGCCGGACGATAGCCGCTCGAGGCCTTTTCCAATGCGGAGGGTCCCGATCACCGGCGGCCGGGCACCGATCCGTCGAGACGTGCGCGCCGCCGCCGTGCCTCTATCGTCCGCAGGCATGAC
Source organism: uncultured Gaiellaceae bacterium (assembly GCA_963799615.1). Lineage (GTDB taxonomy): Bacteria > Actinomycetota > Thermoleophilia > Gaiellales > Gaiellaceae > Gaiella. The sequence goes on along the minus strand of CAWCXS010000006.1, from coordinate 639,024 downwards.
CGCGACGGTGCGCCTCGGTACGTGCAGCTGGGCCGACGAAGGCCTGCTCAAGGCCTGGTACCCGCGCGGCATCTCGACGGCGGAGAAGCGTCTGCGCTACTACGCCGAGCGCTTCGACACGGTCGAGGTCGACTCGCCGTTCTACGCGCTGCCCGACCCGGACGTGACCGCCCGCTGGGTGCGGCGTACCCCGGACGCGTTCACGTTCCACGTCAAGGCGAGCGCGGCGATGACCTGGCACGACGGCGAGCCGTCCGATCGGGCGTTCGCCGAGCTACGTGCCTCGATCGAGCCCCTCGAGCTGTCGGGCAAGCTGAAGGGCGTGCTGCTGCAGTACCACCCGCGCTTCGTCAAGTCGGCGGCCGCGAAGGACGAGCTCGCCCGGGCGCGCGGGCGGCTCGAGCCCCTCGTGCCTCTGGTGGAGTTCCGCCACGCCTCCTGGATGGAGCCCGCCGAGCGGAGGGACACGCTCGAGTTTCTCGAGCGGAACGGCCTCGCCTACGTGTCGGTCGACGCGCCGGCGACCCGCGCCTCCAACGTGATGCCCCGCGTTGCGGCGGCGACGCATCCGCTCGCCTACGTGCGCTTCCACGGCCGCAACGTGCAGACGTGGAACATCCGCGGCGGCAGCGCCGCCGACCGCTTCGACTGGATGTACTCGGAGGATGAGCTGGCCGAGTGGGTGACCTCCGCACAGGGCCTGGCCGAGGAGGCGGACGAGGTGTACGCGCTGTTCAACAACAACCGCGACGACTTCGCGCCACGCAGCGCGATGCTCTTCCGTGGCCTGCTCGACGAGGCGGGGGTGCCTGCGGCCGGGGGGATCGACCTCCCGCCCGCCGAGATGACGCTGTTCTGAGCAATGAGCAACGACGGGAGCCGGGCCTCCCACCAGCGCGGTAGATTCGCCCCATGCGGGTCCTCTCGATCGTGCACGAAGGCAGCTCGACCGGCGGCGGCGGTTTATTCGAGGAGCTCGTCGAGCAGCGTGGCGACCGGCTCGAGCGCTGGGTCACCGTCAACGGCGGGCCCGGGCCGGACGCGCCGGAGCGCTACGACGCGATCATGGTGTTCGGGGGCGCAATGCATCCCGATCAGGATGCGCAGCACCCCTGGCTCGGCGACGAGACCGCGTTTCTGCGGGAGGCTCTCGATCGCGAGGTGCCGCTGCTCGGCGTCTGCCTCGGCTCGCAGCTGATCGCTCGCGCTGCAGGAGCCTGGATCGGCCCTGCCGGCACGTCGGAGATCGGCTGGACGAGCGTCGCGCTCAACGCCGCCGGGATGGAGGATCCGGTCATCGGCGTGCTTCCGGATCGGGTGGATGCCTTCCAGTGGCACCACTACACGTTCGAGCTGCCGCCGGGGGCGACGCTCCTGGCCGAGAGCTCAGCGGCACACCAGGGCTACCGGCTCGGTGAGCAAACCTGGGCGATCCAGTTTCATGCCGAGGTGACGCGCCACATGCTCGAGGCCTGGTTCGTGCAGGGGGCAGGGGAGTTGCCCAAGCCGGCAGCCGAAATGCGGGCCGAGACGGACGGCTTTCTCGGCACGTGGAACGAGCACGGCCGGCGGCTCTGCGCCGCCTTCCTCGATCGCGCCTCCGGCCTCCACTGAGCCGGAGCGGCTGTCTATGCGGGCCCTTCGGCCGGCAACGTCTCGTCGGCAGCCCATTCGTGCCAGGAGCCGGCGTAGTTCCGCGCCTCGTAGCCCGCCGCCCGGAGGAGCTGGACGGCCATCGCCGACCGCGCTCCGGAATGGCAGTAGGCGATCACCTCGGTGCCCTGCGCCGCTCCGACGAGGGCTCGCAGCCCGTCCGCGTCGAGCGCCAGCAGCTCCTGCAGGTCGGCGTGCCGCGCACCCGGAATGTGCCCCTGCCGCGCGTCGCAGGGATAGCCTCCCGCGCCGGAGTACTCGCCTTCGCTCCGGACGTCCAGAAGCACGAGGCCGTCCTCGCCGATCCGCGCGGTCAGCTCGTCCCGGTCGACGTCACTCACGCGAGGGCAGCGACGACGTCGATCTCCGCCGCGACCGACGGACGCGCGGCGAGCCGCTCGAGCCAATCGGCGATCGACGGAAACGGGTCGAACGAGACGCCCATCAGCGCACGCTCGCGAATCAGCCACGGCACGTACGCGACGTCGGCGAGCCCGAACGCCGATCCGGTCAGGAACGGCTGTGAAAGGAGCACGCTGTCCAGCCGGGCGAGGGCCGCCGACAGCTCTGCCGCGGCGCCCGGCTCCCCTCGGCGAAACGCATAGTGCGGGCGCGAGAAGTCGTCGTGGCGAAACACGAGCAGGCGGGCGGCGGCACGTGCGGCAGGATCGGCCGGCAGGAGCGGAGGATCCGGAAAGCGCTCGTCGAGGTACTCGTCGATCACCGCCGACTCGGGCAAGCACCAGTCGTGCTCCTCGAGCACGGGCACCTTGCCGGCCGGGTTCTTGTCGTAGAGCCAGCCCGGCCTGTCGGCGAGGTCGATCACCACCGTCTCGTAGGGGACGTCTTTCTCGGCGAGCACGATGCGAACGCGCGCGCAATACGGGCAACGGGGCGCGTCGTACAGCGTCGGCATGGAAAGAGGCTAGCGGAGGAGGTGTACCGCGCCTTCGAGCTCGGATGCTCCGGCCCAGCCGTGAGCCGCGCCCTCCAGGCCGAGCGCCGCAGCCAGCCCTGCCAGCAGCTCGAATGGAGGCGGAAGCTCCGACGGCGATGACGCCACCGGCGCGGCTGCCCGGACGGCCGCCCGGTTTGCCCCCGTGTAGCGCTCCACGACGACAGGGTTCGCCTGCAGGGCGACCACCTCGCCTGGTGGCAGCGGCGCGTAGAACTCGGGCACCGACGCATATTCGTCGACGATGCCGCCCCGGTCGATCAGGATCATGCGCACGACCGCCTCGCGCTCCAGGCCGAGCACGATCACGACAAGCCCTGTCCGCGTCGAGATCTCCTTCGCGAGCCGCCGCAGCATGGCCGGGTCGCGGTCGCACACGTCGTCGTAGACCGTCACGTAGCCTCCCAGCGGCTGCGTCACGACCGAGCCGGCAGAACGGCCGGGCAGCCGTGGCACGAGCATCTCGACCGACTTGACGATCGCTCCCACGTCATCCGTCTGCACGTGGATCGAGCCGAACGACGGCGCGGACGGCGGCCCGCCGAGCCGTTCGGCAAGCTCATCGAGAGGGGCGACGAGCGTCAGCACCTCCTCGTGAAGCCCCCAGCGCCGGTAGACGTCGCGGGCGTGCGTATTGGACGCCTGCACGTCGAGGTGCAGATGCTCGACGCCGTCCGCCGCGACCTGCGCCACGAGCTCGCGCACGAGCCCTTCTGCGACTCGCTCACCCCGAGCCTCGGGCACGACGTAGAGGTCTGTCAATCGCACCGCACGCGCGCTCGACCTACGGGCGAGCGCCATCCCGACGGCTGTCCCGTTGTGCTCCGCCACCCAGCCGAGGCCCGCGTCGACGATCTCACGAATCTCCTGCAACTCGACCTCCGCGTCGACCTCCTCGTGCACGGGCGGCGGCACCTCGACCGCGGAGGCACGCCACAGCCGCTCGAGCTCGGGCAGGTCGGCGGCTGTAGCCGCGCGCACCGTCATCCGTGCAACCTTGCCCCGGCGAGCAGCATGTGACAGGCGATGTTCCGCCATTGTCCAAATCGATCGCCCACGGCACGCACCTCCGTCTCATCGAGATCTCTCCCCCCACCGTAGAAGAACGAGACGGCCTTGCGCACGCCCAGGTCACCGGCGGGCCAGGCGCCCGGCCGGCCGAGAGCCCTACCGAGAAACCAGTCCGCGGTCCAGCGCCCGAGGCCTCGGTGCGCGGTGATCACCGCGATCACCTCGTCATCGGGCAGCGCCGCAAGACCCGGGAGATCGAGCGGGCTGCGGGCGAGCCCGATCACGTATTCCGCCTTCCGCCCCGAGAACCCGACGGCTCGCAACTCGTCCTCGTCCGCCGCGGCCAGGCGTGCCCGTGTGGGGAACGACACGGCGACGCCATGGCGCTCGCCGTAGCGCTCGATCAGCCGCGAGCGCACCGCGAAGGCCGAGTGGAGTGACACCTGCTGCGCGGTGACGAGCGACACCAGCATCTCCCACGGATCCGGCACGAGCGGGGGGCGGTATCCGGCGAGCGGCCGTTCGAGCCCGGCCAGGACGGGCTCCGCGCGGGCCCACGACCAGAACGCCTCGAGCTCGAGCGGCACCCCGAGGAGCCACGAGACCTCACCTGCAATGGCATTGTCGAGCGGCTCGACGAAGACACCTCCGGGCGCCGCCTCGATGCGGACGTCCCGGCCGTCGATCACGCGGTGCAGACCACCGTCGAGCCAGAGGTTGGCCCGGTCGGGACCGTACGAGCGGAAACGCTCCGTCGAGGCGTGAAAGTCGTACGGCTGCGGCAGCGCGAGGAGGCTGATGCCGCGATCGTATGCACCTCGAGGGGGGTCACCTCCCGCCACGGGTGCCAGCCTGGGCTCGGGATACAGTGTCGGCGTCGGCGGCGGTCAACCCCCTCGACCGTCGTCGACCTGCCTCCTCGAGCTCAGCGGGTGGCTGCGGTGGCTGCCTGGTCCTGCACGATGGTGAGCTCGGGACGGGCTGCGAGAAGCAGCATGGCGTGGCTCCACGCGAGGGGCAGCACCCAGGCCGGTGAGCCGTCGGGTAGCACCTGCTCGGGCAGCAGGTCGAGGCTGGTGCGCCGCGAGAGAACGTACTCGAGCGAGCGCCGATGGCCGCCATCGTCACCGAGCAGGCGCTGCGACAGACCGAGCCACAGCGCAGAGATGAGCCACGGGTTCCCGCCCGCGTAGGTGTCGTCCTCGTGGCGATAGAGGCCTCCGCAGGACGCGGACAGGCCTGCGGCGACCGACTCGACGGTGGCGCGCAGACGGGGCGACTCGAGGTCGAGCGCGACGAACGGCCAGGCGAGACCGAGCAGGGAGCTGTCGAGCCGGGCGTCGGTTGCGTCGACGGAGAGGACGGCGCGATTCGGGTAGGGAAGCGGGCGACGGTAGGCGGCGCCCGTCGGCTCACCAAGTGCGTCGCGGCGACCGAGGTTGCGCGAGCGCACGAATCGCCCGCGCTCCTCGTCCCAGAGGCACTCCTGCATCGAGGTCACGATCGCGTCGGCCGTCTCGGCGTAACGGATCTGCAGCGCGGGCTCGTGCCGCGCCGCCATCGCGGCTGCTGCCCGGAGTCCACCGACCGTCGCGGCAGCGGTGTACGTGTGTTGGCCCTCGTGCTGCTCCCACAGGTCGACGCTTGCGAGCGGCAGACCCGTCTCGAGATCGAGGAAGCGCGCGAGGAAGTCGGCGCCGCGGCGCATCGTCGGCCAGAGCTCGGCATCGAGGGCCTCGTCCTCGAGCTCGCGCCAGGCTGCCTCGAACGCGAACAGCGACACGCCTGTCTCGTCGAGCTGGTGCAGGCTCCAGGCCGGGGCGAGCGCGCCGTCGCTCCAGTGGCGCTGGAGCCACAACCCCTCGGGTGCCTGATGGCGGGCGAGCCAGCGCAGGGCGGGCTGGACGAGGTCGCTCTTCCCGGCGGCGAGCAGTCCGAGCGAGATGTACGCGAGGTCCCGCGGCCAGACGAAGCCATACCCACCCGAGCGGAGGAACTTCGGATCCATCTCGGGTGCGGCGATGATCGCGCCGGTGGCGCGATCGGCGAGGCCTTCGAGCACGAGCAGCGAGCGCCGGTACAGCGCATCGATCCCGGCCGGTCCAGGTGATGCGGGCTGGGCGTGCGCGAGCCGGGCGCGATCATGGTCGCGCCTCCTGGTCTCGACCGCGCCGGGCGCCTCGTCTCCGTAGGCGCGGACGAGAGAGAGCGCCTCGGCGGGGCTCGCGCCGAATGCGATCGTGAGCGTCGCGTCTCCACCGAGCTCGCCGGCGAGCGCCCCCTCCAGGGGATGGCGGTGTGCGACGATATCGCCGTCGAGATGACCGTCCCCCGCGTCGTCGACGACCGAGTAGGCCTGGCCGCGCCGAGTGCGGCCGACCGCCCGCTCGTCGGCGCAGCTGAGCAGAATCGCGATCGCGATGTGCCGCCGGTAGAAGACGAGGGCGCCGGTATCCGGGTCGATGAAGGCGGCACCGTAGTAGTGGGCCTCGTCGAGCACGGGGCAGCAGAGGGCCACGAGGCGGAGCCCGGCCGTGTCGCACCGGACGCGCCGGGTGAGGATGGGAACGTCCGGGTGCACGACGTCGACGATCTCGACCGTGCGCTCGGCGTCGCGGGCGATCGTGCGGAGGATCGAGGCATCCTCGTCGTACGCCTGCTCCCATGTGAAGTCCTCGTCGAGCCAGTGGGTGCGTCCGTTCGGACAGATGCCCAGGCGAAGCTCGCCGAGATGCTGGGCGCCGTCGACGTGCGGCCAGAACAGCCGCTCCACCTCTCCACGGGCCGACAGCGTCACGAGCAAGGAGCCGTTGCCGAGCACGGCGGCAGGGAGAAACGCTGTCCGGCGGCCGGTCTCGTCCGGCGCACCGGCGGGCCCGAGCTCTCCCTCGTTCGTTGCTACGCGAAACGGGCTCATGGGCGGCGCAGGCTACTGGTCGTGGCGGTCGGCATCGGAGGGCTGCTGGGGACGACGTCAGGCAGAGCGGGGCAGGCGATCCCCGGACAGCGAGGCGATCACGTCGCCGAAGTCGTCGAACGGCTCGAAGGGCTCGCCGCGCTGTTCGAGCCAGCGGGCGAGGCCGTCACGCGCGAACCGGCGCTCCGCAGCGAGCGAGACGCAGCGGTCGGAAACGCCGTCGCCGACGAAGGCGAACGGCCCCAGCGGGGAGGTGACGGCACGTTTGCACACCTCGCCACACACTACGCATGCTTCGGCGCTTGGGAAGATGGCCCTCCAGCCGGCAGGGTCCGCCGTGACGTGGTTGGCAACGACCCGCGCGCTGATCCCCTCGCGGGCGAGCACGGGATCGATCAGCTCGTGGAAGCCGGCCGAGACGATCAGAGGATCGTGCCCTGCCACGAGCTCGGCGAAGCCGGCGCGCACGCGCACGTTCTCCAGCAGCCAGCCGACCACCTCCTCGGCGGGGACCTTCACGGTCTCCATCTCCCGCGCGATCACCTCACGCAGGGACAGCTCCTCGATATCGGCCTCCATCGCACGGAACACGTCAAGGTCGCCGAACCGCTCGATCACGAGATGCAGCGTGTCCGTCTCGGTCACGGTCCCATCCCAGTCGATCACGAGCGGAAGGCGCGAGGTGGGAGCACTCATGCGCTCGTCTGCTGCAAGACGCCGATTCCGGCGGCGTCGAGCTCCACGGCGCCGCTCACCGCTTCGACGCTGCCTGCGGCCGGCGCGGCGAGCACGTCGCCGGGGCGCAAGATCGTGCCGGCGGCGGCGAGCGACCGCGCCCGCTCCCAGTCGAACGGCGGCGCGATCGCACGCAACCGCTCCTCGCCGCTCACGCGGACGGCGAGCTCGAGGCGGTCGGGCGCTAGCTCGTCCTCGGTGACGACGACGGGGCCGAGCACGAGGGCGAAGTCGCGGTCCTTGGGCGCGGGCGCACCGGGGGCGCGCCACTCCGCCAGCAGCGAATAGCCGCCGATCTGCTGGTCTGCCCCGATCACAGCGGCGACGCGCGGCAGCATCGTGAGGGACGCCGCCGGTCCCCGCACGACCGCTCCAGGGCCGGCGACTGCCGTCGCGTTTGCGAACGCGAACTCCTCCTGTGCATCGAACAGCCGCACCGTCGGCGGATACAGCACGGGAACGAGCAGGGTCACCTGCGCCAGGGGATATTCGGCGTGCTCGCGCGCCCCGCCGCCGCCGAGGAAGAACGACTGCAGCGTCTGTGCGGCGAGGTGCAGGACCCTGTCGCCGTCGACGCGGCCGACCCAGCCCCGCTCCATCGGGTTGTCGTCGGGGTGGAACATGCAGAGGCGCACCGGGCTATTCAACCTGTAGCGGGGTGCCTCACGGCTCGGTGTGCACGATCACGTGCGCCACCCCGGGCAGGGCTGCACGGATTCGCTGCTCGACCCCGGAAGCCGTGGCGTGTGCGCCGGACAGGCTCTCCGACGAGTCGAGCGCGAGCGTGAGGAAGACCACGAGCCCCTCGTCGGTGTTGAGGAAGCGAACGGCGCGCGGGGCCACACCGGTCGACTCCCTGACGAGGTCGTCGATCTCGGCCGGATGCTCGAACACCTCGTGCCCGGCTGCCGGCTCGGCGAGCGGCTCCAGATGCGTCTGTACCTCGACCACCTCGGCGACGCCCTGGACGATCGCGCGCTCGACCTGCTCGGCGAGCCCGTGGGCCTCGTCCAGCGGCAGCTCACCCGGCAGCTTCAGGTGCAGGGCGACATGGATGCCGTCGGGAAGCTCGATCACCGACAGATTGTGGATCTCACGGATGTGGGGGACGCCCATCGCGGCGGCGCGGACCCGTTCGCGCAGCGCCGCCTCATGCCCTGCAGGCTCGACATGCACGACGACGTCGCTGCCCGGCAGCGCCCGGTGCACCGCCGACTCGACGCGGTCCGCGACGGCATGCCCCTGACCGACCGCATCTCCGGGCGACACGCCGATGACGACGTCCGTAAAGGTCCGCCCCGCAGCCTGGCGCAGCCGCAGCCGCCGCAACTCGACGGGCGGGACGAGAGCAGCAATCGCCTGACGCGCCGCGAGCACGGCGTCCGAAGGAGCTCTGTCCATCAGCACGTCGACGTTGCGGCGGATCAGGCGGCTCGCCGCGCTGAGCACCAGCAGCGCGACGAAGAGAGCGGCGATCGAGTCTCCCTCCGGCCAGCCCAGCCGGACCGCGACCAGCCCCGCGAGCACGGCGAGGGTACCGGCGAGGTCGCTGCCGAAGTGCAGCGCGTTCGACGACAGGGCCGGGCTGCCGTACCGCCGCGCCGCACGAAGCGAGACGACGGTGCGCGAGACGTCGATCGCGATCACGACCGCTACCGCCGCGAATACCCACCACGCGGCATCGGTGGTGATCTGGATCTTGCCGGCGATGCGCGCCACCGCGAGCGCGCCGACCGCGATGCTGACGAGCGCGAGCGCCGCTGCCTCGGCCAGGGCGGCCAGATGCTCCGCTTTGCCGTGCCCGTACGGATGCGCGCGGTCGGCCGGCTTGCCCGCGTACCCGATCGCGAACAGGGTGAGCAATGCTGCAACGAGGTCGGTGCCGGAGTGCAGGGCCTCGGACACGAGGCCGAGGCTGCCGCTCGCAAGGCCCGTGCCGAGCTTGATCGCCATCAGCGCCACGGCGGCGATGACCGACGCGAGCGCGGTGCGCCGCTGCGGGCTCATCCAGGAAGGCTATTCGACCTGCGGCGCCACCTGACGGCCACGGGCAGCGAGGATGCCGAGCCCGATCAGCAGGCCGCCCGCGACCTGCGCAGCGTTGATCCGCTCGTTCAGCAGGACGACCGCGAACAACGCGGCGACGAACGGCTGCAGATTGGTCGCGAGGGTCGCGCGCGACGGCCCGATGCGGTCGAGCGACCGGAACCAGAGCACGTTGGTGATCACGAGCGGCCCGAGCGTGGCGAACACGAGCAACACCCACACCTCCCAGCCGAGTCTCCAGTCCTGGTCGGCGGTTTGCCCCGACCCGATCAGCGCCACCGGAAGCCAGGCCACGAACAGCACGACCGCGCTGATCCGCGACGGGGAATAGCGTCGAAGAAGCGGCGCGATCAGCATCGAGTACACGGCCCAGGTCGCCGCCGTCATGATCCCGAGCAGGATCCCCCCCGCGTCACCGCGCAGCTCCCCGCCGGCTCCGAGCGCGACGAGCCCGACGCCGAGAAAGGAGAGCGCGGCTCCGATCCAGAACCGCGACGGCAGCAGTTCCGTGCCGAGCACGAGACCGAACAGCGCCGCAAAGATCGGCGTCGCGGCGAGGATCAATGCGATCACCGAGGCCGACGTCGTCTTCAGCGAGTAGACGAAGCCGATCTGGTTCACGAAGAGCGCCGTACCGGCGGCGACGACCAGGCCGATGTCGCGGCGAGCAATGCGCAGCGAGCCCTCGACGGCCAGCGTGATCACGACGAAGAGCACCGCGGCCAGCAGGTAGCGCACCGTGCTGTAGGCGAGCGGCTGGAAGCCGTGGGTGAGGATGTAGCGGGTGACCGTGAGGTTGAGCGCCCACAGCGCGATCGCCGAGAGCAACATGATCTCGACGGACGTCGGCTTGCGCATCCCGCTGACGGTAGTCGTTAGGCTTGGCCGCGGATGGCAGAGCCGACCGTCGACGACATCGAGGCCCTGGTCGGGCCGGCAACACCACAGTTCGCGTTCCAGATCCGCGCACGAGTGCGCGAGGTGATCGCCGACCTGCCCGAGACGCACCCCGTGCGGAGGCTCGGCGAGGAGAAGATGGAGTTGCTCGAGCGTCTCGGCTACGCGTCGTCGAAGGCCGAGGACGACGAGCACGAGGAGCCGCGGACACGGCTCGGCTGGGAGACGCTGCCGTCGTCAGCACCTGCCTCGCACCCGCTTCCGCGTCGCAGCGCGGTGTGATCCCACGGCGGCTCTCTCCGGCATGGCCCTGAGCCCGGCGCCAGGAGCCTCGGTCCTCGTCACAGGAGGCTCGAGGGGCATCGGCAAGGCGATCGCCCTGCGGTTCGCGCGTGAGGGCGCAGCACGCGTCGCGATCGGGTATATGCGCTCGGATGCCGCCGCCGAGGAGACCGGCGCGGAGCTGCGGGCGCTCGGCGCCGAACCCGTGCTGATCCGTGGCAACGTCACCTCCGATCGCGTCATCGCGGAGGTCGCGGCCCTCGGGCGACTCGACGTGCTCGTTCACAGTGCGGCCACCGGCGTCATCAGGCCTGTGCTCGAGACGGAGGACAAGCATTGGGACTGGACGCTGAATGCGAACGCCCGCGCGCTGCTGGCGCTGGCGCGGGCCGCGACGCCGTCGATGCCGCCGGGCTCGTCGATCGTCGCGATCTCGAGCCTGGGCTCGATCAGGGTGCTGCGAGAACTACGCGCTTGTCGGAACCTCGAAGGCAGCCCTCGAGTCGCTGGTGCGGTATCTGGCGGTCGAGCTCGGACCCCGCGGCATTCGGGTCAATGCGGTTTCCGGCGGAGTCGTCGAGACCGGCGCGCTCGAGCACTTCCCGAACCGGGAGGAGATGCTTGCGATGGGTGCCCGCAACGCGGCGGGCCGCATCGTCGCGCCGGAGGACATCGCAGCGGCGGTCTCATTCCTCTGCTCCCCCGGCGCCGAGATGATCAGAGGACAGACGCTGATCGTGGACGGGGGCTTCTCGCTCACGGCCTGAGCCGCTCGTGCGGCGTCTGCCAAGCGCGCCGCACGACCCAGAACGCGAACGCGGCCGCCGGCAGCTCCAGCAGCACCGCCATCAGGATCGCGGCGAGCAGCTCGTCGCCCGGCTGCGAGGTGGTGATGTCGAACCACGCGTCGCAGACCAGCATCGTCCCGAGAGCGGTCGCGAGCAGGATCGTCGCCTCGCTGGACCGCCACACGGCGACCGCGGTCACGATCGCGAGCAGCGCGAGGCCGACGTCGAACCCCGTCCACACGAGCATCCAGTTCGTCGCCACGTGCTCGGTCGGGAGCGAGACCGAGAGATAGGCGATCCATGGCAGAAGCGAGACGGCGACAGCCCCGAAGATGATGCTGGTCACGGCCCGTCCGTCGTGCGGCCAGCCTCGGGGCGCCCCCGCGCGAAGCGCCGACACCGGGCCTCTCACGGACGCCGCACGAACGGCTTCGGCAGGTGCCCCTCTGCCCACGCCGCCGCGAGCCCTGCCCTTGGAAGGCCGAGCCGGCCGCTGTAGACGAGGTAGCGCGGGACCCAGCGGGGCGAGAACTTCGCGTTGAACCGGTACAGGCTCTCGATCTGGAAGAACGGGTTGGCAAGGGAGATCACGCGTCCGAGCACGTACTCGAGCCGGTTCTGCGGATCGTGCACCAGCCGCGCGAACGCCGCGAAGTTGAGTGAGACCTGGTCGACGTCGCGGGCGCGGAAGGCCTCGAGCGAACGCGAGACGAGGTATTCGGTGAGGCCGTTCGGGGTCTCGGGGTCGCGCCGCATGAACGACAACGAGACTGCGGCGCGCCCGTAGGTGGGGACGAAGTGGAGAAAGCCCCGCACACGCCCCTCGTCGTCGCGGGTGACGCCGACCAGCGTTTCGCATTGATGCTCGCCGCGGACGCTGTCCATCGCCATCGCAAAGCCGCGCTCGGGCGCCCCTTGTAGCCAGGTATCGGTGACCGACTCGAGCTCGCGCAGCTCGTCCTCCGAGAGCGCGCCGAGCTCCGTGAGCGCGAAGGTGTAGCCCGCCTGCTCGAGCCTCGTCACGGATTGGCGCACCTTGCGAATCGCCCGGCCCTCGAGCGAGAAGGTGCCCGTGTCGACGACCGCCTCGTCACCGAGGTAGAAGCGGCGCAGCCCTTCCTGCTCGAACAGCCGCGCCACATCGTCGCTCACGCCCACCGCACCCAGGCGAAGCCCGCGCTGCTCGCCAAAGGCCAGCGCCGTCCGGACGAGCCCTGGAACCGCAGGCAGGTCGCCCACGGGATCGCCCGAGCAGAGCAGAACGCCGCCTTCGACGCGGTAGGCCATGAAGGCCTGCTGCTCGGCGTCGAACAGGTAGTGAATGTCCTGGCGCAATTTGAAGAACGACAGCGTGTCGTCGCCGTGGAGTCGCACGAGCTCAGCTGCGGCACGTCGCAAGGACGGGTCGGGCAGGCTGCGCGGTGCGGCAAGCGGACGCAGTACGAGCCACATGCAGGCGACGAGCGCACCGACCCCGAGCAGGTGAATCGCGAGCGGCACATGGCCGACCTCGTCTGCATAGACGAACCCGGCGGGTTGCCAGAGCAGCAGCGACGTTGCCTCACGCGCCACTCCGACGACGCCTGAGTCGTGCGCCGCCGCGCCGACGGAGACGCAGGCGGTGGCGAACGTCCCCGCGATGAGAAGCGGAACGCGCCAGAGGGCCGAGCGGAGCCGCACCGGGTCGTGATGGACGTGGAACGAGTCCCGCGCCCACCAGAGCAGTGCTGCGCATCCGAGGCTCAGCGCCGCCTCCTCGACGTCGAGGCCCTTGACGAGGTTGATCACCCCGAGCGCGAGCAGCCCTCCGAACGCAGCCGCCCAGGCGAACCGGCGCCGGCGGGCGAGGTAGAACGACGCGACGAGCAGGAGCGTTCCCACCGGCAACGCGAGCGCGTGAAACACATGGATCGCCTCGATCGGCTCGACCTCCACCAACACGCGGCCGCGCCACGAATCGCTCGGAGTCAGAGCCGAGACGATGTTGACGATCGCGGCGGACGCGACGACGAGCGCTGCTGTCCCCGGCACCGCACGGTGGTACCCCTCGAGGGAGCGGCGCAGGGACATCGACACACAGGGTGCCAGAGCGGTACGAGGTCGCGGAGAGCGACTCGCGCTATCCGCGTCCGACGACACGGCCGACGGTGGCTTTCGCGACCATACCCGCCAGCCTGGGGTTCTCCTGCAGCCGGCGCAGCGAGTACTCGTACCACCGCTGGCCGAAGGGGACGTAGATTCGCATCCGCTCGCCGGCCGCCACCAGCTCGGCGGCGCGATCGGGGCGGACGCCGAGCAGCATCTGGAACTCGTAGCGGTCGTCGTCGAGGCCGGCAACGCGTGCAAGCGAGGCCTCGATCAACGCCTCGTCGTGCGTCGCGATCGCGACCCGGCTCCCGATCTCGAGCAACCCCTCCAGGCACGTGACGTACGAGCGGCGCACGACCTCGTCGTCCTTGAATGCGATCGCCGCAGGTTCGACGTAGATCCCCTTGCAGAGGCGCACGGCCGGCTGCAGGTGACGCAGGTCGTCGATGTCGTCGAGCGTCCGCTTGAGACAGGCCTGGAGCACGATGCCGACGTTGGCGAGCCCTTTCTCCCGCAGCCCCCGGTAGAGCGTCAGTGTGTCGTCGACGCAGGTCGCGTCTTCCATGTCGATGCGGACGAAGGTGCCGCGTCCCGCGGCGTCGACGACGAGCGACTCGAGCAGCACGCGGCACAGGTCGAGATCGACCTTGAGTCCGAGGCCCGTCAGCTTGACCGACACGTTCGCGTCGAGGCGGTCGTGGCTGAGAGCGGCGAGCACGTCCCGGTACGCGCCGGCAATCCCGTCCGCCTCGGCCGGCGTGCTGATCTCCTCCCCGAGCACGTCGATCGTCGCGCTCTTGCCCTCGGCGTTCAGCGTGGCGACCACCCGTCGCGCATCGTCCAGGGTCGGGCCTGCAATGTAGGGCGCCGAGAAGCGCTGCACGATCGAGCGCGGCACGACGGGAAGCGCACGGACGACGACACGGTCGAACAGGCTCATTGCGGCCGATCGTAGCCCCGGCTCGCAGCCAGAGCCGAGCCTACTCCTTCATGAATCCCTGGCGGGCCGCGCTGACGAGCGCCACCGCTTCGGGGAAGAGCACCCGCATCGCGTCGCGGAGCGCGATCGACTGCTCGTCGACGCCGCCGCCGGGCTGGATCTGCTTCAGCGCGGCTGCGGTGAGCTCGACGGCGGTGTTGAGGGTGAGCGTCGCAAACTGCTCACGCTGGGCTTCCTTCATGGATTCCCCTTGCTGCTCCGCGAACTCGCGCAGGTTGCGCAGAATGTCCTCGGGATCGCCGCCGAACGGGAAGAAGCCGCCGCCCTCCATCCACAAGACCTTAGACCAGAGCAGCGAGGTAGGCGGCCTCGACCTCACGTGTGAGCTCGTCGACGGCGCCGGGCGCAGATTTCAACGCTGCCGTGAACGGCGACGGTGCCGTGGCATCGAGCGCCTGCTCGAGCCTGCGGGTGGCGGCGCCGATGGCGTCGAGGCGGGAGGGCGAGGCGAGCGCCGGCGGCGAGCCGATGACGAGCTGCAGCTCGCGGACGGCGTCCTCCGCCTCGTCGATCCCGTCCGGCGCCTCGGTCAGGCGCAGGGCGACGAGTTGCGAGAGCAGCTCGTCGAGGTCACCCCCACCTGCAGACTCCTCCGCGATCTCGCAGAGCGCCGAGATCGCGATCGCATCGCGCACGTCGCGCCGGTCCGTGACGGGCGCGCCGTCGTCGTCGAGCACGATCCAGGTGCGCCCGCCTTCGACGTCCTCGAACGCGCAGAGATAGCGCCTGAGGCCCGGTGCAGGCTCTGCGGCCAGCACGGCACTGACGGTGGAGCCTTCGGCTCGGTGTCGCGCGGCTGCCGTCGCAATGCGTTCGAGATCGTCGATCAGTGCCATCGTGCCAGGATAGGTGCCCGATGTCCGACCGGCGACGCCACGCGCAGGGCCTGTTCGCCCCCCTGGCGCCGACGTACGACCGCGTGGGCGCCGTGCTCTCGTTCGGGCAGGACCCACGATGGCGACGATTCATGGTCTCCCGGCTCCCGGGTGACGGGGGCACGGTGCTCGATGTCGCCACCGGCACCGGCCTCGTGGCGCAACGGCTGCTCGACCGCGGGTTCCGCGTCACCGGGCTCGACCAGAGCCCGGAGATGCTGGCAGCCGCGCGACAGAGGTTCGGCCCCGGCGTCGACCTCGTAGAGGCGTCCGCCACCGAGCTGCCGTTCGGCGATGGCTCGTTCGACCACCTCACATTCACCTATCTGCTGCGCTATGTCGACGATCCCGGCGGGACGCTGCGGGAGCTCGCCCGGGTCGTGCGGCCCGGAGGCACGATGGCAGCGTTGGAGTTCGGGGTGCCGCAGGGGCTGTGGCGGCCGCTGTGGGATCTGTACGTCGGCATCGGGCTGCCGGCGGCGGGCCGCCTGATCTCGCCCGGCTGGCACGAGGTGGGCAGGTTCCTCGGCCCGTCGATTCGCGGGTTGTACGAGCGGTTCCCGCTCGAGCGACAGCTCGCGTTGTGGCGGGAAGCAGGGGTCGGCGACGTGCGTGCCCGCCGCATGAGCCTCGGTGGAGGCGTCGTCATCTGGGGGGTGCGCAGGTGAGCCCGCCACGGGACAGGACGCCGTGAGGCCGGCATTTTACGCGTTACGGCCGGGCGGCTGGCGGGACTACGTGACCCTGTTGCACCCGCCCTACACGGCGTGGCATCTCTCGTACGTCGTCGTCGGCGGGTGCCTCGCGCCGGAGGTGGCGTGGGGCCGGCTCGGGCTCACGGTCGCCGCGTTCTTCCTCGCGATGGGCGTCGGCGCGCATGCGCTCGACGAGCTCGCTGCCCGTCCGCTCGAGACGCGCATCTCCGCGCGCGTGCTCGTCGCGCTCGCAGTGCTGTCGGTTGCGGGCGCCTGCGCGATCGGGATCGCTGTCGCAGTCACCTTCAGCCTCTGGATCTTGCCGCTCATCGCCGTGGGCGCGTTCCTCGTGCCTGCGTACAACCTCGAGTTGCTCGGCGGACGCTTTCACTCCGACCTCTGGTTCGCACTCTCCTGGGGAGCGTTCCCCGTGGTCACGGGTTACGTCGCCTGCACCGGCTCGCTCAGAGTCGAGGCCGTGCTCGCCGCGGCCTGGGCGGCGCTGCTGTCGCTCGCACAGCGCCGCTTGTCGACCCCGGTGCGACGCGCGAGGCGTCAGGTGACGGCGGTCAGCGGCGAGCTCGAGCTGGTCGGGGGCGGGAGCGAACGCATCACCCAGGAGCTCTTGCTCGCCGCCCCGGAAGGGGCGCTGCGGCTGTTGACGGCCTCGACGATCCTCGCGGCGGCGGCGCTCGTCGCCGTTCGCCTCTAGATTCTCGTCGTGACCACCTGGATCCTTGCCGCTTGCCTCGCCGGTGCGATCCTTCTCGCAGCGGTGCTCCTGGTGAGGCTGCGCCGTGCCCGCGCGCGCGTGGCTGCGGTCGACGATGTAATCGCAGCCGGTCAGGCCCGAATTCGCACCGCGGTCGAGGAGGAGACGGCGGCGCACGTCGAGGAGATCCGGCGGACGCTCGCCAGGGAGCGCGCCGACACTGCTTCCCATGTCGCGGCGGAGGAACGCCGTCTGACCGAAGAACAGCGCGCGGCGTTTGCAGAGCGTGAGCGCCAGGCAGGGGAGAGGCTCGCCGACACCCTCGCAGCGGTCGAGCGGCGGCTCGACGAACGGCTGCGGGTCTTCAGCGAGGACCTCGAGCGCGCCCAGCGCCATCTCGAGGCGCAGCTCGCGCGGCTGAGCCAGCGCCAGCTGCAGGCGATCGCCGAGGTCGAGGCGCGGCTCGAGCGCGAAGCCGCCGAGCTCGGCTCCACCGCAGACGAGCAGCGAAAGGCCGTCGGGCGCCTGCGTGACGAGCTCGAGCGGGCGGCGGGTGCCGCCGTGACGGAGGCCCTCGACGAGCTCGAAGGCCAGTCGATCGAGCGCCGGCGCTCGATCGAGGAGATCACGGAGCGCCTCCGCGTGCGCGAGACGGCCATCGCAGAGGGGATCGAGCGTGCGGAGACCGACGCGCGTGCGCGCCTGGAGGTGACGCTGATCGAGTTCGAGCGGCGTCAGACGGACCGCCTGGAGCGCGTGACGGAGCGCGAGATCGAACGCCATGCCCAGATCGCTGCCGCCACCTTCGACGAGCGCATGCGGGAGATCCGCGAGGAAGCCGCGACGCGTCTCGCCCGCGAGCTCGACCGTGCCGTCGAGCACCTGTCCCGTGAGGAGCTGGCGCGGCGACTTGACAGCACGCCGTGAGCCGCTTCTTGACAGCACGGCGTGAATCGCTAACGAATCTCTGGAGGGAACGTCGTAGCGATCACGAAACTCCGGGCACGGAATGGCAGAAACCACCGAGACATACATCGAGCGCGAGAACGAGCAGGCCAAGGTCGAAAGCTGGCGCCTGCACATCCTCATCGAGGCGGGCTTCCCGCTGCCGATCGCCGAGAAGCTGGCGGCGAGCGAGGCTGACCTGCACACGAGCGTCGATCTTCTGCGCCAGGGTTGCTCACCGGCGACCGCAGCCGAGATCCTGCTCTGAGTCTTCCGGGACGCCCCCGCCCATCGGGGCAGGTCCCGGCGTAACAGCTGGCACGCACGTGTGCCCGGCCGTAGGCTGAGGCCATGGTGGAGGCAACCCTGCACGGCGAGCGCAAGGTGTATTCCGTCTCCGCGTTCAATCAGGGAATCGCAGAATGGCTTCGCCGCCTGCCCGACGTGTGGGTCGAAGGGGAAGTCACCGAACTGCGGCGCAACGACGCCTGGGCAACCGTGTTCTTCACGCTCAAGGACCCGGCCACCGGCGCGTGCCTCGGGGTGACCATGGCTCGCCGGCGCTTCGATGCGCTCGAGCTCAGTCTCGGTGACGGAGAGACGGTGCACGTTCACGGTCGCGCCGAGCTGTACGAGGCAAAGGGCGAGCTCGCGTTCCGGGCGGGCACGATCGAGCGGCTCGGGCTCGGCGACCATCTCGCCGGCATCGAGCGGCTCAAGCGGGCACTCGCGGCCGAGGGGTTGTTCGCCGCCGGGCGCAAGCGCCCGTTGCCGCGCTTCCCGCGAGCCGTCGGGGTGCTCACCGGCGCCGATGCTGCGGCGCGTGGGGATGTCGTCATGGGCATCCGCGCCCGATACCCGTCCATGCACGTCGTCGTCGCGGAGACGCGCGTGCAGGGTGCCGGCGCCGCCGTCCGCATCGCATCGGCACTTGCGGCGCTCGCCGACCATCCTGCGGTCGACGTCGTCGTCATCGCACGTGGTGGCGGCAGCTTCGAGGATTTGCTCCCGTTCAGCGACGAACGCGTCGTTCGCGCCGTGGCCGCATGCCCGGTGCCCGTCGTGTCGGCCGTCGGCCACGAGCAGGACACGCCTCTGTGCGATCTCGCGGCGGACGTTCGGGCGTCCACCCCTTCCGCAGCGGCACGCCTCGTCGTACCGGATGCAGCCGAGCTGAACGCCGCGCTCGAGCGGTCGCGAGCGGGGCTCGAGCGCGCGGTGCGCCGGCTCCTCGCGCGCAACCGCGAGCAGCTCGAGCGCCGGGCCGCGCAGCTTCGCGCGGCGCCGCGACTCCTCCTCGAACGTCGGCGCGCGGTCCTCGACCGGGCCGGAGTGCGGTTGCAGGCGCTCTCGCCGCGCGCCACCCTGGCTCGGGGCTACGCGATCGTCCGTCTCGGAGAGACTGCCGTGCGCGACTCCGCGGCCGTGTCGACCGGGGCGCTGCTCGACGTGGAGCTCGCCGCCGGCGGCCTGGCCGTTCGTGTCGAGGACGTGCGGCCGTGATCGAGGCGGGGCAGTCCTTCGAGGAGCTGCAGCGCGAGCTCGAGGACATCGTCGGGCGCCTCGAGCGCGGCGACGTGCCGGTCGACGAGGCGATACAGCTGTGGCAGCGCGGCGAGGATCTGTACCGCCGGTGCGCCGCGGTGCTCGAGGCGGCCGAAGGACGGGTCGAAGAGCTTGCCGCGCAGACCCGTGACAGCGGCGCGCAGGAAAGGTAAGGTCGCGCCATGTCGCAACCTTCGGCAGACCTGATCCGGGGCGTTCCGCTGTTCAGTGAGCTCGACGACAAGACCGTTGCAGGTCTGGCCGGCGAGTTCATCGAGCGTCACTTCGACACCGGCACGGCGATCGCGATCGAGGGCGTCGACGGGCTCAACTTCTTCATCGTCGCGAGCGGTGACGCGGAAGTCTCAGTGAAGGGCGCGCCTGTTGGGACGCTCGGGCCAGGCGACTCCTTCGGCGAGGTGGCGCTCGTCGACAAGTCGGCTCGCTCCGCCACCGTGACGGCCCAGACGCCGGTGACCGCCTACGCGCTGCCGGTCTGGAGCTTCCGCCCCTTCGTCGAGCAGCGCCCCGCGCTCGCATGGAAGCTGCTGGAGACGCTCGCGGAGCGTCTGCGGGCCGCCGAATCGCGCTAGGCTCGTGACGAGCGAGGGCGCGCGTGAGATCGCCGACGCAGAGCTCGTAGCGCGCTGCCGCACAGGCGACGCCGAGGGGTGGAACCTGCTTGTCGAGCGCTTCTCCCGGTACGTCTACGCCATTGCCACCCAGGCGTTCCGCCTGCCCGAGCACGACGCAGAAGACGTGTTTCAGGAGGTCTTCACGCGCGCCTTCGAACGGCTCGGCTCGCTTCGCTCCGACGACGCCGTGCGGCCGTGGATCGGCCAGCTGACGCGAAACTGCTGCGTCGACCGGTTGCGCACAGGCGGCCGGGAGCTGCTCCTCGCCGAGCTTCCCGAGCAAGCGGCGACGGACGAGCTAGCACGGATCGACGAGGCGTTTCTCGTCAGGGAGGGCCTCGCGCGCCTGAGCGAGGAATGTCGCGAGGTGCTCGAGCGCTTCTTCTGCAGCGACGAGAGCTATCGCACGATCGGCGACGCGCTCGACCTCCCGGCCGGCACGATCGCGAGCAGGATCTCACGTTGCCTCGGCAGGCTCCGGCTGGAGCTCGAGGGAAGAAACCCGGTCGCTCCTGCGTCCAGTGGACAGGTGATCGTATGACGGCATATGACGAAGAGCGGCTCGGGGAGCTGCTCCGCCTGCTCCCACCGGCTCCGGCCGGCTGGGTGCGCGCGGCGCAGGAGCTTCCGCGGGCGCGCGCCGAGCTCGACGCGCTCGTAGAGCGTGCCGAGCGAGACGTCGCATTCCGCAGCGCTCTCGTCGCGGATCTCGAGGCAGCGCTGCGCGCAGCCGGGGTCGAGCCACTGCCTGCCGTCGTCGAGCACCTGCGCACGCGCCTCGATCGGTGAGCGACGCACAGGAGCCAACCGAGGCGCCGCCCGCGGCAGGAGGGGACGGCCAGGTCGAGGCGTTCCTCGACCAGCTGGAAGCCCCTGCGCCCGCTCCTGCCGGCGGCACGGCAGCGGCGACGGTGGCCGCGATGGCAGCGGCGCTCGTCGTCATGGTCGGACGTGGCTCGCCCGGCTGGGCGGAGGGCGCGGGTGTGGCGGCGCAGGCGCGCGCGTTGCGGCTACGACTGACCGAGCTCGGTGCCGAGGATGCTCGGGCCTACGCCGCCGTGCTCGCGACCATGCGCAGCGAGAGCGGGCCGCGTTCCGCGCAGCGTGATTTCGCGCTCGGCCTGGCGCTCGTCGATGCGGCCGAGGTGCCGCTCCGCATCGCAGCCGCGGCAGCCGACGTGGCCGAGCTCGCCGCTCTCGCGGCCGCGGAGGGCAAGCACGCGCTGCGACCGGACGCGGCTGCGGCCGTGATCCTCGCCGAGGCAGCCGTGCGGGCGGCGACCCACCTCGTCGACGTGAACCTCGCGACCGTGCCGGGCGACGGGCGCTCCGATCGGGCCGCCCGCATCGCCGAGGCGGCAGAGACGACCCGCACCAGAGCGCTGGGGACGATGTGACAGCACCCGCCTGGAAGGAACGCGCATGAGCTTGCTGCCGGCGTGGAGCCTGACGGCAGATGCCGTCGCCGGAATCGCGATCCCGGCCGAATGGCCGGAGCGTGTCACGCGCGAATGGGCGTTCGGGGGAGCAACCGGGGAAGGCATGGACGTCTGCATCCTCGACAGCGGCGTCGACGGGGACCACCCGCTCGTGCGCGGGCTGACGAGCGCCGTCGCGGTGACGCCGGCCGGAGAGGACGTGCGCGTGGAGCCGGATGAGCTGGGAGACGTCGTCGGGCACGGCACAGCGTGCGCCGGGATCGTGCGTGCGCTGGCGCCCGACTGCCGGCTGCACAGCGTCAGGGTGCTCGGGGCCGGCAACACCGGTAGCGGAGACCTCATCCTCGCCGGGCTGCGTCACGCGATCGGGCAGGGCTTCCACGTCGTCAACATGAGTCTCTCGACGACGAAGCGTCGCTTCGCGGAGTTGCTGCACGAGCTCGCCGACCGCGCCTATTTCCAGGGCACGGTACTCGTCGCATCCGCGCACAACATGCCGGTCGAGAGCTACCCGTGGCGGTTCTCGTCGGTGATCTCGGTCGGCAGCCACGAGGGCGTCGACTCATGGGAGTGGTACGCGAATCCGAGCCCTCCGGTGGAGTTCTTCGCCCGCGGAATCGATATCGACGTCGCGTGGTCCGGCGGTGCGACACTGCGGTGCACCGGCAACAGCTTCGCCGCACCCCACATCGCGGGCCTGTCGGCACTCGTCCTCTCGAAGCATCCAGGGCTGACACCGTTCCAGCTCAAGAGCATCCTGTACCTGACCGCCAACAACTCCGGAGGTGAGCAGTGACGGATAGCGGTTATCTGGACGCGGCGGCGACCGGCATGCTCGCCGGCGACGAGAGCCACCGGGCCCTCCTGCAGTCCATCGTGGACGTCGCGCGGGCGATCTTCGACGCCAAGGCATCATCCGTGTTCCTCCACGACGAGGCGACGGACGAGCTTGTGTTCGAAGCCGTCTCGGGGGAGGGCGAGGAAGACCTCGTCGGAATGAGATTTCCCTCCAGCACCGGCATCGCGGGCTGGGTGCTGGTCACTCGGCAGCCGATCGTGATCGACGATCTGCAGCAGGATCCGCGCTTCGCGCGGCAGGCGGCGGAACGCACCGGGTACGTGCCGAAGGCGCTCCTGGCCGTGCCGCTGCTGCACGGAGAACGAGCGCTCGGGGTGATCCAGGTGCTCGATCGCGCCGCCGAAGGATCCTTCTCCCTCGGAAGCATGAACCTCTTGACGCAGGTCGCGAACCAAGCTGCGATCGCGCTCGATCTGCTGGAGCGCTCCCGCCGTGCGCAGGCCGTCCTGCAACAGGGTGGCGGCAGGCCGGCAGCAGTGGCGCGCATCGCGGCACTGCTCGACGAGAGCGATGACGCGGCCGTGGCGCAGCTCCTGGCCGGACTCGAAGGCATCCTGCGCGCGCGACGGCCCGCGTAGCGGGCCGTCGAGTTCAGACTGCCTCGGCGAGAAGAGCGGCGGGGCGTTTCCCGCCTGCGACGGAACCTTCTCCAACCACGTGGGCCGGTCAGGCCCGACGCATCCTTCGCCTACCTATTCGCTGATGTCGTGCACGCCGTGGACAGGCTCGTGGACGGGGCTGTGCACGTGACCCTCGAAGTCGTCATCGCTCTCATCGGCCGCGCTGTCCTTGTGGACAGGGCCGTGCACGTGGACAGGGCCGTGCACGTGACCCTCAAAGTCCTCGTTCTCTTCGCTTCCCTCGTTCTCCGAGCCGACCTCTTCGATGTCTCCCATGATCGCACTCCCTCTTTTCGCCTGATGCCCGGAACGGGCCCGTCACCACACTAGACGTGCGGAGCACCTGCAATCTTCCCGCCGATGTGGTGAAGTTGCAACTATGCGGCGGGACGGGCGCCCGTGAGCGGTATCGGCGCGCGCGTGGCGCTGGCTTTCGGCGCGCTCGCGCGTGTCTTCGGCAACCCCGGCCTGCGCCGTCTCGAGCTCGCGTGGCTCGGCTCGACGCATGGGGCACTGGACATATGTCGTGGCGCTTTCCGTCTACGCATACGACCAGGGGGGAGTGACAGCGGTCGGCGTGATCACGGTGCTACGCCTGCTGCCCGCGGCGGTCGCAGCACCTTTCCTCGCAACCTTTGCGGACCGATATCGCCGCGAGCGCGTGATGATGGTGACCGACCTCTCTCGCGCCGCGTTGATGATCGGCGCGGCACTGGTGATCGCAGCCGACGGCCCGGCCGTCGCCGTCTACGCCATAGTGATCGCGACGAACGTGATCGGCATCACGTTCCGCCCGGCACAAGCGGCGTTGCTGCCGTTGCTTGCGCAAAACCCGGCCGAGTTGGCCGCGGCCAATGTGGCGGCGAGCACGATCGACGCAGTCTCGACGTTCGTTGGACCGGCGATCGGCGGCGTCGTGCTCGCCTTCTCGAGCGTCGAAACGGTCTTCGCGATCAACGCCCTCTGGTTTCTGTGGTCGGCCGCCGTGCTTTTCGGCCTCCGCGCCGGGCCAGCGCCCGATCCCGGCGAGCCCGACCACAAGGCACCGGGCGGTTTCGCGTCCGAGCTCACAGAAGGGCTCAGGGCGGTCGTCTCCGACCGCAACGTCGCGACCGTCTCTGCTCTCTACGCCGGCCAGGCGTTCGTCGCCGGGGCGATGAACGTGCTCGTCGTCGTTGTGGCCCTGCGGCTCGTGGACGCGGGAGCGGCGGGCGTGGGTTGGCTCAATGCGGCGCTCGGGCTGGGCGGCTTCGTCGGCGGATTTGCCGCCCTGGTGCTCGCCACGAGGAGCCGCCTCGCAGGCGATTTCGGGGTCGGCGTCGTCCTGTTCGGGGCTCCGTTCGTCCTGATCGCCACCTTCGTCAGCTATCCGGTGGCACTCGTCGCGTTCGCGATCGTAGGCGTCGGCAACTCGGTCGCGGACATCGCAGCGTTGACGCTGTTCCAGCGTATCGTCGACGATCGCCTGCTCGCCCGCGTGCTCGGTGTGCTCGAAGGAATCCTTTTCGGAGCAATCGGGATCGGCGGGCTGTTCGCACCGCTCGCCATCGCGGTGCTCGGCGCCCGCGGCTCGCTGCTCGCGGCAGGGCTCCTCCTCCCGGTACTCACGCTGCTCGCCACCCACCGCCTGGCTGCGATCGACAGGACCATGTCCGCACCGTCGCACCTCGAGCTCCTGCGTGACGTCACGATGCTCGGCCTTCTGCCCGAGCCGGTGCTCGAGTTCCTTGCGACGACCGCCGTCCCCGTGAGAGTCCCGGCGGGAACGACGGTGATTCGCGAGGGGGAACGCGGAGACCGCTTCTACGTGATCGCGAACGGCGAGGTCGAGATCGCCGGCCGGCGCTTCGGCCCGGGCGAGTCCTTCGGAGAGATCGCGCTCCTTCGCGACGTTCCGCGGACCGCGACCGTGACAGCGGAGACCGACGTCGAGCTGGTCGCGATCGAGCGTGACGCCTTCCTTGGCGCGGTGACGGGGCACGAGCCGGCGCATATCACTGCACATGCAGTCGCCGCAGCCCGTCTCGGTGGCTTCGCGCCGCTGCTCGGCTAGATCGTTGCTCGCTCGGCGTCCGCGTGCTCGACGTCGGCGTCCGCGAGGGCCTCGGCGACGAGGGCTTCCTCCGCTGCGGCCTCCTGATCTTCCATCGCCTGCAGCGAGGCGAGCGACAGCCCTTCACGGGCGAGAAAGACGAGCCCGACGCCGACGCCGACGGACATCTCCACTGCCTGAAGCGCCAGCGCGTACGCGAACCCCGTGCCGTAGGGAACCCCGTACTGGGTGAGCGGCAGGGCGACCGCGGCCTGCAGGAGCCCGATGTTCCCGGGCCAGAACGGGAAGATCGTGGCGACGTTCACCAGCAGCAGCACGAGGGCGGCAGCCGGAAGCGGCAGGTCGAGATCGAATGCCTCCATCACAGCCCAGACGGCGAGCAGCTGCATGAACCAGCCGGCGATCTGGAACAACGCCGCCCCGGCGGCGGACATGGGGGCGCGGAGCACCGCGAGGCCCTGGCGGGCCATCACGAGCAACCGCCTGATCGAGCTGACCCTCGAGTCGAGTGCATGGGCGGCTCCATGGGCGCGGCGGACGGACACAACGGCGATCGACACCAGCACGAGTGCGACGAGCCCGAACACGATCAGGCTGGTCACCGCCCAGTGCGGGATCTTCGCGGTCGCGAACACGTACGCCACGAGCAGCGCCACCGCCGGCAGATCGAACAGCCGGTGAGCGAACACGGTGCCGACCAGCGTCGCGGTCGTGCCGCGGGGGTGCCCCGGCAGATGGCGTCGCAGGACTGCGACGCGTGCGATCTCGCCGGCGCGTGCAGGCAGAACCGCATTTCCGAGCAGCCCGACCCCGAACGACGAGAACACCTGGCCGAAGGTCGGCTGCGGGTCGGGCAGCGCCTGATGGATCGTGAACCGCCAGGAGATCACGCGCAGCAGCACGGAGGTGAGGTTGATCGCCACCGCCACCACGATCCAGCGCCAGGCGACGAAGTCGAACGCGTGATAGACGGTGCCCCAGTCGGGCCCCCGCCACCAGATCGCGAGCATTGCGGAGCCGAGCAGCAGCAGCACGAGCAGGCCGCGCCCCCACCGGCTCGTCAGGACACGCAGGGCCGAGCTCACACGGCGACCGTCTTCCGGCCCCTCTCGGTCGCGCGCTCGTAGATCTCCTCGAGCCGGCGCGCGACATCGCTCCAGGCGTAGTTTTCGACCGCCAGGCGCCGCGCCGCCTCGCCCATCGCCTCACGGCGGGGCTCATCGGCGAGGAGCGAAGTGATCGCCTCGACGAGTTGCGCCGGATCGTCGGGCGCGACGGACACGGATGACTCGGGCGTCAGCACCTCGCGATAGCCGGGAATGTCGGAGGCGACGACCGGCAGGGCACAGGCGAAGGCGTTCGTGAGCACCATGCCGAAGCTCTCGCCGCCGAGGGACGGCGCCACCAGGAGCTTCGTGCGAGAAAGCAGCGCCGTGAGCTGGCTCTTGGGCAGGAAGCCGAGGATGTCGATGCCCGCGTCCGCGACGCGAAGCCGCGTCAAGAGCAGCCGCACCGCGAGCGGATCCGATCCGCACACCTGCAAGCGCGCGCCGGTTCGCGCGTGGAGCTCGGGCCACGCCCGCAGCAGCACGTGCAACCCCTTCCGCGATTCGTGGCGCCCTGCGAACGTGATCGTGTGCTCGCGCGCACCCGCCGAGACACCTGCGGGGATCTCGACGCCGTTGGGCACGATCGAGTACTGGCCCGGAAGCCAGCGCGCAGCCGACGCGCGTGCCCGCTCGGAGACGGCGATGCGCTCGTCGATGCGGCCCATCAAGAAGCCCCACGCGGGCATGCCGAGCTTCATCCAGCCGAGGTCGCCCGACGCGTGGTGGGTCGCGACGATCGGGACGGTGGCGAAGGCGAGGGACGCAACGCACGGCACCGGCGTCATCGGCTCGTGCAGGTGCAGCACCTCGAAGCGCTCCCGCTCGAGCACGCGCTTGATGCGGAGGACAGCGCGAGGGCTGAGGATGATGTTCGGCAGCGACCCGTTCGCAGGCACGATCACCGAGCGCCCGATGGGGATCACGTTGCTCGGGGGATCCCCGTGGCGCCCGATGCGCGGGTGCAGGGCGCGCGTGAACTGACCCGGGGGATCGTTCCCCATGATCAGGCGTACCTCGTGTCCGCGCGCCTCGAGCGCCGCGGCCTGGGCCTCGGCGTGCTCGAGCACACCGCCCCAGAACGACCACGAGAACGGCACGACGATGCCGATCTTCACACAGCAAGCCTATTCACTCGGCCGCAGGGCCGCGCAAGTCTTCAAGATAGGGAGAGATTCCGTCACGAAGGAGAGTTCGATGCGGCTCGAGGGCATCCACCACGTCACGTGCATCACCGGGGACGCCCCCGGCAACGTCACCTTCTACACCGGCGTGCTCGGGCTGCGCATGGTGAAGAAGACGGTCAACCAGGACGACCCCACCGTCTACCACCTGTTCTACGCCGACGAGCTCGGCAGTCCAGGGGCGGACATCACGTTCTTCGAGTATCCGGGTGCCCGGCGCGGCCGCCCCGGAGAGGGAATGATCCACACGATCGTGTTCAGGGTTGCGTCCGCGGCGGCGCTGGACTTCTGGGAGCGGCGGCTGGACGCCGCGGGCGTCGTCACCCATCGAACCGGACAACGGCTGCGGCTCGAGGATCCGGAGGGTCTCGGCCTCGAGCTCGCGGTTGCCGCCACGCCCGACGCACCGCTCATCGCGCGCCATCCCGAGATCCCCGAGGAATTCGCACTCCAGGGCTTCGACGGCGCCCGCGCCTTCGCCTCGGCGCCGTCGGCGAGCCGGGAGTTGCTGGAAGGCACCCTCGGCTTCGCCCCCGCCGGCGAGTCGTCCTGGGATGTCCGCGGAGCTGCGCGCGGCGGGCTGTACGCCTACGACCCGCCGCCCGCATCCGGCCGGGGGGTTCCAGGAGCCGGGACCGTGCACCACATCGCGTTCGCGTCCCACACCGACGAGCACGAGGGTTGGCTCGGCGCCGTCCGGGCCGCCGGGCGCAATACCAGCGGCATCATCGACCGCTTCTGGTTCCGTTCGATTTACTTCCGTGAGCCGAGCGGCGTGCTGTTCGAGATTGCGACCCTCGGTCCGGGGTTCTCGATCGACGAGGATCCCGAGCACCTCGGCGAGTCGCTGATCCTGCCGCCTGCGTTCGAGCACCTGCGCTTGCAGATCGAGCCCGCCCTCACGCCGCTGCCCGACCCGAGAGCCTCGTGGACGACCGTGTGAGCGAGTCGCTCCGATTCGTCGACAGGCCGTCGGCGGGCGAGCCGGAGGGTGCGCTCGTCCTCCTACACGGCCGCGGCGCCGATGAGCGCGACCTGTACCCCCTTCTCGACGCGCTCGATCCGGACCGGCGTCTGCTCGGGATCACGCCGCGGGCGCCTCTGGCGCTGCCGCCGGGCGGCGCCCACTGGTACCGGCTGGGAGGCATCCCGACGCCCGACCCCGGGACGTTCTTCGCGACGTTCGCGCAGGCAGCCGGGTTCCTCGACGGGCTGCCCGTGCCGATCGACCGGGTCGTGCTCGGAGGCTTCTCGCAAGGCGCCGCGATGAGCTGGGCGCTCGGCCTCGGCACCGGCCGTCCCCGGCCCGCCGGGATCATGGCGCTCTCCGGCTTCATGCCCGAAGTGGAGGGGTTCGGCCTCGACTTCGACGAGCTCGAGGGCTACCCGATCGCGATCGGGCACGGCACGCAGGACGCCGTCATCCCCGTGGAATGGGCGCGGGAGGCACGGCGACGCCTCGAGCAGGCGGGTGCCGATCTCCTCTACCGCGAATACCCGCTCCCGCACACGATCGACCCGGCGTTCCTGCCCGACCTGCGCGCCTTCGTGCACCGAGCGCTCGACGCAGCGGGGCGACCGGCCGCGTGACGGTAAGCTCGGCGCATGGCCGCGGACGGTCTCGCCGAGCTCCATACCCACCTCGGCGGCTCCGTCGCGTCGGACATTCTGTGGAGTCTTGCCCACGAGCAGGGCATCGCGCTGCCCGTCAAGGACTTCTGGGAGTTCGACCGGCTCGTCACGGTCTCGGACCCGCGCGGCGTCGAGAACCTCGATGCGCTCGACGCGATCTATCACTGGACGGAGCTGATCCAGTCCTCGCCGCTCGCCGTCGAGCGCTCCGTCCACAGTGCCATCGGAGGCGCGTACCGCTCGCAGGGGATCACGACACTCGAGCTGCGGTTCAACCCGATGAAGCGCAACCGCGGCGGCGAGCGCGATCTCGATCACATCATCCTGGCGGCGATTCGCGGTCTCGACCGGGCCGGCCTCGAGTACCCCCATGTGCGGGCGGGCCTGATCCTGATGATGGACCGCACGTTCGACGAGCGGCAGAACACGATCATCGTCGAGAAGGCGATCGCGTGGGCGGAGCGGGGCGTCGTCGGCGTCGACATCGCGGGCCCGCGCCCGGGTGGGCTCCGCTACGACTACACCCAGATCGCACCGATGGTCGAGACCGCGCGCGCGGCAGGGCTCGGTGTCACGATCCACGTCGGCGAGGAGGGAGCAACGGGAGCCGAGGAGATTCGCGAGGTCGTCGAGAGCCTCCGCCCGGACCGCATCGGGCACGGCATCCTCGCCGCACGCGATCCCGAGCTGATGGGGTTGCTGCGAGAGGCAGGGACCGTGCTCGAGATCTGCCCGACGTCGAATCTGCTCACCCGGGCCTTGCCCGATGAGTCGGCCGTCCGGGACACGTTCCGCGCCTTCGTCGACAACGAGGTCGCGTTCACGATCGCCACGGACGGTCCCGAGATGATGCACACCCACCTCAGGGACGAGCTCGAGCTACTCGAGCGGATCGGTGCGCTGTCCGCGGACGAGCTGGCGCACGCCAATGCCCGCGGCCACGCCGCAAGCTTCATCGGACGCCCGTGAGCCGCTAGCCGGCGGGTGGTGCGTCGGACGGTTCCGCGGGCTCGCCTGCGACTGCATCGACGGCCTTGTTCGCGGCTTCGTCCACCTCGTCGAGCGCGCCGGTGACCTTGCCACCGGTCTTGTCGTCGACGACGTCGGTCGCTTTGTCGACGCCACTCTTGACGTCGTCGGCGTGGTCGACCGCCACGTCCTTCGTCCTGCCGAGCAGCTTGTCGAGGAATCCCATGGCTCGACCCTACGCCTCCGGGCGGTCGGTTGTCGATCCGGCTTCCGGCTCGGGCTCGTCGTCCGGCCCGTCGAGGTGGAGCCGCTCGAGCAGCTCGCGTGACTCGTCCTCGGCCGTCTGGAGCGCCCGGCCGACGCGGCCGCCGGTGTGCTCGTCGGCAACGACCTCGGCTTTGTCGATCGCCTCGATCGCCGAGTATTCGAGCTCGTTCGAGGCCTCCTCGACTTTCCAGATCCAGCGCCGGACGCGGTTCAGCAGTGCCATGGCGGCGACTGTACCTGTCGGCGCAGCCCCGAATCCGCTCGCGCGGATCCGGCGCGCGCAAAGATCCCGTGTTAGCTGGCCGCGCAGCGTCGAATCCCCTAACGGGGATCCGAACCGCGCAAAGATCCCTAAAGGCGTCCGCTGCGCGGCCGCTAGCCGCTTTTCGAAGTGCGCCTCAGGCGTCGGCTGCGCCGCCGCGGGCCGTACCGTTCACGGTCCGTTGATCTGGGTGCGTTGGTGCGCGAGGAACTCGAGCAGGTCGGACCGGGTCAGGATCGCGGCCGGCCGACCGGCCGCGCCGACGACCACGGCGGCGTTCGGGCCCGACAGGTCGGCGAAGACCTCGTCGAGTGACGCGAGCACGTCGACGATCGCAAGCGGCGGTTGCATCGCGACGGCCACGTCGTCGTTGAGCGCGTCGGCGCTCTTGAACACCCGGTCGAGCAGGCTGCGCTCCTGGATCGAGCCGACGACGTCGCTCAGCGCCTCCGCCGTCCCGTGGCGCACGACCGGCAGCTGCGAGATGCCGTAGCGCTGCATCAGCTCGATGGCCGCCCCGACCTTCTGCGACGACTCGATCGTGACGAGGTCGGGCAGCTCCGACTCCTCGCCGCGCTTGAACCGCAACACCTCGTCCACCGTCGGCGTCGGTGACGTGCGCTCCATGAAGCCGTACTGGAGCATCCAGTTGTCGTCGAAGAACTTCGAGAGGTACGCACGGCCGCCGTCGGGGAAGAGCATCAATACGCGCCCCTCAGGACCGAGGCGCCGTGCGACCTGGAGCGCCGCCCACGCGGTCGACCCGCAGGAGCCGCCGACCAGCAGGCCCTCTTCGCGCGCGAGCCGGCGCGCCGTCAGGAACGAGTCGCGGTCGGACACGCGGATCCACTCGTCCACGACCGTTTCGTCCATCGTGCGCGGCCAGGTGTCCTTGCCGATCCCCTCGACCAGATACGGATGGGCGGGATGCTGTGCGTCGGCGGTGTAGATGGACCCCTCGGGGTCGGCCCCGACGATCGCCACCTCGGGCCGCCGCTCCTTGAAGTAGCGGCCGATGCCCGAGATCGTGCCGCCGGTGCCGACCGAGATCACGATCGCGTCGACTTCGCCGCCGTCGGTTTGCTCCCAGATCTCGGGGGCCGTCGTCTCGTAGTGCACTCCCGGGTTTGCCGGGTTCGAGTACTGGTCTGGCTTGTAGCCGCCGGGAATCTCCTCCGCCAGCCGGTCGGAGACCGAGTAGTAGGACTCGGGCGAGTCGGGCTCGACGGCCGTCGGCGTGATCACGACCTCGGCCCCGTATGCCCGCAGCGTCGAGATCTTCTCCTGGCTCATCTTGTCGGGCATCACGAAGATGCACCGGTAGCCCTTCTGCGCCGCGGCGATCGCGAGGCCGACGCCGGTGTTCCCGGATGTGGGCTCGACGATCGTGCCTCCCGGACGAAGCTTTCCCTCGCGCTCGGCCGCCTCGATCATCGCGAGACCGATGCGATCCTTGCTCGACCCGCCTGGGTTGAGGAACTCGAGCTTCGCGAGCAGAGCCGGCGGGACATCACTGCCGAAACGGTCGAGGCGCACGACCGGCGTGTTGCCGATCAGGTCGAGCACGGTCGGGTAGGTGCGGCCCATCGCGGTGTAACACTACTTTCGACGGGGTACCGCACTGCCTTGCCGACGGATCCGTACTTTCCACACCGTCTGTCAGCGAGATTCCGGATGGATGAGCGGCCTTGCGGTGTCACAGTGCGGACATGCACGCCAACGACCATCACATGCCGCTGTGCACGCTCGAGCTGGTCGCCGAGGGTCACGCCGAGCGGTGTCCCGGCACCGGTTGTTCCTTCTGGGAGGACGGCTGCGTGCTGGCGCGCGTCGAGCACGAGCTCGACTGCCAACCCGCACTTGCCGCGGTGCTTCTCGACCTGCGCCGGCGCCTCGACGAGGGTGAGGCGATCGAGCTCGCAGAGGCGCGTTCGCTGTTCGCGAGGCGCCTGTCCGCCGGCCGCGAGTGATCGTGGCCGAACGTGTCGTCAGTGCCTGAAGTGCCGGCGGCCGGTGACCACCATTGCCGCACCTGCGTCGTGCACCGCCGCGATCACCTCGTCGTCGCGCTTGGAGCCACCCGGTTGGATCACGGCCGTGACGCCCGCGGCGAGCGCCAGCTGCACCCCGTCGGCAAATGGGAAGAAACCGTCGGAGGCTAGCACCGAGCCGGTGAGGTCGTGCCCGTGCTCTCGCGCCTTCGAGACGGCGATGCGGACGGCGTCGACCCGACTCATCTGGCCGCCGCCGATGCCGAGCGTCTGTCCCGCGCGGGCGATCACGATCGCATTGGAGTTGACGTGCTTGACGACGGTCCACGCGAACAGGAGGTCGTCCCAGGTCTCGGTCGTGACGTCCCCGGAGATGACGTCCATCTCCTCGAGCGGATCGGGCTCACCGTCGCGGTCCTGCGCGAGCAGACCGCCCAGTACGCGCTTCAGATCGAGCTCGGTCGCGACAAAGCCTCGGCGCTCCTGGTCATTGAGGATCCGCGTGTCCGGCTTCTGGATCAGCGCCTCGATCGCAACCGCATCGAAGCCCGGCGCGAAGACGACCTCGATGAACTGCTCGGCGAGCCGCTCACCGAGCGAGGCGCTGACGGGATGCGTGACGACCACGACGCCGCCGTAGGCAGAGCTGGGGTCGGCGGCGAGCGCCTTTTCGTATGCCACTTCGATCGTCGACGCGATCCCGACGCCGCACGGATTGGCGTGCTTGACGATGACGCAGCCGGGACTGTCGAGCTCGAGGGCGAGCAATCGCCCGGCGGAGAGGTCGTTGAGGTTGTTGAAGGAGAGCTGCTTGCCGTGCACCTGCTCGACGCGTGCGAGCAGATGCGTCCGCACACCGCGCTGCCGGTAGTAGGCAGCCCGCTGATGCGGGTTCTCGCCGTACGCGAGATCGAGCTCGTGGTCGAAAACCGGCACGAGCGTGGCGGGAAAGCGTTCCTCCCGCGAGAACCAGGTCGCCACCGCGCTGTCGTACGACGAGGTCGTCGCGAAGGCCCGAGCGGCGAGCGAACGCCGGTTCTCGCCGGACACGTCGCCGCTTGCCCGCAGCTCCTCGAGCACCGTGTCGTAGTCCTCCGGGCGGCTGACGACCACCACATGAGCGTGGTTCTTCGCCGCGGCACGGAGCAGCGCGGGACCGCCGACGTCGATCTGCTCGATGGCGTCGTCCCAGTTCACGTCGAGCCGACCAACGGTCCGCTCGAACGGGTACAGGTTCACGCACACGAGGTCGATCGGCTGGATGCCGTGCGCCTCGAGATCGGCGATGTCCTCGGCGACGTCGCGCCGTGCGAGGATGCCTCCGTGAACCGCTGGATGCAGCGTCACCACCCGGTGTCCCAGAATCTCGGCGAAGCCCGTCACCTCCTCGAGCCGCGTGACGGGAACCCCGGCCTCGGCGAGCAGGTCAGCGGTGCCGCCGCTGGCGAGCAGCTCGAAGTCGAGTCGCTGCAAGCCCTCGGCAAAGGCCGCTACACCGGTCTTGTCGTACACCGAGAGGAGTGCTCGCCTCACGCCCGGACGAGCTCCCTCACGACTGCCGGCAGCAGGCGATGCTCGACGGCGCGGATACGCGCGTGCAAGGTCGCGCTCGTGTCGCCTGGAAGCACCGGCACGGGCTCCTGTCGCAACACCGAGCCGGTGTCGATCCCCTCGTCGACCATGTGCACCGTCGCCCCCGTCTCGGTGACACCGGCAGCGAGTGCGTCCTCGACGGGGTGGGCACCGGGAAATGCGGGAAGGAGTGCCGGGTGCACGTTGACGACGCGATCCGGGAAGCGGCCGAGGAACGACGGCCGCAGAATGTGCATGTAGCCGGCGAGGACGACGAGCGACACGCCGTGCGCGAGCAGCCAGTCGGCCATCGCCGCATCGCGCGCATCGCGGTCGGCAAAGGCGTCGAGGGGAAATGCGGCCGTCGCGGCCCCGGCATCTGCGCCCCGCTGCAGCGCCGGCGCATCGGGGACGTTCGAGGCGACGGCGGTGACCGGCAGCCCGGCATCGATCAGAGCCTGCAGGTTCGTTCCCTCACCGCTGACGAGGACGCCGATCATTCAGCCCAGGCTACCCCGTCGACGCCTCGCTTGATCATCCCGATGACGACGTCTCCCGCACGGACGTCGGCCGGCGGGATGACGGCGCAGTAGCCGATTCCGATGTTGAACACCCGGCGCAGCTCATCCTCGGTCACGCCCTCGTCGGCGAGCCAGCCGAACACGGGTGGTCGTTGCCACGCCGCAGGGTCGACGACCGCCCCCAGCCCGGGCGGCAGCGCCCGCACCAGATTGCCCGCGATGCCGCCGCCCGTGATGTGCGCGAGCGCACGGACATCCGCCCGGGAGCGGAGCGCCCTGATCTCGTCGAGATAGAGCTTCGTCGGAGCCAGCAGCAGGTCAGCATCGAAGGGGTCGTCGCCGACGATGCGCCGCACGAGCGAGAAACCGTTCGCATGGATGCCGGCCGAGGCGAAGCCGAGCACTGCGTCTCCATCCTCGGCGCGCCTGCCGTCGACGAGGCGTTCGCGATCAACGACGCCGACCGCGGTCCCGCAGATGTCGATCTCGCCCTCCCGGTAGATGCCCGGAAGCTCGGCCGTCTCGCCGCCGAGGATGGCACAGCCGGCGGCGCGGCAGATCTCGGCTGCCCCCTCGACGAGCTCGGCTACCTGCTCGACGTCGATGATGTTCGCGGCCAGGTAGTCGAGGAAGAACAGCGGGTCGGCACCTGTCGTGAGCACGTCGTTGATGCAATGGGCGGCCACGTCGGCGCCGCACCACCGCAATCGGCCGGCGCGGCGGGCGAGGACGAGCTTCGAACCGACGGAATCCGTCGAGGCGGCGAGCAGCCTGTGCTCGTCGATGGCGTAGAGACCAGCGAACGCCCCGAAGGTGCCGGCCACTGCCGGTGTCCGCGTCGAGGCGACGGCGCTGCGAAGACGCTCCACGATTGCGTCCGCAGTCGCCAGCGAGACCCCTGCTGCGGCATAGGTCTGCTCCCGGGAGCCCACGCGGCGAGCCTACCGATCGCTTCGGCCCGGCGGCGCCCGCCAGGTGGCGGCGCGAGCGGTCGGTGTCGGACACCGTCGGCTGTCAAGAGGTGGGTGTACCAGTCTTGCAACGTCTCGTCCACAGCCGAATCCGCATCGCAGCGCGAGATAGAGCGGTTATCCACACCTACTCTCGCTCGCGCCAGGCTCGACCGCGGAAGGCGGTGTCCGACACCGCCTTCCGGCGCCCCACAAGGCGTGGAAGGATGGCCGCATGACCCGAGACGAGGTGCAGGCCTGGCTCGACCGCTACATCGAGGCGTGGCGCTCGGACGATCCGATCCTCATCGAATCGCTCTTCGCAGACGAGGCGCTCTATCGCTACGACCCGTTTCGCGAGCCCCTCGTCGGCGGCCCGGCGATCGCCGCCGACTGGCTGCAAAGCCCGGACGCTCCGGGCTCGTGGGACGCGGAATACCGCCCGTACGCGGTGGAGGGCGACCGCGCCGTCGCCATCGGAGAGACGCGCTATACCAACGGACAGCGGTTCGCGAACGTATTCGTGCTCGAGTTCGCGCCCGACGGGCGCTGCTCGTCGTTCACGGAGGTGTTCTTCCTCGAACCCGTCCGCTAGGTACCGGCACGGGAGCCGACCGGCTCGAACCGGAGCTTCGCGAGGTTCCTCTGAGCGGGGACGCGGGTCGGGTAATCGCGCGTGAAGCAGGCGCGGCAGACCGAGCCCTCAGGCATCCGCGACGCCCACTGCATGCCCTCGACGGAGAGGTAGTACAACGAGGTGGCCCCGACGTGTTCGCGCATCTGCTCGACGGAGCGGTGGGCGGCGGCGAGCTGATCCTCGTCGGCCATGTCGATCCCGTAGTAACAGGGCGACACGACCGGGGGCGAGGAGATCCTGACGTGTACCTCGGCGGCGCCGGCGTCCACCAGCATCGTCACGAGCTGCTGCATCGTGTTGCCCCGCACGATCGAGTCGTCGACGATCACGACGCGCTTGCCGGCGATCTCGTCGAGCGGGTTGAACTTGAGCCGGATCCCCTGCCGCCGGAGCTCCTGGTCGGGCTGGATGAACGTCCGCCCGACGTAGCGGTTCTTGATCAGCCCCTCGTCGTACGGGATCCCGGAGGCCTTCGCGAAACCGATCGCGGCGGGCGTGCCCGAGTCCGGAATCGGCATCACGAGGTCGGCCTCGACGGGCGCCTCGGCTGCGAGGCGCTCCCCCATGCGCTTGCGTGCGCCGTGCACCTCTGTGCCCCCGAGCCTCGAGTCGGGCCGGGCGAAGTAGACGTGCTCGAAGATGCAGAGCGCCCCCCGGCCCTCCGGCAGGGCCTGCATCGTGTGCATCCCTTCGGCATCGACCCACACGACCTCGCCGGGACGTACGTCCCGTTCGACGGTGGCCCCGATCAGATCGAGCGCGCAGGTCTCGGACGCGACGACCCAGTCCTCGCCGATACGCCCGAGGGTGAGGGGACGGATCCCGTGCGGATCGCGGAAGGCGACAAACGTGTCGTCGACGAGGGCGACGACCGAGTACGCGCCCTGAAGCCGCGCCATCGTCGCGGCGACGGCCTGCGGGAGCGGAGACGGATGACGGGCGATCAGGCCGGCGATCACCTCGGTGTCGGAGGTGGAGCCGAATCGTGTGCCCTCCGCCGTGAGCTCCGCGCGCAGCTCGACGGAGTTGGTGAGATTCCCGTTGTGCCCGAGCGCGACGGTGCGCACCCGTCCGTGGTGGACGACCGGCTGTGCGTTCGACCAGTGCACGCCGCCCGTCGTCGAGTAGCGCGTGTGCCCGATCGCGACCTCGCCCGGAAGAGCCTGGAGCTGCTGCTCGTTGAAAACCTGGGCAACGAGCCCCATGTCACGCAGGACGGTGAGCCGGCCACCTTCGGAGACCGCGATCCCGGCCGATTCCTGCCCGCGGTGCTGCAACGCAAAGAGCGCGAAGTAGGAGAGCCGCGCGACGTCACGCTCAACCGAGCGAATGCCGAACACGCCGCACATCTACGTGTCACGCTCCCATGCCTCGCGCAGCTGGGCCAGCGGGACGCCCAGCACCTCGTCGCCGCCGACTTCCCCGATCCGCCGCACGCCGACGCCGGAGCCGAGCGGGTCGACCTCGACCTGGCCGGAGGGCACGGCGAGGATCACCTGGCCCGGGCCCTCACCGAACAGCAACGCGGCGTCCGACCCGAGATCGAGTCGTGCGCCGAGACCGGAATGGAGCGCTGCCTCGGCCAGCGCGACGGCGAGCCCGCCGGCGGCGACGTCGTGTGCGAGCGAGCAGCGTGTCGCCGCAGCGGCCACGAACCGGATGAGCTCCGCCTCGGCTGCCAGCTCGAGCACTGCCGGCGAGCCCGACACGGTGCCATATCGAGCCTGGTACTCCGAGCCCGGGAGGACCGGCGACCCGGCAGAGGCGAGCAGGATCGTGTCTCCCTCACGCCACGCCCCCGGAATGCGACGGACGTCGGGCACGAGACCGACGCATCCG
Source organism: uncultured Gaiellaceae bacterium (assembly GCA_963799615.1). GTDB lineage: Bacteria > Actinomycetota > Thermoleophilia > Gaiellales > Gaiellaceae > Gaiella. The sequence continues at coordinate 601,344 of CAWCXS010000006.1, read as the reverse complement.
ACGACGGGCGTGGGAGGGATCGAACGGCCGCCCGTGTCGTTGTAGAGCGAGACGTTCCCCGAGACGACAGGGAGCCCCAGAGCCTCGCAGGCCTGTGCCATGCCCTCGATCGACTGCGTCAGCTCCCAGCCGATCTCGGCCTTCTCGGGATTCCCGAAGTTGAGGCAGTCGGTGAAGCCGAGCGGCTCCCCCCCGGCGCAGGCGACATTGCGGGCGGCCTCGAGGACTGCGAGCGCGCCGCCGGCGAAGGGATCCAGCGACCCGACCCGGCCGGTTCCGTCGAGAGTCACGGCGAGCCCGCGATAGGACGGCCGCAGCCGTAGCACTGCGGCGTCCAGTCCCGGCCGGCGCACCGTGCGCGACTGCACGAGCTGGTCGTAGCGCCGGTACACGAACGCTCGTGAACGGAGCTGATCCGAGCCGAGCAGCTCGCGGAGCGCGCCCGCCGCGGACGGCGCCCCCTCGACCGGCCGTTCGGCCGGCGCCATCCGCGGCGTGCATTCGACGGCGTACCGCGGACAATACTCGGTCAGTGTGCGCGCCGGAATAGCACCGACGATGTCCCCGTCCCAGAGCGCCCGGAGCTCCCCCGTCTCGGTCACCTCGCCGATGACGCTGCGGTGCAGCTCCCAGCGGTCGATCACCGCCTCGACCTGTCCCAACCGATCCGGTGCGACGATCGCGACCATCCGCTCCTGCGACTCGGAGATCATGATCTCCCACGGCTCCATGTCCGCCTCACGCTGCGGCACACGATCGAGGTGGACGTCGATGCCGTAGTCGGCCGCCATCTCCGACAGGGACGAGGCAAGCCCGGCGGCACCGCAATCCTGCAGCGAGAGCACGAGCCCGCGCTCGACGAGCTCGACGGAGACCTCGATCAGCCGCTTCCCCGTGAACGGGTCCCCGACCTGCACCGTGGGCCGCTTGTCGGCCGGCTCGTCGCCGAGCTCCTGGCTTGCAAGCACCGACGCGCCGCCGATGCCGTCGCGACCGGTGGTCGCACCGAAGAGAACGAGCAGCGCGCCCGCGGTGTCCGCCTTGGCGCGCATGACGCGGTCGACGGGGAGCAGGCCGACGCACATGGCATTCACGAGACAGTTCGATGCGTACGCGCCGTCGAACACGACCTCGCCGCCGACGTTCGGAACGCCGACGGAATTGCCATAGGCGCCGATGCCGGTGACGGCGCGCGAGAAGTGATCGTCGGGAGCGCCGAAGCGCAGGGCGTCCAGCAGGGCGACCGGCCGCGCGCCCATGGCGATGATGTCGCGGAGGATGCCGCCGACGCCGGTCGCGGCGCCCTGGAATGGCTCCACCGCCGAGGGATGGTTGTGGCTCTCGGCCTTGAAGGCGACGGCGAGCCCGTCACCGAGATCGAGAACGCCCGCGTTCTCGCCGGGCCCCTGCAGAACGCGCTCGCCCGCGCTCGGCAGCCGCTCGAGCAGGAGCGCCGAGTGCTTGTACCCGCAATGCTCCGACCAGAGGAGCGAGAAGACGGCGAGCTCGAAGTGATTCGGCTCCCGCTCCAGCAGCACGAGGATTCGGTCGTACTCCCCGTCGGTGAGGCCGAGCTGGCGGTGAAGTGGCTGTTCCGCGACGAAGCTCAGAAGGTCATCCTAGCCGCGGCCTCGGCCGCCGGTACCTCACACCGCACCGCGCCCCTGCGTTTAGCCTCGACGAGACCGTGAGCCGCCGTGACGCCCTCCTCCTGCTCCTGCTCTCGGCGATTTGGGGATCGTCGTTCCTCTTCATCAAGCTCGGGGTCGACGCGCTCGAGCCGTCGGTGGTCGTGCTCGGCCGCCTCGTCATCGGTGTCCTCGTGCTGCTGCCGTTGCTGCGCGGCCGCGGCGGGCTGACAGCTCTGCACGGGCACCTCGTCCCGCTCGTCGTGCTCGGCGCTCTCAACAACGCGGTGCCGTTCTGGCTGCTCGGCTTCGCGGAGACGCGGCTCGACTCCGGGCTCACGGCCGTGATCCAGGCGGCCGCGCCGATCTTCACGGTGCTGCTCGCGACCCGGATCGACGTCAGCCAGCGGGTCACGGGCGTGAGGCTGATCGGCATCGGGATCGGATTTATGGGCGTGGCGCTCCTCGTAGGGGTCCAGCACGGGGGCGCCTTGACCGCCGCTGTGGCAGTGATCGCCGTCGCGCTCTGCTATGCCGCCTCGGTGCTGTACGCGGGGCGCACGATGCGCGGCTTGCCGCCGCTGCAGGTCTCCATCGGCCAGCTCGCGTGCGCTGCGGTGCTGATGGCCCCGCTGGGTCTGGCGCAGCTTCCGGAGGACGTGCCGTCCGCCAAGGTCATCCTCGCCGTCGCGGCGCTCGGTGCGCTCGGGTCCGGCATCGCCTATCTCCTCTATTTCGCGCTGATTGCAAGTGCCGGGGCGTCTCGAGCCATCCTCGTCACCTACCTCGTGCCGGCGTTCGCACTCGTCTACGGTGTCGTGTTCCTCGACGAGGCAGTGACGCGAGCCGCACTCGCAGGTCTGGCACTCGTCCTCGCCGGCACGGCTCTTGCCACGGGCCTTGCCCGGCGCGGCGCCGGTAGCCTCGGACCGTGACGCGCCGCTACTGGCCACTCATTCTGGTGCTTGCCGGGGCCTGGGGCGCGTCCTACCTCTTCATCAAGGTCGGCGTCGACGGCGGATTCTCACCGGGGGCGCTCATGTGCTCTCGTGCCCTGATCGCGGCGGCGGTGTTGTTCGCCTACCTCGCCACGTCGAGCGGCCCGGGCGCTGCGTGGAGCCAGATTCGGGGCACGTGGCGCGAGGCGATGGTGCTCGGCGCGCTCAACGCGGCGTTGCCGTTCTGGCTCGTTGCCTGGGGCGAGAAGCACATCGACTCGAGCCTCGCGGCGATCGCTCAGGCGACGGTACCGATCTTCTCGCTGTTGATCGGTTTGCGCTTTCTCAGGCACGAGCGCATCGGCCCCACGCGGGTCGTGGGTGTCTGCGTCGGCATCGTCGGGGTCGGTCTCGTCGCCGGTGTGGCGCCGGGCGGCGACGCCTGGGCCGTGGCCGGCGTGCTCGCCGTCGTGCTCGCGTCGGTGTTCTACGCGTCGGCCGGCATCTACGGCCAGTTGCGCCTCGGGGGATCCTCTGGGCCGGTACTCGCGACCGGATCGATGCTGGCAGGCGGATTGATGCTCCTGCCGCTCGCGATCGCGCAGCCGCCGCGATCGCTGCCGACCGCTGGCGCACTGGGCTCGCTTCTCGCCCTGGCGCTCTTGGGGACGGCACTCGCGCAGCTGGTCCTGTTCCGCGTGATCCAGCTGTTCGGGGCGCGCAAGCTGAGTCTCGTGACCTACCTCATACCCGCATTCGCGCTGGCCTACGGGGCCCTCATCCTGGACGAGTCGATCACGCCGGCGGCGCTCGGCGGCCTGGCCCTGATTCTCATCGGTGTCGCGCTAGCGCTCGGGTCGGGGGCACTGCGTGCGGGACGGCGTCCGGTCGAGGCTCCGGCACCGGCGCCGTGAGCATCTCGCTCAGGCGTGCCGAAGCCGCGGATGCCGGCTTTCTGGTTGCGCTCGTCACCCACGAGGAGGTGGCGCCGTTTCTCGCCGCCTCGCGACCGCGGTCGGAGATGGAGCTGCTGGCCGAGATCGAGCGCTCGGAGACGGAGCCGGAGGCGTACGGCGTCTTCGTGATCGAGGTCGACGGCACCCCTGCGGGAACGATGTCGTTCGAACGGACGAACCGGCGCTCGCGCATCGCCGACCTCAGTGGTCTCGCCCTCGACCCGCCGTTTCGGGGCCGCGGCATCGCCCGCGAGGCGACGCACCTCGTACAGCGCCACCTGCTGGACGATCTCGGCTTCCATCGGTTGCAGCTCGAGGTGTACGCGTTCAACGAGCGCGCGCTGGCGCACGCCGAGCGCTGCGGCTTCACGCGAGAGGGCGTCAGGCGCAAGGCGTACTGGCGCGAGGGCGAGTGGACGGACGGCGTGCTGTTCGGCCTGGTCGAGGAAGACCTCGACGAGGCAGGAAGCAGTTAGCCCTCGAGCCAGGCGTCGAGGCGCTGCAGCGCCTCGGGCATGTTGAGACGCCCGTAGCCGAGGCGAACGTGGCCCGGCTCGTCGTAGACGTCCCCGGGCAGCAGGAGCACGCCGGTGTCGGCAACGAGCCGTGCACAAAAGCTGTTCGCGTCGTCCCCGCCGAGCAGGCGCGGGAATCCGATCGGGCTCGCCGTCGGACGCACCCACGAGAAGCTGTCGGCCCGGCGGTCGAAGAAGTCGTCGAGCAACGGCAGGTTGTGTCGCACGATCCCCCGGTTGCGCTCGGCCAGGGCCGAGTGGTGCCGGAGCGCCAGCGCGCTGAGGAGCTCGCTGGGCGCACTCGAGCAGATCGTGGTGTAGTGCTTGACATCGACGATGCGTGTGAGCGCAGCCCGGTCGCGAGAGGCGAGCCAGCCGAGCCGCAGCCCCGGCAGACCGTACGCTTTCGACATCGATCCGAGGGACAGTGCCCGTTCGTACAGGTCGGACGCAGCGGGCAGGCGGTCCCCCGGCTCGTGCTCGAGCTCACGGTAGACCTCGTCGCAGAAGAGCCACGAGCCGCGCTCTGCACAGAGCTCGACGACACGGTCGAGCACGTGGCGGGGCATCGACGTGCCGGTCGGGTTGTGCGGGGTATTGACGTAGACGAGACGCGTGTCCGGACGCAGCGCCCGCTCCAGCGCATCGAGGTCGTGCACCCAGCCGTCCGCGAACGAGCGGCGCCACTCCGTCACCTCCGCCCCCGCCGAGCGGGCAAGCTCGAGCGCCGACTCGTAGCAGGGCGTCTCGACGACCACGTGATCGCCGGGCTCCAGCAGGGCATGGTAGGCCGTGAAGATGCCTTCCTCGGCGGCCGCGACGACGATCACGTCCTCGGTGCCGAGGCTCTCGTAGATCGCCGCGATCGCGCCGCGCAGCTCGGGTGCCCCGGGCGGCTCGGTGTACCCGAGCCGCAGTCCGAGGAGCCGTGCTTCCGCATCGGGTTCGAGCGCAAGCAGGTCGGAGAGAGCGACGGTTTCGGCGTCGCTCGAGGAGAGCATGTGCGAGGCGGTGAACTCGTGCAGCGCGTAGTACTGCTCGATGCGAAACGGCGCCAGTCTCATGAACCCGATACTGGCAGAGCAGAGCGGTAGGCTAGCCGGATGGAGCTCATACACACCTGTTACCGCATCACGGATCCGGCCAAGTCGATCGCGTTCTACGAGGCATTGGGGCTCGAGCATCGCCGTGAGCTGCCGATCCGCGAGGAGGCGATGAACTACTTCCTCGGCGTCCCGGGCAAGCCTGTGCCCGAGCTCGAGCTGACCTACAACTTCGGCGTCGACTCGTACGAGCTCGGCACCGCATACGGCCACATCGCGCTCACGATCGACAACATGACAGAGACGCTCGCCGGCCTCGCCGCGCAGGGCATCGAGCCCGAGCGGCCGCCGTACTCGGTCCGCGAGGGCGGTTCCCTGATCTGTTTCGTCCGGGATCCGGACAACTACCGCATCGAGCTCATCGAGCGGAACGACTATTGAGCAGCCCGGCGCGCAGGAAGCAGAGCCTCACATGCGCCACGTTCGATAGCCGCCGGTTGCAGGGGTAGAGGCAGAATCGTCTTGGCGACCGACCTCGTGATCGATGCGGAGGGAGTGGCCCGGTGCCGCTGGGCCGGTGACGATCCCCTCTACCAGGCCTACCACGACAACGAGTGGGGCCGCCCCCTCGTGGGCGACGGCCTGCTGTTCGAGCTGCTCACCCTGGAGGGGTTCCAGGCGGGTCTTGCGTGGATCACGATTCTCCGCAAGCGCGAGGGGTTCAGGCAGGCATTCGCCGGCTTCGACCTCGCAACGGTGGCCGGCTTTGCCGAGCCCGATGTCGAACGGCTGCTCGCCGATGCCTCGATCGTCCGGCACCGCGGGAAGATCGAAGCTGCGATCGGCAATGCACAGGCAGCGCTCGAGCTCCCCCGCGGCCTGTCCGAGCTCGTGTGGTCCTTCGCGCCTGCGCCCCGGGAGCGGCGCGTGCGGTCGTTCGCAGATGTGCCCTCCGCAACCGCGGAGTCGACGGCGCTGTCGAAGGAGCTGAAGCGGAGCGGCTTCCGGTTCGTCGGCCCGACGACCGTCTACGCATTCATGCAGTCCGCCGGGCTCGTCGACGATCATGTCGAGGGCTGCCACGCGACCTGGTAGGTCACAGAGGCGGCACACCCCCGGCCCAGACACGTCACGCTGCGGCGCCTACGGTGTCCACATGACGACTGCGACGACGCCGTGGGGCACAACAGTCGTGATCGAAGAGGTGTCCCTACCCCAGCGCGCGGGAGAGAAGCGCTTCGCCACACTCGTGCAGCTGCTCGAGACCGCGAAGGGCGAGCGCCTGGTGCGGTTCGCATACGCGACGGACGGCAGCGGGCGCCGTGGACCGGTCACCTTGCGGGCGCGGGACGTCGAGCGCCTGCACGCGCTGCTCGAGCGGACGCCGGAGCTCCGTTCCGCGCTGCTCGGATAGCCGCGTGGTCATGCTCGACCCGTGGGTCGCCACTCGCGGTCGAGCATTGCGTAGACGAGCTCGCTTTGCCATTCGCCCTTCACGAACTCGTTCTCGACGAGGTGGGCCTCACGGCGCATCCCGAGCTTCTCCAGCACGCGGGCGGAGCCGACGTTGCGCGCCTCGGTGCGGCCGATGACGCGGTGCAGCCCGAGGACGTCGAACGCGACCGCCAGCAGCGGGCGGGCAGCTTCGGTCGCATACCCCTGGCCGGCATGATCCGGGTGGGTGATGTACCCGATCTCGGCGAGACGGTGCTCCCGGCTCAACCAGTGCAGAATGACGTCCGCGACCAGTGCCCCGGTGAAACGGTGCTCTGCGGCGACGGCCAGGACGTCGCCCTCCGAGCGGATCGAGACGCTCGCGATCTTCGTCGCGAGGGTTTCGCGAACCTCGTCCTCGGTCTGGGGCTCCCAGTAGAGGTAGCGCGCGACATCCGCGTTCGAGCGCATCGCATACAACGGCTCGTAGTCTCGGTCCGCGTAGGGACGCAGGAGGAGGCGTTCGGTTTCCAGCGGATCGCTGAGCTCGTATCCGGCCATGTCGAACGAAGGCTAGACCGCGCCGCGGGTCGAGACGCCGATCCTGTGTCTCGAAGCGCTCGCGTTACGCTGCGGGCACCGTGAGGACGAGCGCGAGACCATTCCTCCCGCCGGCACCGTGCACACCGGGAACCCCGAGCGGATGAGCGCGCGGAACACCGAACGGGCGCTGACCCTGCGCCCGCTCGCCGAAGGAGACGAGGCCGAGTTGCTGCGCATCCACGCGACGCCCGAGGTGGCGCGCTGGTGGGACGTACCGGAAGCCGGCTTCCCGTGGCACGACGACCCAGAGTCGACCCGGCTCACGATCGAGGTGGACGGCGCCGTCGCCGGCATGATCCAGTTCCTCGAGGAGCTCGAGCCGAGGTACCGCCATGCAAGCATCGACCTGTTCCTCGATCCCGCGGTGCACGGGCGTGGTCTTGGCACGGAGGCGGTGCGACGCGTCGTGCGCCACCTGATCGACGAGCGCGGCCACCACCGCATCACAATCGATCCCGCTGCGGCCAATACCGCTGCGATCCGCGCCTACGAGAAGGCGGGATTCAAGCCGGTCGGGGTGATGCGGCGCTACGAGCGTGACGCAGGCGGCGACGGCTGGCACGACGGGCTGCTGATGGAGCTGCTGGCCGGCGAGGACTGAGGCGGGCCGAACGGCTCCGGGGCGCCTCCTCGGGGCCTCGGTTCCTCGGTTGGTTGGATTCGTTCCGGCCGGGCGCGGGAAAGAGGTCGACGGAGGCCCGAACCCGGGCGCAGGCTTGCGTCCGCTATCAATGGTGATCGCCGAAGACATTCTTCCGTCGAGATACACCGCGCTGAAGCTCGTGGCCAGGGGCGGGATGGGCGAGGTGTACCGGGCGACCGACACCGTGCTCGAGCGCCCAGTCGCCGTCAAGGTGCTGTCCGACCGGTACGCCCGCGACTCCGAGGCTCGTACACGCTTCAAGCGCGAAGCGCGTGCCGCCGCGCGACTGTCGGGCGAGCTGCACGTGATCACGGTCTTCGACGTCGGTGAACACGAAGAGCGCCCGTTCATCGTGATGGAGTACCTGGAGGGCGGGTCGCTGCACGACAAGCTGTCTGCCGGTCGCATCGAGCCGCACGAGGCGCTCGACTGGCTGGGACAGGCGGCCGACGCCCTCGATACCGCCCACCGTCGCGGCATCGTGCACCGGGACGTCAAGCCGGCCAACTTGCTGCTCGACCGCGGCGGGAGCCTGCAGGTGCTCGACTTCGGCATCGCCTCGGCTGCCGGTTCCGACGCGCTCACGCTTCCCGGCACCGTGCTCGGAACGGCCGGTTATCTGTCGCCGGAGCAGGCACGGGGCGAGCCCGCCACATCGGCCAGCGATCGCTATGCGCTGGGCGTCGTCGCGTTCGAGCTGCTCACCGGCCGTCGTCCATTCGCGGCCGACACGACGCTGACCGAGGCGTTCGCTCACGCAAGCGCTCCCATCCCGCAAGCGTCGGCAATCGCCCCGACTCTCAACGGGGACGTGGACGCGGTCCTCGCCAGGGCGCTCGCGAAGGACCCGTCAGACCGACCGAGCAGCTGCGGAGAGCTCGTCGCGGGACTTCGCCGTGCCCTGGCAGCCGACGCTGCGCCGACTCTCGGCGGAGCAGGCGCGCCTCCCTCCGTGCGCCGGTACCGGCTGCGATCGTGGCGACAGCCCGTGCTCGCCGCAGCAGCCGCCGCAGCCGCCGCCGGGATCGCGGTCGCGGCACTCGCGTTGCGCAGCGACTCGACTCCGCAGCACGCGGCCATCCCCGCGAAGAACGTGGCCTCCCCGGCGAACAACGCAGCATCGACGACGGGCGCGGCGCCGGCGACGACGACGGCCCCCGCGGCTCCCAGGCGGTCGGTGCAGAGCGATGGGGCGAGCGGTGCTGCGCTGAACGATGCGGGCTTTGGGCACATGCAGGCCGGCGACTACGCGACTGCGCTCCCGCTGCTCGAGCGCGCGGTCGCTGCTCTGCGCGGCTCCGGATCGCTGACCGAGGCCTATGCGAGCTACAACCTGGCCTTTACGCGCCGGTCGCTCGGGCGCTGCGACGGCGTCCTCGAGCTGCTCGACCGCTCCGCCGAGGTCCAGGGAGCGCGCAAGGAGATCGACCGGCTACGGCGCGAGTCGGTCCGGGCATGCGGGAACGTGGCCGACGGGGATCAGAGGGGAGGCGCGCAGGCCAAGCACGGAAAGAAGGCTCATGGGAAGCGCGATCAGCCGGAGAACTAACAGGCCGGACGCTACCCGGGCCGTCCTTGCGCCGTCAGCCAACGCTGAGGAATGTGAGCCGAGCTGCCGCACTCCGCCGATCGGGGGCTGCGAGCCGGGTCACTCCGGCCCAGCGAAGCTCGATCTTCCGCCGGCCGGAGGAGGCCGGTAGCGGGAGGTCGAGAGCGAGCGATCCCGGTGCCACCCGCCGGGATACGAGCGTCTTCCCGTTCACGAGGACCTGCAGTCGCTGGCCCCGCCGGGCGTGCCAGCACGTCGGCGCGGATCATGAGGCGGCCGGAAGGCCCTCCGGAGAGCTGGGCATAGGACTCGCGCCCGACCCAGCCGTCTTCGAAGATGCCCGAGTACTCGAGGTTGGGATTCGCAAGATCTGCAGGAATGCTTTGAATCGTCGAGGGCGCCGCCAGCCGGTCGTACTCCGCGTTGGACACGAGCGACACGTCCCGGACGTACGACGTCAGGAATCGTGGGTCGAGGACGACGGACTTCCCCCAGATTCCGGTCACGCCCGGTCGCGACACGACCGGAAATGCGCCCCGCTTCCCCATATCGAGCACGAGGTACGGCTGCCCGTCGATGATTCGTGGCGTAAGCGGGGGCGAGACGAACGCGCGCCGACCCGCTGCCGACGACTGGGAACCGGACGCGGTCGGCGCCGAAGACTCCTGCCGGAGGGAGCGAGTAGGAGCCACTGGGAGGGTTCGTCGGAGACATCGTGAGATCGAGCACGACTCGGACGCGCGGGGTCGAGCCGAGGATCTGGAACAGCGCGAAGCGACCGAAGCCCGAGAACGTGCGCCCTGGAAACGACGGATCGCCCTCGAGCTGCCAGAAGCTCACCGCGCGGCGGAATTCCGGGAGCGTCGCGGGCTGGCCGAGCGAGGACACGATGAATGCGAGCAGGTTTCTGGGGCTTCCGCACGGCAGCACTCCGAGATCCGGTGACCCCTCCGGCAGCGACCGGCGATTCAAGGCGAGCTGCGAGCCGGTCGGCAGCGAGATCACGCAGGATCCTCGCGAGAGAACCCGGGCGGCGTCGACGTTCTGGCCGAATGCGATTCGCCTGACGCCTTGCGTCGTCGGCACCGCGAACCGCCGCACCTTCCACGGCAGGCCGAAGAGATTGCGACCGACGAAGAAGAGCTGCTTCTCGCCTGCGCTCGCTCCCTGCAGCTGCTCGAAGGCGAAGTTGTCGCTCACGACCACGATTGGAGTCGTGGCGCTCTCGACGACCCGGCGGAACGTGGGCAGCAGATCCGGCTCGGAGGCATTGGGGAGATCGATCGGGTTGATGCTGCGATCGACGTAGTCGTTCAACACCGGCACCTGCAGGGCGACCACGCACGCCACCAGAGCGGCGACGGTCACCGACGCCCGGCGACTCCTCAAGCCGCCCACGAAGACCGCGACCGTCGCCGCGAGGAACGGCTGGACGTACATGTACAGCTTGAAGAGGCCGAAATCGTTGCCGTTCCGGCCGAGCATGATGCCGAGCAGCAAGAGGGTCAGCAACGTGACCCCTGCTGCGGCCCCCCTGCGCGCTGTGACGACGGCCGCAACGAGGACGCCGACGAAGAACCCGACCGCGAGGAGGATGTACAGCGACATGTGCGCTGTCGGCGGCGGCGCGAACAGCGACCGGAAGCCGGCAGCTCCCGCAATCGCATCGGGGACGATGGCGTAGCCGAATTGCGTCAACCCGTGGAAGCCTTCCGAGGTTCCGAAGTTCAGCACGTAGTGCGTGAGGTAATGAATCGCACGGGACAGGAAGGTGTTGACGATGACAACGGTGACCAGGATGGGAGCACCCCAGAGCAGGACGACCCCCTGCAGTGAGACCCGGCGCCGGACGAGCAGGATGGCGACGTAGGCCACGTAGGCCAGGACGAGAGAGCTCGCTACCTCATACCCCACGATGAACAGCGCGGCGGTGAGGATGCTGATCACGATCACGTCGGAAAGGCGCGGGCGGCGGTTCTCGTGCAGCTCGGGGCGCATGAGCCACGCGAACAGGGCGGCTGCCAGGCCGAGCCCCCAGCCTTGTGGCAGCAGCTGCTGCAGGATGCCGTACCCCGTCAGGGGCGACACGACGAGCAATCCGGCGGCAAGGGTCGCGCACCACCACTGGCGCGCCGCCTGCATCGCCAGCGCGCCTGTCGCACAGATGGTGCTCATGGCGATCGCGATCGACATCGGCATGTAGAGAGCGACAGGCGGGCGGCCGGTGCTCGATGCCAGTCCGGCCAGCGTGACCTGCGATCCCGGCCGGAGCCCTCTCAGGTTGAGCACCTGTGCCGCGTTCGAAAATCCGCGATTGTCGGCCAGCGCGTTGAAATCGATCGCGCTCTGCAGCCCATGGCTCATGAGATGCGTCGCGGACAGCACGTAGTACGCCATGTCTCCGTTGGCGTTGGCGAGCCAGTCGAAGCCGAACCGGAACATGGGACGTCCGACGAGGACGAGCTCGAGCAGGCAGAGGACGACGACCGGTACGACGGTGAGCGAGAGCCGCGGCCGCCGGATCGCGAGCACGATGACGCCTGCGACGAGCAGCACGATCAACACGGGAGGTGCACCCGCGTGCATCGACACGCCGGCGTTGCTGACGACGAACAGCGGAATGACGGTCAGCGCCGTTCCGAGCATCGGCGCCGTGAGAGCGACGCGAAGCTCGGTCAGATCTGCGCGGAGGGCGACGAGCGCAGCAAGCCCGACGGCAGACCAGACCACGAAGAGACCAAGGGTCGCAAGGACGGCGAGCATCGCCCGCTCAGATCGAGGCGTCGGGCGCCGGGTGTCGCCGGAAGCCCTCCCGCAGAAGGATGCCGAGGCCGGGCAGCGCCAGGGCGAGCGAGGTCAGGAAGAAGAGGAACCCACAGGCGAAGGCGGCATCGGCGGGGACGTTGAGCTTTGCGAAGAAGTTGACGAAGAACGCCTCACGCACGCCAAGTCCATTGATGGTGAACGGTAACAACGTGACGAGGAAAAGCAGCGGTCCGAGCACGACGTACGCAAGCACCGACACGTGGATGCCGACTGCGCGCCCGGCAGCATAGATGGACAGAATGCCGCCGATCTGCACGACGACCGTGGCGACCGAGACGACGCCGAGCGTCCCCCGGTGATTTCGGTAGCCATGGATGCCCTCGTAGATCGTCCGCGCGAGCCGCTCGATGCGCAGCTTGCGCGCGAGTGGCACGAAGATGACGAGCCGCTCACGCGCAGTGTGGGAGAAGAAGACGAACCCGAGCACGATCGCACCGAAGACGAGCAGGAACTCGATCCACAGGTAGGCGCCGATCGGATAGCGGCCGATCGCAAGCAGAAAGCCGACCGCTGCGAGGAGGAGGGTCACGACTCCGCCGAGAGCGCGCTCGACCAGCACGGAGCCGGTGATCGCCGCAACCTCACCGCGGTGGCGCTTGGCAGTCTCGTAGATTCGCGATGCGTCCCCTCCGACCGAGGTCGGGAGCACCTGTCCGACGGTGAACCCGACGAAGTAGGCGCGCATCAGCCAGGCGAGGCTCTCGCGGATTTCCCGGGCGCGCAGGAGTTGCTGCCAGCGCCACGACATCGGGAGGATCATCACGAAGATCAGAACAACGGAAAGCGCGACCCAGAGCGGGTCGGCGCTGCGGATGATGCGCGCAGTCTCGTGCACGTCGATCTTCAGCAAGACGTAGGTGAACGCGAGCGCGAGGACGACGAGCGTCGATACCACGCGCAACGGCCGGCTCATCCGCACGGGTCGTCCTCCAGCGCGTGCACGAACGGCGAGATCCCCTGCTCCTGAGCCTGCAGCGGCGGCGCCGAGAGGAACGTCGTTCGCGTGAATGAGATGGACGGCATGCGCGGTGCAGAAGCGTACGCGCTTCGGCGGCCGTCGCCTGCGAGCCGACCGCTGACCGCGCACGTGCAAAGGAACCTCCGGTAGGCTCCTCGCCCCGTGAGGACGATCGGCGACAAGGCCAGCCCCGCGGGGAGCAACGAGCGGGCTGCGAAGGGCGCCCGTTGCCCACGACGCCAACGGGGAACTCGCGCATGAGGATCCTGGTCACCGGTGCAGCGGGGTTCATCGGGTCGAATCTCGTCGCAGAGCTCCTGCGTCGCGACCACACCGTCGTCGGTTTCGACAACCTGTCGCAGGGGTCGCGTCTGAACATCGCCGGCTTCGGCGATCATCCCTCGTTCGACTTCCGCGAGGCGGACATTCGCGACGAGCCCGCGATCCGCGAGGCCGCGGACGGATGCGACGTCATCGTCCATCTCGCGGCATACAAGATCCCGCGCTATGCAGACGCGTACGAGACGCTGATGATCAACGGGCTCGGGTCGGAGATCGTCGCCCAGACAGCCGCCCAAACGGGTGCGAAGATCGTCGCCGCCTCGACCTCCGACGTCTACGGCAAGAACCCGGAGGTGCCGTTTTCCGAGGACATGGACTCGGTCATCGGCAACCCGCAGGTCAAACGGTGGGCGTACGCGATCTCGAAGATGTTCGAAGAGCAGTTGCTGCTTGCGTGCCACGAGCGCTTCGGCATCGACGTCGTCCTCCTGCGCTTCTTCGGCGGTTACGGCCCGAACCAGAATCTGACGTGGTGGGGCGGGCCCCAGTCCGTCTTCATCGAGAAGGCGCTCGACGGCGAGCCGCTCCCGGTGCACGGCGACGGAAGCCAGACGCGCTCCTTCACCTATGTCACCGATCACGTCGCCGGAATCGCGGCGGCAGTGGAGAGCTCACGCGCCGACAACCTCGTCGTCAACATCGGTGCCGAGGACGAGATCACCATCCGGGCGCTCGCCGAGCTCATCTGGCGGCTCGTCCAGGGAGACGACACGCCGGCGCTCATCGAGACGATCCCGTACGAGTCCTTCGGCAAGTACGAGGACGTCGTGCGCCGCGTCCCGGACATCAGCCGGGCGAGAGACCTCCTCGGCTTCGAGCCGAAGGTCGACCTCGAGACCGGACTGCGAGAGACGATTCTCTGGCAGACGGAGCGGCGCCGGACAGCGCCGGCCGTGACGCCGTGAGCGAGCCGGCAGGCGCGAGGCGCGCGCTCTACATCGTGGTGCCGGTCTTCAACGAAGCGCCAAATCTGGAACGGCTCTTCGACGGGCTGCGCGCGGCGGCGCGTGAAGCTGTCGACTTCCGCGTCGCGGTCGTCCTCGTCGACGACGGCAGCACCGACGACACACCGGAGCTGGCACGTGCGGTCGCGGCGGGGATCGACCTCACGGTGCTCGTCCACGACACGAACCGGGGACCCGGGCACGCCTTCGGCACGGCGTTCGAGTACCTTGCTCCCCGCATCGCCTCCGACGATCTGATCGTGACGATGGAAGGCGACAACACGTCGCGCACCGAGTTGATCGCCGCCATGCTGCGCCGGGTGGAGGAGGGACACGATGCCGTGTTCGCGAGCCCGTACATGTACGGCGGCGGCATCCTCCACACGCGTGCATCCCGCGTGATGCTGAGCCACATCGCGAACACCTTCGTCAAGGAGTTCTTCGGGGTGCACGGGCTCCTGACCGTCAGCTCGTTCTTCAGGCTGTATCGCGGATCATGCTTGCGCCGGCTGCAGGAGTGCTACGGCGAGCGCATCGTGCAGCGCGACGGCTACGAGTCGATGGTCGAGATGGTCATGAAGATGACGTACCTCGGAATGTCGATCTCGGAGCTGCCGATGGTGCTCGACACGACGCTTCGGGCAGGCCGGAGCAAGCTGAACACGCGGCGGACGATCATCGGGTACCTGTCGCTCTTCGGCCGCAAGCGGGAATGGCAACAACGGGCCACCGGCGCAGATCGACCTCGCAGCGCCTCCTAGAACTCCTCGTCGCCGCAACCGCCGGCTCTCTGCGTCATGCGGTCACCGCGAGGCCGGTGCCCGCCGCCGCGGCGATCAGCCCGCCCAGGACCGCTCTGCCGCCGACCGGGCCGAGCAGCGGGTCGACCGCATGCTCCGGGTGCGGCATCAGGCCCAGCACGTTCCCGGCCTGATTCGAGACCCCCGCGATACGGCCAACCGCACCGTTGACGTCCTCGGTGTAGCGCAGCACGACCTGACCGCGCGCCTCGAGCGCGGCAACGAGCTCCGCGTCGCCGTACCAGTTGCCCTCCCCGTGCTTGACGGGAATCACCAGCTCCTCGCCCACGGCGCAGGATGCGGTGAACGGGCTTGCCGTGCTCTCGACGCGAACAGCGACGTCGCGGCACACGAACTGCTGCTGCCGGTTCAGCCGCAGGACACCGGGCAGCAGCCGGGCCTCGCAGAGGATCTGGAAGCCGTTGCAGATTCCGAGGACCGGCAGTCCTGCGGCTGCGAAGGCGGCGACGGCATCCATCACCGGCGCAAAGCGTGCAATCGCCCCGCAGCGCAGGTAGTCGCCGTACGAGAAGCCTCCCGGAAGCACGACGCCGGCGGTGTCGTCCGGAAGCTGCGTCTCCTCATGCCATACGGCCGCCGGGCGGGCGCCGAGCAGCTCGAGTGCGAGCGCCGCATCGCCGTCGTCGTTCGAGCCGGGGAACGTGATCACGGCGATCCGGGGGCCGTCGCTCATGCCTCGTTCTCCAGCTCGATCTCGAACGACTCGATCAGTGGGTTCGCGAGCAACTCTGCCGACATGCGGTCGAGTTGCGCCTGCGCCTCCGTGGGATCGTCGGTCTCGAGCTCGATGTCGACCAGGCGTCCGACCCGTGCCTGGACGACGGGGAAGCCGAGCTTCCGCAACGACCCGCGCACCGCCTCGCCCTGCGGGTCGAGAATCCCGCGCTTGGGCCGGATCAGCACGACCGCTTTCACAGCACCGCCTTCGGATCCGTATCATATCGCACAAACTCGAGGCCGGTGAGCCGCTCGAATGCCTCCACGTAGCGTGCGCGTGTGCCGGAGACGACGTCCTCGGGGAGCTCGGGACCGGGATCGGTGCGATCCCAGCCGGTCGACAGGCAGAAGTCGCGCACGAACTGCTTGTCGAACGAGCGCTGCGGACGGCCGGGCGCGTAGTCGGCGGCCGGCCAGAAGCGCGAGGAGTCGGGGGTGACCGCCTCGTCGGCGAGCGTCACGCGGCCGTCACCGTCGACGCCGAACTCGAATTTGGTGTCGGCGAGAAGGATGCCGCGCTCCTCGGCGTGAGCGGAGGCAAAACGATAGAGGGCGAGCGCGGCCTCGCGCGCGGCGTCGTACCGCTCGTGCCCGCACAACGAGGCAGCTTCGTCCTCGGTGATGTTGAGGTCGTGCCCCGCGGCGGCCTTCGTCGCAGGCGTGAGGATCGGCTCGGGCAGCCGCTCCGACTCCCGCAGGCCGGCCGGCAGCCTGTGGCCGCATACGGCTCCCGTGGCTTCGTAATCGACCCAGCCGGAGCCCGACAGGTAGCCGCGCACAACGAGCTCCACGGGCAGCATCTCGAGCAGGCGGCACACGGTCGAGCGACCGTCCTCGCCGAGGTCCAGCAGGTGGTTCGGCACGATCTCACGCGTACGGGCAAACCAGAACGCCGCGAGCCCCGTCAAGACCCGGCCCTTGTCGGGGATCGGCGTCGGCAGCACGACGTCGAACGTCGAAATCCGGTCAGAGGCGACGAGCAACAGGCGCTCGCCGTCGAGCGCGTAGATCTCACGCACCTTCCCACTCGCGAGATGGGTGCCCGACGAGCTCATCTCAGACCCGCAGGCCTTCCTCGCGCACGGCGACGAGCGCTCGCAGGCGCTCGAACACCGTCTCCACGTGCCGGGTATAGGCCGTGAGGTCGAACACGGCCTGGAGATCGACGCGACCCGCGATTTCCGCATCGCCTCGCACCAGCTCGCCGAGCTCGAGCCCTTCGTCCCACGCGCGCATTGCATGGCGTTGCACGAGCCGGTACGCCTCGTCGCGAACGAGGCCGGAGTCGATCAGGGCGAGGAGCAAGCGCTGGCTGAAGAAGAGGCCGTGGCTCGCGTCGAGGTTCTCTCGCATCCGCTCCGCCCGTACGACGAGACCTTCGACGAGCCACGCAAACCGGTCGAGCATGTAGTCGACGGCGAGGAAGGAGTCCGGCAACACGACGCGCTCGGCGGACGAATGGGAAATGTCCCGCTCGTGCCACAGTGCCACGTTCTCGAGGCCGACCAGCGCGTTCGCCCGCACGACGCGCGCGAGGCCGCAGATTCGTTCCGCCGTGATCGGGTTGCGCTTGTGCGGCATCGCCGACGATCCCTTCTGGGCGCGGCCGAAGGGCTCTTCCACCTCGCGAACCTCCGTGCGGGCGAGATGGCGCACCTCGGTCGCAAAGCGATCGAGTGAGGACGCCAGCAGTGCGAGCGCCGACAGCACCTCCGCGTGGCGATCGCGCTGGAGAACCTGCGTGGACGCGGGCGCCGGCTCGAGACCGAGTCGCTCGCACGCCGCGCGCTCGACTTCCGGGTCGGTGGCGGAATACGTGCCGACGGCGCCCGAAAGCTTGCCCACGCGCAGCCCCTCGAGCGCCCGGAGGAGGCGCTCGCGGTCCCGGTCGAGCCCGAACGCCCACCCAGCCAGCTTGAGCCCAAAGGTCGTCGGCTCGGCGTGGATTCCGTGGGTGCGGCCGATGCAGAGGGTGTCACGGTGCTCCTCGGCCCGGGTGACGACCGCGAGAAACGCACGCTGCAGGCCCTCGAGCACGACGGCTCCCGCCTCCTGCACGGTCAGCGACAGCGCCGTGTCGACGACATCGGAAGAAGTGAGCCCGTAATGGAACCACCGCCCCTCGGCGCCCAGTCCTTCCGAGACGGCATCGACGAATGCTGCGACGTCGTGGTTCGTCTCTCGTTCGATCTCCGCCACACGCTCGGGCGTGGGCGCGGTCGCCGCGGCGCGTATCGCTGCCACGGTCTCGGCCGGAATCGCGCCGACCTGTACCCAGCCCTCGAGCGCCGCCAGCTCCACGTCGAGCCAGCGCTGCAGCTTCGCCTCGTCCGACCAGATGCTGGCCATCGCCGGACGGGAGTAGCGGGAGATCACGCTGCCTAGTCTAGATGTGCCTCCGGCCGCGTCTGCAGCGTGCCACCGGCTGTTGCCGCCAGCGCGATGTCCCCCCGGCGCCGCGCGCCGCTCCACGAGATCTTGTCGGCCGCTGCATACGCAGAGTGCCGTGCGGCTACGAGATCCGCGCCGACCGCAGTCACGTTGAGGACGCGGCCGCCGTTCGTGACGAGCCGCCCGCCGCGAAGCGCGGTACCCGCGTGGAACACGAGCGCGCCGGCTGCCTCGGCGTCGGCGACCCCTGTGATCTCCGAGCCCTGGTCGCCCGCGGCGGGATAGTCGCCGGCGGCGAGCACGACGGTGACGGCCGCCCGCGCGGCCGGTCCGAGCCGAACGCCCGAGAGATCACCTTGCGCGGCGGCGGCGAGGACGACGAGCAGATCGTCGTCGACGAGCGGCAGCAGCGACTGCGTCTCGGGATCGCCGAAGCGGCAGTTGTACTCGAGCACCCTGGGGCCGTCACCGGTCAGCATGAGCCCGGCGAAGAGCGTGCCGATGAACGGCGCGCCCCGTGCCGCCAGCTCGGCGAGCACCGGCCGGCAGGTGAGGTCCACCAGCTCCTCGACGTCCACGGCATCGAGACCCGGTACCGGGGCGTACGAGCCCATTCCACCCGTGTTCGGGCCGGCATCCCCGTCGTAGGCGCGCTTGAAGTCCTGCGCGACCGGAAGCGCGATCGCCGTGACGCCGTCACACACTGCAAAGAGGGACACTTCGGGGCCCTCGAGGAGCTCCTCCACGACGAGCGGGCCGGGAAGGCCGGCCAGCTCTGCGAGCCCGGCGGTCACCTCCTCCTGTGTGAGGCACACGACGACGCCCTTTCCGGCCGCGAGGCCGTCCGCCTTGAGCACGCACGGCGCGGCCGGCTGCGGCAGCACCTGGGCCGTCGGCACCCCCGCCGCCTGCATCACCTCCTTGGCGAACTGCTTCGACCCCTCGATCGCCGCCGCCGCGCGGCCGGGCCCGAACACCGGGATGCCGTTGCGACGCAGGGCGTCTGCAAGCCCGGCCACGAGCGGCACCTCCGGCCCGATCACGACCAGGGCGACACCGAGGGAGCCGGCGAGCCCGAGTACTGCCTCGGGGTCGTCGGCGCGGACCGGGTGGCAGTGACCGAGCGCCGCGATGCCTGGGTTGCCGGGAGCGGCGTGCAGCTCGGTCAGCAACGGCGACTGCACGAGCTTCCAGGCAAGCGCATGCTCGCGGCCGCCGGACCCGAGGAGGAGCACCTTCACCGGGCGTGCTCCGCCGGCGGCACGGATGTCCGCTCGTTCATGCGGCGAGCGCTGCGCGGACGCGCTCGCCCAGCCCACGTAGACGATCACAGGGCTCATTCGCAAACACGAACCGGACGTACCGCGCGGCTCGCTCCGAGCCCCAGTTCTCCATCGGCGTCGCCACGATCTTCCCGATCCGGAACAGACGCTCCGAAGCCGCACTTGCGCCGTGACCGAGCGCGTGAACGTCGAGCAGCAGGGACCAGCCGCCGTGGGGCGGGACGACCGGCAGGCCGTCGAGCTCCGCCAGGACGACGTCACGACGTCGTTCCCATTCGGCAGTCGCGGCCGCCACGTCCGCGCCGCCTGCCTCGAGCGCTGCCGCGACCGCCGTCTGCGCGATGCCGACCTGACACACGACGTTCGAGATCCCGGCGAGTCCGATCTCGTCGACGAGGTGAGCCGGTGCGACGACCCAGCCGACGCGCCACCCGATCATCCTCAGCTCCTTCGAGGCCGAACCGACGACGATCGTGCGGTCGCTCATGCCCTCGAGAGCCAGCGGGTCGATGACGTCACGACCGTCGAAGAGGATTCGCTCCATCGCGGTGTCGACGACGAGCAGAAGCTCGCGCTCCCGGCAGATCTGCGCCACCGCGTCCCAGGCGGAGGCGTCGAGAACGCAGCCGGTGGGCATCGACGGGCTCATCATCAAGAGCACACGCGTCCGTTCGCCGACGACCTCGCGCAGCGCCTCGACGTCCAGTCGCCAGCCCGCAGCCGACGGTTGCAGCGAAGCGAGCCGGGGAACACCGCCCGCGACGCGGACGCGGTTGAGCAGGCCGACGTAGACGGGGTCGGTCAGCACCACCTCGTCCCCCGGCTCCAGCGCGGCCAGGAGGACGTTGAGGATCCCGTTGAGCCCGCCGGCCGTGATCAGGGTGCGCCGCCAGTCGATCTCCCGCGCCCCACGGGCAACGTGGTCGGCGACGGCGCGCCGCAGTCGCTCGTGGCCGGGGAACGGGAGGTAGCTGTTGGCGGAGTCGTCGTCGACCGCCGCCCGTGTGGCGGCGAGCGCGGCCGCGTGCGGGCGGATGTCGGTATCGAGGTTCTCGAGGCGCAGCAGCTCGGGGTCGCGTTCTGCATCCGCAGCGTCTCCCATCCGGTCGACACCGATACCGGGCACACCACGCAAGCGCGAAACGGTCACGGGCGCGATCGTATCGGGGCGGCGCAGACGACCCGGCGTCAGCGAAGGGCGAACACTGCTTCGCGGCCCTGCCCCGTGCCGACCAGGGTGACGGCGACGTCGAGCGCCTCTTCGACGAAACGCACGTAGTCGTGTGCGGCGCCGGGAAGCGCGGCTCCGTCGAGCTCCGCCTCCCACCCCGGCAGCATCTCCCAGACGGGCCGGCAGTGGTGGAAGTCGCTCTGGTGGGCGGGGAAGTCGTCCGTCTCGGTGCCGTCCGGCAGCACGTACCGCACGCAGACGGGGATCTCGGCAAAGGACGAGAGAACATCGAGCTTCGTCAGCGCGAGCGACGTGATCCCGTTGACGCGAACTGCGAAGCGGAGGGCCGGCAGGTCCAGCCAGCCGCAGCGCCGCTCCCGGCCGGTGACGGTGCCGAACTCACCGCCGAGCTCCCGCACCCGCTCCTGTGCCTCACCCTCGATCTCGGACGGGAACGGTCCCTCACCGACGCGCGTGACGTATGCCTTCGAGACGCCGAGAATCTCGTCTATGCGGTTCGGCCCGATCCCGAAGCTGACCGCTGCTCCCGCCGCAATGGGGCTCGACGAGGTGACGAACGGGTAGGTGCCGTGATCGAGGTCGAGCAGCGTTCCCTGCGCCCCCTCGAACAGGACCCGGTCGCCGTTCCGGAGGGCGCGGTCGACGAGCAGCGAGGTGTCTGCGACATACGGCCTCAGGCGCTGGGCGTAGCCCTCGTAGGTATGCGCGATCTCCTCGAGCCCGAACGGCTCGATCTCGTACACCCGCTCGAGCCACACGTTCTTCTCGGCGATGGCGAGCTCGATCTTCTGGCGCAGGATCTTCGGGTCGAGCAGGTCCTGGACGCGGATGCCGATGCGCGTCACCTTGTCGGCGTATGCAGGCCCGATCCCCCGCCTCGTGGTTCCGATCTGTAGGTTGCCGAGCTTGCGCTCGCGTGCTCCGTCCAGGGCGACGTGCCACGGCATGATCAGGTGTGCGTTGCCGGACAGGAACACGAGCCCGGCGGTGACGTGGCCTCGGGCCTCGAGGTCGTCGAGCTCCTCGATCACGACGCGTGGATCGACGACGCAGCCGGCACCGATTGCGGACGCCTTGCCGGCGATGATGCCCGACGGAATCTGGCGGATCTTGTACGTCTCGCCGTCGACGACGATCGTGTGCCCTGCATTCGGGCCGCCCTGGTAGCGGCAGACGAGGTCTGAGTCCTGTGCGAGCAGGTCGACGATCTTGCCCTTGCCCTCGTCACCCCACTGCGCACCGACGATCACGGTCGCAGGCACATGGCCCATTCTTGCATGCGGCCGGCGACGGCGAGCCGACTCCAAATAGTTAGGTAACGAACTGTTCGGTACCATACGATCCGTGAACGGGCACCCGGCGCCCCCTGCGATCGGCAGACACGTGTGGCCGCTCGCCGCCGTCGTCGTCGCCGGCGCGATCATGTCGATCCTCGATACGACGATCGTCAACGTCGCTCTCGAGACGCTGTCCGTCGACCTCGCGAGCCCGATCGCCTCCGTGCAGTGGGTCGTGACCGGATACATGCTCGCGCTCGCCGCTGTAATGCCGGTGACCGGCTGGGCTGCGAGGCGGATCGGGACGAAGCGCCTTTACCTCATCTCACTCGTGCTCTTCACGCTCGGTTCGTTGCTGTGCGGCTTCGCCTGGTCGATCGACTCGCTCATCGTGTTCCGCGTGCTCCAGGGTCTCGGAGGCGGGATGCTGATGCCGACCGGCATGATCATCCTTGCCCGCGCGGCAGGCCCGGATCGGGTCGGTCGCGTCCTCAGCATCATCGGCGTGCCGATGGTGCTGGCCCCCGTGTTCGGCCCGGTCATCGGCGGCCTGTGTGTCGAGCATCTCGGCTGGCGCTGGATCTTCTTCATCAACATCCCCGTCGGCATCGCCGCCGTCGGGCTGGCGCTGCGGCTGCTCCCTGCCGGACGCGCGGAGAAGGCGGGACGGCTCGATTGGGTGGGAGTCGCGCTTCTCTCGACCGGGCTCCCCGCGCTCACCTACGGGTTCGCAGAGGCGGGTAGCGGTGCGGGCTTCGCGTCGGCCGACGCGCTCATCCCCGTGGTCGCCGGCCTCGCCCTGTCGTCGGCGTTCGTCCTGCACTCGCTCCGGTCGGAGCAGCCGCTCCTCAACGTGCGGCTCTATGCCAATCGCGCGTTCGCCGCTGCTTCGGCAACGACGTTCTGCCTCGGTGCGTCTCTCTTCGGGGCGATGATCCTGCTGCCGCTCTACTTCCAGGACGTACGGCACGACTCGGTCGTGCGCACGGGGCTGCTGCTGATGCCGCAGGGCCTCGGTGCCGCCTTCGCGATGCCTGTCGCAGGGCGTCTCGCCGATCGCTTCGGCGGCGGCCCGCTCGCCCTTGCCGGGGTCATCGTGACTGCTGTCTCGACGCTCCCGCTCGCGCTCGTCGCCACCGACACGCCGGTGTGGCAGATCGAGGCATCGCTGCTCGTGCGAGGTCTCGGGATCGGGATCGCGATCATGCCGGCGATGAGTGCCGCGTATGCCGTCCTGCGGCCGGAGCAGATCGCCGATGCGACACCGCAGCTCACGGTCGTCCAGCGCGTCGGCGGCTCGATCGGAACCGCCGTCCTCGCGGTCGCACTGGACGGAAGCCTGCGCCGCGCCACGACCCCTGCGGACGCGGCCGCCTCGTTTGCCAGTGCGTACTGGTGGGCGCTCGCGATCACCCTGCTCGCCGTGGTTCCGGCGGCAATTCTCCTGCAGGCGGAGCGCAGGGCCCGAAGAGGCCCGACCGCGCAGAGCACCCTGGCTGCTGCCGAGGCCGCACTGGAGGCCGTATGAGCGCGCCGGCGCCGGCAACCGACCGGGAGCTCGCGCTCGAGGAGCTCAGGCTCGCGCTCCACCGCATGCTCGGCGCCCATCGGCGGCTCAGAAGCCGTGACGTTCGCCTCCTGGGCGGCGTCAGTTTTTCCCATCACCGGCTGCTCGGAGCGCTGCGGCGCGAAGGAGAGCTGACTGCTTCGGCCCTGGCTGTCGCGGCCGACCTCGCGCCCGCCACCGTGACGGAGATGCTCGACGTCCTGGTCGCAGCAGGCCTCGTCGAGCGCGAACGCGATGTGGTCGATCGACGACTCGTGCTCGTTCGACTCACTGCACGCGGCCGCCGGCAATACGACGCCAAGCACGCAGAGGTCGTCGCAGCGTGGAACCGCGAGCTCTCCGATCTGGACGGCGCCGCCCTGGACGGCGCCACCGAGGTGCTCGAGCGGCTCGCGACGTTCTTCGAGGCGCTGTAGCGAGCACGGCCGCCCGGCCGCCGCGGCAGCTGCGAACGCGGTAGCGTCCGGCCGCAGATGAGCGACGACCTCGACCCGCTCGAGCGGCATCTCCTCGCCGCGCTCGCCAACCTCGAGCCAGGAGCGGAGGTGCCGGCGCCGTCCCCCGATGCGACGGCGGTGTGGCGCGCACAGCTCGACAGCCGGCACTGCGACTTCGCCGCTCGGTGGCTTCAGCAGGAAGGCCGCAGCTTCTACACGATCGGCTCGGCGGGGCACGAGAGCAATGCCGCCGTCGCGCTCGCGCTGCGGCCGAGCGACCCGGCGCTGCTCCACTACCGATCGGGGGCGTTCTATCTCGCACGGGCGCGCCAGACCGGGCGCGACGGCGTCCCGGACATCCTGCTCGGCGTCACCGCGGCGAGCGACGAGCCGATCGCGGGCGGCCGCCACAAGGTCTTCGGCCACCACGAGCTCGCGATCATGCCGCAGACGTCGACGATCGCCTCGCATCTCCCGCGCGCTGTCGGAGTCGCGATCGCGATCGACCGGGCGCGGAAGCTCGGCGTCGACTGCGCATGGCCACTCGATGCCGTCGTCGTGTGCAGCTTCGGCGACGCCTCGATCAACCACGCGACCGCACAGTCGGCGCTCAACACCGCCGCGCACGCAGCGCACCAGCACCTCCCCGTGCCGCTGTTCCTCGTCTGCGAGGACAACGGCCTAGGGATCAGCGTGCCGACGCCGGCCGGCTGGGCCGAAGAAGCGCTTCGGGCCCGTGGGCAGCTCCGCTACGAGCACGCGGCCGGGGACGATCCGGCGCGCGTGCTGGAGACCGCACGTGAGCTGGCGACATGGGTGCGGGCGACGCGGCGGCCCGCGGTGCTCCATCTCCGCACCGTGAGGTATCTCAGCCATGCCGGTGCCGACGTCGAGTCGGCCTATCGCCCGGCCCAGGCGATCCGGGACGATTGGGAGCGCGACCCGATTCTCGCCACCGCCCGATGGCTCGTCGGGTCAGAAGGCCAGACCGGAGCCGCTCTCGCCGAGGACTACCTGACGACGCGAGAGCGCGTGCGCCAGGTTGCACGCGACGCCGCACGGCGCCCGCAACTCGAGTCCGCCGAGGACGTCATGCGACCGCTCGCCCCACGCTCGGCCGGGCTCGTCGCCACAGCCGCCGAGGGATCACGGTGGCCCGACGGGAGCCCGCTGACGCTCGCGCAGGGCATCAACGCGGCGCTCGCCGACGGGCTCGAGCATACGCCCGAGCTTCTCGTCTTCGGCGAGGACGTGGCGGCGAAGGGCGGCGTCTACGGCGTCACCCGTGGCCTGCATGCGCGGTTCGGCGCCGGGCGCGTGTTCGACACCCTGCTCGACGAGACATCGATTCTCGGACTGGCGCTCGGGGCGGCGGTCACCGGCTTCGTGCCGGTACCCGAGATCCAGTACCTCGCCTACCTGCACAACGCGGAGGACCAGCTGCGCGGAGAGGCGGCGACATTGCAGTTCTTCTCCCAGGGCCGCTACCGGAACGGCATCGTGGTCCGGATCGCCGGCTACGGCTACCAGAAGGGCTTCGGCGGCCACTTCCACAATGACGACGCCGTCGGGGTGCTTCGTGACATCCCGGGGCTCGTGATCGCATCGCCCTCCCGGCCGGACGATGCGGCCGCGATGCTGCGGACGTGCGTCGCCGCCGCGAAGGTCGACGGCAGCGTCTCCGTGTACCTCGAGCCGATAGCGCTCTACCACACCCGTGACCTGCACGAGGACGGCGACGGGCTCTGGCTCGCCCCGCTCGGGGAGGCGCACGTGCCGCTCGGCTCGGCCCGCACCTACGGCGACGGTCTGGATCTGACGATTCTCACGTGGGCGAACGGGCTACGGATGTCGCTGCGCGTGGCCCGCAGCCTCGAGGAGAGCGGCGTGCACGTGCGCGTCGTCGATCTCCGCTGGCTGGCTCCGCTGCCGCTCGACGACATCCTGCGGGAAGCCGCGGCCACCGGACGCGTGCTCGTCGCCGACGAGACGCGCCGCACGGGCGGTGTCTCCGAGGGCATCGTCGCCGCGTTGCTCGACGCGGGCTTCGACGGCCGGCTCGCGCGCGTGGCAAGCAAGGACTCCTTCATCCCGCTCGGCGACGCGTCGCGGCTCGTGCTGCTGTCGGAAGACGAGATCGCGGCGGCGGCGTTGCGGCTGCTCAGATGACCTGCCGCGGCACTCGTTGCAAGGCGCCGTGGCTCCCGTAAAGGCAGGGGGGACACCCCGGCGCGTGTTTACGACGCGGCGAGATCGGCGAACTTGGCGTAGCGCTTGAGGAAGCTGAGCTTGATCGAGTCGGTCGGGCCGTTCCGGTGCTTCGCGAGGATGATCTCGGCGAGCCCCTGCGCATCGGACTCCTCGCCGTTGTAGTACTCGTCGCGATAGACGAAGGCGACGAGGTCCGCGTCCTGCTCGATCGAGCCGCTTTCCCGCAGGTCGGAGAGGATCGGCCGCTTGTCGTGCCGTTGCTCGACGGCCCGCGAGAGCTGCGAGAGCGCGAGGATGGGCACCTCGAGATCGCGTGCCAGGACCTTCAGCGAGCGCGAGATCTGGGATACCTCCTGCACCCGGTTCTCCGGATTGGCGCCGGAGGTCATCAGCTGCAGGTAGTCGACGATGATGAGCCCGAGGTTGGGCTCGCGGGACTTGAGGCGGCGGGCCTTCGAGCGCAGCTCCATCATCGTGATCGATCCCGTGTCGTCCACGTAGATCGGCGCCTTCATCAGCTTGTCGCACGCGGCCGTGAGGCGCGGCCAGTCGTCCTGGGCGAGGCGGCCGGAGCGCAGTCGCTGCGATTCGACCTTGGCCTCGCTGCACATCATGCGCTGTGTCACCTCGGCCTTCGACATCTCCAGCGTGAACAACGCCACCGGCGTCTCGTGACGAACGCCGAGATTGGCCGCCGCGCAGAGCGCGAGCGCCGATTTTCCCATCGACGGGCGCGCTGCCACGATGATCAGGTTGCCGGGCTGGAAGCCTGACGTCAGCTTGTCGAGCTCGCGAAACCCCGACGGGACGCCGGTGATGTCCACGCCGGCCTCGTACAGGTGCATGATCCGCTCGAAGCTCTCCTTCAGCAGCGACTCGATGTGCGCAAAATCGCCGGTGACGCGCTCCTGCGCGAGCTCGAACACCATCTGCTCGGCCCGATCGACGAGATCCGTCGTTTGCCCGGGCCGGTCCTGGCCGAGCCGCTGAATCTCCTGGCCGACCCGGACGAGGCCGCGCAACGTGGCCATCTCCTTGACGATCCTGGCGTAGTGCTCGGCGTTCGAGCTGGCCGGGACGAGCGCCGCCAGCTCTGCGATCTTCGCGGTGCCTCCGACCCGCTCGAGCTCGCTCCGCTCGTCGAGCTCGTTTGCCACCGTGATCGCGTCGACCGGCTCGCCCTTGCCGTACAGCGCGAGCGCCGCCCGGTAGATCGTGCCGTGCGAATCGCGGTAGAAATCGGAGGCGTCGAGCACCTCCGTGACGGCTCCGATCGCGTTCGGCGAGAGCAGCATCGCCCCGAGCACGGATTCCTCCGCCTCGAGGTTCTGCGGCGGCACGATCGCATTCAGACGTGGCGTGGCGAGCTCGGTCACTGCAGCATCAAACCTCTTCTCGCGGGCATGAAGTGCCTGTGCAAAGACGGTGGCACAGCGGGGGCGGCAAACGCACGGCCATGCCCGAGAACGGGGGTGGAATGCGGGTTGACGAACATGCGTTCGCACAGTATTCCACAGCGACCGGCCGTCCTTCCCCCACCCGTCCCCAGGCGCCGTGGCCGAAAGTGGGGACGAAACGGGTGCAGAGAGCGGCGACTGTCACGGCCTTTCCACAGGTGTGTGCAGTCTGTGGGCAACCCGTGCAAACGAGGAGGGCGGCTCGTCGCCGCCCTCCCGGTGCACACCACCTGCGCCGAGCAGCCGGCTCAGGCTTCGGCGGTCTCCTCCGCAGGGATCTCCGCGCCGTCGCCGTCCGCGCTTGCCTCCAGCGTCGTCACCGGAGAGCGCCTCATCGGCTGCCTCCGCGGCCTCGTAGGCGAACTCGGTGGCCTGGCCTGCGGCAACCTGCGCCGCTGCGGCAGCGGCCGCGGCCTCCGCGGCTGCTGCAGCCTCGGCCGCCTCCATGGCGGCGAGCTCCTCCTCGGGCGGCAGCTCCCCGCCTTCGGGGACCACCATCAGCTTGAGCTCGGCGACGACGTCCTCGAACACGTTGATCGGGACGGCGTAGCGGCCGATGCGTTTGATCGAGTCGACACCGATCTTGCGACGGTCGACGCGGATCTTGCGCGTGCGCCAGATCTCGTCCGCGATGTCCGTCGTCGTGACCGAGCCGAACAGCGATCCGGTGGGGCCTGCCTTGACGTCGAACCGCAGCACGGTCTTGCCGAGCGTCTCGGCGATGTCGCTCGCCTGCTCGGCGCTGCGCGCCTCGTGCAGGGCGCGATCCGCCTCGATCCGCTGCACCTCGGCCACACGGCCGGGCGTCGCGACCTCGGCGAGCTTGCGGGGAAGCAGGAAGTTGCGGGCGTACCCGCGGGCCACGCTCACGACCTCGCCACGAAGACCGACGTTCTCCACGTCCTTGAGCAGGATGATCTCCATCGTCCTAGCTCGCGACGTAGGGCAGCAGCGCGACCTCGCGGGCCCGCTTCACCGCGACCGCGACCTGCCGCTGATGGCGGCGGCACGCGCCCGTGATGCGGCGGTTGCGGATCTTGCCCTTCTCCGAGATGTAGCGCCGAAGCTGGTTGACGTTCTTGTAGTCCACCTCTGTGACCTTGTCCTTGCAGAAGTGGCAGCTCTTACGCCGCCCGGGGGCGGAGCTGGAGCTGGGCCGCTTGCGCGGGGGTGCCTTCTGAGCCATGGGTTCGAATCTCCTAGAACGGGATGTCGTCGTCGGATGCAGAGGACGGGAAGTCGGCGTCGCTCGGGGCCGCGCTCCCGGCCGGCACGAAGGAGCTGCTGCCGCCGCCCCCGTCGCCGCCGTCGCCACGGCTACCGAGGAACTGCACGTTGTCGGCGACGATCTCGACCGCCTGGCGCTTGCCGGAGCCGTCGGTGGCCTCCCACTCGCGCCATTCGAGGCGGCCGTCGATCGCGACCGGCCGGCCCTTCGAGAGGTACTGGGCGCAGCTCTCCCCCTGGTTGCCCCAGACGGAGACGTCGAAGTAGTTGGGCTTGTCGGTCCACTGTCCCGACTCGTCCTTGCGGCGCGTGTTCACCGCTATCCGCAGCGAGCACAGCGCGGTACCGGACGGCAGGTGCTTCATCTCGGGGTCGCGCGTCAGGTTTCCGACCAGGACGACGCGGTTGATGTTGGCAGCCATTACTCCTCCTCCGCAGCGAGATCGTCAATCGCCTCATCGTGGCTGGCGGGAGCGCCCACGGAAAGTGGCTCCGACGGACCTCCCTCGGGTCGGCGTGTCGCCAGATGACGCATCACCGTGTCGTCGATCTTGAGCACGCGCGAGATCTCGTCGAGCGTCTCCGGCGCGACGGTGAAGTGCAGCAGGTGATAGCTGCCGTCGGCCTTCTTGTCGATCTCGTAGGCGAGCTTGCGCTTGCCCCAGGCGTCGTGGCGGTCGAACGTGCCACCGCCCTTCTCCACCAGCTCGCGCACGCGCGCGATCACCTCTGCCTGCTTCTCTTCGGCGAGCTCTGGGTCCAGCAACAGCAGGATCTCGTAGTCGACCACGGGTTCCCTGTTCTCCTTCCTTCGGTCTTAGGCGGCCTCACCGGCAAGCGCACCTGGGAATGGGTGTCGCGAGGCGAGGCAGGAAGCCACACCATGGTACCTGCCGCGCGCCCGGCAGGGCCGACCGCCGCCAGGCCCGCCCTGTCAACGCGATACGATCGCACGATGAAGCGCGCGCTCGCCTGGGTCGCGGGAGCTGTCGGCATCGCCGCCCTCGGGCGTGCCCTGTCCCGCCGGGGCTCTGCGGCGCCGGCCGCCGAGCCGGGCATTCCCGTGGACGACCCCGCCGAGGAGCTCCGGCGCACGCTCGCGGCAAGCCGCGAGGACGACCCCGCCGCTGCCGGGGAGGACGAGCCCGAGAGCACGCTCGACGAGCGCCGCGCCCGCGTGCACGCCAAGGCGCAGGAGGCGATCGACGCCATGCGTGATCCCGGCACCGACGCGTGACCCCGGGAGAGCGCACGCAGGCCGGGCGCGAGCCGGACGAAGCGGTCGCGGAATCGATCCGCAACCTGGCCGGCCGGATCGAGGCCCTCCAGGCCGACGTGCGCCGGCTTGGTAGCACGAGTCTTCCGGCTGTCGAACCTGGCTGGGCAGACGATCCGAGCCGTACGCCTCCGGCCGTCTCCTATGCCTGGCTGTCCGCCCTGGAGACGCCCGTCCGTCGCCGGCCTACCGTCCCGCGCCTCCTGCTGGAGACATTGTTCCTCGCTGCGACGGCCGCCGCGGCGGCGATCGCGGAGCTGGATGCGCTGGTGATTGCAGCTGTGATGGCAGGAGCGTGGGTGCTCGTGGCGCTGATCGAGTGGGCTGCGTCGCGCGCCGACCGGCGTCGCGACGAGATCCCGCTCATGCCTGCTCCGGCTCCGCCCGAGCCCGTGCCGGCCGATGCGGCGTGGTTCGTGCCTCCGGTCGAGCACACCCTGCTCGAGGCGCCGGCAGAGTCGCCGACCGCGATCACAAAGCTGCCGCCGCCTCAGGAGCACGACGCCGCCGCGGAGCGTTCGCCCGGGCCCTGACACACCGCGCGGCAAGGCTGCTGGAGCCGGCGAAGCCGTTCGCTGCCGACCCGTAGTCTTCCCCGATGCTCTTCCCCACTGCGACCTTCGCGATCTTCTTCCTGATCGTGCTGCCGTTGTCGTGGCTCGCGATGCCGACGGTGCACCGGTGGCGGCCGCTCATCGTCGTCGCCAGTTACGTGTTCTACGCGTGGTGGGACTGGCGCTTCATCTTCCTGCTCGCCGGCTGCACGGTCTGGAACCACGTGATGGCAGTTCGCATCCACCGGGCGCGCGTGCAATCCCAGCGGAAGGCGCTGCTCTGGTTCGCGCTGGCAGGGAACCTCGGCGTGCTGGGCTACTTCAAGTACTACGACTTCTTCGTCAACTCGAGCGACAACATGCTGGCGGTCGTGGGCCTGGACGTCCCGCTGTCGCTGCGCTCGATCGTGCTGCCGGTCGGCATCTCGTTCTACACGTTCATGGCGATCAGCTACGTCGTCGACACCTACCGGGGCGACATCGTCCCGACGACATTCGAGAAGTTCGCCGTCTACCTGTCCTTCTTTCCCCACCTGGTTGCGGGACCGATCGTCCGGCCGGCAGAGCTGATCCCGCAGATCGAGACACCGCGCGATCCCCGCCGCGTCGACACGAGCCGGGCCTTCTACCTGATCGCCACCGGTCTGTTCAAGAAGGTCGTGATCGCGAACTTCCTCGCCTCCAACATCGTCGACCAGGTGTTCGGGGCGCCTGGGCAGCACTCGTCGCTCGAGATCCTGATCGCGATCTATGCGTACGCGGTCCAGATCTATGCGGACTTCTCGGGCTACACCGACATCGCGATCGGCATCGCGCTCCTGCTCGGATTCTCCTTCCCGCAAAACTTCGACTCGCCGTATGCAGCGCGCTCCCTGCAGGACTTCTGGCGACGCTGGCACATGACGCTGTCGCGCTGGCTGCGCGACTACGTCTACATCCCGCTCGGAGGCAACCGCAAGGGGAAGCTGGTCACGTATCGCAACATCCTGCTGACGATGCTGCTCGGTGGGCTCTGGCACGGCGCGGGCTGGACGTTCGTCGCGTGGGGCGGCATTCACGGCATCGGCCTCGCGACGGAACGGTGGTGGAAGGATCGTCCGCGGTTCGTGGCCCGTGCCGATACGCGCCGGCGACGAATCGTCGCGCGCCTGGTCACGTTCCACGTCGTCTGTCTCGCATGGGTGTTCTTCCGGGCGAGCACCTTCGGGAGCGCGTGGGACATGCTGACGGGGCTCTTCACCGACTGGGGCTCGCCCTCGCCCCTCGTCACGACCGGCGTCCTCCTCGCCATCGCGGCCGGGATCGGATCGCAGTATCTTCCGGCCCGCGTGCCGTACGCGATCATGTCGGGCTTCGCGCGCCTGCCGGTAGCCGGCCAGGCCGCCGCGCTCGCCGTCGCGCTGATGTTGACGAATGCGATGGGCCCGGCGGGCGTGGCACCCTTCATCTACTTCAGGTTCTGATGGCAACCGACACGGAACTCCGCCGCGACAGACCCGCATCGCATCGCAGCCGAACGCGCCTCGGCGAGGACGGACGGCCGCTCTCGACCGCGGGCAATGCGCTGGTGGTGGCAGTCCTGGCGCTCGTGATCGGCTCCCTGCTGGGTGCGCCGGGCCTGCACAAGTCCGCGTTCAACCAGCAACCCGGCGTGAAGCGTGACGTCGCGCTCGCGATCACCGGTCCGCTCGCGGACGTCAGTCATGCCCTGCTGCTCGACCGTCCGCGGAAGCTCGTGAAGGACGCGATCGGCCGCGGTGACGACGATACGATCAACGTCGCGATCGTCGTGCCGCCGGCGGCCACGTCGACGCCGCGCCCGATCCCCAAGCCGTCGTCCGGCACGCAGGGCACCCCTGCGAAGCCGGCACCGAAGCCCACGAAGGTGGCCTTCACACCGAAACGGAAGCTGCGGCTGTGGGTCGCAGGCGACTCACTCGTGATCACGCCGGGGTACTCGATCGTGCGTGCCGTCGGCGCCAGCCCCGTGATGCGGGCCGTGGGCGGGGTCGACGGTCACGTCGGCACCGGACTCGAGCGTCCGGACGTGTTCAATTGGTTCCAGGAGATCAGAACGAAGATGAAGCAGCTGAAGCCGAACGTGGTCGTGCTCAACTTCGGGGCCAACGACGACCACGGCTACATGACAGGGCTGCCGAAGGGGACGGCGATCGACGACTTCGGCACCACGAGCTGGCGGAGGGAGTACGGCCGCAGGGTGGGCGGGATCATGGACACGATCAACCGGGCAGGCGGCATCGTGATCTGGATCGGCCTGCCGATCACACGGAGTCCCGAGCAGACGCGGCGCTTCGACGTGGTCAACGCCGTCGTGGTGCAGGAGGCGAGAAAGCGCCCGGCAAAGGCTGTCTATCTCGACACCTACGGCATGTTCGCAAGCGACAGCGGTGGCTTCACCGAGTATCTGCCGAACGCGAACGGCGGCTCGGTGAAAGTGCGTGCCGGCGACGGCGTCCACTTCGACACGGCCGGTGGAGACATGATCGCGCGGGCCGTGCTGAAGCAGCTGAACGAGACCTACGACCTCACGAGCTGGCGCCGTCGCGGGAGCACCGCACCGAGCTGATCGGGACGCGGTCGCTCGCCCGCCGGCTCAGAGGCTTGCGGTCGAGCCGATCCGAAGGTGGGCGCCTGCGTGCAGCTCGCTGCAAGCGCGCATCTCGCCGCTCCTCGTCGAGCACGTCGAAGACGCGTGCCCGCGCTCGGGCGCGCCGACGACAGGGCCGCCGTGAGCCCGGCGCTGCCGGCGCCTGCTACCACCACGTCGAGCGTGTCAGCCATGTCGCAAACTGGAGGTGCCTGCGTGAGCGCACGTCACAGGTCTCGAAGCACCGGCGCCAGCTGCCGGAGCTGCTCGAGCTGCGGATCCGTGCTCGGCAATGCCTGGATGCAAACGTGGTCGGCACCCGCATCGAACTGCGCCCGCACACGCGATGCAATCGCTTCATCGCTGCCGTGCGCCACGAGTGCGTCGATGAGCTCGTCCCCGCCGTTTTCGATCTCCGCCTCCGTCCAGCCGAGCCGGAGCAGGTTGCGCCGGTAGTTGTCGGCGCCGCTGTAGAACGCGACATACGGACGGGCCAGCTCCCTCGCCCGCGCCGCGTCCTCCTCGCGCACCACAGCTTGCTCGACGGCGAGGAATCCGTCCGGTCCGAGGCTCCGGCGCGCAGCGACCGTGTGCTCCGGCGGGACGAAATACGTGATCGAGCCCGCCGACCGTTCCGCCGCGAGCGCGAGCATGCGCGGTGCGAGGGCGGCGAGGAGCCGCGGCGGGGTTTCCTCCGGCTCGGGCCCGAGGTACGGGGCGGCGTCGATTCCGTCGAGATAGGCGCGCATCGTCTCCACCGGGCGGCGGTACTCGTGGCCGCGAGCCTGCGCAACGTGGGCGTGACTGATCCCGAGCCCGAGCGCGAATCGGCCCGGGTATGCATCCTCGAGCGTCCTCGCGCCGTTGGCGGTGGCCGTGGGATCGCGGCCCCAGATGTTGAGAATGCCGGTGGCGACCCCGAGCCGGGTCGTCCACGCGAGGAGAAGCGCGCCGACACTGAGGGATTCCTTACCGACTGCCTCCGGATACCAGATCGCGCCGTAGCCGAGCTCTTCGATCTCGGCGGACAGCTCACGCACAGCGGCTGCGGCACCGTTCTGCGGGAACGCGCTCCAGACTCCGACCCGGCCGAGCCGGGCTCGCAGGCGATCCCTCACCGGATCAGGCGGAGCCCGCCGGTGCAACCTTGACCGGCGCGCGAAGCCGAAGCGTGCCGATCTTCGTGATCACCACCGCCTGGAAGATGAGCGGCGCACCGATGGACTGGCTCGGCCAGCGGATGACACCGGTGCGCCGGCCGGTGAACCCGATCAGATCTCCTGCCGCGGCGCCGGTACACGCGGCCATCGCATGGCCTTTGAAGCAACCGACGACGGTGCCGCCGAGCAGGATCTGCAGCCGGACCCGGACGCTCGCCGGCTTCGCACCGTCCTGGGCCGTAATCGTCCACCGCCAGGCCTCCCCGACCCTCGGCGCCTTCGACGAGGTCGTCAACTTCGCCTGCACGTCCGCGAGGGCCGAGGTTGCCGCAACGAGGCTGACCGCGATGCAGGCGCCGATCAGCAGCACTGTCCGCATGCCCGCAATCCTACGACTGATCGTCGTCACTGTCTCTCCCAACGGATCGGATACACCGCAGCCCAGTGCTCCGGAAAGCGGCGCACGACTGCGCTCCAGCGATCCGCGAGCTCCTGCAACTGGCGCCGCTCGCCCGCCTCGCCCTCCGAGCCTGCCGGCGGAGGCAGCGGCGACTCGATCTGGACGTGCCACTCCCTCGGCCCGTCCGGCAGCACGAAGAACGGCACGATCGGCGCGCCGCAGAGCCGCGACAGCCCCACGACGCCCGCCGGCAACTCGGCCTCGGCGTCGAGGAAGCGCACCCGGTGCCGCCTGGTGGCTCGCTCGTCCGTCTCGCCGAGGACGAGCAGGGCTTCACCACGCCGCAACACTGCCGCCGCGCTCCAGACGGGCGCCGTCGCGTTGAGGCGCGCCAGGCCCGCCGCCGCCCGGAACGGATCGATTGCCCAAGCCAGCCAGTCGTCTTCGACAATCGCGGTTGTGGGCACAGGCACGACTGCGGCCGGAATCGCTGTTGCCACCTCCCAGCCGCCGAGATGGAGGCTCGAGAGGATCACGCCGTGCTTCCCGGCGAGAGCCTCGTGGATGTGCTCGGAGCCGGTGACCCTCGTGCCGGTCAGCAGCTCATGTGGGCGGCGCATCGCCCACAGCAGGTCGACCGAGCGGCGTGCCTCGTTCACGACCTCCCGCCGGACGAGCGCCCGCACCCG
The DNA here is from genome assembly GCA_963799615.1 of uncultured Gaiellaceae bacterium. Taxonomy (GTDB): domain Bacteria; phylum Actinomycetota; class Thermoleophilia; order Gaiellales; family Gaiellaceae; genus Gaiella. The sequence goes on along the minus strand of CAWCXS010000006.1, from coordinate 565,698 downwards.
GACGTCGTCCGCCGGCAGTCCGACTGCGTGCCCGAGGTTCTCCGCCAGAATTCTCCGTTTTGCAGGCCTTACGGCCCATTCCACCGTGCCCCCGGCGCGCGCGAGCGCGTGCGCCGGCCCGGCCGGAAGGGCACCGCCGGCCAAGCTCGCCATACGGATCACGCCTGAGAGGACGCGAGCCGCCGCCGGGCCGCGCCCAAACGGGGCGGCCGGCCGCGGCCGGCCGTCAGGGGCGAGGCGCAGCCGCGCCCGGCGTCCCTCGCTCACCGCCGCGGCTCGAGCGAGGTCAAGCGCAGGTTGTACCGCTCGGAAAACGTGACATCTCCGATCGGAGAGGCATTCTTCGTCGTCACGGCGTAGGTGATGCGGAGAGGCAGGCCTGAGCCCGGCTCGAGCCAGCGCTCCTCGGCGATGGGTCCGCGCGCACCACCGCTCTCGACGACTGCGAGGCGAACGTGGACTGCGGCAACCTCTGCACCGCCCACGCTGACCAACTCCTCACCGACGACCGTGCAGGTACCGCGCTGGACGGTATCGCCGCCCCGACAGCGGTAACGGCTCGTCGCGCCGGGTGTGTCGTCGGCAGGGAGCCAGCTCGTGGCCCGACAGACCCACGTCGAGCGATCGCCCTGCCCGACGAATCGATGCGTTTCCGTCCAGACGGCGAGCACCTTCCCGCGCCCGCAGATCTCGTACCGGTTCGAACGCGACGTGAGCACGTCCCAGCGCAGGGTCATGCCGCACCCTCCAGGCGCGACCGTGACCGTGGAGCGCGCCGGATAGCGGTGCCGCCGGCCGCCAAGAGCGCTGATCGCCTCGGAGCCGCTCGTGGCATAGACGTAGACGCCGGCGGGAATCGGCGTGTGCCCCAGTCTCACGTCCGCGCGAAAGCGAGCGAGCGCCTGGTCGACGGAAACCGGCGTCGCAGTGTCCTGCAGCGCGAGCTCCCAGACGGCCGTCGCTGCCGCGGCGACGACGACCGCGATCCCCCCCGCGACCAGCCACCGAACCCGTCCATGTCGCATCCATCCCTCCGTTGCGGGCTGACGCTAGACGATTCGCCAGCCCGCCTGCGCCGGACCACCGCGGGGAGTAGGCGACGGCGGCTCGCGGGGCCGTCCGAGGCGCGCGGGAAAGCTGCCTGGCGGCCCGGCACGGCGGTAGTGACGGGCGCCTCGCGGTATGTCACACTTGCCGCGTGCCGCACGCGAGAACCCTGCCGTCAACGGACCTGCGCCTCGCCCTGCTCGTGTACCAGCTGCGCAGCACCAAGGCGCCGGCGGCTCAGAAGCTCGTGGCCGAATACTTCATGGGGCAGGAGGACGGCATGTACCCGGACGGTCCGGGCTGGGGGCCGCCGTCGCCGGTGGTCTCGCGCCAGCTGCGCCGCGCCTACGCGAAGCAGTATCGGTGGGGTTACCGCCTCTACCTCGCGAGTGTGGCCGCCACGCCGGAGCAGCTGCAGGCGGCACTCCGGATCCTCGTGCATCACTACGGCCAGGAGTGGCAGTCGCTCGACGACCCGGTTCGCATCGTTGCCGGCATCGAGGCGCACTACCGGAAGTACCAGCGCACCCGCAAGGGTTGGAAGGGCTTCCTCAAGGACTTCGCCGGAGCAGAGCGGGAGCGTGCCATCGGGGACGTCCAGTCCGCACCGCTCGCACCGCTGGCGCCTCTCGGCCTTCAGGCCGACTCGATCGCCTAGAGCGCCCCGTCGGGCGGGCCTGCGGGCCGCCACGCGGGATGAGAGAGCACAATGCCTGTCCGTACGAGCTATCCGAAAGGCCGGCCGTGGTGAGAGCTCTTCAACATGTGATCGCACGTATCCGCGGAGGCGGGGCCGAACGCGAAACCGTCGATCCGGAGATCTTCGGCTACGCCGTTTCCCACACGACGCCGCCGGGCGATGAGGTCTCGGCCTTACGGGCGGAGACCGACGCGAGCCTTGCGATGCCGCAAATGGCGGGGGGCATCGTCGAGTCGCGGCTGCTCGAAGCGCTGGTCGTCGCGACGCGCGCGCGGCGTGTGCTCGAGATCGGAACCCTCACCGGGGTCAGCGCGCTCTCGATGGCCTCACGGCTTCCGGACGGCGGGACGGTCGTCACGCTGGAGGCAGATCCACATGTTGCAGCGATCGCTCGGCGCCATTTCGCATCGAGCCGGCACGGCGCGAAGATCCACCTGATCGAAGGCGACGCGCGCGACGCCGTCACGACACTCGAGGGGCCGTTCGAGCTCGTGTTCATCGACGCCTCGAAACACGACTACGGCCACTACTACGAAACCCTGCTTCCCAAGCTCGCCGATCACGGGTTGATCGTCGCCGACAACGTGCTCTGGCGCGGCCAGGTGCTCGATGCCGGCACCCGCGACGAGGAGACGATCGCCCTGCAGGCATTCACAGAGCGGGTGCAAGCCGATCCGCGCGTGGACAATGCGCTGCTTACGGTCGCCGACGGCTTGCTCCTCATCTGGAGACGTGCGGGCGCGTAGCCCGACCCCTCAGGTGGGCTCCAGGAAGCGCGTCACATCCGATGCATCGGCTTCGAGCGCCACGGCCTCCTCCGCGGACAGGCGATCGAATGGTGCGAGATCGAGCTCCCCCGCCCGGATGCTCCATGTCGCGACCGCACGACCACGAACGAGAGCAAAGGGTCGAAAGAGCCCGTTGACGGTGATGAGCTGCTCATGTGCGTCGAGAAGCAGCCTACGAGACGTCCAGCCGAGTAGGAGTGGCTCGAAGGAGCCCAGCAGCCTGGGCGGCGGAAGCTCCGCTGCAGCAGGACGCCGGTCCAGGTCGACGAGGCCGTCGTCGCGCTCGTGCAGCTCGGAGGCGATCGCCGCCAGCCCGGCCCGGGCGTCCCGGAGCGGCAACCCGGCCCACTTGGCGAGGTCGCGATCACCGGCCGGACCGTGGCCTGCCAGGTACCGGCGGGCGAGCTCCGCGAGAGCCAGGTCGCGGTCGACCCGTGCCGGCCGGCCGAGCCAGTCGCGAACGAGCACGTATGCCTGCTCGCGCCCGATCATCGGTCCCCGGACCGCCACGCCGCGGATGGACGCGAGCAGGAGAAGGTGAACGAGCGCCTGGCCGGCGGTGGGAACCTTCTTCGCCACAAGACGCTCGCGCAGAGCTGTACGGGAGAGCGGGCCCTCGGCGGCGAGCGCACGCTCGATGATCGCGACTCCGCGTTCGGCGGCGGCCGGCGAAACTCCCTCCTGGGCGAGTCTGCGGGCGCTGCCCGTCAGGAGCTGCGGGGTCGTCACCGCGTGCAGCCACGGATAGTCCTCACTGCGTACGAGGTGCAACGTGCCGCGGTTGAGCCAGGTGACCAGGAGCGATCGCTCGTCGGTGAGGGCACGATCGACGTCCGCTGCGGAGAGTCCGGTCGTCCTCGCGCGAATCGCGAGTCGCGCTCCCCGGGGATCCTGTGCCTGCACCGCCAGCAAGCGCTCGGCGACTGCAACCGGATCTCGGACGGGCGCGCCCGCCAGCAGCTGCGCGGTCAGCCGCTCGGCGATCACGGCAGGGGTCCGCGGACGCACGGTGGGTGCGGGCTCACACCCCTGATCGTAGGCGGCGCGGTGCTACGCGCTCGGCCCGGGGTTCGGCTCGCCCGGCACCGGCTGGGGAGCAGGAGACGGATCGGGGCTCGGGGCCGGGTCGGGAAGATCGGGGGAGGGTGCGGGCTCCGGGGTGCTCATGACTCGACCTCCGAGTACCCCTCCCCGCGACGGGCGAAACGGGGCCGCTTGATCAGTCGCTGATCCGAACGCCGAGGGATGCAGCAGCGGCACGAGCGGCTGCCAGCCGGCCCGGAGTACGGCGACCAGCGTCGGCGGCGTCAGCACGAGTGCATGCCGTCGCATGGGTCGCGGCCGGCGCCCGGCATAGCCGCCGGGCGTCCACCGCAACAGAGAGCCGCCGAGCACCAGGTGAGGTCCCGCCTCGAGCAGGACGAACGCCCCGTCCGGGAGCGTGTCGAACGGCGCTTCATGACGGAGCTGCGTTGCGGTACCCGGAACGAGACGCTCGTCCTGGAGCTGGGCGTCGATTGCGTCGGCGCCCACCTGACCGGGATGCAGAGCGCGCCAGAGGGCGGTGAGGCGAACGTAGTCCTCGCGGCGACAGAGGGCGCAGGCGCGGTGTCCGGCGGCAAGCGCAGTCGCCTCGTCGAGGAAGAAGAGCTCCGTGAAGCGGCCGGGCTGCAGCAAGGGCCGGCGCAGCCAGTCGCGGAAGTGGAGCCGGCAGGCGATCCAGCGCTTGCCGTTGTGATGGCGGCGGATGCGGCCGGCCTGATCGTGGAGGCAACCGCGATTTCCGTAGACCAGGCCGCGCCCGGGCTCTGCGACCAGCTCGCCGAGCGGTGTGACCCGGTTTTGCAACGGCATCGCGGCCGACTCTAGTACGCGACTCCATCGCTGATCCCACCGGGCGTTGCCTACGCCATGTCTGCGCCGGCCCGGACGGAGGCCGGCTCCTGTTCGGCGGCAGCCTGTGCGAGGCCGGACGGAGCCCGGAACAGGTAGTCGCGGCCGCCGTGCAGCACCTTGACGCACGGAAGCGGAACGGATTCCAGCCAATCCTCGACGAGCGAGACGAGTGCGCTCACCCACGACCACCCGGTCGGCGGGGGTTGCAACCGCACGATCCATCCTGAGTCGTGGACGATCTCTGCCGGAAACAACGGGGCGGCGTGATCCACGAGCAGCGCGGCGCAGTATTGGTCCGGAGCGACGATCTCGATCGGTTCGACGCTCCCGGAGCGTTCCCGGCGTTCGCGCCTGGGCGCTCCATGCCAGGAGCTGCCGCACGCTCCTTCCTCATGGAGGTCGTCGACAACGGTTCCAAGGTCATGTCTCCTCCCCATCGTCATGGGTCTACCGCCGACCACGGGTGAAAAGGTCGGCCGCAACGCTCCAGCCCGCAACGCCTGTGGGAGGATTTTCCGCCGGCCACGTGATTGAGGCCCGCGAATACCGCAGAACCGATGATTACGGTACTGCCGAACCGGAGATTAGCACTCCGGCCCCCCTACCGCATCTGGTGAAAGAGGAGTAAATTTCATTGTCTCAACTACCTCGGCCCAGGCAATGATCGAGAGCGACGCACAGCATTTGCGTGTTCTGATCGCGAATGAGAAACGCGACAGGCTGGAGTTGCTCGCGCAGGTCGTGATCGGTCTCGGGCACGACGTGATCGCGCGCGAGATCTCGGTGAAGGACGTCGGCGCGGTGACGGCGCGGGAGCACCCCGACGTCGCACTGGTGGGGCTCGGGTCGAGCTCGGCGCACGCATTGGAGCTGATCTCCGAGATCGTGCGCGAGGCATCGTGCCCGGTGATCGCCTTGCTCCACGCCGGCGACCCTGCCTACATCCATGAGGCCGCCAAGCGCGGCGTGTTCGCGTACATCGTCGACGGCGATCCCGACGAGCTGCAGAGCGCGATCGACATCACGTTTCAACGCTTCCGCGAGTATCAGAGCCTGCAGGGAGCATTCGGGCGGCGTGCCGTGATCGAACAGGCAAAGGGGATCCTCATGGCCCGCCACTCGATCAGTGCCACCAATGCCTTCGAGAGGCTACGCGACCACTCGCAGCACACCGGACGCAAGCTCAGCGACGTCGCCTCGTCCGTCGTCGAGAGCCACCTCCTGCTCATTCCCCCCGCGCCCCAGCAGCAGGCATCGTACGCACCATCGGCTGCGACCACGCCGCACACCGGCGACAGCCCGGACTCCATCTAGCGGCGGCCGCGCGAGGCTTACGACCCGCCGAACATCGCCGCCGCTGCAGCCGCGATCTCCTCGGCCGGCACGTCCCGCACGTGCTGGGCGATGTTCCACTTGTGACCGTAGGGATCACGGAGCTGTCCCTGCCGGTCGCCCCAGAACTGGTCGTCGAGCGGATGCACGACCTCGGCCCCGTTGTCGATGGCTCGGTGCCAGAGCGCGTCGGCGTCGGCAGTGAACAGGTGCAGGACGACGGCCGAGTCGCCGATCGAGAGGGGAGAGAGGATGCCGAAGTCGGGAAACTCGTCCGCAACCATGATCGAGGAGTCGCCGAAGCCGACCTCGACGTACAACACCTTGCCTCCGGGCAGCGGGACACGGTTTCGCTCCTCCGCGCCGAGCGCACGGACGTACCAGGCGGCGGCGGCAGCCGCGTCGCGAACGACGATGTGCGGCGTGATCGAGTGCAATCCGGCGGGAACTTCGGCGGTGGCCGTCATCGGCTCCTCCTCTGGTCGAATCTCATGGCAGGATCAGATGGCTGTCGCCGAACTCGTGCCAGCGGTAGCCCGCCGCGAGCGCGGTCTCGTAGCTACGGCGCAGCAACGCGTCGCCGGCGATCGCGCGCAGCAGGTCGAGGTGCGATGCCTCGGCTTCGTGCCAGCCGCTGATGAGCCCGTCGACGGTACGCATGCCTCGTTCAGGTGTCACGACGAGGCCCGTCCAGCCGGCGCCGGGCGAAACGGTCCCGTCGAGCCGGGCGACCGTCTCCAGAGCGCGGACGACTGTCGTGCCGACAGCGACGACCCGCCCGCCCCAGGAGTGCACGGCGTTGACGAGCCGCGCTGTCGCCGCCGCGACCTCGTAGCGCTCGGGATAGGGGCGCTCGTGGCGCTCCGGTGACGACACGCCGGCATGCAGCGTGATCGGTGCGAGCAAGACTCCCTTGCCGATCAGCGTCGCGACGAGCTCCGCTGTGAGAGGGCGACCGGCGCTTGCCATCTCGGCGCTGCCCGGTTCCTGCGCGTAGGCGTTCTGGTAGCTCGCCAGAGGCCATCGCTCAGGGACGTAGCGGTAGCGAATTGGCCTGCCGTGACGGGCGAGGTACTCGTGCAGAGGGAGGGGCAGCTCGAGCCGCGCGACCCACAAGCGTCTCCCATCGAGGTAGGGCGCCAGGATCTCCGCCCTTCCCCGCGCCGGCAGGTCGATCACCGCTCCGGCGCCGACGTCGCCGAATGGCTCGTCGGCCTTCCTCAGCTCGACGACCCACCTCCGGGCATCGGCCGGAAGCGGCGTCGAGAGGTGCAGCTCGAGCTCCAGATCGCGGTAGCCGGCGTCGAGCGCGGCGGGCATCGTCGCCGAGTTGTTGACCACGAGCAAGTCGCCGGCGTTGAGGAACCGCGGCAGCTCGCCGAAGCGCGCGTGGGTGATGCGGCAGTCCTCCCGGCGTGCGACCAGCAGGCGGACGTCGTCTCGTCTCAGCCCTGTCGCCTCGGGCGGCGCGTGCGCCTCGAGCTCGTTCGGGAGTGCGAACGAGACGACGCTCATGCCCGAGTCGCCTCGAGCTCGGCCGCCCTGTAACGCCCGCTCGGCAGACCGCTTTCGATCAGGGACACGATGTGGGGCGCGACGTCCTCGGGAAGCGGACGGTCCGAGATGTCCTCGCCGGGGAACGCGTCCTGGTGCATGACCGTGCGCATGTCGCCGGGATCGACGCTGTACACGGCGTACTCCGGATGCTCGACCGCGAAGACACTGGTCAGCTGCTCCAGGGCAGCCTTCGACGCTCCGTAACCACCCCACCCCGCGTAGGCCTCGGTGCCGGCGTCGGAGGTCACGTTGAGCAACCGGGCGCCGTCACTCAGGTGGGGAAGCGCGAGCTGCAAGAGCCTCAGCGGCGCGAAGACGTTGACCTCGAACAGCGGGCGCAGCGCGTCCAGCGGGTAGGTCGCCAGGAACGGCTGCGGGCTGGGGCCGAGAAGTCCGGCATTGTTGACGACGACGTCGATCTCGCCGGCGGCGGTGACGAGCGCACGTAGGTGGCCCTCGTCGCCGACGTCGCCGGCGAGACGGGTGACGTCGGTCCCGATCCAGGCTGCCTCGAGCGCGGAGTCATCGCGCGCATCGACGACGACGCGGTAGCCGCGGTCGTGAAGCGCTGCCGCAAGGGCACGACCCAGACCGCGCGATGCTCCGGTGACGATTGCCGTTGTCATGGGACCACGGTAGGTCGGCGCGGGTCTCCCCCGCCATTGGACATTGGTCGTAGGACTAGAGGCCTAGTCGCGTCGCGTACAGCGCAGCCTGCGTGCGATCGTCGACCGCGAGCTTGCCGAGGACGTGCGAGACATGCGTCTTCACCGTCTTTTCGGCAATCCCGAGCTCCCGGGCAATGCGCTTGTTCGGGTAGCCGCGGGCGATGAGCCGCAGCACCTCCTGCTCGCGAGCGGTCAATGGAGGCCGCTGCTCGACCCGTTCCGACAGCGTCTCGACGAGTCTCGCCGCGACTGCGGGGTCGATCAGCGTCCCCCCGCGAGCGGCGGTGCGAATCGCTCGCGCCAGCTCCTCCGGCTCGACGTTCTTGAGCAGATACCCCGCTGCCCCGGCCTGCAAGGCGGGTAGCAGGCGGTCGTCCTCGAGGAAGCTCGTCAGGATGATCACGCGGGCTTCAGGGACGCTGGCACGGAGCTCTCGCATCGCCTCGACCCCGTCACGCCGCGGCATCGCCAGATCCATCAGCACGATGTCGGGCCGGAGTGACCGAGCGGCCGTGACCGCGTCGACCCCGTCGGCGGCCTCGCCGACGATCTCGAACCCCTCCTGCAGCGCGAGGAAGTGACGCAGCCCCTCGCGAACGACGGCATGGTCGTCGACGATCAGAATCCGGATCTGCTCAACCGCCAATCGGCACCTCCAGACGTACGGTCGTACCGCGATCCGGCGCCGACTCGATCGTGAGCGCACCGCCGAGCCGCGCCGCCCGTTCCTCCATCGACGTCAAGCCCAGCCGGGTCGTGCGCAACGTGTGCCCGGCAGGGTGAAAGCCTTTGCCGTCGTCGGCAACTTCGAGCACGGCTCGGTCTTCGACGCGTTGCAGCCGAATGGTCACGCGAGTGGCTGCCGCATGGCGCAGGGCGTTCTGCAGCGCCTCCTGTGCAATACGCAGGACGTCGCGGTCACGGCTCAGATCGCGCGGAAGCTCGTCGACCTCGAGGTCGAAGCGCGTGCTCCCCTGGCGGCGAAGCATCTCGACGTGCTTGCGGAGCGCACCGCCGACGCCGTCCTTCTCGAGGTCGGGCGGACGGAGCTCGAAGATCAGCGTGCGCAGCTCGTCGAGCGCCTCTTGCGCCAGCACCCTCAGCCGAGCGACTTGCTCCCGAGCCGATGCGGGCTCGCGATCGAGCATCGTCGTCGCAGCCTCGGCCAACAGGACGAGCGAGAAGAGCTTCTGGCTCACGGCGTCGTGGAGCTCGAGCGCCAGGCGATTGCGCTCCGAGAGCATGGCCAGCTCACGACTCTCCTCGTAGAGGCGCGCATTCGTGATCGCGATCGCCGCGTGGGCGGCGAGGAGCTCGATCAACGCCTGGTCGTCATCGGAGAAGTCCTTCTCTCCTTCCTTCTCGGTCAGGTAGAAGGAGCCGATCACCCGGCCTGCGGCAGCGATCGGAACGCCCAGAAACGAGCGCATGTCCGGATGGCCCTGCGGCCACCAGCCGCGGAAGCGTGGATCGTCGTGGATGTCCGGGGTGCGGAACGACTCACCGGACTCGAGCATCGCCCCGAGCATTCCGTGTGTGCGCGGCAAGGGCCCGAGCGTGGATACGAGCTCGTCGGTCATACCAGCGGTCAAGAACCGGCGGAACCCGCCCTCACCGTCCGGCAGTCCGAGCGCGGCGTAGCGGGCGCCGGCCAGCTCGCATGCCTGCTCGACGAGGCGTTGCAGCACCTCGTCCACGGAAAGCTCGGCCGCAACAGCGAGGACTGCGTCGCTGACAGCCTTCAGCGTCGGGTTCAGTGCACCGCTCACCCCGTCACGATAGGCGGTGGCTCCTGCCCGGCGGCACGCGGGACTCGGTTCCGGCAGCGCTACACGACGCCGCGAGCGGCCCAGGCGCGCGTCTTCAAGGTGAAAGGCGCCGGAGGCAAAAGCCGTCGACAGCGTTCGCGCAGCTCTGCCTGACGTACTGGCTCGAGCCCACTCGCGTACGCACCGGCAAGACCGACGCCGAGCGTGTACGGCTCCCACCAATCGTCGAAGCTCGGGTGCTCTACGGACACCGACAGAGTCGTCCCGTCGACGTCGCGCAACCCGGCTGCTTGCAACAACTCGACCAGGTGGCCGTCGCGGGAGCCTGCGAGACGCGATTCATCCTCGACGCCGGGGTCGAGCTCCCGCGCCGCCTGCCAGAACAGGCTCAGCGGCCCTTGCCCACCGCCGTGATCCCAGACGCATGCCGCGACCAAACCATCCGGCCGCGTCACTCGTGCCATCTCGCGTAGTCCGGCAACGGGGTCTGCCATGAAATGGACGACGAGCTGGGCCAGGGCGACGTCGAACGCGCCCTCTTGGAAGGGCAACTGCTCCGCCGATGCTCGTTGCACGCTCACTCCCGGGTGGCGCGCTTCGACTGCCGAGACGAACGATTCGGAGGGGTCGACCGCAGACACGGCGTCCGCTCCGACCCGATCGACCAGCTCGGCGGTCAGTGCTCCCGGCCCGCAGCCGACGTCGAGCACGCGCTGCCCAGGCGAGACATGTGCGAGCTCTGCAAGCTGCGGGGCAAGCGGAACCGAGTAGCGGCCCATGAAACGGTCATACGCGCCGGCGGCGACAGCGAAGCTCACCGGCGCAATCTAGAGGACGAGGTCTCGCTCGCGCCGCAGCTCTCGGTGCGGCGCGGCCGCTCGGCGATCGAGTTCTCCACACAGCACCGTCGGTGCGCAGGCGAACGAATCGCCCACACGATTCGCCCGGCGTGAGTGATGGAGCCGGGAACCGGACCGTGTATTGTCGGAGTCGCTGGCGGCAAGGGGCAGCGTCGGGCGAGCGCGTTGCAGTCTGGGGGGACGCTGGTGCAGAAGGATGCAGGCAGGCGTGAGGGGATTCGCGGCGACGACCAGTCCGAGACACCGGTGGTAGCGCCGCCCGGGGTGCGCGTCATCGGCGGCGTCCACTACTACTCCTCGGCATGGCTGAATTCGCCGCGGCCGGTGCTGGCGAGCACAGCCCTGACGATCCACGCCGTGGGGCGTGAGAGCACGATCGGCCGAAGGCGGTTGGCGGGAGGCGGCCGGAGCCGCGACTGTGCGGCAGGAAGCGCGGCTCCCGAACGAATCTGACTCGATGCTCTCCTGCCTCGGGCATCGGCACAGCGAGCCGCCTCCCTCACGGCACTGAAGGCGGGCTTGCGAGAACAGGGCTCACGTCCGGACCAAACGGAGCTTCGTAGGGGAACACGTGGAGCCGGGCTGTGAGGGGATTCGCCTGCGCGCCGGCTGCTGGGCCAAAAGGCGCCTCGTAGGGATAGATGTGGAGCCGGCTGTCGAGAGGACTGGGCCGATTGACGGCTGACGTGGCGCCCGCGGCAGCGATCGCGACAGCTGCCAGCGAGATGCAAAGAGGAACCGGCCGGCAAATGGTTCGCATCGGGGTCGTCATGACGTACCTCCTTCGCTCGAATGACTGTCAGCGAAGGGTGGACGCGTGGCCCCTATTCGGGCATCGGGCGACTTCCCCAGGTTGTGCGACGAGCCTTACCCATCTTGGCCGATGAGCCCAAGCCGGACAGCCTCGGTGCTCGCCTGCCCGCGCGTGCGTACGCCGAGCTTCCGGAGGATCGCCGAGACATGGTGGTCGACGGTTTTCTCGGCGAGGAACAGGCGCCCGGCAATCTCCGAGTTGTGGAGCCCTTGGGCGACCAGCACGAGCACCTCCACCTCGCGGGAGGTCAGGTTGGCGGGATTTCGCCGTGTCTTGGGCCGTGGCCCTCGTGGCACCTTGAGCGCACCGCGCTCGCGCAGGCGGCGCGCGACGATCGTGGCGGCCGGGCCGGCACCGAGCCGCCGCAGCTCGGCCAGCGACTCTAGGAGCGCGCCTTCCTCGTCGGCCTCGGCGAGCGCGAGCGCAGCTTCGTAGGGGCAGCCGATGGCCGACCACAGCGCTGCAGCGCGACCCCACTCGCCGGCGATCTGGGCGGCGTACGGCTCGGCGACGCCGGCCGGAGTGTCCTCACGCACTCCCGCGCGCCTGCGCCAGTCATGGAGCTCGCCGGTCAGCCACGGATCCTTGCACCGCTCGGCAAGCTCGAGGGCGGTCTCGGTCGCCTCGACGACGGCGTGGGGGTCGCCTGCGAGCCAGGCAGCTTCGGCCCTGGCGGCGGCTACCGGCGCGATGTGCTGCAGCTCTCCGGTCGGTACGGCGAGTGCGAGCGCCTCATCCAGGGGTCCCGACGACTCGGGATCGCCGCGCCGGGCCCGGACCAGCCCCAGCACGACCAGTGCGACGATGCGCGCCGGCTGGCGGCCGCGTCGCAGAACGAGCTCAACGGAACCGAGAGCCTCGGTCCAGTGGCCCTGGTCGAGGTCGCAGCGTGCGCGCTGTGCGAGCAGGTAGTGCCGCCAAATATCGAACTCGCGGACGCTGCAGTAGTCGAGGCCGGCCTCGAGATAGCGGTTGACGTCCTCGTACGAGCGGCGGCGGGTTGCCGCCCAGACGAGAGCACTGAACGTGCGCCCGGCGATACCCTCGAGCCCCGCATTCTGTGCCAGTTCGAGGCTTCGTTCGAGCTTCTGCCTCCCCTCCGAAGCTCCCGACAGGAACTCGATCGCACCGGTATTGGTGAGTGCTTCGCAGAGTATCTCGAGCTCGTCGAGGCGCTCCGCGAGCTCGATCGCGCGCGTGCCCCATGCGACGGTCCCCTCGCGATCCTCCTTGTTCATGCGGATCTGCGAGAGATTGCTGTACGCCATCGCGAGTTCCCGTCCCGGCGGGATCTGCTCGAGCAAGGCGATCGCCTCGTGCCCGGCCTCCTCGGCTTGCGCGTTCCGGCAGGCGCACCAGAGCACGCGCGAGAGCGACCACAGCGCGTTGCCCTCCTTTCGCTGTTGGCCAACCTTTCGGTAACACTCGATCGCGCGGCCTCCGGACTTGATCGCCTCCTCGAACTCGTCGGTGAGGTAGCACTCATACGTGTGACGGTCGAGCAGCTCGCCGAGCGCGTATGCGTCGACGCCGTCGGCGAATCGCAGCGCCCGTGCCCACTGCCCCGCTGCCTCACGATGAGCGCCGAGTGACGCCGCGCGCTCGGCCGCCGCTGGCGCGAACTGCAGCACGGCGACGGCGTTGGCGGCGGCTTCGGCGTGATGGGCGAGTCTCGCGAAGTCCGGAGCACCCGTCGGGGGGTCGGCGAGCGCGGTGAGCGCCTTCCGGTTCAGCGTCACTCTCCGGTTCGGGGCCAGAGACTCCTCGATCGCGAGGCGGGCGAGTTCGTGGCGGAACGAGACGCTCTGCCGCTCAGCGCGGAGCACACCGGAGCTCGCACACTCTTCGAGACGATCGACGCCATCGTCGGCGAGGGCTTCCACGAGCCACAGCTCGGCCTGCTGCGGGACGACCGCAATAGCCTCGAGGAGCGCAGTGGCGCGAGGCCCCAGATGCGCGGCCCGCGCGAGAACCGCGTCTCGGACCGTCGGCGGGATCTGGCCTTCCCCGGCCGCCAGAGCCTCGGTGACGAAGAACGGGTTCCCGGCGGTCTTTCGAAAGAGCTCGTCGGCGTCGACGCCGTACGGCTCGGCCAGCGTCGCCACTGCGGCCGCAGACAGTGGCTCGATCTCCAAGCGCTCGATCGACTCGCCCGTCGCAAGCTCGCCGAGCACGGTGCGCAACGGATGGACGCGATCGAGCTCATCGTTCCGGTACGTGGCGACGACAAGGGCCGGAACCGCCACGACTCTGCGCGCCAACAGCCGTAGAACGTCGAGCGTCGCCTCGTCCGCCCAATGGACGTCCTCGAACAGGAGAATCGTCGGCGAGCGCCGCCCGAGCTCGCGCATCAGCTCCACCACGACCTCCTGCGGCCTCGCACCCGCTGCCAGGAGCACGCTGAGCTCGCCACCCGTGGTTTCGGCCACGTCGAGCAGAGGACCGAGCGGGCTTGGAGTGAACAGCGCGTGGCAGGATCCCTCCAGAACGCGCGCCGATCGACCAGCCTCGTCGCAAAAACGCCGCACGAGCAGCGTCTTGCCGACGCCCGCCTCACCGCCGATCAGCACGAGCCGCCCCCGGGCGCTGCTCGCAACCGCGGCGAAAGACTCGCTCAACGCCGAGAGGTAGCGTGCCCGCTCGAGCAGCCCACTCGAACCCGCCTGCCCATCGGCACCCGTTTCGAGCAACACCTTCTGCACGACGTCAGCCTACGCCGATGGAGGTGCAACCGGTACGGCCGGATGCCACGTTGGCGACGATCCGCGTGATTCGGCGGCGGCGGCCGGCCGCGAAAGACCGGTCGCCGCCATCGCTGAACATCGTCAGCCTGCGTTGAAGGGACGCACGAGCGGGTTCATGCCCGCGTAGATGCCGTCCGGGTTCGGGTACCAGGCCCAGAGGTGCAGTGTCACGAAGTCGGGGTGCCAGAAGCCAAACGCGGCTCCGCTCTCGGGGCTCGTCTTCGCGCAGTCCGCCTCCGCGGCCGCGGGGACGAACGTGCCGTCCGTGTAGTGGCATGCGGCGGGGAACGATCCGTACGTCGCTCCGGGCAGCGGCGCCTTTGCGGGCTTCGTCGTGAACACCCATTCGAATGCCCCGAGGTGCCAGGTGGCGCCGCGCTTCTCGTAGACGAGGATCGGCGGCTTGCTCGCATCGAACCCGCTGATCTTCGGGTTGAGGAAATGCCACCCCATGTCCGGGATCATCTGCGTGACGTTCACGGTGTAGCCGTCCTTGCGGGCCGCTTCGAGGCTCGTCGCGTATTTCGCCGTTGCCAGGCGGGCCCTGGCAACGATCGGTGCGAGCCCGTTCGGCGCCGACTGCGCCGGTGCGGCCATCTGCATGTGCCCCATCGGGTCGGGCTTGTTGGTCCGGGCCGCCCAGGCGGCGAGCGGAACGACGGCACAGAGAAGCGCTGTCAGCGAAATGGTCAGGCTACGACGCATGTCGTCCTCCTGGCTCGATGGTCGCCGGTTCGGGATCCGGCCTGACGACGACGGTGTCGACAACACGGACGATCTCGTCGATGGGCAAGTCCGCCGCGCTCGCGTGCGCCCGGATCGCCTCCGGGCTGGAAGCCTGGTAGATGCAGACCGTCCCGACGCCACGCGGCTCGTCGAGTACGTAGCTGCGGATCCAGCGGACGTCCTCCGACATCCGTTCTCCCTCGGACGTCGAACGCGCCACCGCCTCCTGCAGCTCTTCGTCGGTGCGCCAGCCGCCCCGCCGAAGGATGAGGTAGGTCTCCATGCGATCTCCTTTTGTCGGATCGCGTTTGAACCTACGGCCAGGCGGGCGGTCCGCCATCGGTGGGACCACCCATGTTCGCGGAGACCGCTACCGATCTTGGAGTAAGAATGGAACGCGCAAGTCGAACCGACGAGCAGGAACCGCACGTCAATTGCCGGTGTATTCGCAGCTATGAAACACGCGAGGTGGAGATCACCCGTTCCACGCAGCCGCTGGGTCTGCGGTATTGCGCTGGTCCTGGGACTCGCGGCAGGCGTGGGGTGCGTGGATGCGAAGCCACCACAGCCGTCCGCTAACCCCTATCAGGCTGGACTCGCGTTCGCCGCCTGCATGCGTGCGCACGGGGTGCCGCATCCGAATCCGGATCGCGCGGGCAATTTCCATCTCACCCCTGCGCAGGAGCAGCGGCTGCATGCTGTCGGTCACGCGAAAGTGGAGACCGCGACGAGAGCCTGTTTCAAATATCTCAAGCCGGTGGTCAGCACGAAGCCGCTCTCAGCACGAGCGAAGGCCCAGGCTGTGAAGGTTCTTGCCCAGCTGCGATCGTGCGTGCGCAAGCTCGGCTTCGAGCTCGGTGCTCCCGTCGTCAAGGACATGACGCTGGGCCGCGCCTTCTTCGGCTTCTTGCCGGGCACGTCACCCCCATCGAAGGCGATGACACGAGCCGAGCACACCTGTGAGCGTCGAGTCCATCTCGCTACGAGGATCGATGCGATCATCGCGGCCGACCGAGTGCCGGTCTAAATCGCCCGTCTGCTTACACCCGACGGGTACCGGCCGAGGGAGGCCGGCTAGGGCCTCCCTCGGAGCTGTCCTGTCGTGCTGTATTTCGTCTCGAGCTACGTCGGGCGGAGCCTGCCGTTGTGAGCAAGCCGGGCGACGGCGATGCTGCCGAACGCCACTGCGAGGGCGATAGCTGCACCGATCCCAGCGTCGGCCCAGCTGAAGCCACCGTCCGTCGTGGCAATCAGCGGCGTCGGCGGAGTTGTGCTCGGTCCGGCGCCGGTGGCGTCCGCCAACACGACCGCCTGGGCGCTCGAGACCAACGCGAGTGATGCGACCGCGAAGGCCAAGGCCGTCCAGACCCTGATCCTGATCCTGAAACGACTGCGCTTCATCTCCCTGCCTCCTCCGGTCTGTGGGCCTGTTCACCCATGTGACCGAAAGACGGCTGGGATGCTCGCGCTCTTGCAGGTAGTGCGCGCGCTTGACAGAGCATGTGTCGCGCGTGTCACACTTCACCCTCGATGCTCGGGGTTGAGCTGTTCCGAGATCTGCCGGCGCCGGAGCTCCGGCGCCTCGTCTCAATCGCAGAGCAGCGCCGTTTCAGCCGAAACGAAGTCGTCTTCCATCGCGGCGACCCGGCCGACACCTTGCACCTGATCATCCGTGGCCACTTCGCCGCTCGCATGGTCACCCGGGTCGGTGACACGGTGACCGTCTCGGTCCACGGTCCCGGCGACGCATTCGGGGAGCTGGCGCTGCTCGAGGTGGAGCAGACGCGATCTACGACGATCGCCGCACTGGAGCCGGCAGCAACCTACGCGGTGCGCCGGGCGGACTTCACGCGCCTGCGGCAGCAGTACCCGGCGGTGAACGAGGTGCTCGTCCGCCTGCTCGCCGATCGGGTCAGGCGGACGAGCGACCTTCTCGTCGAGGCGCTCTTCGTCGACGCGGAGACCCGCGTGTTACGCCGCCTCGGTGAGCTCGCCGCTCTGTACGGCGGAGGAGCACCCGGCACGGTCATCCCCCTCTCGCAGAGCGAGATCGCCGGCCTGGCCGGGACGTCGAGGGCGACCATCAACCGCGTGCTGCGCGCCGAGGTGAAACGCAAGACGGTCGAGCTGCACCGGGGACAGACGATCCTGGTCGATCCGGTCGCGTTGGCCAAGCGCGCGCAAGCGCCGGGGCACTCCTAGCCTCGCCGAGCGACCTCAAACGACGACCGAGCTCAGTCCGCGGCTCCCAGTCCCCAGCCGCCGTCGATCACGATCTCCTGCCCGGTGATGTATTCCGAGGCCGGCGACGCGAGAAAGAGGGCCAGCGCTTTGATGTCGTCTGGCTGGCCGACGCGGTGCATGGGAATGTCCTTCGCGAGCGCCGCCTGCAGGTCCGGATTGTGCGCGTGTCCGCCGCCGATGTTCGTGACGAAGAACCCGGGGGCAATCGCGTTGGCCGTGATGCCCTCTGCGGCGAGCTCGAGCGCGAGGCAATGCATGAGGTGCCTTGCACCGGCCTTTGCCGTCATGTACGCGGAGCCGATTGCGGGCTCGACCTTGGTGGCCGCGAGCGACGTCGTCACGATGATTCTCCCGAACCCCCGCGGCCGCATGTGGCGGGCTGCTGCACGCGCCGTCGCGAAAACCGCGTTGAGGTTGATGTCGATCACGCGGTTCCAGCGCTCGTCGGTATAGCGCTCGAGCGCTCCCTCCTCGATTCGTGGGCGCGCATCGCCGGCCCAGGCGCCGACGAAACCGACACCTGGATCGATGCCGGCGTTCGCGAACGCGACATCGAGCCGGCCGTACGCCTCCGCCGCCTCGTCGATCGCGCGACCGAGGGTGGCATGATCCGTCACGTCGGCGACGGCGCCCCGCACGTCGAGTCCTTCGTCCTGCAACCGGGATGCCTGGCCGGCGACCGCGCCGGCGTCAACGTCGATCAGCGTGACCCGCGCTCCGTGCGCCGCAAGCACCTCGCCGTAGGCGAGCCCGAGCCCGCTTGCACCGCCGGTGACGATGACGCCGAAGCCGGCTACGTCAAAACGCGAGGAAACGTTCACGGCCACTGCCCTCCTGTGATCTCGTTTGGCGGCTGAGCCTATCGCGCCGCAGGTGAACCCAGCTCCTCGAATGACGTGCCGACCCTGCAGCGGCTGATGGCCGGCGAACCGATCGACACCCCTACGACCATCGCCGTCGGCAACGAGACGAGCCGAGGCACAGCCGTTTGTCCAGAACACGTCGTAGGAGTAGGCTCGAGCTCTGCCGTTGGCGTTGAGAGAATCGACTCCTCTCTCAGGCGGTGGGTTGCGACGAGCGGGCCGCCGCACGCATCGACGGCCCGCTCTCATTTCGAGCCGAAGCCCGGAGCGCGTTCGCCGCCACCGCGGTCAGGTCGCTGCCGACACCGTCGAGACGAGCCGTTGCGGGCGGAACGGCTCGAGCAGCTCGTGGCGGGCACTCTCGACGATCTCATCCGCAGCGAGACGGGCGAGCAGAGGAGCGAGCGTCACCCCGCTGTGGGTGACGACGACGTAGAGCCGGCCGGCGTCGTCGACCTGCCCGACGACGCTCAGCCCATCGGCCGGAAGGGCTCGCTGCCCGACACGAATCGCGGCCAGCCGAATCGCTTCCCCGCCTTGAAGAATCCTTGCGGCACGGCGCTCGAACTCCGAGCCGACCGCTCCACCCGCCTCGGGGGCGTCGACGGTCGGGTCGGCCGCACTGTCCAGATCCAGCGCCTGCAGAACGAGGCGGCCGCCCCCGTCCGGCCGGACGTTCAGCCGTGGGGACGTGACAACACGACCAAGCCTGACCGGCGCCGGACGCGTGTAGGCGAGGTAGCCGACCGCGGATGATCCCGTCGTTCGCGTATCCACCATCGGCAGCGAATACCCCGCGGCTGTCATTACCTCAGCCGTCCAGCGCCCGGCACAGCAGACCACCAAGTCCACCTGGTCGGAGGATCCGTCGTCGAGCCGGAGTCGAACCCCACCGGCTACGAACTCGACCGCCTCGACGACGGCGAGACTTCGCAGCTCAGCGCCCCGGTCGAGCGCTTCGCCGAGCAGCCGTCCGACCAGGATCGCGGGCAGGACGTATCCCTCGGACGGGAAGAAGAAGACGCTCTCTTCGGCGCCGTCGAAGATCACGCCTGGCTCGAGGTCGCGTGCCGCCTCCACCGACAATTCGACCATCGGGTAGCCGGACGAGGCAAGCCGCTCTCGCGTGTCCGCAAAGCGACCCGCAGCGGCTTCCTCCGACACCCAGACGAGATTCCCGGTCGGAAAGAACCACTCTGCTGTCGATCGATCGGACGCCTGCAACTCGGCATGCGCCCGCATTCCCGCGACGTTCAGGTCGTGGTATGCCCGTGGCTCCTTGTCATGCGAATTCACCCAGGCGAACGTCGTGCCGGACGTCCCCTCTCCCGGCCGGGTCGCCTCGTACACGACGGTCGGCACGCCACGCAGCTGGAGCTCGCGCGCGACCGCCGCGCCGACCAGGCCGCAACCGACAACGCCCACGCGCACGTCACGCCCCCACAGGTGTATGAGCTCGAGTCAGCCCGCAGACAAGCTCCCGCCCGTAACGGAACTGCTCGATGGGCGAGTCTGCACTCACGCTGTCGTCGATCTGCAGCCGCCGCGGAACGCCATCCATTCAGGGCATGGCGCGCAATGTCCCGCCGACGGGCCGAGTCGCCGCTAGGGGTGGATCATCTCGTGAACGGGGAACTCCTTGATGTCGGGCGGCCCCTGCGGCTCGACGCCCGCCGCCGCCATTCCTTCGGGGATCCGCGCCGCGAATGTGTCGAAGTCCTCACGCGATTCCCAGAAGTCGAGAATCCCCCAACCGCCGTCCACCGGCCCGGATGAGTGGAAGATGAGCCCTTTCGGCGGAGTGCGATCGGGGTTGATCTGGTCATGCCCCCTGTCGAACTGCTCCTGCGTGATCCCGGGAAGCTTGATCCGTATCCCAACAGCCATCGTGTCCTCTCTTTCGCTCGGGAGCTCAACTCTACGCTGGTACTCCACGTTCGCGGACATCAGGGTTCGAGGAAATGTGCGTTGATGCACGCCGTTTGGGAGTAGTGTCGTCTCGTCTATCACAGGAGGCTCGCGTGGCGACTGCAAGGTTCGTTAAGACGGGAATAACACCCGATGAGTACGATCAGATGCGCGAAAAGCTGGGGGTCGGCGACACGCCGCCGCCCGGAGGTGTGTTTCACACCGCCGCGGTCGGCGAAGACGGGAAGATCCGGATCTTTGAGGTGTGGGACTCCCGTGAACAGGCTGAGGCGTGGGGCGAGAAGGTAATGGCTGTCCGCAAGGAGACAGGATTCGGCGACGGGCCACCGTCGCTCGAATACCTGGAAGTCCACCGCATCATTCAGCGCTAGCTGGTTCGGTCGAGAGCGGCGCGAGCGGCTCAGGCTGCTCGCGTCCGGGCTCGGACGCGAGCCGCCCAGGAGAACGGCTAGCGGGTTGAGACCTTAGGCGAACTGAGGCATGACGTGGTCCGCGATGAGGCGGAGCTGGCCCTGCTGGTCGGGGACGTTCTCGACCTCGAGCCCCGACCAGGCCTCGACGAGGTACGGGTCGATCGGAGCGCAGATGATGTGGTCGAAGCCGCTCGGGATTACGTCGTCCTTGATCCGGTGCACCCACTCGTCAGGAGAGCCCGACATCGAGAGCTTCTCCGTCAGCTCCATCGTGGTCAGCTCGACCGCTTTCCCGACATCACCGACGTTGAAGGCGTCGAGGATCGGCTGCAGACTGTCGGGGTCGATCCCGTGCCGCTCGATCTGCTCGCGCGGCATCGCCGGAATGTAGAAGGCGACGACGACGCGCGCCGCCTGCTTCGCGGCCTCCGAGTCGTTCGAGATCGAGGTCACCATCCAGGCGCCGAGATCGAGCTGTGAGGCGTCGCGACCCGCCCGCTCGGCACCGAGCTTGACGTGGTCGGTCGCGAACTGCATCGCCTCCTTCGAATATGCGAGCGCCTGGTGCATTCCGTCGGCGATCTCGCCGGCGAGCTCGAACGACTTCGGCCCGCGCATGGCGCCGATCTTCAGCGGCACGCGCTCCTGAACGGGGCGAGCTGACGTGAAGAGACCGGTGTAGCGGTAGAACTCGCCTTCGAAGTCGATCTTCCCCTCGTCGAGCATCGTCCGCATGACGTGATGCGCCTCTCGGAGCCGCTTGATCTGGCCACCGGACTTCCAGTCCACGTGGTACTGGTCGAGCATGGCGATGTTCCCGATCGAAAAGACCGCCTCGGCACGGCCGTTCGAGAGCTCGTCGAGGGTCGCGATCGAGTGGGCGAGGATCGTCGGCTCTTTGAGGATGATGTGGGTCACACATGGGGAGAGCCGGATCCGCTTCGTGCGCGTCGCCGCCACGGCGGCGATCTGCCACTGGTCCTTGTGGTACGTCTCGTCCGCCCCGTAGGCGCCGAAGAAGCCGAGTTCGTCGGCGAGCACGATCGAGTCGACGAGCTCACCCACGGGATGATCCGGCAACAGGGCGTAGCTGAACTTCATGGCCTCCTCCTCGAGCAGAGTGGGGCATCACGTCGTCGTAAAGCAACGCAGCTGGTCGTTCATATCGGGCAGGCGCTCGACGGTCAAGCCCCAGAACGTCGCTGGGGTGCCGCCGTGAACCGCGCTCAGTCACTGATGCCCAGATGAACGCCGCCGAACCCTCCAAGCTCGTACGAAGGGATCGCCCACTCGAGGAGCTCAGCGCAGGATCACCCGGCGGTGTTGGCGCAGAGTGAGTGCCCCGACGATGCCGAGGAAGACGATGGCAAGTGCAGCGCCTGCCCCGAAGGCCGCGTCGCGCCACTGGAATCCGTCGTCGACAACGGCCGCGATGGGTCCCGCCGCCACCGCTCCGGGCCCGCGCAGGCCACCGCGGTCGTCGGGTCGTACCGATGCGCTCTGCAGCGCCTCTCGCTCGATCGCGCCGACGCCCAGCATGCCGGCCCGGTCGTTCGGGATAACGGCGTGATCCGCGACGCTCTCGGCGGCAATTCCGCCGACGCCGAGCATGCCGCCTCGGTCGTTCGGATGCTGGGCCTGCGCGGTGCCGACCATGATCACCGCCGTGACGAGCGACAGAACGAACGCCCCGAGCAACCGCTGATGCCTTTTCATGCTCTCCTCCTCGCTTTCGATCGCCGATGCGATCGACTGAGCGCAGACTCGGGCCGCACGGTTGCAGGTCGGCTGCCGGTCGGTTACAACGGTTGCGGCGGATCACGTGGAATTCCGGATTCTGGGCCCACTCGAGGTCGAGGACGGCGGTCGGGCGATCGAGCTCGGCGGGGCTCGACCACGGGCTTTGCTCGCGATTTTGCTTCTGCAGCGGAACGAGGTCGTACCGGCCGAGCGCCTGCTCGAGGATCTCTACGGCGTCGAGCAGCCGGTCACAGCGGCGAAGAGCCTTCAGGCGCACATGTCGCGGCTGCGAAAGGCGCTCGGACCAGGCGCTCTTCGTACACGTGGAACGGGATATGGCCTGCAGACTGGAGCCGACGAGGTCGATGCCGACCGATTCGCGCGTCTGCTCGTCGCCGGTCGCTCGTCGCTCAGCGCCGGTGACGCCGCGGCAGCAGCACGTTTCCTCGAGGATGCGCTCGCGCTGTGGCGCGGGCCACCACTCTCGGACTTCGCCTATATGGACTTTGCGCAAGGGGAGATTGCACGCCTGCAGGAGCTGCGGCTCGTAGGCATCGAGGAGCTGTGCGAAGCGCGCCTGGCGCTCGGCCGCCCCGCGGAGACGGTCGTCGAGCTCGAGAAGCTCGTCGCTGATCACCCGCTCCGCGAGCGACTTCGTGGTCAGCTGATGCTCGCTCTCTATCGCTCTGGCAGGCAGGCCGACGCCCTCGCCGCGTACCGGGATGGCCGCCGCACGCTCGTCGAGGAGTTCGGGATCGAGCCCGGTCGCCCACTGCGCGACCTCGAGAAGGCGATCCTCGAACAGGATGCCGCTCTCGACCTTGAACCGGCGGCAAACGAGGACGCCGCGGCGACTGCTGAGGCACCGAGGGGCGCGTTCGTCGGCAGAGAAGCGGAGCTGGGCGAACTACGCGCAGGTCTTGACGAAGCGCTCGCCGGACGGGGCCGCCTCGTGTTGCTCGTCGGTGAGCCCGGCATCGGCAAAAGCCGCCTCGCGGACGAGTTGAGCCGCCACGCGAGCGGGCGTGGCGCCCGGGTCCTTGTCGGGCGCTGTTGGGAGGCTGGAGGAGCTCCGGCGTATTGGCCCTGGATTCAGGCGCTCCGTGCCTATGTCCGTGACGCCGACAGCGAGACGTTGCGGATGGAGCTCGGAGCCGGAGCACCAGAGGTCGCACAGATCCTCCCCGAGCTGCGCGAGCATTTCCCGGATCTCCCTGAACCATCCTCGCTCGAATCCGAAAGCGCACGCTTTCGGCTCTTCGATTCGGTCGCGACGTTCTTGAGGAATGCGGCGACCGCCGGCCCGCTGGTCCTCGTTCTTGACGACCTCCACGCGGCGGACGAGCCGTCGCTCCTTCTCCTACGCTTCGTTGCACGGGAGATGGGCGACTCGCGTCTGCTGATCGTGGGCACATACCGTGACGCCGACCCGACCGTGCGAGACCCGCTTGCCTCGACTCTTGCCGAGTTGGTGCGCGAGCCCGTGACGCGCAGGATCCCGCTCGCCGGTCTCCCTCAACCGGAGGTCGCTCGCTATGTCGAGCTCAACGCCGGCGTCGTCCCGTCTGCGGAGCTGATCACGCGGATCCACGCCGAGACCGACGGGAACCCGCTCTTCGTTGGCGAAGTCGTCAGGCTCCTGGACTCCGAGGGGCGCCTTTCAGGAGACGGCGCTGGGAGCGTCGGCATCCCCGAAGGCGTCCGGGAAGTGATCGGACGCCGCCTTGGCCGGCTGTCGGAGGGGTGCAGGCATACGCTGCTGCTTGCTGCAGTGTTGGGCCGCGAATTCGAGCTCGCAGCGCTCGGGCTCCTGAGGGAGATGCCACGCGGCGATCTTCTCGATCTGCTCGACGAGGCGATAGCCGTCCGCGTCGTCAGCGGAGTGCCTGGGTTACCCGGTCGTCTGCGCTTCTCGCACGCGCTGATCCGCGAGACGCTCTATGACAACCTCACCACGGGACGGCGCCTGCAACTCCACGCACGAGCGGGGGGCGCACTCGAAACGCTCTATGCCGGCGATCTCGAGTCACACCTCGCGGAACTCGCATTTCATTTCGCCGAGGCTGCGCCGGCCGGAGACGTCGAGAAGGCGATCGACTACGCCCGACGTGCCGGCGACCACGCAGCGACCCTGTTGGCATACGAGGAGGCGGCGCGCCTCTACGAGCTGGCGCTGACTCTGGCGGGTCATGATTCGGCCCGTTGCGAGCTGCTGATCGCGCTCGGAGACGTCCAGGCCAGGGCCGGGGATACTCCGGCTTCGAGGCTGACCTATCGCGAAGCCGCCGACCTCGCAGAGCGCCTGGGTCTGCCCGAGCAGCTCGCGCAAGCTGCGCTCGGCTACGGCGGCCGAATCGTCTGGAACGTCGCTCGCGACGACGAATACCTCGTTCCGTTACTGGAGAGAGGCCTCGCCGCGCTCGGGGCCCAGGAGAGCGAATTGCGCGTGAGGCTGCTCGCCCGCCTGGCGGGAGGTCCTCTTCGAGATGCCTCGTTTTCCCCCGCGCGACGGGCCGCGCTGAGCGCCGAGGCGCTCGAGCTCGCCGGCCGCATCGGTGACCCGACGACGATCGCCTATGCGCTTGCCGGCTACATCGCGGCACACCACTCCCCCGACCACACCCGTGAACAGGTGAGGCTCGCCACAGAACTCGTGCAGGTAGCAACCGATGCCGGCGACTTGGAACGAGCCTTGGAGGCTTACGAACATCGTGCCGAGGCGTTGCTCGAGCTCGGCGAGATGCAAGCGTCGAAAGCCGACCTCGAGGCGATGGCGGAAATCGCGTCGGAGCTTCGCCAACCATCCCAGGATTGGATCGTGGCTGAACTGCGGGCACACCACGCGCTCCTGGAGGGCAGCTTTGCCCAAGCAGAAGCTTTTATGGCTGAGGCTCTCAGCCTGGGCGAGCGCGCCGAGAGCTGGAACTCGGCCGTCTCGTTCCGGCTCCAGCTCTACATACTGCGACGGCATCAGGGCCGGCTCGATGAGATCGAGGAAATCGTCCGGCGCTCGGTCGAGGACTACCCCACATATCCAATCTGGCGCTGTGTCCTGGCCCACATGACGGCGCAGCTAGGGCATCGGTACGAATCGCAAGAGACCTTCAACGAGCTTGCGATCGACGGATTCGCCGTGCTCCCCTTCAACGAGATGTGGCTCGCGAGCATGAGCTTGCTGGCCGAGACCGCGAGCTCCCTTCACGATGCGCAACAGGGCGCTGTCCTTCGAGGGCTCCTGCTCCCATACGCCGACCGCGTGGCCGTGTCCACCCCCGAATTCAGCGCGGGCCCCGTCTCCTACTACCTCGCTCTCCTCGCCGCTACGATCGGCGACTCCACAGAGGCGGAGCGACACTTCGAGGACGCAATCGCGACCAACGAGCGCATCGGGGCTCGACCGTGGTTGGCACACACGAAAGAGGAGTACGCCCGGGAGCTCATCGCACGTGGCGGCTCGGATGACGTCGAGAAGGCTGGACACCTTCTCGAGCAGGCGCTCGAGATCTACAGCGAGCTCCAGATGGAGACGTCACGCGCTTCTGCTCTGGCCCAAATGGCAGGTGCAACGCATCGTGTCCGGACGGCACGTAAGAGCCATTCGTAGCCCGAGCACGACCAGGATCGCCTCCCGCCAGGCGGCCTCGGGACCCCAAGCACGCCAACTCCGAGGCAGCCGGAATCAGAGCGAGATCGTCGTCCCGACGGCGCTCTGTACGAAGGCGTCGGGGAAGCGACCCGCGAGGCGGTGCACGGCCTTCCAGCCCGTGCAGTGCGCCGGCATCAGCAGCATGGGCTGGAGCTCGTCGAAGGCTGCGACGGTCGGTTCGATGACCGGCTCGAACATCGGGCCGCTGAGGTGGAACCCACCAATGACAGCAGCGACGCGCATCTCGCCCGTCAACCTCTGCACATGTCTCACGACGTTGATGATTCCGGCGTGACCGCAGCCGGTGAGGATCACGAGTCCGCGGTCGGCGAGACGCAGTACGAGTGCCTGGTCGTCGAGGATCAGCGGGTCGGGCTCCCAGGTGCCGTGCACGTGTGCCTCGTGGCCGGCGAAGCCGGTCTCGAACGGCGTCGTGCGATCGACCTCGCCTGTCACGAGCACTGAGCCGTCGAGCAGGAAGGATGGTTGTCGTTCCTCGACGATCTCGAAGCCCGCCCCCTCGAGTGCGGAGCGGCTGGTCGTGGGCAGCTCTGCCGGCGTGAGGCCAGGGATCGCGATCCGGCGATGCCGCCAGAACTCGGGATGGATGAGCACCGGAAGGCTCGCACGCCCGACTTCCTTCGCAATTCCCTCCATCCCGGCGACGTGGTCCCAGTGCCCGTGGCTGAGGACGATCGTCTCGACGTCCTTCGGCGCGAGCTCGAGCCGACGCATGTTCTCCACCACGCCAGTGGGAGTGACGCCCGCGTCGAAGAGGATCGTCCGTTCGCGCCCGCCGGTCGTGACTCTCACGAGCGCCGAGAAGCCCGGCTCGGCGATCAGCGCGTCGGGTAGCCCGTCGGCGGTGACGGCCGAGGTCATGCGAGGCCGCGGGAGTTGATGCAACCACGTCGTGCGCTCCACATGCTCCGACGGGAAGAGCAGAGGGTCGGTCACGTTGTCCATCAAGATCGTGATCCGGACGGCGTCGATCGGTGCGAGTGGAATCGTGACGATGGCCAAGGATGACATCATTCGGGACGACGCGAGAGAAACGGTAGAGGTTGGAACACTTGGCCTTAGGCCGAAACCGGGACGTCTGCGCCGAGACCAGACGAGCCGAAGCTCCTGCCTAGCGCTCGGTGCGACCATGTCGAAGGTGGCCGCTTCGGAATGGCTTCGGGGCCGAGAGCTTCAGCCAGGGCCAAGCGCTGTTGTGATCTGCTCGATCGCCGCCGTCTCCTCCTCGGCGACTCCTCCCTTGGCTTCGGCGACGGCGTTCGCGACGTCGAGCACGAGCGTCCGGTAGGCGTCGAGCTCGTCAGGTGCCTTCTCGCCAAGAAGCGTCACCGCGGTGCCAAGGGCCGCCATCGTCCCCTCGTTGACCTCCTTCGGCGAGGCGACGATCCCGAAGCCGGTGCCGTGCGTGCCGGAGAGCTCGCGGACCAGCTGACTCTCGCTGTCCCGGTGTGCAGCGAGATGCTTCGCGATCGCCTTTGCCTCTCCGAAGCTTTCGGTGAAGCCGCGATGGGCCACCGACACGAGCATGCCGGAGCCGGTGACGCCCTGCTGGAGGGCGTCCCACTCTTCGTCGGTGAAGTCGGCTTTCCCTGCCATGTCTCCTCCTGACCCTTGGGTGCGATGTCTGTCGGGCAATTCTTGCAATTGCGCCACGGAGACTCGCTGATCGCGCGTCCTCACTGACTTCCGCGTTTTGTTCTCGGCGTCGTAGATCACCACTTGCCACGCCCGCGGCGATCGCGATCCACGTCCACCAGCTACCCACAACTCAGACGACTCGCTCCGGCTTGGACATGTCGTCGACGACCTCGACGAGCAGCTTCCAGAACCGCTCGACCGTCGGGATGCTGACACGCTCGCCGGGCGAGTGCGGCCCCTCGATCTGTGGGCCGAGCGCCAACATGTCGAGGCGGCCGCTGACCTTGGTGCCGATGACGGATGTCTCCAGCCCGGCGTGGATCGCCGAGACGAACGGCGGCTCGCTGAAGAGCCGCTCGTACGCGGCACGCGCAACGGACAGCACGTGGGAGTCGAGGTCGGGACGCCAGCCGTTGTAGTTGAACTTCACCTCGAGCGCACCGCTCGCGAGTCGAGCCAGCGCGTCGAGCGATGCGATCACCTCCGGCATCGCAAGGTCGTTCGACGAGCGCGAGAGGCTGTGCAAGATCAGCGTGTCATCCTCCGTCGTCGCCTCGCCGAGCGAGGTGCTCGTCTCTACCAGCCCGTCAAAGTCGGGGCTCATCGCGAGCGGCCCGGTCGGAACGGCCGCAACGACATCGAGCAGCATGCTCGTCGCCTCGGCCGTCCAGGCGCTCGATGCGTCGGCGGCACTCTCGATGGTCGTCGTGACGCCCGGATCAGTCTTCGCATAGGCGTCCTCCACGACGGCGGTCGCCGACCCGACGGCGGCCCGGAATGCTCTCTCCTGATCGCGCGGGACGGAGCAGATCACCACCGCATCGCGCGGTATCGCGTTTCGGCTCTTGCCACCGTCGAGAGAGACGAGCCGGAATGGCACGACCGCCGCTGCCTCCCGCAGCACGCGGCCGAGAACCTTGATCGCATTCGAACGCCCGAGCGCGATCTGGACGCCCGAATGCCCTCCGAGCCCTCCCCCCGCGACGACCGACAGCGTGATCGCATCCGCGGAGCACGCGGCGCGTGGCGCGTCGACCCTGACCCAGGTATCGGTGCTGCCCGCGCAGCCGACGGTGAGGACGCCGTCCTCCTGGCTGTCCAGGTTGATCAATGTCGATCCGGTCAGGAGCGAGCCGTCGAGGGCGCTGGCACCCTCCAGCCCGACCTCCTCGGCCACCGTCATCAGCAGCTCGAGTGGGCCGTGCGGAATCGACTCGTCTTCGACGAGCGTCATCATCGCCGCGATCGCGATCCCGTCGTCGGCTCCCAGGGTCGTCCCGTCTGCCGTGAGCCAGTCGCCCTCCCGGAGCAGCACGATCCGTCCCTCGGCGGGATCGTTCGGGCTCCCCGGATCCCGCTCGCACACCATGTCCAGGTGCCCCTGGAGGACCAGGGTCGGAGCGCTCTCGCGCCCGCGGCTGGCCGGGACACGAATGACGAGATTCCGTCCGCTGTCCTGGCGCAACTCGAAGCCTCGCTCGCCGGCCCACGCACGCACGTGCTCAATCACCGGCTCCTCGTGGCGCGACGGCCGCGCGAAACTCGTCAACTCCTCAAAATGCGCCCAAAAGGTGCGAGGCTCGACACCTGTCAGCACTGATATCTCCGGTGCGACGCCAATACCTCCCGCCGCACTAGTGCGGCCGCATGGGAATCACGAGCTCCGTCCGCCGACGCGGGATCTCGCTCTCTTGGGAAGACAGTCTACGATGCCGTCGGCTTCGTTTTCGGGCGCCGACGGAGTCTGCCGAGGTCCGTTGAGCGTACTCACGATGGTGGTTCCCGTTCGACGATCAGCGCGGCTCGCTACGTCCTCGAGTAGTCCTTGCGCCTGACCCAGAGGAACCAGATTGGCACCGCTACCGGGGCGAGGAGCAGGGCGACGAAGATCCAGGCGACCTTCATCGAGCCGGAGAAGTCGGCGCGGAAAATGATCTCCAGAAGCATCCAGATCACGAGGAGATAGAGCGCGAGGACGAGGGCTGCGAGCAGCCATGTCCCGTCGGTCAGCCCGAGCACCTCCATCCTCTTCTCACGCCCCTTGGTCGTCGAACACGGATGTCCTCGTCCTATCGGCGACTTCGGGCCGCATTGCTCGCGATCCATGCCGGCGAGCGTGGGGTCGCCCATGCGGTAGGGCCACGCGCTGGTGATGCCCTCGAGCGTCGTGCCGACCGTGGCGCTGCCCGTGATCTTCGGAGCCCCCTTGCTCAGGCACACCCGTACCGTTGCTGATCTTCCCGGTCGTGTTAGTGCCGGAGCAGCTGTGTCGGGTCGTCCATGATCGGGAGCTTCGTTCGTCCGCCGACGGCGATGCTCCGTCCGCGGCTCTCCCCGCTCACGTCCCGAATCGCTCGACGAGAAGGCCGTGCCGGAGGCCGCGGTCGCTGACGACGAGCGAGTCCCGGCCGAGCTTCTCGAGCACAGTCCGCACGATGCAGGCGCCCGCGAGAATCACCTCGGCCCGCTTGGGCTGAAGCCCCGGCAGCTTGCGGCGCTCTTCTGCCGACCGGGTGCGGTAGAGCTCGATCTGGCGGTCGATCTCGGCGGCGTCGAGCTCGGTTCCCTGGATCACCTCGGGGTCGTAGGGCTCGAGCCCGTGCTTGACTGCCGTAATGTTCGTGATGCCGCCGCCCATCCCGACGAGTTGCTCGACCGCCGCGCGGCCGTCGAGGCGGGAAAGGTCGACACCGATCGCGTTGCGCACGGCGGCGACGGTCTCCGTGGGCACGGCGCCGTCGAGGCCGAATTGCTCGGTGAAGCGCGCGGCGCCGACGTTCACGCTGAACTGCGCCTCGATCCGGCCCGGCGCGCCGAAGGTGAACTGCGAGCTGCCTCCGCCGGTGTCGAACACGACGAGCGATCCGCCGGTGACGCCGAGCCCCGAGGTCGCCGCGATGTAGGCGAGCCTGGCCTCCTCCTCCCCGGGGATCACCTCGACCTCGACGCCGCACCGCTCGCGCACCGCGTCGACAAGCTCGCCGGCGTTCGAGGCGATTCGCATCCACGCCGTCCCGACGGCGGCGATCGCCTCGACGCCGTCGCGGTCGGCCTCGGCCGCCATGCCGCCGATCGCCTCGACGGCTCGTGAGATCTGCTCGGCCCCCAGGCGTCCTCCATCGTTGAGGCCCTCGCCGAGCCTCGTGACCTCAGCCCGGTCGGCGATCGTACGCCAGCTGCCGTCGGGCTCGCGTTCGCCCACATGGAATTTGATCGAGTTCGTCCCGACGTCGATGACAGCGAAGCGACTCACCTACGACCCAAGAAGGCTTTGATCCCTCGGGCCATACATGTGTTCGGCCTGCCTACGAGACCTAGCTCGCGCACGGCGGCGATCACGATGACGGGATCCTCGAGCTCGACCGCGATCGTGCGCGTCGCGCGACCGTCCACCGTCAGCTCCGAGAGCTCGGCCATGGCCCCGCGGAAGGTGAAGTGCATCCGACGCTTGCGCATTTCGACCTGGCGGAGCTCCGGGCGCGGGGACACGACCTCGCCAATGAGCTGGTCGAGCGTGTATGCGTCGCGGTCGAGCGGCACCGAGGCCATCCCGAGCTCGTCGATCACCGCGGCGGCGTCCCCCGCGGACAGCGGGAACTCCCCTTTCAGGACAGGGAGCCACTGTTCGAGGCCGTCGTCATTCACGGCCTCGAGGTGCTTCATGTCCATCACGCCGCCCCGGATCTTCACGGAAGCGTCGCTTTTCGTCGACAGGAGGTATGTCTCGTCGCTCTCCTCAACCTTCTCCGGCGTCAGCGCGGCGAGGCGCTTCTCGGCGGGCCCGACGCTTTCGCCGAAGGTGCGCCACTCCCAACGAGGGATGATCGTCATGCCTCGCCGGAGTTGATGCCCGCCGGGACGAACGCGAGTGCCTTGGGTGTCTTCGTCTGCTGCTCACCGGTGAGATCGATGCCCCGGCCGGCGAAGCAGCTCCTGCAGTCGCCAGGGATGAAGCCCTGTTGCGTCTCGCTGGTGTCGGCCATGTTCTCCTCTCAGCGTCGGCGAGCTGTGGCTGATTCACGCGGTGTCGGGCCCGATCGCGTCGAGCAGGCGCGTCGCCCGCGGCCCCCTTGCCTCCTTGTCGGACGGCGTCACGGTCGCGGTCGTCTAGGTCGTTCCGGTCGCCAAGGCCTCTGTCTCCTCGACTGTCGAGTGCCTGCTGCGCGCGAGGAGCAGCCGTCTGCCCTCCGAGACCGGGACGATCGCCAGCCCCACGACGATGCAGACGAGCCACTGGTGCAGGTCGAGGTGGACGGTTCCGAGGATCCGGTTGAAGATCCCGAGCTCGGTGCCGAACAGGATCGCGGCGAGCGATCCGCCCGTGCAGAGCAGGAACATCCGGTCCTCGAGCACCTCGAGCGAGAACACCGAGCGCTGTTCGTCGCGCGTGCAGAGGGAGAAGACGACGTTGCTCAGAGCGAACGTCGTCAGGCCCATTGTCCGCGCGACGGTGCTCGAGTCGTAGTGGTGGTCGGCCCATGCGATCACGCCGAGCGTCGCGCCACCGAGTACGAGCCCTGCGACGCCGACCCAGATGAGGAGGGGCCGCGGCAGGATTGGTTCGTCCGAGGGTCGCGGTTTGCGCTTCATCAGCCCTTCGGCGGGCCGGCCGTAGCCGAGTCCGATCGCCTGCAGCACCTGCGTCGTGAAGTTCACGTACAGCGTCTGGAGCGGCACGAATGGCACCCCGCCGACGATGTTGAGGATGCTTGCCCCGAGAAACGTGACGATGAAGCCGACGAGCACACCCATCTGGAAGCGGATGTACTTCGTCAGGTTGTCGTAGAGCCCGCGGCCGAGCTCGACCGCCTTGACGATCGTCGCGAAGTTGTCGTCGGTGAGAATCATGGTCGCGGCCTCCTTGGAGACCTCGGTGCCGGTGATCCCCATCGCGATCCCGATGTCGGCCGCCTTCAACGCCGGTGCGTCGTTCACGCCGTCGCCGGTCATCGCGACGATGTGCCCTTTCCGCTTTAGGGTGTCCACGAGCCGTACCTTGTCCTCGGGAGCCACCCGCGCGATCACCCCGATGTCCCCGATCATCGCTTCGAGCTCGGCGTCGGACATGGCCTTGAACTCGGCTCCGGTGATCGCCTTGCCGGGGATGCCGAGCTCCTTCGCGATCGCGGCGGCCGTGACGGCATGGTCGCCGGTGATCATCCGCACTTGCATTCCGGCCTCGTGGGCGGTCGCGATCGCCGCCCTCGCGGCCGCCCGCGGCGGGTCGACGATGCCTGCGAGCGCGAGCACCGTCATCCCGTCGAGAAGCGGGAGCAGGTCGGCCGAGGCGTCGAACGTTTCCGGGTCGAAGTCCTTGCGGCCGGTGGCCATAACGCGGAGCCCCTTGCTCGCGAGGCGCTCGTTCTCGTCCATGTACCGCTGCTTGAACTCATCGTCCGCCGGCACGATCGAAAGGTCTTCGGGGGCGGGCCGCAACGCTGCCCGCGCGAGCAACTGGTCCGGGGCCCCCTTGACGAGGCAGCGGATGACCTCCTTGCCGGCCTCGTCCTTCATCTGGTGGAACGTCGCCATCATCTTGTACTCGGCGTCGAAGGGCAGCTCGGCGACGCGAGGGTAGTGCTCCCGCGTCTCGATGACGTCGATCCCGCCCTTCTCTGCGAGGACGACGAGCGCGCCCTCGGTGGGGTCGCCGATCAGATCGCCGTCCTTGACGACGGCGTCGGCGCAGAGCGCCATCGGCAGCAGGAACTGCTCGAGCGGCACCTCGGCCTGCCCGAACACGTGCTTGATCGTGCCTTCGGTCGAGTAGCCCCCTCCGGAGATGGTGTAGCGGCGCCCGGGGATCGTCAGCTCGACCGCGGTCATCTGGTTCAGGGTCAGGGTCCCGGTCTTGTCGGAGTTGATCGCCGAGGTCGAGCCGAGCGTCTCGGTCGAGCGGAGCCGCTTCATGATCGCGTTCGCCTTCGCGAGCTGCTGGGTCCCATACGAGAGGATCGTCGTGACGACCGCCGGCAGGCCCGTCGGGATGGCGGAGATCGCGAAGGCAATCGCGGCAGTGAAGACGGTGTCGAAGCTCTCGCCACGGGACAGGTTGAGGATCACCGAGATGGCCACGGCTGTGCCCGAGAGGACGAGGATCTGGCTCGTCAGCTTCTTCAGCTGCTTGGTGAGAGGCGTGTCCTGCTCCTCGGCGCTTTCGAGCATGTGCGAGATGTGGCCGACCTCGGTCGCCATCCCGGTCGAGGTGACGACGAACGTCCCGGTGCCGCGGGTCGTGTTCGTGTTCATGAAGACCATGTCCGTTCGGTCCCCGAGTGGCGTGTCCTCCGACTCGACTGCGGCCACCCCCTTTGAGACCGGAAGGCTTTCGCCGGTCAGGGCAGCCTCGGCGATCTCGAGCGTCGCGGCCGAGAGTAGGCGGCCGTCGGCGGGCACGACATCTCCGGCCTCGATCGAGACGACGTCGCCGGGGACGAGCCCCTCCGCCGGTATCTGCATGAGCCCACCGTCACGGCGGACGCGGGCCTTGACGATCATCATCTTCTGCAGAGCCGAGACCGCCTCCGCCGCCTTGCCCTCCTGACGCAGGCCGAGGACGGCGTTGAACAGGGTCAGGAAGAGCAGGACGAGCCCGGTAGCGAGCTCGTGGAGCGGGTAGATGCTTCCGATTCCGGCCACGAACAGCACGATCTGCATCGGGTCGCGATACTGGCGGACGAAGGCGCGCCAGCGCGGCTCGACCTCGGCCACCGAGAACTTGTTCGGCCCGACCGATGCCAGACGCGAGGCCGCCTCGGCGGCAGTGAGCCCGAGGGAAGGGTCGACGCCGATCCGGCTCGCGACCTCGTCGGGCTGGAGCGCATACCACGCGACGGCCGCTTGCTCGGTCTGCGGGGCGTCCTCGGTCGATGCCATCGTCGGGTTCTCCTTACTGTCCGGTAGGTCTAGGTCTCAGCGCGGCGGCCCGAGCTCGAGACCGGATGCATCGAGCGTAACCGTGGTTCCGGCGTCGCCGACAAGGAGCGCAGGCGTGTCCGTCATCGAGCCGATCATCGCGCGCTTGCCCGTCTTCTCGACGAATTCGCACGCCGCGAGCACCTTTGGCCCCATCGAGCCCTCGGCGAATCCCTGACTTCTCAGGGTCGCCGGGTCGGCGCGGCGGATCGGCCGCTGCTCGGGTGTGCCCCAGCCGGCGTAGGCGGCGTCGACGTCGGTCACGATCAGGAGCACGTCGGCGTCCTACGCGATCGAAGTCATCTACGTCGACGTTCGATGAGCGGTCGCGACAAGCGATCGCTCTCCAGATCGCCCTGCTGATCCCGCTCATCGCCGGCCTGATCCTCCTGTTCAACTCGTTCCTCATGATGCGGCTCCCAGACCCCGCCCCCTCAGCCCACAGCGGAATGGCCCTGGGCTAACTCGCGAATCCACGTGCGGCGCGATCCTTCACAAGAACCAAGGTCGCAGGGTCCACCGCCATAGGGCGCAGTGGAATCTGCTTCGCCAGACGTGAGAGGGTCATGGTAGTGCGTCGGTTCCTCCCGATCGTTGAGTGGTTGCCACGGTATGACCGGCGTTGGCTGCGGGGTGACGTCGCCGCGGGTATCGCGGTGACGGCGCTGATCGTGCCGAAGAACCTTGGGTACGCGGGCATTGCCGGGGTGCCGCTGCAGAACGGTCTTTACGCCGCAGCTGCAGGGGCGCTGATTTACGCGTTGTTCTGTACGTCACGTCAGATCTCGACAGGCCCGAGTTCCTCGCTCGCTGCGGTTGCCGGGGGTGCGGTGCTGGTAACAGGGCTGGGAGGCGATCAGGCGGCGCAGCTGGTGGCTGCGATCACGCTGCTGACGGGCATCTTGTTCCTGCTGCTTGCCCTGTTGAAGCTGGGCTGGATCGCTCAGTTTCTCTCGAAGGCGGTCGTGACCGGTTTCCTCGCCGGGGCGGCGGTCGATGTCACGGTGGGCGAGTTGCCGAAGCTGACCGGAACCTCCGCCGACGGCGACACCGTCTGGCAGGAGCTCGGTTCATGGGTGCGCGGGCTGGGCGACATCCACTGGGCAACGCTCCTGGTCGGGGTCGTCGCGCTGGCGGTGATCCTCGCGCTGCGTTTCACGGTGCCCGCGGTGCCGGGCGCGCTCGTGCTCGTCGTTGGCGGACTGCTGGCATCGGCGCTCTTCGACTTGGGAGCCCACGGCGTCGCGGTCGTCGGAGACGTCCCGCGTGGGCTTCCGGCACCGATGCTTCCGGACTACGACATCGTCCGTCAGAACTTGTCGGTGATCGTGATCGCGGCGCTGGCGTTGTTGCTGATCGGCTTCTCGCAGACCGCGGGTGATGCGCGCGCGTTTGCGACTCGGCATCGGTATCGCATCGACGTCGATCAGGAGGCCGTGGCGCAGGGGATGGCAAACGTCGGAGCCGGCGTATTTCAGGGAATGCCGGTGTCGACCAGCCTGTCGGCCAGCTCGCTCAACGAGTCGGCCGGGGCGCGGACACCTGTGGCGTCCCTCGTCACGGGTGCCCTCGTACTCGCGACCCTGGTCGTGCTGGCGCCGCTGTTCTCGGAGCTGCCGAAGGCGGTGCTGGCGGCGATCATCATCGACGCGGTCGTGTTCGGGATGATCGACATCCCAGAGCTGCGGCGGCTGTACCGCGTTGCCCGGTTCGATTTCTGGATCGCCGTGGCCGCATTCTTGGCTGTGCTCTCGGCGGGTGTCCTCGCCGGTGTTGTGGTCGGTGTGATCCTCTCGCTCGGCTGGTTGGTCTACGTTGCCACGCAGCCTCCGATGCCGCTTCTGGGTCGCGAGCCCGACACTCAGGTGTTCCGCGACATTCACCAGAACCCGGACGACGAGATGCATGCGGGCATCGTCGTGCTGCGGCTCGACGGCGGCCTCTTCTTCGCCACCGCAGAAGCGCTCGAGAACCGCATCCGTGGCGTTGTCGACGACACGGTTCGAGCGCTCGTGCTTGACCTGGAGGGCGTCAACTTCGTCGACTCTCAAGGCTCGGCAAAGCTGGCAGAGATCTACGAGTTCCTCGATACCGACGGCGTCGAGCTCCGCATCGCACGAGCAAAGCCGCAGGTTCTCGCAGTGCTCCAAGCCGACGGGGTCGCCGACCTGATTGGCCCCGACCACATGCACGGCAATGTCTACCGCGCCGTCGAGGCAGTCATCAACCAACCCACCCGCACATGAAGGTCAAACTCGTTCGATACGGCGCGCGTGGGAACCTCAGCCGCAATCCGTCTCTACCCGCTCCCCGGTAGTGGGTGTAGAAGGGAGCTGCGGGAAATGCCGCCAAGGGTGGACAACGCCGGCCTGGGGGGCGGCTGGGTGGTCGCCACAGAGGCGGCCATTTGCTCCGGCGCCCGCTCTACTGGCCGCCAAGGGTGGACAGGCCGCTGGCCCTCTGCCGTCAGCGATTGCCCTCAAGCATGATGACGCTCGCGCTGGCGAGCGAGTGGCTTAATCGGTCCCTCGCTTTGCGGCTTCGCGTGTGAGTGAGATAACGGTTGCCCCGACGAGGGCGAGCGCAAGACCGCCTACGGCGAGGAGGACGTGCCACACCGGTCGGCTGAGACGTTCATCCAAGAGCAGGATCCCGATCAGAATTCCGACGATCGGGTTTGCGACCGACACGGTGGCAACCGATGGGGCAAGGCGGCCCGTTCCGAGCGATACCTGCTGCAACACGAACCCAAGCGCCCCGGCAACCGCAAGCGCATATGTCTCCCAGTGGGAGAACATCGTGCTGACACTCTCATGGAGGAAGTTGAGCGTCGGCTTCGTCAGCGCCGAAGAGAGCCCGAAAAGGATTCCCGCGACAGTGCCGTACACGGCAGCCTTCTGCGACAAGCCGCCGCCGCTCCCCAGCGCGATCAGAAGCACCGAGAGAGCGGTGAGAAAGCCGATCGCGACAGCCCACTGCGCGTTGGAGGCGTTCTCTTTCCCACCCGCCGGGTCACCGAAGTACACGAACAGTCCAAGTCCGACGATGATCACAAGAGCACCGATGACCTCCGAACGGCCCACATGCTGTTTCGTCAGCAGGTAACCGAGCGGTAACGCGAACACGACCGTCATGACGAGCAGCGGCTGGATGACCGACAGGCGTCCGCGGTCGAGCGCGCCGGCCTGGAACAGGTATCCCGCGAATAACGCGACCGTTCCGAGCAGCCACATCTTCTCGCCCACAAGCCGCACGAGCGACATCGGGTCGGCCAGCGAAATTGTCGGAAGATTCAGCGCGCCCTTCTGCTGTAGCGCAGCCGCTAGAGCGAAGAGAAATGCCGCAACAAGGGCGAGAACAGCAGCCACGCGTGGAAGATTACGACGCTAGTCGGAGGCCGCGCGCAGGGCCGGCTGGGTATCGTCAGCCCCGCCCGGGTGAACGAACGAGCGTCTTTCGGAGTCTCGGGGAACGCGACGTAGACGAGCACGGGGAGCGCCATGGCTTCTCGGTGCCTCGGGTCGTTCAGCGCGACCCGAGGCACCAATGTTGCTCGACTACTTGTTGCTGGCTATCGAGTGCATCAACTCAACACTTGCTCCTCCACTTGCGCGTCCTCGGCGCCGAACACTGCGCCGCTGATGCCGGCGGTCTGCAGGGTCCGATTCGGATACTCCTTGTAGGTCGGGAGCAAGCTCAGAGCGAGCGCGCCCATCTGCGGTGCCTGCCAGGTCTTCTCGGCCCAGCCGTTCATGAACCTGTCGAAGCGCTCACCCGGGTCGTTCCAAAGATCGAACAGTTCTGGGACGATGTTTGTGTACTCCCGTGCACCGGTCCAGGTCTGACGACTGTTCCAAATCGCTTTCCATTTGCCGAGCCTGACCGCGCCCGGAATCAGCTCTGTTTCAGTCATGTAGAACCAGTGGTCACGCGTTGACCGGCCCAGTGCCTTTCAGGACTGCGGTCTGGTCGAAGCTGTCGAAGATCGTGGGAACCCCGTCTCGATCCTCGGTCGGGAGCCCGAGACCGGCGAGGCTTGCAAAGGTCGCCATGAAGTCGAGCGAGCCAATGATTTCGGAGTCACGCCGACTCAATCGTGCCAGGCCACCACGCGATCGCCGGCACACGACTGCCGCCCTCGTAGTCGGTGCCTTTGGTGCCCCGGAACGGCGTGTAGCCACAGTCGGGGTACACGTCCTGCCAGGCGCCGTTGTCAGTCGTCCAGATGATGAGAGTGTCGTTGGCAATCCCGAGCTCGCGGACCTTGTCCAGAACGACACCAACGTTGCGCATCTTTCCGCCCCCTGTCGAGCTTTGTTCACCGTGCCGTCGTGTCGCGCCTTCACGATGGCGTTGTGCCGACTTTCGGGTTAAACACTCGTAGGCTCCGTCACCCTTGACCTGGGGTCTGCTTTTCCGTGTCCGGCAAACGCTGAAGGGCAGTCTTTGGGTGCTCCCGGTCGTTGGCGGGGTGCTGGGGCTGGCGCTGGGAGCGGCGGATCCCTGGCTGGAGGAAATCGGCACACCGTCAGGTTGGGACTACTCCGCGAGTACGGCGCTAACGATATTGACAACGGTCGCGGGCGCCTCGGTCGGTCTGACAGGTTTCGTCGTCACGGTCACGATTCTCGTCGTGCAGATGTCGACAGGAACCTTCTCGGCCCGCTACATGCGGATCTGGTACCGGGACCCCGTCCTCAAGGCAGTGCTGGCGGTACTCGCCGGAACGTTCATTTTCTCGTACTCCCTGCTTCGGCAGGTGGAGGGCACCGAGGTTCCACACAATGGGGTGTCGTTGGCGGGCTTGTGTCTCGGGTTGGGCCTGCTCCTGTTCCTGGTCTTCCTCGACCGCGTCGTGCATCGCTTGCGGCCGGTCAAAGTGGCTGAACTGGTCGCACACGCCGGCCGCGCAGCGCTACGCGAGGCGGCAGACGCAGCCTCACGTCCCCGGCAGGCCGACACCGACGCGGAACTCGCTTTGCTTGCCGCGGAAGAACCAAGGCTCGTCGTCCGGAGCAGCCGGCCCGGTGCGATCCAGGCGATCCATCTGAACGGGCTTGTCGCTTGGGCGAGCCGTAACGACTGCACGCTCGTGCTGCGTCACACGGCGGGAGACTTCGTCTCCACAAGCGCACGCATCTTGGAGGTGTACGGGACAACGACGCGGGAACGGCTCGACGAGAAGCGACTGCACGGAATGATCGCGCTCGGTACGGAGCGAACGATCGAGCAGGATCCGGCCTTCGCGGTGCGAGTCATGGTCGACGTCGCGATCCGTGCTCTCTCGCCGGCTGTGAACGACCCGACCACCGCCGTCCAGATGCTGAACCATCTCGAGGACACACTCAGCGTAATTGGCACCACACCCGGGCTCACCGGACGCTCGGAGTTCCGCGACGCTGCTGGCACGCTCCGGCTGGTCATGCCCGCCCGCCGCTGGGAAGACTTCCTGACATTGGCCTTGACCGAGATCCGTGAGTACGGCGCAGATTCGATCCAGGTGATGCGGCGCCTCCGCGCCACACTCGACGCCCTAACTGACGCGGTTATCCCGGAGTACAGGGGCGCGGTCGATGAAGAGCGTGCGCAGCTCGACGCGACGATCGCCATGCGATGGGACGAAACCCCCGACCAGGCGCTAGCCGCGAGAGCAGACAGGCAAGGAATCGGAGCTCCCCAGGCCCTTGAGGGCTGACCCGACGGGTGCTCGATCGTTCGGCGCTCTGCGGCCGGCAACCCCTCTCCGGGTGGGCGCTTCACGATCCTCGGCCCGACCGGATTGGCCTGGCCGTGTCCGCGCGTTGCTGTCTGTGCTGGGGCGTCTACCAGGTTCGGGTTTGCGGGCACTGTTCGTGCGCTCAAGCGTTAGCATCCCCGCACACGTCGCGCGGCTAACGCCTGAGCACCCGGTCGGCTACTCGACCACGCAGCCTGCCGCCAGATGCACAGCCGTGTCCCCGGTTGGCGACATTTTCCGGCCCTATCCCTCCCTACCCCGCTCCCCGGTAGCCTGCGCGGCGGAGCGGCATGGGCCCGGTGGCCCAGCAGGTCTTCAAAACCTGTGCGGTGTGGCAACCCCACGCTCGGTCGGTTCGACTCCGGCGCCGCTCCGTCAAGCCGTTTGCCGTTTCCGCAAAGGGCTCGCGGGTTTGGCGACCGATCCGGTCATGCTGGGCGAAAAGCCGCTGGAGACCGCTGGAGGCCGCCTGAGACGGAATCGGACTGTGGCAAGAATGTGGCGAGCGGGCGTGTCAGCTGGCTGCCGCCAGCAGTTTCTTTTGGCTCCTCTTCCCGACCAGATCACAGAACAACACCGACACCACCTTCCGCTCCTCCGCCACCCAACGAGTGGGAGCAGCAAGAGCGGTGGCGCACTCCATACAGAACTTCGCGCCGGCCGGATTCTCATGACCACACGAGGGGCAGCCCACCATTCAACGAGCCTACGACATCACCCCACCCTCGTAGAGCCAAACGCCCAAGACGTCCCCGACACCAGGCCCCACGCCCAACGAGCCTCCCGAGGGGGAGCCCCGCCCCGGATGCAGCCGAGCCGAGGAGCAGTCAGCGGTGGAGCGATCTTCGGGAACGCCGACTCGCACAATCGGGGGTCGCCCTCAGAGCGGCACGAACAAAAGGGCTAGCGGGAGCCGTTCAGGTCGGAGTCAGCTTTGGCGCAGTCCTCAGCCGACCTCGGCCGCTGTGGAGAGTTCTGTGTGTTTGTTGGCCTGCGCTCGTGCGCGGTAGACTCGCTCGGCGACGCGGCGCGACTTGAGAACGGGCATCTGATCGCTTGTTCTGCGAGATTGGAGGGAGATCGTGGCGGAGACGGTCGAGGCGGTAGCCGCTCCTCCCGACGCAGACGAAACGGCGGAACCCGATGGGGATCGGTCGATCACAGAGTTGCTCGAGCAACTCGGACGCGACGTCAGTGCGTTGGTCTTCTGCGAGGCAAACCTGGAAGCCTCCCGTCACATGCCCGAGGTACGCCGAGGGGCTCGCCACATCGCTATCGCCCTCGTCGCCGCGATCGCATTCCTGACGGCCTTCTTGTTCGCGAACGTCGCTGCCCTGGACGGGCTTTCGACTCTCGTGTCGGACTGGCTCGCAGCGCTGGTGCTCGCCGCGGCGTGGATCGTCGTCGGCGCCTCGCTCATGCTCGCCTTCGTGGCTCGCCCGGGACATGTCACCGGCCGGGGGTGGCGAGCATTCAGCGCGGGGGCGGAGGAGACAGAGTTGGAACAGGCCCGTGATGATGCCGCACAGGCCGTACGCGACTCGCTCGGCCAACTCGCACCCGCGCTCTCGATGGAGATAGCCTCGGCGGCCATCGGCGTTGCAGACGATGTGGCGACCGAGATGGTCGACGCAGGCATGGACCTCCTCGAGGACTCCGACGACATGGTCGAGGCGATCACAGAGGACTTGCCAGGCGGCGGGGTCGTCAATCTGATGTGGGATGTTGTCCTTCTGCCGGGACGCGTCGGTCTCAAGGTCGCGGCCACGGTCCTCAAGCGCACCGAGCCCGATACATGAAGTCCGACCCGACCCCGGAAACAGGCCCCGACACTGCTGGTTGTCCAAGGACGCGCGGAGCGTGCTGGAGGACCCGTCGGAGGGACTCGCGGAGCTGCGCGGCGTGCTGGCGCGGGATCAACATGGCCGGACGCGTGATCGCCGCTGACCCGCGTCACAGGCGCAGACTCGCGTACTCCTCCTGAGCATCGAGCTGGTGCGACAGGTGGGTGTCGAGCACGTCGAGCATCTCGTGCACCGGCTCCATCTGCTCAGTGAGCTGGCGCACCTTGATGCTCCCGATCTGCCCGTCTAGGGATCCTTACCGTCTTTCTGCTGCGAGTACCTGAAAACCTCGCCGGTCGGATCGACGCGATGGAACGCCGTGGCGCATTCGGCGAGAATGCCGAACTGGGGGACGGTGTGGGGATCGACCTTGCGAAGCAGACCCTTCAACGCGCCGCACAGGGCTTCCAGCGCCACCGAGACGGTCCGGCAGCGCCCGACGCTCAGGCAGGCGGGTAGAACCTCGGGGTGAGCGCGGGTTTTCTCGTCCTGTCGGCGTTCCTTGCTAGCGCGGTGGAAATGGTCGAGGCGCTGACGATAGTGGTTGCTGCGGGCATGACCCGCGGCTGGCGCTCGTCGTTGATCGGTGTCGGCGCGGCATCGGTCGCGCTCGCGGCGATCATTGCCGCACTCGGGCCTGCGCTCACGCTCGTGCCGCTGGGTGTGCTGCGCCTCGTCGTCGGCAGCCTGTTGCTGGTGTTCGGACTGCAATGGCTGCGCAAGGCGATCCTGCGCGCAAGCGGCTTCAAGTCGCTGCACGACGAAGAGGCAATCTTTGCCCGGGAGCTCGAGCGGGCACACGACGCGCCTGCGGACGAGCGCGCCGGAATCGATTGGTACGGCTTCACGCTCTCGTTCAAGGGCGTCTTCCTCGAGGGGCTCGAAGTCGCTTTCATCGTGCTCACCTTTGGCAGCACGCAGGGCAGCATCGCGCTTGCCGCGGCCGGGGCCGCGGCCGCGATCGTGCTCGTCGCGGTCGTAGGCGTGCTCGTGCGCGCGCCGCTCGCGCGGGTACCGGAGAACACGATGAAGTTCGCGGTCGGGATCATGCTGACAACCTTCGGAATCTTCTGGTCGGCCGAGGGCGCCGGCGCGCACTGGCCCGGAAACGACATCTCATTACCGATCCTGCTCGCGTTCGTCAGTGCCTCCGCCGCCGTGCTGGTCATCGTCCTGCGGCGCCGGCATTACCCGCGACCTGCCGGTGCCCACACGTGAAACGAGTCAACGCAATCGCTGCTTTCTGGTGGGACTTCGTCGTCGGAGACGATTGGCGCACCGCGCTCGGCGTCGTCCTGTCGATCGTCGTCACGGCCGTCCTTGCCGCCGCCGACATCGCGGCGTGGTGGTTTCTTCCCGCTGCCGTTCTCATCATCCTCTACCGATCCATCCGCCGCGCATCCCGTAAGCCGGGCTAACGCCCGCGCGCCCTCCACCACCCGAATGCGTGGCTCGACCGGAACATGCGGCGGGTCGGGATCGGCGCGCTCGCCGGCGTCGGCGCGGGCTGGTCGTGAAGGGGGATCGTTGGTCTCATCAGCTGAGCGCCACCGCGCATGCTTTGGACGCCTACCGGGACGACCTCGCCACCGATCGCAAAGTAGTCAGTGGCGCAGCACAAAGCTGAATACGTTCTGAATGCCGTTCGTCGGGGGAGCCGCGACGAGGGTGACTCCAGTTACCGTGGTTGTGATGCCGACTCGAGCTCGAGGAATTGTGGTTGGCCAGGCGGAGCGGGTGCTCGGGTTGATCGAGCTCCTCTCGGGGCGAAGCGGGCGATGATCGAGGCGCGATCGCTGACGAAGGACTACGGCGACAAGCGCGCCGTCGACGCGCTCAGCTTCAAGGTGGAGCCGGGCATCGTGACGGGATTCCTCGGTCCGAACGGCTCCGGGAAGTCGACGACGATGCGGCTGATTCTCGGGCTCGATGCCCCGACGGGGGGCGAGGTATCGGTCAACGGGCGACGCTATCGCGAGCATTCGGCGCCGTTGCGCGAGGTCGGTGCTTTGTTGGAGGCGCGCTCGGTGCACACTGGGCGCTCGGCTTACAACCATCTGCTCGCACTGGCACAGACGCACGGCATCCCACGCAGGCGTGTCGATGAGGTCATCGATCTCGTTGGGTTGCATGAGGTGGCGCGAAAGCGAGCCGGACAGTTTTCACTCGGGATGGGTCAGAGGCTGGGAATTGCGTCGGCGTTGATCGGCGATCCGCAGACGGTGATGCTCGATGAGCCCGTCAACGGACTGGATCCCGAAGGGATCCACTGGATGCGCAACCTCCTTCGAGGGCTCGCCGCGGA
The DNA here is from genome assembly GCA_963799615.1 of uncultured Gaiellaceae bacterium. Lineage (GTDB taxonomy): Bacteria > Actinomycetota > Thermoleophilia > Gaiellales > Gaiellaceae > Gaiella. The sequence continues at coordinate 521,502 of CAWCXS010000006.1, read as the reverse complement.
GGGTCGCACAGTGTTTGTCTCGTCGCATCTGATGAGCGAGATGGCATTGACTGCCGATCATCTGATCGTGATAGGCCGCGGCCGGCTGATCGCCGACATGAGCACTGAGGCATTCCTGTTGCAGGCTTCCGGGAATATCGTGCACGTGCGCTCGCCGCAAGCGGCTGAGCTTCAGCAGTTGCTCGCGGGGCCTGACGTGACGATCGAGACGCGCGCGCCGGGGTTTCTCGAGGTGCAAGGGCTTACCGCGGCACAGATCGGTGACGCGGCCGCGGCTCACCGGTTGGTGATCCACGAGCTGACACCGCAGCAAGCATCGCTAGAGGACGCGTTCATGGACATCACGCGCGAGGACGTCGAGTTCAAGACGCAGGACGCCCCTGCTGAGCTGCACGTCGCATGAGCACGGTCGTGAACATCGACGGTGTGCCTGGTGCATCCGCGGCGAACCGGGTCACGCAATTGCGCGTGGTCCTCTCCGAGTGGACGAAGCTTCGTTCCGTCCGCTCGACGCGCTGGTCGCTGCTGATCGCCGTTGTGTCGACGATCGGCATTGCCGCGCTCGCGTGCGCTGTCGTCTCGCACCACTATCCGCAGATGAGCCCGCAGGATCGGGCCGACTTCAATCCACTGGACGTCACGTTCGCCGGAGTGCAGCTCGCACAACTGGCAATCGGTGTGCTCGGCGTCCTCGTAATCACGGCCGAGTACTCGACCGGGATGATCCGTGCCTCGATGACTGCCGTTCCGAGGCGCCTCCCGGTTCTCTGGGCGAAGGCGGGCGTCTATGGGCTCGTCATCCTCTCGCTGATGATCCCGGCGACGCTGATCGCATTCTTTATCGGACAAGCGCTTCTTGCTCGCCACCACATCGATATCGCCTTCACACATCCGGAGGTCGCGCGCGCCGTCATCGGGGCGGCGCTCTACCTCACCGTTGTCGGGTTGTTCGGTCTCGGACTCGGTGCGATTGTTCGCAACACCGCAGGTGGCATCGCTACGTTCGCCGGGATCATGTTCGTGCTGCCGCCGCTCATGAACGTGTTTCCGTCGAGCTGGAACCACGCCGCGTCCCCGTACCTGCCGCTCGCAGCAGGAGAATCGATCATGTCGATCACACCCGGGGACCACCTTTCGCCCTGGGTCGGGCTTGCGTTGTTCGCCGGCTATGCCGCTGCGGCTCTTGGCGTCGCGGCGCTGCTCCTGCTTCGCCGCGACACCTAGTGATCGCGCGACTTGCGCTCGCGGTCGGGTCGTCAGTCGTCCTGTGTCAGGGTGCAGCGGGAGCGAGCCCGCAGCCCGTGCCGGCATTCGGCCACGCGATCGTGATCGTGCTCGAGAACAAGGAGTACTCGGACGTGCTCGGCAGCAGCGAGGCGCCGGCCTCCGCGACGTTGAGCCGCCGCTATGCGCAGCTCACCCGCTACTACGGCGTCAGCCATCCAAGCCTCCCGAACTATCTGGCGCTGGTTTCCGGCTCAACGCACGCGATCACGAGCGACTGCACCGACTGCACCGTGACCGGCCCGAACCTCGCCGACACGCTCGAAGCGGCCGGGAAAACCTGGAAGGCGTATGCGGAAGGACTGCCACGGGCCGGGTACACCGCCGCCTTCTTTGGACGCTACGCGAAGAAGCACAACCCGTTCCTCTACTTCCGGGACGTGTCCGAAAGCCACACCCGGCTCGAGCGCATCGTCCCGCTCGCCCGCTTCGCGCGCGACGACCGCGCCGGCACGCTGCCCGACTTCTCGCTCGTCGTGCCGGACCTCTGCCACGACATGCACGACTGCTCGGTTGCAACGGGCGACCGCTGGCTGGGCAGCTTCGTGCGACCGTTGCTGCGGGGTTCACGGACCGATCGGCTCGCGATCTTCGTGGTCTTCGACGAGGGTTCCACCAACGCTCACGGCGGGGGGCACGTTCCCGCACTCGTCCTCGGGCCCCTCGTCCGCCCGCACGCCGTCACATCGGCGACCCTCGACCACTACAGCTTGCTGCGCACGATCGAAGACGCGTGGGGGCTGCCGCGGCTGGGACGCTCGCGGACTGCGGCTCCGATCACCGGTATCTGGCGCTAGCGACCCGTTCAGGCCGTTTTCAGAAAATCTCGACGATGGTGTGGAGATGGACACCATCCCTGCCGAAGCACGGCCTGGAACAGACGCGGGTGCCGGCGCCCCGAGCGTTGCCAGACAGATGCTGAACAAGGTCCCCGAGGTCACGCTCTACTTCTGGATCATCAAGATCCTCTGCACGACGGTCGGGGAGACTGCATCCGACTACCTGTCTGAGAACGTCGGGTTCGGGCTTGACGAAGACGACGTTCCTGACGGGGGCGGCGCTGCTTGCGGTCCTCGTGTTCCAATTTCGAGCACGCCAGTACGTGCCATGGATCTACTGGCTCGGGATCGTGCTGATCAGCGTCGTCGGCACCCAGATCACCGACAACCTCTCCGACAACTACGGCGTCTCCCTCGTCGTCACCACCGTCACCTTCTCGGTCGTGCTCGCGATCGTGTTCGCGATCTGGTGGGGATCTGAGCGGACGCTCTCCATCCACACGATCTACACGACCCGCCGCGAGTCCTTCTACTGGCTCGCAGTCCTGTTCACGTTCGCGCTCGGCACGGCCGCCGGCGACCTCGCCGCCGAGCGGCTCAACCTCGGCTACCTCATCTCACTGCTCCTCTTCGCGGGCATGATCGCTGCGGTGACCGTCGCCCACTACGTCTTCCGACTCAACGCCGTGCTCGCGTTCTGGATCGCCTACATCCTCACCCGACCGCTCGGCGCGTCGATCGGGGACTACCTCTCCCAACCCCGCTCCGACGGCGGCCTCGGGCTCGGCACCACCGTCACCAGCGCGCTCTTCCTGACGGCGATCCTGATCGTCGTAATCTTCCTGACCGTGACCCGCACCGACGCCACCGAAGTCAGATACCAGCCACTCCAGACGACCGCCGACGTGCTCGTGGTCGCACACGAGACCGCAGCCACAGCCGCGCTCATCGACGCCATCCGCGCCAGAGCCGCCCACGGCGCAGCCCGCTTCCACCTACTCATCCCCAATCACTCCGAGCACGCCGAGATCACCGAAGCCGAGCGGGAACACAGACACGCGGACGGGGAACGGATGCTCGAACGGGCGCTCCCGCTCGTCAACGCGGCCGCGGGAGGGGAGGCCACCGGATCGGTCTCCTACCGCCACGACCCGATGGACGCGATCGAGGAAGCCGTCCACGACGGCAGCTTCCACGAAATCATCCTCTCCACCCTGCCCCATCACCTCTCCCACTGGCTCCACGTCGACCTCCCACACCGCCTCGGCCACCTCGGCCTCCCCGTCACCACCGTCATCGCAGAACCAGAAACGGGACTCTGAAAGCCCGCATCCGCCGGCTCGGCTAAGCCACTCGCCGATCGGTCGCTGGCGGTGCTCGCGGGCGCAGACGCTGGCAAGGGTGACATTCGTTCAGGCGGCGACGATGTATTTGACGATGGCGGTCTACGGCGACGCTCCGTACACCAACGCTACAGCGGTGATTAGTAGTCCGAAGCTGAGCTCAACCGAGCCATTGTCCGCGTCCGACCGTATCCACCGATCAGCCTCGGCACGCTGCCGCACCATGTCTCGCACTGGCTGCACATCGACCTCCGCAGCGGCTCGCCCAGCTGGGTTATCCGCTGACGACGGTGACCGTTCCACAGTAGCCGAAGCGTCTGGCTTCGTTCAGGTGGCGGTCAGGTGCCCCGGCCTACGGTGTCGCATGAGTCTCAATCGACATCGCCTCTCCTCCTCTGGCTCGGCCTTGGCAACCGACGCCGCACCTTTGCCATCGCACGAGCGCTAGGCACAAAATCCGCGCCAATTCGACAGTTTCATCTGGAGCGAGACCGTCTACGTCACGCTCGGCGGCGTCCTCCTCGGCGGCGCGAACGCAGCGGCGCTCGCGTTCATGCTCGTGAAGGTGCTCACCGGCGTCTTCGACCCCCCTCCCTCCAGCATCGCAGTGCCATGGGGCTACCTCATCGGCGTCGCAGCAGTCGCGGCCGTCGCCGCGCTGATCGCCGGGGCGGCGACGATCCGATCCGTCCGGAGGTCAGGAGTCTCCGTCCTCGGTGACCTCTGACCTCGGCACCCCGGCTGCTGCTGCCGGGCCGCAAGCGGCGACGACCCAGAGCGGCGGCAATACTGTCTCGGCGATGATCGACCCTCACATCGTCGTCGTCGAAGACGACGCGGAGCTCCGTTCGATTGTCATGCGCGGTCTGCGAGAGGAGGGCTTCCAGGTCACGGCGGTGGGAAGCGCGCGTGAGCTCTTCGAGCAGCTCGCCGGAGATCCGCCGACGGCGCTGGTGATCGACATCGGCCTTCCCGACGCGGATGGAAGGGACGTCGTGCAGGCGCTCCGCGCTCATGGCACAGCTGCCCCCGTTATTTTCCTCACGGCCCGGGACGCCCTCCCCGACCGGCTTGCAGGCTTCGCCGCGGGTGGCGACGACTACCTGACGAAGCCGTTCGCGTTCGCGGAGCTCGTCGCCCGCCTCCGCGCGTTGATCAAGAGGGGAGGGGCCGACCTTGTCGCTCGCGTCGGTGAGCTACGGCTCGACCCCGGCACCCATGCTGCGTCGTGCCGGGGCGAGACCGCCGAGCTCACTCCGACGGAGTTTCGCATCCTCGCTCGTCTGGCGGCCAACCCCGGTGAGGCGGTGCGCCGCAGACAACTCGTCCAGGCTGCATGGCCGCACGGCGCGATCGTGCACGACAACACTATCGACGTCTACATCGCCCGCCTCAGACGGAAGCTCGCGACGCTCCCCGACTCCCCCGCGATCGGCACCGTGCACGGGGTCGGCTACTCGCTGCGATGAGCCGTCCGCGGCTCCGCCTCGGTGTCAGGACACGCCTGCTTCTCGCCGTGGTCGGCGCAGTCGCGCTGGCGCTCGTGATCGGCGTCGCGGCATTCAACCTCTTGCTCGGCCAACGGCTCTCCGCCAGCGCGACGGCGCTCGCCAAGGCACAGGCTGCGGCCGAAGTTTCCTCGCTCGAGGTCACGAACGGGACCCTGATCACGCCCGACGGCCCTGACGAAGGGGCGGCGATCGGGAGCCCTGTGTGGGTGTTTGCGGGGACGAAGCCGCTCGAGAAGCCTCGCGTGCCCGCATCTCTCACGGCTATTGCCGCGTCTCTCGCCGGCGGGTCCGAGCGCGCGCTGAGCGTCGATGAGCGGATCCGGCTCTATGCGCTTCCGATCACGAGCAACGGCCGACGTGTCGGGGCCGTCGTGGCCGGCGTACAGCTCGATCCGTACAACGAGACGGCCTCGACCGCGCTCAAGGGGTCGGTGCTGCTTGCCCTCGTCCTGCTCGGCGCGGTGACGGTGATGACGCACTGGATCCTCGGAAAGGCGTTGCTGCCGGTATCTCGCATGACCGACGATGCGGCGGCATGGAGCGACCACGACCTCGACCGCCGCTTTCATCTCGGCAAGCCGTACGACGAGCTGACGCAGCTTGCCGCGACCCTCGACGCACTGCTCGAGCGGCTCTCGGCGAGCTTGCGGCACGAGCAGCGGTTCGCCGCCGAGCTGTCCCATGAGCTGAGGACGCCCCTCGCGAAAATCGCCGCCGAGACAGAACTTGCGCTGCGCAGGGAGCGATCGGGTGACGATTACCGGGGAAGCCTCGAATCTGTTCACCGCAACGCCGAGCAGATGTCCAGGACCGTCGAGGCACTCGTCTCCGCCGCACGACAGGAGGCGGGTCTCTCACGCGTCGACAAGCGATCTCCGAGATGTCGTCGTCGAGGGGATCGGCCTGGTGCAGGAGGACGCCGACGAGAGGGGCGTCAAGATCAGCCTCGCCGTTTCCGAGCACCCGGTGCTCGTTGCAGTCGAGGCGGATCTCCTCGACCGGATCCTGCAACCGCTCCTCGAGAACGCCATTCGCTACGGCGCGAGGGCAGTCTCGGTCGAGGTCGCGGACGACGGGACGAACGCATATATCAACATCTCCGACGACGGCGCCGGTGTCGAGGCCGGGGAACGAGAATCGATCTTCGAGCCCGGTGCGCGCGGATCCGCAGCCGCCACTCGACCGGGCGGAGCCGGTCTCGGCCTCGCACTCGCGCTCCGCCTTGCACGCAGCGCCGGAGGGGAGATTCAAGCTCGGGCGGGCGACGGCGGAGGCCACTTCAGCGTGCGGCTACCGATCGGTTAGCCACCTGCCAGAAGAGGATCGAGGACTCGTTCAGGACTTTTGAGGCGACCGCGACTACGGTGCGCACGCCCAGCGCTAGCGGCCTGAGGTTGATACCACTGGAACGTGGGAACGATTGAGCGATGCTGGCGTTCAGGATCGTGATCGTCGACGAAAAGTCCGACGCCACGACGGTGGTCGTCACGACGCTCGAACGCACCCCCGAGGTGGGCGACACGATCGTGTTGCCGCACAACCTCCGCGTCGTGGTTCGGAGCGTCGTAACCGATGAACACGGCAGACTTGGTGTTGTAAACGCTGTGCCTGCGAGCCGCGCCGGTTAGCCAGCGACGTGCTCACGACGAAGTGGGATTTGGCCTCGCACGTTCGGTGGAGGCGCCACTTCGCCGTGTTCTTGCCGGTGTTGGTAGACGATTGGGAGAGGGCGAGCTGCGGCGGTGGCGAAGACTCTTCTGCCGTTTGCCGATACTCGCCTCATGTGGGCGATGAGATGCATCTACGGCGCGCTCGCTTGCGTTGGCTGGGCGCTGTTGGTGCTGTACGGGATGCGGCCGAGCGACTGGACGGGCGTGATCGTCTTCTCGTTCTACGGCTCCATCGTGGGCGCTGTTGCGCTGTCGCTGGTGGGTGCCGTCGCCGCGGCGCGCGATCCAGATCTCCCGGGTTGGATACGTTGGTTGGCGGTCGCCACAGGCATCACTATTCCGCTGTCGGTGATCCTGTTCGCCGCCGTACTCATCCACGCACTGTCCGGGTCCGACGGTTAGAGGCTCGCCCGGTCGCGCTGATGCCGAGCCAACACCCCGAGTAGGTGGCGAAAGAGGGCTAGCGAACGTCGAGTTCGGTCGCTACGTAGACCGCGCGCGGAGACCAGCTTGCCGACGGTGCGGTTCGTGTGTCGGCCGAGGTCCTTCGAAGCAGACGATCACGAATCTGCCGCTGTATTCGTTGAGAGGCAGTTCACTCGTTGCCTCCGCGTCGGTGTTGGTGGGCAGGCCATAGAAGGGTGCGGCGTCGGGGGCGCATAGAGAGCGCGGACCCTGGGGGCGAAGGGTGCGTTCGCTTGAGGTCGGCCAACGCGCGGGATCTTGTGCGTTTGCTTGAAGTCGGCCAACGCCTGCGTGTAGGCGTGCTGGACATCCTTGGCGCTCGCCCCAGGGGCGAGTTTCCACATCGCGAAGGTGGCGAAGTGAGTCGTCGTGTTCTCGACCTCGATGGTGTGGAGTCCTGGCGCAGGCGTGGTGTCGCCTTCGAAGGTGCAGCCGTCGTCTGTGAGGGTTGCTCGCATCGTGTCGCTACCGCCGCCCCCGCACCCCGTCGCTAGGGCAGCCGTCGAAAGGAGCAGTCCCGTGGTGGTCAGTAGCGCGGACTTCACCTGCGGCAACGTGTCAGGCTAGCCATCTTGTGTCAATCACCACAATGAGCGGCTGCATCTTTGACGACGCCGCTCTGACCCGACCTCGCGAGCGGATAGAGCGCACGAGCGGATAGAGCGCCCCTCTGACGAAAGGGAGGTCGGCGGAGCAGGAGATCGACGAGTATGCGGGCGTCGTCGTCCGCGATGGGGATGCCGTCGATGCGCATGACCCCAACTTGGCGCTGGGGTCGAGCCCCGGCCATGAGTCACGGTTCGAATCCCGAGCACAGCTCTTCAGCGGGCTGAGGCCCGTCGGCTATGACGGGCCTCAGAACTCTTCTGTGTCCACGATGACGACTTGGGGCTCTTGCCCCCCGGGCTTTTTCAGTCGGTTCCCCAGGGGTTGTCGATCACGAAGCGCCAGGTGCCGTCTGCCTGGCGACGCAGGACATCCGCGTTGCTTGCCGCCAGCCGCACCGGTTCGCCGTCCGGCCCTGTGCCGTCGAACGACCAGATGCCGGTCACGAGGGCGAGGTCGTCCACCTCGAGGACTCGTGTCACCTCGAGGTCGAGCTTGCCCTTCATCGAGATGAAGCCGGCCAGCGCTTCGCGGACGCCGGGTGCGCCGTGAGCGAGGCTCCCGGGCTGGGTCGCGAATGCTGCCTCGCTCTCGTAGAGCGGCATGAGGCTTTCGAGATCCCCGGTGTTGATTCCGTCGACGATCGATTCGAGCACCTGCTCAGGGCGTGGCAGTGGACATCTGACCGTGCCGTCACGTGCGACCATCGTCGATCTCCTTTCGGTATACAGTAGTGAGTCATGGAAATGCGACGATACGTCGTCGCTGAGAGATCTGTCAAGATTGGTGACACGGTTATGAGTCGCGAAATTCAGCCCAAGCGCAAGTACGAGCTGAAGAAGCGCGCCGAGGAGATGGCCGAGACGCACCTGCGGATCACCGAGGCGGCGATCGAGCTGCACGGAACCGTCGGGCCGTCCCGCACGACGCTGAGCGCGGTCGCCAAGCGGGCAGGCGTGGAGCGCCGCACCCTCTACCGCCACTTCCCCACCGAGGCCGACCTGTTCGCGGCCTGCTCGACCCACTACTTCGCCGCCAACCCGTGGCCCGATCTCGGCACCTGGCGCGCGATTCGCGACCCGCAGCAGCGACTCGAGCGAGCCCTCGACGAGCTCTACGCCTACTACGAGCGCACCGAGCCGATGTTCAGCAACGTCCTCCGCGACGCCGAGCTCGTCGACTTCGCCCGCGACGCCGTCGCCCCGCTGCACGCGTACCTCGAAGAAGCCGCCGAGATCCTCACCGTCGGCCGTCCAGTCCGCGGCCGAAGACGACAACTCCTCGCCGGAGCATTGCGCCACGCCCTCGCCTTCTCCACCTGGCACTCACTCACGGCCAACGGCATCGCGCGAGCAAACGCGGCCAGGCTCGTCACCGCACTCGTCGACGCTGCAGGTCGCTAGGCCGTGACTGCTTCTCGCCGAGGGGCGGTCGCCACGACGGCCTCGATCTCAGCCACGGCCAGGTCGGTCACCGTCTCCTCGACGATCACTCGCCGCGATGCGTTCGGCGGCGTGGCGGTAGGAGCTGTCGGCGAGGACGCGGTGGGCGGCGGCGCGATCTCTTCCGGTGCCGCGGACGGTTCGAGCCGCAGCCCCGCGCCTGCGTGAACGACGCGTGCGGCGACGTCGAGTTGGTCGCGTCCCATCGGTAGGCACACGAGCGGAACACCGGCAGCGAGGGCCTTGATCGTGACGCCGTGGCCGCAGTGTGTGATCGCCAGCGCCGCCTCGCGAAGGACCTCGCTGTGCGGGGCCGCCCGCACGACCTGGGCGTTTGCCGGCGCCGGGATGGAGTCCGGGTCGATCCCTTGTCCGGTCGTGACGACGGCCCGGATGGGCAGCTCGCCGACGGCGGCCACGATGCGCCGCAGCAGGTCCTGCTGGTTCTGGAAATCCGCGCTGAGCGCGACGAGAACGAGCGGGTCGGTACCGGGCGGAGGCGTCCACTCGCCGGCCCACACCGGGTCGTCCAGGCGTGGCCCGACGTGCTTGACGGTGGGCGGCAGCGGCCCGATGAAGTCGAACGCGCGGCTCGTCATGACGAGCACGCGGGCGACGCTGCGGCCCTGGTCGAGGACGTGCTCGAGTGGTTCCAGGCCCTGCTCGGAGCGCGCCGCGTTGAGCGCGGGCAGGGCCTCGTCCCAGCCCGCCATCATGATCGCCGCCAGCTCCTCGTCGCGCTGGCGTTCGGCCTCGTTCGTCGCCGGCATCAGCCCAGCGCCGAACGGGGGCACGCCGGGCGCGGGGACGACGTTGATCGTCGGGTTCAGGACGATGCAGGGCACCTGCGCTGCCTCAGCCGCGACCTGCGGCCCGAAGAGCAGGAGCTCGGTCAGCACCGCCGCGGCCGGTTGGCGCGCGAGCTCCTCGCGGACGTCCGCGGCGAACGCCGCCGCCGGGCCCACCGCCAGCCGATCGCGCATCCGCGCGAAGCCCTCCGCCGGCTCGAGACCGGCCCAGTCTTCGATGAAGTGCCTGCTCACTGAGCGCTCGGTCCGGTGCGGTGCCCGCGTCCAGCTGACGTGCTCAGCGCCCGTCGCCTCGACGTCGGGTCTCAATACCGGGTCGGCGAGCACGCGCAGGCTGTGCCCGCGCTCCACCAGCGCGCGGGCGACGCTCATCAGCGGCGGCGTCGTCCCCGAGCCGTCCCAGGTGGTCATCAACAGGTGAGTCATTTGGAGCCTCCTCCGGTGTGAGTGTGCAGTGCCTCCACGAGCTCGCGGATGGCGGTGATGGTCTGGTCGCGGCTGAGCCCCTTGTCGCGACGGAGCAGCTTCCAGGTGAAGACGTCGGTGATGACGACGAGCTGGGCGACGCGCCGCTTGCGGTCAACGCCGCGCAACCCTGTTAGCGCCGCAGCGAAAACGTGCTCGACCCATTCCTGGTGGCCGCGCCGCCCGCGCGCGAGTACCGGCCGGACGACCGGCACGCGCTCCTCGATCGCGAGCGTGCGAAGCGTGTAGTCGCCCGTCTGCTCGTAGTCGTCGACCAGGGTCGTCGCCGCCCCCTCGGCGTCCCCCACGGCTACGGTCCGGCGGAGCGTCGAGATCGTGTCGCTGATCTGCTCGGCGGCCGCGCCGAAGAGCGCCTCCTTGTTCCCGAAGTGGTTGACCAGGGTCTGGAGCGCCACGCCAGCGTCCGCGGCGATGTCACGCAGCGTGACGTCGTCGTACCAGCCGTGCACGAACGCTTCACACGCGGCCTGCAGGATCCGCTCGCGCGTCACCTCGACAGCCGCGGCCCTCGTCGACATTCGATATGATCTTGTACCACTCATTAGTGTAAGACTACAGCGAAATTGGAATCACGTCAAGCTGTCAGGTCGCGCAACTCGAAGCCGCTCCCGACGCCTCACGCGGATGCGCCCGCCATCTCTCGATCAAGTCGAGCACCGCAGGTGAGGTCTCAGCCCCCCGACGCCTGAAAACGCGGCGAGGTGTACCAAGACGGAATCAGCGGTTAGCCGATCGCTCGCGTTCTACGCTCTCCGCTGCTTGTGGCGCCCGATCACGCGCCCGGCGCTAGCGCTGATGCGTGGACCGCGCGGTCGTGGGTTCGCGGCCAAAGGGTCGCCGTGAATGTCACGACCGCCCAGCCGATGACCGCCCACGCCCACGCATGGCCTTCACTTCCCGCTGCCGATTCCGGCGCAAGCAGACAGGAGATCGCCCATCCGCCTGCCGCAATCGATGCGCTGATTGCCGGTATACGCCAACCCAAGGTGCGCAGCGCGGACAGCAGCACGAGCAGCGGCACGAGCAGCGCGAGCGCGGTCATCACCGACCAGTGGTGCAGACCGTTCGACACCGCATCGGCAGGCGGTAAATCGTGCCGTTGCGCCGAGGCCATCCGCCAGGCGTAGCCGAGGGAGGGAACAGCGGCGACGGCCGCGAGCGCGAACATCACCACGTCCGGATGCTGCCCGCGTGCGAGAAATGTCGCTCGCGCCGGATGGAGAGCAACCAACACCGCACCCACGCCGGCCACTCCGACAGCGACGGCACCGTACCACCAAGCCTCCCCCGCAACGCCCGCCATGGCAAGCGCGAGGGCGACAGCCGCCGTCTGCTGTATCCCCGCGATCCGTCGTTGCGGGCGGCGAAGCTGCGCCAGCAGACCCAGCGGAAGGATCACGCCGAAGACCAAGCCCCAACCCGCGTCCAGCACCTGATTGCGCGCCTGGTCTATGTACCCCGTATAGCCATCGATCAAATCGATCAGACCGAAGTTGATCGTCAGCGAGGCCAGCGCGACCACCAGCGCAACCGCCTTCAGCCACGTCGTGCGAGTTGATCGCGCCATACGGCGACCCTAACTAAGGCAATGAGCGCGGCCTCGAGGGTGTGGTCGCGAAATGGCGCCGCGCCCAGCCACCGGCCGGGGCAGCGCGGCTGGATCAATGTGAAGAATCCGGCGTACTGCGTCGTCCGTCTGAGATCGAGGCGATGAGCAGGGCTTCTCGAAAGGGCTCTCGGGATTCGCGGCGATTCGGTCGCGCTGAATCAAAAGCCCCTGGAGACCGCTGGCGGCCGGCGAACTTCCGAATTTGCAGGCCAAACCGAGTTGCGCCGCCGCACCCGATCTGCGGAATCGTGGACCCGTCCGGCGATGGAGCTAGCGCACCTGCGGCGGCAGACTGGCTCGCGTTCGCCATTGTATGCGCTTGCACCGTTTGTTATATTTGAGGGCTCATCCACTCGAATTGGAAGGTTAGATTCGAGCGCTCATCCACTCGAATCGGAAGGGGGGAGGATGGGCACCACGACGTTGCGCACGGACGTTCGCAATGCGCCCGAGCTTCATCGGGCCGGGCTGGATGCTGATCCGCACAGCCCCGGCGGGCACGATCACGTGTGGGACCACGCTCTGTCGCGGGGCGGGTTTGTGAAAGGTGCGGGGGCCTTGATGGCGACGAGCCTCCTGTTGCCGGGTCTGGCGCGCGCCGGTGGCAAAGTCACGACTGCCGCGCCGAGCCCGATTCCGCCGAACCCAGACTTTTTCGGCCTCCACGTGTACTTCCCGGTCGAGGGAAGCGAGCCGGCGTCGATCTTCGACTTCAACGGCTTCTGCGGTGTCACGGAGCTTCAGGGGACGGGGATGCTGACGATGGACGGCGAGACGACGCCGGCGGTGTTCGATGTCGACAACCGCTTCATGACCGGCGAGTACGTCGGCGCCGACGGGCGTATGCACCACGGCACGTTCGGGTTCATCTGACTGGATGTGTTCACGGACGCGAGTTTCGCGACGCAGGTGATGGACTTCAATCCGGGAATCGCACCCAACGGACTGTTCTGGACGACAGCCATCACCGACAGGGCCGTCGAGGCGCACCCGGGTTCCGGCACCGGCAGGTACGCGTTGACCAACTTCGCTCTGCCCGACTACCACGACGGCTTCAACTCGATCACCGGTGGGCCGAACGACCCGGGCATCGTCTCGTTCGACATCCGCTGGTCCGGACACGGCAGCAGCACGCTGCAGACGGACGGCTCGCTGTTCTCCTTCGACGCGGTCGTGAGCTCGGCGACGGTCGAGTGGGAGGGCCTGAACCAGACGAGTGGAGCGCACTTCGTATCCGACCCGCGCTCCACCTCGCACAGCCTCTACGCTGCCATCGGCCACCTGAAGAACGGCGTCTTCTACAGACCGTAGGACAGTCCATCTTCACGGGTCTTCCGCGTGCTGGGGATCCGCTCCCGCGGATTCCCGGCACTTGCGCCCTAGGTATGGGCGGTGTAGGACTCGACGGCGGTGCGAGCGTCCCAAGCGCCCCAGCAGACCAACCAGCGCCAGGCCCGGGCAACTGGCTGACGAGCTCCACCGAATGCGCGACCACCGCGGGCGTCATCGGCCGCTCCAGCAGCAGCCGGCCGAGCCACCTCACCTCGCGGCCGGAACGAAAGAGCCTGTTGCTCGTCTGAAACGGATTTGAAACAGCCGGGGGGCAAGCTCGCGCCAAGGAGCATCATCCGGCACGAACGAGGAGGAGGAGCATGATCAACGTCGCCAGGCTGCCTGTCACTGCGGCCGTCGCGATGGTCGTGGCCGTCGGGATCGCTCTGCTCTCGCCGTCACCCTCGCCCACAGCGACGGCGCAGCAACTCGGTTCAAGGCATACGGTGACCGAGAACGGCGTCCGGTTCTCGTTCACGGTGCGCGGATGGGGCACGCCAACGAAATGGGATGACTGGGCAAAGTTCAGCAGCATCCCGACCAACAAGACCCCCGGAGGACCTATCTCGCTCAACAAGTCCAGCGGGGGGGCACAAGATGCAGAGGGGATCATCTATTGGACGAGCTTCCCCAACGGCGACTACGCCGATCCGTGCACTCGCGTGCTGAATCCGTCGGTTGGCCGGTCGGCCGCCGCTCTCGCGGCCGCAGTTGCGACAGCGCCTGGCACCAAGCTCGTCAAGGGGCCATCGGACGTCACCCTGGGCGGGCACCCAGCGAAGTTCGTGTGGCTCAAAGTTCGCAAGCAAGTTGGTTGCGAACCTGGGTTCTTCTACACCTGGCGAGACGTGGACGGCGGTGCGTTGTGGCCAAGGACGGCAGCGGGCGGCACGATGCGGATATGGATCGTCGACGTGGACGGGACGCGCCTCTTCATCGCAGCCGCGACAAGCGCGCAGGCCAACCTGAGGATCAAGAACGAGATCTATTGGATCGTCCAATCGATCAGGTTCGGCTAACCCGATCCCCCTACGCGGCGGTCGTCGGGACACGAACCCGTAGCCGACCTCTGGACGCTACGGCGTGGCACCTGAACCGGCGCGCTAGGTAGCTCTGTGATGCGCTCCCTGGCAGCGACGCTTGTGTTGTGCAGTCTCGCCCTGTTGGTGTCAGCTCCTGCCCGTGCTGTGCCGAAGCAGCCGCCGGAGTTCTGGTCGTCGGGTCGCTGCGAGCGAGTCCTGTTGAGCATCTCCGGAGGACCCACGGGTGGTGGCTTCCCGCTTCCGGACAGGAACGGCCACGGCTTCCATGTTGGCCAGGCGATCTGTGTCGGAAGCGGCGGACCACGTGCCTGTCGATGGACGGCTGGTCATCGTTCCCGGCTCTACTCGAGGTTTCGGGTATTCGCGCGTTCGCCTCTCAACGGTGGGGTTGTTCGCTCGTTCACGCTCGCCACACGCGCCGGCCACGGCCTCGTCCCTATCCAGCCTCACGGCGGCGACCAGTACGTTGGGTGGCCACCAGAGTTCTACGTGTCGAGCACCAGACTGCTCGCAACCGACGCAAGCCCCGCTGGCTTTCACTCGCTCGTCGCCCCATTCGCGGCCCGCGTCGCCCAATCGGAGAACGCGACCAACTGCACTGGCCGCTACGTGAGCTCCTGAGAATGACCGCTTGGGTGCGCCAGTGTTGGGGAATGCCCCCGACGGCACGATGCGTGGTGCTGCATCGAGCCGTAGTGGGATCAGCCTGAGCGGATCGTGCGGTCGAGCCCGGCGACTGCCTCACGTTTCAGCCGTGGCATTCCCTCGTGGTGGCCCTAGATGGCGAGGGTGCCGCAGAGGAAGGGCGAGAGGATGCGGGCGCAGAGGAGCTGGTCATCGGCGATCGTTCCGTAGGCCTCACGAAACTCCCTGCGGCCTTCGGGTGGTAGGACGCTCCAGTAGAGGACGAGGTCGACGCCGGGATTGTTGTAGCTGAGGTCAATCCAGTCGATGACGGCCGTCGCCCGGCTGGTGTCGTCGACGAGAGTGTCGGAGATGGAGGTCGCCGTGAACGAAGCGGTCGGCTCGGCGGGCCGAGTTCGACTGCGTCATCGATCACGTTGTGCGCTTCCCAGGGTGCCCGCCAGAGTCCGAGCTGCTCCAGTTCGGCCAGCCGTTCGCGCGTCTTCGGCACCCGGAAGGTCATGTCCGCTCTCCTGACCGGATCGAGCGGGAGATCGGCGTCCACCCTGATGTGATGGAGCGTTCGAAGGAACTCTCCGAGTGGGCGTCCAAGGGCGGTGCGGCAGAAGTCGTCCAATCCGGCGTCCGCGAGTTCACGCTGGGCGGCGCGCGGAGTACGCGCCGCCCGTCTCGTCCCCGCACTACGGAACGGTGAGGAAGCCTTCCATTCGCGAGCTCCAGTCGTCGGTGCGCTCGTGCCACACGGTCGCGCCCCGCCCGCCTCCGGTCGCTCCGGCGTACTCGCCTGTCCCGCGCACGACCTTCCAGGTGACGGTGGCGATGTGGTATCCCTCCCCGGCTTCGACCCACTCAGATCGAAAGCTGATCACGAGTGTCCCCCGCTTGCCCTTCAAGGTCCCGGGGCCCTCATAGATCGAGACGTCCTGCCCCTCGCGCATCACGCTGCGCTCCGTTGGGAAGAAGAGTCGCCGATCATCTTGCCCGAGTCACCCTTGAGGGATCCGGCCTGCAGCGTGATGAGCACGAACGGAGAGACGTCGGTCGTCTGCGCCGCCTGCGTCGTGATCACCACCCGCTGTTTCGCTGCGTCAGGGCCGGCCGCCGCGACAGACGTCAGCACGAAAGCCGCCGCGAGCGCAACGACCATGGCGTGTCGAGCTTTCATTTCGTACCTCCTCGAGACTCGATCTGTTGGCATGTCGAATCCGATGATCGACCCGGTCCGTTTCAGGTCCGTTTCAGACGAGCAACAGCTGTTAGCGTCCCGGCCGGGAGGTGCGGGCGGATGGAGTTCCGGATCCTGGGACCGCTCGAGGTGTGGGACGACGACCGCGAGGTTTCCCTCGGTGGGCCCAAGCCGCGTGCGCTGCTCGCCGGGCTCCTCCTCCACCCCAACGAGGTCGTTCCCGCGGATCGGCTGATCGATGACCTCTGGGGCGAGGTCTCCCCCGACGATGCTGCCGCTGCGTTGCGGGTCAACGTCTCGCGTCTTCGCAAGGCGCTTCCCGAGGATGTGCTGACGACACGAGCGCCGGGCTACCTCATCCGGGTCGAGCCCGACGAGCTCGATCTCCACCGATTCGAGCGGCTGGTGGACGAGGGGAGGAGCTTGCTGGCTCGCGGCCTGGCGGCCGACGCGTCGGGGCGGCTACATGATGCGCTGTCGCTGTGGAGAGGGCCGGCGCTCGGGGATTTCGCGTACGAGACCTTCGCCCAGGCGGCGATCGCCCGGCTCGAGGAGATCAGGCTGGCAGCAGTGGAGCTCCGCATCGATGCCGACCTCGCACTGGGGCGCCACGACGAGCTGGTCGCGGAGCTCGAGGCCCTCGTCGCCGAGCATCCGTTCCGCGAACGCCTGCGGAGGTATCTGATGACGGCGCTCTACCGGTCGGGTCGGCAGGCGGAGGCGCTGGACGCCTACCAGGACGCGCGCCGGGCGCTCGTCGACGAGCTCGGGATCGATCCGAGCCCGGCGCTCCAGGAGCTGGAGCGGGCGATCCTTCGGCAGGACCCGTGGCTCGGACTCGAAGCGACTGGACCCGCAGATGTTCGGGAGCGGTCGATTCTTGTCGCTATCACGGACGAGGCGCGCATCGACGGGCTGCTCGCGGTGGCCGAGCGGCTCGTCCGACACCCGCCTCGCGTCATGATCCTTGCCAGGCTCGTGTCAAGACGCAGCCGAGCTTGGGTCCGCGTCGGCCTGGCTCGAAGAACGGCGATCGGCTCTCGAAGCGCGCGGTGTCGTGGCCCGAGCGGCCTCGTTCACGTCGACGGCGCCGGGTGAGGAGCTGGCTCGACTTGCGACCGAGCTCGACGTCGAACTCCTGCTCGCCGACGCCCCCGACGAGCTTCTGGCCGAGGGAGCTCCCGACGAGCAGCTCACTGCCGTACTCGAGGACACGCCCTGCGATGTGGCGCTGCTCGTTCCTCGGGAAGCGACGCCTCGAGGGCCCCGTGCTCGTCCCCTTCGGAGGGGCCGAGCACGACTGGGCGGCGGTCGAGCTCGGCGCATGGTTCGCCCGCGCCGCCGATGCGCCGTCTCCGGCTCGCAGGTGCCGCCGCAGTGCCGGAGCACGGCAAGCGCGACGCGAGCCGCCTGCTCTCGCACGGCGCGCTCGCCGTCCAGCGCGTTCTGGGCATCTCGGCCGAGCCGCTGCTGACTCCGCCGGGCGAGGAGGGCATGCTGGAGGCGAGCCGCGACGCCGGTCTGCTCGTCGTCGGGCTGTCGACGAGGTGGCACCGCGAGGGCCTCGGCCCGGCCCGCCTCAGGCTCGCCCGAGAGGCCACTCCGCCCACGCTGCTCGTGCGGCGGGGTCTACGCCCCGGCGGCCTCGCTCCACCGGCCACGCTCACGCGCTTCACCTGGTCGATCCGCCTCTGAGTCGGACTCAGCTCGCGCAAGCCGGCTCGTACGGCCGTCCCGGGCAGAAACTCCTCCCACTCCTCGCGAGTCAGCGTGCGGTTGGCGAGGTCGCAGGCCCGGCGCTTCCAGGACTCGGGGTCGACGTCCCAGACGGCCCCCTTGCCGTTGCCGTGAACCTCCAACATCTGGCGTCCGTCGGCCGAGAGATCGATCATCGTCCTGCGGTCCCCGGCGGTGAGCGGCGGGCCGATCTGGGTTCCGCTCGCAACGTCCCAGAGAGACGCGGCAGGCTCGAATCCGGAGATTGCGAGAGTCCGGCCATCAGGGCTGAACTCGAGGGTGAACGCTCCGTTACCGCCCTGGTCGAGCTCGTGGACGAGCTTCCGGGTGCGGACGTCCCAGACGCGTACGACTCGTCCGTCGCCACCGACCGCCAGCAAGTGCCCGTCGGGGCTGAGTGCGACGGAGTCGGACTGGCGTGCCGTCGAACGTGGCGATCGACGTGCGTGTGGCCGCATCCCAGACCTCCGCGGCTCCATAACGCTGAACCGGACGCGATCATTGCACCGTCAGCGCTGAAGGCAATGTCGCTCGCGCTCGCATCGAATCCGGGGGCATCGAGACTGTCTCCGGTTGCCACGTCCCAGAATCTCAGGCCGAGGTCGCTGCTCGCCGTCGCGAGTGTCGCTCCGTCCGGGCTGAAGCCGACGGCGAGCACCCAAGACGGGTGCCCCGCGTAGAGCGGCTCGTGGAGCCGCGATCGCGACCCGACATCCCAGAGCGTGAGCATGGTCTCGGTCACAGCCGCAAGCGTTTTCCCATCCGGTGAGAAGTCGAGCGACTTGACCTCGCCGCCCGTATCGAGAAGGGGCGCCCCGACCGGCGTGAGCTGGCGCGCGTCCCAGAGCGCGACGCCCCGCTCCTTGAGTCCGACCGCGATCAACCGGCCGTCGGGGCTGAGCCTCCCCGGGTGGCCGTCAAAGCCGGTCTTGGAGAACCTCCGGTCGTGCGTGAACGTGAAGGGCCGCCCGAGTCTGCGGTCGCCTGTGAGATCCCAGGCGATCGCGGTGCCGTCGTGACTCACCGTGTAGAGCGTCTCCCCGTCGGGACTGAAGACGGGCTGCTGAACGAAGTTCGAGTGGCCGCGCAGCGTCTCGAGGGGTGTCGCCGACTCGACGTCCCAGCGAGTCACGGTCTTGTCGTTGTTCGTCGACACGACCATCTTGCCGTCCGGGCTGAAGAGCACCCAGTTCGGGCTCCCTGCGAGATCGGCGGTTGCCGTTCGCACGGTTCCGGAACGGAGGTCGACGAGCTGCACCCCGTGCTTGATGCCGACCGCCGCGGTGAGACCGTCCGGGCTGACGGCGACGGCGACGCCGCGCAGGCCGGCGGTCTCGATCCTCCACGTCCGCGTCTTCTTGCGGCTCCGGAGATCCCACCGCGCCAGCTCACCGTCCTCGGACGCGGTGATGAGGGAGCGACCGTCCGGTGTGACGGCAAATTGGGGTGACGCATACCAGACACCGACGTACGCGCCGACAAAGGCTTCGGGCTCGATCGAGCGACCGATCGGCTTCAGCGTGGCGGCGTCTCGGATCGTGATCTGCGCGTCGGCGTCGCCGAGGCTGGTTGACGCTGCCGGGTGCGACGAGGACGACGAGCTGCGACCCGTCCTTCGTGAAGGCCACGCGCGTGGCGACTCCGCCGACGGCCGTCTCGACCAGCTGCTCACGCGTTCGCGCGTCGATGAGGCGAACGAGGTCGCCGCCGCCGACCGCGAGCGTTCGCCCGTCGGGGCTATACGCAAGGCTCGCCTCGCTGGAGTCCGTTCCCGGCAGCGGGTCCCCGATCTGGGCGTAGGTTCGCGCGTCGAAGAAGAGAACTCCGCCGCCGCCAGAGAGCACCGCCAGCGTCTTCCCGTCGGGACTGATGGCGAGTCCTCTGAGCACGTCGCCGTCACCGTGCATGATCCCGATGGCAGCAGGGCGGCTCCGAAGTGTGGCGAGCAGGTAGCCGCGGGTCTGCGGCGAGTCGTCGATCGCGACCGCCTGGCGGGCGAGCAGAAGCGAGAGGTCGAGGTCCTCCTCGACGAGCGCCTGGGCGCCGAGGCGCTGGACGAACTGGGCCGTCTCCGCGTCTCGGGCCTCGCTGCGCTGGACGACGGCGAAGATCCCGCCCGCGACGGCGGCGGCGAGCAGGACGGCGACGCCGACGAGCAGACCGCGCAGGCGGCGGTTGGTGCGCCTGACGCGTTTCGTCTCCTTCTCGGATGCCTCGCGGCTCTCGGTGACGAACTCGCGCTCGAGCTCGTTGACGTCGAGCGCGTGATCGGCGGTCCAGTCGAGGGCGGCGGCGAGGCGGGCGCCGCGGTAGAGCTCGCCCTGATCGCGTCCTGCCGCGTCCCATTCGGTCGCTGCCTGGGTGATGTGACGGCGAAGCCGGCGCCCTTCGGTGTCCTCTTCGATCCACGTCGCGCAGGCGGGGCCATTCGCGCAGCAGTGCCTCGTGGGCGACCTCGACGTTTCCTTCCGACACGGTGACGAGACGGCTGTCGGCCAGCGTCGCGAGCACGTCGGCCACGTCCTCGTTGCGCTCCAGGTCGAGCTCGGCGAGTGGAGCGCGGCGGCGCACCGGCGCGTCGCCCTCGCCCTCGCCGACCAGGCGCAGCATGACGGCGCGCACGAGCTGCCTGCGCTCGTCGGGGACGCGAGCGTAGGTGCCCTCGGCCAGCCGCGCGACGGCGCCGTGAACGCCGCCGGATTCGCGGTAGGCGGCAACCGTGAGGGCGTTGTCCTCGCGCTTCTGCCAGAGCTCGAGCAGAGCGGTGGACAGCAACGGCAGCGCGCCCGGCTCACCCTCCACGTCGTCGACGAGCGCATCGGCAAGCCCTGTGCTCCACCCGCAGCCCCACCCGGCCGGCCGGCAGCTCGACGGCACGCCGCAGCTCCGAAGCCTGCATGGGCCCGACCAGCACCTGGTTTCCGCCCAGCAGCTCGGCGAGCCCCGGGTAGGCGGCGAAGCGCCCGTAGAAGTCGGCGCGCAGCGCGACCACGACGACTGCGCGACCATCCGGATCCGCGGCCGCGCGGGCAAGCGTGTCGGCGAAGGCCGCGCGCTCGGCGTCGGAGCGGCAGGCGGTGAACAGCTCCTCGAGCTGGTCGACGGCGAGGAGAAGGCGGGCGCCCGAGGGCAGCGTGTCGAGGGCCTCGGCGAGAGGATCCTTCGCTCCCGAGACGAGCACGCGGCGAAGCTCCTCCAGCGGCCGCTCGCCCGGACGCAGCAGCAGACGCCGCCAGCTCTCGCTGCCCGGCAGGACTCCTCCGGCGAGGGCCGGAAGGAGACCGGCGCGAAGGACCGACGACTTGCCGCTGCCCGACGGGCCGACGATGCCGAGGAAGCCGGCGCCGACGAGGCGGGCGACGAGCTCGGCCACGAGCCGCTCGCGGCCGAAGAAGTAGTCGGCGTCGACCGGCTCGAAGCTCGCGAGACCCTTGAACGGGCAGATTCCCTCGGTCGCCACGCGGGCCGGGGTGTGCGGGCCCGAGAGGGCCCGCGCCTGCTCGCGCGCCAGCTGGAGGTCGATCACCTTGCCGGTCAGCTCGGCCTCGACCTCGCTCAGGTCGCTCCTGCCGGCGGCAGCACGGGAGGCGACGTCGACGAGCCGGCGGCTCGCCTCGTCGACCGCGACCGCGAGCGCCGCCCGGGCGAACTCGCGGCAGCTCGGGTAGCGCTGCTCCGGCTCCTTCGCCAGCGCCCTGGCGATCACGGCGTCGAGCGCGGCCGGCAACTCGGGCCGTTGTGCGCTCGGCGCCGGCGACTCCGTTTCGAGGTGCGCGAACACCACCGCGAGATCCGAGTCGCGCCGGAACGGCGGCTGCCCGACGAGACACTCGTAGAGCACGCAGCCGAGCGAGTACACGTCCGCGCGCCCGTCGATCTCCTCACCGGCGATCTGCTCGGGTGCGACGTAGTCGATGGTGCCCAGCAGATGGCCGTCGTCGCCGATTCCGGTCTCCTCGGAGACCCGCTTCGTGAGGCCGAAGTCCGCCAGGTAGACGTGGTCGGAGCCGTCGGGGCGGGCGCCCGTGTCGAGGAGCACGTTGGAGGGCTTCACGTCGCGATGGACGAGACCGCGCGCGTGGGCCGCGTCCAGGGCGCTCGCCACCTGCGCGAGGATGCCGATCGCGTCCGCCGGGTCCAGACGGCCGTGTTGGAGGCGCTCTCTCAGGTCACGCCCCTCGACGTAGCGCATGGCGATGAAGAGGATGTCCTCGGTCGCCCCAGCCTCGTAGATCGGGACGATGTTCGGATGGTCGATCGACGCGGCCAGCTCCGACTCGCGCAGGAAGCGGTCACGGAACGATTCGTCCTCGGCGAGGCCGGCAGCAAGCAGCTTGAGCGCAACCCTCCGCTTGAGCCGCAGATCCTCGGCCAAGTAGACGACGCTCATGCCGCCCCAGCCGAGTAGCGACTCGATCCGGTAGCCGGCGAGCTCGGTGCCGACCCGCGGGTCGTCGCTCACTTGCACGTGCGCATCCTCGCTTTCGGGGCCCCGCAGGAACGATAGGACGACTCGGGAAGACTTGTAACGAACCGGCGTTTCAGTGCAGTTTCAGGCGCGCAACAGCGTTTTGCACTCTCGAGGCATGGTCCACGCGATTCGCGCCGCACTGTGGCGTTCCACGTGGCATGGAGGTGTAGTTCAAGATCGAAAACGGCTCTCCCAGGCGGCTCGCGCCTCGTCCACGCCGAGCTTCAAAACCTGTGCGGTCTGGCAACCCCACGCTCGGTCGGTTCGACTCCGGCGCCGCTCCATAAAGCAGTTTGCGCTTCCGCAAAGGGCTCGCGGGTTTCGGGTCGGGCTCCGGTTCACGGAGCGAAAAGCCGCTGGAGACCGCCGGAGGCCGCCTGAGACGGAGTCGGACTGTGGCACGAATGTGGCGAGCTCCTCTCCGGCTAGGGTCCTGCTCGCGGGGGACCGTTGCGGGCTTACCTGATCCGCAGCTGCAGACTACGACGCCGCTGGTTGGGCGACCAGACCCGGAGAAGTGCGCCGCGCTTGAGTCGGATCGTCCGGATGAAGACACCGTCCTCGTTCGTCAGCCGGTCCGGCCTGATCGGCCTCCACGCGTTCTTCTGGAGCACCTCCAGCCGGTAGGTCTTTCGCGCGGGCCGACCGCCGCGGATCTGCCCCCAGACGATCGCCTTGCCCCCTTGTCGCCCCATCTGCGCGAACGGCAGCTTGAATGCCTGCAGCGACGGCTTCCAGCGGTCGTCCGCGAACACGAGGCCGCTCTGGAATCGGCCGAGCTCGAGCTCGTCGCGATAGAGGTACTGGAAGAACATCGTGACGCGCGGCAGCCTCCACGCGCGCATCGCCGCGAGGCTGAGCATCGTCGCCTGCCGCTTGAGGGACACGCCGAGGAAAGTGTCAGGCGGGTTCGTCTGATAGCCGTACTCCGTCAGCCAGATCGGCTTCGACCCGAAGTCGCGCTTGACGAGGATGAGGAGCTTCCTGATCGTCGCCATCGTGATCCACGGGCAGTTCTTGCAGCCGCCGCTGGACGGCGTCTCCGACGGCGACGCCGGGTACGGGTGGTGAGCGTACGCGTCGAACCTCGCGTGTGCGCGCGCCATGCCGCGAACCCAGTCGACGGGTGAGACGCCTCCTCTTGCGCCACGTGGCCCTGTCACCCCTCCGCCCACCCGGGCGTGGGGCAGGACGGCATGGATCGCCTCGTACCCGGGGTTGAGCAGGTGCCGGACGTAGATCCCCGGCTTCGTCGGCCTGAGCCAAAGACGCTTGTTCGGCTCGTTCCAGATCAGCCAGTAGCGAACCCAGGGGTAGCGACGGGCGGCGGCCGTCGCGAAGCGGCGGAAGTCGCGAGGATGCGGCGGGGCGAAGTTCGGCGAGCGCCCACCGTTTGCCCACGCCGGCGTTCCGACGAGCGTGAGCACGGGCGTCAGCCCATAGCGGCGAAGGCCGCGCAGAACCATGTCCGGCCTGTGCCAGTCGTAGGCGCGATCGGTTGGCGAGGTTGGATCCTTCGGCCGCCGCAGGGCGATCTCGTTCCATCGCAGCGTGAAGCGGACGAGCGGCACGCCGAGCCGCTTGAACGTCGACAGGCGCTGGTCGAGGCTCCCTGGGCCGAACTCCAGCCACGTGTCGTCCTGGATCCCATATTGGACGCCCGACGACGCCTGAGAGGAGCTCGAGGTGGCGCAGGCCGCCAGCGCGCACAGCAGCCCGAGGAGCATGATCCGGCAGGCGATGGTCTGCATCGGCCGGTCGAACTTACATCAGGGTACGTCCCGCCTGAGACGGAGTCGGACTGTGGCAAGAATGTGGGGAGACATGGCTCGGGATCGCGAATCGACTGGAGATCAGGGCGGACAGACCCACCCGCCGAGTCTTATCGTCATCCGAGCGCGACCTGAAAGAGTGCGCGGACGGGCGGTGATCTCGATCGGTGTGGTCAGTCGTGCGATCAGTCGAAGTCGAACAGTGGTGGGATGACCACTACGACCGTGGCGGCCCACAGCGCGAACACGGGAAGGTAAGTCGTCTGCCACCGCTCGAGCCGGTGGAGACTGCTGCGTCGTGTGAGGAATCGGGCGGATAGCCAGCCGGCTCCGGTCAGGTTAACGAGGAGGACGAGGTTGAGGCCGAGCGCTGCCGTTCGGTTCGGTGTGAACCCGAGGTCGCCGATCCGGGCGATCATTGCGCCGAGCACCATTAGGTCGAGCACGAGGGCGCTGACGACGGCGACCAGCTGGAAGCCGTCCATCCATCCGGGGGACGACGTGGACTGGTCACGCGCGGACATCCCGTACAGGACGAGTGCGAGGACGACCACCAGCATGGCGTCGATGACACTAAGGAGCTCGCGATCGAACGCCCCGCCGAGCCCGGTCACCGCGTAGACGACAGCGGCGCAGGCCAGCATCACCGCGAACAGCGGCGTGAAGAGCATCGTGAGCACCGGCGCCATGTTCTCGACAACCCGTTGCTTCGACTCGACGAGCCATGCGGCCACGATGACCGCACCCGCCGCTCCCGACGGCAGCACCCACGCAGCGATCTGGTCGACGTCCACCCCGGTTGGTCTCAGGATCGCAGCGGTCAGACCCATCAGCACGCCACCCCCGAGCGCGATCAGCACGTAGTAAATGAACCATTCGCCCGTGAAGCGGACGAAGTCCATGCGCCGCTCGCCCGATCGGATCGTGCCGCCCATGTACGGGTAGGCGACTACGAACCAGAGCGCCACGGGCAGGCTCAGGATGACGAGGGCCTCGGTGTCCGAGTCCGCAGCCCACGGGTAAAGGTTGATCACGAGCGCAGCGAGTACGAACGGTACCGCCATCAGCACCCAACGCCTGGTTTCGAGCCGCCGTTGGAGAGCGAAGTACGAGGCAAGCACGGGCAGCACAAGCAGAGTGGCGTTCCGCGCCAGCCAGGTTGGCTCGTTGTCGGGGAAGCCAGCAGCGAGGCGTGCGATCTGGATCGCGACGGCCGCGGCCACGGCGAAGACGAGCGTCGGGAGCCAGCCGCTCGACGGGCGCGCTGGCTTGTCATCGCCGCTCAGGACGAGCTGTTTCCAAAGGCGGCCGCTGTTCTCGCGTGCGAACTCTCGGGATAGGCGGTCGACGTCCCCTAGCCGTTTCACGGCGATGAGGAATCCCTCGTCGACTGTGAGGCCGGCCGCGGTCAGCTCGGCGATCTGATGACGAAGATGATCCTCCAGCTCATCGAGGTCGTGACCGTTCACGCCCGGGGCGCTTGCGACGTAGGCGCGCCACTCTGCAATCTGTGACTCGACGCGCTCCATGGCTCACACCTCGCCGAGAGCCGCCGGCACTCCACCCGAGCCCGGCCATACGTCGTTCAGTGCACGCGTGACGGCCACCCATTGCTGCTGCTGGCCTGCGAGTGCCGCTCGTCCCGCGTCGGTGATCGCGTAGTACTTGCGGCGACGCCCTTCCGGTGGTGTTCGCCACTCGGTCGTCACGTACCCGAGCCGACGGAGGCGATGCAGCAACGGGTAGAGCATCCCGTCGGTCCACTCGAGGTCGCCTCCGGAGAGCGCACGTACCCGCTTCAGGATGGCGTAACCGTAGCTCTCACCCTCTGCCAGGATTGCGAGCACGAGCGGTGTCGCCGAGGCCGCGACGAGGTCCTTGTCGATGTGCATACCCGCCTCCATAGGTTGAAGCACCATGCATAGAAGCACAAGGTATCGCGGAGGTGCAAGGCGTTGGACGGGAGCGCAAGAAAGCATGTCCCCCGCAGTTGAGATGACCGAGGGTCTGACTTCTCACGACTCGGCGTCGGAGATTCGTATCACCCGCAGGGTCGGACTTGGATCGATTCGGTTTTGTAGTGTCCAGCGCAGAAGACGGTGGCTCGAGCCCCGTCGCCCGAGAGGAGGCGTGATGAGTACGACGTCGAGCGGACCGACAACCATCACCGAGCACGAGGCAGCGCAGGTCGAGCGCGCGAACGCGACGACGGCAACGCCGGTCGTCTTCGTCCACGGGCTCTGGCTGCTCCCCTCCAGCTGGGAGCCATGGGCGAAGCTGTTCGAAGAGGCCGGCTACGTGGCCGTCACGCCCGGCTGGCCCGATGACCCGCAGACGGTTGAGGAAGCAAAGGCCGACCCGGACGTGTTCGCGCGCAAGAGCGTCGGCCAGGTGGCCGACTACGTCGACGGGATCATTCACCAGCTGGAGCGCAGGCCGGCAGTGATCGGCCATTCGTTCGGTGGCTTGTTGACGGAGATCCTGGCGGGCCGCGGGCTCGCCGCCGCCTCGGTCGCGATTAGCCCCGCCCCGTTCCGCGGGGTGCTGCCCCTGCCTGTCTCGGCGCTACGCGCTGCGAGTCCGGTGCTCAGGAACCCGGCGAACTACAACCGCGCCGTCCCGCTCACCTACGACCAGTTCCGGTATGCGTTCGCGAACGTGGTTTCCGAGGACGAAGCGAAGCGGCTCTACGAGTCGTGCTCCGTCCCCGCCCCCGGCAAGCCGCTCTTCCAGGCGGCGACCGCGAACCTGAACCCGTGGACGGAGGTCAAGGTGGACCACGAGAACCCGGACCGCGGCCCGATGCTGATCATCGCCGGCACGGATGACCACACCGTGCCGCCCGCGATCGCGAAGGCATCGTTCGGCAAGGAGAAGAAGAACGCAGGCGTGACCGAGTACGTCGAGATGGACGGCCGCGGCCACGCGCTGACGATCGACTCCGGCTGGCGCGAGGTCGCCAACACCGCGCTCGCGTTCGTCCAGCGGTTCGCCTAGTTCGCGTGCAACAACGGCGTTGCCGCTTCCTCAGCCGTGGACGAGCTGAAGGAAGTCAGCTACTTCCCTGAGCGCTGGGTCGAGGAGCTACGCAAAGACGGTCCGGTGTGCGGGTCGAGGCTCGCAATCCCGAACGTGGACCGATCCTGACGTCTCCGCGGAACTCGTCGTGTTTCGAACCGGTGAAGTGGTGGTTCGGTGTCGGTACCCGTACGCGGTTCGGTGCTCGCGGCTTCTAGACGTCTCGAGGCAGCTTCATATACTCAGCGCATGGCGATTATTCGCGTAACCTTCGCGATGGTCGGCCTGTTTAATGTCGGCCTGCAGCTGCGGAACGGCCAACTGGTCGGCGCTCTCGTGTTGGTCATGGCCGTGGTTTGGGTCGGACGAGCAGCCAACACCGGATGGCTTCCGCGTCTGAGCGAGCAAATCGCCGAATCCTCATCGAAACCAGCAGAGCGAGGAACGGTCGCGCTCGTCGGTGTCTCGCTACACCAGTAGCTCACGCAATGAGCGGAGTTGGTCAGGCAGTACTCGGAAGTAAGCCCAGCTGCCGCGCTGCTCGCGCTCCACGAGGCCAGCATCCCGTAGCACCCGGAGATGGTGCGAGACAGTCGGCTGACTGAGGCCGAGTGGTTCGGTCAGGTGGCAGACGCACGCTTCTCCGCCGGGCTGCGACTGGATCAGGCTCAGCAACCGCAGTCGGGCGGGGTCGGCGATCACCTTGAGCGCGTTTGCGAGGTTCTCGGCCTCGGCACTATCGAGCGGGCCAGCAAGTAGTGGCGGGCACGACTCGGCGAGGGTTGCGATCGTCTTCACCACTTAGATATTGACACGGATCGATGACCGCGCAACACTGACCCCGCACATTGATCAGTGTCGATATGGCTGCTTGAACCGAAGGAGCGACGATGAGCCAGGCGCTCGACCCCGTCACACAGCAACACGTCCGCAGGGCCGCAGAGGGGCTTGCAAGCGAGTTTGCCGGCGTCTTCTCACCGGAGACGATCGAGCGCTACATCGCCGAGTCGCTCGATCTGCTCGGTGATGCGAGAGTCAACGTGTTCGTGCCCGTACTCGCGCACCGCTTCGCCCGCGAGCGGCTCAAGGCACTGGCGCAAGCAGAGGGGATGATGGTGAAGGAACAACCCGAGGTCCTGTTCGTCTGCGTGCACAATGCGGGGCGCAGCCAGATGGCTGCAGGCCTCGTGAAGCTTCGCTCGGACGGGCGTATTCATGTCCGTTCGGCAGGGAGCGCTCCGGCGAGCGAGGTCAACCCGGCCGTCGTCGAGGCGATGATCGAGATCGGCGTCGACATGAGTGAGGAGTTCCCGAAGCCGCTCACTGACGAGGTCGTGAGGGCTGCGGACGTTGTGATCACGATGGGCTGTGGCGACGCGTGCCCGATCTACCCGGGCAAGCGTTACGAGGACTGGACGCTGGACGACCCCGCCGGCCAGGACCTCGAGGCGGTGCGCGGCATCCGCGACGAAATCGATGCCCGCGTTCAGGCCCTGATCGGCCAATTGCTTGGCTAAGCCACCACTGGTACGGCGCTGCCTCGCGGAGGGGCTGGCAACATTTTCGCTCGTCTTCGCAGGCTGCGGCGCCGTCATCGTCGACAGCGAGCGCGGCGGGTCACTCGGCGCGGTCGGGATCTCAGCCGTCTTCGGGCTCGTGATCATGGTGATGATCTACGCCACGGGACACTTGTCCGGCGCGCACATCAATCCGGCCGTCACGATCGCGTTCGCCGTCACCCGCCACTTCCCGATCCGCGATGCGGCGGCCTATATCCCGGCACAGCTCGGTGGAGCCGCTGCCGGGGCCGCTCTCCTACGACTCGCATGGCACGGGACACCGGCGCACCTCGGCGCCACCACGCCGACCGTGGGCTCCGGCTCGGCGCTTCTCTACGAGACCGTCCTCACCGCATTCCTGATGTTCGTGATCGTCGCCGTCGCCACCGACAGTCGCGCTGTCGGCCAAGCAGCGGCAATCGCAATCGGGGGCACCGTGGGATTGGACGCGCTCTTTGGCGGTGGCGTCACCGGAGCCTCGATGAACCCAGCCCGCTCCTTCGGCCCAGCGCTACTCGCCTCCGAGTGGACCGACTTCTGGATCTACATTGTCGGGCCTTTGGTAGGCGCTCTCATCGGTGCCGTCCTGTACCAACTCGTGCGGGCGCCCGGAGCCGCTCCGGTAGCCGAGTCCTCCTAGCTGGCGTCATCGACGCGTTGGGAATGCACTTCTGCGTCAGGGAGCCAAGCTTCAATACCTGTGCGGCGTGTGGCAACCCCACGCTCGGTCGGTTCGACTCCGGCGCCGCTCCGTCAAGCCGTTTGCGGCTTCTCGAAAGGGCCCTCGGGTTTCCAGCAAGACCCGGTCACGCTGACCGAAAAGCCGCGGGAGACCGCTGGAGGCCGCCTGAGAGGGTGGCGGACTGTGACGCGAATGTGGCAAGAAACCTGTTTCAGGCACGAGGACGCTCGCACAGGCGATATCTGTCTCGTCACCGTTGCATCGGCCCGGCGGGAGCGGAACAATTCGGCCCGACGTGATACAGCCCGACGTGCGCTACGCGAGGACGGCCGACGGCGTGAACATCGCCTATCAGGTGCGTGGCGAAGGGCCGGTCGACCTCGTGTACACGCTCGGGATGGCGGGGAACTTCGAGATCGAGTTCGAGGCTCGCTGGGGAACTCATTTTCTCGAGCGGCTCGCGGCATTCTCGAGGGTCATCCTGTTCGACAAACGCGGGACGGGCCTCTCGGACCGGGTTCCCGGTGCGCCCGACTTCGACATGCGGGCGGACGACCTTCGCGCTGTCCTGGACGGCGCTGGATCCGAGCGGGCGGTGCTTGTCGGGAACCGTGGAGGGGGTAGCCTCGCCGCGTTCTTCGCAGCGACGCACCCTGACCGGGTGCTGGCGCTCGTCCTCTACAACTCGTGGGCACGGACAGCGTGGGCGCCGGACTATCCTGTCGGCACGTCAAAGGACGACCTGACCGCGTGGAGGAGCGAGATCGCGGAGAGCTGGGGGACGATCAGGTTGGCGAAACGGTTCCTCCAGAGCGTCGCGCCCTCCCGTTCGGACGACGCCGAATGGATCCGGTGGGAAGCGAGATCTCTTCGACACGGAGCTTCGCCCGCCGCAGCGCTCGCGTTCGACGAGTTCGAGCAGGCAATCGACGTCCGGGGCGTCTTGCAGACCGTCCAGGCGCCTACCCTTGTCCTGTCCCGCTCCGAGGCCGCGCGAGCACGGTCCGTCGATCTCGCTGAGAGGATTCCCGGTGCCCGGCACGTTCACGTGCCCGGTGAGGACTGGATGCCCTACGCGGGGGACGTCGACCATCTCCTGGGCGAGGTCGAGCGGTTCGTGCAGTCTGTTCATGCCGAGGAGGCGACATTCGAGCGGATCCTGACGACGGTCCTCTTCACGGACATCGTCGGCTCGACGGAGACGGCGGCGCGACTCGGCGATCGCGCGTGGAAGAGCCTCCTCGAACGGCATCACGCGACCATTCGCGCCATGATCGGGCGGTACAGGGGAGTCGAGGTCGATACTGCGGGCGACGGCTTCTTTGCCACCTTCGACGGACCTGCCCGCGCGGTCCGCTGCGCCCAGGCGATCGTCGAGGCAGTCCATCCTCTGGGCATCGCAGTGCGAGCGGGCGTCCACACGGGCGAAGTCGAGCTCATCGACTCCAAGGTCGGTGGGATCGCGGTCGCGATCGGCGCACGTCTGGCCGGGCGCGCCGAGCCAGGGGAGGTGCTCGTGTCCCAGACGGTCAAGGATCTCACTGTTGGTTCAAGTCTTGGCTACGAGGACGCCGGCGAACACGAGCTGAAAGGTGTCCCCGGCGAGTGGAGCCTCTACAGGCTGATGACTCCCGTCGGGTGACATTCCCGAACACTGGCCCATGCGAGTGTCGTGTCCTCCGTTCACCCAGGTGAAGGGCAGTCGGATGGTCGCCGATTCAGATCACTGGGCGGAGGGATCGCGACGTGGCCGTTTCGAGCCGACGAGTCTTTCATGATCGCGCCGGGCCTTCGTCGTCGCCTTATCGCTCCTGTGATGGCTGGTCTTGCGGCAGTGTTGCTCGTCGTGTTGGTCGGGTCGGCGAGCGGCGCGGCGGCCCCGGGGTCGATCAGCATGGGCCCTCAGGCGATGGAAGGAGACCTGAAAGTCGCAGCCGGTAGCGTGCTCTTCGTCGGCTACGACTTCACGATCCCCGGGAACCATCCAACGGCCACGGTGACTTTTCTAGGCGGCAGCGTCGCCTTCCAAGCGACATGCACGTCGGGCCCCGGCCAAGGCACGATCGTCGTCGCGCTCGCTGACGCTTCCTACACTGATCCGCAGAACAGCTCCGACTGGTATCCCAGCGGCGACCAACACAGCGCCTCCGTCTACCAGGGCATGACGAGCATCCCCGACCTCTGCAACGGCGGTCTCGTCCGCCTCCAGAAGGGCGGAACGTTCACGGCCACGGTCGCCTCGACCGAAACGAGCAACAAGGTGAACGTGCGCTGGCACTACAGCGCGAACGGGAGCTCCGGGAGCTGGAGCGGAACACGCGGCGTACTGCCGATCGCTGACGACGGCGGCGACGACGGCGGCGACGACTAAGAACAGCACGCCGGCTGCCCGCTAGTCGGCTCTGTTTAGGGAACATTCCCGAACCCGCGGGCAGGCCGGCGATCCTCTCTCCCTCAGGGCTGGCTACGACCGCGTGTTAAGAAGAGAGCGAGCGCGCTGACGGCAGCCGCCTATCGCGACTCGCGTTCAATCGTCCTATCCGCTCACCCATGAATGAGCTTCTCGTATTGGCGATCGCCTCGGCATTCTGGCCGATCCTTCTCGTCGTCGTGATCGTGTCGCTGCGGGCTTCGCATCCGGTTCTGCTGCTCGTGAGCTTTCTCGCGGGCGGCCTCCTGACGACGATGGTCGTAGGCCTTGTGATCATCTACGCCCTGCAGGGCTCATCCCTGACCGGAGGGTCGCAGTCAACATTCGATCCCGCGGTCGAGATCGTCGCAGGAACGCTCGCTCTCCTCGCCGCCGGGGTCCTTTGGCTGAGGTACGGTGTCCTGCCGGAAGCGCCGGCCGACACGCCTCCCGCCGAAGCGTCCGGGAGGCTCGAGCGGATGCTCGATCGTGGGGCGCCGCTCGCGTTCGCCGCCGGCATCGTCTGCAACATCTTTCCGGGCGTCTTCCCGCTGGTGGCCCTCAAGGACATCGCCGAGATGGACATCGGTTTCGCGGAGACAGTCGTCGTGCTGCTCTCGTTCTACGTGATCATGTTTGCTTTTATCGAGGTTCCCCTGGTCTCGTACCTTGTCGCCCCGGGCTGGACGAAACAGGCGACCTGGCGCTTCAATGCGTGGCTCGACCGGAACACGCGACGGGTCGGGATCGGCGCGCTCGCGGGCGTCGGCGCATACCTGGTCGTGAAGGGGATCGTCGGCCTCATCAGCTGAGCGCCACCGCGCACGGCGTCCTGCGAGACTGCCAGAGAGGCGACTACAAGCCTGGGACTTCTTCCATTGCCCCGCTGGCACGCGCCATATCATCGTCGGGGCAGGCGAGGAAGCGGCGCTCGTTGTGGCCATCGGCGCCCGCGGACGCGGAATCGGCGGCGGCATCGTCTACCCGGTCTCGGAGGCTGCAACCCGCCTAGCCCTTTGCGAACACCTCAGCAGTCGGTGACTCGAACTCGAAGCCGACCATCGGCTCGTCGCCGACCACCCACGCATCGTGACCGGGCTCGATGACGTATGCCTCGCCTGGGCCGATCTCGCCCTCGGTGCCGTCCTCGTGGCTCACGTGCATCCTGCCGGAGTGGACAACGCCCACATGCCGCACCTGACAGCTTTCAGTCCCGACCACCGGCTTGATGCACTCCGACCATTTCCATCCGGGCTGGAGCGTCACGCGGGCTGCCGTATTCCCACCCATCCTGACGACGTCTACCTGAGTCTTGTCCGGCTTCCGGCTTTCATCGGGTGACTCGAAATCACCGACCTGGAGTCCAGCCATGACCGCCTCCTTCCACTAGTCCGTTTGCCCCACCCAAACCCGGGGCAGGTCGGTCACCCAACTTTCGGCCACGGGCCATAGGGTGGGGTCGTCCGCTTGCTGCAGTCGCTAGTCCGTCATCCGGAATGCGACGTTGTACTTCGCAACCGACGTGCGCTTGCCGGGGGTGTCGCTGGCCGGCATCGCGCTCAGCGCAGCGTCGCCGCGTGCGTAGTCATCCTCTGTGTCGAAGAAGACGACAACGACCGACTTCTCGGCTTCCGGATCGTGAAGAACGAGGATCTCCTTCGCGGGCACATCGTCTGGCCGGTCGGAGTTCTGCATCTCACGCTGCATCTCTTCCATCCGCGCGCTGCTGACGCCGTCAAAAGAGACCACTCGTGCCAATGC
The DNA here is from genome assembly GCA_963799615.1 of uncultured Gaiellaceae bacterium. Taxonomy (GTDB): domain Bacteria; phylum Actinomycetota; class Thermoleophilia; order Gaiellales; family Gaiellaceae; genus Gaiella. The sequence continues at coordinate 487,882 of CAWCXS010000006.1, read as the reverse complement.
CATAACCGCCTCCCTTGTCTCGGGGTTCGGCTTGAGCCTAGACCTTCAGCCCTCGGATGCGAAATCGCGTTCGACCTGGTTGACGAGTTGAAGGTGGAGGTCGAGGTAGTGCTGCAGGAATTCGTTCACGAGCAGGAGGTACTTGCTGCGGTGCGGTAGCGCTTGCGCCCCTTCCTTTCCCTCGGTGAGTCGTTGTTTCAGGTCGGCGATGTCGTCGCGGAGCGTCGTGAGGCTGGCTCGGGTGATCGGCTCTCCGACGAGGTCGCAGATCAGGAGCCGGAGGAGCGGATCGCTCTTGAGCGGCGTGAAACGCACTGGTGTCTTCGCGTACTCGTGGAGCGCCTCGAGGCCCTTCTCGGTGAGCGTGTAAACGGTGCGCTCGCGGGTCTTGCCGGGTTCGCGTCGTGCCTCGAGGTAGCCGAGCTTCGCGAGCCTCTTTGGCTCGACGTAGTACTGGCTCTCTCCGGCCCAGTCGAGCATGCGCCCCCGCCGCGCCATCCGCAGGAGGTCGTGCGCGCCCGCGCCGCCGCGACCGACGAGGCCGAGAATCTCGTACGAGAAGAGACTGAGTTCAGTGCTTGACATGACTACGTTCCATAGTTTATACCTATGAATCGTAGTCTACAGAAGGAGCGGCGATGACGTCCGCGACCGCAGTCCTCGGGAAGCGCCGAGCGTTGGGGGCCGCTCTGGGGAGCCCGGCCTGATGATTGGGCGCTCAGCGAGGACCAGCAGCTTCCGAGCTACCACGCGGCGCTCCAGCGTGTTCCGCTCAAGCCAGGCCAGCGCGTGCTCGACGTCGGCTGCGGCGTCGGCGCCTTCCTGCGCCTTGTCGCAGACAGCGGCGCCGAACCCTTCGGTCTCGACGCATCCGAAGCCCTGATCGACCTGGCGCGACGACGAGTCCCAGAAGCAGACCTGCGCGTCGGCGACATGGAATCGCTCCCCTACGACGCCAACACGTTCGACCTCGTAACCGGTTTCACCTCGTTCTTCTTCGCCAACGACATGGTCGCGGCGCTTCGCGAGGCCGGCCGTGTCGCCAAGCCAGGCGCCCCCGTCGTCATCCAGGTCTGGGGTGCCCACGAAAGCTGCTCCCTCGAAGCGATGAAGGAAATCGCGAGGCCGTTCTTCCCGCCACGCCCTCCTGACGCCCCACCCGATCCCGACTTGTCTCGGCCGGGTGCACTAGAGGCACTCGCCAGCGAGGCGGGCCTCACGCCCGAAGCCGTTTTCCAAACATCGTGGGCCTACACCTACCCCGACGAGGAGACACTAGGCCGGGCGCTCATCGCTCCAGCGGGCGTCGCCGATCCTCGTCGGACCCGAGCGCGAAGACGCGATCAAAGCCGCGATCGTCGAAGGCCTCGCAGAACACCGCACCCCCGAAGGCAGCTACAGCCTCGACAACGAGTACCACTACCTCATCGCTCGCGCGTGAGCACCTTCGCTGTCATCCGCGAGGCGGGACCCGGACTGGCGCGACGGCGGGATTCATGAGCAGCCGGGGATGGCCGAGCACGCAACGTTCATGAACGCGCTCGCAGACAGTGGCTTCGTCCTCTTCGCCGGGCCGCTCGCCGGAACCGAACACGGGCGCGTCCGCGTGCTGCTGATCGTGAACGCAGAAGACGAGGACGAGATCCACCGCCAACTCGCCGACGATCCCTGGGTCTCGACGGAACAGCTCGTCACGGAAAGGATCGAGCCGTGGCAGATCCTCGTCGGCGCAGAACGACTCACCCTCCCGGACTAGATCCCGCCGATCGCGACCAACCACGACAGTTCAGCGCGCAAGGTCGACCGGCTGGCGTCTCAAGTGCCCGAGCAGACCAACCGGCCCCAGTCCCGCGCAACTGACTGACGAGTTCCACCGAATCCGCGACTGCCTCGAGCCCGCCTGCCAGCAACGCTCGAAGCACGGGGCGCGTCGTGCCGGATGGGTGGCTCCTAGCCGACGGAGAAGCCCGCCCAGCTGACTGACGAGCTCCACGGCTCGCCCTGGCGCGACGGCCAGCGCCACGCCTACACGTCGGGCGGCGAGTGCGGCGACCGCGTAGGCATACTCGTGCGCGAATGGACGGACAAGAGCCGACGGATCTCGAACGACTGTCACATCTACGGAACAGCCGGTCGGGACAGACTCACTTCCAGCGCTTCCCACTACGAAATCGTCGACGGACGCGCAGGCGACGACACGCTGATCGCACTCGGAGCCCCGTACGTCGGTGACACTCTCGACGGCGGCGACGGAAACGACCTGCTCCGTGGCGGCTACTGGCCCGACACGCTCAACGGGGGTAACGGCAACGACACGATCTACGGCGGCGTCAACCACGACACGTTGATCGGAGGGGCCGGTCGCGACCGGCTCTTTGGCCAGGGCGGCAGCGACCGCATCTACGCACGCGACGGCCGACGCGACAAAATCGACTGCGGTATGAACACGGGCACCACCAACACGACGCCAGAAGTCGACAAGGCATACGTCGACCGAAACGACATCGTCATCCGCTGCGAAAAGGTCTATCGCTCGCGATAGCCGGCTGGGGCCAGGGCTTCGAGTATTTCGTGCCTACCGGAGCCAGAGTTGTTCGAGCAGGACACCCCACTGGGGGTTGTACTGGTAGTTGCCGACGCGTTTGGAGACGAAGTCGACGTTGCGTTGGTTGACTGTCGGCACCACGGGCGCCTGCGCGAGGAGCTTCGACTCGATCTGTTGCCAGAGAAGTATCGCGGCTGGAGGATCCTGCGACTGCAGCGCAGTGGCACGGGCCATCTCGGCGTCGAGTGAGTGGTCGCAGAACTCAGCGAGGTTGGTGTTGTTCGTCCCCGAGGCCGGTATGAAAGCGGCGCAGCCGAGCAGCGGAGTGATAAAGCCGGTTGGGGACGGGTAGTCGGCTCCCCATGCGCCGAAGCCGATCTGGGCTTTCGATCGCGAGTCGCCTACCTTGGCGAAGTACGGGCCTATGTCCGGAACGGTGGGAACCGCCTTGACGCGGGGACGGAAGCCAAGTGAGTCGAGTACGGAGGCCATGTACCGCCCGCTATCTGTGAGCGGGCTCGGAACCCAGATCGTGACCCGGGCTCCGGCTGCGCCTGCGTTCCGAATTATCTTCCGAGCACGATCGAGACCCGTCACGCCGCCTGAGGCGTCGAGGCATGTCGGCCGGTAACCCGGGAAGTTGGGCGGCAAGATCTGGCAGGTCGACGCGTACGCGTTCCCCAACTGGCGCGCGAACGCGCTGCGGTCGAAGGTGTCGTTGACGGCGCGGCGCACGCGGACGTCGTCGAACGGCGGCACGCGGGTGTTGAGGAAGAAGTACTGCGTGGCGAACTGTGTGCTTATGTGAAGCTGGCTGGGGTAGCGCTCGCTGAGGACGTCGAGCTCATGTTTGGGCAACGGGGGCCCGCCGCCCAGTGCGACATCGGCAACGCCACGTCTGACCACACGAACGCGGGCCGAGTCGTCGAGCCCGAACCGCGCCGAGACCGAGATCGAGTCGGGATATCCCTGCGGTTGCGCGTCGGCTGACCACTCACGGAAGCGGAGGTTGCGAACCAGCCGAATGGTCTTCGTCTTCTTCCGATATTCAGCGATCCGGTACGGCCCGGTCGCAGGGACCGGGTGCGTGCCCACGGCGTGTCTGGGAGTTCCTGCGGGCACGGCTGAGGCGAAGGGCAGCGCGAGCTTTGTGAGGAAGTCAGCGTCGGGCGCCGTCAAGTGCATGCTCACCGTGCCTGCGGCGCGATTGGTGACGATGCCTCGGGTGAGGTCGCAGGGCTTTCCCTTCGTGCAACGGTTGGCACCGACGATCCCCCCGAAGTAAGACGCTCCGGGCGAGCCGAGCTGGAACACCCGTTCCAGCGCCAGCCGGAAGTCGTCGGGTTGCAAAAGCTTCCCGTTCGAATAGCGGATGCCCGACCGCAGCTCGAATCTATACGTCTTGCCACCGTTGCTCGGGGTGGGCAACGCGAGGGCCAGATTGGGAACGAGCTGGGTCCCCTGGACTCCGCCCACGCGCCGGAAGCCGACCAGCCCGTCGTTCGCCATCGTCAGAATCGACCAGGTTGCCGCCGTGTACGCCAGCGCAGGGTCGATCGAGTCGAACTCCGACGCCACAACCGCCAGCACCCCGCCACGATGCTCTGCGCCGCTCGACCCAACGGCGACGTAGACGCCCCGGGGCAGCAGAGCGATGCCTCTCGGCGGGTTATCCAGCGAGATCGACTTCACCACACTGATCTTCGAAGGATCGAAACGGGAAAGCGTTCCGTCGCCTGCGTTGGTCACCCAGACCACGTTCGATCCTGGAGCGATCCCGGCTGGCCCGCGACCGACCGGGATCGTGGCGGTGACCGCGTTGGTGCGCGGGTCGATCTTCGAGACAGTGTCGTCCGCGCGGTTCGCGACCCAGACCGCATCGGCGCCCACTGCCACGGCCGCCGGATCCACGCCGACGCCGATCTCCTTGAGGACATCGCCGGAACGAGGATCGATGACCATGACCTTGCCAGATGGCGGCGAGACGACCCAGACGCGCCCGAACCCGACGGCGACGGCCGAAGCACCGACTGTCGCCGGCGATGTCCGCGTGACCCGGCCGGTAACCGGGTCGATCCGAGACAGTGTCCCATCGGAGGAATTGGTTATCCAGACGGCGCTCTCCCCTGAAGCGACGCCGCTCGGACCATTTCCGACCCGGATCGTCTGCGAGACCTGGTTCGTCTGTGAGTCGATCCGTGAGACGGTTCCGTCCAGCCCGTTTGCGACCCAGACGGCGTTCGGGGTAACCGCCACGCCCGTGGGGCCGCCGCCCACCGGGACCGTCTGCCGCAGGTCGTTCGTCTGAGGATCGACACGAGAGACTGTGTTGCCACCCGTGTTCGACACCCAGATCGCGTCCGCACTCCCTGCGATCCCTCCGGGAGCACCTCCTACCGGGATCTGGGCGGCAACCTTGCTGCTACCCGGGTCGATCACCCCGACCGCGTTCGCCGCTACCGAGGCGCCCGCTGTCGACCCGCCGCCGTGCGTCAGGAGCACCCCGAAAACCGTGCCCACGATCGCCGCGGCGAAGGTCGCACCGACAAGAACTCGACGTCGCGGCCGCCGCCAGCTCTTCGCCAGCTCTTCAGCGGCCGCCTCCGCGAGCTCTCCCTCTCGACCCTCGAACGGTGCGGGCGCCGCGGTCTTGAGCTCAGGGAAGGCCTCGAGGAGCCCGGGCGCGACCAGCTGATAGAGATGCTCCGGCTCGTCAAGGTCCTTCAGCTGGTGCTCGCCCAGGTCACGCAGCGAGACGTCCGGGATCGGATCCTCGCGAAGCAACTCGCGGGTGGTCTGGGAGACAAGTACCTGGCCCCCGTGACCGGCAGCGCAGATCCGGGCCGCGCGATGCACGCCAAGGCCGACATATCGCTGGCCGCCCATAGCCGGCTCGCCCGTGTGAACGCCCATCCGGACGCGAAGCTCCGTGCTGTCAGGCCAAGCGTGCGCGCCGAGGCGGCACTGGCACGCGATTGCAGCCGATACCGCGTCCTTGGCGCGTCTGAAGGCGACGAAGAATGAGTCCCCCTGCGTGTCGATCTCGTGGCCTCCGTGCTCTGCGAAGACCTCACGCAGGATCAGCTGATGGCCCTCGAGAGCGTGCCCGTAGCGCTCACCACCCAACTGCTTGAGCAGCTTTGTCGATCCCTCGATATCAGTGAAGAGAAAGGTGACCGTGCCGATCGGCAGCGTCTCGACTGAGCTCATCCGCGCAGTGTTTCACCACGAAACCCGATCCGCGACCCCGCCAGACTGCCGTTCCCTCCGATAGGAGGCGTATCGAGCCGGCTCGCCCGGTTCGGCGGGGCTCACGCCACAATCTGCCGCCACACGCTCGAGGAGCGGCGGCTGGAGCTCGAGGTCGCGCTGCGCCTGTTCGACGGGCTCGACGCGCTGCGCTCGCTCTAGACGTCGCGGCGGAAGCCGGCGCTGACGGGCAGCGGGGCCAGCGGGCTGGCCGGGAGCCCGGCGGCGGGGTCGAGCGCGTTGAAGCCGGTCGGGGCGATGTCGTTGGGCCCGTCGGGGTGGAAGAGCGACGCGAGCAGCTGGATCTGGCCGCGCGCGACGCCGAGCTCGCCCATGCCTCCGCCGTACATCGCCAGCCCGCGGTCGTCGCAGGCGGCATAGAGCTCGAGGAGATCGCTGAGCTTGCCGACCCGGCTCGGCTTGACGTTGAAGGTCCGGGCGGGGAGGGGGACGGCGTCGAGGTCGGCGACCGTGTGGATCGGGGCGTCGTAGGACACGCGGCCGGCGTGCGGCTCGATGATCGGCGTGATCTCGGGGAGGTCGTGCGGGTCCTCGAGCAACGCGTCCGGGAACGCCTTGATCAGCATCTCGTAGACGGCCGCGAGCGCCTTCGCGTCCTCGACGGGGAGGTCGTACTGGCCCTTGAAGTCGATCGTGTGGACGGCGCCGGTGCCCAGGAGGACCTCGACGATCTCCGGGGTCCACGTCACCGCGGCGTCGAGCTTGAAGCGCAGGCCCGGGTAGCGCTCGAGGCGCTTGAGGATCGTGTCGGCCGACGGCGGGTCGCCGAGGCCGAGCGAGTTCACGTAGGTGATCGGGCGCGGCGTGCGTTCGAGCACCTCGTGGAGCGGCTTGCCGGCCTGCGCCAGCGCGAGGTCGAGCGCCGCGGACTCGAACGCCCAGTTGCGCCAGCGGCGCGCCGGGTCCCACTCGGGCGGGTCGTTCGGCCACTGCTCGCAGGTGCCGAGGTGATCGCAGAACGATCCGAGCGTCCACTCGCCGCTCAGTGGCAGGTCCGGGCTTGGCTCGATGAAGAGGGTGATGTCCTCGGCGAGGCCGGTGTGGCCGGCGCCCGAGAGCTGGACGAGCTGGGTCGCGTGGGCGTCCTCGCCGAACTCGGGCCCCGGCGTGAGCGTGTCGTACGCGCACCCCTCGACGACAAGGGGCAAGTCGGCAAGCTTCGGCCACAGCGTCATGGCCGCGAGACTACGTCGCGGGATCGATGTTCTGCAGCCGGACCCGCCGTGCGCGACCAAGACGGTCATTCAGGCTCATCTACAGGAACTCGGGATCGCCTGCCCGTCGGTTCCGTGGAGCTTGCTTACGTTCGCGTTCGCCGCGGGTCTGGAGCTCGTGATGCAAAGTGGCGCTCCACGGTGTCGAGCGGTTCGGTGTTGCGTCGGGCGCGGGCGAGGATGAGGGCGCCCTCGAGTGCAGCCAGGAGCACCGTCGAATGGTCGTCCGCTACTGCCGGCGGATCTCCAAACTTGACGTAGACGGCGGCGACTGTGGCTTGCCACTCGGCGAGCAGGTCGCTGACGTGGACGCGGAGGTCGGCGTTGTCGGCGGCGTCGACGATGGTTGCAGCGAGGGGACAGCCCAAGGCGAAATCGTGATCGACGAGCAGGCGCCGCCACGGTGTCACGATCACGCCGATCGCGTCAGGGAAGGTCTCGGCTTTGGTGAGCGCCTGACCGACGTCGTCGGAGAGTTCGGCGATGACGACATCGATCGCCTCGGTCATGAGTTGTGTCTTGCCGCCCGGGAAGAAGCGTGCGAGCGAGCCGCGGGGTCCGCCAGAGTGAGTGACGATCTCGCGGAGCCCGACGCCGTGGATGCCGCGCTCGCGCATGAGCATGGCGGCGCTTTGCACCATGCGCGCGCGAGCTGGTGATCGCCTCCGATTGCTGCCTGGACTTTCATCTCTTGTCTGCATGGACTCCATCGTAGCGCTTCCCGATGACGACCGTCATCGAATCTGATACGGTTTGATCAAAACCGATGACGATCGTCATCGAGCCAGACCCACCAAGGAGGCCCAGAGTGTCAGCCATGCGTCAACGCAACCTCGAAGGGCAAAGGGCGCTGGTGACCGGCGCGACGTCGGGTATCGGTCGAGCGGTCGCGCTGCAGCTGGCCCGTGACGGGGCGGAGGTCCTCGTTCACGGCCGCGACGCCGCGCGCGGCGCCGAAACGGTCCAGGAAATCACTGCCGCCGGCGGCAAGGCCAGCTTCGTCGCCGCCGACCTCGACGACGCCGAGGACGTGCAGCGCCTGGCACACGAGGTCGGCGACGTCGACATCCTGATCAACAACGCCGGGATCGCGCTCTTCGGCCCGACCGCAGAGTTCGAGGTCTCCGCATTCGACAGGATGTTCGCCAGCAACGTTCGGGCACCGTTCTTCCTCGTAGCGGCATTGGCTCCCGGAATGGCTGCGAGGGGCCACGGCAGCATCGTCAGCCTCAGCAGCATGGCCGGCGGCGTCGGGCTCGTGGGCGGCGCGGCCTACGGCGCGACGAAGGCCTCACTCGAGGCGATGACCCGCGCCTGGGCCGCGGAGTACAGCGCGAGCGGGGTGCGCGTCAACGCGATCGCCCCAGGACCCGTCTACACCCCATCACCGTCAGGCCCGGAGTTCATCGCCGCCCTCGGAGAAACGACGCCGATGCACCGCGCCTCGCAGCCCGAAGAGATCGCCGAGGTCGTCACCTTTCTCGCATCCCCACAGGCGAGCTACATCACCGGCACCACCGTCGCCGCCGACGGCGGCCGCAGAGCGATCTAGTCAAGTTTCAGCGGAGGGGATGCTCACCGGGCGTACGCACGCGGTCTATGGGCAGACCGACGACGTGGTACACAACATGAACGGCACGATCGGCGAGCGGAGCTCGTCCGGCGACGGACCGCAAGCCGCCAGGTGGCTTCAATAGCACGAGCCGCGGGCGATCAGCAAACGCACTACGGTTAGCTGCAACAGGCGGACGGGAGCATGGCGCACTGCACCGGTTGCGGACTTTGGCTTCGTGAGAGTGAGCTGTTTTGCGGTATCTGCGGCCTGAAACGCGCCGTTGGTGAACCTAGGGATCGGCCCGAGCCCGCGCTCGCGGAGCCGCTTGCTCCACTTCCGATCGACGCACGCAGCGAGGCGCGAACGGGCATCGGCGTCGCGTCGACCCACACTCAGGGACTCGACTGGAGAGGCAAGACGCAAGGCCTGGGCTGGCGCCCTGTACTCGACTACGTCGCGCCGGCCGTGCTTTGGGTGCTTCTCGTGTTTGTGCTCGGGGCAATGCTGGACGGCGCAACGGGCTACGTCGCCGCGGCACTGGGCACCTTGGGCATCGCAGCGGCGATCCGCGCTTTCTTCGCGTGGACGGGGAATCGGGCCTTCATGTCACCTTGGCTGTTTGCGCTGGCCGCCCTGCTCGCCTTTGTTTCAACAGTCGGCCAAACAACTCGGCAAAACGACACAACCGCTACCAGAGCCGCTCAACGAGGAGCCTCGACCTCAACGACGACCGTAACCCCAGCTGCACGGGCGAAGCAGCTTGGAACGCTTGGCTCGACCGGTGCGGTGTCAGCGACGGATGAGATTCGAACCTGCGTGAACGCTTTCATGCTGAACATCCGTAACCTCCCACCGGCCAAGAGAGCGTTCTCTCTACCTGACTCCAGGATTTTCGCGAACGTCTATTGCAAGGAGGCGGTTCGGGCGGGACTCGTCGGAGGCGCTTCCATCCGCAAAAACCGCCGAGCGATCACCGCGCTGCAAGCGAAAGTCGTACAGCGGCTGCTGGCCAGCGGGAAGATCAAGCTCCTGCCACCGTAGGTTCATAGATGACAGTCTCGATGCGCAAAACCGGCGGCCATGTCGCGTGCGAGGGTGCACTGCCCGGTGAGCTAGAAATGGTGACGTACCGGGCTCGCGGGTTTCGCGCAGACCCGGTGTGTGTAGTGAAGGATCCTCTCGTGTCGTCAGGTGCATCTAGTCACGAGCTCGTGAGCCAACTGGTGGTGGCGTGGGTTGATCTCTACTGGTTGCCGCTGGGTGCTGGGGGACATTCGGTGCGGCTCAACGGACGCGTCTACGAGGCCGTGGCGGCGCGGTTGGAGCGCCGGCCAATGTGCGATCTCTACCACTCTGCGCTCGAGGTACACGTGCCGGAGGGACGGTTCATCATCGAACAGGCACCGGTTCGTGATGCCAGAGGCGCGGAGCGAGGCGTTGTCGCCGGCGGCGCCGTCGGACGGCGTTGGGCCGGCCACTTTCGGATTTTCCGTTACGAGGTTCGCTGCTGGCGTGACGGTGTCATTCCCGACATCGTCGAGGCGGTGGCAAGCCCCGTGCGACTGAGCGACGACCCGCGTCAGGCGCAACGACTGCTCGATCTGGTCCCTTCGGTGCCGACCCCTGTTTGGGGTCGCGACGAGCTCGACGCGGGAGAGATGTGGAACTCGAACTCGGTGATCTCCTGGCTGATCGCGCGCAGTGGTATGGCGGCCGAGACGATTCGCATGCCGAGTGGAGGGCGAGCTCCAGGCTGGGAGGCCGGTCTTGTGGTCGCTCGCCGTCAGCTGGCGCACACGTCTCCTCCGTGCGGTGAAACCGCAGCGACGATCCGGGATCACGACGATGACATCGAAGACGTGAAGGAGGGACACTGACGCACTGATGGCCGAGTCGACTGTTCAGACGCCGGGGGCTGTGGCTGTCGACGTGATCCTTCGCGATGGGAGGACGCTGCGGCTTCGGGCACCCCGTGTGGACGACGGTGAGGGTCTGCTCGATTTCTTTTCCGGCCTTTCTCGGCAGAGCTTGTACCAGCGCTTCCATGGACTACCGGAAGTCGGTCCGCGGCTGGTCGAGCCGTGTCTCGAGCCGGACTGGATCGAGCGTGGTTCGCTGCTCGGGGAGCTCGACGGGAAGGTCGTCGCGATCGCCCTCTATGTCCGGCTGCGGGACCCGGACACGGCCGAGGCCGCGTTCGCCGTCGCCGACGAACTGCAGGGACACGGCGTCGGCACCCGCATGCTCGAGCGCCTGGCGGCGCTCGCGGCCGAGCACGGGATCAGACGCTTTGTGGCCGAGGTGCTTGCCGACAACCGGACGATGCTCGACGTCTTCGCCGCCGCGGGGTTCGAGACGACGCGCGAGCTCGCTCAGGGCGTGGTCGAAGTCGCGTTTCCGATCACCCCGACAGCAGCATTCCTCGAGCGCGTCGACCGCCGCGACCACGAGGCGGTGCGCGCATCGCTGGAGCCGTTCTTCGCACCACAAGGCGTGGCGGTGCTCGGAGCCTCGCCGCGGCGCGGCTCGATCGGCGGCGAGCTGTTTCGCAACATCCTCAAGGCTGACTTCCAGGGCGCGGCTTTTCCGGTCAACAGGGAGGGTGTTCCGGTCGCTGGTGTTCGCGGGTATGCCTCTGTCGAGGAGATCGGGGACGCAATCGATCTCGCGGTCGTGTGCGTTCCCGGTGAGCATGTGATTGCGGCCGCGGAGTCGTGCCTGCGCCGGGGCATCCGCGCGCTCTGCGTCATCTCGGCCGGATTCGCCGAGATGGGCAAAGAGGGAGCTGAGCGTCAGCGGCGACTCCTCGAGCTCGTCCGCTTGCACGGTGGGCGCCTGATCGGCCCGAACTGCCTCGGCATCGCGGTCGCCAAACCCCGCCTGAATGCGACCTTTGCGCGTAACGCGGTGCCGTACGGGACGATCGGGTTCTCGTCGCAGAGCGGGGCACTGGGGCTCGCTGTGATCGAGGCTGCGGCGAGTCGCAACCTCGGCCTTTCGGGATTCGTTTCGATCGGCAACAAGGCCGATGTCTCCTCCAACGACCTGCTCGAGTGGTGGGAGGACGACGACACGACCAATCTGGTGCTGCTCTACCTCGAGTCGTTCGGCAATCCGCGCAAGTTCGCCCGGCTCGCGCGCCGTGTGGCACGCTCGAAGCCGATTCTGGCGATGAAGAGCGGGAGGACTGCCACGGGCGCGCGCGCCGCCAGCTCACACACGGCTGCGCTCGCAGGCTCGGAGACGGCGGTCGACGCGTTGTTTCATCAGGCAGGGGTGCTGCGGGCGGAAACGCTCGGAGAGCTGCTCGACGTGGCCGCGTTGCTCTCGCGCCAGCCGCTACCACGCGGCCGCCGCGTCGCGGTGCTGACGAACGCGGGCGGGCTCGGCATCCTCTGCGCGGACGCGTGCGAGACCGCCGGGCTCGAGCTGCCGGCGCTCTCGGAGGAGACCATGCTGGCTCTGCGGGCGTTCATGCCGGCCGCCGCGAGCGACGCGAACCCCGTCGACCTGCTCGGCTCCGCCACGGCAGCCGACTACGGCAAGGCGCTCCGGCTGCTACTCGACGACCCGCGCGTCGACTCGGTGATCGTGCTGTTCGTGCCACCCGTCAGCGCCGGCGCCGGCGAGGTGGCCGACGTGATCGAACGCGTCGCAGCGGGCTCCGAGAAGCCTGTACTCGCCTCGCTGCTCGCAGCTGAGCCGCTGATCCCACGCCCGTCGTTCGTGGCCTTTCCGTACCCGGAGTCGGCAGCACGAGCACTTGGACGTGCGACCGAGCGCGCCGACTGGCTGCGACGCCCGGAAGGGACGGTGCCAAACCTCAACGGCATCGATCACGAGGCGGCTGCGATGGTCATCGCCGCCGCGCTCGCTCGTGCGGACGACGTGTGGCTCGATCCCGCCGAGACGAAGCGCCTGCTCCGACGCGTACGGGCTACCAATGATCGATCAGCGAGGGGCCGACGGGCCCGATGCGGCAGTGGTCGTGGCGCGGGAGATGGGTTTTCCCCTCGTGGTCAAGAGTGCCGTGCCGGGTGCGCACAAGAGCGAGCATGGCGGTGTCGCGCTCGACCTTCACGACGAGGAAGGCATCCGTTCTGCGGCAGCGAGAATCGGCGGCGGCGTGATCGTGCAGCCGATGCTCAGCGGCGGTACCGAACTGCTCGCAGGACTCGTCCAGGACCCCATCTTCGGCGCGCTCGTCGGCTTTGGGCCGGGCGGCGTGCTGGCCGAGTTGATCGGCGAGGCCACGTTCCGCATCGCGCCACTGACCGATGTCGACGCCGAGGAGCTCATCAGACAAGGGAAGGCGGGTCGTCTCGTTCGAGGTTTTCGTGGCCCCGCCGCCGACGAAGGAGCCTTGATCGACGTGGCGCACCGGCTCGCGCGCCTCGGCGAGGAGCATCCCGAAGTGGCCGAGGTAGACCTGAACCCGGTGCTCGCGTTTCCCGACCGCTGTGTCGTGGTCGATGCCCGGGTGCGCTTGTGCCGGCCGTCCGCGGTCGCTCAGCCGAAGAGTTGGTGAGCTTTCACCGCGGCGCTGGCGGTAACAGGAGGCAAATATGTCGAGAGCGCCCAAGGGCGCTCTCGACCGGGGAACTTGGATGGCGGCCCTTACGCGGCGAGCGGGCTGTGGTGCACGTGCCGAGCGTGACGCCATGTCGATGCTGCCCAGAGCAGCACGATGTCGACCACGAGCAGAGACAGCGGTGTCAGCGAACCGGTCACGATCGCCAGCACGGCGAGGACCAGAGCCACCGCACCCAGCATTGCCATCAGCTTCGTCGCGACGCCCTGGCCAGGTGAGCCGAGTCCGCACGTTACAACGCCGAGCAGGCTGATCACGACCGCCGCCCAACGATGGCTGTCGCCCACGAGCCAGATGTTCCAGCTCTCGTGACTCGCGACGAAGACGAGCACTGCCAGGATCGTCAGCGTCGTCGCGGCGGCATCCTTACGAGTCAGCGTCATCTGATCTCACCTCCTTTCACCGTTCAGGATCAGCTGCGAACTCTCGTCGGCCATCGGTGCAATCGCTGAAAACGACTACGCGATACCCACACGCAGCCCGGCGACGCCCACGTTCGCGGCTCTCAGGGGCGCTCGCCCCCGGCAATCGCCTCGAAGCGTGGACTCGGCAAGAGGGAAGCTTCTCATGCGGTCGTGGTGCTGCCGCGGCCGCTGTTCGGCGACCGCGACAGCCCAGCTCTCAGTTGCGTGAAGCTGCGACCTCACGCGCCGGCTTCTCCTGCCTCTCCGAGAATGCCGATGGAGGCACGGCCAGCACGGGGCACGGTGCGATATGAAGCAGTCGCTGTGTGACGCTGCCCACGAGCAATCCCGCGACAGAGGAATGTCCGCGTGTGCCGACGACGATCGCGTCGGCCTCGACCTCTTCGGCGGCGTCCGCGATCATGTGCGCCGCATGCGGTGCCGCGCCGCTCGCGAGCGTAAAACTCGCGTCGATTCCCTCGCCGCGGATCTGCTCGACCTGGCCCCGGATCTTCGCTTCAAGTTCGTCCTCATTGGCCTGCACGGGATAGCCGCCTCCCCGTCCCAGGAGGATTTCCTCGCTGTGAACAACGACGAGCCGATGGCCGTCCCCCTCGGCGAGCGCCTTCGCGTACGGCAGCGCCCGGTCCGCGGACTCCGATCCGTCGGTTGCCCAGACGATCGTCCTGAACATCAGATGCCTCCCTTCGGTTGGTGTTGGCCGGATCTAGTCATCTCGCTGCATTGCCGGCATCAGGGATTGCGCGTATCTGAATTGCTCCGAATCACGTGCGCAGGAACCAGACCTGGCCGGAGCGTGCGTGAATCCCGCGGCCGGCTTGTGGGAAGACCGCACAAGGGTTCAGCGCGCGGTCTGATTCTCCGGGCATGACACGCGAGCAGTATCGGGGCACAGGTCGGCACGCGGAAATTGCACCGGCCACGACACGAAGGAGTTGAGATGCGCAAGGTATTCGAGATTGGTGGCCTCGTCGCCGCCGCCGTATTGATTGCATTCGGCATTGGTGCACTCGTGCTCGGCATCAACGGCCGAAACACGGTTCACCAGAGCCTCACGCAAGAGCAGATCGTCGGTAGCCCCGACATGAGCCCGACTGCGATCGCCGCTGAGGCGAAGAAAGCCGGGCTGCCGGCGTCGATCAGCCTTCCCACGGTCGATGTCGCGGGCAAGCCGATCAACACGGGCTCCAGGGCGCACGCGTTCGCGAGCTACATGCGGATCCACGCCCTCGAGGCAACGGGAGGCGTGCCCTATGCCCAGATGCCACGCTATGCCACAGCTGACGGCAAGGGCACGAACGACCCCGCCAAGGCCGTGCAGGTCGATGGTCGCCCGCAGGACAACGCTGCACGCAACATCTGGATCAACGAGACGGCACTGTCGACCGCGCTCAACGCCAGCTACATGGCGGAACAGACCGCGATCTTCGGCATCGTCGTCGGCGTCGCGTTGCTCCTGATCGGGTTCGGATTCGCGATCCTCGCGATCGGCGGGGCACTGCGGAATCCCGACAACGCGCTCGGTCTCCGCTTCGGCACGCGCACGCCGAAGGCCGCCGGAACGACGGTTCCGCTGGCGTAGTTGCGCATCTCGCACCTCGTCGTACCGGCCGCTCGAAAGGGCGGCCGGCGGCGTGAGCGCCGGCCGTCGGCTTGGCACGTCGTTAGGGGCGAAAGGAAGAACACCGTGAGATGCTTGATTCGTTGCAGAGGCAGGAAATCATGATCGTGGCGGCACCTCTTTCGGAACCCCGGCAATGAGGATCGGCGTGCTCACCGCGGGCGGCGACTGTCCGGGCCTCAATGCGGTTATTCGGGCGGTCGTCGTTCGCAGTGCGCGCCACGGCGTGGATGTGGTCGGGATCCGCAATGGGTGGGAGGGTCTCATGCGGGGCGAGGTGACGGCGCAGCTCGGCCGGGACGACGTGCGCGGCATCCTTCAGCGCGGCGGCACTATCCTCGGCACCTCGAGGCGCGATCCGTACGTCCACGGAGATGGTCTGCGTAGCCTCCAGCCCACGCTGGAGGCACACAGCATCGACGGTGTCGTCGTGATCGGAGGCGACGGCACCCTGCGTACCGCGCTCCGGCTAGGCGAGGAGGGCCTACGAGTCGTCGGTGTGCCGAAGACGATCGACAACGACATCCCGGCGACCGATCTCACCTTCGGATTCGACACAGCCGTGCAGATCGTCGCCGACGCACTTGACCGAATCGCGACGACCGCCGAGTCACACCATCGGATCATGATCGTCGAGGTAATGGGGCGCACAAAGGGATGGATCGCGACGTATGCCGGCATCGCAGCCGGCGCCGACGCGATCCTCGTGCCCGAGCGCCCGGTCGATCTCGAAGCTGTCGCGGAAGCGCTTCGCGCGCGTCACACGAGTGGACGGACGTACTCGATCGTCGTCGTCTCAGAGGGTGTCGAGCTCCCGGGCCAGGGAGCAACGCTCGCGGGTGTCGATGCATTCGGCTTCGACCGGCTCGGCGGAGTCGGCTACGCGCTGGCTCCGGAGCTCGAGCGGCTGACGGGGTTCGAGACTCGTGTCACGGTGCTCGGACACCTTCAGCGCGGCGGCACGCCGTCGGCGTTCGACCGCGTGCTCGCGACACGCCTAGGCGTTTTCGCGGCCGACCTGGCGGCTGCCGGCCGCTGGGGAACGATGACGGCGCTGTGCGGCACGGAGATCGTGTCGGTGCCGCTGGCACATGCGTGCGCCGAGGTGCGGGGTGTGCCCGACGACTTGATCGACGTCGCCGAAACGTTCTACGGCTGATCGCGATGCCTCCCACCCGTGGTGAACATGGCCACATCGCGTAGTTCTGCGACACAAGGATCCGTATCGCCGCGGATGACGGCGCGGCCGGCGCCGAGCATGGTCACATCAAGGCCGCCATCAATCCGCATTCTCGAGGAGGGTTCATGATGAACGACACGACACAGATCCTTGTCGCCTACGCGTCAAAGCATGGCTCGACAACAGAGGTCGCCGACGCGCTGGCGACGCAGCTGCGAGCCCACGGCTATGACGTCGACCTTCGTCCAGCGGCGGAGGTGCGCACCCTCGACGGCTACACCGCTGTGGTCCTCGGCGGCGCTATCTACACGGGGCGCTGGCACCGAGCCGCAACCGGTTTCCTGAAGCGGCATCGTGGACGGCTCGCAACGACGCCGCTCGCGGTCTTCGCGATGGGCCCCAGGACGCTCGCCCCGGCCGACGTCGTCGCCTCGCGCATGCAGCTCGACAAGGCTTTGGCCGCGGTTCCCGATCTCGAGCCATACGCGGTCGCCATCTTCGGCGGCGTCATCGATCCGACCGGGCTGCGCTTTCCGTTCAGCAGAATGCCGGCATCGGACGCCCGCGACTGGACGGCAATCGCAGCCTTCGGCGACGAAGTCCGAGCGGGCTTGGGTGCGGTGACCGCAGTACCGGTGTGACGGGAGTACTCGCAGTGGCGCCACCCCCGGACTGAAGGGACGGTTCGTGCCGCGTCACGTCCCTGTGGCAGAGATGTCCCCTGCCGGGGCCCGCGCCACGGGCAGTCGCAGACGTACCACCGTTCCAGCACCGGGAGATGTGTCGATTGTCATCGTGCCGCCGACGAGTGCCACGCGCTCTCGCATGCCGACCAGACCGAAACCGTCCGAAGGCTCGGTGTCGTCGAATCCCTGTCCGTCGTCTCGCACCTCAACGTCCACCGTCTCCGCACTCTCACGCACCGAGATGTCGACCCTCGAAGCGTGCGCATGCTTGACGACGTTGGCCAGGCACTCCTGGACGAGCCGGTAGACCCCTTCCTCCACTTCACGCGTCAGGCGAGTCGTCTCTCGTCCACCCTCGAGCGCGAAGTCCACGTTGAGCTCGACGGTGATCCCGCTCGCCTGGGCCACCCGATCGCTGAGCGCGTCCAGGGCCGGCCCAAGACCGAGGTCATCGAGTGCCGCCGGGCGAAGATCGGTGATCAAGCCACGCAGGGAACGTATGGCATAGTCGATGCGCTCTGTGGCCTCCCGCAGGACTGTCTGCCGCTCTCCCGCATCGTCCGAGCGCCGAACGGCCGCGAGCAACAGCTTGAGCGCTGCGAGCTCTTGAAGCGTGTCGTCGTGCAGCTCCCGCGCCCACCGCGCGCGCTCACTCTCGGCAGCGGCGATGCTGCGGCGCCCCGTTTGCTCTGCGACGTCCTGTGCCGTCGCGATCGCGGCGGCCGCGCTCGCGGCGAACCCGGTCAGTACGTGCTCGTCCCGCGGACTGAACTCCTGCTCGGCGCCCAACCGGTCAAATGCGGCTAGGACGCCGAGCGAACGCCCGCGGAATCGCAGTGCCACGACAAGGCCCGTTGTCGCCCCGGTCTGCTTCTCGAAAGCGACGCGAAGCCGGCTTGATGCATCTGCAAGCCGCTCCGGCCTACCGGAGCGGAACACCTCACCGCTGACGCTGCCCTCGATGGGGATCCGCTCTCCAAGCAACTCGTGATCGAGGTCACCGGCAAGCGCCATGACTGCGAGATCGTCACCGCGCGGAAGCAGCACTACCATCGCCCGCGCATCCGTAAGGGCGCGAGCGCGCTTCACGACCAGCTCGAGGACGTTGTCGAGGTCAGTCTCCCCGGCGAGCGTTTGGGCGATGGCCGTGGTCGCCTCGAGGCTCGAGACCGCTCGCTCGAGCTCGGCCCGGCGGCTCTCGGCCGAGGCATACGCGCGAGCGTTGTCGATCGCGACTGCCGCCCATTCGGCGAGAACGACTACCGCCTCCTCGTCCTCGGTCTCGAAGACCCCGCCGTGCTTCTCCGTCAGATACAGATTTCCGTAGGCCTGGCCTCGCACCAGAATCGGAACGCCGAGGAAACTGCTCATCGGTGGGTGAGCCGGAGGGAAGCCGAACGAATGCGGATGTCGCCCCACATCGTCGAGGCGAAGAGGCCGCGGGTCGGTGATCAAGACACCGAGTACGCCTCGACCCGACGGCAGATTGCCGATCGCACGATGGGTCTCGTCGTCGATGCCCAGGGTAATGAATCTCTCGAGCGCCTTGCGGTCCTCGTCGAGCACACCGATCGCCGCGTAGCGGGCACCGGTCAGCTCCCTTGCCGCGTCCAGCACTCGTTCAAGCACAACATCGAGCTCCAGCTCCGAGACGAGTGAACGTCCCACCTCGAGCAGCAGGCTGAGGCGCCGTTCGCGTTCAGCGCCGGGCTGGCCGGCGAGACCGAGATGGGGATCGTCGTGCCCGGGCGCTGTCTCAATCCTCTCGACTGATTGTCTTGCGTCGCCAGAATAGTTCACGCCGGCCGAGCACGCCTCGGGGCCGATGTACTCGCTTCCAAAGGCTCCCGACTGCGTCCGTAGGGCCCGCCCCGCGTAGTTCGCCGCAAGCCGTATCCGTCACGACGCTGATGCGAAGCGCTCCTTTCATGTCGAGACTTCGAGCAATGAGAAACGCGATCGGTGAGTGCTCCACATGACGTCCGCCGCAGAGATCGGTAGCGCGAACGAGCTCCACTCTTTCCGCGTTTCCGATGCGATGCACATCGGCGTCGTGACATGCTCGCCGGAGACGCCGCTCTCCGAGGTGGCGAGAATCATGGCTGGGAAACGGCTGCACAGCGTCGTTGTCGCGGCAGACCTCGATGTCGCCTCGTCCATCTGGGGGATTGTCTCGGACGTGGACCTGGTGGCAGCCGCAAGTGTCCGCGATCTCGAGGATCAACTGGCGGGAGGCTCGGCTGCGACACCGGCCGTGACCGTTTCGCCTGACGAAACGCTTCAGCGAGCGGCCCAGATGATGACCGAGCATGGGGCCGCGCACCTGATTGTGATTGATCCGGTATCGACGCGTCCGATAGGCGTTCTCTCCACGCTCGATATTGCGTCGACACTGGCGACACTCGCGTACTAGTCGGTTTGCGCTACGTGCTCAGCGATCGATCAGACCATTGTCGAGCGCGTGGCGCACGAGATCGGCGCGTGATGCAAGGCCAAGCTTTTGCATGATGTGCGCCCGGTGTGTCTCAGCAGTGCGGACGGATATATAGAGCGTCGCTGCGATCTCCTGGTTCGTGTGCCCTAGCGCGAGCATGCGAAGCACCTCGCGCTCACGGTCGGAGAGGGGATCGGCAGCGGCGCGCCGGCGCTCCGCGGCCTCGGCGGCAACAAGCTTCGCCCCGAGGGTTGGATGCACATACTGCTCGCCACGGGCGACCGCACGTAGGGCATCGACGACCTCCGTGTCTGCCGCCTCCTTGAGAACGTAACCACTTGCGCCTGATTCGAAGGCCTCGCGTACGTAGCGCGGGTCGTCCTGCATCGAGAGCACGAGCACCTTCGCCGCGGGGACCGCCTGTAGCACCGCAGGCATCGCCTCGATTCCGGACTTGCCTGGCATCAGCATGTCCATGACGACGACGTCGGGGGTGCACGCGATCGCCTCGAACACAGCGCGCTCGCCGTTCTCCGCCTCACCGACGACTTCGATATCAGGCTCGCTCGTCAGGATGCGGCGAAGCCCGGAGCGCACAACGGCGTGATCGTCCACAAGCAAGACTCGAATTGCCACTCTCAATCCTCTCGGGCCTGTGCCCACGTCATGAGGCAATCCTGTCACGCGCAGGTGTGTCGTGCGCTCCTCTTTCGGACGCGCTTGGGTTCCGAGGCCTCTCTCCGGCCGGGGCGTCCTGGCTGTTCGCGAGAAGACGTTGTCAGGGTTTTCGCTGACGCCTGGGGCGTGAATCACCCGATGCCCGCCGTCTCTTGTTGGTCGATCCTGGGGGTGGAAGTCGACGATGCAAAAAGGAGCGGTGTAGATGAGGGTTTCACTTCTTGGGCTTGCGGTGCTCGCGGCGGGGGTGCTGTTGTGCGTGGCGGCTCTTGTCGCGTCGGATCGTGGGTTGAAAACGGTCGGTACGGCGTCAGCGTCCGCTGCTGGGCAGGAAACGATGCCTGGGATGGACATGGGTGCCGGCTCGACCGCGAGTACGGTCAAGGGGCAGAGTTTCGCTGGAGCTGCACCCGAGAACGCCGCCGAACTTGCGAAAGCGCATGCCGCCTACCCCGCGGCGCTGCCGCCCCTTACACCAGGGGACGTCGTCAAGGTGCATATGGTGCTGAAGGACGTCACGATCGAGATCGCACCAGGCGTCAAGTACGCCGCCTGGGGCTTCGAGGGCGGAGCACCAGGCCCCGTTGTGCACGCGCGGCAGGGCCAGACGGTCGAGATGACGCTCACGAACGACGGCGCGATTCCTCACTCGATTGACTTCCACGCCGCTCGGATCGCACCGAACAAGGCGTTTGTCGACGTCATGCCCGGGAAGTCGTTCACGTTCCGGTTTCAAGCCGACGACCCGGGCGTGTTCATGTACCACTGCGGCACAAAGCCGGTCCTGATGCACATCGCCAACGGCATGTACGGCGCGATCGTCGTCGACCCCACAACGCCGCTCCCGCAGGCAGACCGCTCCTATGTGCTCGTCGCAAGCGAGTGGTACCTGAACAGCGACGGCCTCTCCACACCCGCCCAGTTCGACATGAACAAGGCACGCGCGATCATGCCCGACTGGACGACATTCAACGGCTACGCGGGCCAGTACGTCGCGCATCCTCTGACCGCCGACCCGGGCGACACCGTTCGCTTCTACGTCGTCGACGCCGGCCCCAGCCTCACGACCGCGTTCCACATCGTCGGCACGATCCTCGACACCGCCTACGTCGACGGAGACATGAACTCCGCCAGCGCACTCCATGGCGTCCAAACCGTTGACGTGCCCGCAGGCGGTGGCGGAGTCTTCGACGTCAAGATCGACGACGAGGGCCTCTACCCGTTCGTCAGCCACTCCTTCGCAAGCGTCGACATGGGCCAGGTCGGCCTGCTCAAGGTCGGAAACCCCAAGGGCACCATGTCCCACTGAACAGCGTCGTTTCTCCCTTCACAAGCCGGTTGCTGCCTCGAGCCGTCCGGAATCGACGGCAGCGACGAACGCCTCGTAATCGCGTTCGTTCTGGTCCGCATAGGCCACGGCGAAGTCGGCGATCGCGCGATCGAAGGCGCCCCCTTTGCCGAGGTATGACGCGATCGCGATCCGGTCGCCCCAGCGTGCGTGGGCGCGGGCGAGCGTGGCTCCGCAAACGCGCGCGTAGAGCGTCGCGCCGGGCACGAGCATGCTGTCGACGTCGACGCCGCCCTTCCAGTCGTGCAATTGGCGCACGTAGTAGTCGCGCGCGATGCCGTCGCCCTCCTTGACGCGCAACCATCCGAGGAAGATGTCGCTGGCGGCCTGCATGACGCGTTGACCGGCGACAACGCGTCGACCATGGTTCGCGAGCGCGCTTCTGCCGACGAAGCGCTCGAGCACGGAGGCCTGCGCCTGCTTCGACTGTAGGAACAATGGGTCGTCTGCGTCGCGGCCGAGGAAGAGATGAATCCAGGCGCGTGTCCCGACGCTTCCTACGCCCACGACCTTGTGGGCCGTGTCGACCCATTTGAACTCCTCGAACGGGTGGTGGACGACGCGTAAGGACCGTCGGTACTCGGCGACGAGGGAGTGCATGTAGGCGACGAGCTCTTCGCGGCCTGCGGCGTCCGGCATCAGGTCGGCGAGCGGCACGATCAGGGGCGGCTCGGCGACGATTCGGAGTTCGCCATCGATCTCGTCCGTGCGCTTGGCGAGCAAGCGGGCGTGGTCGCGGGTCCTCGCCTTCGCGATGTCCTTCTTGGCCTGTTCTGCTTCCTCCTTGCCGAGGCGCCTCTCGCTGACTTCACCGCGGATGAAATCAAGGACCTGGTTGATGTCGACGTGGTCGTACCACGCATCGAGTGTGCGCATCCCTGCCGTCCGCCGCATGATCAGGCGGTACTCGCCGACGCAGGCGATGACGATTGCGCGGCGGTCGGCTGGGTCGAACCCGCGATCGCGGCCGAGAACCTCGAAGCTTGCTGCCAGCCGTTTCACGTCCCATTCCCAAGGGCCGGGAAGCGTCTCGTCGAAGTCGTTGATGTCGAACAACATCTGGCGCTCCGGGGAGGCGAACACACCGAAGTTCGACAGGTGCGCGTCGCCGCACAGCTGGACGTTGATCCCGGACAGGGGAGTCGTCGAGAGGTCGGCCGCCATGATCAGGGCGCCGCCGCGGAAGAACGCGAACGGGTTGTCAAGCATCCGGCCATGTCGAATCGGGACGAGCGACGGGATGCGCGTCACGGCTTGCTCCTCGAGGAGCGCGATCGGGTCGGGCCGCGTAGCCGCGGGCACCCATGCTCCGTGGGACGATCGCGGCGCGGCTCCCCGCGCAGCGCGTCCCCGCGCGACTCGCTGTTCCACACTGAGGTGCCGATGCCGTCTCGCTTGGGCCGTGATCACGGTTCCTAGAGTCAATCAGAGGCGCGCCGCGGCAGGGCATGAAATGCGCCGGTCTGGCTCGACTGGCTCGGAGCGCCGGGATGTCGCGGCACGGCTTTCCAGGGCGCAAATACCTCATCCGTGCGTCGATCTACCCCGTTCGTGCGTAGATGCAGGCGCCGTTTTCCTCCAGTCTGGCTCTCCTCGTTGGCCGACGCAGGCGTTTCGACGTCCGCAGGCCTCGAGTTGACGCCGCCGTTCCACGCAGGAGCCCTACAGGAGGTCGACCCCAATGCCCGAGGACACGGTCGTGAGCTCACCGCCTCTCCCTCCCTATCCGCCCTACGCGCCCTTTCCGCCGTTTCCGCCCTATCCGCCCTACCCGCCGGTCGTCGTCCAGTGCTGCCACAGCACGTGTGGCGGGGGTGGTCAGCACGGGGGCCAGGCGTCGCCTGTCTACGTCACGCCACCCGGGTACGGCACGCCGCCGGGGGTCGCTCAGCCCGGGCAGCCGTCGCAACCAGGGTCAACCGGGACACCCACCGGCGGGGGGACGGGCGGGACACGCCCCGGGGCCGGCGGCTTCAATCCGCTCGACCCGGTCGGCTCGCTCTTGAACATGTTCGGGTCCCTCTTCGGCGGCGGCCGATAGTGATGTCGACGCCATCGGCGTTCAGCGATCTCGGCGAGGTGCAGCTCCACTATCTGAAGTCCCAATACCTGGCCGCCCTGGAGATGGTCGATCAGACCGAGGCGGTCCTGAAGGCGCAGCTGGCGGAAGCAGCCAAGGCGCGGAAGCAACTCGAGGAGCAGATGCAGCACATCGACCAGCAGTTGGACGCCGCGAGCGCTCCCAAACAACCCGCGACGCCTGCCAAGCCCACGACGAAGCCCAAGCCCACGTCTCGCCCGAGAACACGGAGGCGCTCCACTACCCCCTGAGCGCGGCTGGGGCTCCTCGAGAAAGAGCTAGCGAGGTTCGCGGGCTCCGGCGAGGACGTCCGGGTGCTGCTAGTCGCACCGTTCAGGCCCGGCTGGCGATTACGCTTGCCGAGGATGTCCTGCAGCGCGACGCAGAACGGCGGCTGAGCCGTGCCGCATCTCGGCCTCATCGAGCCGGATGACGCCGACGGCCCACTGAAGGACCAGTACGACGCTGCGATCGGCCGCGCCGGCAAGGTGTTCAACATCGTCAAGGCGATGAGTCTGCGGCCCAGCGTCTTGGGCCGGTCGATGGACCTCTACGGGGAGATCATGTTCGGCACCTCGGGGCTCAACCGCCAGCAGCGCGAGTTGCTCGCGACCGTGGTCTCGCGCGCGAACGACTGCCATTACTGAATCCGGGCGCATGCCGACGACCTCCGTGCCGAGGGCGCAGATGACGAGCTCGTTCGACATGCCGCCCACGACTATCGCAACGCCGGCCTCGAGCCTCCCGTGCGCGCGCTGTGCGATTTCGCGGTGCTCGTGACGCGTGCGCCCGCACAGGTAGCAGCAGCCGACATCGAGCTGCTGCGCGATCACGGCTGGGATGATGCCGCGATCCATGACGCGATCCAGGTGATTGCCTACTTCAACTACATCAATCGCGTCGCCGACGCGGTGGGAATCGAGGATGAGCCGGACTGGGGCGAGGGGCCCTAGGCCCGGTTCGACGACGGCGCATCGAGCCCGGCGCGGCGCAGCACCCGCCGATCACCGATGCGCCGGGTGAGGCCATCCTGGTCGAAGCGCTCGAGCAGAAGCTGGGCGTCACGCCGCCCCACGCCGGAGAGGTCGCGGAAGCGTGCAAGCGTGATCCCCCCTTCGGCGCGGCATTCCTGCACGAGCACGTCCCGTGCGACCTCGTACCCGCCCTGGCCGACCGCAAAGCCGTCGCCGAGTCGCACGAGGCGATGCTCCTCCTCGAGAAAGCGGGCGAGGTCGGCGTCCTCGACCTTCACCGCAGCGAGCCCGGCCGCCTCGAGCTCGCGCTCGAGGATCGCAGCCGCCTCCGTCATCTTGCCGAGGGTGGCGGCGGCGCCGGGGAGATATGCCTTCGGGCCGCGCCGGTCCACCGGCAGCAACGGCAGGATCGTCGGCGCCCATGGCTCTCGGGGAAGCAGCTCGGCGAGCGCGAGCCCTGGATCGAGCGGCGACGTCTCGGCTCGAGCACGCAACCGGCCCTCGACAGCAGTCCGCGTCTCGGCGAGCCAGCGCTCCGAGAAGGCCCAGTCGCCCTCCCTCCGCACTGCGCTCAAACCCTGCTCGAGAGCCGCCGGATCGAGTAAGGCGCGGGCGGCAAGCTCCCTGATCGACACGGGCTCGTCGACGAGCGCTCCCACGATCGAGGCCGGATCGCCCTCCTCGAGCAGCGCGAGCCGTGTCGCGTCGAGACGTCGCGGCGGGTAGGGATCGAGAACGGTGCCACCGCCGAGCGTCCACTCACGCCGGATCACGAGCCGGTCACCGCGGGCGGCGACGACCGGCTCCGCAAGCCGGAGTTGTGCATACCCCTCGCCCGCGCGCACGACGCGTGCCGGAATCCGGCTCGTCCCGTGATGGACGGACACACGCGCGCCGTCGCCGATCTCTTCCAGCTCCTCGAGCCTGACGTCGAGCCGGTACGACGGCCGAAAGGCGCCCGGTTCGACGAGCGCGTCGCCGCGCCTGAGCTCCCGCCGCTCGACGCCGGGCAGGCTCACCGCAACCCGCTGGCCCGCTTCCGCGACCGGGACCGGCGCATCGTGCACCTGCACGCTCCGCACACGAACCTCCATCCCACCCGGCTCCGCGCGCAGCACGTCACCATCGGAGAGCGTGCCGGACCAGAGCGTGCCGGTGGCGACGGTGCCGATTCCGCGCAGCGTGAAGACCCGATCGACGAACAGCCTCGCCGGCCCGGTGGAGCTGCGGGCCTCGAGCCCGGCGGACGTTCGTGCGAGTGCCGCCCGCAGCTCGTCGAGCCCTGCGCCTGTCTTGGCGCTGACGGCGACCGCCTCAGCCTCCGGCACGAGCTCTCTGGCCTCCTCGAGGGCGAGGTCGAGGGTCTCCCCGTCCACTGCGTCCGCCTTGGTGACTGCCACGACCCCCGCATCGACACCGAGCAGGCGGAGGATCGCGAGATGCTCGAGCGTCTGGGGCCGCGCACCCTCGGCGGCGTCGATGACGAGCAGGAACAGGTCGATGCCCGTCGCTCCTGCCACCATCGTGCGCACGAAGCGCTCGTGGCCGGGCACGTCCACGAGCGAGAGCCTGCGGCCGTCGGGCAGCTCGAGCGGCGCATAGCCGAGGTCGATCGAGATCCCGCGGCGGCGCTCCTCCGGCAATCGGTCCGTGTCTTTGCCGGTCAGCGCGCGCACGAGCCACGTCTTGCCGTGGTCGATGTGCCCGGCCGTGCCGACGGTCAGCGCCATCTCAGGACGGGCGAGCGCGCTCGAGCCCGGCCGCGACACCGTCCCGCAGGAGAACGGCGTCGTCGACGACATTGACGAGGCGCCAGCCCGATGCGGCGAACCGCGCAGCATCGGGCCCGCGGACAGTGTGGACGCCCGCAGGAAGGCGAGCCGCGTCGGCGGCGGCGCGAACCCGAGCAATAGCTTCGACGAGCACCGGATCGTCGAAGCTCGGCGGCACCGGCAGCCCGAGCGAGACCGAGAGATCCCATGGACCCACGTAGAGCGCGGAGACGCCCGCGACACCGGCGATGCTCTCGACCTGCTCGACTGCCGCGCGGCTCTCGATCTGGGCGATCACCGCGACCTGCTCGAGCGCATCGGCACCGAGCGTCATGGCCGCTCGAAACGGTCCGTAACCGCGCGTGCCGCGGGGCGCGTACAACGCAGCGCCGGCGGCGCGCACCGCATCCTCGGCCGAGTCGACGTTCGGGATCACGACGCCGTGGGCACCGAGGTCGAGCGCGCGTCCGATTGCGACAGGATCGTTCGCGACGACACGGACGAGCGGCGCCGCAGCGCGTGCCTCGATCGCCGGGAAGGCTGCCGGGAGATCGCCTTCGGACGCCAGGCCGTGTTGCAGGTCGATGACGACGTAGTCGACGCCACCCGCGGCGAGCAGCTCCGCCGGGCCCGGCCCGGGCAGCGTGCACCAGGCGCCGAAGAGCGTCTCGCCCGAGCTCAACCGGGCGGCGAATCCGGGTGCGCTCACCGAGTGCGAGCGGCCGTGACCGCCGCCGCCACGGCGTCCACCTCGTCGTCTCCCAGCGCTCGCACGTCGAGCAACAAGCGGCCGTCGCGGACGATGCCGACAACCGGGGGCTTGCCGAGACGCAACGGCTCGAACAGCTCCTCTTCGATCGCACAGGCAAACGACGGGAGCTCGGCCAGCGGCAGTGCACCCCCACCGACGCGCGCCACCGTCTCCTCGACCTCGCCGCCGACGAGCGCAGCGAGCTTGCCGGCACGAGCGCGCACCGCCTCGGCCGGCTCGTCGAGCATGCGAAGGACTGGGATCTCATTCCGCGCCCGCTCCGGGTCGAGCACGAGCGCGAGCGTGCCCTCGAGCGCCGCCAGTGTGAGCTTGTCGGCCCGCAGTGCCCGCTGCAACGGGTGCCGCCGCAGTCGTTCGACGAGCTCTGCGCGACCCGCGACGATCCCGGCCTGCGGCCCGCCGAGCAGCTTGTCACCCGAGAAGCAGACGAGGTCGGCTCCGGCGGCGAGGCTGGCGGCCGGGGTCGGCTCGTCGCCGAGATCGAAGAGCGCTCCCGAGCCGAGGTCGTCGACGAGAGGAATACCCCGGCGATGCGCGAGCTCGGCGAGCGCGCCGAGCCGCGGCTGCTCGGCAAACCCGACGACCCGGAAGTTCGACTGGTGCACGCGCAGGAGGAGAGCCGTATCCAGCGTCATCGCGCGCTCGTAGTCGGCGACTCTCGTGCGGTTCGTCGTCCCCACCTCGACAAGCGTCGCCCCCGAGCGCGCCAGCACATCCGGAATGCGAAAGCCGTCACCGATCTCGATCAGCTCGCCGCGGGAGACGAGCACCTCGCGCCCTTCCGCGAGCGCGGCGAGCGCCAGCAGCACGGCGGCGGCGTTGTTGTTGACGACGAGCGCGGCCTCGGCTCCTGTGATGCGGCGCACGAGCGCCGAGAGGTGATCCTGGCGCGAGCCACGGGCCCCGGCTTCGAGGTCGTACTCGAGATTCGAATAGCCGCCCCCCACCTCGAGGACGCGATCGAGTGCAGCCTCTGCGAGCGGCGCACGCCCCAGGTTCGTGTGCACGAGCACCCCGGTTGCGTTGAGCACACGGCGCAGCGACGGGCGACGCGTCGACTCGAGCTCGGAGAGCGCGAGCTCGACCGGATCGCCGGGATCCACCCCGGCGCGGATCGCGGTGCGCGCCCGCTCGAGCGCAGCCCGAGCCGCGACGAGCGCGAGTGGCCGTGGCTCCGCCGCGAGGCGGGGGTCGGCGAGCAAACGGTCGACGGACGGCAGGTTGCGTAGGGACTGAGCCACCTACGGAGTGTAGGCCGCAAGGCCGCTCACACGGCGCTCAGCACCGGCAGGATCTCGACGAGCAATGCCGTCAGCCTGCCTTGCGCGGCCGCCCCGACCTCGAGCACGTGCGCTGCGTCGATCGGCTCCGGCAGGATTCCGGCCGCCATGTTCGTCACGCACGAGATCGCGAGGCAGCGAACCCCCTGATGCCGCGCCGCCAGTACCTCCGGCACCGTGGACATCCCGACCAGGTCGCCGCCGAGCGCCCGGATCATCCGGATCTCGGCGGGTGTCTCGAACGCCGGCCCCAGCCAGGCGGCATAGACGCCTTCCGACAGCTTCTGGCCGAGCCGTGCTGCGGCCGCGTGCGCAGCGGCGCGCAGTTCGGGATCGTAGGCATTCGTCATGTCCGGAAAGCGCGGGCCGAGACTGTCGTCATTCGGCCCGATGAGCGGCGATGCAGCCTGCAGGTTGAGATGGTCGGACACGAGCACGAGGTCGCCGGGCGCGAGATCCTCGCGCACGCCGCCACACGCGTTCGTCAGGACGAGTGTTCGCACGCCCAGCCGGCCCAGCACGCGGACGCCGTAGGCGACCCGTCCGGCGGAATGCCCCTCGTACAGGTGGGCGCGGCCACGCATGACAGCCACAGGAACGCCGGCGACGTCCCCCAGTACGAGCGTCCCGGCGTGTCCCATCGCCGTCGACACCGGCCAGCCGGGAATCTCGCCGTATGGGATCTCGACTGCATCGTCGATCTCCTCGGCAAAGCCTCCGAGCCCCGATCCGAGCACGACGGCGACACGAGGCTCGAGCGCCGAGAGACGACGGATGGCAATCAGCGCCTGCTCGGTCTCGGTCGCGGTCACGCCCACCCCTCGCGAACTCGTTCCTCGTAGCGCGAGACGACGTGGTCGACGGTCTCCGCCGGATCGTCCGTCGCGTGCAGAAGCTCGAGATCGGCCGGCGCCACGAGACCCGCTTCGAGCATCGTCGTGCGGATCCAGTCGAGCATCGGCGCCCAGTAGGCACGGTCGAAGAGCACGACGGGGAACATGCCGATCTTGCCGGTCTGAATCAGCGTCAGCGACTCGAACAGCTCGTCCAGCGTGCCGAATCCGCCCGGGAAGATGACAAAGCCCTCGGCGGCCTTCACGAACATCGTCTTGCGAGCGTAGAAGTGCTTGAACGTGAGTGACAGGTCGCAGTACGGATTCGTTCCCTGCTCGTGCGGCAACTGGATGTTGAAGCCGACGGAGAGTCCGCCTGCCTCCTGACAGCCACGGTTGGCCGCCTCCATCACCCCAGGCCCGCCGCCGGTCACGACCGCGAGCCCGGCGCGTGCGAACAGCGCAGCAGTCTCGCGGGCCCGGTCGTAGACAGGGGAACCCTCGTGCACGCGGGCCGACCCGAAAATCGAGACTGCCGGGCGGTCGATCTCCTGCACCTTCTGAAAGCCGGCCAGGAACTCGGAGGCGATGAGCGCGACGTCGCTCGACAGCGTCTCGTGCCGGCGGCGCAGCAGCTGGCGATCGAGCTGTCCGCTGCTCGCGGTCACAGCCGGCTCTGCGGAACGTGCGCGACGATCATCCCGACGACGAGCGCACCGGCTGTCGCGAAGGAATAGGCAGCGACGATCGTCGCCCGGCGGCGGGCTTCCGCGGGGCTCGCGTGCCCACCCCCGTGGCGGAGCACGCGCCACGCACTGAGCACATGGCCCCCGTCGAGGAAGCCGATCGGGACCAGGTTGATGAGGTTGAGAAAGAAGCCGGTGTACGCCAGCGCAAACCAGAAGCGCGAGTCCGTCGCTTCCGCGTAGCCGAGACACGCCAGCGCGCCGAGCCCGCCCGCGACCGGGCCTGCGATCGAGACGAGAGCGTTGCGCCACGGATCGAACGGCTGGTTGCGCAGCGCCACATAGGCGCCGAGGAAGGGCACGAACACCGGCAGCTGCGGGTTGAGGCCCTGTCGCTTTGCCTCGACAAAGTGTCCCGCCTCGTGCACGAGGATGAGCAGCACGAACCCGACCCCGAACGGCCAGCCCCAGATCAGCGCGTAGCCGCCGACGGCGACGAAGATCCCGAGGAACTTGAGCGAGCCTGCCAGCTTGAGCAGCACGCCGCCCGCTGCGACGAGGGGCCAGAGGAGCCGCGCCAAGCCGCTCCGCCGCGACGGCTCGCGTGCCGGCTCGCGCGCGGGCTCGCGAGGAAGGTGCTCGAGGTCGCTCATCCGCACGCTCTCATGAGAAGTACCAGGCTCTCGGAGTCGGTGTCCGCCCGCGCAAACATGCGCTCACGGTAGCTGGGACAGCAGTCGGCGATTCACCATCTTCCGGTGAGCCGATCGACCGGCCGCCGTCCTTAGCGGCGGCCGCTGACGTGGGCGTGCAGCGCTCTCACACCCTCGGTCGGCGAGATCTCGAGAAACTCCGCATCTTCGAGCGCTTCAGGCGCATGTCCCGGAGCCCAGTAGAAGGCCTGCCCGGCCCGATAGACGTCGGAGCCGCCGAGCGTCCAGACGCGCACGGTTCCGCGCATGATGTATCCCCAGTGCGGACACTGGCACAGATCGTCCGGGAGTCCCTTGAACAGTGGCCGGGCATCGTGTCCTTGACGGAGGCGGACCAGCGCGACACTGAGCTCGCCGGCTTCGGTTCCGCGGATCTCGACGCCCGGACCCTCGACAATCACGGGGAGCGAGTCGAGATCGATGGCGCCGCTCATCGACGTCCGACGCCTACAGATGCTTGCTGTTGAGGAGGTCGGCGATCATCTCGATCTCCTGCACTCGGGTCACCGGCATCTCCGCGCGGATCGTGGGGTCGTTGGCCCATTTGCGGGCCTTGCGCTCCGAGCCCATTTCATCGCACAGGAGCTCCGCTGCGATATGGGCCGGGTGCCGGCCCAGCGCCAGGCACGTGTAGCGATCGACATTCTTCAGCTGGTACCACGCGTCGAGGCCGAGCTCCTCGCTGGCCCGTTTCCGGACACCCATGCTCAGCGGGAGTGGCGCTGGATCGGCGTCGTGGACACGCGCCTCCCGAACGACATCCTGAGCGAGGGTCGCGAGGGCTGCCGCCTGCTCAGCCGAAAGACCCTCAGAGGCGAATTGGTCCCAGCGCTCCGGCCAAGGATTCACGTGGGTGATCTTACGGCGCCGCCGGGACGACTCACCCGAGCGGGCACGGCGGGAACTGGAAAGCCGCGGTCGTGTGCGACCAGTAGCGTCACATCGAATCGAACGACCGCTCGGGCGGACGATGCACTGGATCAACGAACACGTGCCGGAAGGATCAGCAATGAATCGTGTCGACGGAGCCGAGGTGTGGCTGTTCTCCTATGGGACGCTCCGGCAGCGGGACGTCCAACAGGCGCTCTTCGGTCGCGCACTGGACGGACGAGCCGATGTTCTGCCCGGGTATGCAGTGACGCCGCTGCAGATCACCGATCCTGATGTCATTGCGACGAGCGGGAGCGCGCTCCATACGATCGCTCGCGAGAGCGGAGATCCGCGCGACGAGGTGCCCGGAACAGTGTTCAGGATCACCCTGGCCGAGCTCGCCGCCGCCGACGCGTATGAGGTAGCGGAGTGCACGCGCGTGAAGGTCCGGCTCGGATCGGGGATCGACGCGTTCGTCTACGTGAGCGCCCTGCCGTGAGGGCCGTCGAGCACGCCTTGCAGTCCTGATCCCACTCCGCTTCACCACAAGCCGGTCGTACCGAGCGGGAGCCGGGCTGTCACGCGACTACGACAAAGGGTTTTGGCTCATCGAAGCTCGACGTAGAATCGCCACGGTAACTCCCATTTGTCAAAGCCTCGGGACGAAGGGAAGAGAAACGGGCATGAACCAGAGCGGGCCGCAGAAAAGCACGTCTCCTTCTCAGCTGATAGACGCGAGAATCAAGGAGCTAGACGACTGGCGGGGCACGATGCTCAGCCGGCTCCGTGCCTTGGTCAAGGAAGCCGATCCCGAAGTCGTCGAGGAGTGGAAGTGGAGAGGGGTTCCGGTGTGGTCGCACGACGGACAGATCTGCACAGGCGAGACCTACAAGAACGTCGTGAAGATGACCTTCGCCAAAGGGGCGGCTCTGAAGGATCCTTCGGGCCTCTTCAACTCCAGCCTCGAAGGGAACACGAGGCGTGCCATCGACTTCCACGAGGGCGAGAAGATCGACGAGGAGGCGCTGAAGACTCTCGTTCGCGCCGCCGTGACCCTGAACACGTCGAGAGCTAAACACTGAGCCACGGAATGGGATAGGCCGCTAGGCAGACGACGCATCCGCGCGCGCGTGTAGCTCACGTGTACCACCCTGACCGCGCTCAGCTCTCGTCCTGGATCTCCCTTTGATACTGGGCCTCGCTTCCGATCCACTCCGAGCCGTCGCCGTAGACCTCTTTTTTCCATAGCGGCACCGTCTGCTTGAGCTCATCGATCGCGTCCTTGCATGCAGCCAGCGCGTCGCCGCGGTGCGCGGCAGAAACCGCGATGACGACGCTCGTCTCACCGATGCCGACGACACCGACGCGATGGTGCATTGCGACGCCGACGAGGTCGTAGCGCTGCCTCAGCGCGCCGGCGATTCGCTCCATCTCCGCTTCGGCCATGCCTTCGTAGGCCTCGTACTCGAGGCGCACGACCTCATGGCCGCGCGAATGCGCTCGCGTTGTTCCGGCGAACGTGGCGATTGCGCCGGCCTCATCCGACGCCACCTCCCGCACGGCCTCGTCCAGCGAGAGCGGCGCCTCGGAGAGGCGAAACGTTCCGCCGGAAACAGGGGGAATCAGAGCTATCTCGTCACCGTCCGCCAACGTCGCATCTCGCTGCGCGTAGGTGCGGTTGACCGCGAGCAGCAACCCCTGCGGCTCGTCCCCGAGTGCGAGGGCGGGCCAGACGTCGGCGGCGGTGGCCCCGTCGGGCAGCTCGATCTCGACCGTTCGCGTTCCGGCGCGCTCGCGTAAACCGGCGAAGAGGCGAACAGCGACCTTCATCCCGTTCAGCGTATCCGGGGTTGCTCTTTACCGGGGCTGTCATGTTACATCTGACTATGGCGACGACGCTTCCGCGCACGAACCTCAACGAGCAGGTCTACGAGACGCTGCGACAGAGAGTGCTGCGACGGGAGCCGGGCCCAGGCGCCAAGCTGAGCTTGCACGAGCTCGCGACCGAGTTGGGCGTCTCGCGAAGCCCCGTGCATCACGCGCTGACTCGTCTCGTCTCGGAGGGGTTGCTGTCGGTCAAGGCCCGCCGTGGCTATTACGTGATGCCCGTCACGTCGGCGTCGCTGGTCGACGGTTACGACGTTCGGCTCGCGCTGGAGCTGCACGCGGCAACGCGCACAGTCGGCTCTGTCGACCGGCCCCGCCTGGCGCGCTTCCGCACCCTGATGGAGGAATCGGAGGCCGCGATCTCGCAGGAGGAATGGGACGCTGCCAACGCCGCGTTCCACGAGCATCAGATCGACATGGCTGGAAACCTGATGCTGTCCCGGGTCTACCGCCAGCTCTCGGTGAACCTGATGATGCAGGTGATCCGCGGCGGCCGGCTCGAGGGCGGCGAATACCTCGCCCGTGAGCACCGCGCCATCACGGAGGCCTTCGAGGCGGGGGACCTCGCCGGCGCGGAGTCCGCGATCCGCACGCACATCGAGTCCGGTAAGCGGATCGCGCTCGACGCGATCGAGCGCGCCGGCGGCGTGCTCTGAGCCGACCGGTCGCCGCATAGGATCCGGCCATGGCGCTGACGCCCGACCGCCGCGTGCTCGATTCCGGCATCGAGGTGAAGCCGGTCTATGGTGTCTCGGACCTGCCCGCGGGGGAGCTCGAGCCTCCAGGCAGGTTCCCGTTCACGCGCGGGCCCCATCCCGACATGTACCGCGGGCAGCCGTGGACGATCCGGCAGTACGCGGGCTTCGCCTCGGCCGAGGAGTCGAACGACCGCTTCCGCTACCTGCTCGGACAGGGCCAGACCGGTCTTTCGATCGCGTTCGACCTGCCGACCCAGCTCGGCTACGACTCCGACGACGATGTCGCGGCAGGCGAGGTCGGCCGCACAGGCGTCGCGATCGACTCGATCGCCGACATGGAGACGCTGCTCGATTCGATCCCGCTCGACAAAGTGTCGACCTCGATGACGATCAACGCGCCGGCGTCGCTGCTCCTCTTGCTCTACGAGCTCGTCGCAGAGGGGCAGGACGTGCGCGGGTCTGCGCTGCGGGGCACGGTGCAGAACGACATCCTGAAGGAGTACATCGCGCGCGGGAACTACATCTTCCCGCCACGGCCGTCGATGCGACTGACGACGGATCTGTTCGCCTATTGCGCCGAGCGGATCCCCAACTGGAACACGATCTCGATCAGCGGCTACCACATCCGTGAGGCCGGCTCGACGGCGGCGCAGGAGCTCGCATTCACGCTCGCCAACGGGATCGCGTACTGCGAAGCCGCCGTCGCGGCAGGGCTGTCGCCGGACGCGTTCGGCGAGCGGCTCTCGTTCTTCTTCAACGCTCACAACAACGTCTTTCAGGAGGTCGCGAAGTTCCGCGCCGCTCGCCGCTTGTGGGCGTCGATCATGCGCGACCGCTTCGGCGCCACGAATCCCAAGGCGCAGGCGCTGCGCTTCCACGCACAGACGGGCGGCTCGACGCTGACGGCGCAGCAGCCGGAGAACAACATCGTCCGCGTCACCGCCCAGGCGCTCTCGGCCGTGCTCGGCGGAGCCCAGTCCGTGCACACGAACTCGTTCGACGAGGCACTGGCCCTGCCGACCGAGCATGCCGCCACGATCGCGCTCCGCACGCAGCAGATCCTGATGCACGAAGCGGGTACGACTGACACGGCCGACCCGCTCGGCGGCTCGTACTACGTGGAGGCGCTCACCGCGGAGCTCGAGCAGCGTGCGCGCGAGCTGATCGAGCGCATCGACGAGATCGGCGGTGCTGTCGCCGCGATCGAGCAGGGGTTCGTGCAGGGAGAGATCGAGGAGGCGGCGTTCCGCACCCAGACGCAGATCGAGAACGGCGAGCAGGTGATCGTCGGGGTCAACCGTTTCCGAGAGGATGGCCGGGAGCGGGTCGAGCTGTACCGGGTCGAACCGGAAACCGAGCGCCGCCAGCGCGAGCGCACCGCGCTTGTCCGGGCGGGACGGAATGCCGGCGAGGCGTCGGCCGCGCTTGCCGCGGTGCGGGAGGCTGCTATGGGCGACACGAACCTGATGGTCCCGCTGCGCGAGGCACTGCGTGCTCGGTGCACGGTGGGAGAGATCTGCGGCGCCTTGCGGGAGCTCTGGGGCACCTACGACAAGCGCTGAGTACGCTCCGCGAGTGCGGATCCTGCTCGTCTCACAGATGTACCCGAGCCCCGGCACGCCAGAGCTGGGCACGTTCGTCGCCGAGCTGGAGCGCGAGCTCGGGGCACGCGGGCACGAGCTCGCACGTGCTGTCGTCGATCGCCGAGGCGGCCGCGCCCGTCACATTGCACTGGCAAGGGACGTCGTGCGCACGGCGCGCGCGTTCCGGCCGGACGTCACCTATGCCCATTTCCTGGTGCCGGCCGGACTGCTCGGCGTCCTGGCGGGTCGCGCTCCCGCGGTCGTCACCGCACACGGCCAGGACGTCGAGAACGCGTACACGAGCCGGGTCGTTCGCGCAGCCACACGGCTCACGGTGCGGCGTGCGCACGCCGTGATCGCCGTTTCGTCCTGGCTGCGCGCCCGCCTCCAGCAGGTCGTACCCGATGCCGCAGGCAAGACCGAGGTGATCGACTGCGGAGTCGACCTCACCCGCTTCGCGCTGCGCGACGTCGCGGCGGCTCGAGCGGAGATCGGCTGGTCGCCAGAGGGAACGGCATTCCTGTGCGTCGGGACCCTCAGCGAGCGCAAGAACGTGCTGCGGCTCGCCGGCGCCTTCGAGCAACGGGGTGAAGGCGAGCTCGTGTTCCTCGGCGACGGCCCGCTACGGCCGGCGCTCCAAGGGCGCCCCGGCATCCGTCTCGTCGGACCGGTGCCGCACGACCTCGTGCCGTCGTGGATGGCGGCGAGCGACGTCGTCTGCCAGCCCAGCCTCGCCGAGCCCTTCGGCCTCGTCACGCTCGAGGGCATGGCATGCGGCCGCACCGTTGTGGCGACGTCGGTCGGCGGACCGCCCGAGTTCGTGACGGATGCCGGCGGCGTGATCGTCGACCCGTACGACGAGGATGCACTAGGCGGCGCGCTGTCGGAGGCGGCGCGGTTCCCGCGCCCGAACGTGGCGGCACGGGCCGCCGCCGAGGATCACGACATCAAGCGGCAGGCGGAGCGGGTTGAGGCGCTCCTCGCCCGAGCTTGCCGAGATCGGCGAGCCTGACCTCGACGAGCGGGCGCACTGCGTCCTCGATTCCCGCCTCCCGCGCCGCCTCGAGCGCCTGCTCGTAGCTCTCGCGGGCCTTCTGCGGATCGACGCCCTGCTTCAGGCGGTTGTCACCGGTTACGAGCAGACGCTGGATCCTCGCGCGAGCATCATCCGCTGCCGTCATGCCGGCAGCGTAACCGTTGGGGCGAGCGCGATCGGGCAGCGGCCCGCTGGTACGATCCCGCCGCGATGGTCTCGGTGTTTGCAGTCCTGCAGGTCCTGATCTCGGCGGCGCTCGTGACGCTCGTGATGATGCACTCCGGTCGCGATGCGGGCTTCGGCGGGATCGGCTTCACGCCGCAGTCGCAGGGGGGCACCCACATCGTCGAGCGCAACCTCACACGCCTGACGGTCGTGATCGCGACGTTGTTCTTCATCAACACCGTGGTGCTATACCGCCTGCTCGCGTAGGCCCGGGTACAATCCTCGCCGCGCGCTGGTGGCGGAATTGGTAGACGCGCAAGGTTGAGGGCCTTGTGGCCGCAAGGCCGTGGAGGTTCAAGTCCTCTCCAGCGCATGGTGCGAAGGGGCCCCTGAGGGCCTCTTCGCATTCTTGTGGCGGGACGGGGCTGGTCACCACGGATACGGACGAGTTGACGTCGTCCGGAAGGAGCCCTACCCTTTGTGACGAACACACGTTCGTGAACCCGTCTTTCGGAGGCCTCATGCTTACAGCACGGCAACAGGAGATCTGGCAGTTCCTCGTCGAGTACGCGGATGGCCATGGATATCCCCCGACCGTGCGCGAGATCGGTGAAGCGGTCGGTCTGGCCTCTCCCTCGACGGTGCACGCGCATCTCGCGAATCTCGAGCGAGCCGGGCTGTTGAAACGCGACCCCTCGAAGCCGCGTGCGCTCGACCTCGTCGGCCACCGTCGCGTCACGCCCCAGTCGGTTGCGCCGGCGGTCGAGGCGTTGCCGCTCCTGCCGTTGCTCGGGCAAATCGCGGCCGGCTCACCCCTGCTCGCCGAGGAGAACGTCGAGGACAGGATTGCCGTGCCGGAGCGGCTCGGCCGCGGCGCGGACTTCCTGCTCACGGTGCGCGGTGAGTCAATGATCGAGGCGGGCATTCTCGACGGCGACACGCTCGTCGTCCGCAAGCAGGAGGATGCGAGCAACGGCGACGTCGTCGTCGCGCTCGTGGGCGACGACGAGAGCGCGAACGAGGCGACCGTGAAGACGTTCTATCGAGAGAGTGGGCGGGTGCGGCTGCAGCCGGAGAACAGCGCGCTCGAGCCGATCTATGCGGATCACGTCCAGGTGCTCGGCAAGGTCGTGGGGGTGTTCCGGAGCCTGCGATGAACGTCACGGCCCTCGTCAGAACGCTCGACCAGGAGCTGATCGCGCTGGCACGTGGCGTCAGCCTGGAGTGCCCCGTCTGCGGAGAGTTCGTCCTCCACGTGCACGGGGCGCATGGGCTTGCAATTGCATGCCCCGAGTGCCGCTCGCTCCTGGTCGAAGGGCATGGAGTCGTGGAAGAGCTCGAAATCCCCGGAATCGAGCTACCCTCCGTCGAGCAGGCCGGGTGACCGCGGGCGCTGTCGCAGGGCGGCGCTCGAGGAAAGTCCGGACACCGTAGGGCAGGACGCTGGGGAAATCCCAGACGGCGAAAGCCGATGGAAAGTGGCACAGAAAGGAGACCGCCGGCGGACTTCCGCCGGTAAGGGTGAAAAGGTGGGGTAAGAGCCCACCAGCGCCGTGGTGACACGGCGGCTCGCCAAACCCCGTCCGGTGCAAGGCGAAGCAGGTTCCGTTGACGCGGCCCGCCGAGGAACCGGGTACGCCGCTCGAGCCGTCAGGTGACTGCCGGCCCAGAGAGATGGTCACCCAAGACAGGATCCGGCTTACAGGCCTGCTACGGAAAAAGCCCCGGTAACGGGGCTTTTTCTATGTGTTCGGCCCGGCGTGTTCGCCGCGTGGATCGTCTTACGGCAGCGCAACAAACTGCCCGAGGAAGGAACGTGCGGACGTGGTGTCGAGCCGGTAGTCGACATTCGTCGCGCGGCACATGAAGTCGCCGGTGACCGTGGTCGCCGCGAGGATGTCCGTGTCGCCGAGGAAGTTCGGCCCACCGGAGTCGCCGTAACACGTGCCCCCATTGCCGGTCGCGGGGTTCATCGAGATGCGCAGCCACGCGGGCGTGACCGCGTTGAGCGAGCCGACTGCGACGTAGCGGATGTCTGCATAGTGGAACGTCGGCCCCTTCTCGATCGTCACCGACTGCGCTCCGTAGCCGACCGAGGTGAACTTCGTCCCGTGCTTGAGCCGAGCGAGGGAGTCGGCCGCCGGCAGGCGCGCGGGGGTGATCCCGTTCACTGCGTCGTCCAGGACGACGACGGCGAGATCGTGCGGGTCGCCCTGCGCCTTCGTGAAGGCCGGGTCGGCGTTCCATGTGCCCCAGTAACTCGTTCCCGTGGAAGCGTTGTAGGACGAGTCGAACGTGACCGCCACGCGCGCGACACCCTGGTCGCAATGCGCGGCAGTGAGAAAGACCTTCGGTGCAATCAACGTGCCGGTGCAGGTGGCCCAGGTCCCGTCCGAGTAGGGCGTCGGTGCGAGCAGCGCGCCGACGCTGGGGTGCCCGTTGCCGTCCGGTGAGCCGTAGGTGATCGCGAGCGCGGCGCCCGCGACTGTCAGGACCGCGACCAGAGCACCCGCAGCAACGGTGATCCGCTTCATCTTTGGTCTCCCCCTTCCTCCGATGATGGAGATCGGACCGTAGCGCCGCCGCTCGGGTCTGCGCCTACTCGGGGTAACCTGGCCGCGCGCCCTCGGCCGCGCTACCGTCGCCAGATGACGTCTCCCGGTGAGGCTCTTCGACTTGGCGCCGCCGAGGAGCCTGCGGCCCGTCCGTTCGCGGCTCCGGCGTGGACGCAGCGGGACCGTTTGGTCCTGCGTGCGGTGCGGTCGGCGCTGAGAGAGCGCGCGGGCGCGACGAACAGAGCGCCGCGATGGACGGATAGGGCAGGGTCAACCCACTGGCTCGTCGTTCCCGACTGGGACCGGCTCGCACGTGTAGCGCCTGCGACGGCGATCGGATTCTTCGGCCAAGCCCGCGAGGACGTCGACCACGCTCCGATCGTGGCGCTGGAGCACGAGTTGCTGGCGCAGGCGGACAAGATCGACGGGTTGCTCGCCTACCACAACGTCCGCTTCGCCGACGGACAGTGGGGAAATCTAGTCGTCTTCGCCTCGGCGGACGACCCTTCAGGCATTCGCGCGGACGCCCGGCATGTGGAGGCAGTTGCGCGGACGCACCTTCATTACCGTTCGTTGCGTCTCCACGTCGGCACGCTGGAAACCGGAGCGCTGGGAGAGCGGGAGCCGTACCTCACGCGGACGCTCTATCTCGACTTCGCCGACGACCCGCCATGGCGCGCAGTGCGCGACTACGCGCCTACGTGACCTAGACGGACCGCAGCACGACCTCGATCGACGTCCCGCGACCGGGAGTTGACCGCAGCGCAAACGCCCCCTGGATCGATGCTGCCCTGGTGCGCATGTTCTTGAGCCCTTGGCCTGCTCCGTCGGCCTCGTCGAATCCGGAGCCGTCGTCGCTGACGATCACGATGCGCCTCCCCGCCCGCTGGCCAATCGTGACCTCGGCTCGGCGCGCGCCCGCATGGCGACGGGCATTGGCAAGTCCCTCCTGCACGATCCGGAAGATCTCGATCTGCTCGTCCGGCGCAAGCGTGACAGCAGGATCGATCTCGATCTCGACGTCGAGGACGCCGTCGGCGACCAGCAGGTCGACGTACCGCTTCAGTGCGGCATCGAACGGCGCCGTGCCAGACGCAGAGCTGAGAGCGAGCACCGCGAACCGCGCTTCCTGCTGCGCCGCCGTCGAGGCGTCCTTGAGCCGAGGCAGGATCTGCTCGAGAGCCGCCCCGGACTCGAGCATGCTCACGTGCGTCGAGATCGCAAACAGGTACTGCGCGAGGCCGTCGTGGATCTCCTGCGCCACCCGTCCTCGTTCCTCTGCGACTGCTCGGCCGAATTCGGCCTGTCCAATCGCGCGCCAGACCCCGACGAGCAGGACGCCGTAGGCGAGCACGCGGAGAAAGTCGCCCGGCAGCAGATACTCGCTGGAGCGGCCCTCCGCGATCACATAGTGGAGGGCTGCGAACACGACGAGCGTGAGCGCCAGGGTGAGCCAGTTGTCGAGATCGCGCCCGTGCCGGCGGAAGCGCAGGCCGAACCCGATCACCGCCACGAGTGCCAGGGTTGCGAGCAGAGCGTAGGCGACGATGACGGCGCCGGGATGAGCAACGGTTGTTCCGTTGACCCCGAGGTCGAGCTGGAGGAGGTGTGCGTCGAGCCAGATGCCGACCAGAGACAGGGAAACCAGTCCGAAAGTGACCGTCAATGCACGAGATCGCCCCGACGTCCGGCGCGCGACGAAGGGTGCGACCGCGATGAGGCCCCCTCCGAGCAGTGCGGAGCCGATCGCGGCCCACGCCTCGACGGAGCTGATCGTGCCCCCGCCGAGCACCGGTGCGACTTTGAAGGCGAACGTCCCGAGCCCGGTCGCCAGGAACCCCCCGGCAAGCAGGAGATCCATTCCGCGCCCCTCGACGAGAAACCGCACTGCCGTCAGGATCGCGACGATCGAGGCGGCCACAGCAACGGCCGTGTCCAGCGCGATGCGCGCGTTCGGCAGCGCATAGCCGTCGAGCCGGCCCGTGGCCGAGAGCAGCAGCGTCGCGAAGCCGAGCACGAACACGAGCACGAGCTCGCCGATCAGCCAGGAACGATACGTCTCGGGGCGTTCGGGTTGCACTTCCCTCTAATCGGCAGGCGGACTCTTGCCGATGAGGGCCATATGCCCGAAGAGCGCATTCTCATCGTCGATGATCACCCCCTGACGCGGGAGGCACTCGCGTCGCTGCTCGAGCAGCACGGATTCGACGTGGTCGGCCAGGCCGCGGACGGCGAACAGGCGATTGCAATGGCCGGCGAGCTCCACCCTGCGCTCGTCCTGCTCGACCTGACGATGCCCGGCATGGACGGACTCGCCGCACTCCCATTTATTCGGGAAGTCTCACCCGAAAGCGAGGTCGTGGTGCTGACCGCGTCCGGGACGGAGGAGAATCTGCTCGAGGCGATCCGAGCAGGGGCCGCCGGGTACCTGCTGAAGAGCGAGCCTCCTGAGAGAATCGCATCGTTTCTCCGAGGCGTCGCAGGCGGCGAGGCAGCCCTGTCGGGGTCGGTCGCGAGGCGGCTGCTCGACCGCGTTCGTGAGGGAGGCAGGCTGGGCGGCGTGCCCGATGGAATCGCCACCAAGCTCTCGGCCCGTGAAGTCGAGGTACTGCTCCTCCTGGACGACCATCTGAGCACCGACGAGATCGCGACAAGGCTGTTCATCTCGGAGCACACTGTCCGCTCCCACGTGAAGAGCCTGCTGCGGAAGCTTGGCGTCTCGTCACGACGCGAGGCGCTCGAGCGGCTCGCCGTCGCCAGGCACTGACCTCACTTCCTCGAATCCCCCGACAGAGGGGATGCGGTTCGTCCCAGTCGGGCGATGCTCCACGACCACGCGCGCGCCCATACTTTTGTGACGCAGGTTCCTCCAGGAGCTAGCGGGTGAGACCGCAGAAAACGGCCGGGCCGCACCCCGGCCGTTTTCGTGGACCGTCACGTTTCAGCCGGCTGCAAAGCCCTCGAGCGTCACTTCGACGAGCGCCGGCAGCGTGGCAAGGTTGTACCCGCCTTCGAGCACCGCCGCGACTTGCGGCGCGAGCTGGGCACAGCGAGCGGCCAGATC
Source organism: uncultured Gaiellaceae bacterium (assembly GCA_963799615.1). Classification (GTDB taxonomy): domain Bacteria; phylum Actinomycetota; class Thermoleophilia; order Gaiellales; family Gaiellaceae; genus Gaiella. The sequence continues at coordinate 445,367 of CAWCXS010000006.1, read as the reverse complement.
GCGAAACCCCTTCGCGGAGAGCTGCATGCCGGCCAGCGGATCGTCGGCGTGAGCATCGAAGCCGACCGAGGCGATCACGAGCTCGGGATCGAATGAGCGAACAGCGGGCTCGACCAGCTCGCGAAAGGCGCTGGCATAGTCGCGGTCGCCCGCACCTGCGGCCAGAGGAATGTTCAGAGAGCCGGCGTCGCTCGTACCCGGGCCGCCCGTGCCGGGGTAGAACGGCCACTGGTGCAAAGAGACGAACAAGACGCTGTCGTCGTCGCGAAAAACGGCCTCTGTGCCGTTGCCGTGGTGGACATCCCAATCGACGATGGCAACGCGTTCGACCCCGAGCACGGCCTGGGCGTGACGCGCCGCAATCGCCGCATTCCCGAAGATGCAGAAACCCATCGCGTGGTCCGGCATCGCGTGGTGTCCCGGGGGCCGCACGAGCGCGAAGGCGCCGAGTTCGACCGCCCGGATCGCGCAGCCTGCGGCGAGTCGCGCTGCCTCCCAGGTACTCGGCTGTCCAAGCGTGTCCCCGTCCAGCCACACCTCTTCCGAAATCGCCTCGATCGAATCGATGTAGGCAGATTCGTGGACGCGCTCGATCACGTCCCTGCCCGCGAGCTCACCCTCGAGCGTGGGCTTGAAGACCTCGAGAAGCCGCTGCAGCCGCTCTTCTCGCTCGGGGTGATGGTGATGTCCGGTTGGATGGAGGTGCGCAAGCGCGGGATGGCTCACGAGCTCCATCAGGTTTCCTCGAGCCGCACTGCGAGCCGTTCCAGGCCAAGCTCGCGTGCCGCTGCGGCGCCGGCCAGCCAATCCGGTTTGAGATCCACGAGCTCGGGCAGCGGAGCCGCCGCGTCGAGCACGGCCAGGCGTCGGTAGTCACGTAGACGCTCCGCCTCCGCAGCGAAGCGTCCTGCTGCCAGGAGCGCTTCGAGGGTGCCGTGCTCTTGCAGCAACACAGCGGCCGTCTTCGGGCCGATGCCACGTGCGCCGGGAATCTTGTCCGACGGATCGCCGCGAAGCGCAATGAAGTCCGTCACCTGGACGGGGTCGACGCCGTAACGCTCACGCACCTCGGCCGGTCCGATTCGAGCCATCCCGCCGCCGCCCCGGATGGGCTGGAGAATCGTCGTGCGCTCGCCGGCGAGCTGGAACGCATCGCGATCGGACGTCGCTACGAGCGTCGCCCCGCCACGCAGCTCCTCTTGTGCCACAGCCGCGGCCAGGAAGTCGTCCGCCTCATAGCCCGCAGCCTTGCCACAGACGATTCCCGTGGATCCGACCAGAGCGGGCAACAGGTCGAGCTGCTCGAGGATGTCGTCGTCGAACTCTCGACCCGATTGATAGCCCTCCAGCAGCGCGTTGCGGTAGGTCGGGACAAAGAGCGTGTCCCATGCGACGACGACGGCCCGCGGCTGCTCGTCGAGCCACAGACGTATCAGCATCGTCATGAAGCCGACGAGCGCGTTCCCCGCCCCGCCGTCGCCTCGGCGGATCGAGCGGGGCAGCGCGTGATACGCGCGATGCGCGAACGAGTCACCGTCCACGGCCAGCAGGGGCGGGGTCAATCCAGTGATGCCTCGAGCGCGGTGATTGCCGTCTGCAGCCGATCGGTGGCGGTCTGCGCGGCTTCACCGATGGGGATGCCAGTGAGATTGTCGAGGGGTACCGGAGGCCCGAACGCGACGCGCACCTTTCTCAACCGCCGCAGCTGATCGGTGCCCGCGACGGCCGCCGGAACGAGCGGCACCCCGGCTTCGAGCGCAATGCGGGCCGCACCGGAGCGCCAGCGCGGCTCCCGCGTCTTGCGCAAGCCCTTTTGGCGCCGCGTGCCCTCAGGGAACATCACGACGACATGGCCTTCGCGACAGAGGCTCACGGCCGTGGCGATCGCCGCCTGGTCGCCCTGCCCCCGTCGCACGCGGAAACCGCCGGCGGCGCTGATAACCAGCCCAAGCGGGAACCAGAACAGCTCCGACTTCGCCATGAACCGGAAGTAGCGGCGCGGCAGGAGCGGCATCGCGAGCGGCCACGGGTCGAAGCTCGACCAGTGATTGGCGGCGAGCACGTACCCGCCGCTCTCCGGCAGGTGGTCGAGACCGCGCCACTGCTCCCGGTAAACAACCCGCAGGACGGGGTAGCTGAGCGCACCGATGAGGAGGTAGACCAAGCTCGGACGCGGGTTTGGCGCCATCTCGCCCTCCAGTATTGCCCGTTCCGGACACTTGCGGTGAGGGAGCGCGCCGCTATGGTGACCCGCGCACCCGGCCAACGGGCCGGGAAGGTTCCTGTCTCCGACACCGAAAGCCGACCCGTGGCCGAACGCCGTCTCGTCATCGTCGAGTCGCCTGCCAAGGCGAAGACCATCGCCGGATACCTCGGCGAGGGCTACGTCGTGGAATCGAGCATCGGCCACATTCGCGATTTACCGACGCGGGCGGCAGACATCCCGGCGGCGATGAAGAAGGTGCCCTGGGCGCGCCTCGGCGTCAACGTCGAAAACGACTTCGAGCCGCTCTACATCGAGGATCCCGACAAGAAGAAGAAGATCGCGGAGCTGAAACGGGAGCTCAAGGGCGCGAGCGAGCTGCTGCTCGCAACGGACGAGGATCGCGAGGGTGAGGCGATCGCCTGGCATCTGCTCGAGGTGCTGCAACCAAAAGTGCCGGTGCGGCGGATGGTGTTCCACGAGATCACGCGAGAGGCAATCCAGCGTGCGCTCGGTGAGACGCGCGAGATCGACGAGCGTCTCGTCGATGCGCAGGAGACGCGCCGCATCCTCGACCGCCTCTACGGGTACGAGGTGTCACCGGTTCTCTGGAAGAAGGTCATGCAAGGTCTGTCCGCGGGGCGGGTGCAATCCGTCGCCACGCGCCTGGTGGTGGAGCGCGAGCGGGAGCGAATGGCCTTCGTATCCGCGTCCTACTGGGACATCCTCGGCACGTTCGACCCGGGCACGTTCCAGGCACGCCTATCCGCTGTCGACGGGCGCCGGGTCGCGCAGGGCCGGGATTTCGCCGAGAACGGAGCGCTCAAGAGCGCGGATCTGCTCGCCCTTGACGAGGACACTGCGCGCGGGCTGGCCGAGCGTCTTGCTGGAGTCCCGTTCGCGGTGCGCTCGGTGGAGGAGAAGCCGTACACACGCCGGCCCGCGGCGCCGTTCATGACCTCGACGCTGCAGCAGGAGGCGAGCCGAAAGCTTCGTTTCTCGGCGCAGACCACGATGCGCGTCGCGCAGCGCTTGTACGAGAACGGCTACATCACCTACATGCGCACCGATTCGACGACTCTGTCGGAATCGGCCCTCACTGCTGCTCGAGCACAGGCGGCCGAGCTGTACGGCGCCGAGTTCGTCCCGGCGGCGCCACGCCGGTACGAACGCAAGGTCAAGAACGCACAGGAGGCGCATGAGGCAATCCGCCCTGCGGGGGATGCATTCCGCACTCCGGCAGACGTGGCGCGCGAGCTCTCCCGCGACGAGCACGCGCTGTACGACCTGGTCTGGAAACGGACGATCGCCTCGCAGATGGACGATGCCCGCGGACAGACCGTATCTCTGCGATTCGGTGCAACCTCGACGGGCGGCGAGGATGCCGAGTTCTCTGCCTCCGGAACGGTGATCACTTTCCGTGGCTTCCTGGCTGCCTACGAGGAGGGCCGCGACGAGGAAACAGCCAACGGGGACGACGAGCGGCGGCTGCCGCCGCTCGAGGTGGGCCAGGAGCTGGAGGCGACAGAGCTGGAGCCTGAGGGTCACGCGACCAACCCGCCGGCCCGCTACACGGAGGCGTCGCTCGTGAAGGCGCTCGAGGACCGCGGCATCGGCCGCCCTTCGACATACGCATCGATCATGGGCACGATCCTCGACCGCGGATACGTGTTCAAGAAGGGCACCGCGCTCGTTCCCACGTTCCTCGCGTTCTCGGTCACAGGGCTGCTCGAGCAGCATTTCGGGCGGCTCGTCGACTACGGCTTCACGGCGAGGATGGAGGACGATCTCGACCGGATTGCTGCCGGTGAGGAAAAGCGGGTCGACTGGCTCAGCCGTTTCTACCGGGGCACCGGCTCCGAGGACAAGGGGCTGCACGCACTCGTCACGGACCACCTCGACGAGATCGACGCCCGGGCCGTCAACTCGATTCCCATTGGCAATGACATCGTCCTTCGCGTCGGGCGCTATGGGCCGTATCTCGAGCGGGGCGAGGACCGCGCGAGCGTTCCCGAGGACCTGCCGCCCGACGAGCTCACGCCCGCCTTCGCCGAGGAACTGCTCGCGAAGCCGTCCGGAGACCGCACGCTGGGCGTCGAACCTGGCACGGACCGTCAGATCGTGGCCCGGGACGGGCGGTACGGGCCGTACGTCAGCGAGGTACTGGAGGATGGGGCGGACGGCAAGCCCCGGACCGCCTCCTTGTTCAAGACGATGTCGCTGGACACGATCACTCTGGACGACGCGCTGCGGCTGCTCACTCTTCCTCGGACGCTGACCGCGCCGGACGGGGAGGAAATCCTCGTGGCGAACGGGCGCTACGGCCCGTTCATCAAGAAGGGCAGCGAGACCCGCTCGCTCGCGTCGGAGGAGCAGCTGTTCACGGTGACCGTCGAGGATGCCCTGGAATTGCTGGCGCAACCAAAGGAACGTCGGGGTCGCGGTGCCGCGAAACCACCGCTGAAGGAGCTTCCGCCCGATCCTGTGACGGGTAAGCCGATCGTCGTCAAAGACGGCCGCTTCGGCCCGTACGTGACGGACGGGGAGACGAACGCGAGCTTGCGGCGCGGTGACGACATCGAGTCGCTGTCGCACGAGCGGGCACTGGAGTTGCTTGCCGAGCGTCGTGCCAAGGGTCCTGCCCAGCCGCGAAAGCGCGCAGCAGGCCGTCGTTGACGCTGGCCGGTTGCAGAGTCCGGCGCTCTCGTTTAAGCTCTTTCGTCCGTCCGACGACGTACGGTGTACGGTGAACCGCCGCCAGCTTGTTTCATCTGGTTCGAGTGAATTTGCTCCGCTGTTCCGGCGGAATAACCGATACCAGGCATGCGTTGCGAGCTTGTGACACCTGGACGCTGTTTTAACCCTGGAACAATGGGGAGTACCCGCATAGAGTCAAAGAGATTGTGCTCATATCGAGGCAGCAGGCGAAAGGACTGAAACACCCTCTTGACGCAGAACCAGCTGACCGAACTTTTCGAATCCGACCAGATCAAGGCGCTGATCGAGCGCTCCGAGGAGCGCGGCTGGGTTGAGCCGACCGAACTCGAGGCTCTCGTGCTCGAGCACGACCTCAACGACGAGGAATCCGAGCAGATCACACGGGAGCTCGAGACGATCGGGCTCGAGGTAGGGCAGCCGCAGTCCGACACCGAGGAGAAGCGCTCGGCAGAGGAGCGCAAGAAGGAAGAGGCCGAAGCAGCTGTCTGGGCGGCAGAAACGTTGTCCGGTGCCGCCGACTCGCTCCAGCTCTTCCTGGCCGATGTCGGACGGCACAAGCTGCTGACGGCCGCCGACGAGGTCACCCTGGCGAAGCGCATCGAGCGCGGCGACCCGGTCGCGAAGCGCCGCATGATCGAGTCGAACCTGCGCCTTGTGGTCTCCATCGCCAAGGGATACCGCGGGCTCGGCGTTCCGTTCCTGGATCTGATCCAGGAGGGTACGCTCGGCCTCAACCGCGCGGTCGAGAAGTTCGACTGGCGCCGGGGCTACAAGTTCTCGACCTATGCCACGTGGTGGATCCGCCAGTCGGTGCAGCGAGCCGTCGCGAACCACGCACGCACGATTCGCGTCCCCGTGCACGTCGTGGAACGGCAGCAGAAGCTTTCGCGCGCCGCACGCAGGCTCGAGGTCGAGCTCGGCCGTGAGGCGACCAAGCAGGAGCTCGCCGAGGCGACGGGTCTACCGATCCAGCACGTCGACGAGGCACTGGGCGCCGCCCACGCGTCGGTATCGCTGAACCAGACGGTCGGCGCCGACGACGAGGGCGAGCTCGGCGACCTGTTCGCCGATCGCGAGGCAGCCGATCCGTTCGAGGAGGCAGAGGAGTCCCTCCGCCGCCAGGGCGTCCGCCGGGCGCTCGATGCGTTGCCTGAACGGGAGCGACGGATCCTCGAGCTGCGCTTCGGCTTCGAAGGTGAGCCGTGGACGCTGGAGGCGATCGGTCACGAGCTCGATTTGACCCGTGAACGGGTCAGACAGCTCGAGGGACAGGCGCTCGCACGCCTCGCCGCGCTGCGGGAACTGGCCTCACTCGCCGCCTGATCAATAGGTCGCCTCTCACCCGCCGTGGGTGAATTTTCGCGATCCGCGGATTCTGTCTCTAAAGGGGTACTCCCGTAAGACCGATACCCGCAGCGTGGACGCCGCCGAGCGCAAAGAGATTCTGAGCCGCTACCGCGACCACAGTCGCCGTTTCGAGGCGGCCGCAGCACGGCGCAGCACGGGGCGCGCCGGATCGGTGATCCCGTTCACGCCGCCGGCGCTCAGGGAGCTCGAACAGGAGCCCACGGCACGTGAGATCGAGGTATTGCAGCTTGTTGCCGACGGACTGGTCAATCGCGAGATCGGCCAGCGGCTGTTCCTTTCGGAGGAAACGGTCAAATCCCACGTCCGGCATCTGCTCGCGAAGCTACAAGCGCGCAGCAGAGCCCACGCCGTAGCTGTTGGCTTCCGGCGTGGGCTCATTGCTTAACGCTTTTCGCTGGACAGCGAGACGCCAGATCCCCAGCTCCTTCCCTTAGACGAATACCCCCAAAGAGGGATGCCCGCTAGGGGTGGAGAACTGAGGATCTGACGGCTACCAGTCCTTCGCGCCGCTCATGAGTGCATGAGCCGCGACACGGCGAACAGAACTTTCGCATCGATGCTCCTATGGTTTGGGAACTGACGGCAAGACAGATCGTATACCCCATTTGAGGGATACTTCAAGTTGAGTACTGAGACACAGCGAAGAACAAGGGCATATGTATGGGGGCTCGCCGTCACCGCTGTCCTCACCTGTCTGGCCCTCGTTTTGGCGGGGTATGGGCTCGTCAGTCCGTGGACCGTCCTGCTCCTGGTCGTTGTGAACGCCTTGGCCGAACGCAGGAGCGTGTGGATCACGCGCACGACTCAGATGTCGATCGCGCTACTTCCGACCCTTTTCGCGGCGGTCTCTTCGGCCCGCTAGCAGCCGGACTTGTCAACGCTGCATCAATGCTCGGAGATCCCGAGCTATTCGCGCCAGGAGATCCTGATCGCGCGCCCCGCCTGAAGTGGGCCAGCTACACGAGTTCGAGATTCCTCACAGGAACGGTGGCTGGATTCGTTGCGTTGGGCCTCAAGGATTCTCTCACCTCGGGCTTTGGTGGACTTCTCGTTGCGACAATGGTCGCAGCGCTGGTTGCCGAGAGTCTCGACATCCTTTCGGCCGGCGTCACAGCACGACTCCGCGGTAGAAATATTCGTGGCGTTCTTCGGACTCTCGGGCCACTCCTGTTGACCTCGGTGCCTCTGTATGGCCCGATCGTGGCCATTCTTGCCCTTGCGTACACCGAAGTTTCTCCGTGGTCTGCGCCGCTGTTCTTCATTCCGGCCTTGGCAGCTCAACGACTCTTCGGGATGTACCAGCAGCAGCGTCAACTCGCCGAAGACTTGAAGCGTGCAAACATGTCGTTTGCCGAGGCGTTGGTGGCAACGCTTGAAGAGAGTGACCAGTACACAGCGGGACATTCAAAGGCTGTCGCGATCTATTCGCGAGATATCGCAGAGCGTATGGGCCTCCCTCCTGATGTCCAAGAGCGCACCTACTTGTGCGGTCTTGTCCACGACATCGGGAAGATCGGACTCCCGGCGAGCCTTCTGCTTAAGGACGGCCCGCTCACTCTTGAAGAGCGCCGCCAGATGCAGGAACACTCTGCGATCGGTGAGTCAATCCTGAAGAAGGTGGATTTGTACGCCGATGTCGCCCGGATCGTTAGACATCACCATGAGCGGATCGATGGCGAGGGCTATCCGGATCAGCTGGCCGGCCCCGAAATTCCCCTCCTGTCGAGGATCATCGCAGTAGCCGACTCCTATAACGCGATGACGTCAAATCGCCCCTACCGCGAGGCGATGCCCAGCAGAGTTGCTCGCCTTCGCTTGGCACAGGCCGTGGAGAGTCAGCTGGATACCACTGCGGTCGCAGCCTTTGAAGCGATACTTGCAGGGGCGACTGAGGAGTACCGGATGGCCAAGCGCGAGGATTTCGAACCCCACGACTACTCAGATTTGGAGAGGTTGGTTGCCGAATCGACTGGTCGCTGTCGCCGGGTCATTGGACGTCGTCGCAGGGGCTGCGTAACGCCAACGATCCCGAGCAGCGTTCATGGCAAGGGCTGTTCGCGACCGGATGCCGAGTTTGTCGAATACGTGATGAACATGCACTTTCACGGTCGCCTCGCTGATAAACAGTTGCTTAGCGATTGCGCCATTTGAGAGCCCTTCACATAGCAACTCGTACACTTCGCGTTCCCGTCGGGAAAGGGAGACTCTAGGGTCGGGAGATGCGCCCCCTTCTGCGTTGAGTGCCCGAACCATGTCTTCATCACCTGCTCGCGCGACAATGAACATCGCCCTTTCGCGTGACCCTGCAGGCGACAACAGCGAAGCCAACAGATCTCCATTCGCGCGATAGGCAGTTACAACCAGACCCACTGCCCCAGCGTCGTAGGCGACATCGACCATCGTTCCAATCGACTCCATGAGATGGGGTTCCCGGCCGTTCACCGCGCATACTGCGTCGATCGCGGCAGAGAGAACGCGGGTCTCGACACCGCTAGTAACGCTCACGGCCTCAGCCGAAAGCTCACGGGCTTCGACTAGACGTCCTAGTGAAGCGAGGGCCAAGGCACGAGAGACGAGAACCTCGCCTCTCATCGAGCGAAGCGAGTCTTCAAGACTCGGCGGTTCAATTGCACACGCGTCCGATGCCCGCCCGTCCTCTGACAAAAGACGAACCCGCCACGCGTACACGCTTTGCTCCCCAAATTCGTCGTTGCATCGGCGGGATTCGGCGACAGCCTTGTCGAGCTCTGCATGCGCCTCGTCGTATCTCCGAACACCCGCGAGTGCGGCAGCAGCCATTGAGTGCGCATATGGGAGAGCGGGATCGACTTTGAATTCGCTCGCATCCGCGAGTAGCAGCCTCGCTTGGTCGGCACCCTCGTCGTAGAAGGCGGCGAGGTTCAGCGCATATGAGAAGGCGCATCTGAATGAACATCGAACAAATGGGTCCGCGATGTGCGGTACTAACTCTGCGACCCGACGCGCGGCCACAAGGTGCTTGACGGTTCCAAACCGGAATCCCATGCCCAGCTTCTTGTCGGCCATGCGAACAAGATCAAAGGGATCTGCGTTTACGGCTGTGGACTCGAGCCTCTCTAGGAGCTCATGGGCTTCATCAAGTTCTAGGGCCGCGGCACACATCAGTTGGCCCCATAGAGACTCGCGAACGCCATGCGGATTCTCCGCCGCGACTTCCGCCTCTCGATAGTACGACAGGGCAGCTTCTTCTCTAGACCCCGCATGAGCGGACCTGGCGGCAACAACGAGAGCGCGAAAGCTGTTCCCATTCAGACTTGCGAGCATGTCGATGGCGGACTCGGCGAAGGCCTGTGCACTCATATGCCGCCCTTGACGAAGCGCTAGTTCAGCCTTTGCGATATCAAGAGTCGGGCTGACGATACTTCGCCCCTCAGATCGGGTAACTAGTGCCTCGATGGTGGCCAGCCGAGCCCCGTTCAGGAGATCATCAAGGGCATCTGCAAACAGAGTTTCGAGCTCGCTATCGACGCGGTATCGCTCGATGAGTTCGAACCCAGCATCCCACTCGCGGCGCCCACGGTAGGCCGCGAGACAAGTCTTGACTGCCGCAGTCAAGTCGTCGCTGGCTTCAACCCGAGCTCGTCGCTCCAGATATGCCGCCGCCAGCGGATGGAGCTCCAGCCGGCCACCTCGTTCCTCGAGCACGCCGAGGGTGAGAGCCTCCGAGCAGACGATCTCGGCGCGCTCGGCGCCTAGCAGCTCGGCCGCGAGCTCCCGGTCGAGGCTCGGCGCGGTCGCGAGGAGGCCAAGGCCGACTCTGATCGCAGGCTCCAGCCCCCGGTACACCTCCTCGGCAAAGAACTCGTAGAGCTGGTCGGGTACTTCGAGCTCGCCCACGGGTGCTGACGTTGGGGACGTCGTCAGGCTCGCGAGGCCGATCACCGCCGGCCATCCACCTGCAAGCGCCAACAGACCCGGGCTCATGGCGTCGCGCCCGCCCGCGAGCAACTCATCGACCTCGACCTCGCTCATCGCCAGCGCGCTCTGGCCGATCTCGAGCACCTCGCCGTAGAGCACGCTGCGTGTCGAGACCCACCGCGGCCGGTCGCGCGTCGAGATCAGCATCTGCAGCGGCGAGTGCTGAACGACGGCTTCGACGAATGCTTCGGCAGTCGCAGACTCGCCGACATGGTGATAGTCGTCGATCACCATCCACGCGTTGTCAGGCCACGCGGCGAGATCCTCGGACAACAGGTCCGACAGCACCGACAACTCCTCGGCGGGGTCGACGGTCGCGTTCAACCGCTCTCGCAGCCGACGGTCGCATCCGGGAAGGATCTCGGCGCCCGCCGCGGCCATCGCCCGCGCCAGCACCGCCACGTCGGCCGCCGAGCGCCGCGACCGCACCCACGACACCCGCCGCCCAGCACATGCCGCCCATTGCTCGGCGAGCGTCGTCTTCCCGTAGCCGGCCGGCGCGACGAGCATGCGCACGCGTGCCTGCGATCGATCCAGCGCCCGGATCAACCGCGGCCGCTCGATGATCCGGCGGCGCCGGATCGTCGGCCTTGCGCCCGTGTCGGCCATCTCGTTGACGGTGGAGGCTACTGGAGCACCGCCCATGGGAGAAGAGGCGCCCGCGGCGGGCAGGGGCGTGCCGCGGGCGCTTCGGCCGTCAGATCCCCGGCCGCCGAACCAGCGCGCCGAGGCTTGCAGAGAGAGGGTCTTCGCCGGTCAGGGTACGAAAGGCGACCGGAATCTGGCGTCGGCGGCTGACGCCAAGCTTCGAGCGCAGCGTATCCGCATGCGCCTTCGCGGTCCGGGGCGAGATCCCGAGCCTGGCACCGACCTCGTCGTTCGAGCATCCCGCCGCGATCAGCGCGATCACCTCACGTTGACGCACCGTCAGCACCGTTCCTCTCTCGATCAGTGGGGTCATCATGACGTGGGAGGCTAGTGTCCCTCGATCGGGGGAACCATTCCTCTTGGGGTGTAACCCCGGATGTAAGTCTCGGTAACGTCAGGCGCCGGCGGCGTAGCCGTCGCCTCGGCCGTCCGAGCCTGCGATCCACGCGTCGCCGTGGCGAAGAATCGCCTGGCCGACCCCGAAACCGTGTTGGACGTCCGCCCGCGCAGGCGCGTGCCCGAGCTCGAGCAGATGCTCCTCCGCATGCCAGAGCCCCGGCTCGAGCTCCACGACCTTCCCTTCGTCCACCCGCCAGCGTGGCACGTCGAGCGCCGCCTGCGGATCGTCGCCGTGGTCGACGAGGCGAAGGACGACCTGGAAATGGCCCTGTGGCTGCATCGCTCCACCCATGACGCCGAACGGGCCGAGCAGGCCGCCGTCTTCGAGCAGCATGCCCGGGATGATCGTGTGAAACGGCCGCGTGGCGGGCGCGAGCGCATTCGGATGCGCCGGGTCGGCGCTGAAGCCTGCCGCCCGGTTCTGCAGGACGACACCGGTGCCCGCCGCAACGACGCCCGAGCCGAACGAGCCGTACACGCTCTGAATCAACGACACCGCCGTGCCGCTGTCGTCCACCGCGCACAAATACGTCGTGCCGCCGCGGGGGACGTCGAATGCAGGGTCGAGGGCGGCATCCGGGCGCACGAGCGCGCGACGGGCGGCAAGACGCTCGAGGCCGAAAAAGTCTTCCGGCAGCGGCCCGTCATGCACGGCGGCGCGCGTGTCGGAGAGCGCGATCTTCATCGCCTCGAGCTGCGAATGCAGCCCCGGCTCGAGACCGTCGTAGAGCGCGAGTGCAAGCAGCGCCGCGGCGCCCTGGCCGTTGGGCGGCAGCTCGCACACCTCGACACCGCGATAGCCGTAGCGCAGCGGCTCGACCCACTCCGACCGGTGTGCGGCCAGGTCGTCCTCTGAGAGCCACGTCGACGATGCGATCGCTGCCGCCACGGGGCCCTCGTAGAGGGCAACCGGGCCCTGCTCGGCGATCCCCCGCAGCGTGGCGCCGAGCTCCGGCAGCGAGTACGTCGCGCCGACAACCGGCGCTGACCACGGCGCGTGCTCCGCTCGGGCCCACTTGTCGGCGATGCGCGCCGTGCAGGCCAGACCACTGTCCGCCAGGTCCGCGGCTGGGGCAACAGCGACATCGAGGCCGAGTCGCCCAAACCGTTCGGCCAGGTCCGCCCACAGCCGAACGGCACCGGGTACGGTGACCGATCGAGGCCCGGCGTCGTCGACGCCGCCGCCGTCCAGCACGGCGGGTGAGCGGCCCGATCCGTTCAGCCCGTAGAGCGAGCCGTCATGCCAGACGAGCGCGAATGCGTCCCCGCCGACGCCGTTGTCGGTCGGCTCGGCCACGGTGAGCACGGCTGCGGCTGCAAGCGCGGCATCGACCGCATTGCCGCCCCGCTCGAAAGCGCGCATTCCCGCGCGTGTGGCGAGCGGGTGGCTTGTCGCGATCATCCGCTCGGAGGCGACGGCGGGCATGCGCCGCCAGCCGCTCGTCCGTGCCGAACCCGGGCGGAAGAGAGCGCCGAGATCCATCTCCACAGCACGAGCATCGCAGGTCATAGACTCACTGGGTGGCAATCCCCGCGCATCGGTTCGATGTCGAGCAGGCAAGACTTCGCCTCAGCGAGCATGGCGGCGGCTACGAGGTCGTGCATACATCAGCCGGTCTCGAGATCGGGGTCTACGTGCTCGTCGCACCTGAGCCGGACCGCCAACAGCCCCACGCGGAAGACGAGGTCTACGTCGTGCTCGAAGGCAGCGGCGTGCTCGAGGTCGAAGGAACCGCGACGCCGCTCGCGGAGGGGCAGGCGCTCTTCGTCGCCGCCGGAGCCGAGCACCGGTTCACCGCGTACGAGCACCTCTCGCTGCTCGTTGTCTTCAACGGTCAGCACAGCGCAGCGCAGACGACGTAGCGACCCTTCACAAAGGTACGGCCGGCAGAGTACTATTGTGAATGTAAGTATGAACTACAACAGTGCCACGACGTTCAAGCGCGCGCGCACCCCGCACTACGACGATCCCGTTGCGGTCGGCAAGCGTCTGTACGACGCACGTGAGGAAGCCGGCCTGAGTCAGCGCGAGCTCGCCTTTCCGGGCTGCAGTGCCGCGTACATCTCGCGCATCGAGCGTGGCGAGCGAATCCCGTCACTGCAGGTCATGCGCGAGCTGGCTCGGCGCATGGGTGTCTCGGAAGCGAGGCTCGCCTTCGGGCGTGAGACGCTCAACCAAGCGGTTGCCGACCGGATTCGCGATGCGGAGACCGCCGAGGCGTCCGGCGACACCGCCGCACGGATGAAGGCCTATCAGTCGCTGTCGCGCACTGCAGCCAAGGTCGCCCGCACGCTCGCCTCGCCCTGATCGTCCTCCCGTAGGATCGCGCTGATGGGGCGCGACGCTGACATCGTCGTCGTCGGCGGCGGGATCACGGGAGCCGCAACGGCGCGCGCGCTCGCGCAGAGCGGCCGTGGCGTGCTGCTGCTCGAGCAGCTCGCGCTCGGTCACGACCGGGGCTCGAGCCACGGAGCGTCTCGCATCTTCCGCCTCTCGTATCCCGATGCGCATTACGTGCGCCTCGCTCAGGGAGCGCTGGAGGCTTGGCGCGAGCTGGAAGACGAGTCGGGAGCGACGTTGATCGTGCGCTCGGGAGGGCTGGACTTCGGCGCCACGGTCACGACCAATGCACGCGCGCTCGCTTCGTGCGGCGTCCGCTACGAGTTGCTGACAGGCAGCGAGGTGGCCCGACGCTGGCCCCTTGCGACCGAACCTGACGAGCCCGTCTTGTTCCAGCCTGACGGCGGAACGATCCTCGCCGACCGAGCGCATTCCGCCTTGCTCGCGGCGGCTCGGAGTGCGGGTGCCGAGATCCTCGAAGAAGCTCGAGTCCGCAGCATCGAGCCGGAGCGCACGAGCGTCCGTGTCACCACCGCGCGCGAGGAGATCGTTGCGGGCGCCGTCGTCGTGGCGGCCGGGGCATGGTCGCCCTTGCTGCTCGGCCCGGTCGGGATCGACCTCCCGGTCGTTCCGACACGGGAGACCGTGACGTATTTCGAGCTCGACGACGCACTCGCGTTGCCTTCGGTGATCGACGACGCGGTGCCCGACGCCCGAGAACACGGGCTGCGGCGGCCAGGACTGGTCAGCTACGCGCTCGCAGCGCCCGGCGTCGGGCTCAAGGCCGGACTCCATCACGCCGGACCACCGGCTGATCCCGACGAACCGGGGGAACCCGACGCTGCCGTCGCGAGGTGGGTCGCATCGTGGGTCGAGCGACGCTACCCCGCGGCGGATGGCGCTCCGATCAGGACAGAGACGTGCCTGTACACGAACACGGCCGACGAAAGCTTCGTGCTCGAGAGACACGGGCGCGTTGTCGTGGCGTCAGCGTGCTCGGGTCACGGGTTCAAGTTCGCCCCCGCCCTGGGGCGCACGATCGCTGCCCTCGCACGCGATGCTGCCGGCTGAGTCGCTCCCAGCCCCTGGGCAGTAGGCACACTTCGGCGCGTGCCTCCCGTGCCAAAGCCCCCGACCGCCCGCAAGGGCCCCAGTCGCAACCTCATACTCGCGATCACCGCTGCAGCGGTCGTGGCCGCAGCGCTGATCGGGGCGAGCCTTGCCTTCCGCGGCGGTTCGAGCCCGACACCTGCGACGGTCGTCGTCGACACGAGCGCGGTCGACGGCATCCCCCAAAGCGGCCTCGTGCTGGGCAACCCCAAGGCGCGCGTGACTCTCACGGAGTACATCGACACGTCGTGCCCGGTGTGCAAGGACTATGTGTTGACGACGTTCCCCACGATCACGAAGGACTACGTCCGCACCGGCAAGGTGAAGATCGACATGCAGACGCTCGCGTTCGTGGGCCCGTCGTCCGACAAAGGCCGCAACCTCGTGCTTGCCGCCACCCTGCAGAACAAGGGGTGGCAGCTCCTCGAGCTGCTGTACCACAACCAGGGCGACGAGAAGTCCGACTGGCTCACAGACGCGTACGCCCGGAAGCTCGCAGCGAGCGTTCCCGGTCTCGACGTCAAGCGTCTGTTCCGGGACGCGGCAGGGACAACGGTGAGCGACGAGGCCGCAAAGGCCGAGAGCGACGCCCAGGCGATCCAGCTGAAGGGCACGCCGACGTTCGTTCTCACGACCCCCGACGGCACCCGTCACCTCCTGGGCGCCGGTTCTGCACCTGCCTCGTCGTTCGCGAAGGCCTTTGACAGGGCACTGCAGGGGTGAGAGACGGCCCGCTCCGCGCCGCTACCGCAGTCGTCGCATCGCTCGGGCTCCTCGTTTCGTCCTATTTGACCTGGGTGCACTACCGGCCGGAAGCTCTGATCTGCACGCGCGGGGGCGGGTGTGAGACGGTCCAGCACTCGAGTTACGCCGTGCTGCTTGGTGTACCGGTCGCCCTGCTCGGCGCCGCCACCTGGGCCGTGATCCTGGTCCTCGTCCTGCAGGATGGGCCCACCGCCCGCGCGCTCGTGCTGGCGCTGGCGCTCGCGGCGCTCGTCTTCGTCGCCTACCTCGTGATCCTGCAGCTCTTCGTGATCGACGCCGTCTGCATCTGGTGCATGGTCAACGACGCCGTGCTCGTACCCCTGCTCGCGGTGGTCGCGTTCCTCCGCTACCGGGTGCGCGACGAGCAGGCCGCCTGCTAGGTCATCGGCACCTGGCGAAGGATGTCGGACTCGATCCGATCGAGAATCTCCGTCAGGCTGTCGCCGGTGGCGGTGATGCCGTGGTTGCGCAGGCCGATGACCGCATGCGAGGGATCCGGCTCGCGATCGATGAGCTCCGCCACCGACTCGGCGAGCTCCTGCGTGCCGCATGGATAGTTGATGTCGGTTGCCGAGATCCCCTCGATCCAGGCGTGCACGTGGAGGATCGCGCCCGCATCAGGATGCGCCTGGTAGATCATCCAGTGCTCGATCGCGTCGACCGAGACCCGGCGCGGCTCGATGCCGGGAGGCACGCTGATCCGCATCTTCGCTTGCGGCTCGTCATAGCCCGTGACGAGCAGGATGTCGCGGCCGGGAACCTCGAGCTGAGACTTGTCGACGCCGCTCGCGCTCATCCAGAACCGAGTTTCGTCCTTGCGGGCGGACAGATTCCCGTAGGAGAGCCCTCCGACCTGGTACAGGCGCATCACGTGGCGCAGATCGCGCTCGTTCAGATACTCGTGCACCGGGAAGGGCGCCGGCAGCAGATCGAGCTCCTGCATCCGCTTCCCCGCGGCAGAGATGTCCGCGGTGATCTCGTCGCCGTCCCACAACTCGGGCTCGAGGTCGGAGACGAAGTCGTTGTCGATCACGAGCTTGGACTTGGCGAGCGGCGCCAGCCGCTCGAACACCTCGGCCGGGTCGTCGGAGATCTTGTACGTTCCGCGCTCCATCGTCGTGAACCACACGCCCTCGCCCGGCACGTGCAGCACGACGACATTCGCGAGCGTGCGCACGAGGTTGGGATAGCTCGTGCGGAGCACGTCGTCCGGAACGTCCTCGAGCTCGTAGAACGAGGCGGAGTACGTGCCGCGGGCTGACCGGCGGAACGCCTTGGGGCTGTCGGCGTCGAACATGTTGAGCACGAAATCGGCCTCGGCGTGGTCGTCGACCCGCTCGAACCCGTCGGACTCGAATTCGCGTCCGATCGCGGCGACCCAGTCCCTGTGACTCGGGGACGTCGCCGTTCCCCAGATCGCGTACTTCGGCATGGGGGAAGTCTAGCGAGGGCATCGGCCCCAATCACGGCGGCCGAGGGCCTAGCGGAACAGGTCCCGTTCGCGCGGCATCACGAGCTCGGCCGCGCTCCCCGCGCCCGGCGCGTCGACTCCGCGCACGATCGCGGCGGGAATGCCCTGCGCCTTTCCCATCACGAGCTCGGCTGCTCCGGCGATCTCGTCCGCGACGGCGATCACTGTCGACTGCAGCTCGTAGCCCCGACTGTCGTGGCTACCGCGGAGGTCGCGCAAGGCAGCGATGCCGGCAACTCCGAGCGCCACGTCGGTCGTGCCCTGGCGCCAGGCGCGCCCGAAGGAGTCACTCACCACCACACCCGGGGTGATGCCCGTCAGCACTCCCAGGGCCGCTCGCAGCCGCTCCGCCGACGCGTCCGGGTCGAGCGGCAGCAATATCACCGTTCCAGGTCCTTTCGCGTTGGACGCGTCGACGCCGGCCGACGCGCATACAAAGCCGTGCTGCGTCTGTGCGATCACCAGGGGCGGCCGCGAACGAACGACTTCGGCCGACTCGGCCAGAATCACCTCGATCAGCCTTGGATCGCCGTCGCTCCCGGCCAGCTCGACGGCGCGGGGCGACGGCTCCACGTCGTCGAGGTGAACGACGCGACCCTCCGCCTTCGAGACGGCCTTCTGCGCGACGACGACGACATCACCCGCCTCGAGGCCCCCCACCCGTGAGGCGGCGCCGGCGAGAAGTGCCGCCAGATCGTCGCCCGCCTCGAGCTCTGGCAGGCCCGTCAACGGGATCACCCGGATCTCCCCGGCCATCGCTAGTGGACGCCGGTGACGCGCAGGCCGGAATGCGTCTTGTACCGCCTGTTCACGTTGACGATCACCGCGGTCATTCCCTCGAGCGCCCGGGAGCTCGCGAGCGGCCCAGCGTCGATCGCGCGGCCGGCAGTGACGTTTCCGGCGAGCTCCAGCGCAATCGCCTTCGCGTCGGGATCGTCGCCGCACACGAGAGCGTCCTCCTCTGGGGCTTCGTCGCCGCCCAGGTTCGAGGCGGCGAGCGAGTGCAAACCCGCCACGACGGGGCCAGCGAGCACCTCCTGGATGCGCTGGGCGATCGAGGTTGCCTCGGGCGTCGGCAGCACGCCGTCCTTCGTGAACAGGAGCTCGGCTGCGACTGATAGCACCGGCTTCGAGCCGATCGCGTCGCGCAGCGACCGCGCCGTCTCGACGGCGCGGTCGGCCTGTGTGGCGACAATGACAAAGTCGGCGGCGCGGGCGGCGTCCTCGTTCGTCGCCCCCTCGACGCCGACAACGGCTGCGGCGCCCCGCGCCCGCTCGGCGTCGCGCGAGCCGATCACGACGTCGTAGCCGGCAGAGCGGAGCCGGACGGCAAGCGCCGTGCCAAAGCTCCCGGTGCCGCCGATGAGCGCGATCTTCACGAGGCCGCCTCGAGGGTGACGGCGGCAAGCCTACGGGCTGCCTCGCGGTCGCCGATCAGGATGTCCGAGACCACCAGCGGGACATCCGCCGAAGCGGGCGCATCCGCGTGATCGATGACGAGCACGTCGATCAGGCCCTTGTAACACTGTGTCACATGGGCTGGGGTGGTGCCGCCGGCCATGCGCAAGAGCATACGGTCGAGAGGGCCCTTCACCGCACGCCCGCCGATCAGCGGGCTGACGGCGACGCAGCGCACACGGCGGTCGGCGAGCGCCTCTCGTAGTGCGCCCACGGCGAGAATCGGGTGGATCGAGACGTACGGGTTGCTCGGGGCGACCACGATCGCATCCGCGGCGGCGATCGCCTGGAGCACGCCGGGCGCCGGACGAGCCGTCTCCGCTCCCTCGAACACGAGAGCATCGACCTCGTCGCGATGGCCTCGGCCGACGAACCACTCCTGGAACGGGAACACCCCGGCAGGAGTGGCGAGATGCGTACGGACAGGGTCGTCCGTCGCCGGGAACAGGCGCGCATGCAGACCGGCCGCCTGTACGAGGTCGGCAGTGACGGCCGACAGGGCCGCGCCGTCCCGCAACGCCTGTGTCCGCACGAGGTGCAGGCCGATGTCGAGGTCGCCGAGCATGAACCAGCCCTCGCCACCCCAGCTGCGCGCGGACTCGAGCGCGCTCCAGGTCTCACGCGCGCGACCCCATCCGCGTTCCGTGTCGTTGAGACCGGCGAGCGCGTAGAGGACCGAGTCGAGGTCGGGCGAGACACGCAGGCCCAGCACCTCGAGGTCGTCGCCGACGTTCCCGATCACCGTCAGCTCGTCCGGCCCCAGCACGTCGTAGAGACCCCCGGCAAGCTTTGCGCCGCCGACGCCGCCGCTGAGCAGGGCGACGTTCACGGACTGACCAGAGCAGCGAGCGCCCGGGTGCGCGGCCCTCCGAAACGGCCGATGCGCTCGAGGTCGACGCGGGTGTCGACGTCGTCGCGCAGATTGGGGAGGTCGAGATCGTGGTGCACGAGCCCGAGCGCTCGCGCATGCGCCCGGAACTGGGAGGCGCTGGCGATGCCGTAGAGCGGCTGGAACACCTCTGCGTACGGGAGTCCCAGCGCGTTCGTCGTGCCGTCCGGGGCTGCAGCGATGGCCACCGCCCCTGCCCGAGGCGGGATTGCGAGCGCGGTCAGGTCCGACGGCCGGACCCGTGGCACATCGGCGTTGACGACGAGGCAGGGGCCGTCGAGACCGGCCAATGCGGCTTGGACGGCCGCTCCCTGCCCGCCGCCGGGATCCGCCACCACCTCGACGCCGAGATCCCGCGCAACGAGACCGGCAGCCTCGTCACTGGTCACGAGCCGCGCCGGGCCGAAGCTCGATGCGGCCTCGAGCACGTCCCCGAGCATCGCGAGCGCCACCTCGACGCGGATCTCGGCCGGCAGCCTGCTCTTGCCGCCTGCGCGGAACGGGACGACGACGGTAGCCACGAAGAGAGCCTACGCACAGGCCGATGTCTGCACGTCGAGCTCCGTGACCGTCAGCTCAAGCAGCGTGAGAGGAAGAGCCACCTTGCCCAGACGTGGCCCATTCGTGCACCTCGAACCAGTGCGTTCCGATGAGGGCGGCGGCGATCTGGGAATCGGTATGCGCGGCGTTGTAGACGTGGTGCTCGAGGTCGCAGCAGATCTCGACCTCGCCGAGCGACTGGTGAGAGACCTTCGACAGCACGTCGAACGGCAACTGCGCATCTGCGACGCTCATGTGCTTGAACTGGAGATCGGGCGCGAGCTCCATCAGCTCGGGCCAGTCCGGGCAGGACTTGTAGCTCATTGCACCTCCTGCTTCGCGGCGGCGCTCCACGTTCCTCCGAGCCGGACGAGCCCGCGCCCGTCGTCGTCGGGATAGACGAGGAAGGCGAGCCCGTCATCCAGCTGGTGGAGCGTGCGACCCTCGACCGACACCAGGCCGAGGCGCAGGTGCAACCGGCCGAACGCAAGTGGCGGGTCCGGCACGTCGAGGCGCAACTCGAGGCGACCCTGCTCGGCAGGCCAGCCGACCGTACCGGTGTCCAGGGCATCCTCGGCGACGAGCAGGCCGGTCCCGTCGCGCACCTCCAGGTGGAGGATGGGCGCAGGGAGCTCACAGTGAGCGGCGAGCACGACGGCGAGCGCGAGCGGCTCGCCCGCGAGAAACTGCTCGCGCACCTCACCGTCCGGGCCGAGCAGGCGGGCTTCGACGATCTCGGCCTCGCCCGACCCCCACTCGCGCAGCTCTGCCACATGCTCGCCGGCATCGAGCTCGTCCGCGAGCAGCCGCCGGTAGCGGACGATCGCTTCGTGCGTGGGCCCGTCGAACGCCTTCTCTCCGTGCGACAGCAGCACCGACCGCTCACAGAGGCGCTCGACCGCCTGCGCGTCGTGCGAGACGAACAGGATCGTGCCACCCCTGTGCTTGAACTCCGCGATGACGCCAAAGCACTTGCGCTGGAAGTTCTCGTCGCCGACCGCGAACACCTCATCGAGCAGCAGCACGTCGGCTTGCAGGAACGCGGCGATCGCGAACCCGAGTCGCATCGTCATCCCTGACGAATACGTGCGCACCGGCCGGTCGATCGCATGCTCGAGCTCGGCGAACGCGACGATCTCGTCGAACCGCCGGTGGATCTCGGCCCGGCGAAGACCCTGGATGGAGCCGTTCAGGAAGACGTTCTCGCGGCCCGAGAAGTCGGGGTGGAAGCCGGCTCCGAGCTCGAGCAGCGAGCCGACGCGACCGCTCACCTCGATTTGCCCGCCGGTCGGCTTGATGATTCCCGCAAGCACACGCAGCAGCGTCGACTTGCCGGAGCCGTTGCGGCCGACGAGCCCGACCGCCTCACCGGGGAGGATCTCGAGCGACACCCCGCGCAGCGCCCAGACGTCCTCCCCGCCCGAGCGCCCCCGCGCCACGAGCAGCTCCTTGAGGGTTCGCGTCTCGCGCGCATGCACACGAAAGCGCCGCGAGACGGCGTCCGCGAGAATCGAGCCGGGTTTCACGCGACGCCCATCACGCGGGAACCGCGATGCTCGAGGCGCTGCGCTCGTGTACGAGCGCAGCGAGACGCGTGAGGACGTCGGGGTCGACCGAGGGGAGCACGCCGTGACCGAGGTTGAAGATGTGCCCGGGACGGCCGCCTGCCCGAGCGAGCACGTCGAGCGCCTCTGCTTCGACCCGCTCCCACGGCGCCAGCAGCACGGCGGGGTCGAGATTGCCCTGGACGGCACGATCCGGCACCTCGGCCCAGCCGACATCGAGCGGAATGCGCCAGTCGAGACCGATCACGTCACCGCCCGCGATCGCCATCTCCCCGAGCAGCGTCGACGTACCGGTGCCGAAGTGAATCGTGGGGACGTCGACGGAACCGAGGATGCGTCGTGAGTACGGCGCCACGTGCTCGCGGTAGTGGGACGGGGACAATGCGCCCACCCACGAGTCGAAGAGCTGAATCACGTCGGCTCCCGCACGAGCCTTGGCCCCGACGTACGCGGCGAAGGTCTCGCTGAGCTTCTCGAGCAGGGCATGCCAGACCAGGGGCTCCGCGAGCATCATCCGCTTCGTGAGTGCGAACTCGCGACTCGGCTTCCCTTCGACGAGATAGCCGGCCACCGTGAACGGCCCGCCGCAGAAGCCGACGACCGCCTGATCGGGGCGGAGTGCCGCGCGGACGAGGCGCACAGCTTCGAGCACGGGTTGGAACGCCTCGTCCGCGTCGGGGATCCGCAAGGCGGCCACGTCTGCGAGCGTGCGCACGGGCTGGTCGATCACGGGGCCGATGCCCTCGACGAGCCGCACGTCGAGGCCCATGCCGATGACGGGGGTCATGATGTCGGCGAACATCACCGCGGCGTCGACGTCGTGGCGTCGCACGGGCTGCAACGTCACCTCCGCGCAGAGCTCCGGCGTGCTTGCAACTGCAAAGAATCCATGCCGCTCGCGGATGGCGCGGTACTCGGGAAGGGAGCGACCCGCCTGGCGCATGAACCACACCGGCGTGCGCTCGACCTGCTCGCGCCGTGCGGCGCGCACCAGAAGCGGCTGAACCACGGAGCTAGAGTAGCCCCACCGTGGAGCGTGTCGGCGAGCATTCTGTCCTCCCCGGCCCGCTCGCAGCACGCTGGCGGGCGTGGTCGCTCGACCCGCCGCGCGCAGGAGTGCTCGGCCCCGCACGGCTCGGGCTGGAGAACGCCGGGTCTGCGACCTGGCGTTCGCACGGCGCCGACGGGGTCCAGGTGTCGTATCACTGGCTCGACAGGCTCGGCAATCCGATCGTCTGGGACGGTCTCCGTGTCCCACTTCCCCATCCGGTCGCCCCGGGCGAGGAGGTCCAGCTCGATCTTCAAGTGCTCGCGCCCCGGCCGCCGGGGACCTATCGGCTGGCGTTCGACCTCGTGGAGGAGCACCGTTTTTGGTTCTCCGAGATCGGCTGTGCCATGCTCGAGCTTCCGGTCGAGGTCGCGCCGCGGATCGCCCTCCGCCGTCTAGCCGTGCGCATGCACGGCGGAGAGAACAGCGTCACCACCGCCGCGCTTGCCGCCCAGGAGGAACAGGTCGTCGAGACGGACGCCGAAGTCGTCGCGCACCTGGTCCCCGGGTCGGCGCCGGCGGCTGACTGGTCGCGACGCCTGCTCGATGCTCACGCCGAAGGCTGGGTCGCCGTCGGAGGCTCGATCGCGACCGAGCGCAGGGCCGAAGCCCGGCGGTTCGCGCAGTGGGCGCCGGGACGCGGACGCGACCCGCGCTTTCGCAGTCCGCTGCTGCTGCCCTCGCTGCTCGACGGAGCCGAGCCCGTGACGCACCTGGGGCTCCCCGCCTATGCGGGTGAGGACGGGCTGTTCGACGGGCGCATCGTCGTCAGAGTTCCGCCGCAATCCGATCGTCGACCTTCCTGAACACGGCCGCGCCGAGCGCGAGGGCAACCGCCGTCTCGACGAGGAAGTACAGAAGGTCACCGCCCGCTGGAACGTCGCCGAAGAAGAGCGGAGCCCGGATCGCCAAGATCGGCGGCGTCAGCGGGTTGCCCCAGTGGATCGAGGTCGAGCAGCCAGGGGTGTGACTGCCCGACCGGAAGCCCGTCCAGCCCGTAGAGCACGGGCGTGAGGAAGAACAGCGGCAGCAGGATCGCAGCGACGACGAACTCGATGTCGCGGAAGACGGCGTTCGCGGAGGCAACCGCAAGGGCAAGACCGGCGACGAACAGGACAAAGAGCGCCCCGAGCGGAAGCGCGAGCCACGCGGAGGCACGCGCGCGCGGAAGCACGAGCACGCACAGGACGAGGACGATGCCGAGCATGACGGCAAAGGCGACGACCTGTGTGGCGACGATCGAGAGCGGCACGAGCTGGCGTGGGAAGCGCACCTTGCGAATCAGGCTCGCGTTCTCGATCAGGCTGCGCGACGCGGTCTGCAGCGAGGTCGCAAAGAACACCCAGGCCGGTAGCCCGCAGAGGAGGAAGAGCCAGTAGTGATCCACGGCCCTGGTCGGCTGGGCCTTCCACAGCACCGAGAAGACCACGAGGTAGACGAGCATCAGCAGCAGGGGCAACGCGAGCGACCACGCGAGACCCGAGCACTGAACCCTTGTACTTCGCCCGCAGATCGCGGCGGAACAGGCTGCCGAAGAGCTCGCGGTAGCGGTAGAGGTCGGCGTAGACGCCCATGGCGCGTCAGTCTATGGCGCCTCGTCCGGCGCAGCGCCCGGGCAACACGACTGCTGCACCCATTACCCTGTGCGCGTGAGTGCGGCCGTCACGATCGCCGCTCTGCCGGTCGCGTACCTCGTTCTCCGGGCGCTCCTGCGCTCGCCGCTCGGGGGCCGGCTGCTTGCGGTTCCCACCAGCGAGCGCTGGCACGATCGACCAACGCCGCTCTTCGGCGGCGTCGGCATCTTCGCCGGTCTCCTCGCCGGTCTCGTGTGCGCGGTGATCGCCGGAGCAGTCGAGCCGACACGCGAGCTGGGCGGCATCGTCGCCGGCTGCACGCTGCTCTTCGTCGCAGGGTTCGTGGACGACATCCACCATCTCGGGCCGCTGCCGAAGCTGCTTGCCCAATTCGGTGCGGCCGCGATGGTGATCGTCACGCGGGCTTCGCGTCGAGCTGTTTCACAATGACGTCGTCGCCGTCGTGGTCGCCGTCGTCTGGCTCGTCGGAATCACCAACGCGGTCAACCTGCTCGACAACATGGACGGTCTCGCCGCGACGCTCGCGACCGTCGCCTGCGCCTACTTCGCGATCGACGCCGCGACGGTGCATCGCAACGACCTGGTCCTCGTCCTAGCCCTCTCGCTCGGGTTCGCGTGCCTCGGGTTTCTTCCGTACAACCTCCGGCTCGGACGCAGGGCCGAGGTGTTCATGGGGGACTCCGGCAGCCAGGTGCTCGGTTTCGCCCTCGCGAGCCTCGGGCTCGCGGCGAGCTGGACGGCCGCCGGCACCACGGTCGCCACCGTGATGCTGCCGCTGATCGTGCTCGCAATCCCGATCCTCGACACGACGCTCGTCACGATCGCGCGGCTCGGGGAGGGGCGGCCCGTCACGCAGGGCGGCAAGGACCACACGTCGCACAGGCTGGTCTACTACGGCCTCTCGGAACAGGAGGCGGTGGCACTCCTGGCGATCGTCGGCATCGCCCTCGGGGCAACCGGGCTCGCGTACAACGTCCTCGACAACGGCAAGATCACCGCCGTCGGCGTGCTCGTCAGCGTCGTGCTCCTCGTCCAGTTCGGCAACTTCCTCGCCGAGCTGCGGGAGCGCTCGGACACGGACAACGGCGCGGCCGTCGCTCGTCCGGGCGCTGCTCGAGCCACGACGCCTGGCCGAGCTCGTCATCGACTTCGTCCTGATGTGCGGGTCCTTCCTGGGCGCGTACCTCTTCGTGGTCGACGGGCTCGGCACCCTGGCGCAGCGCGGCGGCGTTCCTCGCGGCGCTTCCGGTCGTGCTCGGCACGCGCTATCTCTGCTTCGTCCTCGGCGGCATCTACCGGCGCGTGTGGCGCTACGCGACCACGATCGACGTGCTCATGATCGCCGCGGCGTGCGGCCTGTCGGCGGTCGTCTCGTGGGCCATCGTCCGCGTGGTGCGCGGCGCGGCCGGGCTGCCCGTCTCCGTGTACGTGCTCGACGCGATCTTCTGCACCCTGCTCGTCGGCGGCTCGCGGCTGACGTTCCGGCTCTGGGTCGAGCGGGACGAGCGCGACGCCGGGGCCGGCGACAACCCTCGCGTCCTCATCGTCGGGGCAGGGCGCTCGGGCCGCAGCTTCGCCCGCGAGGTCCGCGAGACGCCGGGCAAGCGCGTCGTGGGCTTCATCGACGACAACCCTGCGATCCGTGGACGCCGTATCGCAGGGTCGCGGGTGCTCGGGTCCCTGGACGACGCGTTGCGGATCGTCGGTCAGAGCGCAGCGAGCGAGGTGGTGATCACGATCGCCCACGCGCCGGAGGACAGGCTCGCCGCGGTGATCTCGGCGTGCGAGGAGGCACGGGTACCCTGCCGCCTGATGCGGCGCCAGATTGAAGCCGTCTCGACGGCGGCCGAGGTGCCGTCGGAGTGACCGCCGACCCGAGCCGGTCGGCGCGGCTGCCGCCGTTCCAGATCGTCGGCCTCTTTCTCGTCTTCGCCGCAACGGCCGGGCTTGCGCTGTGGCAGGCCTCGAACCATCTCTCTCCCACGATCTTCACCGACGAGCTCGAAATGACGAAGCTCGCCCGCTCGATCGCCG
Source organism: uncultured Gaiellaceae bacterium (assembly GCA_963799615.1). GTDB lineage: Bacteria > Actinomycetota > Thermoleophilia > Gaiellales > Gaiellaceae > Gaiella. The sequence goes on along the minus strand of CAWCXS010000006.1, from coordinate 419,258 downwards.
ACACGGGACACGCGGAACTGCACGGCAAGGCTGTCAGCATCGCCCCGCTGGCGGCCTATCTAAGCGCCCCGTTTTGGTGGATCGGCAACGTTCCGACGGCCTATGGAGCAGTCAAGGCGCTCGGCGCCGTCGTGATGGCGTCGGCAGTGTTCCCTGCCTATGGACTGGCGCGACTTGCAGTACGGCCCGGTTGGGCGCTGTTCGCAGCTGCGGGGACCGGCCTCGCACCGGCACTCGCATACAGCCCGATCCTCGTCAAGGAGCCGACCGCGTATCCGGCCGCGACTCTGGCGCTGTTTCTCATTGCTCGGTGGGCGGCGGCTCCGGGCCTGAGGAGGTTCGGGCTCGCCCTCGCCGCTTGTGTGCTCGGATACATGGCGAAGGATCAGCTGGCCGCGCTGTTCCCCGTCCTGGGGCTGACGGCGGGCATCATGGCGTGGCAGGCAGATCGGGCGCGGGCGTTCCGAGCGACGTGGTCCCGGAGCGACTGGGTAGGCGCCATTGTCCTGGGGATAGGCGCCGTGATCATCGCCGACGCGTACATCGGTCACCGATCGACGTCGTGGTACGTGTCGACCGCGTTCTTCAAGGATCGGATGCTCGACTACGGGCTCTGGGCCGCTGGGGCGCTCACGATCGGGCTCGGCATCGTGCCCACCATCGCTGGGCTCGCGTCTATCGTCCGACCGCGCGGAGAGGAACGCGAGCCGGGTGTGCAGGCGCTCGCGGTTGTCACTTTGGCAGCGGTAGGCGTCTTCGGGTGCTACACCGCCGTGAAAGCCGCGTACCTGTCGACCGTCTTCGCGACGCTCACGCTCGAGCGCAACCTCATCTACCTCGCGCCCATCCTCTTCGCAGGAACGGCATTGTTCTTCCAGCGCCGCGGCGGCCGTTCCTGGGCGATTGTCGCAGCCGGCGGCTTCGTCCTGTATCTCGTACGCGGCACCCCCTACGGGCTCACTGAGTACCCGAATTACGAGGCCCACGGGCTGGCGATCGCCGCCCTCGCCAACCGCATCTTCCGCTGGCCGACCTCCACGATCGAGCACACGCTCACAGCTGTGACTATTGCGGCGACCATCCTCCTCGTACTGGTCTCGCGGATCCGCGGGCGGGCGGCAATCATCCTCGTCACAGTGCTCGCGGTCATGACGCTGACATGGACGACAACAGCCGAGGTATACGCTGCGCACGGCGAGAGCCTGTTCGCGAAGCGCCTGTACGGCACGCTGCCCAAGCCCGCCAACTGGCTCGACCGCCAAACCGGCACGCGTCCCGTGATCTTTCTCGGCCATTCGGTTACCGATCCGAACCCCGTCCACTTGCTCGAGTTCTGGAACCGCGCAGTGACGGGCGTGTGGTCGCTCGACGGGACGGCCCTCAGTCCGGACGTGACGCTGACGCCCAACCTCGAGCGACCTGACGGGACACTCACGGCGCCGCACACCGACTATGTCCTGACAGCGCCCGGGGTCGACATCGTCGGACGCCGGCTCGGACCGACCGTCGGCGGTTACCAACTCGTGAGGCTACCCGGTCAGCAGCTCCGCCTCCGTACCGCCCTGACAGGGATTGCACCCGACGGGTGGATGGGCGGTCTCGCCACGTACGCACGATATAGCGTCAAGCGTGGGGAACACGGCACCGTTCGTGTCCGCTTGTCGCGCGAGGGCTGGTGCGGAAAGGACAAGCGAGGCGTCGTCACCGTGCGCCTCGGCACTGTGGCAGTGAGCGAGAGCAAGGAGGCCTCGATCGGACGACTGCTGCAGGAGCGCACGGGCGTCATCCACTCGTGCCAGGTGCTGGAGTACTCGCTCCCGACCCCGGATCGGCCGTGGCTCGTCGAGGTGACGATCGAGCCGACGTTCTCACCGAAGGAGCTCGACCCGTCGAAAACCGACCCGCGACAGCTCGGCGCCGTCGCCACCTTCGCTTACGAGCCTTCGCGGTAGGCGCCACCGCGAAGCAGCGCCTCAGGGTGCTTGCGGGCGTATCTCGCCATCCCACGGAGGTGCCAGAGGGAGTGCCGGGAGAGGAAGCGCTTGTCGATGATCGCCGCGTAGGCGTGCCTGACGACGGCGCCGGGCACGTACCACCGCTCCCAGCCGGCCCTGGCAGCGCGATAGCAAAGGTCGATGTCCTCGACGTAGTGGCGATAACCGGCGTCCCACCCACCGATCTCCTCCAGCATCGAGCGTCGCTGCAGCAGGAATGCGCCCAGCATCCAGTCGGCCTGCACGGGCTCGTCCGGCCGCTCGTCGAGGAGGTAGTGGTCACGCTGGCGCTCGTACGGTGGGTAGAGCTTGCGCAGCGGGGTCCGGCGCACGATCGTGCCGGGGACTGTCGGGAAGCGGCGGCGCGACGGCTGCCACGTGCCGTCGGGCCAGAGCATCTGCGGCCCGGCGATGCCGCAGCGCGGCCGCAAAGCCATGAACCCCGCCAGTGCTGCGACCGCACCCGCGTCGGCAACCGCGTCGGGATTCGAGAAGAGCACGAATGCTCCCGAGGTTGCCGCGATCCCGGTGTTCACGTTCGCCGCGAGCGTCTGCGGACGTGCGTTCTCGATCACGCGCACTCCCTCGGGATACCGATGCGACCCCGCCTGGCCCGGCAGGTTCTCGACCACCACGAGCTCGTCGACCTGCTGCAAGAGCGACGGCAGCGACCGCTCGAGCTCCGCGGCGTGCCGGTGGGAGACGACGACCGCCGACACGCTCACGATGAGATCGCCTCGCGGTAGACGCCGACCGTCAGCTCGGCCGCGGCCGGCCAGCTGAACGACCGCACGCGCTCGAGCCCGGCTGCAATGAGCCTGTCACGGTCGGCGAGAGACTGCCGGATGCCGCCCGCGAGGCCGCCCTCCTCGACGACGACTGCTGCGCCGCCTGCCACCTCGACCAGGGCCTCGTCCGGAACAGACACCACCGGCGTGCCGCACGCCATCGCCTCGAGCACCGGCAATCCGAATCCCTCGTAGCGCGACGCCTGCACGAGACAAGCCGCCCCGCGATACAGCGTTACGAGCTCGTCCAGCGGCACGTAACCGCGCAACGTGGCGCCGCGCCTGCGCAGCTCGGATGCGGTGCGCGCATCCTTCTCCGGTCCGACGACGACGAGCGGCAGCCCGACCTCCTGCGCTGCCTCGAGCGCGGCGAGCTGGTGCTTGCGCTGCTGGACGGCACCGACGGCGAGCACGTAGTCGCGGGAGCCGGGTGCTCCGGGCCGGAACACCGGGTCGACGCCGTTCCGCGTCACCGTGACCGCGTCGGGAGTGAGTCCGTAGAGCTCGAGGATGTCTCGCTTCGAGCGCTCGGAGACGGTCAGCACATGAGCCGCGCCCCTGGCGGCCCGCGGCACGACACGCCGGAACACGGCCCGGTCCCACCTTCCCATCGAGGCCGCGTCACGTTCGAACGAGAGGTCGTGGATCGTGACGACGGCCGGGCAGGGGCAGCGCAGCGGGAGGGCGTACTGCGTGTGGACGAGGGCGGCGCCGACGTGACGGAGCAGCCGCGGCAGCGCCCAGGCCATCCGTAGCGCCTGGCTCGGCATCGTCAGCTCGATCGCCTCCACCCCTGCCGGGACGAGATCGGGCCGGCGCGTCGCCGCGGCGATCCGCAGGCCGGCAGCGGCCGCGAGCGGCGGCAGCTCTCGCAGCAGGTTGAGCACGTAGGTCTCGTCGCCCGTGCGACGGCGGCCGAGTACATCGGCATCGACGACGACGAGTGGGGCACTCATGCCAGCTCCCGCCAGAGTGCCTCGACTGCGTCTGCCGCCCGCTCCCACGTGAACTTCCGGGCGCGTTCGAGCCCGAGGGGCACGAGCTCGTCACGCCGGCTCTCGGCTTCGGCGATTCCGTCCGCGATAGCCGCTGCATCGAGCGGGTCGACGAGGACCGCGGCGCCGCCGGCGACCTCCTCGGTGGCGCCGCCGCGGCTCGTGACCACCGGCGTCCCGCATGCCATCGCCTCGAGCACGGGTATCCCGAAGCCCTCGTACAGCGACGGCAGGAGGAGGCAGCGGGCGCCCCGGATCAGCGCTGCGAGCTCCTCGTCTCCAGGGCGTCCGACCCAGCCGGGCACCTCGACGCCGCCCCACCCGCGCGCCCCGACGACCCGCAGCTCGATGCCGGCAAGGCGCGCAGCCTCGACCGCACGGCCGAGATTCTTGCGCGGCTCGAGCGTTCCGACAGCGAGGGCGTACACACCCTCGGCCGCCTCACCGTCGGGCGTGAAGACCGGGTCGACGCCGTTCGGGACGACCCGCATGCGGTCGCCCGGAACATCGAGCAGCGTGGCGAGCTCGTTGCGGGTGAAAGCGGACACCGCGACGACGGCGTCCGCGGCACGCACGCTTGCCCGCAGGGCGAGGCGTCCGGTGCGGCGGTGCCAGAGCGGAAAGGCGCCGGGATAGCGGAACACGGCGAGATCGTGGACGGTGACGACGACGGGGGTGGGCGCGCGCAGCGGCCCGCGCATGGTCGTGCAGTGGAGAATGTCGAGATCACGGGCGGCGCGGCCGATCCCGAGCGGGTACCAGACGGCATCGCGGGCGAGCGTCGCGACCCGGCCGGGCCCGCCGAACGAAAGCTGCTGCAGCTCGAGCCCGGGGCGTCCGGCCAACGCGCCCAGCAGGCCGCGCACGTGGCGGGCCGTGCCCGCGCGCGTCTGCGCGAGCGGGGTCACGTCGATGCCGACCCTCACTGCGCCTCCTCGTAGGCACGCAGCATGACCTCACCTGCGGCACGCCAGGTGAACCGGGCGGCGTGCTCGAGCCCGGCGGCACGAAGCCGCTCACGCTCGGCGATCGCATGCTCGATCGCGGCGGCGATCGCAACGGGATCGTCGGGATCCGCGCGCACGGCCGCGGTGCCGCTCGCGTCGTCCATCGACGCGTGGGCCGAGACGACGACGGGTGTGCCGCAGGCCATCGCCTCGACGATCGGCATCCCGAAGCCCTCGAAACGTGAGGGGTAGACGGCAACAGCGGCGCCGCGGTAGAGCCTGGCCAGCTCCTCGTCCGAGACGAAGCCGAGACGCCGCACCCGCGGATCGTCGAGCACGGGCTGCTCTCCCCAGCCCTCGCCACCCGCAACCGCGAGCAGCAGCTCTCCGTCGATCAAGCGGTGCGCCTCGGCGAGTGTCTGCAGGTTCTTGCGCGGCTCGAGCGTCGCGACCGTGAGGACATACGGAGCACCCAGGTCTGTGGCGGCGCCCTCGCTGGTGAAGACGGCTCTGACACCGGGTGCCGCGACCCTGACCCGCTCTTCGGCGACGCCGAGCAGCTCCGTCACCTCTCGCCCCGTGTAAGCGGAGTTGACGAAGATCACGTCGCACGTGCGCGCTGCATTCGCATATTTGCGCGCGTGCATGGCCCGGGTGCGCTTCGTCGTCCAGTCCGGGAAGCGCACCGGGACGAGGTCGTGGATCATCGTCGAGCGCACCCCACCGCGCTGGGCCGGGTACATCCAATCCGTGAAGTGGAAAGCGTCGAACCGGCCCAGAAACCGCTCCGCCACCGGATGCGCGGCGATGCTCCATGCGGTCCTCAGGGCATGCGACGCCGGCAGCGGCCACAGGCGGAACTCGACATCGAGACCGTCGAGGGCCGATCTGATCCGCCCAGGCCCGCGCAAGCTCGTCGGCCCGAACGCCACGATCTCGTGTGCGCCCGCGGACGCCTCGAGCAAGCCCCCGAGTGAGCCGCGGATGTAGTTGCCGACTCCGGTTGCGGGGTGCGACAACGGGGATACGTCGAAGACGATTCTCACGGGGCGTACGCGAAGGCGTTGAAATGCACGCCCAGCACCCGGGTGTCGGTGCTGTCGGGGATCACGTGACTGGGAACCGCGGTCGGCGAGACGACGAATCGGGCCGAGCAGATCTCGCGCTTCGCGATGAGCGGCACGCGTAGGGTCGCGATCGTGTTCGGGATCACGCGGATACGTTGCCCCGACGAGGCCGTCACCGTGCTCCCGTCCGGGAGCAGCCGCGCATCTCCAGTCAGCGTCACCGTCAACGAGCCACCATGGCAGTGCTCGCGCCTCCACGTGACCACCGGCCCGGACCAGCTGTCGCCCGGATAGAGCCCGACTTTCTTGGTCTTTGCGAGCACGAGCGGCCCGTCGACCTTCCAGACGGTCATGCCGAGCTGCGGGTCGCGGGCGACCGGTACGGCGTTCGGGTCGACCGAGCCGTCCGTCAGGAGGTACGTGAGCCGGAGCGGAGCACCGGCGGCGCGTACGGCACCGGTGCGTGGGTCGGCGACCACCCGGATCTCTCCGATGCCGCCGTCAGTTGGGGTCGCCGTGTAGTAGACCTGACCCACTGTGCGGTTGAAGAACTCGTTCTGGTTCACCGTGAACCGGTCACTGACTCCCGTCCATAGCACGGCGACGTCGGCTCCCGTGGGCACGGCGCGATCGATCCAGTCGCGCGGCACGCCCTGGATGCCCTGGAACAGGGCACCCACTCCCGCTCGCTTGACGCCGTACGGATACGGCCCGAACCAGATCGGCTTGAACGCGACGGCCCAGTAGGCGAGGACGATCAGCGGTAGTGCGATCGCATAGCGGCGTGGCACGAACAGCAGCGCTGCAACGAAGAGCGCGCACAACAGAAAGGCCAGGGGCGCGACCCACCCGATCCCGATCTTGTTCAGGACAGCCCACCACGGCAGCAGCATCAGCGTGTCCGAGACCGACGAGGTCGTGATGAAGGTCTCGAAGGGGATCGCGAGGACGAAAAGTGCCGAGGCAACTGCGGCGACGGGCGCCAGATAGCGCGGCCGTGGAGCCCCGCGCTCGACCCAGGCAAGCAGGAGCACGACGAAGAGCGGCACGAGGACGAACAGGTTGCGTTCCTGAATCCGGTTCGCGAACTGGGAGGCGAACGTGGCGACCACGACCGCGAACCAGCCGGTGAGCGCCAGCGTGACAGCGAGGAACGCCTGCAGCGGGCGGTCGAGCGAGCGGGAGCGCGCCACGAGCACGATGGCGACGGCGACGGGAATCGCGCCGAGGTAGAGGTCGAGCTCGGCCAGGTGGTAGACCAGGTAGCGCAGCGGCTTTCCCACGCCGTACGACTGGTGTCCGACGACCGAGTACGCCCCGAGCAGCGAGCTGAGGGACCGCCCACGAGCGATCTGAGCGGCCACCACGAGAGCCGCGCCGGCGCCCACGAGCGCGTACAGCAGCCGGTACGGCCACAGGGCGGCACGCAGGCCCGTCCGCGCGAACACGCCGAGCAGCAGCGGCGCCGTGAGGGCTGCAGGGACGATCGCGATCGCCTGAGCGCGGGTCAGGAGCGCCAGCGCGACTGCGGCGAGGAATGCGACCTGTGCCCGCCACGTCGGCCGCTCGATCATCCGCACGAGGAGCAGGGCGGTAACGAGAAAGACCGGATAGAAGGCGTTCTCGGTCATCACGGTCGCCGTGTAGACCATCGACGGGATCGCAACGGCGAGCAGGGCGGCCAGGAGCGCAAGGCGCGCCTGTACGACTCTGCGCGCGAGGAAGTAGGCGGGAATCGCAGCGAGCGACATGACCGCGCTGTTGATCGTCTTGAGCGCGGCATACGCGTCCGGAACCCGCTCGAAGAGCGCGTACGCAGGAGCGATCGAGACCGGGTACACGATGCCGTACCCCCGCGTCGGGACATCCCTGACTGCGAACGAGAGGCTGTCCGCAAAGCTCTTGGCGAGCTCGGAGTAGACGAGCTCGTCGACCATGATGAACGGGGCGAGCATGCCGCGTGCGAGCCACGCCCGCAGGACGAACGACCCGACGACGATCGCACCGAGCCAGCCCCAGACCGGGACCGCCCGCAGGCGGTCAATCACCGAGCTCGACCTCGGCGAGGCGCGCGGCGATCTCACGCGCCTCCGGAGATCCCGGCGTGATCCCCACTTCGGCGGCTGCCTCGCTGACGTCGCGCAGCACCGCGTCGTCGACGGCTGCTGCGCCCGACGCCTGCTCGAACGCAGACACGTACGACTCCGCCACCCGCTCGAGATCGTGCTCGCGGCGCGCCAGCTCGAGCGCCGCTGCGGCCATCGTCCGGCGGACGTCGGGTCTCGACGCGAGCAGCTCGAGCGCGGCGGCGAGCGTTTCCACCTCCCGGCCGTCGACCGGCACCTTGAGCGCGACGTCCGGGGGAAGCTCGGCGAACCAGCCGACATCGCTGACGACGAGGGGCTTGCCGAGCGCGAGAGCCCGAATGGCCGTGCCGGACGTCTCGCCCATGGTCGGGGAGCGCAGGCTCACGTGCACGTCGCACGCTTTCATCAGCGCCCACAACCGTGCCTCGTCGACGTATCCCTCCCGAACCAGGCCCGCGCCCTCGAGCCCGAGCCGCTGCAGCCGCCGATCGAGGTCGAAGCCGGCGGAGACCTCGCCGACGAGCAGCAGCCGCGCGTCGGCCTGTGACGCCCGCACGAGCGAGAACGCTTCGAGTAGCTGCGGCACCCTCTTGGTCGCGTTGACGTTCCCGAACGTTCCGAACAGCGGGCTGCCCGAGACGTCGGCCGGCGGCGCTGCGGGCACCGGGAACGCGGGATGCGGGATGACCCAGACCGGCCCGGCGTACCCGGCGGCGCGCGCACGGTCGCGTACGTAGGACGAGTGGACGACGAGGCCGGTCGCACGATCGAGCACCTCCCCGGCGAGATGGAAGTCCTCCGGACGGCTTTCCCAGAGGGGCGGGATGCGCTTGTCGAGCACGGCATGGCCGAGCAGACGGCCGACAACGCCGCCCTCGCGCTCCATGGCGTCGAGGTAGCCGTGGCCGTCGCGGCGCCCGATCGTGAGCCCGGCGACGAGATGATGAAGCACGAAGTCGTGCAGCACGACCAGTCCCGGGGTGCGGCGCAGCGCCTTCACGATCCAGCCGTGAGCCTCGGGATCGTTGCCGACGTGGTAGACGCAGAGCTCGGTCCCGCGCGGCGCCTTCCTCTTGCCGTGCGCGACGACCACGAGCTCGCAGCGCTCCCTCAGCGCGGGCACCAGGAGCGCCGAGTAGTCCGCGATGCCCGAGCGCTCCGGCGGCATCGGGCTGAAGAGGGCCACCTTCATCGCGCGGGCCCGGTCAGAGCCGCCGACCCTTGTGACACTTTGTCACAAGCCCCGGCCTCACGCTCCTGGACGGGAGCGCTCACGAGAGCAGCCTCGCGATGGCGCGATCCCACGTGACCTCGCCGGCGATCGCTTTGCCGGCGCGGCCGTAGGCTTGCGCCTGCTCGGGGTTGTCGCGCAGCCATGCCGCCGCCCGGGCCACGGCGGCCGGCTCCGGGTCGACGACCACGCCCGTCGACCCGTCGTGGACGACCTCCAGAGGGCCGCCTGCGTCCGTCGTCGTGATCACGGGCTTGCCGGACAGAAACGACTCGTACGGGCTCAGCCCGAAGTCCTCGTCGACGGGTGCGTAGAAGGTCGCGTAGCAGGTCGCGTAGAGATCGGCGAGCTCACCGGCCGAGACCCGTCCGGCGAAGCGCACGCGACCGTCGAGACCCCCGCTGTGCGCGAGCTGCTCGAGCCTGCCGCGGTCCGGGCCGTCGCCCACGATCACGACCCGCAGGGACGGCTCGGCGGCAACGGCGCCGAGCAACATGTCTACGCGCTTCGCGCGATCGAGGCGGTTGACCGAGAGCACGAAGTCGCCGGGTCCGTCGTCGTGGTACGGCAGCTCCTGCGCCGGGTGTGGCAGCACCTCGGCCACGAGCCCGGTCGAGCGCTCGAGCCTGCCGGCCACGTTCTTCGACGTGGCGAATACCCGCGTCGCCTCGCCGAGCGCCACGCGGTCGAGCTCCTGTACCTGCCGGCGCAGGGCCCGCTCCGGGGCAGACTCGCCGAACTGCCCGAGCTCGGTGCGATCGAGGTCGTACGCCTGGCGGAACTGATGCACGAGCCACACGCGCTTCTCGGGGTGACGCACGACATACGAGGGGAACTTCGTCGCCACGACGAGGTCGATCGGCTTCCCGTCCGACTCGGTCAGGTCGAGCAGGCGCCAGAGGAAGGCCTGCGTGAGCACGCGGGCGCCCGGGTACCACTTGAACGGGACGGAGACGATCTCCGCCTCGTGGTTTCGCGCACGCAGCTCGTCCACGAGCGTGTCCGTGAAGATCTCGGCCCCGCCCCGCGCGAAAGGCACCTGGGGCCTGCACACGGCGATCCTCATCCGTCGCTAGCGCTTCGCGTCGCGAAGCGCCGCCACCTCGGCCTGGAGCCCGTCGACCTGCTCCTGCAGATCGTCGATGAGCCGCAGCGCGGCGGCGTTGAAGGAGCGCTGGTCGTAGGCGAGCGGCTCGACGTACCAGCGCATCAGCTTGCGCAGCACCGCCTTGACGGGAGTGCCGACGCCACCGCGGACGCCCGGTCGCAGCCGCAGCGACCGGTCTGCAGACACGGGCCACAACCGCTCGGCCTCGTCGCGCGCGGCACGCCGGTCGGCTGGATCGCCTCCGCCTCCGGGATCGGCGCCCGAGCGGCGTACCTCGTCGCGGAGCGCCTGAAACAGCGCTTCGACATCGACGGGGGAACCAGCCCCAACCCCCGTAGCCGAGCCGTCCGCGTCGATCGTGTCGGGCATCGTGGCATTCTAGCCCCGGCCTCTGCCGGAGCCTGCTCCGCGTATAGTCGAGATCCCTGATGCGGGTCGCGCTTTCCATGCTGACACTCGTACCCGGCATCTCAGGCGGCAGCGAGACCTACGCACGCGAGCTCACGAAAGGGCTGGCACGGGTCGGCCGCCACGACTACAGCGTGCTCCTGCCGCCGATCGCGCCCGATGCCGGTGGAGGGCTGCCGGCGGCGGTCGCACGGGAGTATGCCGCCTCGACGGGTAGGGCCCGGCGACTTCTGGCGATGGGCTCGGCGCGCGTCCGACCGGCCGCGCTCAGGAAGTACCTTGCCGATGCGGACGTGATCCACTACCCGCTGACGGTTCGCGTGCCCACGGTCGCCGGTCCGCACGTGATCAGCCTCCTCGACGTCCAGCACCTCGACCTGCCGCACCTGTTCTCGCGCGGCGAGCGGCTCTACCGGCGCTTCGCATACGACGGGGCGGCGCGGCGGTCGGCGCACGTGATCGTGATCAGCGAGTTCGTGCGCGAACGCGCGATCGACAGGCTCGGTCTCGACCCCGAGCGAGTGCACGCAATCTGGCTCGGCGTCGACACGGCACGCTTCACTCCCGACCCGGCGGTCGCACGGGAGCCGCTGCTGCTCTATCCCGCCCGCCCATGGCCGCACAAGAACCACGCTCGGCTGTTCGAGACGTTTGCGCAGCTGCGCCGCGAGACACCCGAGCTGACGCTCGTCCTCACGGGCGCCGGCCACCCAGAGGCAACGCTGCCTGAGGGAGTCGAGGCGAGGAACGTCACAACGGACGAGCTGATCGCGCTCTACCGTCGTGCATCATGCATGGTCTTCCCGAGCCTGTACGAGGGCTTCGGCCTGCCGCCGCTGGAGGCGATGGCGTGCGGCTGCCCCGTCGCGGCATCCCGCGCGGGCTCGCTGCCCGAGATCTGCGGCGATGCCGCGGTGCTCTTCGACCCGCTCGATCCCGAGTCGATCGCAGCCGGCGTGCGCGAGGCGCTCGCGCATGCCTCGGAGCTCGAAGCAAGAGGCCCCACGCACGCCGCGCGCTTCACGTGGGACGCGACGGCCCACGCGCACGACGCGGTCTACGAGCGTGCCGCCGGCTGAGCTCCGGGTGCGAGGCGCGCGAGCTCGGCCTCGACGAGCAGGGCGATCAGCCCCTCGAAGCTGACGGACGGTGCCCAGCCGAGGCGGGCGCGGGCCCGCTCGGCATTCCCGATCAGGTCGTGAAGTTCGGCGCTGCCCCGCTGGAGCGCCGGATCCGAGCGCACGGAATCGCGCCAGTCCAACCCCACGCAGGCGAACGCGCACTCGACGAGCTCCAGGACGGAATGGCTGACGCCGGTCGCGACGATGTAGTCGTCCGGCTCGTCCTGCCGCAGCATCAGCCACATCGCGCGCACATAGTCGACGGCGTAGCCCCAGTCCCGGCGCGCGTCGAGGTCGCCGACGACGAGCTCGTTCTGCAGCCCGAGCCGGATCGAGGCGGCGGCGTGCGCCACCTTCTGGGGGAGGAAGTCCACCGGTCGTCGCGGCGATTCGTGGTTGTAGAGGATGCCGCAGCAGCAGAACATGCCGTAGCGACGGCGGTAGGTGTGCGCGATGAAGTGGCCGTAGGCCTTCGCCACGCCATACGGCGTGAGTGGGCTCAGGGGCGTGCTCTCGCTCTGCGGCGTCTCCGTCGGCTCGCCGAAGATCTCGCTCGACGAGGCCTGGTAGACGCGGATCGTGTGATCGACCTCGCGAACCGCCTCGAGCAGGGAGGTGACGCCGACCGCCGCGTGCGTGGCGGTCTGCACCGGCTCGTCCCACGAGCGCGGGACGAATGACGGAGAGGCGAGGTTGTAGATCTCCCGCGCACCGGTCGCACGGAGCGCCTTCGCCAGCGACTCCTGGTCGAGCAGGTCTGCATCGACGGCCCCGATCGAGCCGGCGAGATGCGCCAGCGTCGCGTACTCATCGACGGGGCGGCGGACGATGCCCCATACCTCGTAGTTCTCCGCCAGCAGCAACTCGGCGAGGTATGAGCCGTCCTGCCCGCCGATTCCGGTCACGAGCGCCCGGCGCGGCTCGCTCAAGGCCTGTCTCCGGCGCGGCGCACGGTCGCAGTGTACGGCCGGGCGACGCCTACGACGCGAGAGCGCAGTAGACCGTCTCCACCCCGGAGCCGTGCACCTCCGGCTCGAAACCCGCCTCGCGCAGGAGCTCGGGCACGTCGAGCCCGAAGTCGGTGTACGCGAGCATGTCGTTGCGCCGTGTGACGAGCATGAACGGCCCACCCCCCCGGCCGTGATGGATCGGCGTCATCCCCTCGCGGGAGCGCGTCCGCTCGAGCCGGGGATCGAGCGGCACAGTGAAGACATGACGGCCGCCCGGGCGCAGGACTCGGCGGGTCTCGGTCAGGGCGCGACGGAAGTCGGGAACGTGCTCCAGCGTCTCCGACGTCAGCACGAGATCGAACGACGCGTCGGGAAAGGTGAGCGCCTGGATGTCCTGCTCGGGGTACTCCGCGTACGTCAAGCGTGGCAGCGGGGCCAGCAGCGGGTGCATCCGGCCGATCGCGTTGAGCTCGGCGATGTCGAGCAGGCGGAAGCGCTCCTCCTCGACGAGGCCCGCCACCGAGCGCGCCTCGTCGGCGTAGTGCTCGAGCAGGACGTCCGCGAGCATGCGCACGCGCCGGCTCGAGCCGCACGAGGCGCAGAACTGACTCTCGCGATCCGCGAATCCGGGCGGCGCGACGCGCGCCAGCTCACGGGGCAGAATCCACGAGTTGCGCACGAACCGGGTCTCGGCCCCGCAGACCGAGCAGCTGCCATGACGGTCACCCAGGCGATTCCCCGGTGGACGCAGGTGCAGGAGCAGCCACAGGCCGGGGTCGCGGCGGAAGAGCGGCTGGCTCGAGGACGCCGTTTCACGCGGTCCGAGCCGGCCGCGACGGACATCGCGCCAGGCGTCGCGCACGGCGCGGAGACCTTCCGCCCGGCGCTGCGAGGCAAGCGCCTGAGCCGCGGAGGCGGCAAGAGCCTCGAGGCGCCGCACGCGCGTCCCAACGGACCCCCGCGGTGCCCAGCGCTCGGCGACGACGAGCGTGTTGCGCAATGCGTAGTAGATCGTCCCGGGGGACGACTCGCCTCCCGACGAGGCGGACACGGCATGGTGGACGATGCTGGCGGGAACGACGATCGGGTGCAGCCCGGCCCGACGCGCACGCAGCGACCAGTCCGTGTCCTCGGCGTAGGCGAACAGCTCCTCGTCGAACAGGCCGACCCGCTCCGCGGCCTCCGCCGTGAACATCATCGCCCCGCCGCAGGCCCGACCGGTCGGGTACGGCGCCACCGTCGCGGGTAGCGGCGGCCTGCCGTAGCCCACGTGACGGCCGCTGTAGCCATGCCGGGAGCTGAACGATGCACCCGCGTACCAGATGCGTGGCGGCTCGCCGGTGAAGAGGATCTGAGCGCACGCACACGCGGCGGCGGGGTCGGCCGCGAGCCCTTCCACCAGCGGGCCGACGAAGTCCTGCTCGACCTCCATGTCGTTGTTGAGCAGGACAACGGCCTCTGCGCCCGCAGCAAACGCGGCCCGGCTGCCTGCGTTCATGCCTCCCGCGAAGCCCAGGTTCTCGGTGAGCCGGACGAGCTGAACGTCGGGGTGCTCGGCGGCGACGGCGTCCGCGCTCCCGTCGCCGGATCCGTTGTCGACGACGACGATGGAGAACGGACGGTACGTGACCTCGGCAAGCGAGCGAAGACAGGCAAGGGTGCGTTCGCGCCCATTCCACGAGAGCACGACGGCCGCGACGCTCGGGGCCGCACTCATGCCAGCGCCCTCAGGTACCGCCATGCGTCACGCAGGCCCGCCGGGCGTACGAACCCGACGAGCAGCGCGTACACGCCGAGCCCGACCACGGCCGACGGGACGGCGGACAACAGCAGCCCCGGCACCACGTACGCAACTGCCACACCGGCGGCAACCGTGAGCGCCGCCAGCACGAGCCCCCGCGCCGTCGGGCCGAGAGCTCCCAGCTGGGCGAGCAATGCCGTCAGCACCGCCGCGGTCGTGACGGCGAGCGCGAGTGCGAGGCCGTCCAGGCCGAACAGGGTCTGACCGGCCCACGCGACCCCGACCTGCAGCCCGACGGCACCGACGGCGATGAGCGGGAGGAGCCGCCCCTTCCCGGCCACGAATACGAGCGGGAACGTGACCGAGACACCGACGGCGACGACCGCCCAGAGGGAGAGGACGACGACGAGGCGGCCGAGCTCGTCGCCGACGTCGCTCGAGTACCTGGAGCCGAGCAGCCACTGCGCGATGTGCCCGCCCGCGAGCGCAAACACCCCAGCCACCGCGCCGATCGCAACGAGGGCAATCCAGGCCGAAGCGACGACGTGCCGGACGGTGCGCGCCGCATCGAGGCCCGCTCGCGCCAGGGGTACGGCGGTGACGAGGCCGAGCGACGATGCCGTCACTGCCACCACCGCGGACGAGATCAGATAGGCGAAGCCGAAGCTCGTCAGCGCACCGCTGCCTTCGCGGGAGGCGAGCGGCACACATACGAGGTAGATCGCCTGGAGCGCGAGCGGCAGCGCGATCCCCGAGCCCATCATCGCGAGCCGGGTGGCGTACGGCTCCCCGCCGGGTCGCACCGCGCTGCCCGGCATCGCAGCCGAGCGAGCGCGTAGCGCCAGCCCCGCCACCGGGAAGATCAGCGCAACCGCACCGTTCAGCGCCATCCCGTGCGAGAGCGCGACGACCCCGTCGGGGTGCACGCGGACGAGAATCAGGATGAGCCCGGCGACGCTCCCGAGCACGAAGCCCGCGGCGGCGGTGAGGTAGTCGTCGAGGGCGGCGAGGGCGCTCGCGGCCAGCCCGGCAAACAGCTGAAATGTGGCCGCGAGCAGCATCCAGGGCAGGGCGTCCGCGGCCGTGTCGCGGGCGACTCCGCCCCGGCCGCCGGTGAGCACGTCGGCGATCGGCCCGGCGGCGAGCACTCCGACGAGCAGCAACGGCAACGAGAGTGACGCGAGCGTGAGCGCATACGCGGCGACGTCCTGGCCCAAGCGCCCGTCACGGCGGGCACGAGCGAAGGCCGGCAATACCGTGACGCGAATCGCGTTGGCTGCGAGCACCACGACGACAAAGACCCCGTAGGCGGCGAAGAAGCCGTCTGTGACCGCTCCACGCCCGAACTCGCGACCGAGCACTATCCCGACGGCGGCCGCCAGACCGGTCTGCACGACGAGAGCAACGGCGGTGACGGCACCGCTGCCGAGCGAGCCGAAGCGGCGTGAGTGGGTAGGCTTGTCCACCGACGCGACAGCGTACGCCTAATGACGACCGACACTCCCTGGACCGATAACGCGCTCGACGAGCTCCGCCGCGATTTCGCGGAGGTCTACGAGGGACGTACCGTGCTCGTGACGGGCGCCGACGGCTTCATGGGCTCGCACTTGACCGACGCGCTCGTCGAGCTCGGAGCCGAGGTGCACGCCTTCGTGCGCGCGACGTCGAGCGGCGCGCTCAACAACATCGGCCATCTCCGGAACCGGCTCAGGGTGCACTTCGCGGATCTGACCGACAAGACGTCGATCGACTACCTCATCCGTGAGCTGAAGCATGCGCCGGACCGTCCCTACGTGTTTCATCTGGGCGCCCAGGCACACGTCGGCGAGTCGTGGCACAGGCCCTACGAAACGGTCATGGCCAACACGGTCGGGACGCTCAATCTCCTGCAGTCGATCGTGGACTGCGGTCTCGAGATCGAGAAGTTCGATACGGCCGGAACGTCGGAGGAATACGGCAACGTGCGCGACGACGTCTCCCACCATCACGACTTCGACGAGGAAGGCAGCCTGATCCTGCACGAACGCTCCCCGATCAATCCGAAGTCGATCTACGCGACGGCCAAGGTGGCGGCGGACTTCCTGACGATGAACTACCACGACGCGTTCGGCCTGCCGGGCGTCGTCACCCGCATGTTCAACAACTACGGCCCGCGCCAGAACCCGCGCTATGTGACGGGCACGATCATTACCCAGGCGCTGACGAAAGAGACGATCGAGCTCGGCAACCTCGACCCGCTGCGCGATTTCTGCTTCTGCACCGACGGCGTGCGCGGGCACCTGACGGTGGCCGCGCACGGCAAGCCCGGTGACGTCTACGTCTACGGGCAGGGTGAGAACATCTCGATGGACGGCTGGGTGCAGATGATCGTCCGCATCGGCGAGGAGCAGGGGTTCTGGCCGGCAGGACGCGAGGTCGTGACGAGCGCCCGCCGCTACCGCCCAGGTGCCAGCGACGTGATGGCGCTGCGAGTCGGGCACGAGAAGCTGACCCGCGAGACGGGGTGGAAGCCCAAGATCTCCTGGGAGGAAGGCGTCCTCGAGACGATCCGCTGGTACGCCGACAACCGCGAACGCTGGATCGGCCGAGTCGACTGGCTGCCTTCCGGGTGGCCGACGCCGACGCCGTGAGCCGGGCGCTCGTCACCGGCGGCGGGGGCTTCCTCGGCTCACACGTCGTCGAGCGCCTGGAGGCCGACGGGCACGAAGTGGTCGTACCGCGTCGGCAGGACACCGACCTCACCGACATGGCGGAGACCGCACGCCTGTTCGCCGAGGTGCGGCCGGACGTGGTGTTCCACCTCGCGGCCGAGGTCGGCGGCATCGGCGCGAACCGCGCCAACCCGGGCCGCTACTGGTACGCGAACCTGATGATGGGCGCACACGTGCTCGAACAGGCACGGTTGCACGACACCCGCAAGCTCGTCCTCGCCGGAACGATCTGCGCCTATCCGAAGCACGCGCCCGTTCCGTTTCGCGAAGAGGATCTCTGGAGCGGCTACCCCGAAGAGACGAACGCGCCGTACGGGGTCGCCAAGAAGGCACTGCTCGTGGGAGCCCAGGCGTACCGGCAGCAGTACGGCACGAACGCCATCTTTCTGCTCCCGGTGAACCTGTACGGCCCTCGGGACAACTTCGACCTGGAGACGTCCCACGTGATCCCGGCCTTGATCAGGAAGATGGTCGAGGCGCGCGAGCGCGGCGACGAGGCGATCACGCTGTGGGGCGACGGCACGCCGACACGCGAGTTCCTGTACGTCAGCGACTGCGTGGAAGCGTTCGTCCTGGCGGCCGAACGGTACGACGGGCCCGATCCCGTCAACGTCGGCACCGGCGAGGAGATCGCGATCGCCGACCTGGCGCAGCTCGTTGCCGAGCTCACGGCCTTCGAAGGCGAGATTCGCTGGGACGCATCGAAGCCGAACGGCCAGCCTCGCCGGAAGCTCGACACGAGCAGGGCGGCCGAGCTGTTCGACTTCCGGGCACGCGTGCCGCTGCGACAGGGACTGACGCAGACGGTCGCCTGGTTCAGCGAGCGCGGACCTGTCGGTGCGAAGAGCTGACCCGCTCCTCATCGCCACCGTCTGCGTTCAGTGGCTCGTCACCGCCGGAGTGGCTCTCACGGCTCATCACACCGGATCGATCTACGGCACCGAGGCCTCGGCGCGGGCCGTCGCCGATGCGGCGAACCGTCTCGCGGACGGCACGCTGCCCCACACGGGCGGACCGGCATATCCGGTGCTGCTGGCGCCGCTCGCAGCGGTGACGGACAGCGCCAACACCTTCGCAGCGGTCGTGACGGCGCTCGGCATTCTCGTCCTGGCGCCGGCCGCGAGCTACTGCCTGCTCGATCTCGCACAGAGCCTCGCCGGACGCCCGTACGCCGTTCTCGCCGCCGCGGTCTGGCTCCTGGCACCCGTCGCCGCCGTGCCGCTGTTCGTGACGAAGTATCACGACACCTACGTGGACAACGTCCTGCCGGCGCTCTACGGGCTCACGCTGCACCCCGCCTATCTCGCGATGGTGTTGTCGCTCGCGGCGGCGGCACTCGCCATGCGCGCCGTGGCAGGTGCCCCACGCGCCGCGCTCTTCGCCGGGCTGCTTGCAGCCCTCGCGACGGCGGTGCTGCCGGTCGCGGCCGCGGTCGCGGTGGGTGCCGGGCTCGCACTCGCCGCCGCCCGTCGCTGGCGCGGGCTACTCGAAGCGGCCATCGGCCTGGGCGCCGGCCTGGCGCCGACGCTGCTGTGGCGCGAACGGGCGCTTGGCACCGTGACGCTCACACTGGGTCACCCCTCGTGGGGCGCGTTCGACGCGGCGATGGCCAACGTGCGGGAGTACTTTTGGTCGAACCGCCTGCTGCAGTGGTTGCCGGTCGCCGGCACTGTGGGGATGTTGCGTCTCGCGCGCCCTGCTGCCGCGTTGCTCGCCGGCTGGCTCGGGGCCCTGGTGCTCGTCGTCGTCGCCGCGCCGTCGGACTTCACGAACGGAAGGATCTTCATCGACCTGATTCCATCGTGGCCCGCGTACGCGCTGCTCGTCGCAGCGGTGCCGGCGCTCGTCCCCAGGCTCACGCACCGGCTGCGCGGACGGCTCGAGCCTGAGCGGCAGGCCGGCGTCGTCCCGACAGCCGCCGAAGGCGCTAGGTAGGGCTCGCGCCTCGGCTGGGGGGCATCCCGTCACCTGCCGCGTCAGGGCCCGTCGTGTCGTTCACCCGCTGCTCCAGCAACGCAAGCCGCTGTGCGAGCACGGTGTTCTGGTCGGCAAGCGTCGAGAGCACGGTCGAGTAGTGCAGGAGAACGACGATCACGAACAGCGTCGTGACGGCGAACAGGATGGCAGGCGGGTACGTGGCGACACCGAGCCAGCCGGCGATCGAGTTGAGGCCTCCCCGCCAGGCGGACAGGATCAGCAGCACGACGCCGGTCACGAGCCACAGCAGCGCATAGCGCTCCTTCAGCCGCCGGCCGCGGATCAGCTCGAGCACGATCAAGATCAACAAGAGCGACGCGATCGCAGCCGCGATGGAGATACGGACGGGTGTCACGAGCTCGTTGCCTCCTCCTCCGGGACCGCGTACTTGCGCACCATCGCGACGAACAGTGCGAGGGTGACCTTGAGCATGTAATAGACGGAGCGGACGAACGTGATCGACGACTCCCCGTGCTCGCGCTCCCACATCCGGACGGGCACCTCGACGAGCCGCAGCCGGTGCTTGAACACCAGCACCGTGGCCTCCACCTCCGGATAGTCGCTCGGATAGTCGCGGGCGAACAGTGCGATCCCCTTGCGATTGAGCGCCTGGAACCCGGAGGTGGTGTCGGTCACACGCTGGCGGGTCATCAGCGAGACGAGCTTCGCGAACCACGTGATGCCGATGCGGCGCGCGAACGGCGGGCGGTAGTCGCCGCTGCTCTCGGAGAAGCGCGTTCCGATTGCGATGTCCGCCTCGCCCCGCTCGACCGGTGCGAGGAGCTTGGACAGCTCGGCAGGGTCGTGCTGGCCATCGCCGTCGAGGCGCACGGCCAGCTCGTAGCCGCGCTCGAGCGCGTACTTGAAGCCGGTTTGCACGGCTCCGCCGATGCCGAGATTGAAGGGCAGCGTCACCACCGCTGCTCCCCGGGAGGCAGCCACCGACGAGGTCGCATCGCGCGAGCCGTCATCGATGACGACGACGTCCAGCGACGGATCGAACGACCTGATCGAGTCGATGACGCCCGCGATCGCACCGGACTCGTTGTAGGCGGGCACGACGACGATGGTGCGTGCCCTGCTCACGCGACCGCCGCCGATGCCACGCCGAGCCCCAGGAGCTCGAGCACACGGCGGGCTCGATGCGCGTAGGTGTGCTCGGCAAGCACGCGCTCACGAGCCCTGGCGCCCATGGCCTCCGCCTGGGCGGGATCGTCGAGCAACTCCCGGTAGGCGGCGAGCGCCTCGCCCGCGTTCCGCACGACGACGATTTCGGAGCCCGGCTCGAACCAATGCTCGATCCCGGCATGCGGGTTGGAGACGATCGCGGCACCGGCTGCCGCCAGCTCGAAGGGCCGGCACGTCGAGGATCCGGGCACCGTCGCATGCGAGCGCCGCGTCACGTTCAGGTTGATCCTCGCCGCCGAGATGGCCCGGGCGAACACGTTGAAGGGAACGTCGCCGATCAGTCGCGCCGCCCCCGTGTCGCCGCGGAAGTCCCTGCCGCCGAGGGCGAAGTCGATCTCGTGGGCCTCCCGGCTCGGCTCTCCGATCATCGCGGCCATCCATTCCTGCCGGAACTTGTCGCCGTAGCCGTAGAAGAAGACATCCATCTCCTTCGCGACCGGCTGGGGCGCAAAGAACTCGGGATCTGCGCCCCAGAGCACCGCCTCGGCCCGGCGCGCACCGAGCTCGAGCAGGCGCGGCAGCCCTCCTTCCGAGTTGGAGAGCACGAGGTCGTATTCGGACGGGTCGGCCCCGTGGTAGTAGTTGAACCCCGTGTCCATGCCGCCGAACTCCGGCAGGCTCATCGGCACGTCGCCGTCGTAGAAGACGACCGGAATGCCAAACCGCTCGCGGAGCGCCGTCGGGATGCCGAGCAAGTGGGCCATCGGCACCGTGAAGACGACGACCGCGTCGGGCCGCTCGCGCTCCACGAGACGCTCGAGGTGTCGCCGCCAGCGAGGCGTGACGACGCGCCAGACCGTCTCCCGGGTCAGCCGGTCGAGCCCGCTCTCTGCGGGCGAAGCCTCGGCGCGCCGCAGATAGCGGTCTCCCTTGAGCCGTGCCAAACCGTCGCGCAAGGCGGCGTACGACTCGCCGACGTGGTAGGTCGGGTTCGGCGCAGTTCGCCACCACGGCGACTCGACGGGACGTCCGCGGTAGGGCGTGACGACGAGGTCGACACCCGCCTCGTACATCCCCTTCCACAACTGCCACCACGCGGGCGTGCACCCGTAGCGAAAGTCGAGGTCGACTGCGGAGGCGACAGCGAGAATCTTGGGAGCCTTCACCGCGAGGATTGTAGGGACGGGAGCAGGCGGCCTCGGATCAACGCTGAACCTTGAACCGCGCGGCACCCTGCTGCGGAGGGCTTGTTGTAGACGACGCTAGTACGCGCCGCGACCGCTGATGACGGCGGGAATCGTCTTGGCGATGATCGAGATGTCGGACCAGACCGACCAGTTCTCGAGGTACGTGAAGTCGAGACGCACGAGGTCGTCGAAGGACAGGCCCGAGCGGCCCGAGATCTGCCAGAGCCCGGTCATCCCCGGCAGGACGAGGTACCTCGCACGGTGCCAGTCCTCGAGCAACTCGTAGTCGCGGAGCGGCAGCGGACGCGGGCCGACGAGGCTCATCTGCCCCTTGACGACGTTCACGAGCTGAGGCATCTCGTCGAGGGAGAACCGCCGCAAGAGGCGGCCGACACGAGTCACGCGCGGGTCGTCGCGGATCTTGAACAGCGCGCCCGACGCCTCGTTCGCCTCTTCGAGCCGGTGCTGATGCTCCGCAGCGTCGGCGACCATCGTCCGGAACTTGAGCATCCCGAATTCGCGCTCGCCGACGCCGATCCGCCGGTCGACGAAGAAGATGGGCCCACGCGAGTCGAGCTTGATCGCGAGTGCGATCAGCGCCCAGAGCGGCAGGCCGACCACGATCACCAGCGCACCGAAGCAGACGTCGAAGCCGCGCTTGAGCACCCAGTCCCAGCCTACGAGAACCGGGGGGCGCAGCTCGAACAGGGGTACGCCCTGTCCGGGGACGTACTCGCCCTCGTGCACGAGCAACTCAGTCGTGTTCGGGGCGAGACGCACCCGCACACCGCGCCGGTGCGCGCGCTCGACGATGTCGAGAACCGTCCGCTCGTCGAAGTCGGCCTCGGTGAGGATGAGCTCGTCCGGCCGCACCGCATCGAGGATCGCCGGGAGGTCGGCGAGCGAGTCGCCGAGGAGCGGCAGTCCCGGCTCGCCCGCCGACGCGACCGCGCCGACGAGGTCGTAGCCGACGCCACCGCGCGACGCCGCCAGCTCGCGCTGCAGACGCCGCAGGCTCTCGCCCGCACCGACGAGGACGACGCGGCGCTTGATGCCGGCGATCTTGAGCAGCTCCAGCGTGATCGACTCGTAGGCAGCGCGCAGCAGGCCGATTGCGAGCGCGCAGGTGACGACCGCCGTCGGGATCAAGCCCGTCGTGCTGAAGTGATAGTGCGTGCCGAGGCCGAATGCCAAAACGATCAGGGCGACGAGGATGAGTGAGGAGACGACCCGGCCGGACCCGCCCCGGCGCTCTCGCACCGAGTACAGCCCCGCCCGCAGGAAGACGAGCACGGTCACGGGCGCGAGAAACGGGAGCCATTCTGCGGGGCCCGTCTTCCAGAGGAGCGACCAGTAGACGACGTCGCCGTAGAGGACGGTGCGGAGGACCAGCGCGGCCATGAGCCCGAGCGCGAGACCCGCGACATCGAGCGCCACGAGCGCCGCCGTGCTGAGGAGCCGGCGCGCCCCGTCGACGAGCCAGCCACGCGAGATCACGTCGAGACGAGACGATCGGATGTCCCGCGGTTCCGGCAACGGAGAAGCCGAGCGCGTCTCCGGCCGGCGGACAGGCGGAGCGGGCTTGGGAATCACGGGTGGATCCTACCCCTCGGGTCTGCCGGTCCTCGGCTTCCGGGGGCGAGCTCGCGCACGACGGCGGCAGCCCATGAGTCGACCGAATGGCCCTCGAGCACGCGGCGGCGGAGCTCGAGACCGACCGCAGCGCGCGCCTCCGGGCCTGCCGCGCCCAGCTCGATGAGGGCCGCCGCGAGATCTTGCGGATCACGGCGTGTGAATCGCAGCCGGAGCGGGAGCCCGCCGAGGAACTCGTCCAGCACGACGTTGCTCGACAGCACGGGCAGGCCGCCAGCCGCTGCCTCGTACACGACCTTGTCGAGCGTTTCGCCCCCGGTCGGCTGTGTCGCGCTCACGAGCACGTCGGCTGCCGCGAACAGCAGTGGAACGTCGTCGAGCGGGACCGAGGGCTCCAGGCGTGCACACTCGCGCAGCACGGAGCTGGCTGAGATCATGTGCTCGATCTCCTCGCGATGGGCCTGCTCCGCCTCGGTCAGGGCGGGACCCCGGATCTCGAGCTGGGCCGTAAGCCCTCGGGCTGTCGCGAGCTCGAGCCCCTGAAGCAGGGTCGCGTACCCCTTCCACGGTGCCATGCGGCCGAGGGCGAGCAGCCGCAGGGGCTCGTCCACGCCCGCGGGCCGGCGCACGACCTCGAAGCGGCCGACGTCGATCGCGTGGCCGATGCCCCGCACCTTGGCGGTCTCGAGGGGGAAGGAGCGCGTGTCCACGCTGAGCACGACGTCGACCAGCCTGGTGGCGGTACGCAGCGAACGATCGGCGTTCCAATGCGTGTACCAGAGCCCGAGCGGGATTCGGAGCGGCTTGCACAACGGGGCGGCGAGCGTGGCGAAGGACGGCACCATGTGCGCGAGCACGGCATCGGGGCGCCGCCCGCGTCGTGCCACCTCGCCGGCCAGGGCGCGCTCGAACGCAACTCCCCGCAACACGCGCGAGGACGCTCCGAACGTATGGACGCGAACATTCGGCCCCTGCGTGTACCGACCCACGTGGTCGCAGAGCACGACGACCTCGTCGCAGCGTCGTGCGAGTGCGGTCACCATGTCGATCGTCTGCGCGAGCGCAGGATGATCGGCGTCGAGCACCTGGGTCAGGAAGACGAGACGCAGGACGTCACGCCCTCGAGCGCGCGATCGTGTCGTCGACGAGGTCGCGAACCTGACGGGCAAAGGTCTCCGGCGTCGAGTGCCAGTCGGAGTAGCGGATGTGGGCGGCTGCTCCGAGCCTCTGCGCCAGCTCTCGGTCGGTCAGCACCTCGACGAGCGCCGCGACGAGCGCGTCGGTGTCGGCGGGCGGGATCAGGATCCCCTCGACGCCGTTCTCGACAAGCTCGAGCAGGCCGCCGGCCGCTGTCGCGATGACGCCCCGCCCGCGGGCAAATGCCTCGATGACGACCAGGCCGAGGCCTTCCGGCCAGGAAGGAAGCACGAGCACGGTCGCGTGGTCGAGAGCCACCGCCACCTCCGCTGAGCTCAATTGAGCATGATGCTCAACGCTGCCGGGAAGGTCGCGAAGAAGCGCCTCGACGACGTGGCGCCGACTACCCTTCCCCACGATCACGAGCCGGGCGTCCGGCAATCGCTGCACGACTGTACGCCAGGCCGCAGCGAGACCGTCGACGTTCTTATACGCCTCGAGCATGCCCACGAAGAGTGCGGTGGGATGCTCGGGGAGAGGGGCGACCGGGTGCTCGACGAATGCGGAGAGGTCGCTGTACGCCTGGAACGTCATGGTGGCGGGCTCGCCCCGAACCTCCTCGATCAGGCCGGAGGTGAACGAAGAGACTGCGCGCGTCGCGTCGGCTCGCCGGAGCGCCGCAGACGCGAGCGCGTCCGCCGGGTGGGACAGCAAGCGTCTTCTCTCTGCCCCGTAGCTCCTCGTAAAGGTGCGCCAATCACCGTGCACCTCGGCGATCACCGGCGTCGCCCGTTTCGCAAGACGTCGTGCGACGAGCGCAGCGGCACAGATGAACGGATCGCCACACATGATCGCGTCCGGTTCGAATTCGATGATCTGGCGCCCGATGCGCAGAGGGAGCCGCGCTTGGAAGAGCGCGCCATTGAGCAGCGCGGGACGGGTGGGCGCACTGAGACGGAAGCGCTCGGTGCTGCCAGTCGAACCGCGCTCCGCACTCCCGAGGACGCGGTAGTCGATCACCTTCTCGAGCGCACGCCACTTCGTCTCCTGTGCGTCCGAGAGGGGCAGCATGTAACGGCCGCGACCGACGAAGAGGACTCTCGGCTTCTCCTCAGGCACGAGCGAGCCTGCCGAGAATCTGCTCCAGCTCGCCGTAGACGGTGTCTGCCGACAGGCGCGCCACCGAAGCCCGCGAGCCGGCGGCCAGCTGTTCCCGAAGTCCCGGTTCTTCGAGCATGCGCGACAGGGCCCCCGCGACGACGTCGACCGATCCGGGACCCACGAGGAGCCCGTTCTCGCCGTCGTGCACGATCTCCGGCACGCCCCCGACGGCAGTCGAGACGACGGGCACGCCGACCGAGAGCGCCTCCACGACAGAGTGCGGGAAGTTCTCCCAGGCACTGGTGAGGAGTGCCGCGTGCGCGCCGGCAACGAGCGCGAGTGCCTCATCGCGTGGACGGGACCCCGCGAACGTGATCCGCCCGTCGACACCTGCGGCTCGCGCCACCGCTTCCAGCCGCTCGCGGTCGGGGCCGTCCCCCACGACGATCAACCGCGCCGCGGGAACCCCTGCGACTGCGCCGATCGCGATGTCCAGGGCCTTCTGGCGCGTGAGCCGGCCGACGAACACGAACGTGCCGGGCTCGAGCTCGGACGGCGTGACGTCGAGCGCGGGCGCCGGGTTTGGCAATACCGTCACGCGCCGCCGGTCGAGTCCCCAGGCGACCGCGATCTCGGCCAGGTACGAGCTGGGCACGACAATCGCGCGGGCCTGCCCGAGCACGTAGGTGCGGAGGCGCTTGAGCAGCCCGGCCCCCCGGCCCGAGCCCGGGCGCTGGAACTCCTCCAGTGTCCCGTCGAACAGCCCGTAGCGTGATGCCCGCTCGTAGGCGGGGTCCGAGACCAGCTTCACCGCGAGCGGTGTCCGCGCCGCCCGCGCAGCCGCCGCGGCAGCTGCATACGTGGCTGTGGCGTAGACGACATCGGCGCGCAGCGCCCTGCGCGCGGCGAACAGGGCGACGCGCGTGTAGCGCAGCGGAAACGGTGATGCTCGGGACACGCTCACGACCTCGCACGGTCGCTCGGACGGCTCGCCGTCGCCCATCGTGACCACGACCACCCGGTGCCCGTGCCCGGTGAGGAAGCGTGAGAACTCCGGCCCGTGGGTCGCCGGCCCACCGACGTCCGGTGGCCAGATGCCGGTGAGAAAGACGATGCGCATGGTTCGTGAGCCTGCCGCGACCGAACGGGCCGCATTCGGCGGCCATCTATCATAGGCGCTTCGGATGGTGCGCCTTCCACACAGCACGGTGCGGAGCGCTCTGGCAGATCCGGTCTTTCTCCTCTTCCTCGCGTCCATCGTGCTGTCCCTGTTCAAGGCGGCAGACCTGCCGGGAGCAGACATCGTGGTCGGCGGCTCGTCCGTCACGGTCGTCCCCACCGACATCGTGCTCGCGGCGCTCGCCGTCGGGCTCGTCGCCCGGATCGTCCGCTCCCGGCACTACCCGCGCGGCGCCGTCGCGCTGACTGCCTGCGCCGGCGCGCTCGCCGCACTGATCGTGCTCACGGGCGCGGCCAACGGCACCACCGCGCTGATCACCTCCGTCAAGCTCGTCGAGCTCGCGACGCTGCTCGTCGCTTCCGTGGTGCTCGTCGAACGTGTCGAGCACCTGTGGATCGTCGTCGTCGTCCTGGTCGGAGTGAACGCGGTCGCCGTGGTCTGGGGCGTCGTGGGCTGGGCACAGAACCCCGGCAGCCGCCAGGCGTCATTCCTCGGAGAGCACGAATTTGCGGCTCTCTCCACGGCGTCACTCGTTGTCGGCCTCGCGGCGCTGCACGCCCGGCACCGGCTCGGCCGGTTACCCCTGTTCGCCGGGATCGTGGGGGCGCTCGGCATCACGCTCGGCGCAGCACTGGCGAGTCTGCTCGGCCTCTACATCGCCGGCGCGGTGCTCGTCTCGCTCGCCGCCGCACGGAGTGCACTCCGCCTGCGCCCGGTCGTGGTGACGGTGCTGGTCGCGCTCTCGGTGACGGCCGGCACGTATGCGCTGCGGGGCAGTGACTTCGGCTTCCTCCACCAGTGGCTGGCGCCGGCCAAGAATGCCCAGCCCGGCCAATACGCCGGCAGCTGGAGTCAACGGCTGATCTTCTCGTACATCGGCGGGCGCGTCTTCCTCTCGCATCCGATCCTCGGGACGGGCTGGTGGGGCGAGCTGCCGCCGTCGGAGTACGCGCGCTACCTGCCCGACGCTCGAGCTCGGTTTCCCGACCAGCCGCCGCGGTACTTCCCCAGGGCGAACGGCACGTTCATTCCCCAGCAGACGTACGACCAGGTGCTGTACGAGCTCGGCCTCGTCGGAGCTGCGGCGTTGCTCGCCGTCGCAGTTGCAGGTGTCCGCGACGCGGCGCGCGCTGGGCGGTACTGGCCGCGCACGAACGGCGACGAGATCGCCGGCTACCTTCCGTCCGGCTGGCTCGCATCGCTCGGGGGCGCGCTGGCCGGTGAGGCACTGTTCGGAGGGTCGCCGATGGCCGCGCTCTTCTGGCTCACGCTCGGCCTTGTCGCGGCGGTCGCGGTCATTGCCGCCAGAGAGCAATGGGTGGCAACGCCGTTGTCGGCGGAGGCAGCGACGTGAGCGTCCCGTCGTTGTCGGTCGTGCACGCCATCGCCCGCCTGAATGTCGGGGGCGCGGCGCTCAACCTGCTCGGCCTTGCGGCGGAACAGCGTCGGCGCGGCCACGATGTCGTCGTCGTCGCCGGCACCCTTGCCAAGGGCGAGGCATCGATGGAATACGTCGCCACCGAGCTCGGCGTGCCCGTGCTACACGTGCCCGCCCTGCAGCGTGAGCTGTCGGTCCAGCCCGACCTGGCTGCGATCCGCGCGCTGCGCCGGATCATCACGACCCGCCGCCCCGACATCCTCCACACGCACACGGCGAAGGCCGGGGCAACGGGCAGGATCGGCGCGCTGCTGTCGGGCCGCGCCCGGCCGCGAGGAACGGTGCACACATTCCACGGCCATGTCCTCCGGGGCTATTTCGGGCCGTACCGCGAGCGGGTGTTCGTCCGCGTGGAATGGCTGCTCGCGCGCATGACAGGGGCGGTCGTCACCGTGAGCGATGAGGTGCGAGACGATCTCGTTGCCCTCGGCGTCGCGCCGCGCGACAAGATCGCCGTGATCCCGTACGGATTCGACCTCTCCCAGCTGGGACGGCCGGGACCGGCAGAGCGCGATCGTGGGCGGGCGGAGATCGGCATCGGGCCGGACGCATTCGTCGTCGGCTGGGTGGGCAGGCTGACGCCGATCAAACGCCCCGAGGATCTGATCAGGACGCTCGCGCAGCTCGTCGAGAACGGCGTCGACGCCGCCCTGGTGGCGATCGGCGACGGGCCCGACCGCCCCGCCGTCGAGGCGCTGGCGGCCCGGCTCGGCGTCGCCGAGCGATGCCACCTGGTCGGCTACCAGCAGCACATGAGCCACTGGTACGGGCTCTTCGACGCATTCGTCCTCACTTCGGAGAACGAGGGCACTCCGGTCGCGGCGATCGAAGCGCTCGCGAGCGGGTGTCCGGTCGTGGCGACCGACGCGGGCGGCACGGCGACCGTGGTGCGCAACGGCGAGACGGGCTACATCGTTCCGATCGGGGACACTGCCGCTCTGGCCTCCCACCTGACGGATCTCGCGCTGCGCCCAGAGCTGGCACGCGAGCTCGGCTCGCGCGGTGCCGTCGACGTACGAGAGCGTTTCGCGATGGCACAGATGGTCGACCGGATCGACGAGCTCTACGCACGCCTGCTGATCCGGGCATGAAGGTCCTCCACGTCCACAAGATCTCCGGCGTCGGCGGGTCCGAGCGGCATCTCCTCACCCTTCTCCCCGCGCTCCGCTCAAGGGGCCTCGACGCCCGCTTCCTCGGGCTCGAGGTGGAGAACAGCGATGCGCCGCGTTTCTTCGCTGCGCTCGAGGACGTGGGAGTTCCGTTCGCGCGCGTCCCGTGCGCGCTGGACGTCAGCGCTCGACTGGGCGTCGCCGTCACGCGTGCCGTCCGCGGTGCACAGCCCGACGTGCTTCATACGCACCTCGTCCACGGCGACGTCTACGGCTCGATCGCGGCGACGGCGCTGCGCGTGCCCCTCGTCTCGTCGCGCCACAACGACGACCGCTACCTGCTCGGCCCGTTCCGGTACGTCGACCGTGCGTTCGCGCGTCCCGCCCGCAGGATCATCGCCATCTCCGACGCCGTGCGCCGCTTTCTCGAGCAGGCAGGCCTCCCGCGCCACAAGCTGGTCACGATCCGCTACGGCCTCGACCAACTGCCTGCCGCCCCGTCGGAGACACTGCCGGCGGATATGGGCGTGCCCGCATCAGCACCGCTGATCCTCGCAATCGGGCGGCTCACTGCGCAGAAGGACCATCCGACCCTGTTGCGCGCCTTCGCTCGTGCCCGCGACCACAACCCTGACGCGCGCCTCGCGATCCTGGGCATCGGCCCGCTGGAGCAGGAGACACGCGCGCTTGCCGCCTCGCTCGGGCTCGGATCGTCCGTGCTCTTCCCCGGCCGGTGCGAGATTCGCGACTGGCTCGAGCGCGCGAGCGTCTTCGCGCATACGTCGCGGTGGGAAGGCTTCGGCCTCGTGCTCCTCGAGGCGATGCTCGCGTCGCTTCCGATCGTCGCCACCCGCGTCAGCGCCGTCCCGGAGGTTGTCGCAGACGGCGAGACCGGGCTTCTGTTCGAGCCGGGTGACGTCGTCGGGATCGGGGACGCCCTGGCGGAGCTTCTCTCCGATCCCGAGCGCGCACGAGCGCTGGGCGACGCCGGGCTGCAGCGGGCTCGAACGCACTTCTCGACGGCGAGAATGGCCGACGAGACGATCGCCGTGTACGAGAAAGCGGTCTCCTAGCACCGCGTTAGGGTTGGCCGATGCGGCGCGCCGCACGCAACCTCACCTCGAATTACCTCGCCTACGGGGCGTCGGTCGTGTCCGGGCTCGTCCTCACCCCGGTCATCATCGGCGCGATCGGCAAGGAGGGCTATGGGGCGTGGCTGTTCATCGTCTCGGCCACGACCGTGCTCAGGTTGCTCGACTTCGGGATCGCTCCGACCGTCGTGCGTTTCACGGCCTACCATCGCGGGCGTAGCGACGAGGAGCGGATCAACGCGATTGCCTCCGCCGGGATGGCCGTCTACCTGTTGCTCGGTGCGGCGTCTGTCGCTGTGGGACTCGTAATCGCCTGGTTCATCCCGGACCTGATCAACCTCAGCCCCGACCTCGTGCGCCCTGCTCAGTTCGCCACGGTGATAGCGGTGCTGACGCTGGGCACACAGGCGCCGCTCGGGCTCTTCGGCAGCCTGCTCAAGGGCTCCCAGCGCTTCGACATCCTCAACATCTCAGCGCTCGTCGCGATCCTCTCTTACGCGGCGCTGGTCCTGGCGGTGTTCACCGAGTACGCGTCGCTCCCCGTGCTCGCGACGATCGCGCTCGTCTCGACACTGATCAGGCTCGCGATTCCCGTCTTCTACGTCCGCCGCGAGATCCCGACGTTGCGGCTCTCCCGTTCCTACCTGCGTCGCAGCACCGTGCGCGAGTTACTCAGCTACTCGCGGTTCTCCTTCATGACACACATCGCCGGCAAGGTCGTGTACTCGGCCGACGTGGTCCTGATCGGGATCATCCTGAGCGCGAAGGAGGTCACCTTGTACGGGGTCGCGAGCCGCCTGTTCGCCCTCGCCGCGAGTGTCGCACAGGTCGGCACCGAGGTGCTGCTCCCTCTACAGAGCGAGCTCGAGGGACGCGCCGAGCACGAGCGGCAGCGCTCCATGCTTGCGACCGGCATTCGCGCGTCGATGTGCGTCTCGGTGATCCTCTGCTTCCCGCTGGTGATCATTCCGCACTGGGTGCTCGGAGCGTGGCTCGGCGACGGCTTCGGGGCCAGCGTGACCCCACTCGTGCTCCTGGGGATCGCCGTGCTGTTCACGCAGCCGAACGCCGTCATCTCCCAGTTCCTGTTCGCGCGTGGGAGGCCCAAGGGACTCGCGATCTCACAGGGGTCACTCGCCGGGCTCAATCTCGCGCTGACGGCCCTGCTGCTGGTTGTCGTCGGTGAGATCTGGGTCGCTGCGCTCGCGACGGTGGTCGTGGAGGGGATCGGCGCAATCGTGGTCATGCCGATACTCGCGCGCCGGCGCGGCGTGCCGCGGAGGCTGCTTGCGATCGCATGGGCCACGCCCGTTGCCGTAGGTCTGGTCGCGGCCGTTCCAACGCTGGTCCTCGCGCGTGTCGTGACGGACACGACGTCCCTCGCGGCACTCGCACTCGTCGGGGCGTTGTGGGCGGCCCTCTATGCCGCCCTGTCGTGGCGGTGGGCTCCTCTCAGTAGAGGAGCGCCGGCTCGTTCGCCGGCTGGCGTCGCTCGGCCGGCCCACGACGCTTGGCGGATGAGGACGTATGAAAATCATGCACCCCAGGAAGGGAGAGACACGATGGCGCACGCGTTCGGCTCCATCGACGAGCTGGGCGAGGGCTACGGCTTTCGCAAGATCCGAAAGGCCCTCGGCGTGACCGGATTCGGTGTGAATGCGATCGTCATGCCTCCCGGCCAC
This sequence comes from uncultured Gaiellaceae bacterium, assembly GCA_963799615.1. GTDB lineage: Bacteria > Actinomycetota > Thermoleophilia > Gaiellales > Gaiellaceae > Gaiella. Next base: position 387,487 of record CAWCXS010000006.1, on the reverse strand, counting down.
GAAGGGTTCCTCCACTATCACGACGTCCAGGACGAGCTGTACTTCGTACACGCGGGGACGGCGCGCTTCGAAGTGGGCGGTGAGGAGCGCGTCCTCGGGCCCGGAGGCCTCTGCCACGTCGAGTCGACGACCGCGAGGAGAGTCTCGAATGCCGGACCGGACGACCTCGTCCTCGTAGTCGTCGGAGGCAAAGGCGGGTACGTCGAGCGCGACGGCCAGCTCATCGACCCGGCAGACCGCGAGCGCCGGGCGGCGTTCGGGAAGGGCGGTCAGACGTCCTGACCGACCGGTGGCCGAACGGCTCGGAAGGCAATGTCGACGGCGAGCAGCCGCGGCCAGAGGCGGAGGAAGCGCCCACCGCAGAAGTTGACCTCCACGTCCTCGAACCCCGCGAGCACACCGCGCAGTGCGTGGGGGAGAACATGTGCAAGTGCGTCCGGTCGTTGTCGGGCGGCCGGCCCGCCAGGAAGAACAGCCGCGCCCGGAGCCGGTAGGCGTTCGGCACCGATCCGGTGAAGACGCCACCGGGTCGCAGCACGCGTGCGACCTCGGAGACGACGTTGTCGGGGAACCGGACGTGCTCCAGCAGCTCGCCGGCGACGACGGCGTCGAAGTCCGCGTCGGCGAAAGGCAGCGGCTGCTCGATGTCCGCGAGCACCGTCTCGATGCCGAGCAGTGAGGCGGCGTCGAGCGCAACCCGGTCGACGTCGACCCCGACGACGTGGTTGCCGTCAGTGAAGTGCCGCGTGACCGCGCCGGAGCGACAGCCGAGGTCGAGGATCCGCTTGCCGGGCGCGCCGAGGGCGCGCCGGATGAAGGGGATCCGCTCGGGCACGAAGACGAACTCGCCGCCTGCCCGATCGGCCGCGTGGTGGCGCTCGTAACGCTCGCTGAGCTCCTCCAGAGGCGCGGACATGGCCCGGAGTCTAGGCGTCGGCGGGCTTGTAGGGCGCCGGCGTCATCTCAGCGCGTGAGCCGTTTGAAGACGACACGTGACGGTTTGGCCTTGCCGGCCACCGTGTACAGGCCCGATTGCCAGCCCTGGTCGATCCGCCGCTCGTCTGTGAGCAGGAACCAGATGAACACATCCACGCGCGGGTTGGCCGCGACCTTGTTCCAGGCCTGCTGCATGTACGTCGCCTGGTTCTTGAGGCTGACACCGTAGACCCGATCCGGCGGGTTCGTCTGGTACCCGTACTCGGTCACCCAGATGCGCATGTTGCCGTAGAGCCGTGTCAGCTCCTTGACGAGCAGGTCGAAGTTGCCGAGCGTCACCGCGGTCGCTGGCTGGCCACGCTTGCCGAGCGGCGGCTTGGTGAGTGGGGTCTCGGCCGGCGCGCCGTAGTAGGGATGGTGAGCGTAGGCATCGAACCCCCGCGCGCCGGCAAGCTTCATCGCCCGCAGGAAGGCGAGCGGGGATACGGACGAGCGGATCGTCCCGGGCTGGTTGTTCCCCCGCGGCGAGGTGACGCCGCAGGCGACCATGTTGCCCGAGTTGACACGCTTGACACCCGCTACGACGGCATTGCAGATCTTTGCGTAGTCCTTGGCGCTCTGGATCACCCACTTCCCGCCAGCGCGCACGAACTGCGGTTTCAGAAAGACCGGGTTGTTCGGCTCGTTCCACGCGATCCAGCTCTTGACGCGGCCGGTCGACCCGTCGGGCAGCTTGAACGTGCCCGAGTAGCGGCGGGCCGCGGCGGTCGCGAACGCCGTCAGATCCGAGATCTTTGCCGGTGTCGAATTCCAGCCCTTGTTCTGGTTCGCCCAGGCCGGCGTGCCGATGATCGTGAAGATCGGCTCCACCCCGTAGGCGTGTGCGTACCGGATTGCGCGGTCGTACGGGCTCCAGTTGTAGGCGGGATCGGAAGGACTCGACGCGTTGGCAGGACGACGTGTGGCGACGCCGTTCGGGCCGCCCCACCACAGGTTGACCCGGATCAGCTGTGTCCCGAGGTCGCGCAGGGTCGGGAAGACCTTGTCGGGATTCCCATAGAGAATCTGGGCGTCGTCGTAGATGCCCTTCTTGATGTACTTCGATGCTCCGGCCGTGGGAGCGAGCACGAGCGCCACCCCGACAGCAACCGCGGCAAGGGCCGCGCCGATCCTACGCAACGGCCGGAGCCCGTCCCAGCGAGACGAGCGTCCGGGCCAGCCCGGTGTCGAGATCAACCTCGGGCTCCCAGCCGAGCAGCTGTCGAGCGCGGGTGATGTCGGGCTGGCGAACCTGCGGATCGTCGACCGGAAGCGCTTCGAAGACGATCTGGCTCGATGATGCCGTCGCGCGCAGAACAGCCTCGGCGAGCTCGAGCAGCGACATCTCCGTCGGGTTGCCGATGTTCACCGGGAGGTGCTCGCCCGACTCGGCGAGCAGGATGAGCCCGCGCACGAGATCGTCGACGAAGCAGAAGCTCCGCGTCTGCGAGCCGTCCCCGAATACGGTCAGCGGCTTCTCCTCGAGTGCCTGCCGCAGAAACGTCGGGATCGCCCGGCCGTCGTGCGGGCGCATTCGCGGCCCGTAGGTGTTGAAGATCCGCACGATCGCCGTGTCGACCCCCTGCTGGCGGTGATACGCCATCGTCAGCGCCTCGGCGTACCGCTTGGCCTCGTCGTACACCCCGCGCGGCCCGATCGGGTTGACGTGGCCCCAGTACGTCTCGGCCTGTGGGTGAACCTGCGGGTCGCCGTACACCTCGCTCGTGGAGGCGAGCAGAAAACGGGCCCTCTTCACCTTGGCAAGCCCGAGCGCATTGTGGGTGCCGTACGAGCCGACCTTGAGCGTCTGCAGAGGCAGCCGCAGGTAGTCGATCGGGCTGGCCGGGCTCGCGAGGTGGTAGACGTAGTCCACCGGCTCCTCGATCTCGACATGCCGGGTGAGGTCGACATGGTGGAAGACGAAGCCGTCCGAGCGCAGGTGCTCGATGTTGGCCAGCGAGCCCGTCTCGAGGTTGTCGACGCAGATGACGCGATGCCCCCGACCCAGTAGCGCTTCGCAGAGGTGGGAGCCGAGGAAGCCGGCACCCCCCGTGACGACGGAGGTGGACACAGCGGGCATCCTAACTGGCTGCCCGGCGGCGCCCCGTCTCGTTTACAGAACGCGAACGGTTTGCCAGAAGGCTCCGCGCCCGGCAGACGATCCAGACGGCTCCGGCTGCGTCGAGCACGAGCACCTGAGGGAGCACCACGTAGAAGAAACGAGGGTGCAGCGCCGTGTACTGATAGACGCTGTAGACGGCCACTGTGAGACCGATCGGAACGAGCAGCAGCGCGCGCGGGAACCGGGACGGAAGCACGACCGCGCCGACCAGCGCCAGCGGGACGAGCAGCAGGAGCAGTGCGGGCGTGAACAGCAGCGAGTCCCCCCATGCCTCCCTGATGTGGCTGAGGCTCCACACGTTGTTGCTCGAGGAGATGGCCCCGTCATACGTCGCCGCGTACCCCTTGGCCCAGTACGTGATCAGCACGGGAGCGAACACGAGGCTCGAGCCGGCCAGCAGGGCCGCCGGCCTCCAACCGCGCGCCCAGGCCACGACCACCACGAGCCCGATCACGATGACGGCGTTGGTGAGCTTCACGACGGTCCCGAATCCGAGGGCGAGCCCGGCGAGGGCAACCGTCATGTCCGTGAGCCGCTCGCGCACGAGCAGGGCGGTGGCGCCTACGATGAGCGCCGTCGAGAGCGGCTCCGTGTAAAGGTGCAACCCGGTGTCGACATTCCACGTGCCGTTGTCCCAGCCCTGCGAGCCGACCACGAGCCCCGGCACGAACGGCCAGATCGTGAAGAGCCCGGCCGCCAGCATCCCGACGGACCGGCGGCCGCTCGCCCAGTAGCCGAGGAACCCCGTCGCAACGACCGTGAGGCCGATCGCGACGAGTGAGAGCAGGAGCCCGAACGCGAACGCGACGTCGGGGTCGAGCCCCACGATGCGCAGAGGCGCGAGCGGGATCGCCCAGAGCAGCGGCCAGCCGATGGTCGGCTCGCCGGGGGGATGCATGATGAGGACGAGGACGACCGTGGCCGCGCTGACGACGGCACCGGCGACGAGCACCATGACCCAGCTCCGGAGGCCGAACCGCCGCCGCGCGAGCCATGCCACAACCGCGCCGGCGACGAGCACGACGAAGAGGGGAGCCGCACCGCGGCCGGCAGCGGAGATGAGCTCGCGAGCGGTGGCGTAATACCCGTTCGCATCGCCGTAGAACGGCCCGTAGTCGTAGGCGGGAAGCCCCGGCAGCGCGTGGCCCTCGGCTGCGAGAGCGGCGAGCGGGATCGCGACCCGCACGCCGACGCAGGCTGCCAGGAACCACCACCACCTCGAGCGCGCCGCGGCCATCATCCTCAGAAACCCGGACCCGGCGTGACGGCCGTGACGTGGAGGTTCGCAAACAATGCGCCCGGCACGGGCTCGCGTAGCAATGCAACCCTGTGATCCAGGGCGCTCCCGGCCCGGTTCAGCAGCCAGACGGGCCCGCGGGCGAGCCCGGCGACACGAGCCCTCCTACACCCGATCTCGACGAAGGTCGACAGCAGCATCCCGAGGCACGCGGCGGTCCCACCCGCGGGCGTCACTGCAAGCTCCTGCCAGTCGGCGTTGTCCGTGAAGAGGCGGCGCAGGCCCTCGTGCGTCCAGCGCCAGTAGTCGCTCGGAGAGGGGTGATACACCTGCACGCCGTGCGTCGACGCGAGCACCCGCCCGCCGGGTGCTGTGACGCGGCGCAACTCGGCGACGGCGCGCGCAGGGTCGTCGCTGTGCTCGAGCACCTGCGTGCAGAGGACGACGTCGAAGCTCGCATCCTCGACCGGCAGCTCCTCGACCCCACCGCGCAGGTCCGCCGCCGGGTTGTCGACGATATCGACGCCGACGTAGGCGTCGGCGTACGGAGCGAAGTAGGGGTAATACGGCTTCACACCGCAGCCGACGTCGAGAACACGCAGCCGCCCAGACGTCGCGTACGCCCTGCCGGCCTCGTCTTGCAACCAGGTAGCCAGGGCGGAGCGGACGAGCCAGGTCGCGGACGACTCCCTCGGGTTGCGTCGCGCTGCACCCGGCCACTCGGCGGAGTCGAGGCCGTGTGGTGAGGTCCCGGCGGTCGACACTTGCGGGATCGTACGCCGAGCGGCGGCGACCGCGAGCCCGGGAACAACGCCGGCCGCACATCCCGGCATCGACACGTCGAGACGGGATCCCCGCCGGCATGGCTACACTTGCCGCGCAACGGAACGGCACAGGTCGAGCTCGCTCCGCGGACGGTCCACCCCCCGACGGCGGCCGGCCACTCGACATCTGTACGCGGCCGTACGACCAGCCAGGGAGGCAGTGAATTGAGCGAGGCAAGCGTTGGGCGAACGACGAAGCGCGTCCTCACCCTTCTCGCTGCCGCCGCGCTGGCCGCCGGCATCGCCTCGAGCACTCGGGACACCGGCGCGGCAAACGCCGGTACCCAGGCGTCTGTATCGGCGCACAGCTCCGCCGCTGTGCTCGCCGGCGGGCGCGCCGCAAGCAGGCCGGGTAGCGCATTGCGCCTGGCGCGCCTCTTCCCGGGCAGGGGCGTAGGGGTGTCGTCCGTCTTCCACACGCCCACGCGGACGGACGCGGCTGCGGCCACCTGCGGAACGACTCCAGGGCTCGTCTGCACGCAGATCGATGTGCCGCTCGATCGCACGGGGTCGAGACCCGGAACGATCTCGCTGCATGTGGAGACGCTGCCGACGGTCGGCCCGTCCAAGGGAGTGATGTTCCTGATCGCAGGTGGGCCGGGCCAGGGGTCCGCCGGGGCCTTCGATCTCGGCACCCCGGACAGCGCGGCCTTCAACCGCTTCCTCTTCCCGGGGTACACGCTCGTCGCGTACGACGACCGCGGTACGGGCAGCTCCGGCGTCCTGCGCTGCCCGGCGTTGCAGAGCGCGGTCACATCCGATGCCGAGGAGGCCCAGGTCCCGGGTTGCGCGGAGGCGCTCGGCCCCGACCGGGACTACTACAGCACGAACGATCACGCCGAGGATCTCGAGGCCGTCCGGCAGTCGCTCGGCGTCGATCGCGTCGGTCTCTTCGGGGTGTCGTACGGAACGAAACTCGCATTGGCGTACGCGCTGGCGCATCCGACCCACGTCGAGCGGCTCCTGCTGGACTCGGTGCTTCCTCCCGAGCTTCCCGATCCGTTCTTCGCGAACGTCCTGCACGAGATGCCGGCCAAGCTGGCAGGGTTCTGCGCAGGTGGCGGCTGCCGGTTCGCGACGCCCGACTTTGCGGGCGATGTCGCGGCGGTGTTGAACCGGCTTGCGACGGCGCCCGTCACAGGCCCGGTTCGGCGCCTCGGCGGCAAGACGAGCACTGTTCGCATGACCGCCGAGGATCTCCTGTCGGTGCTGCTGGACGCGGACCTCAATCCAGGCCTCGCAGCGGCGCTGCCGGCGGCGTTCCACGAGGCGCGCCAGGGTGATTCCCGTCCACTGTTGCGCGCGTTCGCCCTCGGCAGCCTTGCGTCGGTGGAGGCCCCCGAGGATCTGAGCACGGGCCTCTTCGCCGCAACGACGTGCCGCGACGGCCCGTTCCCGTGGCAATCGGATACAGCGGTCGCCGACCGGCCGGCGCTGGCCAAGGCTGCTCTCGACGCACTCCCGCCCGGTTCGTTCGGCCCGTTCGGCGTCTGGGCCACACGCCTCGGCAACGCACAGTTCTGTCTCAAGTGGCCGTCGCCGGCCGGCGGCGCACCGCTGGGCGCAGGGCCGCTGCCGGATGTCCCGGTGCTCGCGATCAGCGGCGGCTTCGACATGCGCACGCCGACCGACAGCGCGGTCGCCGTCGCGGCGCGCTTCCCGCACGGACGCGTGCTCGTCGTGCCGGGCGTCGGGCACAGCACCGTCACCGCCGACCCGTCTTTCTGCGCACCGCTTGCCGTCCGCGACTGGATGCTCGGCAAGACCGTGGCCGACTGCCCGCGCTCGAAGCCGTTCCTCGAGCCGGCCCCGGCGTTCGCCCCGGTCCTCTCGACCAAGCCGCAGCCCGTGAAGACCGCTTCGCAGACGCTTGCCGCCGTGTCGGCGACAGTGCGCGAGGCTCAGGCGATGTGGCTGATGAACTTCGGATCCGGCGAGGGGGGCGGGGTCGCGGGCCTGTACGGCGGGTCACTGACGGTGACCTCGGAGGGAGCGTTCAGGCTCGTCCGCTACAGCATCGCGCCCGGCGTCGAGGTGAGCGGACGGCTCCGCGTGACCGGATTCGGCCCACCGTTGCAGTTCGAAGGGGTCGTCACCGTCGGCGGCACCGGCGGCGCCCACGGAGTGCTCGGCGTCACGGGCAGCAGGATCGGCGGCACGCTGGACGGCCAGATCGTGGGCAGCTGAACCAGAGGATCTCAGGAGCGGTGAGGCTGGGGTGTCTCTCTGACATGCAGGGCAGATACCACACCCCACAAGCCGTTTGTGCGTTACGGCGCGGCGATCCTTGCCGAGAAGGCCCGTGTGATGCTCGCGCCCCTGACGGTGAGCACGACCGTGCCGCGAATCGTCTTGCCCTGCGCCGTCTTGGGAATCGACCAGACGCACGCGGCGACGCCGTTGACGATGCGATGAGCCTTGGCCACGATCGGCTTGCCTGCGATCCTGGCGGTACACGTGACCGTGCCCTGCTTCACGGCACCGTTGGTGTCATTCTCGGTCGCGGCCAGGCCGGCTGAGAACGGCTTGCCTGCCCTCGCCGGAGTCGGGGACGTCGTGAAGGCGACCACCTTCAGGCTCAGCTTCGTCATCACCTGGTAGGCATACGTTCCGTGTCCGCGATCCGGAGCGAGGTCGTCGTGGACGTTCGTGAAGTCCGGGTTGCCACTGGCGTCGACGGCGATCCCCGATGCCGCGTCAATGGAAAAGGCGAAGGCCTTGGTCTTGCCGAGCTCGAGCGCGCTGACACGGATCACCGGCCCGGCAGGGGTATACGAGAAGATCAAGGACGACTGCGGCGCGCCTGACACGAAGTCGGAGCCGTTCCAGCGAAACAGATCGACGGCGCCCGCCACCAGCTCGATCGCATAGTCGGCGCCGCTGTTGGGCTCCCCTGTCGCCGGGTTGTTGTCGGAGTCGACGAGGATGTCGATCAGCATGTCGGGTGTCAGGGCCGGGCGATTGGCGATGTTGATCTGGAAGGAGATCGTCCCGGCATCGTCGTTCGAGACGGTGACGGTGGTGATGTCCGGAGCGGCCGCATCCTCTCCCGTGGAATCCTGGTACGTCTGCGTATTGCTCTCGCTTCGGGCCGAATTGCCCAGTGCGATCGCAGGCGCTATGGCGAGCAATGCGATGGCCACCACCAGGACGATCGGCCGTCTCTTCACGTGTCCGCTCCTCTGTTGCAGCACGATCCGGGCGGTGGGCCCGGCACCACCGCGACTGTGATCCGGCCCCGGCACGACGAATGTAGTACACGGGTCGGAGAACCGCCAACGGCGCGACTCGGCGGCGATCGTCACGCCGGCCTTCTAGGCTTGGCGTCATGAGGATGCTGAATCGGAGCCGAATCCGAGTGGATGGAGTTTCAGGTCGTGTTCCGCATCTTGCCGCTTTCTCGGTGTGTGCAATCGTCCTGTGCTCGGCTGTCGCGCACGCGCTTGCTGTTCGTTCCTTCGCCGTCCCGTGGATTGCCCCCGACGAAATGGTCTACGGGCTGATCGGCCGCTCATTCTGGGAGGCGGGTCGGCTTGCACTGCTCGGCGGCGATGCCCCGTTCTATGGTCTCTATCCTGTGCTCGCCGGGCTCCCGGAGGCACTGTTCGGTACAGCCACCGGAATCACCGTGTTGCAGGCCGTTCAGGCTCTCCTGGCGTCGGCAGCGGCGGCGGTCGCTTATGCGTGGGCGCGTCCTCAGGCGGGGTTGCGCTGGGCGCTGGCGGCTGCCGTGATGACCGCAGTGATGCCGGCGCTCGTCTACAGCGGCCTGCTGATGACCGAGTCTGCCTTCCTGGCGGCTGCGACGGTCGCGCTCTGGGCGATGGCACGTGCCCTCGCCCAGCCGACGTCCTCCCGCCAGGTGCTCGTAGCTGCGGCGATCCTGCTCGCGATCTCGGCTCGCCTGCAGGGGGTGGTGCTCGTGCCCGTGCTGCTCAGCGCCATCGCGCTGGCCGCATGGTTCGCACGAGATCTCGGGCTCGTGCGCCAGTTCACTCCGACGCTGGTCACGCTCGCCGCGCTCGCGGTCATCTGGGTCGGCTTCCATCTCCTCGCAGGATCGGGGACGTCGCCTCTCGGCGCCTACGGCGTCACGACCAGCAGCGGGTACGACCGCGCCGCTGCGGCGCGGTGGGTGTTCAGGCATGTCGGCGACCTCTTCTTGCTCGTGCTCGGGGCCCCGCTGATCGCGATGCTGCTACTCGCCTACGGGGCCGCGCGCGGCCGCGAGCGAGACCCCCACGTGCGGGCCCTCGTCGCTGTCGCGCTCTCGGCATCGGCGTGGCTCACGCTCCAGGTCGGGATTTTCGCATCACGCTATGTCGGTCAGCTCGCCGAGCGAGATCTGATCGCGGCCGTGCCGCCGCTGCTCGTCTGCTTCGTCGTCTGGCTCTCACGCGGAATGCCGCGACCGCAACCCGCCACCTCGATCATCGCCGCTGCGGCGGCCATCCCGGCGTTGCTGTTACCCGTACGGACGCTCGTCACACCGCATGCCGCGCCCGACGCGTTCATGACGATCCCACTCTCGCGGCTGCTAGAGAAGACGTCCGCCGACACGCTCGAGCTCATCTGGGTCATCGCCGTCGCGAGCGTGGTTGTCCTGACGGTATTCCTCCCACGCCGCGCAGCGATGCTGTTGCCGGCGCTCGTCGTCGCCGCCCTTGCGTTCACCTCGGTACTGACTGTGCGCGAAATCGAGAGACGAACGACGTCCGACCGGGTGGGATTCTTCGGCCCCGGCTCCCCCACATGGGTGAACGATGCAGCGACCGCGCCGGTTACGTACCTCTACGATGGCAACCCGTTTTGGAACATCGTGTGGGAGACGACGTACTGGAACAACCGCATTCGCTGGGTGGCGAAGCTTCCAGGCCCGTCGCCGGGTCCGCTGCCGACGTACAGAGACGTGAGCCCGAGGTTCGACGGCCGCCTGTTCGACGTTCATGGTCATTCGATGCCAGGACGGGAAGTGGTTGCCTCAACCGCGTTCACGCTGATCGGGAAGGTAGTCGCCCAAGTCCACCAGTACGGGACGGAGCAGGAAGGCCTGCGCCTCTGGCGCACCCCGGGACCGCCGCAACTGTCGACCACGACCATTGGTTTGCGGCCCAACGGCGATATCCAGGAGCCGGTTCACATTCTGGTCTACGCGTGCGGCCCGGGCAAGCTCGAGCTGACGCTCTTCGGCAAGCAGGGGACACCGGTCGAGATCGATGTCGACGGCGCACCGAAGCTCCGCATCGAACTGCCGGCAGGAAGCGTCTGGAACGGGTCGATTCCAGCGCCGCCCTATGCCGATGGGCAGACGCGCTGCGTGTACGACCTGGTCAGCAAAGGCCTCGTCGGCTCGACCCGAATCGAGTTCGTGCGCCAATAGTAGTGGCCGGTGCCCGGCCAGCAGCCTCAGCGCGAGACGGTGCCCTTCATGACGAACGTGTAGGGGTTGCTCTCGAAGTTGTCCACCGTCAGCCTGCCCTGGCCATGGAGTCCCGCATAGCTCTTGGTGCCGGAGGTGATCGTCCAGGGCGCGGGGGATTCGGTGTTCAGGTGAATGGTGGTCACGAAGGTGATCGTCCCTTTCTTGCCGACGGCGACCATCCGCACCTTGGCAATCTGGCCCTTGACGCTGCGGTACCCCGTGAAGGTGGCTTCGTCGTTGATCGCGCCGGTGAATGTGACGTGACCGGTGCCCGCCACGCTCCCGTCGGTGACGCCCATGCCGATGGGGCCAGGGTTAACGGGCCCGTCGCCCGTGCCCCTCAGCGTCACCTCGGTTGACGGTGCTCCGATCGAGGCGGACAGGGTGAGGTGGGTGACCGTGTTGGATGCGAAGCTGCTCACCCACACGGACGCTCCGGTCGACGCCATGGCGGGGGCGACACCGTCTGTAGCGGGCGGAGCGATTCGAATCGGGGGCCCGACCTTCCGCCCCGAGCGCACGTCGATCCGCGTAATCGTCCCGGTGTCCTCGTCGGTGACGAGAAGAGTGTCTCCGGCGACCGCCAGCCACGTCGGCTTCGTGCCGACCTGGATCGGATCGCCGATCGGCCGTAACGCGCGCGCGTCAAGATGAACGACGTTGCCGCCCGAGCGGTCGGCAAACCAGACGTTTCCACCTGCGAAGACGATCCCCATCGGAAAGCCGCCGACGCGGACACGCGTGATCGCACGGGTTGTTGGATCGATCCGCAGCACCTCACCCGCATCGGATGCAGAGACCCAGAGATAGCCGGCGCCGACGGCGAGCCCGAGCGTCCGGCCACTCGCGAGCGCGAGAGGCGCAGAGGCCGGCGCAAGCGTGGAAGGGTCGAGGCGCAACAGCCTGCCGGGCCGAACCTCGAGCGCCCACAACGCGTTATCCGCCGGCAGGACGTGATCGACCGGACCATCGAGCTCGCGCGCATCCGTATCGCTCACGTGAGATCGTCCGAGCGTGAGCACGGCGCCGTCGCGCCAGTCGAGCGCAACCAGCCGCCGAGGGCCGAATCCACTGTCGCCGACGGGCTTGACCGAGGCAATGAGCCTGTTCCCGACCTGCGCGAGGGAGGAAACCTCCCCGCCCACGTGCACGGTCTGCGCCACGATGCCGGTAGCCGGATCGACTCGGAGGAGCGGCTGGTCGCCGACCGGCCGTCGCGGCTCACCGATCAGCGCGACCCAAAGCGCGTCTGGCCCGGCGGCTACTGCGCCGGGGTGCCCTGGCACCCGCAGCGTCGCAGTGACGCCGCGCGTGGTGACATCAGAGGTGTCGCGCGTCGCGAGTACGACCGATCCGACGACTGCAGCCAGGGCGGAGAGTACGATGACCGCGATCCGGAACCGGCCATGCCTCGAGACGCGGGCCTGCGGAGAGGCCATGTGCACGCGGCTCATCATCCCACGGTGGACAGGTATCCGGACGAAATTTCGTCGAAGCGTGTTGAACAACCCAACCTCACGGCCACGGTTGAGAGGGATGCTGGGTGCCACACGGATTCTGGGGTTCGACGGACGGCATGGAGGGGGCACGCGCACTCACCCGCGTGCCCCCTGACAAGCAGCGGCACGACTCCTGCCGAACCGGCGCGGGTCAGATCTCAGCGGAACACCCTCCCCGTCAGCGTCAAGACTGCCTTGTCGCCGGTGAAGATCGCCGAATCCTCTGTGCCCTTGCCGTGGAGCCCCTTGTACGCCTTGGTGCCCGAGATGATCTTCCAGAGCTTGGTTCCGCCGGCGATGTCGATCGTCACCAAAAGGTTGATCGTTCCCTTGTTGCCGACCAGGACGTGACGGAGCAGAACCGTGGTGGGCTTGACCGTCCGGTAGGCGGTGCCCGTGCCCTTGTCCGTGATCGCGCCCGTTATCGTGAAGCGGCCGACACCTGCGACGGCACCGTTGGTGGCGTCCGCGTTCCCGCTGCCTGTGATGTGCAGCGTTACCTTGCCGCCGGCTCGCTCGAGTGACGGTGAGTCGGGTGCCGCGAGCGAGACCGGAACCGCGGTCAGCAGGCTCGCACCTGCCACGAGGACGATCGCTCTGATCCTCATCTGTCCTTCCTCCTCTCTGCTGCCCCATTTGGCAACCGCCACGGATCCAACCAGCGTGTGACGTGCCGCACCTCGGGGATTGCCCTGAGCTGGGCCAGAGTTCAGGGGAAACCCTGAGCCGCTGCCGCGATCCTGTGCGACGATTACCGGGTGGCAAAGCGGGTGCTGATCGTCGACGACCATCAGCCGTTCCGCGCGATCGCACGCGAGCTCCTCGAGCGCGCCGGGTACGTCATCGCCGGGGAAGCAGCCGACGCAGCAGAGGCGCTCGCAGCCGCGGCCGCCGACCCGCCCGACGCCGTGCTGCTCGACGTGCAGCTTCCGGGCCGCGACGGGTTCTCGGTCGCGACCGCGCTCACCGGTGCAGGCGGACCGGCGGTTGTCCTCATCTCCTCGCGCGAGGCGGAGGATTACGGCCGGCAGATCGAGGCGTGTGGCGCCCGCGGCTTCATCCAGAAGTCGAGGCTGTCGGCTGCGGCCTTCGCAGCTCTCGTCGACTGATGTCGTCCACGCTTGTCATCTCCTCGGAGACCCGCAGCCTGCTTCGTGATCCAGCACTGCTCCTGCCTGCGGTGGTGGGTGCGGGCCTTGCCGTCGGCTGGCTTGGGGTCGACAGGGGCATCTCGGGAACTCGAGTGGCAACGGACCTCGCGTTGTCATGGGCTCTGGTCGCGACAGCTCTCATCGTGCTGCAGCGGGCGCGCTGGCGACGATCGGGGATCTTGCTGGCCGCCGCCGGGTTCGCGCTACTCGCCGCGGATCTTCAGTGGGCGAACTCGCATGTCTTGTGGAATGTCGGCTTCCTGCTCAACGCGCTGTGGGTGGCGCTCCTCGTCCAGTTGGTGTTGACGTTTCCCGAGGGGCGTCCCTGGTCGCGGGTCGCGCCTTTCGCAATCGCCGGCGCCTTTGCGACAACCGTCGCCGGCCAGCTCGTCGGCGCGCTTGTTCTTCCCGACGCGCGCGACGTGCTCACCGTCACGCCGCACCAGACCCTGGCAGACGCTGTCGACCGAGTACAGGCGATCCTCGGGATGGGCATCGCCCTCGTGCTGCTCGTGCTCCTCGTACGGCGCCTGCTCGTTCTCCGCGGCCCCGCACAACGCGCCCAGGCGCCGCTGCTGGCTGCCGCCGCCTTCAGCGTTCTCGCGGCCCTGCCCTGGCTCGTCTGGATGGTCGCCACCCGGGACGACACCCCGGCCGTCGACACGGCCGGGCGGGCGGTCTCGCTGCTCGTCCCGTTCTCCGTGGTTGCAGGGATCGTGTGGTCGCGGCTGCGCCGTCCGGAGGCGTCGGACCTCGTCGTCGAGCTCCGGACGCCGGGGGCGTCCAGCCTGCGAGAGCGCCTCGCCCGCGCACTGGGCGATCCGACACTCGACCTTGCCTATCGGCTCGACGACGGCCGTTACGTGGACGTTGCGGGCCGGACACTCGAGCTGCCGCTGGGCCCAAACCGGGCAGTCACGCTCGTGACCGCCCGGGGGGAAGAGGTCGCTGCGCTCATTCACGATCCGGCGCTGCTCGACGAGCCGGCACTCGTGGAGTCGGTGCGGGCGACCGCGGGGCTCGTGCTCGAGAACGAGCGTCTCGCGGCCGAGGTGCGCGCGCAACTCGCGGAGGTGCGGGCATCGCGCGCCCGGCTCGTTGCGGCCACCGATGCCGAGCGGCGACGCCTCGAGCGGAATCTCCACGACGGAGCCCAGCAGCGACTCGTCACGCTCTCGATCATGCTCGGACTCGCGGCATCCGATGGCGACGCGAGCAGCTCGCCCGTCCTGTTACGCGCACAGGACGAGGTCGAGGAGGCGATCGCCGAGTTGCGCGAGCTTGCCCGCGGGATTCATCCGACCCTCCTCCGCGAGGAAGGGCTCGAGGCGGCAGTCCGCGCGCTCGCGCGCCGGACGCCCCTCCCGGTCGAGGTGGAAGCATCGGTTGGAAAGCGGTTGCCGGACGCTGTCGAGCTCGCAGCCTACTTCCTCGTCTCTGAAGCTCTGACCAACGTGGTCAAGCACGCCTCGGCGTCCCACGCCACGGTTCGTCTCGTGCGCGGATCCGCAACGCTTGGGGTCGTCGTGGTGGACGACGGGGTCGGCGGCGCTCGTGCCAGGCTCGACTCGGGTCTGGCGGGCTTGCAGGACCGGCTTGAAGCGCTGGAGGCGAAGCTCGTCGTCGAGAGCGAGCCAGGCGGCGGGACGACGATCCACGCCGAGATCCCGTGCGGGTCGTGATCGCAGACGATGCCGCGCTCATCCGGGAAGGGGTCGCCCGTGTCCTCATGGAGGGCGGGCTCGATGTCGTCGACCAGGTGAGCGACGCCGATGCACTCCTCAGAAGCGTTCGCGACGAGCGCCCCGATGTGGCGCTCGTCGACATCCGCATGCCTCCGACCTACACCGACGAAGGGTTGCGTGCGGCACGCGAAATCCGTTCACGGTATCCGGAGACCGCGATTCTCGTGCTCTCGCAGCACCTCGAGCCCGACTACGCGGTCCGGCTCATCGAAGAGCGGCCCGAAGGGGTCGGCTATCTGATGAAGGAGCGAGTCGGCCGTGTGGAGCAGCTCCTCGATGCCGTGCAGCGAGTGGCAGCTGGTGAGTGCGTCGTCGACCGGGCGGTCGTCGACGAGCTGCTCGCCCGGCGCCATCGGATCGATCCGCTTGCCGAGCTCACGCCGCGCGAGCGGGAAGTCCTCGCCCTGATGGCCGAGGGGCGGTCGAACCAGGGCATCTGCCGAGCGCTCTGGCTCAGCCCGAAGACCGTGGAAACGCACATCCGCGGTGCCTTCGCGAAGCTCGGCATCCAGGAGGCGCCCGAGGACAACCGCCGCGTGCTCGCCGTCCTCGCATTCCTCCGGCGATAGGAATCCACACCGCACCGACCGCCTGCTCAGGCACTCGAGGGGGGCACGCCAGCTTCTGCGTGCCCCCCTGACCGGGCGACCCACACGCACTGATCGGACGTTCAGCGCGAGACCGTGCCAGTCAGTGTGCTGACGGTGTAGTCGATGTTCTCGCGCTCGGTGCCCTTGCCGTGGAGACCCGTGTAGGCCCTCGTGCCGGAGCTGACCGTCCACCGGGAGGTGCCGAGGTCGGTGTCGATCTTGACGACGAACGTGATCGTTCCCTTCGTCCCGACCGTGACGAAGCGAAGCGTGATCAACGCTCCCTTCACCGTCCGGTAGCCGGTAACCGTGCCCTTGTCCGTGATCGCCCCTGAAGCCGTGAAGTTGCCATGACCCGCGACGCCTCCGTTGGTGACGCGGTCGCCGCCGTCGTTGGTCCCCGTGATGCGCACCGTTACCTTGCCACCTGTTTCCTGCTGCGATACGGCGAGGGGCATCGACGAGCCCGCGAGCGAGATCGAGCCGGGCTCGTCCGTGAGGTCGCGGTTGCAGGGACATTGGGAGCCCGTGTCAACCAGCGCGGAGAGTGGGAGAGCCGCCTGCATGCCGCTGTGGCCCGCGTTGGCGGCCGACGCGGCAATCGCGAGCGCCGCGCCTGCCAGCAGCGTCGCGACGAGCAGCAGCGCGGACGACGCACCCGGCGCGCGCGCCCCGTGAATGGACCTGAACATGTTGTCTCCTCTCGATCCTGCGGCCGAAGCGGCCATTGCAGACACAGGCTCGATCGAAGCACCCGTTGCATCTCCGCACCTCGGGGATTCCCCCGAGATCGAACGGGTTCGAGGGTAAACCCCGAGGTTCGGGTTGCCGGCTTCAGAACCCGCTTGGCGCAAAGTCCTTGTTGGACTCCTGGGCAGACTCGACGATGTCACGCAACTGTCACCCCCCGGTCTCCTTGATAGCGCGAGGCATGGACCAGTACGAGCAGGGTGATCTCGCCGGGCTGCGAGAGCATGTGCACGAGGATGCGGAGATCCAGGTGGTGCTGCGCCTCGTCACGTATTTTCGTTCTGCTTACAGCCGAAATGAGCTCGGTCTACTGACGGCCCTTACGCCGCACTGGCCGTCACGCCGGGCGGGCCGCCACGTCCCTCCCTTGGCGGCCGGCTCCCGCCGCGGACTGATACAAGGGTTCGACCGGCAGTGCCCGAAAAAAGTGCGTCGAGACGGGCCGTCTTTACGTCGGCCTTCTTCGTTCCCCCCGTTCGAAGGAGGCCGACGCCCGCTCGGCATTCGAGGGCAGCGCCGAGGCTATGGCGTGACGTGCAGCGCGATGCGGCGTCTGTCAGTCGACCCGGTGGTGTCCTTCACCAGAACGTTCAACAGATACGTGCCCGGTTCGACGAGCGGTGTGCCGGTGATCGTGCCGTTCGCTAGGACGTGGAGTCCCTTCGGCGCGTGCGTCAGAAGCGACCAGCGATAGGGCGCCACCCCGTCGGCCGCCGCGAACTTCGCAGCGTAGGGCTTCCGTTGGTGCGCGACTGGCAGGGTGGACGTTGTGAGCCTGACCGGCTTGATCGCGATGCCGTCGTCGATCAGCCTTTGATGGATCAACGTCGCCATCGCCAAAGAGCCTGGATTGAACGGATGCAGCCCGTCTGGCTGAAACCAGTCGCTATGACTGCGCGAGTACGCGTTCCAGTCGATCACGCTGAGCTCCGGATGCTTGGCTGCGGCCGCGACGATGTCCTCGTTCATGTTCACGTACCCGTGTCGCGACGCGCGCAGGGTCAGCCAGTAGACGTGTTTAACGCCCGCTGTCTTCAAAGCGGAGAGCGCATTCTCAATGCTCTGCGCGTACTCGTCCACAGCGTCGTTGTAACCGACCGCGACCACCACGTCGGGGCCTAGGTTCGTCCCCATCGTGTTGACCAACTGGACGACGTTGGGCGGGCTCACGCCATCGATCGGACAGCTTTCCGTGTCGATCCTGCGGCACGCAGCGACCTGGAGGTCGAGGTCGATTCCCTGGCTCAGAATCGCGATTGCAGCCGAATAGCCGGGAATCCCGCCAGCACCAGAGTCCCCGATCAACGTCACGTGCTGGAGCCCGCGCGAGGCCGCATTCCCATCAGACACCAACAGCACCAGTGCGATGAGCAGGAACACTCTGCGCCTCCGCATGCCAGAGCGTAACAATTGAGAATTGGGAGCGCCGGCGACGCTTCGAGGCACACCACAACATACGCCATGCCAACCCGCCCTCTTCTAGCCCGTTCGCATGCTCACCCTCTACGGCGTCTCCGTCGACGCCGAGAACGCCCGCCACATTGTCGCGAGCCTGTTCGTTGACGGCAGCCCTACGGCGATGTCGGCCGCCGAGCGCCTCAGCGCACGTCCTTGTTGGATGGTCGACCCCCTCGCAATCATTTCATTGTGCGCGCAACTATCGGCAAAGCGTAGGCGACGGCTCGAGGTCGAGCGAAACGCAGCGAGCTGCTGTCGATTGCGAGGCCGGCGCCCGTGCCGCCTCGCGCCGCTCATACCTGGGTCATCGAGCTCACGTTCCTTACGTCGCTTCGACGAGTGTGCCGTTCTTCGATAGGTCTGGGTCGGTGCATGCTGCGAGATCGAAGCAGCAGGGCCGTCGCTTACCAGACCGGAGTTTCGAGATACCCACTTGGATGCGTCGTTTGCGAGTTTCAGGGTTCTTGGTGGCATTGATCCAGCGCACCCATTCCCAGCGCGCCATCGGTGTGATGTCCTCCCACAACTCGGAAATATCGGGCGCCTCGGCCAGAGCGGTCTGAAAATCTTGTGGTATGTCGGGCTCTGGCCAGTCTTTGATTGGCTCGACCTCTAGCGCCAACGTTTCGCCCTCACTCACTCCTAGGGCTTGTCGCAACTTCGTGTCGACCTTGAGCCAATGGCCCCGTCTGCCATCCGGTTCTAGAACTGTCTGAAAAGCGTGTCGGTTCACTCGTCCCTTGACCGCGACTTGGCCACGGGATGGCAGCTTGGCGCTTGCATCGTCGGGCAGCCTCAATATCGTCCAGCGACCGATTTTGCGCATGTCCGCTTGAAAGCGGATTGCCGACGCATTGGGTGCCGCCCGTGCAGGTGTTTTCTCAGCCATTGCGCAGTTCCTGGATGTCGAGGTTCGTCGTACTCAGGCTTCGCCCCTAGCTTGCAGGGCGGCCGCTGGCACCGCAAGGTTAGATCGATCCAGCCTTCATCACGTTGCAAAACGCCCCGAGCGCGCCAGAGCAGCTCTAGAAAGCGGTTCAACGCAGGTCCTTGTTGGACTCCTGGTCGAACCACATCGCAAACAGGGTGAACTGGGTGCCCGAGATGACGAGCAGCGCCACGAGCACGATCGTCGGCGTCGTGATCTGGTGGCCGCCGAAGCGGCGGATCGTGACCTCGATCCCGACGAGCAGGCCGACGAGGGTCATGAGCGTGCCCAGGACGTAGAAGAAGACGAGCGGATGGAAGTCGCGAATGACGTATTTCTCCTTCATCCGCCACCAGAAGCCCTTGAACAGCAGCCAGGCGATCCGGGGTGCGACGGTGCGAACGCGGATACCGGACCGCTCCCCCACCCCGTAGATCGGCCGCGATGGAATGTCACGAACCCGCGCGCTGATCACGTTGAGGTGGACGAGCAGATCGTTGGGAAACCCGTAGCGACGGTAGATGCGGTCGAGATCCAGCCTGCGGAGCGCATCGAGCGAGAGGGCGG
Organism: uncultured Gaiellaceae bacterium; assembly: GCA_963799615.1. Classification (GTDB taxonomy): domain Bacteria; phylum Actinomycetota; class Thermoleophilia; order Gaiellales; family Gaiellaceae; genus Gaiella. The sequence continues at coordinate 368,219 of CAWCXS010000006.1, read as the reverse complement.
AGTAACCCGCCTGCGAGTCCGCCACGTGCCAGTATCCGGAGGCGACCTTCGTGAGCAGGGAGAGGACCGCGTTGCCGAGGTAGCGCGTGCGGGGAATCAGCCGCCAGGCCTCGCCCGTGAGCAGGCGGTTCGCCTTCGCGTAGTCCACCTCGCCGCGGGCCACCGGGCGGACGAACGCTTCGAGCTCGGAGGGGTCCATCTGGTTGTCCGCCGCCATCACGCACGTGACGTCGATCCCCTGCTCGCGCGCGCGTTCGTAGCCTGCGACGATCGCGGCGCCGACGCCGCCGTTGCGCTCGAGCACGATTACCTCGACGCGCTCGTCCCCCACGGCTCGCGCTCGCTCGGCGGTCGCGTCGACCGAGGCGTCGTCGACGACGTAGATGCGGTCGACGAATCCGGGGATGCCGCGCACGGTCTCGCCGACGAGCTGCTCCTCGTTGAAGGCGGGAACGACCACCGCGACGCGCTTGCCTTCGACCACCTGGCCGAATTATCCCTGTGCCGCCGCGTTCCGTCTTCGCAGCAGCGGATCCGCGAGGTATGCCGCGAGCGCGCCGAGCAGGAGGCCGATCAGGGCGCCGATGACGGCGGCGTTGCGGCGGCTCGTCGCGGTCGTCGCCACGGCGGTCGGCTTGTCGATCACCCGGCTGCTCTCCACCTGTTGTGCGAGCGAGAGCAGCTGCTCCCCGTTCGCCAGGTCGTCACGGAGGTTCGTCGTCCTGCCCTCGTAGAACTGCAGGGTCGTGTTCACGTTCGCCTGAATGAGAATGCGCTCGGCGAGCGAGAGACCTTTGCCCGAGAGTCCCGCCTGCTGCTTCAGCGCGGCTGCGATACGCTCGTTCGCCTGCTCGAGCAGGCGCTTGTCATCGGCGATCTGCTGCTGCAGCAGCGAGATCTTTCGCTGGACGTACGTCGACACGCCTCCGAGAACCGCCGCCGTCAGCGAGGCCGCTGCGCGCTCGGCCTTGGGAGCGCTGTTCGCCTGCACCGTGATCTCGACGAGCGGGGAGAGTGCGCGCGCGGTCTGTCCCGGCGACGTGATCGCGCGCGTCGCGATCTTGCCACGCAACTGCCCCACCGTCAGACCGCTGGCAGTGGCCGCCTCCTCGAGCACCGATTCCGAACGAACGATCTCGCTGACCGTCTTCGGGTTCGTGGCGAGGCTCTGGATCTGACCGCCGCCGTTCGGGGTGAAGGGCTGCCCGAGGTACAGCAGCGTCTTCGCTTCGAACACCTTGCCGCCGCCGACCGAGAGCAGGACACCGAGCACACCGCCTGCGACGAGACCCGCGACGGGCAGCCACCAGCGCCTCACGATGCGGTGCCATGCCGAGCGCAGGTCGATCTCGCGCTCGGCGTCGAGGTCGGGCACGGGCCGCTCGCTCATCGCGCCGCGACCCTACCAGCGACCCAATTCCACTGCGCGGCGATCCCCGTCGCCAACGGCGTCCGGGGCTCCCAGCCGAGCTCGGCCCGGGCTTTCGTGACGTCGGCGCCGGTCCGGCGCACGTCGCCGACCGCCGCATCGTGCCGTTCGAGGCGCAGCTGCCTGCCGGAGATCTCCTCCGCCAGGGAGAAGACCTCGCTCATCGTCGCCTCCTCACCGCCGCCGATGTTGTACATCGCTCCCTGATGACCGTGCTCCATCGCGGCGATCGTGGCTGCGACCGCATCGTCGACGTACGTGAAGCTCCGTGACGCAGAGCCGTCCCCGTAGAGCGGGAACGGCGACCCTTCGGCGAGCGCCTCCAGCAGGCGGGTAAACGCCATGTCGGGACGCTGGCGCGGCCCGTACACGGTGAAGTAGCGCACCCCGACTGCATCGAGGCCCCCGGCGCGCCCATGCGCGTATGCGAGCTGCTCGCAACAGAGCTTGGTCACGCCGTAGGGGGAGATCGGCCTCGGCACGGCGTCCTCCGTGGTCGGGTACGCCTCCGCATCGCCGTAGACGGACGAGGACGAGGCGAACACGACGCGGGTGCCGTGCCGCGCCGCCGCCTCGAACACACGCCCGGTGACAAGCACGTTCCGGCGCACGTACATGTCGAAATCGTCTCCGAAGCTCGAGCGCACGCCCGGCTGGCCCGCGAGATGAAAGACGCCGTCGATGCCGTCGAGGAGAACGTCCAGCGCACAGGTCTCGAGATCGACCTCGGCGACGTCGAAGCCCGCCACGTTCTCGCGCTTTCGGATCGGGTCGTAGTAATCGGTGAAGGAGTCGACGGCGATCAGCTCGTTGCCGCGCCCGGCAATCGCCTCCATGAGGTGCGAGCCGACGAACCCGGCCGCGCCGGTGACGAGATATCGCATCGCGAAACGGTAGCTACCGGTCGCGGAGGCCGTACACCCTGGCCCGCCCGACGAGGTAGACGCGCTCGCGGTCGGCGACGATCGGCGAGTACTCGCCGTCGTCGAACGACCACACCTGCTTGCCGGTATGACCGTCCACCGCGTATGTGTGGCCGCTGAGGGTCGCGACGTAGACGAGGCCGCTCATCACCGTCGGAGCACCCGAGATGCGGGCTCCGGCCGAAAAGCTCCAACGGGTCGCTCCGGTCGCGGCATCGATCGCGTAGAGCGCGCCGGAATAGGAACCGGCCAAGACGAGACGCTCCCACACGGCCGGCGACGAGTACACGTAGCCGCCCGTCGAGTGCGACCAGAGCAGATCGCCGGTCGACGCCCCGAACGCGTACACCTTGCCGTCTGTCGAGCCGATGAAGACCCGGCCGTACGCAACCGCCGGGGTCGAGTAGAAGCGGCCGAGGCCGCCGAGCCGCTGCTGCGAGGACGACCGCCATTGCAACGCACCTGTACGGCTGTCGAGCGCATAGACGCTGCCGTCGTACGACCCGGCGAAGACCCGGTGCCCGAGCGCCGCGACGGCGCCCTTGATGCGCCCCGCGGTGTGGTACGTCCACAACACCTTGCCCGTCGCAGCGGCGAGAGCGTAGATGTTGCCGCGCCAGTCACCGACATAGATCCGCCCTTCGTGGACGAGCGGCGACGATTCCGTCGGGCCGATGGCTGCGCGCCACCGCACCTTGCCGGTGAGCGCGTCGTATGCGATCACCTCGCCCGTCAGCACGTCGGGCGAGCTCGCGGAGTTGCACGGCGGCGTGTTGAGGAACGACTGATAGACGACCTTCCCGTCGACGGCAGGGCTCGAAGCTGCGCAGCGGCCCGAACGGTGCCGCCAGACTTGCTTGCCCGTCTTCACGTCGACTGCGAAGGTGACGCCCGGATTGTTCGTCACGTACAGGTTGCCGTAGGCGACGGCAGGCGGGAACTCGAGCAGCGAGCGGGCGCGGAACGTCCATGCGACGCGGTACGGTGGCCGGTGCGCGTAGGGCGAGACGCGGTTGTGCACCGTGTCGAAACCCCAGGTCGGCCAGGAGATGCCCGGCAGCGGCGGCGGCTTCGGCTTCGGCGCCTGCGTCGGAATGAACTCCTGTGTGGGGTTGCCACGCACGTCCGCGCTCTCGTGCTTCTTCGCGACGACGTAGCCGCCGGCGAATCCGAGCGCGAGCAACGCGAGGCCGCCCAGCACGCAGACGACGAGTAGCGTTCGTCTGCTCATCGGTGTCGCCGCACGGGACTCATGGCTCGCCTGGCTCCGCGCCGACGGGCTCGAGCGCGCCGTCTCCGTTCAGCGTCAGGCAGATGTCCGAGAAGAATCGCGTCATCAGCACGCCCTCGCGGAACGCGCCGAGCCGGGGCTCCGGCCGTTCACCACGCGCGAGAGCGAGGGCGAGCTCCGGGTAGCGGCTGCCGGCGGCGAGCGGCAGCGGGAAGGCACCGCCGAAGCGCGGGTTGACGTCTGTGACAGGGAGCGACCCGTCCGGCTCGCGGAAGCACTGCACGTTGGCCGGCCCGACGATCCCGATCGTCTCGGCCACCCGGGCCCCGTAGGCGATCAGCTCTTCGTCCTTGAGCGACATCCCCTTGATCGACTCACCACCCTTGGACTGGATCATCGTGCGGGGGATTGCGTTGAGGCAGCGTCCGTCGAGATCGCAGAAGACGTCGATCGAGAACTCCTCGCCGACGCACAGCTCCTGCACCATCGAGTCGACTGTCGTGTAGGCCAGGAAGAACTCGAGCTCGCGCTCGCCGGCCGCGCGGTAGATGTGACGGGAGCCGAATCCCTCGCGCACCTTCACGAGGAGGGGGAAGCGTGCGCCGGCGGGAACGTCGCCCGGCAGCCACGTCCGGGGAGACGAGATCCCGTGTTGCTCGAAGAACACGTGGGCGAGGTACTTGTCGCCCATTGTGCGGCAGACGTCGGGCGGCGGTGCGAGCACGAGAGCCGGCGCCAGTGCGCCGCGGTTGCCGGAGAGGATCTCCTGGTCGAGATCGGTGAGGGGCACGACGAGGCGAACGTCGTGCTCGGCGACAAGAGCCGCGAGCGCGGCCACATAGCCCGGATCGTCGATGGGAGGGACGAGCGCCATATGGTCGGCGTGGTAGAGAGCGGGCGCCAGCCGATCAAGGTCGGAGGCTATCGTCGTGACGCCCGTCCGGCCGAAGGCGGCGACGATGTCGACGCGCTGGCCGGCGCAGGTGAAGAGAACCGCAGTCACGAGAGGGTACGGTAGCCGCACGGGTCGTCGGAGCAGCCGGCCTCAATCGGGCGGGAGGCGACCGCCGAGCGACGCTATCGGAAGATGCGATGCCGCGAGAAGTTCCAGAGCAGGCGGGCGCCTGCAGCCTGGAGGACGAACAGCGGCGGGAGGATCACGTAGTAGAACCGCGGGTGCTGATTCGTGGCGTAGTACGCGGAATAGCAGGCGATGGTGGCGAGGATGGGCGCCACGAGTACGGCCTGCCGAAACCAGCCCTTGACGGACGTCACGCCTACCACAGCGAGCGGCACCAACACGACCAGCATCAAGCCGGTGAAGATCGTCGAAGTCCTGGCGTTGCTGGACACGAACCGGAGCTGGTACAGCGCCCCGAGGTCGACCCCTCCGCCGCCGGACGTGTTGACATAGCCGTGCGACCAGAAGCCGATCACGATCGGCGCCGACACGATTCCCCCAAGCGCGAGAATCGCCCCGCGGCGCCAGCCCCACCGCAGAGCCACGAGCACCACGAGGATGGCAGCAATGGCGCCGTTGGTGAGCTTGACGGCGGTTGCAAAGCCCAGCAGCAGACCCGCCACTGCCGTGCAGGTGGCGCTCAGGCGGGGTTTCAGCAGGAGTGCCAGCGAGACGACGAAGAGCGCCGTCGAGACGGGCTCGGCATACAGATGGAGACCGGCATCGACGTGCCACTGGCCGTTCTCCCAGGCTCGGTGACCGGCGACCACTCCGACCCAGAGAGGCCACGTCGCGTAGAGACCTGCGGCGATCAAACCGACCGAGCGGCGACCCGTAGCACCGAGCCCGACGAGCGCTGTCGCGACGACGGTGGCGGCGTTCGCGACCAGGGTGAGCGCCAGCGCGGGCGGAAAGGCGCTGTCGGGCGTGAGCGAGATATGGAGCACTCGAAGCGGGATCAGCCCTAGCGCCCACACGAGTGGCCAGCCGATCACGCCCGCCGTCGGCACGGCCATGTCGTGCACGAGCACGCCGAGGGCGAGGGAGAGACCGAACGACGGCAGGAGCACCGCCGGCCAGCGGGCGCCGGCACGCCAGAGCAGGAGCGCTGCACCCAGAAGACAGGCCATCAGCGCGAGTGTTGCGAGCCCGATCCATCCGATGAACACCGCGTGGAACGCCGCAAAGATGTCGGCGACCGCCTCGTAGAATCCATACGCGTCGCCGTTCAGCGGCGCGTACCGGTAGGCCGGGAGGAGCGGCACCCTGGCCGGATCGGCTGCAAGTGCGGCCAGCGGTATCAGCACCCGGATGCCGACGAGCGCTGCGAGCGCCGACACCCAGATCGCATCGCTCACTGGTGCGGGTGAGCGGCCTTCTTCATGGTCGTCCACCGTGCTCATCGACACGGACTCGCCTCGAGCGCAGGGCGTCGCCGCCGTACGCGACGCACAAGCTGTGGGCAGGCTCCGAACGGGTGCGCTCTCAGTTCATCCACGCTAGCCCTTCGGAGGGGCGTAGTGGGGGTAGATGCCGGTCGCGACGTGCTGCGCCGCGGACGCGAGGCCAACGAGCACGTAGCCGGCAGGCGGGTTGTCGCACGTGAGCCCGATGCCGTCGATGAAGTTCGCCGGCGTCGCACCGGTGTAATGGCCGTTCGTGTTAGGTGACCCGACAACGAGGTCCAGAAATGTCCCCGGTTGCAAAGGGGACCCATCGACAGCTGTGTTCCCCGAGACGGAACAGTACGCTGCGCGGGCGAACTGACCTGATCCGGTGACATGAACGTCGGTGAGGGCGACTGCGAGGACGAACGCCGACATCCCTGCGAGGACCAGGCCGAGAACAACTCCCCACGTCGCCGCTCCGACCCGGCCTCCGCCGGAATCGTGCCTAGCCCGTGCCACCGTCGGCTCCGGTGCCGAGCAGCTCGTCGAACAACGCCCGATACCGAGCGATGGCGGCGGTGCGACCGCGGTGGCGCTCGATCCAGGCGCGGCCTGCCGCACCCAGCTCGACCAGATCCATCTCGCCCGCATACGCCCGGCGGATTGCGTCGGCGACGGCGACGGGGTCGCCGGCGGGGGCGATCAGGCCGCATCCCGCATCGCGGACCAGCTGCACCGCCTCGCTCTCGGGATCGGCCGCGACGATGACCGGACGCCCGGCGGCGAGGATGCCGTTGATGCGACTCGGGACGACATAGCCGGCGAGGCCGCGCGCAAGGCCGAGATAGTGGATATCGGCTGCCGAGAGCGACTGCGACAGCACCTCGCGCGGCTGATACGGGAGGAAGCGCACGTTCGTCGCACCCGGTCCGGCGCGGCGAGCTCGACGGCCGCGGCGTGGCGCGCGCCGAAGCCGATGATCACGATCTCGAGGCGGTCGAGGTCCCGCAGCGAGGACTGCCGCGCGCACGAGCGTCTCGAGGTCCTGGGCGTGACCGACGTTGCCGGAGTGCATGACGACGAAGCGGCCGTCGAGCCCGTTCTCCTCGGACCAGCTGTTGTCGCGTGGTTGCGGCGTGATCTCGGTCGGGATCGACCCAGTTGGGGATCACGACGATCCGCTCCGGTGGAGCACCCTTCGCGACGAGGCGTGTGCTCATCGTCTCCCCGATCGAGACTATGCGGTCGGCCCGCCGCAGATACGCGCGCACGATCTGGCGCAGCACACGTACGGCGAACGGGTTTCGTGAGCCTGCGCAGCCTGACGGCCGTCTCCGGGAACACGTCCTGGACGACGACGACGAGCGGCACGCGGAAGCGGGCTGCGAGGACGAGCCCGATCGCGCCGACCATCGGCGGGTCGGTCATGCAGAGGATGACGTCCGGACGCTCGGCGCGCAGACCGTGGACGAGCGCGCGCCCGAGGTACGTGAAGTAGTTCGCCGCCCGCGCCGCAAGCCCCGTTCGGTCGTACGCCGTCGACTTCACGCGGCGGATAGCGACGCCGTTTCGCGTCAAGCGGCGCGGCTCGTCCTCGTGCTCGTGCAGGACGCCGGTCACAACCCGCACGTCGTAGGTGTCGGAGAGCCCTTCGCAGAGGTCCGTGAGCAGGTGAGCAGTCGCCTCGACGCCGGGCCAGTAGTACTGGTTGAGGACGAGGAGGCGAGGTCCGCTGGCCGACGGCTGAGGCTCCAAGGCCCCTAGGCTACTGCGCCCGTCCTGCGACCGCGGCACGCACCGCGGCGACGAACGCTTCGACGCTCGGCCCGTAGCTCCAGCCCGCGGCGATCTCCCTCGAGCGCCGCCCGGCAGACTCGCGGAATGCCGCGTCGTCGCACAGCCTTTGCAGGGCGAGCGCCGCCGACGCCTCTGCGTGCGGCGCCGGGACGAGACAGCCGTTGACCCCGTCCTCGAGCAGATCGTGGGCGGCGCCGACCTGATCGGAGAGGACGAGAGGAAGGCCGCAAGCCGCAGCTTCGTTGACGACGACCGCCCACGGCTCGTGCCTCGAGAGAAGCGCGAAGACATCCGCCGCCGCGTAGGTCTCGACGATGTCGTCCCAGTCGACGTTCCCGAGGAAGATCGCGCGTACGCCGAGGTCGCGCGCGAGGCGCTCGAGCGCCGCTCGCTCACGTCCCTGCCCGGCGAGCACGAGGCGCAGGTGCGGCCTTGCAGCCAGCGCGACGGCACGGATCAAGGAGTCGATCGCCTTTTCCGGAGCGAGCCTGGCGACGGAGAGCACGGCGACATCGTCCGGCGCCAGCCCGATCCCGGCTCGCAGGGATTCGCGCCCGAGGCGGGCGGCGTCGGCGGCGGCGGCGAAGCGCTCCGTATCGACCGTGTTCGCGAACACACGCACCTGGCGCGGGTCTGCGCCGCGCGCCACGAGCGAGCGGCGTGCGAGCGTGCCGGTGACGAGCACACTCGCCGCGCGCCGGACGACGCGCGGCACGACGGCGCCCTTCACGGCTCGGCGCCATGCTGCCCGCGGCCCGATGTCGTGGCTTTCCACCTGCAGGACGAACGGGACGCGTCGTGCGACGCACCACGTGATCGCCGCCTGGGAGGCAAAGGTGCTCCAGCCCGTGACGACGACGACCTGCGGGCGCTGCCGCCGGAGCACGCGAACGATCTCGGGCGTGACCGGATAGTCGTGCCGCAGGATTCGGTGGGCCCCCGGAAGGCGAACGCCGCGGAGGACGACGTGAGGGTGACCGATCGAGATGTTCCAGCGGTTCTGGGCGATCGCGTCCGCCGCGTACGCGACCGTGAGGTCGATGTCGGGTCGCTCCGCGATCAGGTCGAAGAGCGGCGCCCGGTACGGCGTCGGCTCCGGTACGACGGCGACCACACGGACAGGAGACGGGGCCGAGTCGGACACGGCAAGAGGATAGATCGGCCGGCTGTGCAGGCACGGGAGAGCGAATGCCGGCCGTGAGCGGATGGTCCCGCCGCGCACCCGTCGACCTACCGCGTCTCTCGCCTCCGAGGCCCGGCCAGGAGCCGGAGCTTTGCCCGGCTCTTTCTCAGGGTTTCCCGCATGTGCAGAATGCCGCCGAAGGCCCGGACGATGCGCCCGTCGGCCCGCATCCTGTGGCTCGCGTCGTGGATGGTGTAGAGATGCCTGCGCCCGCCGGCGAGCATGCTGTTCCACGCCGCCTCCTCGCCGTAGTACGCCTCGCTCTTGCCGCCTGCAAGGTGCGAGTAGTCGTGCGCCTGGTGGATGGCGAGGACGGCCCGGGTCGCGTCGATCACGGGACCTCCCTGCCGGGCGCGCCAGACGAGCCAGTTGTCGAAGCACGCTCGACCGACGAGGAACGGTGGCAGCTCGCCGAACAGGCCGGACGGAAAGACGAAGTAGTCGAGAGCCGCTGCGCCACGCCCGACGCCCGCGGCGAGCGCGCGCGAGCGGAGCTGGGCAGGGTTCCCGGCCTCGGCGGCAGTCACGTCTTCGACGTCGACCGAGCGTCCGACCATGAGGAACCGCTCCGCCATCGCCGCCGCCCGCCGCACGGCCGGCAGGAAGTCGTCGAGCAGGATGATGTCGGCGTTGACGAAGCAGCGCAGGGGATGGCGCGCCATCGCGTCCACCCGCCTGAACGCGTCGTCGAGCCGCGGCGTGCCGTGCTCGTTGCGCGACAACGAGGGGATGCGCTCTGCGTGGCACGCGTCCGCGGCCTCCGCGGTCCCGTCGTCGTCACCGAGCAGCACGACCTGAACATCGTCCCCGAGCGCCGTCCAGCTCTCGAGTGCGTTGCGCTGGATCTCGGCGATCCTTCCCACAAAGGGCTTCGGAATGGTGAAAAGCGTCAGCACTATGCCTGGACCGGCTCGATGACCCAGCCGAACGCTAACGTTCCGCGGGTGATCGGGTCGACTCGAGGCGTCCACGGCAGGCAGCGGCACCCCGCGCCCGATCCGGCAACCACGGCCGGCTCCCAGCCCGACTGATCGAGGTGACAGCGACCGAAGCCCCGATCCCCCGTCGCATGTCGACGCGCACTGGGCTTACACACCGCCTGCGCGTGCTCGTCGTGATCGCCAAGGCGGAGTTCAAGCTCAAGTACGCGGGCTCGGCGCTCGGCTACGTCTGGTCGGTGCTGAAGCCGCTCGCGCTGTTCACGATGCTCTACCTCGTCTTCGGCCGCGTCTTCAAGCTCGGACGAGCTCTCGCACTACTACGCCGTCTCGCTGCTGATCGGGATCGTGCTCTTCACGTTCTTCTCCGACGCGACGATCGCTCGGGCTGTTCTCGCTCGTCGCCCGCGAGTCGCTGCTCCGCAAGCTCGCCTTCCCGCGCATCGTCATCCCGACCTCGGCGACGCTGACCGCCGGCGATCACGCTCTGCATCAACTGACCGTCGTCGGCGGTGTTCGTCGCCTGGAAGCGGATCACGCCCGCAGCCCGACTGGCTGCTGATCCCGCTGCTCCTGCTCGAGCTCTACGTCTTCACGCTCGGGGTCGCGCTGATCCTCTCGCGACGCTCTTCGTGCGGCTGCGCGACCTCGCAGCAGGTCTGGGAGCTCGCGCTCCAGCTGCTCTTCTACGCCTCGCCGATCATCTATCCGATCGGCTTCCTGCCGCCGTGGGCCCGGAAGCTCGCGTTCCTCAACCCGTTCACCCAGGTGCTCCAGGACATCCGCGCGCTCGTCCTCTACCCGGACCTCGCCGCCGAACCGATCACGGCTGACGACCGCGTTCGGGACGTCTCGGCGCGGCTCGTCCCGATCGCGATCGCCTTCGGCACGCTCGTCGTCGGCTACCTCTACTTCAGGCGCGAGGAGCCGTGGTTCGCGGAGCGCGTATGAGGGCCGAGCAGACTGCAGCGATCGAGGTCGTCGGCGTCGACAAGGCGTTCCGGCTGCCGCACCAGCAGCGGACGACGTTCAAGGAGCACTTCCTGCACCCGCTCCACCGGACGACGTACGAGCGGCAGATCGCGCTCGACGACGTCTCGTTCAGCGTCGACGCAGGGCGAGTTCTTCGGGATCATCGGCCCGAACGGCAGCGGCAAGAGCACGCTGCTGAAGATCCTCGCCGGCATCTACCGCCAGGACGCGGGCACGGTCCGGCGTCGACGGCGCTGCTCTCGCCGTTCATCGAGCTCGGCGTCGGCTTCAACCCCGAGCTCACCGCGCGCGACAACATCCGCATCAACGGCACGCTGCTCGGGCCTCACGCGCAGGCAGATCGCAGGAGCGCTTCGACGAGATCGTCGGCTTCGCCGAGCTCGAGCGCTTCGTCGACCAGAAGCTGAAGAACTTCTCGTCCGGGATGCAGGTGCGGCTCGCGTACTCGATCGCGATCCAGGTCGACTTCGACATCCTGCTGCTCGACGAGGTGCTCGCCGTCGGCGACCAGGAGTTCCAGGAGAAGTGCTTCGAGACGTTCGACCGCGATCCGCGAAGCAGGCAAGACGATCGTGTTCGTCTCCCACGATCTGGGTGCGATCAGGAGCACTGCGACCGCGCGCTGCTTCTCGTGGACGGGCGCATCCAGGCGCTCGGGAGACCGGACGACGTGCTGAACCGTTACGGCGCGATCGTCCACCACGTCGCTGAGGCCGTCCCCTGAGGGCTCAGGGGGCGAGGCCGCGGAGACGGCAACGGTGTCCCCGTCCTCGAAGCCGCGTCCCTCCGGGATGTCCGCACCGATCCCGCGCGCGAGCAGCCAGGAATCCTCCGGAACCGTACGCACGCGGTGGCGGCGCAACGGGAGGCGGTCGATGAGCCGCTGGCGCTTGTGTACGAGGATGTGGCGCAGGAAGTACGGCTTCATGCGCCGGCGCATCTCGGTAGTCGAGATCGTGCGTCCGTGTACACGCTGTCGTAGGCGGGCGCACTCGGCGTCGCCGACGTCCGCAGTGGCCGTTGTCTTCTGCTCGTGATGGATCCTGAAGGCTCCCAGGAAGCGAGGCAGCCGAACCATCGCCGCCCCGGCCTCGCGAAAGCGCAGGAGGAGATCCCAGTCGAGCGCGTACCGGAACGTCGGATCGACCGATCCGCCGACCGAGTCCCAGAGGCGGCGGCGCCAGAAGAGCGTCTCCTGCGGCACGAAGTCCGCGTAGGTGAGGACGACGTCGTCGTGCGCAGGCAGGATCCAGGCACCGATCTGCGCGTCGTTCTCGTCGATCATCAGCCGATTGCCGTAGACGACGTCGACGCCCGGATGCTCGGCGAAGTAGCGAGCCACGTAGGAGAGGGTCCCGGGCAGCAGCAGGTCGTCCGAGTTGAGCCACGCCATGATCTCGCCCGTCGTGTTGCGAAAGCCGCGATTGATCGCGTCGGCTTGTCCCTCGTCCGGCTCGGACGCCCACCTCGTCAGCACGGGCTCGTAGCGGCGCAGCACCTCGACCGTCTCGTCGGATGACCCACCGTCCTGCACCACGTACTCCAGCGCCGGGTACCCCTGGCTGGCGACGCTGTACAGCGTGCGGTCGAGGAAGCGCCCCTGCTCGTACGACGGCGTCACGATCGAGATCGTCGGAGCCGGCTCGGGCGGAGCCTCCAGCAGGTACTGCTCCGGTACGAGGAGCGGCTTTGGGTCGTACTGGCGAAGGATTCCGATCCGGGGCGTCGTCCACGCATGGAGTCGCCCCCGGCCGAAGCGGAGGGCATCGTTGCGGAGCGCTTCCTCCACCTGCGAGAGACGCACCGAGCCCGCCTCGCAGATCAGGCGGGCGTCGAACTCGGTGATCGGCTCACCTCGCTCGACGAGCTCCGTCACGATCTCCTCGAGCGACTCGCGATGCTCCCGCACCAGGGTGGCGAGCTGGATCTGCCTGCGAGCACGCACTGATGCCTACTGTAGCCCCTGCCACGGCCTGCAGCCGTCGCGCGGGCCGCCCGCCGACTCAGGGCACGGAATCGTCTGCCGCGCCGATATCCTCGTGTTCGTGACGCTGCCGGCAGACGTTTTCGAGTCGATTCACTACACCCGCCACAACCGGCGCCGGCACGCCCACCTTGCATCGATCGAGCTCGAGCTGGCGGGTCGCACGGTGCTGGAGGTCGGAGCCGGCATCGGCAACCACACCAGCTTCCTGCTCGGTCAGGGATGCACCGTGATCGCGAGCGAAGCTCAGGAGGAGAATCTCGCAGTTCTCCGCGCGCGCTACCCGGGGCTCGACATTCGCCACATCGACCTCAACCATCCCCCTTCCGACCCGATCAGCGTCGACGTCGTGTATTGCTACGGCACCCTCTACCACCTCGAGCATCCGGCCATCGCGATCGCCTGGATGGCCCAGTGCGCAAACGAGATGCTGCTTCTGGAGACGTGCGTCGCACACGGCGAGGAGGTTGCGTTGTTTCCCTTCGACGAGCCGGGAGGGCCGGAATACGCACTCGACGGCCGCGGGTGCAGGCCCACCCGCTCGTGGGTTCGTCAGGAGCTTGGGAAGAGCTTCTCCCATGTCTACTCAACACTCACCCAACCCTGGCACGAGGAGTTTCCGCTCGACTGGAGCGCAGACGAGCTTGCCGGGGATCCGCTCATCCGTGCCGTCTTCGTTGCGTCGCGCGTGGCACTCGCAAACCCGATGCTGACCGAGTCGATTCCCGTGCGCCACATTCGGCACTGAGCACCGCGCCGCCGCGATTCACCTCCGTGCCGGGCAGGACGTCTCGAGCATCTCGATCACCCCTGCTTCTCCACCGCTTCCGGATGCTGTTCGCGCTCACGCTCGAGGCGTTCGAGGACCGCGAGCCGCTCGGCGGCCGCTTTCGCCTGCAGGTCACGCTCGTGCGTCACGGCTCTCAACGCCTCGAGCAGCTCCTCGATCGCTTCGAGCCGGTCGTCCGCCGCCGCCGCCTGCAGATCGACGATACGCCGCAGGGCTCCGATCGCCTCGAGTTGCCGATTCTCGAGCGCTGGGTCTCGCTCGCCGAGGCCGGCGCGGCCCTCAGCGAGCCCGGAGGCGTACTCCAGGGTGACGGCAGCGGCCCGGCCGAGCACGCGCGCATGCACGAACACGAGGAGCCCGACGGATCCAGCGGGAGCGTCGCCGTCGTTCCACTGGACGAATGGAGCTCCACTCTGACGGCCGACGAGGGCGAAATGCAGAAAGCCTTCCAGCCGCAGTGCGGCTGCAATCTCATCCGCCCTCGACCGGGGCAAGTCCGATGGTCGCTCGACGAGCACGATGTCGCAGGTGAGCTCACCAATCGCCGCGAGAGGCCCGACATCGCCATCCGTGCCGGCGATCCTCAGCACACCGATGCGCTTGGGCAGCCTGCCGTCGGCGACGAGGGAGCCGACTGACCGACCCTGCCCTTCGATCGGCTCGTGCACCGTTACCCGCGGCTCGGCGCCGTAGCGCTCGGCAAGCTGCTGTCGGCTCGTGGACTCCGTACGGATCACGTGCACATCCGCTCCCGTCAGGAGCATCTGCTCCACAAAACCGCCGTGCTCGGGCCCGATGTCGACAACCGCCTTGTGCTCCAGGCTCGAGATGAGCGCCACGAGCAGGCCGGCCTCGGGTTCCTGGGCGTAACGATCCATCGAGCGATCGTATCCACCCCTGCGAGGGCGCGGCCCCAGGCGACGCGGCGGCGTCAGTACTGGCAGTCGTACATGACCTGCCGCTGCGTCGGGGACGAGGGATTGCGCCAGAGATAGACGACCCGGTCTCGGCGTTCGAGGCGGCCGTCGAGCCCGCTCGCGACGGCGCGATAGTCCGCCACGATCTTCAACGCCTGCTCCACGGTGGAGGCGAGCGCAACAGTGACGACGTTGCCCTCGATCGTCGTCTGCACCGACCCGTCGCCGGCGCTCGCGGCGAGCGGGTCGGGCGCGGGGGCAGCGGCCACGGCGCCCTTCTCGTTCCTGAGGCAGCGCAGCGTCAGTTCGAGCCGGCTCGGCCGATAGCGGGTGAGCTCCCACACCTTCCAGGCGACGAGGTCAATTGCGACAACGACAGCAACGACCGCCATGGCAAGGCGGAGGAACCGCCATTCCCGGCTCGCGACTGCGCTCATCAGAGGATGCCGAACGACAGTGCCACGACCCCGCAGGCGATGAGTGGGACCGCAAGCGCCATCGCGGCCCAGCGTGAAGTCCGGCCGATCACGTCGAGCGTGAAGCCGAAGCAAACCGCGAGCGCCGGTAGCGCCGGCAGGATAAAGAGCGCCTTGACCGTGTCCCCGTCGACCGTCGGGTACGAGTGGGCGTAGTAGATCGTCCCCGCCAGGGCCGCCAGCGGCATTAGCGGGACCAGCACGAGCTCCGGCCGCCGGCGCAGGCCGGCTATGGCTAGCCCGAGCAGCGCGACGAAGCCCGAGGCAGCGAGGAAGGTGGGGAGCACCCCGATCGCACTCTGGACCTTCAGCCGCCGGGCAGTCGAGGGCGAGAGGGGCTTGAACACCGACCCCCATTTCCAGACGCCGTAATAGTCCCCCCACATCTCGGTGTACGTGATCGGCCAGTAGGCGGGGGTGAGGCCTGAGCGCCACGGCGACTCGAACGTCGCTTCGAGTTCCGGATCGGCGTAGAACCAGAGCCGCTGCGAGGGCAGGACGCGGGCGGCCACGGCGAGCCGGAATGCCGCAGGCGCCGCGAAACGGCCCGGCACGACAGCCGCAGCCGGATCCGTCGTCGCCGGAAGAGAGGAGCGGCCGAAGATCGGGTTCGAGAACGTGGTCTGAAGATGTACGTACCACGGCGCCGCGACGAGCACCCCGACAATACCGGCGACAACGAGTGCCCGGAGCGCTCTGCGGCGGTCAGCGGGGCGGGCGATCGCTGTGGCGAGCAGTGCGAGACAGACGACCCCGAGCTCCCAGATGCCGGCCGAGCGAACGAGCTGCCCGGCTCCCAGAACTATCCCGAGCACGAACGCAGACCCGAGCCGGTACCGGCCCACCGCGATCATGCGCGCGGCCAGCACGGTCGCCAGCAGGGCGAGAAAGGCGACAAGCGGCTCAGGATGGAACATCGCAGCGGTCTTCAACACGACCGGCAACGAGACGAAGAAACCCAGTGCGGCACAACGCAGCCAGGCCCGGCCGGGAAAGACGATCGCACAGAGGACGGCGAGCAGGATCGCGGAGCCCACGGCCAGCAGTCCGTTCAGCAGCTGGCCGAGGTGCGCCGGCTCGTCGACGCCGATCGCCTCGCCGAGCTTGATCATGCCGCCGCCGAGCAGGAAGAAGCCCGGCGGGGTGTAGTAGTTGTTCGTTAACTCGGTCGGGATGCGCCAGTGCTCCACCACGGCGCGTGCGTAAGCGATGTCCGCCTCGGCCTCGAACCCCGAGACCGACGGATAGGTGAACGCGTTGTGCACCACGACAACGGCCAGCACGGCGACGAAGAGCAGCGCCAGCGCGTTCGGCAGCCGGGACCCTGGATCTGTGAGCCCGCCTGCGAGCCGAATCGCCCTACCCCGCATCGCGGTTCTGCCAGCCGCCCGTCGCGCCCTTGTAGGTTCCTCCGAAGAGCGCCGTCGGCGTGCGCAGGAGAATCCTCAGGTCGAGCCGGCTGCTGCGGTGCTCGACGTACCAGACGTCCAACTCGATCCGCTCTGCCCACGAGAGGGTCGCCCTCCCGTGCACCTGCGCCCAGCCGGTGAGCCCGGGACGCACGGCAAGCCGCTGCCGTTGTCTCTCGTCGTACTTCTCGACCTGATAGCGCAGCGTCGGGCGCGGCCCGATCAGGCTCATTTCGCCCCGGAGGACGTTCCAGAGCTGCGGCAGCTCGTCGATGGAGGTCTTGCGCAAGATCCGGCCGACGCGAGTGATGCGGCTATCGCCCTGCTCGACGGCGTAGCCGGCGCCCGTCCGCTCGGCACCTTCGATCATCGTGCGCAATTTCAACAACTCGAAGTCGGCGCTGTCCTTGCCGACGCGGACCTGGCGAAACAGCACCGGCCCGCCGTCCTCCAGCTTGATCGCAATCGCGCCGGCTGCGAGGAGTGGAGCTTGCAACCGTGAGCCCGAGCAAGGCGGCCGTGATGTCCAGGGCGCGGTTCACCGCGTCCCCTCCGCCGCCTCCCACGTCGCCGGCACACCGCGTCGCACGTAGTTCCATAGCGCCACGAGGGTGGCCCACGTGACGAGTACGTAGTAACGGGCGATCGGCAAGCCGGCGGCCGCTGCGCCAATCAGTGCGAGCTGCGCTGCCAGCACGATGCCGTAGCCCCAGCCGTCGGTGACGAGGGCGACGCTCGTGGCGAGAAGGATCACGTGGAGGATCCCGCTGCCGTAGCGCAGGAGCCGGTGGGAAACCAGCTCGACGAGGTAGAGCGGCGGCACGCGGCGGAACATCGCGCCGCGGAGGGTGATCTCCCAGCAATGCTCGAACATCCGTACCTTGCGCCGATACTCCGTCTCGTTCGACGGAGTCGGCCGCTCGAACGCGTGCGCCCCGGGCTCGTAGACGGCGCGACGGCCCGCCTGCACCATGCGGTAGGGGAGCGAGAGGTCGTGACCCCACCTCGGGTCGACCTCGATGTAGTCGGCGCGGTTGAGCGCGTAGATTGAGCCGTTGCCGCCCGTGACCGACCCGAGCATCGACTCGGCCTCGCGCAGCTTCAGCTCGTAGCGCCAGTACAGGCCCTCCTGATTCGAGCCGTCGGCGGCCTCGAGCCGCAGCTGCCCGCAGACGTAGCCCACTTCGGGGTCGGCGAGATTGGCAACGAGCAGGCGCAATGCGTCGCGCGCCCAGCTGGCATTCGCATCCGAGAATGCGACGACGTCACCCGTCGTCTCGCGGACGGCCCGATCCTGCGCCGCCACCTTGCCACCGCGCTCGCAGTCGATCAGGCGCACGCGTGGCTCGCGATCCGCAACCCGTTGCACGATCTCGTTCGTCCGGTCGGTAGAGGCGTCAGAGGCGACGACGATCTCGACCCGCTGCGGCGGGTAGTCGAGCTCGAGCAGGTTCACGAGGCGACGTTCGATCACCGCCTCCTCGTCGTGTGCGGCGACGACGACGGTGACCGACGGTTCTGCTCGCTGCGACCCTATGTACGGGCCGCGGCCGGTGCCGAGCCCGAGCACCAGCCACCGCGGGGTAGAAAATGTGCGTCCACGCGAGCGCCGCCGCCGAGCCGAAGAAGAGAGCCTTGATTAGACAGACGGCGACGAGTCTACGGATGCGTCGACGGCTCGAGACCCGCATGAGCCGAGTGACCGAGCCTTGAGCAGGCGCCCGAGACCGCCGGGGACATCGGGGCCGCCGATACGTCGCGGCTGTTCGGCACACAGCGCCCTGACATACGTCCTCGTACCCGTGCTCAGCGTCGTCATTCTTTCAGGGGCAGTGCTGCCGCACTATCGCCTCGACGATCCGCTCCGTCTTCGAGCAAGCGAGCTGCGCCACGTCCTGGTGCTGGTGTTCACATCGCCGTGGCTGTTCCGTCTTCGGGGAGCCTCGATGTCGCCGCGCCGCGGTCGTCGCGTCGTGCGGCGCCCGTCGAAACATGCGACACGGGTTCTTGGCGCGCCTCAACCAAGTTCCCTGGCCGCTGAGCGCTCGGACTCGTCGGCGCCGTGGCGGGGGTCGCTGGTACTCGCTCGGACGGGCGCTCGCCGTCCCACGCATCTTCGCCGACGAGCTCATCTACGCAGAAGCCGCCCGCGGCCTGGCCGAGAATGGACGCCTGCCGGTTCACGGCTATGGGATCGTGACGCCTGCCGTTGACGCGATGGCATACCTCCTGACCGGGAACGACGTCGATGCATACCGTTTGATCCAGGCGATCAACGTGGTCGTGATGGTGAGCGCCGCATTCCCGGCGTACCTGCTCGCCAAGCGTGCGCTCTCGCACCGCGGGGCATTGGCGGTGGCCGCCCTCGCCGTGCTCGTGTCCGTGGATGGTGTACGCGCGGTTCGTGATGACCGAGGCCGCGTTCTACCCCGTCTTCCTGCTCTTCGGGCTCGCTCTGGTCCGCGCTCTCGAGAAGCCCTCCGCGCGGCGGCAACTCGTTCTCGCGCTCGCGCTTGCGCTCGCTTTTGCAACCCGCACGCAGGCGGTGGCGCTTGCCGGGGCAGTCGTCTCCGCGGTCGTGCTCCACGGACTGGCCCGCGGCAGCCTTCGAGCGACATTCCGCGCCTTCGCCCCGACCTGGGCCCTCTATGCGGCGGCCGGCGCCGGTGCTGCCGTCATGGCCGCCGCCGGCATCTGGCGGCCGCTCGGGGCCTACAGCGTGCTGCTCCGAGAGTCGTGGCACCCACATGGCATCGTGCTCTGGCTCGCTGCGCATGTCACGTCTCTCACCCTCGGGCTCGGGGTCCTCGTCGCGGGGCCGCGCCGCTCGGCGCCGCCGCCCTCCTCAACCGCGCGCGGAAGCGCAGGAGCAGGCGTTTGCGGCTGCCGCTGTCTCATCCACGCTCTGGCTGCTGCTCACCGTGGCGGTGCTCTCGGTGACACCCTACGGCGAGGGCACCGTCCACGAGCGCAGCCTCTTCTTCGTGACGCCGTTCGTGCTCATCTGCGCGTTCGCCTGGGCGGAGCGAGGCTTCCCGCGCCCGCCGCTACTCACCTCGGCGACTGTCGCCGGCCTGGTCATCCTTGCCATCCTGATGCCCTCCGGGTAATCACGACCCACTCGATCGACGCGCTGAGCTTCAAGCTCTGGGGGGAGATGCCGCGGGGAGGGCTATCGACGGCGGCGCTGTTCGTCGTGGCCGTCGCAATCGGCACAGTCATCATTATCCGCCTCCGCGTCACCTGGCCGCTCGTCGTCAGCGTCGTCCTGGCGGCCACTGGGGTCGCGGCTGCGAGCGACTACCGATCCGAGCAACCACGCTCGCTGACGCAGCGCTACGCCTGGATCGACGGCACCCTGCCGGTCGGTGCACGCGCCGCGATCCTCTGGATCGGGCTCGACGAGGGCCGTTGTCCGCCGGGGGCAGCCGCATCGCTGCTGGGCAAAGTCGCCCTCTACACGGAATTCTTCAACTCCCGCATCGGCCCCGTTGGGCACCTGCTGGGCGACAACGCCGACCGGGGCCTCGCAACGGACACGTTCGGCATCCGCAGGGACGGCGTCGTAACCCGTGCCGGCATCGCGCTGCGCCCCGGCTACGTCGTCACGGACGCCCGGGTCGAGATCGCCGGGTCCCGTGTTGCGCTCCTGCGCGCCCGCGACGTGGGTATCGCTGATGCCCGAGAGAACAGCGCGCTGGCGCTCTGGCGCGTGGCACCGCCGCTACGCCTCGTCCAGCCCGCGCAGGCCCTCTCACCCACAGCAGCATGCGCAGCGTTCCGGGCGCTGCCCGCCTACGGTTGAGCCAAGTCTCCGTCATTTTTAAAAAAAAAAAAAAAAAAAAAAAAAAAAAAAAAAAAAAAAAAAAAAAAATTTTTTTTTTTTTTTTTTTTTTTTTTTTTTTTTTTTTTTTTTTTTAAAAAAAAAAAAAAAAAAAAAAAAAAAAAAAAAAAAAAAAAAAAAAAAAAAAAAAAAAAAAAAAAAAAAAAAAAACACTAAGTTAGCATCTCTAGATCGACACCATCGCCTCGGTGGCCCGGCCCCACATGAACGACGTGCGAGCTTCCGTTTCTCGGGACAACCCTCTCGAGATAGGCAGTGGCATCGGCGTGAGCACTAGTTGTGGCTCGATTTCGGGCCTTCCGGAAATCACGACGAGCGAGGTCGATGCTAGATATCACTCTCAACGCTTCCACTACGCGATTCGTCGGCGATCTCACGCGTCTCATCATCGCTGCCGTCGATCTCGAAGATATCACGCGATGTCGATCTACTCGGCCGTGGTCGCGCTCAACGTTCTCGAGCACATCGCTGACGATGTCTGCGGCTCTCCGCGGGGCGGCTTCGGCTCGTCCGACTCGGCGGACGGATCGTCATCTTCGTGCCTGGCGTTCCCGTTCGCGTTCGGAAAGTTCGATCGGCTCATCGGCCACTTTCGCCGCTACACGACGGATACGATTCACGCGTTCGTTCGAGGCGGCCGGGATCGAACTGCTGTTCCGCCCGCTATGTGAACGCACCCTGGCCTGCTCGCCTGGTTCGTCGCAGTCCGTGGTCTCTCGGGTTGACTCCTGAGCGACGGTTTCCTCCTCTCGCTCGTGGGATCGCTGGTGCCATACCCCTCGTTCGCGCGGCTCGAGGCCCGGTGGAGCCCTCCCTTCTTTCTATCCGTCCTTCTATCTTCTCTCCCTTTATCTCCTTAACACATCTCTCCTCTCTCTTCACTATCCTGATCTCTTCTACATCTATCTTTCACCTTCTTCTGCTATCTACATGCATTTACATCTATCTCCTCTTCTCTACACCAATATCTTCATCTTCTACACTCTCCACCACTACTCTTCTCTCTCCCTTTCTATCTCCCTACACTTCACTTCACTTCCACTCTCTCACATCTAACATCTCTTCTCTCTCTTTCCCCCACCCCACCATCCTACCATCTCAACCCTTCAACTTCCTCCTCCTATCTTTTTCTGTTCTCTGGCCGCGCTTCCTAGGCTAGTGCGCAGGCCTTCGTCGGCGAGCAATCGCTCCAGCGCCGCGCGCAGCGCCGCAGGATCGCGCGGGGGCACGAGCAGTCCGGTGACGCCGTCCTCGATCGCGTCGAGCATTCCGCCGACCGCGGTCGCGACGACCGGCCGACCGTAGGCCATCGCCTCGTGCGCGGCGACGCCATAGCCCTCGCGGCGCGACGGCACGACGACGATCGAGGCTCGCTCGTAGTAGGCACCGACCTCGTCATGCGGGATGAAGCCCACCGTCTGCGGCAGCAGGGCGTGCAACGGCCCGTCACCGACGACGACAAGAGGCAGGGCAGCCGCCGCCTCGGCGAGCTCTCGGATGCCCTTCTCGTCCGAGAGACGGCCGACATAGAGGACGTGCGGCGGCTCCTCGGGCGCTCCCACAGAATCGGGCATGTAGACGCCGCTCGGGATCACCCGCACGTCGCGAGCGCCAAGAGCCCACGCGTCGTCGGCGAGGGCGCGCGAGGCACAGACCACCACCCGCGCACGGCGCAGAAGCGGGCCGAACAGCCGCGGCAGTCTCCTTGCGAGCTCCGCGTCCGACCCCCACAGCTGCACCACCATCGGCTTTCTCGTCGCCAGTCCGGCGATCGCCGATGGTAGCCAGTGTGCGTGCACGACATCGGCACCGTGGGCGGCCTTGCGCGCTGCGCGTGCGAACGAGACGAAGAAGAGCGGCAGCGCCAGCACGAGCCATTTCCGCGAACGCAGATTGTTCGCAATCCCATCGCCGTACGCGATCCCGTAGTGCCTGAACGAGGCCGGCGAGACGACCTCGACCTCGAGCCCGCCGGCACGAAGTTGCTCGACCGCATCCGCGACGAATCCCCCGGCGACGTCCCCGGGGTATCGCGGGTACGAGGTCGTCAGGATGACGACTTTCACGTCGTCAACAGCCTGCGGCCGAAGACGGCGGGTGCCACGATGATCAGCAGCGCGAGCACGAAGAAGTAGTAGAAGACGATCGTCAGGTAGAACGCGTTGGCGGCCAGCGTGCCCACGAGAGCCGCCGTCAGGCCCCAAACGAGCGGCCGTACGCGTGCAGCAACCGGGTCACCCGCAGCCGCGAGCGCCCTGCCGAGGCGCCGCCCCGTATCGAGGCGGCGGAACAGGTACAGGACGTACAGGGCGAACAGCGCGGCGCCGACGATGCCGGTCTCCACGAACAACGCCACATAGAACGAGTGCGGACCGAAATTGTTGCGCCCGGTCACGAACTCGTAGTAGACGGAGAAGTTGTTGAGCCCGAGACCGAACAACGGGTGCTGGGACAGCACGTCGGGAATGAACTGGTAGACGACGAAATGCGTCGAGGTTCCCTTGCCACTCGTATCGACGCGCGATTTCAGCACCGTCTCGAAGAAGCTCGCCCGCTGTGCGATCACGGCCGCCACGAGCAGCCCGACGCCGGCGAGCGGGAGCAGAAACTGCTTCGACAGCAGCTTGTGGCCGTAGGGCAGCACGAGCACGAGCATGCCCGCGAGCAACCCCAGCAAGCCGCTGCGCGACAGCGTCGCAAGCTCCATCACGAGCAGGAACATCAGCAGCGTCACGAGGGGCGTCCGCAACCGGTGCCCACGCTCGAGGCGTAGATAGATCGGGAGCAGCACGAGCAGCGGCACGATCAGCTCGATGCCGAGGTGGTTCGGATCACCCGTGAGCGCGTTCGGCCGGTACACGCTCGCCCCCGAAATGGCGCCGTAGATGTTGATCTGGCTCGCTCCACCCGTGAGCGGGGACAACACTCTGGCGTCGAGATTGCCGCCGGTTGCCTGTGCGACGCCGAGCTGGAGCAGCCCATACACCGCATTGAGCGCGATGCCGCCGCAGAACGTGGCGAGCGTCACCCAGTAGAAGCGCTCGCTGCGGCGGGCGACCAACGCGACCGAAGCGACGAGGAAGCCGAAGTGGAGCAACCACTTGACCAGCCCTTTCACCCACTGGTCGAGCGCCTCGTTCGTGTCGAGGTTGAAGAACCCGATCAGATAGACGAGGAGGAAGGCAAGGAAGAATCCGAAGGTGACGGCGGTGCAGCGCGCGAAGCGGCCGTCGAAGCGCTCGAGCCGGTTGATTGCGAACCCGAACAGGAAGAACGCCGTCAGGACGTCGGACAGCGACAGCGTGCCCGCCACCTGCCACTGGATCTTCGCGAAGCTGACCGTGAGCACGGTCAGAAGAAAGAGGCCGTCGAGGATCGGTTGGCGGCGGCTCACGCCAGTGAGCGCAGCAGGTCGGCGGTCTCCTCGACGCGCGTGCCGCGCGAGAGGCGCTGCTTCCATTCCTCCGTCAGCCGCACGTCTTCGAGGCCACCGCTGCGGAAGCTGCCGGTCGAGGTCGACGATGGCCGCTGCGATGGCATCGACGTCGTCGGGAGGCGCCACGACCCCGGCTCCGGCAGCGAGAATCAGCTCGGCCGCGGCGCCGCCGGGCGGCACGGCCGCGAGGATAGGACGCCGTGCGGCCAGGTACTCGAAGACCTTGCCGGAGAGCACTCCCTTGCCGCGGCCGCCTGCGTCGGGAATCAGCAGCAGCAGCGCCTCGGAGTCCCGCTGCAGCGCCAGCGAGGTCGACCGGGGGGCATACGGGATCAGCTCGAGCCGGTCGCCGAGCCCGAGCCGAGCAGCCCACTGCCGGTCGGCGCTGCGGAAGTCGCCGACAAAGCGGGCAACGGCGTCGACGCCGGAGTCGTGTAGTGCCTGCAGGAACGGTCGCGGGTCGCGCTTGCCGAAGAAGCTGCCGGCGTGGGTGATCCGCAGCCGTGCCCCGGGCGTGTAGTGGAGGCCGTCGAAGTCGTCGAAGTCGGATCCGTTGGGGATCGTGGCGACGATGCCGCGGGGCTCGAGCGCTCGCACCTCGTCGGCGATGAAGTCGGCAACGCAGACGATCGCGTCCGCATTCCTGGCGACCAGCCTGGCAACCGCGCGATCGACCCCCTCCTTCGCGCGCACGACCGCGCTCTCGGAGCGGCGATGAACATGCGCAACCGGGGAGTCGCGGAGGTCGGCCACCCATTTCGCACCGGTCGCCCTTCGCACCGCGGCGCCGACGAGGTGGATCGAGTTCGGTGGGGAGGTCGTGATCACGACGTCGATCCCGACCTTCCGCGCGATCCGGATCGCTGCCGGAACAGCGGTGATGTTCCACGGCACATTCTCGTCGGGAACGAGCGCCCGCCGGCCGAGGAGCCTCGCCTGGGTCGCGAGCCGCGCAACCCCTTCCTTGCCGTGCAGCTCCTCAGCAGGCTTCCGGCCGCTCGGCCCGAGATAGCGCGCACGGTGCACCCACGCCTGGGTCGGCACACGCAGCTCCTCGTCGCGGTGGATCCACTGCGGATCGTCCGGGGCGAGCACGTGGGTCTCGATTCCGAGAGCGGGCAGGTACTGGGCGAGCTTGAGCGGGCGCTGCACGCCTCCGCCCCCGGCAGGCGGGAAGTAGAAGCTGACGAGCAGCACCTTCATCGGGGCGATGGTACTGGCGCCGATCCCGCCTGCGGTCTCAACCGGGCGGCAGCCTGTACAGGGTGTACCGGCCGTCGCGATAGGCGACCGGCAAGGACAGCGCCGTCGTGAAGCGGGCCCGGTCGATCACGATCCAGCGCGCGCCGCAGCGCCGGGGGATCGCGAGCTCGCCGGTCCTGTTGAAGCGTCGCCATTGCTCGCGACGGACGTAGGGCTGGTTCTTGCGCGTGTCCGCAACGTGGCCGGGCGGCGCGTTGCACACGTAGACGGGTGCGTACGCAGCGATGCGGTAGCTCGACTCGAGGTCGGCGTACACGATCTCACCCTTCGGCACCGCGTGACGCAGTTCGTGGACGAGACCCGGCGTCAACGGGCTGGGATGCCGGTCGGGCGCGGGCGACCAGTTCCCCAGACCATGGACGAAGACCGGCAGGAGAAACAGCACCGATGCGAGCGCCGCGTCACGCCCGGCGTCCCGTTGCCAACGGGCTCCGACGGCGAGCGCCACGAGCGCGCCGGCGACTGCGACCCAGGTTGCCCAGGCAGGGCCGCCGTGCTCGAGCGCGTACCCGAAGTCGCCCGGGTAGAGCCGCTGCAGGACGATGCCTGCCACGAGTGCGAGCGGCGCGGTGGCAGCGCCGACGAGCTGAGCGAGCACCCCCAGGCCACCTGCGAAGGCGAAGCCGAGCGGCATGAAGCCGGCGAGCCGGCGCGACTGCGACAGCGACACGATGTCCGAGAACGGCGTGAACAGCCAGGGCAGTAACGTGATCGCGAGCACGGCGAGCGAGCCACCGGTGACATACGCGGCCCAGCGGTGCTTCGACGCGAGCCCTGCGAGGGGAATCAACAGCAGCGCAGCGACGGCGACCGCGCCGGCGCGGCCGAACACCTCGGGGGCAAGGGAAAATCGGTCGACGCTGCCGTGGAGCTGCCCGGCGTAGTGGTCGAACGACCGGGCCTTCTCGGCAGCGTCAGGGCTGACCGCTGCCGTGCTGCGCACAACGGGCAGTAGCCAGGCGAAGAACGCGGCCGCCGGCAGCACGAGAGCGGCAAGCGCGAGTACGTCTCCACGCAGCTCCTTCCGGCGCCAGGCCCACCGCACGACGATGAAGCCGCCGAACGGAATCCAGAGGAAGAGCGCATACGTCGGGTGGACGGCGGCCAGCACGAGTGAGGCCGCGCCGGCCGTGGCGAGCGATCCGGGCGTCGGACGCCGCGACGCGGCAAGCGCGAGTGCGAGGGCCACAGGGACGAGGATCTGGCGTGCCGCGGTCGCGGGCAGCGCGAGCGCCGTGAACGCGCCGCCGTGGCCGGGCGCCATTGCCGCCATCGCCACTCCGGCGGCGGCCGAGGCCCCGGCGGGAACGACCCGCCGGAACACGCTGTAGCCCGCCTCATAGGCCGCGAGGAGCGCGACTGGAGCAAGAATCGACGGCTCGTGGAGCACCACCTGCGAGGGATCGACGAACGCCACCTTGGCAACCAGGGCCAGAAAGCCGTGCCAGAGCGGGAACGCATAGCCCGGATGCAGCCCGCCGTCGGCGAACTCGTCCACGGATGTCAGCGAGAGGTCGTCGAACGCGAGCAGCTTCCGCACGCGCGCGAGGTGGAAGAGGCCGTCGCCCCCGATCTCGCCGGCCACGTGCCAGAGCAGGAGCCCCAGCACGACGCCCGCCACCAACACCACGGGCCGGCCGGGCAACGGCGGCAGCCAGGCTCTCCGTTTCGCGAGCGGTGCGGCGGCGACAGCCACGACGAGCAGCACCACGAGGGTCAACGTCAACGATCCATGCACGAGAAACGTGACGGCGAGCGCCCCGAAGACGATCGCCAGCCCCCAGGCAACCGTCGCCGAGGTCGACCGGACGCCGACCGCGCGCGCCACGATCGCCCCAGGCGCAAGGACGAGACCCGTAGCGGCGGCGAGCCGCACCAACAGGAGGACGGAGCTCATCGCTCGATCAAGGTCGCGACATCGCCGGAGGCGATCCAGCGCGCCGTGTCGCGGTACAGCGCGCCACGCTGTCCGCGCACGATCCTCCCGCGGATCGCGAGCGACAGGCGCAGCAGCCTCCGCACCCGCTCCGCCTCCGCCGGCCCGCGGTGCTTCGCGAAGAAGCGAAGGTGCCCGCGGATGTTCTCGCGATACAGGCGGCCGCCGTGTGAGGCGCCGCCGACGTGGACACACTGTGCGGCCGGCGTGAACAGCGTCTTCCAGCCTGCCTGTGCGAAGCGGTAGCTCCAGTCGACCTCTTCGCTGAACAGGAAGAAGCGCTCGTCGAGGAGGCCTACCTCGTCGATCGCCGCGCGGCGCACGAGCATGCACGAGCCCATCACGACCTCGGCCTCACGCTCGCTCTCGTGGTCGAACCCGCCCGCATAGAAGCCGTTCAAGAGTTGCGACCGCGGGGCGAGCTTGCGGAGGTAGAGGTATTCGGTGGCGAGCCGCCAGCGGGTGGGGAAGCCCCGCACCGACCGCTGCAGCGAGCCGTCCGGGTTGAGCAGCCGCGGCCCGACGACGGCGACGTCCGGATGGGCGTCGCCGACGGCGACGAGGCGCTCGAGGGCATCGTCGACGAGCCATGCGTCCGCGTTGAGGATCAGCACCCACCGGCCGAACGTCTCGCGCAGGCCGGCGTTCCATCCTGCCGCGAGGCCGCGGTTCGTCCGCTCGAGCACGCGAACGGCGGGGAAGCGCTCGCGCACGAACGCGACCGTGCCGTCGGTGGAGCCGTTGTCGACGACAACGGTATCGGTGCCCTCGACGCTCGTCAGGCATTGCTCGACCCACGGGAGGGCGTTGTAGGTGACGACGACGACTCCGACGTCATCCATGCTCGACCCGCGGCCTCCCACTTCCGCGAATTCCCTCCCAGAGCAGGATCACGCCGCCCGGCAGCGCCAGCGCGACGGTGACGAGGAAGAACAGAAACCCGGCCGCGAAGGCCGTGTCGGCATCGACGCCGACGCTGCCGAGGAAGCTGACGAAGAAGGCCTCCCGCACCGCGAATCCGTTCAGGGTGAACGGCACGAGCAGGACGAGAAAGAACAGCGGGCCCATGACGTAGTAGATGCGGGGGCCGAGCTCGATCCCCACGGCGCGGCCCGCGGCCCAGATAGCGAGGATTCGCACCGCCTGGATCACAGTCGTGAACACGAAGACCTCGAACAGCAGCCGCGGGTGGCCACGATAGTGGTGGACGCCCTCGTAGAACGCGCGCAGCGGCCGCTCCAGCTTCAGCCGCGCGAGCAGGGGACGCGTGCGTGCAAGGGCCGGTCGCGCGGAGCGCGCAAAGAACAACACCATCAGCAGGACCGTGGCGACGACGAACGCACCCTCGAGCCAGAGATACGCGCCGACGTCGTAGTGGCCGATCGCCAGCACGAACCCGACAGCGCCGAGCAGCACCGTTGCCGCGCCGCCGAGCCCTCGCTCGAGCGCCACGATCGCGGTCAGGTCGGCCGTGCGGCCGGGGTGGCGCCTGGACGTCTCGTAGATGCGGACCGCGTCTCCGCCGATCGCAGTCGGCAGGATCTGGCCCGCCGTGTAGGACACGAAATACGCGCGCGTGAGCCAGCCGAAGCGGTCGTGGATCCCCTGCGCCTCGAGCAGCCACTGCCAGCGCAGCGCCATCGGCAGCACCGAGCCGACCATGATCGCGACCGCAAGCGCGAACCACCACGGGTTCGCGTCCTCGAGGGTCGCCCACGTCTGGTGGAGATCGATCTTCCAGACGAGATACCCGACGGCAAGGCCTGTGAAGGCGATCGTGGCGCCGATTCGGAGCAAGCGCCGCGTGGTCATGCGGTGTGCCGCTCGTGGATCCGCCGCAACGCGTCGAGGACGTCGAGGATGTCGTCGTCGGAGTGGGCGGGTGAGAGCGGCAGCGAGAGCACCTCGTCGCCCGCGCGCTCGGCGACGGGGAGCGCGGCCTGGCCGGGGTAGCGGTTGCGAAACCAGGTGAGCCGGTGCACCGGAAGGAAATGGATGCTCGAGCCGATCAGCTCCTCCGCCAACGCGCGTTGATATGCGTCACGGCCGGCTCCGGCGCGCGCAGCATCGATGCGCACGATGTAGAGGTGCCGTGCGTGCCCGTCGCGTGGGTCGCGCTCGAGCGGCAGGATCCCCTCGAGCCCTTCGAGGCCCTCGTCATAGAGCGCGAACTGCCGCTCGCGGATGCGGCCGTGCTCCTCGACCCGGTCGAGCTGGACGACGGCGATCGCGGCGAGCACGTCCGACAGGTTGGCCTTGAAGCCTGCCGTTACCTGGTCGTAGTGGGCGCCGTCGCCGCGGCGCGTGAGACGCATGTTCCGGATCGCGTCCGCGACGTCGTCGCGGTTCGTCGCGATCAGGCCCCCCTCGCCGGCGGCGATGTTCTTCGTCGCATACAGCGACAGGCACGTGGCGTCCGAGATCCCACCCACCTTGCGACCCCGATAGCGGCTCTCGGCGGCATGGGCCGCATCCTCGACCACGGGCAGGCCGAGCGCGAGGATCGGGTCGAGGTCTGCCGGCTGGCCGGCGAGGTGCACTGGCAGGATCGCCTTCGTCCTCTCCGTCACGAGTGCGGGGATCAACGCGGGATCGATGTTCAGGTCGGCGGGCCGGACGTCGCAGAACACCGGGATCGCCCCGCAATGCTCGATCACGTTCGCGGTCGCGGGCCACGTGATCGGGCTGGTGATCACCTCGTCACCGGGGCCGACGCCGACGGCCAGGAGCGCCAGGTGGAGAGCGGCGGTCCCGGACGAAACGGCGAGCACGTGCTCCGCATCCAGGTAGGCGGCCATCCGTTGCTCGAGCAGAGCCGCTCGCGGCCCGGTCGTCAGCCAGCCGGAGCGCAGCGTCTCCGTGACGGCATCGATCTCCTCGTCGCCGATTGCGGGCGGCTGAAAGCCGAGCCGCGTGCTACGCCGTAACCGCATCGACCACGAAGCGTACGGCCTTCGCCGCACGGCGGGCGCGATCGAGAGCGTCCTCACGATCGTTGCCGACGGCGAGGACGGCTCCGGCCCGGTCGCCCCCGCGACGGAGCTGCTCGAAGCGCCACCCCGGCCTGCGGTACAGCCGCAGCCACTGGACGCCCTCGACGGCCAGCGCAGCGTCGACCCCGTCGACGGACCGCAGCTCCCCGGGCGGGGCGACCAGGAACACGACGCACGCACCTCCGGCGAGCGGCAGCGCCGGGGGACCGGCCTCGCGAACTGACTCGCCGAGCGCGAAGGAAAGAGCGAGACCGTTCAGGTCGACACCGGTCGCAACGCGGCAGAGCTCTGCATCGTGTCCACCGCCAAGCCGAGCGGCCACCTCGACGACCTTCGGCCCGTCCGCCGCGAGCCGTACCTGTGTGTAGCTGGGGCCGTCCGCGATCCCGAGTGCCGCGACGGCCCTGCGCGCAGCCTCGACGACCGCAGCGGTGGAGTGGATAGAGGGCCAGGCGTGGGCGAGCGCGACGCCGAACGCGGGTGGATCCGCCGTCAGGCGGTCCGTGACCGTGAGTGCCTGAAAGCGACCGCCGTGGGAGACCGCGTTGACGGTGAGCTCCGGTCCCTCGACCAGCTCCTCGATCAGAGCACCGCCGCTGCGCGATTCGCTCATTGCCGCTTCGATCGCGGCCTGCAGATGCTCGGGCCGGCGGACGAGCGTGAGGCCGCGCTGGCCCTGCCGGTCGGGTGCCTTGACCACGCACGGGAAGGGAATGCTCGGGTCGCCTGCGGCGTACGTGCGCGGCTGGGGCACGGCCGCGGCTGCGAGGCAGTCGCGCTGCCGGGTCTTGGTGGTCGCCAGCGCCGCCGTCGCGCCGCTGATCGGATGGGTCACACCGAGCCTCTCGGCGACCCTGGCGGCGATGCCGACCGGCCAGTCCGCACCCGGCGAGATGACCCCGTCCGGCTCCAGAGCGCGCGCGAGCCGCTCGATGGCGGGCTCGTCCTCGGACGAGATCACGGCCCGCTCGTCCGCGAGCGCGAACCCCGGCGCCTGGGGGTCCCGGTCGGCCGCGATCACGTACAGATCACGCTCGCGCGCCGCCTCGAGCAACCCGAGCTGCGCAACGCCGGCGCCTAGGACGAGGAGACGTGCTCGGCGTGGGGGACGGCGCTCCGCCACCAGGCCTCGTTCTCCCGGTACCAGTCGACGGTCCGCTCGAGCCCCGCTGCAAAGTCGGTACGGGCCCGCCAGCCCGTGAGGCGCGCCATCTTCTCCGTCGAGCCGATGTGGCGGTCGACCTGACCGGGTCGCTCGGGCAGGAACTCCTTCGTCGCGTGCGGGTTGCCGACTGCATCGAGCACGAGATCCGCGATCTCGTCGATCGAGATGTCGATGCCCGTGGCGACGTTGACGACCTCGCCGGCGATGTCGTCGGCAGGTATCTCGATCAGCGCCTCGATCGCCTCCGCGTGATCGTCGACGTAGAGCCAATCGCGGCTGGCATGCCCGTCCCCGTGGATCGTGAGCGCCTCGCCTGAGAGCGCCTGGGTGATGAAGCGCGGCACGACCTTCTCGGGATGCTGTCGGGGCCCGTAGTTGTTGAACGGCCGCACGATCGTGATGGGCAGGCCGTACGTGATCCAGTAGCTGTACGCGAGGCGGTCGCCGCCGGCCTTCGTCGCCGCATACGGGCTGCGGGGCTCGAGCGGGTGGCGTTCGTCCATCGGGTCGGACTCCGCCGTGCCGTACACCTCGCTCGACGAGATGAGGAGAAAGCGCTCGACCGGGGTATGCCGGATCGCATCGAGCAGGATCTGCGTCCCCTCGACGTTCGTCGTCACGAACTCGGACGCTCCCTCCGCGATCGACTTCTCGACGTGGGACTCGGCAGCGGCGTTGACGATGACGTCGACTTCGGCGGCGATGTCGGCCACGAGCGCGGCGTCGCGAATGTCGCCGTGGACGAACGAGAGCCGCTCGTGGCTGAGCACGTCGGAGAGATTCTCCAGGTTGCCCGCATAGGTGAGCGCGTCGAGCGAGACCACGTCGTACGGCGTCCGGGCCAGGAGGTGGCGGATCACGTTCGAGGAGATGAAACCGGCGCCGCCGGTGACGAGGACACGCTTACTCACGGTGCGGGGATCCTAGATGGTTCCCGTGGGTCTACAGCTCGCGCTCGATCGCGTACAGCGGGCGGCCCTCGACCTCGCGCTGGATGCGGCCGAGATACTCACCGACGAGGGCGAGCACGAAGCCCTGGATCCCGAGGACGAAAATGACGGCGGCGCCGAGGAAGAGCGGGCCGGGAAAGTTCTCGTTGCCGATCCAGTAGACGGCTCCGTAGATGCCGAGCGCGGCGGCAGCGAGCGAGCACGTGAAGCCGAGAATGACGCCGGCCCACTGGATCGGCTGCGGCCAGAATCCGGCGAGCACGTGCAGCGCGACCCGCGTCAGCCGGAGCGGCGAGTAGCGGGATGGACCCTGGCGTGCGGCGTGCCCGACGTCCACCTCGACCACCGAGGCTCCGCCGGCGAGGATCAGCGCCTTCGTGAACTTCTGCTTGCCGATCGAGCCGAGCATGGGCGTGACCACGCTTCGGTCGTACGCGTTGAAGGCGCAGCCGAAGTCGGAGATGTCGACGCGGGTGAACCGGCGCAGCATCCCGTTGATGAGGCGGGACGGCAGCGTGCGACCCCAGGAGTCGTCGCGCGACGTGCGGCGCCCGCTTGCCACGTCATAGCCCGCAGCGATGGCCTCGACGAGCTTGGCGATGTCCTCCGGCTGGTTCTGGAGGTCCCCGTCCATCGTCACGATCACCTCGCCGCGCGCACGCACGAGACCCGCGTGCATCGCGGGATGCTGACCGTAGTTGCGCTTGAAGCGAACGGCGCGCACGCGGGGATCGCTCGCGTGCAGGCGCTCGAGCACGGCGAAGGTTCCGTCCGCCGAGCCGTCGTCGACGAACACGAGCTCGAACGGGCGGCCGATCGCGTCGAGCGCCTGTGTCGTGCGGCGGTACAGCTCGTCCAGCGTCCCCGCCTCGTCGAAGAGCGTGACGATGACAGAGACCTCGGGCGCGGCGTCGAGCTCGGCGTCGCGTCCGGGCCCCGGTGACGTGCCGGTCTGGGCCATGGGTGCGCAAGCGTATCGAGTTCGCGGCAGGGCCTCGCGGGCGTCAACACACCAGACGATCGGTGTCAGACACCGTTCACGGTCAAGGTGTCTGATGCGCCAAATGTGCTACACGTCATCCCCAGGCAGATCGGCTTGAGCACTCGCATCGCGACGTGGTCGAGTCGGAATCCCGCCTGCCTGAGCAACTCGCAGCGACAGCGGTGTCTGACACCGCCCGTCTTCGTGCCGCGCCACGACAGCGACCAGCACGGAGGCACCTACTGGCGTTCGAGGCCGAGCCGGGCATGCAGCCGGCGTAGCGGGCCGGGCGCCCACCAGTTCCACGCGCCGAGCAACGCCATCAGGCTCGGAACGAGGAACGCACGGATGATCGTCGCGTCAAGTGCGACCGCCACCGCCGTGCCGAGACCGAGCTCCTGGATGAACGAGATGCCGGAGGTGGCGAACGTCGCGATCGCAACGCAGAAGAGCAGGGCTGCGGCCGTGACGATGCGCCCGGTGCGCTCGAGGCCGTCCGCAACCGCCGCACGGTTCTCGAGCCCTCGAGCGCGTGCCTCGCGGATGCGGGAGAACAGAAAGATCGCATAGTCGGTCGAGAGCCCGAATGCGGTGGCGCAGAGGAGGATTGGCTGGGTGGACTCGAGGCCGTCGAGACCCCGGCCCCACTCGAACACGAGCACGAGGATCCCGAACGAGGCGCCGAGGGTGAGGGCGTTCATGACGAGCGACTTGAGCGGCAGGAGCACCGACCCCGTGAAGAGGAAGATCAGGATGGATGTCGTCAGCGCAAGCATTCCGAGCGCCCACGGCAAGTGGCGGCGGAGGCTTGCCTGTTGATCGACGAACGCCGCCGCCGCGCCTGTCACAGCGGCGGCGGGAAGCAGGCGGCGAACGTCTCTCACGACCTGCTGCGTCGCCGGCGCGAGCCCTTTGGCGCGTGGCACGACATCCAGCCGCCAGAGACCTGGAGCAATCTCGCGGGTGGGTAGCACGCGCTCCACGGCGGCGAGGCGTGCGATGCGGGCCGGGACGTCCTGCTCGGGTCGCGTGGCACTGATCGCCGTGATCGGCGTGTAGCGGCCGCGCAGCCCCGCGTCGTCGAGCGCGTCGGCCACCTGACGTGCACTCGCCGACGACGGCAGCGTCGTCGCGTCGACCCCGATGAAATGCACTCCGAGGGCGGGAATCGCGAGCACCACGAGCACGGATGCAGACGCGGCCGCGATTCTGCCGGGCCGCCGCATCACCCACGCGGCCAGCCTTCCCCAACGGCCCCCCGAGGGCGGCTGCTGCAAGCGCCGCGGCGCAAGCGCGTCGATGCGCGGACCGAGCCAGTAGAGGAGCGCCGGGAGCGGAACCAGCGCGATGAGCCCGGCCGAGAGCGCGACGAGCATGCCACCGAGCCCCATCGAGTAGAGGAACTGCTGGGGAAAGACGAGCAGACAGCCCATCGATGCGGCGACGGTGAGGGCGCTGAACAGCACCGTGCGCCCGGCGGTGTGCAGCGTGCGGGCGAGGGCCTCCTGCCCATGGCCGTGTCGCTGCGCCTCCTCCCGCCAGCGGGATACCACGAACAGCGAGTAGTCGATGGCAAGGCCGAGCCCGAGCCCCGTGACGAGATTGAGTGCAAAGACGGAGAGCCCATGAACCTCGACCGCGAGACGAAGACCGAGGAAGGTCAGCGCAATCGCGCCGGCTCCGACGAGCGGTGGCATACACGCGGCGACTGCACCGCGGAAGACCCAGAAGGACAACAGGAGCACGAGGGGCAGGGCGATGAGCTCCGCGCGGCGAAGGTCGTGCTGGATCGCCTCGGTCACCTGCCTCGCGGCGATCGCGCCGCCGCCGAGGCGGACGCCGGGATCCCCGGCGAAGGCCTGGATGAGGCGGTCGGCCGCCGCCTTCGTGTCCTCGCCGCTGCCGGCGCGAAGAAAGACGAGCACGACACCGTGCTCGTCGACCCCCGTCAGCGCAACCTGCGGGTCGGCATCGATTCGGGCACGGACGCGCGCGACCGAGCTCGCGCCTCCCCGCACGAGCGCGAGCACTCCCGGATCGACCTCCACGCCCGTGCGCTGCTCCACTGTCCTGTTGGCCGCGTGGCTCTCGGACGACAAATCCGCGAACTGGTCGGCACTCGCTTCCATGCGCGGTACGACGGTGCTGCCGAGGGCGAAAGCGAGTACGAGCGCGACAGCCGAGAGCGCGGTGACGAGCCGGGCGCGTCGTGCGAGCAGGCGAGACATGCGCCTAGGTAAGCAGCGCGTGGGTGCGGCGCGCGGAGCCCGCCGCAGCCCGGTAGGTCCGGCCCCGCGCCGTGGTTCGGCTAGGCCCCCTCGAAGACCGGCTGCGCGACGCCTGCGTTCGCCTCCTGCCGCCGTGGTCTGCGCGGGATCATGAACGCTGCCACCGCTCCGAGGGCGACCACGACGGCGCCGACGTAGACCGCCGTGTTCATCCCGTTGACGAACGTCTCGGGCGTCCTGTAGCCGCCCGCGTGCGCGAAAATCGACGCGAGCACGGCGACGCCGAAGACGCCGCCCAGCTCGCGGATCGCGTTGTTCGCCCCGGATGCCTTTCCCTCTTCCTCTGGCCGCACCGCAGACAGCACGATGTTCGCGACGGGCGCGAAGAAGAGCGCCATGCCGACCCCTGCGAACGAGAACGGGAGGACGAGGTGCGAGTAAGGGGTCGTCGGGGTCGAGACGGCCGCGATCCAGGCGAGCGCCCCGGCCTGCAGCGTCAGACCCACACCGATGATGTTTCTGGCGGGGATCTTGTCCGAGAGTGCGCCTGCGATCGGCGCGATGAACATTGGCGCGAGCGTCCACGGGAGGATCCTCAGCCCGGACTGGAGCGGGGAGTATCCCTGGATCGTCTGGAAGAACTGGGCGAGCAGGAAGATCGACCCGAACATGCCGAAGAACATGAACAGCGAGGCCAGGTTGGCGAGCGAGAAGGCCGCGTTCCGGAACAGCCGCATCGGCAGCATCGGCGACGTTGCCCGCAGCTCCCACGCGACGAAGAGCGCCACGAACGCAATGCCGGCAGCGAGCGCCGTCACGATCTCGGTGCTGGCCCAGCCCTGCCCGTTGCCCCGGATGAGACC
The DNA here is from genome assembly GCA_963799615.1 of uncultured Gaiellaceae bacterium. Lineage (GTDB taxonomy): Bacteria > Actinomycetota > Thermoleophilia > Gaiellales > Gaiellaceae > Gaiella. Next base: position 332,140 of record CAWCXS010000006.1, on the reverse strand, counting down.
CCAGACGATGCCGAACAGCCCGACGCTCACGAGCCCGAGGCCGAGCAGGTCGAGCTTGCCACCGGAGCCGTACGTCTCCTCCAACCGGCTCAACGCGAGCGGGACCAGCAGCATGCCGATGGGAACGTTGAGCCAGAAGATCCATTGCCATGAGAAGCCCTGCACGACGGCACCGCCGACGACCGGGCCGAAGGCGATCGCGAGACCGCCGATGCCGCCCCAGGCGCCGAGCGCGAGCCCCCGCTTCTCCGGCGGCACGGCAGCCGACAGGATCGTGAGCGTCAGCGGCAGCACGATCGCGCCGCCGACGCCCTGCACGGCCCGGGCGATGTTGAGCGTCTCGATGTTCGGAGCAAGGGCCGCCGCGACCGAGCCGACCGTGAAGACCGCGATGCCGATCGAGAACATGCGGCGGCGGCCGAAGCGGTCGCCGAGCGCGGCGCCCGTCAGGAGCAGCACGGCAAAGGTGAGCGTGTACGCGTTGACCGTCCACTCCAGGCTCTGGAGCGAGGCGTGCAGGTCCTTGCGGATGACCGGAATCGCGGTGGACACGACGAGGTTGTCCAGCGAGACCATGAAGAGCGCGATCGAGGTGATCGCGAACGTCCAGAGCGTCGTGGCTCGTGTCAACGTGGTGCTCCTTTCTCGATGTGATTGTGACTGGTCACTATCTTTGTGTGCAAAAAAAGAGATCGCCTAGCCCGTCATCCCGGCTGCTGCACCCTCGATCAGCCGGTCCGACCAGGGCTCGGGGCGCGTGAAGGCCTCCATGCCCATCAGGACCGTCAACAGTGCGCCCTTGGAGAAGAACGCGGCCACGACCTCCGGGGACTCGCCGGAGCGGCGCTCGGCGAGATCGACGAGATTGCGCCAGGCGGCGCGGACCGCCTCGCAGATCTCCGGGTCGTCGCAGGACGCCCAGCACTTCAACATCAGCATCAATCTGTCGCGATCGGACATGACGTCCTGGTACGCCTCCCCCATCGCGTGCAGTGCGTCCATCCCCTGCTTGCCCGCCGCGGCGTCCGCGAACACCTGGTACAGATGCTCGATCGCCCGCTGCGAGGTCGCCAGGTAGAGCTCCTTCTTCGTCCCGAAGAGGCGGAACAGGTACGGCTGCGAGATGCCGGCTGCGCGGGCGATGTCCTCGGTCGAGGCGCCGTGGAGGCCTTTCGCAGCGAACTCCGTCGTCGCCGCGTCGAGCACCGCGACACGGCGCTCGGCAGCAGTCTGTCGCGGCATCGTCATAGTAGTGAGTATTCACTCACAATAGGCCTTTGTCAAGTCCTCCCTAGACGAACCGCGCCAGAGCCTCCGCCACCCGGCTGCATTCCGCCTCGGTCGTCGTCGTCGAGAACGGCAGCGCAAGTGCGCGGGCGAAGGCGCGGTCTGCGCCGGGGAACGACCCCCGGTCGCGGTAGGCGCCGAGGTGATGCAGGGCGTACGTGCCGATCTGCACCTCGATGCCCTCTGCCCGCAACTCGCGCAACGCCTCGTCACGGCGGTCGAGCTGGACGACGTAGGCCTGCCAGCCGTGCCGGTCGCCCTCGGCGGCCGTCGGGGTCAGGACGAGGTGCTCGAGGCGCTCCGTGTACCAGGAGGCGACCCGCTCCCTCGTGACGAGCAGGTGCTCGAGGCGCTCGAGCTGCGGGATGCCGATCGCGCACAGGAGGTCGGGGAGCCGGTAGTTGAGGCCGGGAGTGGGAATGTCGAACTCTCCGCGCGGGACGATGCCGTGATGGCGCAGGCGCCGGATCGCGTCGGCGAGCTCCGCATCGTCGGTCATGACGGCGCCGCCCTCCCCCGTCGTCACGATCTTCCGTGGGTGAAACGAGAGGCATCCCATCAGGCCGAGCGACCCACAGCGCGTGCCGCGGTAGCGCGCTCCGAGCGCGCCGGCTGCATCCTCGACGAGCGCGACCTCCTGCGGCACGGCGGTCTGCAGCGCTTCCCAGTCGACGGGCCGGCCGAACAGGTGGACTGCGAGGACGGCCTTCGTGCGGTTGCTCACCGCGTCGACGACACCGGAGATGTCGAGGTTGAAGGTATCCGGGTCGACATCGACGAGCACGGTCGACCCCCCGCACACTTCGACCACGTTGGCCGTCGCAGGGAACGTGTACGCGGGAACGATGACCTCGTCGCCGGGCCCGATCCCGAGCGCCATCAGCGCGAGGTGCAGCGCCGCCGTGCCGGACGAGACGACAACGGCCTCGGACGTGCCGCAGGCGTCCGCCAGGGCGCGCTCGAAGGCGGGCACCTTCGGTCCCATCGTCAGCATCCCGCTCGCGACGACCCCGGCGAGCGCGGCCACCTCCGCCTCACCGACGTCGGGACGCGCAAGGCGGATCTGCTCGCTCATGTGCCGGCCGGCCGCTGCTCGCGAAACCAGTCGATCGTGCGCTCGAGACCCTCGTCGAGCTCGACCATCGCCTCGAAGCCGAGCAGCTCGCGTGCCTTGCCCATGTTGGGGATGCGAAGCTCGACGTCGACGTAGTCGAGGGGCGTGAAGACGATCTCGCCGGCGCAGCCGGTGATCCGCTTGATCCGCTGCGCGAGGTCGAAGATCGTCACGGCCGATCGCGCATTCCCGATGTTGAAGCTCTCCCCGACGGCGTTCGGATGCTCGAGCCCGAGCAGGGTCCCGTGCACCATGTCGTCGACGTAGCACCACGCGCGGATCTGGGCGCCGTCGCCGTGAATCGTGAGGTTATGGCCGTCGAGCGCGGCCTCGATGAACGCCCGAATCGCGCCGCCGCCGATCTGACCCGGGCCGAAGATGTTGAACGGCCGCACCGACACGGTCGGCAGGCCGAACTCGGCGTGGTAGGCGTGCGACATGTGCTCGCCGGCGAGCTTGGAGACGGCATAGGCCCAGCGCGCCTCGCCGACCGAGCCGATCGTCGTCACCTGGCCTTCCTGGACGTTGAACGCATGCTGGCCGAAGACCTCGCTCGTCGAGAACTCGACGAGCCGCTCGATCGTCTCCTGTGTGGCGAGCGCCGCCTCGAGGGCGTTGTACGTGCCGATCATGTTGACGCGCATCGTCCGCACCGGGCTGGCGAGGACGGTGTCGACTCCCGCGATGCCGGCGGCGTGGACGACGTGCGTGACTCCGCGCGTGGCGGACGTGAGGGCCTCGAGGTCCAGCACGTCCCCGGCGAGGAAACGGAAGTTCGGGTGCTCACCGAGATCCGTGCCGGAGAGGGCGTCGCGGTGGAGGTTGTCGTAGGCGACCACCTCGTTGTCGTCGACGAGGCGGCGGGCGAGCGTCGTCCCGATGAAGCCCGCGCCGCCGGTGATCAGGATCCTCTTGCCGCTGAGCGCCACGCGGCGAGTCTAGACGGCGGCAAACGTCCAGCGCCGTATCCTCTGTGGACATGCGCGCCCTCGTCGCCACAGCCGTCGTTGCGGCAGCTGCAACGTTCCCCGGCGTCGCGCTCGCCGGCGTTATCGACCTGCGCATCGCGTTCCGCGCCCAGGAAGGGTCTCCGCCGCGCCTGCTCGTGCTCCGATGCGCGGAGGGCGCAGCTCACGGCACCGTGCGGGACCCGGCGGCCGCATGCCGCCGCCTGCAACGCCTCGGCAGCCACGCATTCGCACCGACGCCGCGGGGTGTCGCATGCACCCAGATCTTCGGCGGCCCGTCGACGGCAGTGATCACCGGCCAATACCTGGGTCGCACGCTGTGGGTCCGGCTCCGTCGCGACAACGGCTGCGAGATCGACCGCTGGCAGCGCGTCGCCTTCCTGTTGCCGAACCCGGCAAGCCCAAGCTGACGGCGCCCTGCCTGGGCGCAGCTAGCATCCTGCCGCAGTGAAGACGGTCCTCTTCGTCGGCGCGGGGCGGCACCAGCGGCGCGCCATCCTGCAGGCCCGCGAGCGCGGCTTGCGTGTCGTCGGCGTCGACCGCAACCCGGACGCGCCCGGCCTGCACGTCGCCGACATCGCCGAGGCGGTCGACTTCACCGACATCGACGCTGTCACAGACGTCGCCCGCCGCCACCACGTCGACGGCGCCCTGACGGTCTCCGCCGATCGCGCGGTCCCGGTCGTCGCTGCGGTGACGGAGCGGCTCGGGCTGCCGACGATCGGCACCGAAGTCGCCCGCCGCATGCGGAACAAGATCGTGATGAGGAGGATCCTCGCCGACGACGGGGTGCCGCAACCGCCCTTCGCTGCGGTGCGCTCGCTCTCCGAAGGGCGCCGCGCACTGAGCACCGTCGGCCTGCCCGCCGTCTTGAAGCCGGCCGACTCGGGCGGCCAGCGCGGGGTCTTCCGCATCGACTCCTCGGACGATCTCGATGCGCACCTGCACGCAGCGCTGGCGGAGTCTGTGGAGCAGGAATGCATCCTCGAGGGCTTCGTCGAGGGGATCGAGATGAACGGGATCGTGATCGCCCGCGGCGGCGAGGCGGAGGTCGTGACCCTGTCCGACCGGCTGCGCCCGCCCGGCATCGGCTTCGGCGTCGGCTGGATCCACGTCTATCCGGCGTCCGCGTATGCCGATCAGCTCACGCTCTCCGAGCGCGTTGCCGCCCGCTGTGTGGAGGCGCTCGGCCTGCGCGACGGAATCGCGTTCCCGCAGTTGATCGCGCATCCGGACGGGTCCGTCGCGGTGGTCGAGGTGGCCGCACGCATCCCCGGCGGCCAGATGGCGGATCTCGTCCGCCATGCCACCGGGGTCGACCTCGTGGAGGTGGCGCTTCGCTTCGCGCTGGGCGAGCAGGTCTCGGACGACGTCGCGCGACCGCACTTCTCGCAACCGCTCGCGATCCGGTTCTTGACGGCAGAGCCCGGACCGCTGACGACGGGGCGCGTGACGCACATCGGCAGCCTCGAGCCGGTGCTGGCGGCAGACGGCGTCGTCCAGGCGGACACCTACCTCCAGGTCGGTGAGACGATCCGGCCCGTCCGGCTCGACGGTGACCGCCGCGGCTACGTGATCGCGATCGCCGACACGTCCGTTGCAGCGCTCGCCCGGGCAGAGGCGGCCGCGCAGCTCCTGGAAGTCGACGTCGAGCCATGAGCTGCACGTTCGACCTCGGCCACTATCGTGCGATCCTCGCGGCCGCAAGGGTGGGCGGCTATCGCTTTGCCACCTTCGGCGAAGAGCCCGCCGAAGGCGATCTGTTCCTGCGACACGACGTCGACCTCTCGCTCGACGGGGCGCTGCGGATGGCCGAGCTGGAGCGCGAGGAAGGTGCAACCGCGACGTACTTCCTGATGACCGAGTCGGTCTTCTACAACCTCGCGTCCGGCGAAGGCGCCGCAGCGATCGAGCGGCTGCGCGCGCTCGGACATCGCGTCGGCCTGCACGCCGTCTACCCGCGCGCGACGCTGGACGAGCGCTTCGACGCGGTCGTCGCCTGGCACAACCCGGACCCGGGCTACATGAGCGCGCCGATCGAGGACGCGATCAACGTGATGGAGGAACGGTACTTCGACCCCGCCACCTACCGCTCCGACTCGAACCAGCACTGGCGCTCGGGCTGTCCGTGCGACGAGCTTCGAGCCGGCTCGTTCCGGTGGCTGCAGCTCCTGACGCATCCGGAGATCTGGGCGTACGAGGGCGCGACCATGAAGGAGACGATGTACGCGATGCTCGAGGCGGAGAAGGCGCGGCGACTGGAGCAGCTCGCCGGCGACCGCATCGATCTCTCGTGAGCGATGGAACTGCGACGATCCCTCCCGTGCGCCTGAGCCCGGTCACCATCGTCGTCACCGCCTCCGGCGCGCCGGGCACGGCGGCGCTGCTGCGCGGCCTGCGCGCGAACGGCGAGCGCGACGTGCGACTCGTCGGCACGGATATGTCCGAGCGCTCGGTCGGCCGCCATCTCTGCGACGCGTTCCACCTGGTGCCGGCCGGGTCCGATCCCGGCTTCGCGGACGCTGTCCGCGAGGTCGTCGAGCGGGAAGGGGCCCACTGCGTGCTGCCGCAGTCCTCGTTCGACCTCGAAGGGCTCGCCGAGCATCGCGGCACGTTCTCGGTCCCCGTGCTCGTCTCGAAGCCCGATGCGATCTTCCGCTCGAACGACAAGGCCGAGACGTACGCGCTCCTACACCGGCTCGGCCTGCCCGCGCCGGCATTCCGCCGCGTCAACGGAGCCGCGGCGGTCGCGGCCGCTGCGATAGAGCTCGGCTATCCGGACGTCCCGGTCTGTTTCAAGCCGGTGTTCTCGTCGGGCTCGCGGGGGTTCCGGATCCTCGATCCGGCCGTCGACCGAGCCCATCAGCTGCTCAACGAGCGGCCTGGATCGGTCGCGATGCGCCTGGAGGAGGCGGTCGAGCTGCTGCCGGCCGACGGCGGCCCGGACCTGCTCGTGATGGAGCTCGCGACGGGAGGTGAGCGCACGATCGACGGGATCGCCGACGGCGAGCGTGTGCTGCTCGGGCATGCCAAGACCCGCGAGGCGATGCGCGCGGGTCTCGCGATGTACTTCGTCACGCTCGACGACCCGGCGCTGATGGAGGTGGCCGACCGGATCGTCGCCGAGCTCGGGATCGAGCATTTCTTCAACATCCAGCTCGTGGGCGAGCATGTGATCGAGATCAACCCGCGCATCTCGACGATCGTGTACCAGGATGACCTCAACCTCCCCTACCTCGGCGTCAAGCGCGCGCTCGGCGAGATCACGCCGGACGAGCTAGCGGCGCTGCGCTCGCGCATCAGGCCGGGTCGCACCGCGCTCAGGTATTTCGACCAGATCGAATGGGACCCCTGAGAGAGGCAGACGAGCTCGATGTCGTGCGTGCTCCTGCAAGAACCGTCCCGAGCCCCCGCCCACCCTGGAGCACGGGCACGGTAGCGCGCCCCCTGTGACCTGTCTGTGCCAGCTCTGAGCCAACAATGAACACACCTCCGGGTGCCGGCTCCGCCGAGCGGCCGCTCCGCGTCGTGCACTGCCCGATCAACACGGCCGGTGTTCCCTGGACCAATGTGGAGGCATTGCGCCGGCGCGGTGTCGATGCCCGGCTCGTGGTGTTCGAGCGCTACACGCTGCACCCGGAGGCCGACTGGTCGCTCGACCGCGGCACCGGCTTGCTCCGGCAGCAAGCGGCGCAATGGCGGGCGCTCGTGCGCCTGCTGCCTCGCACGGACGTGTTCCATTTCGTGTTCGGGCTCACGCTCGTCCCGCAGGCACTCCAGTTCCCGATCCTCGAGCTCTTCCGCAAGAAGTCGGTCATGCACTACCTGGGCTCGGACATCCGCGGCAAGTCGCCGCCCCAGCTGTCCTACGGCAAGAAGGCCGGCGCCGAGATCGTCGGCAGCTACGACGCGATCCGCTGGGTGCCCGAGGCGGACGTGATCCCGCCGGGCATCGATCTCACGCGCATCACACCCACACCGGCACCAGAACGTGTCCGGCCCGTGATCCTCCACGCGCCGTCGTCGCGGCGGCGCAAGGGCACGGAGCACGTGATCGAGGCAGTGGCAGGGCTCGATGCCGACCTCGAGATCGTCGAAGGCCTCCACCACACAGAGGCGTTCGACCGCTATCGCAACGCAGACATCGTCGTCGACCAGCTCAACGCCGGGTGGTACGGGCTGTTCGCGATCGAGTGCATGGCACTCGGCAAGCCCGTCGTCACGTTCCTGCACGAGGAGGCGGTGCGCCGTACGAACGAGGCCTATCGCACCCGGGTCCCGATCGTCTCCGCCACTCCGGAGACCCTTCGCGAGCGGCTCCTGCCGTTGGTCGCGGATGCCGGCGAGCGACGGCGGATCGGCAGCGCCTCACGGGCATACGTGGAGCAGGTCCACGACATCGAGCGGATCGCCGATCGCCTGCTCGACGTCTACGCTCGCCTGTGATGCAAGCCAGTGCCCATTACACCGCACCGCACCGCTGATGGCCGTCGGCTCCCAGTTGCGCCGCCTCGGCGCCCAGACTGCGATCTACGGCCTCGGCCGGCTCGTCTCCCCGATCCTCGCCGTTGCCTTCCTGCGGCTCTACACGCACTACCTCTCCAAGGCCGACTACGGGCGCATCGAGATCCTCATCGCGCTCACGACCGTGCTCGCCATCGTGCTCCGGATGGGCATCTCGAGCGCCTTCTTCCGCTTCTACTTCGACTCGGATGACCCGAGCGAGCGCCGCGTCGTCCTCCGCACGTCGTTCTGGTTCACGATGGCGATGGCGACCGCCGGCCTGGTGGTGGGACTCGTCTTCGCGGAACCGATCTCCTCGGCGCTGTTCGACTCGTCGGGTAGCGCGAACCTCGTGCGAGCAGCGTTCGTCGGTTTGTGGGCGCAGATGAACTACGAGCAGCTGACGTCACTGTTCCGCGTCGAGGAGCGCGCGGTGGCCTACGTCACCGCGAGCCTCGTCAATGTCGCCCTCACGATCGCGGCCACGGTGCTGCTCGTCGTCGTGCTCCACCGCGGAGCGGTCGGCGTGATCGTCGGCAACTTCACGGGCACGCTCCTCGTCTACCTCGGGCTGCTCGGCTACCGCCGCGAGCAGCTCGGGCTCCAGTTCGACCGCGACTTGCTGCGCCGGATGAACCGCTTCGGCTGGCCGCTCGTGCCCTCGGCGCTGCTGCTCTGGGTGACGAACTTCAGCGACCGCTTCTTCCTCGGCCAGCTGAGCGGCGATGCCGAGGTCGGCCTGTACTCGGTCGGCGTGCGCATCGCATCGGTGATGGTGCTGCTGCTGACGGCATTCCGGACGGCGTGGCCCGCGTTCGCGTATTCGATCCAGAGTGACGACGAAGCGAAGCGGACGTATGCGTGGGTGCTCACCTACCTGATCGCCGGTGCCACCTGGGTGGCGACCGGTCTCGCTCTGCTGTCCCCATGGATCGTGCAGGTGGTCGCCAAATCGACCTTCTGGGAGGCGTCGCGGGTCGTCGGCTTGCTCGCATTCTCGACCGTCGCCTTCGCCGGCTACATCGTGATCTCGATCGGGATCGGGCGCGCACGCCGCACCCAGTTCAACTGGGTCATCACCGGGCTCGCGGCGGCTGTCAACATCGCTCTGAACCTGACCTTGATCCCTCCGTACGGGATGATGGGCGCCGCCGTTGCCACCGCTTGTCGCATACGCAGTGATGTTCGCAGGCATGGCGTGGTGGTCGAACCGTATCTACCCGGTGCCGTACCAGTGGCGCCGGGTGCTGACCGCGGCCGCCGCCGGTATCGCGCTCGCCGTCACCGGGAAGCTCGTCGGAGGCGGGCTTCCGGTCGCCGCGCTGCTTGCGCTTGCGTACCCGGTCGTGCTCCTGCCGCTCGGCTTCTACCTGCCCGTCGAGCGGAAGCGCCTGCGGGCACTCATCGCACGGCCGTAGCGGATCAGCCGAAGAGCGTCTGCTCGAGCAGGAACAGGTTCAGCCCGACGATGACGGTGGCCACCACCACTGCCGCCACCGTCGTCAGCCGCCTGTTCACCAGGTCGCCCATCAACGAGCGGTCGCGGCAGAACAGGACGAGCGGGATGAGCGCAAACGGGATCCCGAACGACAACACGACCTGGCTCAGCACGAGCGAGCGATAGGGGTCGACACCGGCGGCGATGATCACCAGCGCCGGCACCATGGTGACCCCGCGCCGCACCGTCAGCGGGATCTGGCGCCTGACGAACCCCTGCATCACGATCTGGCCGGCCATCGTGCCCACGCTCGAGGACGACAGCCCCGAGGCGAGCAGCGCGATCCCGAACATCACGTTCGCACCGGAGCCCAGGTGCTGTCCGAGGCCGTCGTAGACCTTCGACAGGTCGTCCCCGACGTCGACCAGGCCGCGCTCGTGGAACACTGCCGCCGCGGTGACGAGCATGCTGATGTTGAGCAGCCCCGCGATGCTCATCGCGATCACGACATCGACGAGCTCGAACCGGTAGATGCGCTTGCGCACCTCCGGCGTGGCGCCGACGATGCGACGTTGGGTCAGCGCCGAGTGCAGGTAGATGACGTGCGGCATCACCGTCGCGCCGAGGATTCCTACGGCGAGGAGCAGGCTCTCCTTGCCCTCGAAGCCGGGTACGAAGAGGCCGTGTGCGACGCTCCCCGGGCTGGGTTCGGCCAGAAACGTCTGCAGCCCGAAGGCGACCACGATCACCCCGACGAATGCGGCGATCACCGCCTCGAGCCGCCGGAACCCGTACGCCTGCAGGGCCAGGATGCCGAAGGCAGCGGCCCCGGTGAGGAGTGCAGAGGGAAACAGCGGCAGCCCGAACAGAAGGTTGATCCCGATCGCAGCACCGATGAACTCGGCGAGGTCCGTCGCCATGGCGATCCCTTCCGCCTGGATCCAGAGCAGGAAGGAGACCCGGCGAGGGAAGCGCTCACGGCACACCTCGGGCAGGTTCATGCCCGTCGCGATCCCGAGCTTGGCACTCATCGACTGGATCAGCATCGCCATCAGATTGGCCGTCAGCACGACCCACAGCAGCAGGTAGCCGAACTTCGCGCCGGCTGCCATGTTCGTGGCGAAGTTTCCGGGGTCGACGTACGCAACAGCCGCGATGAAGGCGGGTCCGAGGAAAGGTGTCACCCGCCGCGCGCCGCGGCGCTCACCGCTGAGCGACCGCTCGGCGGCGCGCAGCACGGCTGCCTCGCCCGGCAGCGCCTCCTCGACACCGACGACGAGGTTGGGGCGGGCGAGCATCGACAGACGGCGCCGTTCCGCCTCTTTCGTCGCTGGCGTCACGACCTCATCGTACCCAATAGTTTAGTCTCGACTAAACCTTGGATCGGCCGTCACGCCCGGCAACGGCCGGGGTCGCGATTCAGGAAGCGAAGCGTCCCGCGACACAATCCGAGCGCGGCGCGATCGCGTCCCGCGTCGCTGTCGAGCACGCGGTCCTCGGTCGGGTTGGTCATGAAGCCCATCTCCACGAGGATGACCGGGACGTTCGACCAGTTGAAGCCGGTGAAGTCGACGTGCTCCTGGAGTCCGCGATCGGGAAAGCCGAGCGCATGCAGGAGCTCGTTCTGGACGATGCGGGCTGCGCGGCGGCTGGCCAGGTACACGTCGTCGGTCCAGCCGGCGATGCGGGCCGGATAGAGGATGTGCGTCCCACGCGCATCCGGGCTCGGACTGCCGTCCGCATGAATGCGCAGGAACAACGCCGCCCCCGCCTCATTGGCGATGCGCGCCCGCCGGATATTGCCGAAGCTCGTGCCGGCGGTGCGGGTACGTGTCATCACGACCCGGACGTCAGCGCGCTCGAGCAGCGCACGCAGCCGCAGACCGACGGCCAGGTTGAGCTCGGCCTCGGGTGTCCCCGTGACGACTCCTCGCGTGCCGCCGCCGTCCTTGATCTTCCTCGTCGAGGAGCCGGGGCCGATCGGCTCCGTGCTCGGATTGGAGCGGAGGTCGTGGCCCGGGTCGACCACGACGACCGGCGGCGTGGCGGCGGCCGCGGCCGTGCACGCGAGGACGAGGGCGGGGACGCAAGCGGCGAGGGCTCGCACCTCCCCAGTGTGCCTGCCCCCCGTGGTCAGTTCGGCGGCCCGGCGATGTGGCGCACGAGCGCGAGCGTCACGAACGCCCCGGGCACGAAGAAGATCGCCGCTGCAAGCATGAGCGCCTTGGCCGCCGTCGAGTCGAGGTCGACTGCAAGCGCGGCGAGCAGGCACGCTGCCCCGAGACCGCAGAGCGCGGGGCCGATCCAGTCGCGGCGGCGCAATGTCCCCGGTCTCCTCAGGCGACGATGCGGTACACCTGGAACACCTCGGCGAGGTCACGGTTCACGTTGGTGCCGTGCACCTGCGCGAGGTTCCAGATGTACTCGGCGTTTGCATAGCGTCGATGCTGCTGCGACGCGTACTTCTCGACCGCGGCGATCTTGCGCTCGAGGTGCCGGTGCTCGAGGGCCACGTACGCACCGTACGAGAACTCGAAGTTGTTCCATGGGATCTCGTACCCCAGCACCGTCGTGCGCTTGAAGGCGCGCAACCCCTCCTGCGCGATCGTCTGGTGATCCTGGTGCACGTCGTGGTGCGACGGCTGGAAGACCACATCGGGCCGCCATTCGTCCCAGAGGGCGACCAGCAGCTCGAGGATGTCCTGCCGGCGCTCGGGAAACGTGCGCACGTCGAAATCGTGCACCGTCAGGTGCGACTCGGGGATACCAAGCTCGGCGGTCGCCTCGCGAACCTCGCGGGCCAGCGTATCCGGCGGGAATCCCGCCGGCAGCGATCGCGTCGCGACGGAGAATGCGACGTACCGCACCTCGCATCCCTCCTCGAGGAGGCGCACCGTCGTGCCGCCGCAGCCGAACTCGCCGTCATCGGTGTGCGGCGCCAGCACGAGCGCACGCTTCGCGCCCGTGATCATCAGCCGGCGTCCCTGGCCCCCGTGCCCTTGCGGGGCACGCTGACCGCCAGCGCGACGAGGCCCAGCATCGCCCACGTCATGGGGTCCTCGAAGAGCGCGTTGTAGAAGAGGCTGTGCACGGTGACCGCGGATAGCGTAAGGCCAACGGCGAACGACACGCGCGACGTGAAGCCGCGGCCGAGGCCACGAAAGGCGGCGAAGAGCGCGGCAGCGACGAGCCAGCCGAGCAGGACGAGGCCGGGCAGGCCCTCCTCCGCGGCAACCGTGACAGGGGTTGTATGGGATGCGGCCTTCTTCGGCCGCTTGCCCGGCAGCCCGACACGATCGGCATACGCTCGCCTGAAGCCGCCGGCGCCCACGCCGTCCGCCGGGTGGTGAAGCGCGATCCGCAGGCCCTGGCCCACGAGGGCCGAGCGGTCGCTCGTGACGGAGTCCAGGCCCGACCGAGACTTCGTCTCGATTCTGTGACGCACCTGCGGCACGCCAACGGCGCCGAGCGCAAGCACGAGCGCCAGCACGCCGAAGGCGAGCGCGGCGCGGCGGCCCCATACGACCAGGCCTGCCGCGATCACCCCGACGGCGAGCGCCGCAAAGCTCGACTGGGAGAAGGAGAAAAAGAGTCCCACCCACATCGCGACGACGACCGCGTAGAGACCGGCCAGGCGGGCTCCCCGGACGCCGCCGAGCAGGATGCCGGCGAGCGCCGTCAGGATGCCGACGGTGAGATAGCGTCCGTAGATCGACGGGTCCCAGAAGATCGAGTTGACGCGGAAGAACGGCGCGTAGGCGTTGCCGACGATCACCTTCGGGTTCCAGAACACGTCACGCGTCGCCCACTGATAGAGGCCGATCGACGCGTACGCGAGCGCCGTGCCGACGAGGCCGACCCACAGCCACGTCAGCCAGCGGCCGCGCCACGGCAGTCGCGCGAAGCCGATCGAGAGCAGGCCGAACGGCAACACGAACGCGCCGACGAAGATCGCTCCCTCGTGCACGTCCACACTCCAGAGGAGGGTGAGGCCGGTCCAGGCGACAAAGCCTGCGAGGGGGAGCGCAACCGGACCGAGCTCGCGCGTGCGGGCGTCCCGCCGGACGGCGAGCTCCCAGCCGAGCGCGAGCGCGAGCGCCCCCACGACGACGTAGAGCGGCAACAGCAGGTTGGCGTCCTCGTCGCCGAGCGTGACCGGGATGCGCACCGGCAGGCAGGCAAGCGTCGCGAACGCAAGCAGGTACGGCCACCGCAGCAGCGCCCAGGCGCCGGCCGCAGCGACGACGAGGCCTGCAACCGCGGCGGCGGCGAGCTTCGCGGCACTCATGCTCGGCGCCAGGTAGGCGGCGAGGCCGGCCAGGCCGAGCGCCCAGGCTGCGAGCCCTGCGATCCGCAAGCGCCGCCCCGGCGCGACGTAGAGCAAAGCGAGGCCCGCGCCGCCGATCACGCTCCCGGCCTGTGCCGCCCAGGTCACGGGCCGGTGCTCCGAACGATCACAGCGGCGCGCGCGCTGTGCCCGTTCGCCGTCACCGTGAGCGTGAAGCGACCCGGCTGGAACGGAGCTCGCAGCCTCAGCGTGCCCGGCCGGGCCGAGCCGGTGCGCGCACCGAGCTTCCAGTCGATGCGGGCGGCGTCGCTGAGCACGAGGACGGCGATGCGGCCGCCGGCAGGCACCTCGATCCGCTTGCGCCCAAGTGCGACGTACCGCACGATCACCTGCTTCGGCTTCGTTCGTGGGCTGACGTTGCCGGCGAGATCGACGGCCTCGAGCTCGAGCCGGTACGACCCCTGCGGCAGGCTCGCTCCGTCCCTGGTGCCGAACCAGTCGATCGTGCCCTTCGTCTTCTGCCCCTTCTTCAGCACCGCCCTGCTGCCGTCGACCCAGAGCGCCACGCGCGCCGGCTCGCTCACCCGGTACGCGACCACGACCCGGTCGGCACGCCGGTCGCCGTCGGGCGAGAACACGCGCGGGGAGAGCCGTGCGAGCTGGACGACGGGCGCCGTCGCATCGACGCGGATCACGTTCGGCAGCACGATCGTGCGGTGTTGCCGAGCGAGCTTCACGCGTGGCTTGTACGCACCTTCCGGCACGACGTCACCGGTGTCGTCACGCCCGTTCCAGGTGACCTCGAGCCTCCCTTTCGGGTACGCACGGTCGACGATGAGATGACGCACGACATCCGACCGTCCGCGCACGATGTCGATCTCGACGCGATCGGCGGTGCGCAGGCTGAATGCGACCGCGGCCGTCCCCGTCTCACATCGACACACGGGCGAGAACACTTTGGTCACCGTCGTGCGAATGATGGGGCTCGGAGTCAGCTTCAGCTGCTCCGTGTAGGCGAAGGCCAGTGCCGTGGCGACGAGCAGCGCCGCGACCAGGGCGGCTGGTGCATATCTGCCCACAGCGGAGTGATTCTAGGGTCGGCAGCCAGCGGCCGGGCGGCATACTTCACGAAATGAAGCGGCGCGCGGACCCCTATCGCGATACACACGTGATCGACGCCCGGGCGCCACGCGTGAACCAGGCGGTCGTCGGCGTCGTGGCGCTCGGCGCGGTGGCGACAGGGTGGTGGCCGTTGCTCGCCCTTCTCGCGCTGCAGCTGGCGCTCGGCCTCACGCTCGGCCGCCGCTGGTGCCTCGCCTGTCTCGTGTACTTCGAGCTGCTGCAACCACGGTGGGGCGAAGGGCCGCTGGAGGACAGCCGCCCGCCGCGGTTCGCGAACATCCTCGGCCTGTGCTTCCTGACCGCCGCGTCCGTCGCCTACCTCGCCGGGCAGCCGACGGTCGGTGCCGTGTTGGGTGGCATCGTTGCAGCGCTCGCGTTGGTGGCGGCGGTCACGGGCTTCTGTGCCGGATGCAGCGCCTACAGGATCGGCCACATCCTGACGGGGAGACCGTTCGTGGGCTGTCCGCTGCCGCCTTCGGTCACGGGCGAGCGCCCCTGAAGCGCCGGAGCCTCCCGCCTCACGACTCGGCGAAGCCCCAGTCCAGCACGACGCGCCATCCGTCCGGATCGGCGAGCGTGACGCTCCGCCCGTCCCAATAGGGGTTCTCCGGCTCGACGTCGGGGTAGCCCATGTCCGCGAGCCGGCCTGCGATCTCGGTTGCCACGGCCTCCGACTCGACGTAGAGCACGAGCAGATTGTCCGCGCTCGGCACGGGGCAGGGGGGGCCGTAGGCGTGCGAGGTGAATTCGAGGTGATACTCGTTCCCCGGCAGGCCGAGTAGGACACCGTCGTAGCCGTCGTGCTCCTCGAAGCGGCCGAGCTCCTGAAGTCCCAGGCCGTCGCGATAGAACTCCACGACCTCCTCGAGGCGGTTCGTCGGCCGCGCGAAGCGAACTCGCAGGACCGGCAGCGACGAGGGCCAGGTCACGGTGATTCCGTGGCGGCGCGGGCCCTGACCTGGAGACGACGCCTGCGGCGCACGAGCAGGGAGCGCGTGCTCACGATCGCGGCAGCCACGAGGGCGCCGGCAGCTTCCAGTCCAAGCTAGGCCGTCGGCTCGGCAGCGGGCAGGAGGATCTCCTTCAGCGTGTCGCCGCGCAGCCCGAGCCGCAGCGTCTCGAGCGGGATCACCTCGTCCGGCGGAATGTTGCCCAGGTTCACGTTGGGGCCGAACTGCTTCACGAACCACGCCTGGGACGACTTCGTCGGCGCCTCGAAGATGAGGTCGTCGATCGCCACCTCGTGAGCGATCTCGTCGATCAGCCCGGTGCGCATGTCGCCGTCCTTGCGGAAGATGCCGGCGGTGCCCCCTTCCCGGGCCTCCGTGATGACCCTCCAGGAGCCCGCCTCGAGCTCCTCCTTGATCCACTCGACCCACTGGTACGGCGCATAGACGACGTCCGAGTCCTTCGAGCCGACCTCCGACAGCACCGTGAAGTCGGCCGCGAACTCGCGGATCAGCTCGAGCTTCACGTCGCGGGGGATGTCGATCGTGCCGTCGGAGATCTCGACGTGGGCGAACCGGTGCTCGACGAGCCAAGCCTTGAACTCGTCGAGCTTCCCGCGGGCGTAGACGGCCTCGAACAACGTGCCGCCGCAGACGACCGGCGTCTCGAAATGCCGGTAGAGCGCGATCTTCTTCTCGAGGTTGTTGGTCACGTAGCTCGTGCCCCAGCCGAGCTTGACGATGTCGACGAAGTCCCCCGCCGTGTCGAACATGCCCTCGATGTCGCGCAGGTTGAGACCCTTGTCCATGACATGGGTGAGGCCGTTGTCGCGGGGCTTCCCCGAGCGGGCGGGGACGCCGAGCCAGCCGTCGTTAAAGCCGGGCATAGAGCTCCTTCAGCTTGTCCTTGGCGCGCGCCTGGACGTCGTGGTAGAGGGAGTTGCCGTGGGCGTCGATGCCGACGATCAGGGGGCCGAAGTCCTTGACGCGGAACTTCCACAGGCACTCCGGCATGAGCTCCTCCCACATCACTTCCTCGATCTCCTCGATCTGGGTCGTCTCGAGCGCCGCCGCACCCCCGACGATCGCGAAATAGACCATCCCGAGGCGCTGCATGGGCTCGATCGCCTCGTCGGGGAAGCCGCCCTTGCCGCAGATCGCCCGCACGCCGTACTGCGCCCCGAGCGGCTCGGTGAAGCGCACCATGCGGGCGCTGGTCGTGGTGCCGATGCATACCTTCTCGTAGCGCCCCGGCCCGAGCTTGCGCACGCCCGGTGCCGTGTGGAGGAGGAATGCCCCTGAGAGGTCCATCGGCGACTCGATGCCCTGGTCGAAGATGCGTATCTGTGTTCGGTCGCGGATGCCGATGATGTGGCCCTGCACCGTGACCTCGTCGCCGGCCCGCAGCTGCAGGATCTGCTGCGGATCCGTGATCGGGAATCTCACCTCGTGATGGGCCACGGCCTAGAACTCCCGGTCGAAGTCGATGGTGCCGTCGGCCGCGATGTGCGCCGAGGCGCGGCGCGCGGCCCAGCACTGGTAGTTGACCGCAACGGGGTTGAGCGTCATGTGCGTGTCGGCGTGCTCGATGTGGCACTGGAGCACGGTGACGTCGCCGCCGAGGCCCATCGGCCCGATGCCCGTCTCGTTGAGCAGGCCGTACAGCTCGTCCTCGAGCTGCGCCACGAGCGGATCCTCGTTACGGGTGCCGACGGGCCGGGCGATCGCCTCCTTGGCGAGGTACATGGCGTAGTCGGCAGAGCCGCCGATGCCGACGCCGACGATGCCCGGCGGGCACGGCTTGCCGCCGGCGTCGACGATCGACTCGAGCACGAACTTCTTGATCCCGTTGACGCCGTCGGCGGGCACGCACATCTTGAGGAAGCTCATGTTCTCGGAGCCCGAGCCTTTCGGCACGCACTTGACGTCGAGGCCGTCCCAGTCCGGGATGAACTCCCAGTGCACGATCGGGAGGCGATGGCCGATGTTGGGCCCGGTGTTCTCACGGGTGAGCACGTGGACGGCGTTCGAGCGCAGCGGGTGCTCGATCGTGGCGCGGGCGGTGCCTGCCTTCAGCGACGCGTAGATCCGTGCCGGGTGGAGCGGAAAATGCTCACCGACACGGCACGTGTAGACGGCAATGCCGGTGTCCTGGCAGACCAGGTTCTTCTGGTCGTCGGCGATCGAGACGTTGCGGTGGATCGTCTCGAGGATGCGGATACCCGTCGTCGACGTCTCCCGGTCCCGTGCCGCCGCGAGGGCGTCGCGAAGGTCCTGTGGAATGTCCTTGAGCGCCCAGACGTAGAGATGGGCTGCAGCGTCCTCCACCGCTCCGGCGAGGTCGGTCGTGGTGATCGTGGTCATACGCTCGCTTTCTCCGTGGCTGCCCGTCCGGCGCGGCGTCCGAAGACGACGCATTCCAGGAGGGAGTTTCCCATCATGCGGTTGCGCCCGTGGGTGCCGCCGGCGATCTCGCCACAGGCGAAGAGGCCCTCGAGCGTGGTCTCGGCGTTCGTGTCGATCACGAGGCCGCCGTTCTGGTAGTGGAGGACGGGATACGTGTAGAGCTTCTCGGTGAGCGGATCGATGCCGGCGCCGCGATAGCGCCGCAGCATGTACGGCAGCGAGATGTCCGCGTCGGCCTCCGGGATGCGCGTCGTGTCGAGAAACACGGCCGGGCGGCCGTCCTCGGTGTCCACGCCGCGGCCCGCCGCGACCTCGTCGAAGATCGCCTGTGAGACGACGTCCCGCGGCCCCAGCGAGTCGGTGAACTCCTCGCCGTCGGCGTTGAGGAGGACCGCGCCGTACGCCCGCGTCGTCTCGGGGATCGAGTAGCCCTGCATCGTCTGCGGCCAGGCGCCTCCGTTGGGGTGGTACTGGAGCGCGTCGAGGTCGCGCGCCTCCGCGCCGAGCTCGAGCGCGATCTGCGTCACCTCGCCCGTCGCATTCGGGTGGTTGGTCGACAGCTCGCCGCGCGTCGCCGCCTCGGCGAAACAGCGGCCTCCTGCCGCAAGCACGACCGTGCCGGCCGAGAGCTCGGCCCGGCCGCCGTCGCCCGTGCTGAACCCGGCGTTCCAACCGTGCTCCACGGGCGCGAGCTCGACCAGCGCATGCTGTGGAAAGACGGTGCCGCTGCCTGCCTCGAACGCGTCGCGCAATGCCTTCGTGATCGCGTGGCCGGTGCGGTCGCCGACCTGCAGCAGGCGCTTCTGCGAGGCGCCGCCACAGCGCGCGAGGCGGTAGCCGCCGTTGTCGCGGGTGAACGCGCAACCGAGCCCCTCGAGCCAGTGAATCGCCGTCGGCGCCTCGGTCGTGAGCACCTCGACCAGGTGCGGGTTCGCCGTCTCGTGCGACGAGCGCATCACATCCTCGGCGTGCAGGGCGGGCGAGTCGTCCGCGCCGAACGCTGCCTGGATGCCGCCCTGTGCCTTCGACGAGTTGTTCGCCTGGATCGAGCCCTTGGTCGCGAGCGCGACGCGAGCGCCCGCAGACTCGGCGGAGACCGCTGCGGCGAGACCGGAGGCACCGCTCCCGATCACGAGCACGTCGAAAGGAACCGGAGGCGGCATACGCCGATTCTAGCACTCAGCATTATCGGACGCATTAGCATGACTTATTTCCTGAACGCGAGCAGGGTCGCACGGTGCGGCTCGGTGCGCGCGCTGCTGCGCTAGACTCGCCCGGTGCCCCGGATCGCCGATGTCATGCGGCCCGACTTCATCGAAGTAGCTCCCGAGGACACACTCGGCGAGGTGGCCGAGCGGATGACGGCGAAGAACGTGGGTGCCGTGGTAGTGAAGGATTTCGGCAAGCTGATCGGCATCCTCACCGAGCGCGACCTGCTGAAGGCGATGGCGGCGCGTGTCCATACGAGCGAGGCACGCGTGCGCCAATGGATGACCGGCGACCCGATCACCGCCGTCGCGGAGATGGACGTGGGCGAGGCAGCGAACGTGATGCTCGAGCATGGGTTCCGCCACCTGCCCGTGCTGGACGGCGACGGTCAGGTGATCGGCGTCGTCAGCCTGCGGCGCGTCGTGGGCGCGACGAAGTAGAGAGGCGTAGGCAGCGCTACGCCCTCAAGCGGAGCGCGCACGCGCGAACTCGACGAACGCCTCGGCCACTCTGGTCGAAACCCTGCCGGCGCCACGAACGAGCGAGATCTCACGCGTCGCCTCCATTCCGTCGAGGCGCGCCTCTGCCAGGGTGCCCGCGGCGAGATCGGATTCGACCGCGGTGCGCGAGATGAACGTGACCCCGTAGCCTGCCTGCACTGCACTGCGCACGGACTCCTGCAGGCCGAGCTCGAGCTGGACTCCGAGATCGCGCAACCGTACCCCGGTGCGGCGCAGCTCGTCCTCGACCACCTGGCGCACCCCCGCACCGTCCTGCATCACGATCAGCACCTCGGCACGGAGCTCGTCGACCGATACCGTGCGGCCGGCGAAGGGATGGCCGGGAGGACAGATGAGGATCACCTCGTCCTGGAGGAACGGCTCGAATCGCACGGCGCGGTGCCGCCGGGCTGCGCCGACGATTCCGAGCTCGAGCTCGCGGTCGGCCACGAGGTCGACGACGGTCTGCGTGTCGTGCACCTGAAGCGCCACCTTGACGCCGGGATTCGAGCGCTGGAACTCGCACAGGAGCACGGGCACGGCGATCGCTGCCGGGCCCGTCGAGGCGCCGATCGACAGCTCGCCCTCGAGCGCGCCCTCTCCCTCGGCGGCGATCTCGTCGAGCAGCTGGGCCTCTATCTGCAGCAGGCGCTGTGCGCCGCGAAACAGCCGCCACCCCGCTTCGGTCGGCTCCACCCGGCGCCCTGAGCGGTCGAGCAGCTGCGTGCCGAGGCGCTTCTCCAGGGCCCGTACCTGGAGCGACACAGCGGGCTGGGTGACCCCGAGCCGCTCCGCGGCCTGCGAGAAGCTGCGGCGCTCGACAACGGCGCAGAACGCGGTCAGCTGGCGCGTATCCATAAGTCGATCTTATCCCGGTGATCAACATACGTAGATGTATAATACTAGTTTGTATATCCATATTGGTGCGACGTGTATAATACAATCGTGTATAAGGAAAACCCGTTCACGTTCGGAAACCTCGCCTACGACGACGCCTTCGTCGATCGCGAGGAGGAGCTGCAGGCGCTGCTCGGCGACCTGCGCAGCGGCCAGGACGTGCTCCTGCTCGCGCCGCGGCGCTACGGCAAGTCCTCGCTGGCCCTGCGCGCCGTTCAGAAGGCGCTGCAGGAGGACATCCTCGTCGCGACCTGCGACCTCATGCGCACTCCGACCAAGGAGCGTCTCGCAGCCGCCCTTGCAAAGACGATCAACGACGACCTCGCCTCGCCGGCAGGCCAGGTGCGGGATCGCGCCGCCGGCCTCTTCCGCGGGCTGCGAGTGCGCCCGACGATCGAGCTCGATCCGGACGACGGCGATCTCAGCTTCTCGTTCCGCGCCAGCCGAACGGGCAGCGACATCGACGACACGATCGAGCGCCTGCTCGAGCTTCCCGGCCGGATCGCAGCCGAGCGCAAGCAACGGGTTGCCCTGCTGTTCGACGAGTTCCAGGAGATCGTGGCCCTCGACCCTCGCCTGCCCAACCTGATGCGCTCGGTATTCCAGACCCAGCCGGAGGTGGCCCACGTCTACCTGGGCAGCAAGCGGCACGCCTTGCACGCGATCTTCAGCGACCGCAACGAGCCCTTCTGGCGCAGCACGCGTCAGATGGAGCTCGGCAGGCTCCCGCACCAGGCGTTCGAGCGGCATCTCCGCTCACGGTTTGCCGAGACGGAGCGAGACGCCGACGACGAAGCCGTCGGACGCATCCTGGAGATCACGGACGGCCACCCGTACGCGACCCAGGAGCTCGCGTTCTTCACGTGGGCGCTCGTCCCCCACGGTCATCCGACGCGGGTCGAGGACGTCGAGGCCGGACTCGCCAATGTCCTCAGCGCCGAGCACAACAACCTCGCACGCCTGTGGGATGCGGCGACGCGCAACGAGCGGCTCGTCCTGCTCGCGCTGCGCAAGGGGCCGCTCAACCTCTATGCGGAGGAGACACGCGAGCGGACGGGCTTGCCGGCGGCGACCTTCGTCCAGCGCGCGGTGAAGTCGCTCGTTCGCGATGACGTCGTCGAGAAGGGGCCGGACGGGCGGTACCGGCTGGCCGAGCCGTTCCTGGCCGAGTGGCTCGACCGCGAGCGATCGACGCGGCTGGAGCCATCGGATTGAGGATGCCGCGGTGAGGATCTGGGTCGACATGACGAACTCCCCGCATGTGCCGTTCTTCCGGCCGCTGCTGGCGCTGCTCGAGGAACGCGGCCACGAGGTGCACGTCTCCGCACGCGACTTCGCGCAGACGCTCGAGCTCCTCGATGCAGCCGGGATCGCATATGACGTCGTCGGGCCGCCGCACGGAGGTGCCGGGCGGGCGCGCAAGATCCGTGCGATGGGATCGCGCCTGCGGGCCCTGCGGACGTGGGCACGGCCTCGCCGCTTCGACATCGCCCTCTCCCACGCCTCCCACGAGTTGCCGCTCGCGGCACGGATGCTCGGCGTGCCGTCCGCATACGCCTACGACTACGAGTTCGCCCGGGCGCAGCACACACTCGGCTCCCGCGCAGCGACGCGGGTCGTCGTGCCTGACGTGATCCCGCAGGAGCGGCTCGACCGGCTCGGCGCCACGGCCGCCAAGGTACGCCGCTACCCCGGGCTCAAGGAGGACTACTACCTCGCCGGGCTGGTACCGGACGCCACGGTGCTCGAGACGCTCGGGCTCGATCCGGCTCGGGTGCTGGCGGTCGTGCGCACGCCGCCCGAGGTATCGCTCTACCACCGTCATGGCAGCCCGCTGTTCGCGGACGTGCTCGAGCGGCTCGGCAGCGACACCGGCGTCCAGGCGGTCGTGCTGCCCCGCACCACCGCCCAGCGCGCGTCCCTCGTGCGGGCGGCACTGCCGTCGCTCGTCGTACCCGAGCACGCGATCGACGCTCAGAGCCTGATCGCCCTGGCCGATCTGGTCGTGTCCGCCGGAGGCACGATGAACCGCGAGGCAGTGGCGCTCGGGACCCCCGTCTGGACGACCTTCGCGGGACGGCTCGGGAGCGTCGACGAGAGTTTGATCGCCGACGGGCGGCTCGCCGAGCTCGTGTCCGCCGACGCGCTCGTGGTCGAGAAATGCGCCAGGCACCGGCCGGCGGCCGGGCGAGATCCGAATGTCATGCTCGAGCTGTTGCTCTCGGCGACGCGGCGGTGACGTTGGCGCGCGGCACGTGTCGCGGCGACTAGTTCGTCGTCAGCGAGCTGCGCAATGCCGGCTCGCGCCGCGGCTCGCCCACGATGCGGGCGAGGGCGCGCACGAGCTCGTCCGTCTCACCGTCCTCGACGAGGCGCTCGAGCATCGCGAGCTCCTCCTCGAGCCAGGTGGGATCGACCGGCGGCCGCGCGATCCGCTGAATCTTCGGATGCTGGCTCGGCGACACCGACTCCCCGTCTCCGATCAACACCTCGTGCAGCTTCTCGCCGGGGGCGGGCCCGATGAACTCGATCGCGATCTGGACTCCGGGCTCCTTCCCGGAGAGGCGGATCATCTTCTCGGCCAGATCGACGATCCGCACCGCTTCGCCCATGTCGAGGACGTACACCTGGCCGCGCTCTCCGATCGCGCCTGCCTGGACGACGAGCTGGACTGCCTCGGGGATCGTCATGAAGAAGCGCGTCATCTCCTCGTGCGTGACGGTCACCGGCCCGCCCCTTGCGATCTGACGACGAAAGATCGGAATCACCGAGCCGGACGAACCGAGTACGTTGCCGAAGCGCACGGCGACAAAGCGCGTCGACACGTCGACGCGATGACCGTACGTCTCGACGATCCATTCGCACAGCGCCTTGGACTGACCCATCACCGTCTTCGGGTTTGCCGCCTTGTCCGTCGAGACGAGCACGAAGCGCTTCGCGCCGAACTCGACGGCCACGTCGGAGAGCGTGCGCGTGCCGAGTGTGTTGTTGCGTACCGCCTCGAGCGGATTTGCCTCCATCATCGCCGACGTGCTTGTAGGCGGCCGCGTGGAAGACGACGCCAGGGCGGTGCTCGTCGAACACGCGTCGCAGCTTGACGCCGTCCTTGACGTCCGCGACGACTGCAACCGCCGCCGTGAAGCCACGCTCGCGCAGCAGCTCCTGCTCGATCTCGAACAACGCAGGCTCGGAGTGATCGACGAGCACGAGCCGGGAGGGACCGAGGCGCGAGACCTGCCGGCAGAGCTCCGCGCCGATCGAGCCGCCCGCCCCGGTCACCATCACGATCTCGCCGCTGAGGTAGCCGGCGATCGAGACGAGATCGACCTCCACCGGCTCGCGGCCGAGCACGTCCTCGACCTCCACCGGCCGCAGCTGCTTCGTCAGGTCCGACGTCCCCGGAGACGAGCTCGGTCAGGTCGGGCAGCGTCTTCACCTGGACGCCGGCGGCGCGCGCCGTGTCGACGATCTGCCCGCGTACGAATCCCGACGCAGAGGGGATCGCGATCAGCACCTCGTCCGGGCGGCGGTCTCGAATGAGACGCGGAAGGTCGGCGGTGGTGCCGAGGACGCGGATGCCGTGCAACCGTAGGTTCTTCTTGCGCGGGTCGTCGTCGACGAGTCCGATCGGCGTGTAGCCGAGGCCGGGATTGCGCAGCATCTCCTTGATCACGAGCTGCGCCGCATCACCGGCGCCGACGACGAGCGCCTCCTTCCCGCGGGCCACGACCTGACCCGGCCGGGGCCGCTCGATCAGCGAGCGCGCCGCCAGCCGCAAGCCGGCCACGAAGGCGAGGCAGAGGAGCAGGTCGATGAACCAGACACCCGTCGGCACCCGGTTCGGTTGCACCTCGAACAGCGTGAACACGAGGAACGTGGCAAGCGACGCGAACCCGACGCCGCGGACGGCGCCCCACATGTCCCTGGTCGAGACGTAGCGCCACCAGCGGTTGTAGAACCCCGCCAACGCGAACACCGGCAGCTTGATCCCGATCACGATCAGGATCAGCTCCCGGTCGAGATAGTGGTTGTAGTAGCCGGGTCGCCCCTGGTCGAAGCGCAGGTGCCAGGCGAGCCACCACGCGAGCGCCACCACACCCACGTCGACCGCGACCTGCCAGAGCCTGTGGCGGTTCACCGGTGTCCGCAGGCGACCGCTCCGCGTGCCCTGCTAGGACGCCGCCGCGACGCCCGCGGCGGCGCGCACGGTGGCGACGACCTGCTCCTGCACGTCCGCGCCGATGCCGCCCCACATGGGGAGTGCGAGATTGTCGGCCGCGGCCCGTTCGGTCTCGGGCAGCGATCCCGGCCCGTAGCCGAGGTACCGCATCGCGGGCTGCAGGTGCAACGGCGTCACGTAGTACGCGGCGGAGGCGATGCCTGCCTCGCCGAGCGCACGCGATGGCTCGATCCCGGTCGGGCGTGCGAACGACGTACATGTGATAGACGTGCCCCGGCTCGTCGACCGGGATCTCGACGATCTCGCCGAGTCCGAGCTCCGCGTAGAGCGCAGCAGCGGCGCGGCGTCCGGCGTTCCAGCCGGCCAGGTGCGGCAAGAACACCCGCAGCATGGCTGCCTGAACGGCGTCGAGCCGCGAGTTGGTGCCGACGAGCTCGAACGTCTTCTTGTCGCGCGAGCCGTGAAAGCGCAGCATCCGCAGACGCTCGGCGACAGCGTCGTCGTCGGCAGGCGACGAGCCCGCCGTCGCCGAGGGCGAAGAGGTTCTTCGTCGGGAAGAAGCTGAACGTCGAGCACACGCCGGCCTGTGCGACGCCGGCTGCGCCGAACGCCTGCGCAGAGTCCTCGATCAGCGGCACACCCAGGGCCGCAAGGCCGTCGAGCGGGGCCGGACGCCCGAACAGGTGAACGGGCATGATCGCCCTGGTCCGCGGCGTCATGCGCGCTGCGACGTCCTCCGGGTCCAGGTTCAGCGAGGCGGATCGATGTCGGCGAACACGGCGTGGCACCGACGCGGGCGATCGCCTCGGAGGTCGCGTAGAACGTGAACGACGGGCAGATCACCTCGTCGCCCGCGCCGATCTCCATCGCCTCGAGCGACAGCACGAGCGCATCCGTGCCGTTCGCGACGCCGATCGCGTGCGGCACGCCGAGGTAGGCGGCACACTCGCGCTCGAATGCTTCGACCTCCGGGCCGAAGATGAAGCGTCCCGACTCGAGGACGTCGGCGAAGCGCTGTTTCAGCTCCGGGACCAGCGGCGCGTACTGGGCCTTGATGTCGATGAGCGGGATCACAACTGGACGAGTGTAGCGTGCCACCGCCGCGAATCACGCCGATTGCAGGGAGTTACGGCGCAGGAGCCGCGGCCGTACAGGAGCTGCAGGCCCCTCGCATCGTCGGGCTGGATCAGGCAGCGCCACACCGAGGGACAGGCGCCCAGCTTGCAGCTCGCCCCGGAGCCGGAATCGATGACCGGGTTCATCACCGCGCACGCGGCCGTCTCGTGGCCGAGGCCGAGCACGTGTCCGAGCTCGTGCGCTGCGATCGCGGTCGAGTCGCGACGGTCGAGCCCGGGCGAGATCCAGACGTGCGACCCGCGGCGGGTATACCCGACCTCGGCGCGGCCTTGCTCGCGGATCGCGCCGTACGAGACGAGGACGTCCGCGTTCTGGCGCGACGGCGCGGGAACGAGCCGGATCGCCGCACCTGACGAGTTCCAGGCCTGCATCGCCTGTCGAGCGGAGCGCGGTACTCCGTCTCGTTCCATACCGACACGGTCGGCCCCGGCCAGCGTTGCCCGCCACGACCCAGGCGCCGGACGCCGAGGCGAAGAGAAGCGTCGCGAGGACGACTGCGGCGAGAATCGGGATGACGATCACGCGGCGCATTGTCAGGAAGCTCTCCGTCGCCGGCGGGCGCCGGCCCCGCATGAGCCGCAGGGCAAGCCACGACATCAGCGCCACGACGCCGACGGCGACGGCGACATCCGCAAAGCGGAACGCGTGGTCGATCGTGCTCCCAGCTCGCACCGGCCGCCCAGCCGGCGGCCGCAAAGGCGAACGCCCAGACGGCCGACCCGATCACCGTGAGCACCATGTACCGGCCAGTGGAG
Organism: uncultured Gaiellaceae bacterium; assembly: GCA_963799615.1. Taxonomy (GTDB): domain Bacteria; phylum Actinomycetota; class Thermoleophilia; order Gaiellales; family Gaiellaceae; genus Gaiella. The sequence goes on along the minus strand of CAWCXS010000006.1, from coordinate 305,389 downwards.
CGCGCGAAGATGCCGGCGGGGATGGAGATGAACGAGCGGACGACGGGCGTGACGCGTCCGAGCAGCACCGCCCAGTCGCCCCAGCGCGCGAACCACGCCTCGGCGCGATCGAGCTTCGCCGCATCGAGGTGGAGCCACGTCCCCGCCGTTCCAGCAACGGCCGCCCGCCGCGGCGGCCGATCTCCCAGCCGAGTCAGCGCGCCGACCGTGTATCCGATCGTGCCGGCGAGGGCGATCGCGAGATAGGCGGGGAGACCGGACGAGAACTCGTAACCGAACAGTGTCACCGACTGACCGGCCAGCGCGCCAGAGGCCACGGCGCCGCCGTAGAGCATCACGAGCTCGCTCGCGGCGGGAAACACGGCGTCGACCATCATCAACGCGAACACCGCGTAGAGGCCGTAGTCGCCGATCAGGTTCGTCAACGACGTCGAAAGCGAGCCGACGTACATCGATGCACTCTAAAGGGTTGCTAGCGCTTGGGACCCCGACGATCCGCTGCACGCGGGTGTCGAGGGTGAGCTGAATCGTCCCGAGCGCGTTCTTGGCGAGGACGACGGGCCGTGTCCGTGGCCGCTGGCTCAGAAAGTGCGCACCTCGCGGTACAGCGTGTCGCGCTGCACCGGCGTCTTACCGACCGCCTTGATCAGGTGGACGAGCTCGTCCGTGGAGGTGCGATGCGTGGTGCCGGCCGCCGAGACGACGTTCTCCTCGATCATCAGGCTGCCCATGTCGTTGGCGCCGAAGCAGCAGGGCGAGCTGGCCGATCTTCAGGCCCTGCGTCACCCACGACGACTGGATGTTCGGCACGTTGTCGAGGTAGAGCCGGGAGATCGCCTGCGTGAGCAGGTACTCGAACGACGTCGGCATGTCCTCGTCGCGCACCTGCGGCGCCGAGCCGGTTGCCGTCGCGCTGGAACGTCCAGGAGATGAACGCGCGGAAGCCGCCCGTCTCGTCCTGCAGGTCGCGCACGCGGCGCATGTGCTCGACGCGCTCCTCGAGCGTCTCGACGTGGCCGAACATCATCGTCGCCGTCGTCGACATGCCCAGCCGGTGCGCGTGGCGCATCACGTCGAGCCAGTCGTCCGAGTTCGTCTTCTTCGGCGCGATGATGTCGCGCACGCGATCGACGAGGACCTCGCCGCCGCCGCCCGGCAGCGAGTCGAGCCCGGCATCCCGGAGGCGCGAGAGCATCTCCCGCACGGTCAGCTTCGAGCGGCGCGAGATGTGCTGCACCTCGGGCGGGGAGAGGCGTGCAGGTGGATGCGGTAGCGGCTCTTGATCGAGCTGAACAGGTCCTCGTACCACTCGATGCCGAGATCCGGGTGATGGCCGCCCTGCATGAGGACCCCGGTGCCGCCGATCGCGAGCGTCTCCTCGATCTTCTTGAAGATGACCGGCTTCGGCAGCAGGTAGCCCTCCGCGTGTCGCCGGGGCTGCGGTAGAAGGCGCAGAAGTCGCAGTCGGTGACGCAGATGTTCGTGTAGTTGATGTTGCGGTCGACGATGAACGTGATCCTGTGCGGGTCGAGCTTGCGGTCACGCAACTCGCCGGCGACCCGCCCGACCGCGACCAGGTCGCGTGAGCGCAGTAGCGTGACGGCGTCGTCGTCGCCGATCCGCTCGCCGTCGAGCGCCCTGTCGAGCACCTGCCTGACATCTGAAGTCGCGAGCTGGGTGGTCATGCAGCTCCTCCCTCGCTCCCCCCGGCGCTCATCCGAGCGGCACCCTGGAGATCGCGGGCGAAGCGCAGTTCCGGCACGTGGTCGAGCTCGCCCACGTCGCGCGCCATCTCGAGGAACGTGTAGAAGCCCGCGCGCTCCCGCGGGCCGAAGCTGTAACGGAGCTTCTCGAAGTAGCGGGCGAGAAAGCCCGCCGGATAGCCGTAGCGCGCACTCGCCTCGTGGGCGAGCCGCTCGGGCTCGGAGCGGGCGAGGCGTACGGATGCGACGAGTGCGTGCTCGAGATCGGCGAGCCCGTCTACGACGGGCTCCGGCGCCGCCCACACGGCGAACACCATCGGCAGCCCGGTGCGCTCGAGCCAGAGCCGGCCGAGGTCGTAGTGCGGCGTCGGATCCTCGAAGGCGCTCTTCAGCGCGGCGTCGCCGATGAGCAGCGTGGCGTCGGCCTCTTCCTCGAAGGGGAGGATCTCGGCGTTCGGGAGCAGCACCCTCGTGAGCACGACGGACGTGGCGCTCTCGGGCGTCACGGCGACCGACCGCACGCGACCGAGGGGCATGCGGCTCACGAGCTGAATCGAGTCGACGGCTCCCTCGGACGAGACGCACAGCCGCGGCAAGAGTCGAAGACGGTCGGCGTTTCGCGCGTACTCGATCGACGAGATCGGGGCGATGTCGAGCTGGCCGTCGAGCAGCATCCGGTTCAGCTCCGTCGGCACGCCGGCGACCTCTTCCACGTCGTATTCGAGCCGGTGGAAAACGGGGGCCATGTTGACGTAGGAGATGCGGCCGAGGCGGATCACGACGGCACCCAGAGGTCGCAGGACGTCGGCACGGTCAAGCCCAGCGCCGGATCTCGTTGTACAGCGTGTCACGCTGGACGGGGATGCGCCCTGCCTCCTGGACGAAGCGGACGAGCTGCTCGACCTTCTGCTCCGTCTCCGTGCGCGCCCCGGCAGCGTGAAAGATCGTCTCGCGCACGACGGTGCCCTGGACGTCGTTCGCGCCGAAGTGGAGCCCGACCGCTGCCAGCGGCATGCCCATCATGATCCAGTACGCCTTGATGTTCGGCACGTTGTCGAGCATGAGGCGGCTGAACGCCAGCATCTTGAGATCGTCGGCGCCCGTCGTATGCCGGAAGCCGCGACGTTCGAACACCGTGTTCTCAGGGTGGAAGGCGAGCGGGATGAAGGCGAGGAAACCCCCGGTCGCATCCTGCTGGTCGCGCAGACGCAGGATGTGGTCGACGCGCTCCTCGTAGGTCTCGACGTGGCCGTACAGCATGGTGCAGTGCGTGGGGATCCCCATGCGGTGGGCGGCGTCGTGCGTCGCGAACCAGAAATCCGGATGCTCCTTACCGGGTGCGACGAGCTGGCGCACCCGGTCGGCGAAGATCTCTGCGCCGCCACCCGGAAGCGATCCGAGTCCGGCCGCCTTGAGCTCGCGCAGCACCTCTTCGTGCGTCAGGCCCGAGAGCTTCGTCATGTGGTGGATCTCGGAGGCCGTGTAGAGCTTCAGGTGCACGTCGGGCAGCGCGTCGTGCAGCGCACGGACGGTGTCGACGTAGAACTCGAACGGCACATGGGGGTTCTCGCCGTTGACCATGTGGATCTCGGTGAACCCGGTCAGGGCGCGCTGGCGCACAGCGTCCTCGACGAGCTCCTCCGCCGTGAGCGTGTAGGCCTGCTCCTGCTTTTGGGTGGCGGCGAAGGCGCAGAACTTGCACTTCACGCGACAGACGTTCGTCTGGTACAGGTTCAGGTTCTGGACGAAGAAGACCTCGTCGCTGCCTCCGCGCAGGCGCCGCGCACGGTCGGCGAGCTCGCCCAGTCCGAGCAGATCGTCCGATTCGAGGAGCGTCAGCCCATCCTCGAAATCGAGTCGAGCACCGGCGTCGATCTTCTCGCTGATCGGGTCGAGCGTGGAGGTTCGGTCGAGAAGTGCCACGTGTCCTATCGGTTGCGATCGACGACGGCGTCCGCGAGTGCCTCGAGCTCCGCGCGGTGGGTCTCGCCGTCGAGGCTCTCCCGCGCTCTCCTAGAGTAGTCGAGCGCCACGTCCCTGGAGCGCTGCAAGGCGCCGGACGCCGCGACGCGGACGAGCACTCCCTCGAGCGGGCCACCCGCGATCGCGTCGTGCACGACCTGGTCACGCTCGGCGGCGAGCAGCAGCGGCAGAGTCGGCGTGCCTTCACGCAGATCCGTGCCCGGGACCTTGCCCGTCTCGATCGTGTCGCCCGCGCAGTCGAGGATGTCGTCGACGATCTGGAAGGAAACGCCCAGGAGGCGGCCGTAGGTGCCGCTGCCACCGCCCAGCAGGCAGGCCGCCTCGAACAGCTTGCCCGTCTTGAGCGCGCAGCGCTCGAGGTAGCTCTCGACCGTCGTCTCGGGGTCGTGCCGCTGCCGCCGCTGGAGCGCCTCACCGCGGGCGAGGGCGAGGGAGGCATCCGCCAGCACCGCCACGCCCTCCTCGTCGCCCCGGCCGGCGAGCTCGGCGAACGCGCGGGCGAAGAGGTAGTCGCCGGCGGCGCGCGCTGCAGCGGGACCGTGCTCCGTCCACGCCGACGCGCGGCCCCGGCGCACGCGGGCCTGGTCGATGAGGTCGTCATGAACGAGCGTCGCCATGTGGACGAGCTCGACGGCGACCCCTTCTGCGACCGGCTCCGGGGCGCCGTCGGGCGCGGACAGGAACGCAAGCATCGGGCGGAGACGCTTCCCGCCCGCCGCGAGCGCGTCGGCCCCGACGTCGGCCACGAGGCCGGGGTGTCCCGCCACCGCTTCGGCCAGGCGTGTCTCGACTGCCTCGAGATAGACGCTCAGACCGGGCGTCGAACGCACGTGCTCGAGCGTCGCGCTCATCGGGCGAGGGCCGTGTGCAGGGCGACGATCGTGCCTCCGAAGAGGCGGAACCGGACAGAGCCGAACCCGGCAGACTCGATCGCCCCCGCGAGCTCTTCGGCCCCGGGAAAGCGCCGCACGCTGGCCGGGAGATAGGTGTAGGCCTTGCCGCCGGGCAGCACGCGCCCGAGCGCCGGCACGACGCGGTCGAACCAGACGGAGAAGAACGGCCGCAGCGGGCCGCGGGGCTGCGTGATCTCGAGAATCGCGAGGCCGCCGCCCGGACGCAGGACGCGCCTCAGCTCACGAAGAGCGGCGCCGAGATCGGCGACGTTGCGGACACCGAACCCGACCGTCGCCGCGTCGAAGGACGCGTCGGGGAACGGCAGCGCCAGCAGGTCGCCCTGCACCCAGTCGATCGTGCCGGACTTGGCCCGGGCGCGGACGAGCATCTCGCCCGAGAAGTCGAGGCCGGTGACGATCCCGCCCTCCCGCTCGGCGGCGACCGCTAGATCGCCCGTGCCGCAGCAGGCGTCGAGCACCCGTGCCCCCGGCTGGACGACCGCCTCGACGGTGAGCCGGCGCCAGCGGCGGTCGAGCCCCGCCGTCATCACGTGGTTCATGACGTCGTAGAACGGGGCGATGCGGTCGAACATCGATCGCACGCCGTCGGGCGCCAGGGTGCCGGACTCGTGCGTCATGTGCCCCACCGCGCGACGAGGTCGTTGTCGAGCCCGAGCTGGTCGAGACAGCGGGCGACGACGAAGTTCACGAGGTCGTCGACGGTCTCGGCGCCGTGGTAGAAGCCGGGCGCGGCAAAGAGGATCACGGCGCCGGCGTCGTTCAGCGTTGCGAGGCCACGCAGGTGGATCGAGGACAACGGCGTCTCACGCGGCACGAGCACGAGCCGTGCGCCGTTCCTTCAGCGCCACGGACGCGGCACGGTGGATCAGGTTGGTCATCGAGCCGGATGCAAGCGTGCCAACGGTACCCATCGAGCACGGGCAGACGACGTAGCCGTCGACCCGTGCCGAGCCGCTCGCATACGGGCTCCGGTAGTCGTCGAGCCCCCAGACGGTGACCTGGTCGCGAGCGTCCCCAACGAACCGCGCGAGCACGTCGGCGCGCTCGAGGGTCGCGTCGCCGTAGAGCTCCGTCGCGATCACCTGGATGCCCGCCGCGGAGACGGTGAGCCCGATCTCGCAGCCGGCCGCCGCCAGCGCCTGCAGCAGACGGGACGCGTACGGGGCGCCCGACGCGCCGGTGACGCCGAGGAAGATCCTCACGTCACCCAGTGGTGGACGACCGGGGGCACCGCGCGAGCGCCCTGCCGCCGGCTCATTTCTCCTTCGGGCCCTTCGAGGCCTCGAGGAATTCAGCGAGCTTTGCCAGGTTGGCGTCCCCGAGCGCCGCGAACGACGGCATCGGAGAGCCGGGATTGACACAACTCGGGCACTTGAGGTGATCGACCTGGAACTTCAATCCCTTGCCCTTCGCACCCTCCGCGCTGAGGTCCGGAGCACCGAGATTCGTGCCACCTGCGCCCAGGTACGTATGGCAGTTGAGGCAGCCGGACTCCGCAAACAGGGTCGCGCCCGCGACCGCATTCGCATTCCCGGCAAAGCCCTGCTTCTTCGCCCACTCGGGCACGAGCACCACGGTCTCGGAGCCGAGGGACTCCTTCGCGGTCGCTCCCTTCCAGGTGAGCACCCCCATCGACAGGACGACGAGGATGGCCGCCACGAGTGCCACCGGGCGGCGTAGCGGGCGGCGCTCCGGCCGCTTGTCGTAGAACGGCAGCCCGATCAGCAGGATCAGGCACAGCGTCGGGACGCCGACGGTGCCGAGGACGACCGTCTCCGGCCACTTGAAGATCCGCAGGAGGTAGAAGAGGAAGTAGAAGAACCAGTCGGGACGGGGGACGAAATTCGTCGTGGCCGGGTCGGCCTTCTCGGTGTAGAGCGGACCGAGTTGCCCGGGGTGGATGCCGTCGGCGGTGTACTTCCACAGGACTGCGAGCCCGATGATGACCGCGACGACGACCAGGGACATGATCGTGTCGTGGTACATCGCATACGGGAAGAACGGCTTCCCCTCCTTCGCGACGTCGTCCTTGTAGCGCTTGAAGGCCTCGCGCTGCTGTTGCTGCGCCTTGCTCGCCATCAGCTCGCGTCTCCGGAGGCCGGATCCCGGATCAGGCCCTCGCGCCCGCCGGCGGCCTCAGCCTCGGGCCGCGGGCGTCCCGCCGCCACCTTCGACCACGGCGGCGACGTGACGCCGAGCCTGACGACGAGGTACAGGTGCAGGCCGATCAGGGCGAAGATCGCGCCCGGGATCAGGAGCATGTGCAGCGCGTAGAACTTGGACAACGTGTCTGGCCCGATGTTCGCCCCGCCCTGCAGGAACTGGGCCAGGAATGGTCCTGCGATCGGAGCCGTCGCATTGAGGTTGATCCCGACGACGGTGGCCCAGTAGGCGGTCTGGTCCCACGGCATCAGGTAGCCGGTGAAGCCCTCGAGCATGCCCAGGACGAGGAGCATCACGCCGATGACCCAGTTCAGCTCGCGCGGGTACTTGTAGGCGCCGAACAGGAAGGTGCGCGCCATGTGCAGGAACAAGAGGATGATGAACACGCTGGCGCCCCACTTGTGCATGCCGCGCACGAGCCAGCCGAGCGTGACGTCGTTCGTGATGCTGACGATCGACTCGTAGGCCTTGTCCGGGTCGGGCTTGTAGTACATCGCGAGGAAGACGCCGGTCGTCGCCTGCACGAGGAACGCCGTCAGCGTCGCGGCCCCCAGGGTCTGCATCCAGTTCGTGTCGCGGGGGACGTTGCGGAAGAGGAAGTACTTGACGCCACCGACGAGGCCCGTGCGCTCCTCGACCCAGTCGAGCGGGTAGAGCACTGCGGCGTCGAGCTTTGCACGGCGGGCGGACTTCGCCATCGCTCAGGACCCCGGCACCGGTATGGGATAGAGCCAGCGCTCGATGCCGTCCACGTGCACGCCCGGGTAGGCCTTGCGGTAGCGGGACATCTTGGCATCTGCCCCGGTGCCCTCGACGTGGCCGACGCTGAACGGCTTGCCGAGTACGAGGCTGCCGTTCACGATCGAGAACGCAAAGCGGTCGAGCGAGCGTACGGGCGGGCCGGCCGTGCGGTTGCCCTCGGTGTCGTACGCGCCTCCGTGACATGGACAGCCGAACCCGGCGGGTTGCACCGGCGTCAGCACGACGTCCTTGTACTTGACCTTCTTGTCCTCGAACTTGGGGCCGTTCGGCTGCACGGGGCAGCCGAGATGGACACACCGGCTGAAGATGATCGTGAAGCTCGGCTGCTTGTCGGCCGTGAGCCCGTTGTTGCGGATGTACGCCGTGCGGCGCGAGACCTCCCCCCACGCCTTGTCCTCCGTGAAGGTGGTGATCACGAACGTTCCCTCGGGGAAGTTCGTGATCGGGCCGAGGTCGACGGGCTTCGACTTCACGTTGTCGCCCTCGAACGACGGCAGGACCGCGAATCCGAGTGACGGCAGCGTCACGCCTGCACCGATGACGCCGCCGAGACCGAGCGTGGCGAGCGCGATGAAGCCGCCGCGACCGTACGCCTCCAGGTGGGCGTCGGCACCGACCTCCGAAGAAGCGGCCACGGCCACGTCGGGTGCCGCAGCGCGTGAGCCGGCGAGGTCTCGCACCCACAGCGCGCCGAACACGATGGCGAGCGCCGCGCCGGCCACTGCCGCCGCCCAGCTGACGACCAACCCGACGAGGAGACACGCGATGCCGATCGCGAAGCCGATCGGCCAGAGGCTCGGCGCGGGAACGTGTGGCTGCTCGTCTGTGCTGTTCGTCACTCTCGGCTTCCCTCCGGCATTCAATCGTTCCGCGAACGCACCTGTCAACGACGTAACAGCTGTGTCAACGTCCTCGCGCGCGCACCATTCTGCACGTCACCGCCGGCGGGTGCGCCGGGCAGGCCGAACTCGGCCCAGCGCGCATCCACCCGCGACTTCACAGCGGCGCTCATCTCGATCTCGGGCGGCCACTCCCGCGCGCCTTCCGCCGGGCTCTTGGCCGTGGCGTCGATCCCGATCTTGCCACCGAATGCCTGCAGCGTCGTCGCGTGGTCGAGCTGGTCGATGGGCCCATCGGTGAGCACGATGTCGCGTGCCGGATCGACGTTCGCGCAGGCGTAGAAGAAGACCTGCTCGTAGTCGTGCACGTTCACGTGCTCGTCCACGACGACGACAGACTTGGCCAGGCTCATCAGCCCGAGACCCCACATCGCATGCATCACCTTCCGCGCATGGCCGGGAAAGCGCTTGCGGATCGAGACGATCACGCAGTTGTGAAACGCGCCCGCCGTCGGGAGATCGTAGTCGACGATCTCGGGGACGCTCATCCGGAGCGCCGGCAGGAAGATGCGCTCGGTGGCCTTCGCGAGCCATTCGTCCTCGGCCGGCGGCTTGCCGACGACGATCGACGGGTAGATCGCGTCCCGCCGCATCGTGATCGCGGAGATACGGAAGATCGGAAACTCCTCGGCGGGCGTGTAGAAGCCCGTGTGGTCGCCGAACGGCCCCTCGATCCCGACGTCGTCCCGGTCGACCCAGCCCTCGAGCACGATCTCGGCGTGCGCCGGCACCTCGAGGTTCACGGTCTTGCACTTGACGAGCTCGACGGCGGAGCCCTTGAGGAAGCCGGCGACCATCAGCTCGCCGATGTGCTTCGGCAGCGGGGCGCTCGCCGAGTATGCCGTCACGGGATCGAGCCCGAGCGCCACGGCGACGGGGATCTTTCCGTCGGGCGCCGCCAGCAGGTCTGCACGGCCGTCCTTGTGGATCTGCCAGTGCATGAACGTCGAGCTCCGGTCGATCTTCTGCATCCGGTACATGCCGACGTTCCGGACGCCCGTCTCGCGGTCCTTCGTGATCACGGCCGGGAGCGTGATGAACGGGGCCGGGTCGAGCGGCCAGCAGCGCTGGATCGGAAACACGTCGAGGTCGACCTGCTCGCCGGTCAGCACGATCTCCTGGCAGCGTGCCTTCGAGACCTCCTTCGGCATCGAGTCGGCGATCGATTTCAGCTTGCCGAGCGACCGCACTTTGTCGACGAGGCCCTGGGGCGGCTGCAGCTCGAGGATCTCTGCGAGCTTGTCCGCGAGGTCGTCGAGCTTCTGGACGCCGAACGCCATGCACATCCTCCGCTCCGTGCCGAACTGGTTCACGAGCAGCGGGTGCCGGGCACCCTTCGGGTTCTCGAAGAGCAGCGCGGGGCCCCCGGACTTGACGACGCGATCGACGATCTCGGTCACCTCGAGGTCGGGGTCGACCTCCGCGCGGATGCGGATCAGCTCGCCTTCCTGCTCGAGGTGGGCGATCCAGGCGCGGAGGTCGGAGGCCGGGCTGGCCATCTGCCGGTCAGTCTAGGACGTCGCTGGAGCGGCAGCAGGCACGGCTCGCCTCCCGCTACAGCGTGCGGCCCGGCTTCGAGGCCTTGCGCTTCGCGGACAGATAGTGCGTCAGCTCGCCGAGCGCGATCACCCCGATGAAGACGAGGCCGACGACCAGCATCCAGAGGACGACCTTGCGTCCCTCCGAGGCGGCATCGGCGACAAGCCACAGCGCAGCGAGCATCGGGGCGATGCTACCCCACCCGGCCTGCGTGCGCAGCACGTGCCGCCTCGACCGCAACGTCGCCGGCGGCGAGGCGCGCCGCATCGTCGAGCTTGGATGGGTCGCCGTGCTCGCGGAGCGCCCGGCGGGCCTCGTCGAGCCCGCCCAGCCCGAGCCGGGCGGCAGTCGCCGCCCACGCCTCTGCCTCCCCGGGCCCGTCCTGCGCGCGCGCCTGGGCGCACAGCGAGATCAGCTCCGCGAGGTCGTGCACGGCCTCGACGCTGCCGGTGGCCGCCACACGGACGAGACCGTGTGCGTAGAGATAGTCGCCGAGCAGCAGGCCGGTGTCGCCGTCCGCCGGGGCGAACAGCCTCGGGCGTCCGTAGTGCAGGAGGTAGCCCTCGTAGATCGTCTCGACGCCCAGCGCGAACACGGGATCGCACAGCGGCGAGAAGACGGGGATGCGCTCGCGCTCGGTCTCGAGGCGCAACGACTCCTCCCAGAGCGGACTCTCCGCCGCCGCCTCCGCGGCCAGCGTGTCCCAGACGTCAGTGGCCGAAGAAGTCGCCAACGGCCTCGATTGTCCTGTCGACTTCCTCGTCGCCGTGGGCGAGCGAGACGAACATGCACTCGAATTGCGACGGCGCAAGGTAGACGCCGCGGCTCAGCAGATGCCGGAAGAGCGCTCCGTAGCGCTCCGTGTCGGAGCGGAGCGCGTCCTCGTAGTTCGTGACCGGGCCGTCCTGGCAGAACAGCGTCAGCATCGCACCGACGCGCTGTACGCATCCGAACGGCTGCAAACCGGCCTCGAGGCGGGCGCCGGAGCGCTCGAGCTCCTCGTAGACAGCAGGATCTCGCAGCCGGCGCAACACCGTCACGCCTGCTGCGGTGGCGAGCGGGTTGCCTGACAACGTGCCCGCCTGATACACGTCGCCGACCGGCGCCAGCCGCTCCATCAGCTCGGCCCGGCCCCCGAACGCGGCGGCCGGCAGGCCTCCGCCGACGATCTTGCCGAGCACGGTGATGTCGGGCGTGACGCCGAAGCGCTCCTGCGCCCCCCCGCGCGCCACGCGGAAGCCGGTGATCACCTCGTCGAAGACGAGCAGCGCCCCAGAGGCATCGCAGAGCATGCGCAGGGCTTCGAGGAAGCCGGGCGCAGGAGGAACGACGCCCATGTTGCCGGCCACCGGCTCCACGAGGATCGCGGCGAGGCCCTCGCCGTACTGCACGACCGCCGCCGCCACCGCGTCCACGTCGTTGAAGGGGAGCACGATCGTGTCGGCCGTCACACCGGAAGGAATTCCCGGCGTGGACGGGATCCCGAGGGTCATCACGCCCGAGCCGGCGCTGGCGAGCAGCGCGTCGGCATGGCCGTGATAGTGACCCGCGAACTTGATCAGCCGGTCCCGGCCCGTCGCCGCGCGCGCAAGCCGCACGGCACTCATCGACGCCTCGGTGCCCGAGGAGGTCATGCGCACCATCTCGATCGAGGGCACGGCGGCGGCGATCTCCGCTGCGAGCTCCACCTCGCTCTCGGTCGGTGCACCGAATGTGGTACCGCGGCGCATCGCGTCCTCGACGGCGGCCAGCGTCTCGGCATCGGCATGGCCGTAGAGCAGCGGCCCCCACGACAGCACCCAGTCGATGTATCGGTTGCCGTTCACGTCCTCGACGATGGGACCTTCGCCGCGATGCATGAACAGCGGCTCGTCGAGGCCGACCGCGCGCATCGCACGCACGGGCGAGTTGACGCCGCCCGGGATCAGCTGCTGAGCGCGGTGAAAGAGCTCCGAGCGGGTCACAGCCATCGCGCGAGATCCTTCGCCCAGTACGTGAAGATCAGCCCGGCACCGGCGCGCTTGATCGCGATCAGCGACTCGAGCGCCGCTGCCTGCTCGTCCAGGTAGCCGGCCGAGGCCGCCGCCTTGACCATCGCGTACTCGCCCGACACGTTGTAGGCGGCAACCGGGCAGTCGAAGCGCTCGCGGACGGCGCGGATCACGTCGAGGTACGGCAGCGCGGGCTTCACGATCAGCGCGTCGGCGCCTTCGTCGAGATCGAGCGCGCACTCGCGCAGCGCCTCGCGGACATTCGGGGGGTCCATCTGGTAGCCGCGACGGTCGCCGACCGCCGGGGCCGACTCCGCCACTTCGCGAAACGGCCCGTAGAACGCGGAGGCGTACTTGGCGGCGTACGAGATGAGGGGCGTGTCGGGCAGCACCTGGCGGATCGCCGCGACCCGGCCGTCCATCATGTCGCTCGGCGCAACGACGTCTGCGCCGGCCTCGACGTGGCTCGCGGCCGTGCGTGCCAGCAGGTCGAGCGTCTCGTCGTTCGCGACCTCGCCGTCGTGGAGAACCCCGCAGTGGCCGTGGCTCGTGTACTCGCACAGGCAGACGTCGGTGACCAGCGTCAGTCCCGGCACTTCGGCCCGCACGGCGCGGAGTGCGCGCTGCACGATGCCGTCGGCGTCCCAGGCGCCCGAGCCCTCCTCGTCCTTCTCCTCGGGGATGCCGAACAGCAGCACCGCGCGCACCCCGAGTGCGTCGAGCGCCGCGCACTCCCGCACGACCTCGTCGACCGAGCGCTGCGCGATCCCGTCGAGTCCGGCGACCGGGCGTACGACACCCTCACCGGGGCAGGCGAAAAGCGGCATCACGACGTCGTCGAGGGACAACTGCGTCTCGCGCACGAGCGCGCGTAGCGCACCCGTCCGTCGCAGGCGTCGCAGGCGGGTGACGGGAAACGCTGCCACGGCCCAAGCGTACGTCAGGACCTCATGCGGGAGCGAGGAGGTAGAGCACGGCGCCGAGGCCCGAACACGACCCGGACCGGCCGGCTAACGGCCCGGCCCGCTGCCCGCGGCCGCGCGGGGCGGGTCGATCTCGACCTCGAGCGGCAGCGTCGTGCCGTCATCGTCGTCGTCCCAGCGCTCGAGCTGGACCCGCTCGCCGAAGAACTCCCAGATGGCGCGGATCGCTGCCATCGTCGGCAGCGCGAGGAGCACCCCGGCGATGCCGTACAGCTCGCCGCCGGCGAGCAGGCCGAAGATGACGAGCAGGGGATGGAGGCGAAGGGCGTTCGCCATCACGTTCGGGACCACGATATGGCCCTCGACCTGGTAGATGAAGATGAACAGGAGCGCCACCCACACCGCCGAGATGGGGTGTACGACGAGCGCGTAGATGATCGGCGGGAGCGACGCAAGCCAGGGGCCGATGTAGGGGATCACCTCGATCACGGCAGTCCAGACGCCGAACAGGAGCGCGTAGCGGTCGGCCCCTGGCACAAGCCCTGTCTTGCCGAGCACCCACATGCCGATGCCGGCGCTGAGCCCGATCACCGTGGAGAGCACGATCTGCCCGCGCACATACCCCGCGAGGGCACGCTCGATGCGTTGCGTCAGCGGCCGGCCCGTCCCTGGTGGAAAGCGCCGATTGATCGCGGATTCGAGCCGCGGCATGTCGAGCAGCATGTAAATGGAGATGACGATGATCAGGATCAGATTGAAGAGCGTGACGACGATCGAGAACGCGGCGCCCTGCGCGAACGAAATCGCGTCCTGCGTGTAGCTCGAGATCTCGCCGGCGCCGAGGTTGTCGGCCCAGTCGGTCGCCTGCTTCTGGATCTGGATGCGCTCGAGCCCGTGTGTGTCCAACCACAGCTGCAGCCGGTCGATGTCCTGCTCGGCGCCCGTCCTGCCGTTCGCATTGTCGACGGTGAGGTAGTCGTCGATGCGTCCGCTCGCAGATCGTGTCTGGTCGACCACGACCGACCCGAGGGCGAGCGCGATGAATACGACCGCCGTCGCAAAGACCAGGAAGACGAGCGCGACCGCGAGCCCGCGCGGCAGCCGCGTGCGCTGCAGGTCCCGGACGAGGGGATTGAGCAGAAAGGCGATCACCGACGCCGTCAGAAAGAGGAAGAGAACGTGTCCGAGCGTGCCTGCGAGCATCCAGGCGAGGACGAGGCCGACCGGGAGCCCGACGAGCTGGATCCAGCGCGGCACCCGGATCGTCGGCCCTGTCGGCTGTGCCATGGCCGGGATCGTAGCTCGCTCGGTGGGACACGAGCATGTCCGGGAAACGGGCGGTGGCGGCGATCCCGGTTGAGCGACGCCGAAACGTCCGGTACCGTGACGGCGATGGCCACGCCGCGCTCTCGGCAAGCGGCCCGTCTCCGCGCTCGACGCCGGCGCGCCCAGCAACGGGCGCGGCGTCTCGTCGTGCTCGTCGTCGTCGGCGCCCTTGCCCTCGTCACGCTGCTTCTGACGGCGTTCGGCTCGGGTGCGCCCGAACGTCCGGCCTCGAGCGCGCTCGAGTCGCCTGCTCTGGCCGCTGCGACGAGCGTGGCGCCCGAGCCCGAGGTGCTCGCGATGGTGAGCAACCTGCAGATCAAGCTGCCGGTTGCCGGCGACGCCGTGACGGCGATCGGGTTCCACAGCGCCCGCGGCGGCGCGGTCGAGCTGCAGCCGGTGGGACGGCAGGCCAACGAGGGATTGCTGGCCCGCCTGTGGCGCAGGATCGCCGGCTCCTCGCGGGCGACCCCGCTCTGGTATCAGCTCGACGGCGGGCCCGGGACCAATGTCCTCGATGTCGGCGCCTCGCCCGGAACCGATGTCTTCTCCCCGGTCGACGGCACCGTGGCGGCGATCTCCGCCTACGTGATCAACGGCAGGCAGTACGGATCGCAGATCGACGTGCGACCGAGCGCCGCGCCGTCGCTGATCGTCTCGTTGACCCACCTTCGCGCCGACGAGTCGCTCGCCGTCGGCTCGGCCGTGATCGCGACGGCCACCAAGCTCGGCACCATCGTCGATGTCGCGGCCGTCGAGCGCCAGGCGCTCGCGCGACACGCACGCGCGCGAGGCAACAACGTCGCGATCGAGGTACACCCCGCGGCCGGATCCCTGCCGTAAAGCGGCTCTGCGCGCGCCCGCCGGCCCATGAACATCCTCTTCGTCGCCGATGTCGTCGGCCGTCCCGGCCGTGAGGCGCTCGAGCATCGTCTCGCCTCGCTGCGTCTCGAGCTGGACGCGGCGTTCTGCATCGTCAACGGCGAGAACGTCGCCGACGGCGCCGGCATCACCCCGAAGCTCGCCGAGCGGCTCCTCCTGGCGGGCGCCGACGCGATCACGCTCGGCAACCACACCTGGCGCCGGCCCGAGATCGCGTCGTACCTGAGCACGTCAGAGCGGGTGTTGCGGCCGGCAAACCTGTCAGACAGCGCGCCCGGCCGTGGGCTCGGTGTCCTCACCGCAGCGGATGGAACGACGGTCGCGATCGTGAACGTGATGGGCTCGCTCTTCCTCGAGCCGAAACGGAGCATGTGGGAGATCGTCGACGAGCTCGTGGACGAGGCCCGTGCCGTCACGCCCGTGGTGATCGTGGACGTCCATGCCGAGGCGACGAGCGAGAAGGTCGCCCTCGCCCGGTGGCTCGACGGCCGGGTCACTGCCGTGGTCGGCACGCACACTCATGTGCAAACCGCCGACGCGAGGGTGCAGCCGGGCGGCACGGCGGCGATCACCGATGCCGGCATGACCGGGCCGCACGACTCGGTGATCGGGGTGAAGGCGGAGCTCGCCACTCACCGCATGCGCACCGGCATGCCGGTGCGCTTCGAGGTCGCGGACGGCGGCGTCCGCATCGAGGGCGCGCTCATTGCGTGCGACCCGGCATCCGGTAGGGCGACGGCGATCCAGGCCGTGCGCGTTCCGTGGCCGTAGCTCGACTGCGTTCGGGCCGCACGAGCAGGGCAAAGACGGCGACGAGGGCCACGTCCCGCAGGAGCACGAGCCACGACGACCGCGGCTCGAACTGCTTGACGAGCTCCCAGTAGTGCCCGGGGAACCAGAGCCGGGTGAGCGCACACGCGACGAGCAGGAGGCCGGACGCAACCGCTCCCCGACGGCCTGCAACGAGCACGACGACGGGCAGCAGCCAGATGAGGAACTGCGGCGACAACACCTTCCCGAACGCCACGAAGGCCACGACGGCGGCGGCTCCGTAGCGGACGAAGCGCTCGTCCCCGGTGTCTCCGCGCGCGAACACAATCCACACAGCGAGCAGCGCGACGGCTCCGGCGACCGTGCTCACGGCCGACGCGACGCCGGCGACGGCCCCGGTCAGGTTCTGAGAGCCGTGGCCCGAGGCCCAGCCGAGCGGCATCCCGGCGGCGTGGTGGAGTGCGATCAGCACGGCCGCCCCCAGGCTCTCGATCTGCAACGGCCGCCCGAGCTGCTGCCAGACGCTTCGCGCCACTCCAGCAGGCGCCAGCACGAAGAACGGGAGATAGACGGCCACGGCCGTCCCGACGGTGATCGCGCACTGGCGTATCCCCGCCCCGCGACCGCCGGCCCGCCACGCGCGCGCGACGACGAGCGGGAGCAGCACGGCCGGATAGATCTTCGTCGCGATCGCGATGCCGAGGACGACGGCTCCGAGCCGGTCACGGCCACACAGGAGCGCCGCCAGCGCGGCAGCGGTCACCGCCGCCGCAAGCAGATCGAAGCGCGTGAGCGTGAACGGGCCGAGCAACAGGAAGCCGCCGAGGAAGAGCGCCACGGCGACGGCGCCATCGCGAGGCGAGCGGCCCAGAGCCTGGTTGCTGATCAGCAGCAGCAGCGCGACGCCGGCGACCGCGACGATCATCAGCGCCGCAAACGCCGCGTCGTAGTCGTGCTGGTCGCCGGCGAGGAGCGCCGGCACGACGAACGCGACGAGCGCGCCAGGTGGGTACTCGACGCTGAAGTCGCGATACGGTAGGTCGCCGTCGGCGATCCGCTCGCCGTAGTACCGGTAGACGGGCGTGTCCGTGATGCCCGGCCCCCCTTCCACGCCGGTCGCGACCAGAAGGCCTGCCGCCGTCGCAGCCAGGATCGCCAGTGCGAACGCGATCCGTCGCCGCGGACTCATCTGGCGTTCCGGGGGAGGAACAGCGCGAGCGCGACGAAGGGCAGGAACCAGGGGATGTAGAGATAGAACCAGTGCGTCAGCACCAGCTCGAACCCGATCAGGAGCGCGGCTGTGAGCGCAGCGAGCTCGAGTGGGCCTTTTCGTCGTGGAACCATCGCGGCGACACCGGCCAGCGCGAGCACTCCGACCTGCAGCGCGATCTGCACGGCCTTCAGATCGGGAATCCCGCGAGCGTGATACTGGCCCCAGTCCCACGGCGAGAAGGGCGAGTCGCGGCCAAGCTGGAATCCGAGCGTCCGGTCCAGAAACGTGTGCACGGCGCCCCTGAGACCCGGCTCGAGCAGGAGAATCGACAGCGACGCCGCGGACGCGAGCAGGAACGCCACTCCGAAGCGCACGGCCGCCCGGACGCGCAGCCCGTCAGGGTACGTCAGCCACAAGGGGGCTAGAAGGAAAGCGGCGAACTTCACCCACCCGGCGAGCGCAACCGCCGCGCCACGACCTGCCGGAGACGTGCACAGCCAGAATCCCCACACGAGCACGGCCGGCATGATCCCGTCGTTCGTGTTTGCGTTCAGCACGTAGGCCGTGAACGGGTTCGCAAGCCACGCGAACGCGAGCAGCGCCGCCAGCCGTGAGCCGCCGAAGCGCTTGCCGACCAGGACCAGTCCGAGCACGACCAGCAGGTCGAAGGCGATCGCGGTCGCGTGTGCAGCCGGAAGCGAGTCCCACTTGCCCGACCAGCCGAGAGCGAGCACCGCCGGCACGTAGGCAAGATAGGCGACAGGGCCGTACGTGTCCCCGCGGGGATTCGAGGACTCACACCTTCCGCTCTGCTGGATGCGATCACGGATCTCCCCGTTCGCGTCCGCCGGGCCGCACGGCGTGCGCCCGTCCTCCACCGGCATGTGCCCATAGGGCGCCTGGCCGTTCAGGATCCGATCGGCGGCGATCACACCCGCGTACCCCACGTCGATCACCCCGCGCGGGGTCTCCAGGTTCAAGCCGATGCGGAAGCCGGCGAGAAAAACGGCCGCTGCCACCAGCGCCCACACCGGCCAGCTGGACGCCGGCAGCACCCGGCGTCCGCGGAATCCGATCCACAGCGAGCGGGCGAGGAGGTAGAGCAGCGGCGGCACGGACAGCGGCACGCTGCGGAAGATCTCCCCGCGGTTGAAGAACCAGAGCGAGAACCCGAAGGACACGAGGACGACCAGGTCGAGCGTGTGCAACGACCGCAAACGGCGCCGGTCGACGAGGCCGGCGACGAAGAGCACGCTGAGCGGCAGCCAGACCCACCACGCGTTCAGCGTCTTCCCTCCGAACGCCCCTCCGCGCCCGCGGGCCATCTTCCACGCGACCTGCGGTCCCGTCCACGCCTCCAACACGCGGCCGTCAGCGTCCTCGACCGTGCCGGTCGCTATTTCTCCCGCAGCGCCCGACCACACGTGCACGGCCCAATGCCGTGTCGCTCGATCGAACGCCGCGTCCGTGCTCGGGTGGGATGGGTAGCGATCAAGCCAGCGGGCAACCTTGCCGACTGCGAGTACCCGCCCGATCGCCTGCTGCTTCGTGAGCCTCGGAGCTTCCGGCGACGGGGCAAAGGGGACTTCGATGAGGCGGCCGCCCTCGTTGTAGAGCGGCGCGGTTGGAACGGTGGCGCCGTTCGCCCCCGCCGCCAGCGAGAGCGCTGCCAGTGCGACGGCGGCGCCGCCTGTCAGCGACGCCCGAACGACCAGAGCTTGTTGCCGACGAAGTTGAGAGGCGTCACCAGCACGATCGCCACGGCCTGGGCGAAGATCGGCCCGTCGGTGGCCTGGACGAGCAGCGCCAGCAGGAGGAGGTTCGCTCCGAGCGCCGCCGTGGAGACCACCAGGAAGCGCAGGCCCTGGTAGGCGATCCGGCCGCGGGCGCGCCGGAACGTCCAGAGCCGGTTCCAGACGTAGTTGTTCGTGACGGCGACGGCGAACGATCCGATCGCCGACGGGATGTAGTGCAGCCCGACCCACTTGAGCAGGAACGCGTAGACCATCAAGTTGACGACGTAGCCGCTCGCGCCGACGATGCAGAACTTCGCAAGCTGCTCCCAATTGGCTCGCCGCCCGAGCGCACTGCTGATCCGGTCGGACGTTCCTGGGCTGCGTACTGACGAGGTCGGCTCCATCGGCGCCCGCGAGACTACAGGAGCATCGGTGCCGTTCATGCCGCCGGCTCGAGGGCGTAGCCCGGCACCTCGACCCCGAAATGCGCCAGGACGAGCGGAGCCACGTCGACGATGCTGCAGGCGCCGCCCTCGATTCCGACGGCCAGCAGCGGGACCTCCGAATCGCCGGCGACGAGGGAACCGTGGGAGCCGCCGCCCCGGTGATGGCTGCCGCCGAGGTCGGAGAACTCCCAGCCTTCCACCGCCGACACGAGCACCTCGCCGGCGTTCGGGTTCGCGAGTGCGGTCCAGGTGCGGCGCAGAGCATCCGGCTGATCCAGGATCGATGCGTCGCCGGCAAGCACGAAGCCCCCGGCTCCGTCAGGGACGTAGCGCAGCTCCTCGCCCGCGCGGCGGGCGACGGCCTCGCGTCCTTCTCGAAACAGGGCCACTTCCACCGACTGCTCGCCGTCGAGGCGCATGGCGAGCTCGCGCGGGTCGAGGGGGCAGCGGTCGAGGGCGTACACGTGAGCGGCGCGGTTGGACGCGCAGACGAGCGCCCCGTCGATGTCGTCGTAGAGCGTTTCGAGCGATGCGACGTCACGCACCGTCGTCTGGCCGTGATCCGCCATTACGACGACGGCATACCGCGCCAGCAGCTCGTCGACACCTCCGGCCGCTTCCACGAGTGCGCCGACCGCGTCGTCGCAGCGCACGAGCGTGTCGTGTGCGGCGCCGGGGCCGAGCTCGTGCGAGGCGTAATCGAAGTCGGAGAGGTAGAAGACGAGGAAGTCGAAGCCGTCGCGTGTGACGAGCCAGCGGGAGACAGCGGTCGCATAGGCGTCGATCGAACCGGCCGCCCGGTTCCGCCACGACAGCGGCGCTCCGGTCCGTTCCGACTGGTACAGGTTGTAGAAGAAGAACCGCTCGGGGCCACGGACGTCGTCGAACACCGGCAGCAACGACCGGTGCGTCGTGCGGCCGCGGTAGGCCGTGAAGTTGACGGCCGCAGTGCGCAGTCCGGCGTCGGCCAGTGCCTCGAACAGCGTCACCGCCCGCCGCCCCAGATGCTCGGCGTTCATGTTGACGAGCGTGTCACGGAGGGTGCGCCCGATTCCGGCGGCGCGCACCGCCCCGAACGAGCTTCCGTATTCGACGAGGCGCTCCTCGCCGCGGTGGTACCAGACGAGATGCGGGATCTCGTGCACGTCACCGTGTGCTCCGGTCGCGATCGAGGAGAGGCAGACGGGAGTGAGCGACGGAAACACGGACACGGCGCGCCCGTAGGTGCCGCGCGCGGCGAGCGCGGCAAGCGTGGGCGTCGCCCCCGACGCGATCGCTTCCTCGAGCATCGCAGGCGTCAACCCGTCGATGATCACCAGGATCACGGGCTTGGTCACTTTGCGAGCGAGCGCAGGCCCGCGTACTTCTGCGGCCCTCCACGTGACCGGCGGGCCGCAAGAGCGGGCACGATCACTGCCTCCACATACCCCACGACCGGAATCAACGCGAGCGCCGCGACAACCAGCGCGGCGCCGGTGAGCAGCATTGCGGTGGCGCCGGGCGTCGCGCCCCGCCTGCTCGCCCCCCGCACGATCACCGCGGCGGACACGGCACCGACGATCGCGCCGACGATGCCGGCGACGGCGCCGGGCCATCCTTGCACGAGCAAGCCGGCGCCGATTCCGACGACGACCGCAGCGATCGTGGCGAACGCGAGGCCGAAACGAAGACCTGCGAGGAGTCCTGCACACAGGATGCCCGCGCCGAGGCCGAGCCCCACGGCGATGCCGATCTCGTACCAGCCACCCATCGGGTGGGAAGTGTACGGAGCGCACGGCAGGCCGGGCACGGGGCACCGCTCCGGCGCTGCGCTCGCTACTCCTGCAGGCGCCCGATCACGTCGAGGCAGAACTCGGCTGCCTGGACGCCGTCGGCGACCCGGTGGTCGAAGGTCACGGAGATATTGCCGATCTCGCGCACGACGACGGCACCGTCGCGGACGACCGGTCGCGCCGCGATCCGGTGCACGCCGAGAATCGCGACCTCGGGATGGTTGATCAGCGGTGTCACGAACAGCCCGCCCAGCTTGCCGGCGCTCGTCACGGTGAACGTCGAGTCGCGGAGCTCGTCGCCCTGCAGCGTGCCGGCGCGGGCACCGTCGGCGAGCCGCCGGATCTCGGCGTCGATCTCATGGACAGAGAGCCGGTCGCAGCCGCGCACGACCGGCACCAGCAGGCCGGCGACGGTTTCCACGGCGACGCCGATGTCGTAGCGCTCGAGCAGCACGATCTCGTCGCCCTCGATGCGTGCGTTGAGCTCCGGGAACGCGCGCAGCGACTCGGCCGCAGCCTTCAATGTGGCCGCGACGAGGAGGCTCACGTCGGTGCCGGTGAAATCGCATTCCTCGACGAACGTGACGGCGGGGATCTCCCGGTGCGTGCGCTCGACCTGCTCGACGATGGCCCGCCGGATCCCGCGGATCGGGATGCGGCGCCCTCCACCTGCGGCGGTCGCCTGGAACGCCCGAACGTCGCGCTCTGTGACCCGCCCTGCGAGCCCGCTGCCGCGCACGGCGAGCAGATCGACGCCGAGCTGCCGTGCCAGCCGGCGCACCTCAGGCGTCGCTCGCGCAGCGTCGAGCGGCTCGTCGCCCACGATCACGAGCGGCCCTGCAGGTGGCTGCTCCTCGTCCGGGAGCGGCCGTACCGAGCGCAGCAGCTGCTCGCCCTCCTCGCCGATCACGACGAGCGTCGCACCGACGGGCACGACATCCCCCTCGGCGACGAGGATCATCAGCACGCGCCCCGCGCACGGGGAGGGGAGCTCGACGGTCGTCTTGTCCGTCTGAATCTCGACCACCGGATCGCCCTCCGAGACCGCGTCTCCCTCACGGACGAGCCAGCGCGCGACCTCGCCCTCCGTCAGGCCTTCACCGAGATCCGGCAGCGTGAGCTCGTGCGCCACGCTGGCAGGTTAGAGCCTACGCCCGGCCGTGTCGGTTTGCGCCTACACGAGCACCGTGAGGACGTCGCGCTCGGCCTCGATCACGGCCTCTTCGACATCGCCGAGATCCTCCCCGTCCATCTGGAGCGGCATGGGAGAATCGCACCGGACCACGATGCGGTCCAGGTCGTGGGCATAGATGACTCCGCCATCCGAGTCGATGCCCGTCCCCCGCAGGGCGCGCACGGCGAAGCGGGTGAGCGAGCGTCCGTGCAGCTCGGCCGGTGCGACGACGTCGAAGCCGCCCTCGAACGTGACATCGGGCGCCAGGCGAATCGCCACCGCGCCGGCATACGTGTACGGCGAGCCGTTCGCAACCAGGGCGAACGCGGCTCGACCCAGTCCCTCGATCTCGAGCCCGGGCTCGAACCGCCCTCGCCGTTCGGCGATCGTGCGGAGCATGGTCCAGCCGAACGTGATGTCGCCTGGACGCTTCCCGTCCTTGTTGCGCCCGAGCTGGTCGACACGACGAACGAGCTCCGCGTCCAGCCCGATGCCGGCGTTGAACCCGAAGCGTCTGCCGTTGACACGGCCGAGCGAGATCCGGCGCGTCGCACCGAGAGCCACTCGTTCGGCCGCACGCACCGGATCGCGGGGAAGGCCGAGCGCGCGTGGCAGCACTGACGTTCCGCCGCCCGGGATGAACCCGACCGGAACGTCTGCTTCGAGCCCGTTCAGGACCTCGTTGTAGGTTCCGTCACCCGAGAACACGTAGATCGTGCGGCCGCGTCTGCTCGCGTTGCGTGCCATCTCGACGGCGTCACCGCGTGCGCCGGTGAGCAGCACACCGGTTCCGAGCGGCAGGGCCGCGACCACGTCGGCCAGCCTGCTTTCGCTGACCCCGCTCGCGAAGGGGTTGACGATCAGGACCTGATCCATAGAGGAGACCATCCTTATCATGGGATCGTCCGCACGCGGTACTCGATGCGCGGGCTAAGGACGTTGCGTGAGCACGAGCACGGTCTCGGAGCCACGGGCGATCTCCGTCAGGCCGCCGTCGCGGACGACGGCGGCGGCGCCGGCGCGGGCTTCCTCCCACGCGGCGCCTTCCGCGCCGCAGACGCGAACGGCGCGCTCCTCGCGCAGCGGGAGCATCAACGCACCGTGGCCGATCTGGGCCAGCGTCTTGCCCGCGCTCATCGGCAACGACGTGTTGACGACGAGCAGCAGCTCGCCGATGCGTGGTGCCGACAGCGAGGGCAGACCCTCGACCTCACCTCCGAGTGCCTGCATGCGCACGAACACGCGCTCCCGCAGCGAGCGACGGCGCGGCGGGAGGCAGGCGACATCGCCGACCCGCGTGTGGTCGAGTGCCCGCACGTCCTCCCAATCCCGCGGCTCGGCGCGGAGGCAGACCTTGCGGAACGAGTCGCGCCACCAGTCGGCAAAGCTGTGCGCCCAACGCTCGTCCGCGTTGTAGCGCTCCGCGCAGCGACGGGTGACGAGCGCCGTGGCGACTGCGAGCTCCGCGAACGGCCGTGTCGTCCGCCCGCGCACCACGATCGTCATCACGAGAGGGTCATCGTCTTCCACCCGCCCAGCCTAGGGATGTGCCGGACAGGTAGCCTCGCGGGGTGGCGATCGAGATCCTCTATTGCCCTGTCTGAAGCGGCTACGACGATGAGGCCGCGCGTGTCGCGTCCGAGCTGAAGGCGGAGCAAGGGGTCGAGGCCGCCGTGCTCGCGGGCGCGGAGTCCCAGTTCGACGTGATCGTCGACGGTGTCACGGTGTTCTCGAAGCGGGACACCGGCCGCTTCCCGGCGCCGGGGGAAGTTGCGCGCCTGCTCCGCTGAGCATCACCCGAGGTGCATCCAGACGTACGGCTGCCGCTGGCCGATGTTGAACCTGGCCTCCAGCTCGGCAGGGGCCCGGACGAAGCCCGCAGCGCGGTAGCACGAAATGGCGGCAGTGTTCCCCGGAACCACCCGGAGCCATGTTTCTTCGAGCCGGTGCCGTGCGGCCTCCGCCGCGAGCAGCCGCGTCAGCTGTCGACCGAGCCCGCGACCGCGGCGCGCCGGGTCGATCACGATGCGGGCGAGCTCGGTCTCGTCCTCGGCCCTGTCGACCCAGACCTCCCCGTAGCCGGCAGGAACGCCGTCCACGAACAGTGTGAAGGCATGCACGTCGGGATCCGCGTGCCAACGGGCGAGCAGCGCCTCCTCGGGCACCTCCTCGAGCGAGGCCCAGGCCGCCGCGTCCTCGTCGGTGCGTATGAACGACACGACGGCTGGACCGTCATCCTGCCGAAACGGGCGCAGCTCGAGCGACTGGTGCCGATCGTCGTCCATCGGGCCCTCAGCGCAGCAGGAAGCCCTCTCCGAGCGGGTCGTCCGGATCGAGCGTGAACGTCGCAGACCCGGTGCGGTAGGCACTGCCTGCGATCTCCGTGATCACAGCCGGGATGCCCGCGACGTCGGCGTCGCCGACGACGCGCCCGGTGAATGCGGATCCGACGATCGACAGATGGGTCAGCTCTGCTCCTCGCGGCAACTGCCCCGATGCATCGAGGAGAGCGAGCCTGGCGGACGTGCCCGAGCCACACGGCGAGCGGTCGACCTCGCCGTCGGCGAAGACCGTGACGTTGCGCTGTGTGAGCGGCGCCTCGCCCTCCTGCTGCCAGAAGATGACGCCGTAGACGTCACGCAGCTCCGGCTCGAGCGGATGGACGACATCGTGCTCCGCTTCGACCGCCGCCTTGATCGCACGGCCGAGCTCGATCAGCCGCGGCAACTCCCGGACGCCGACCTGCTCGCGCACGGATGCGTAAAACGCACCGCCGTAGGCGACGTCGGTGACGAACGGGCCGGCAGACAGGCCTGTCGCCCAGACGAAGGACGGCACGTTGCGGAAGCGCACGGTGCGCACCCGCCCGTCCCGCACCGTCGCCCATGTCTCGAGGCGGCCCGACGGCACGTCCACGACGACCCGGTTCTCTCCCTCGTGCCGCTCGACGACGCCCTCGTCGAGTGCCCACGTGACGAGGGCGATCGTGCCGTGCCCGCAGGCAGTCGAGTAGCCGGCATTGTGGAAGAAGACGACGCCGAGGTCGGCCCCGGCGTCGTTTGCCGGCACGACGTGACATCCGTACATGTCGGCGTGGCCGCGCGGCTCGAACACGAGGAGCCGGCGGACGTGGTCCAGGCGCTCCAGTGCATCGCGGCGCCGCGCGAGAATCGTCTCTCCGCGCAACGGCTCGACACCTCCTGTGACGATGCGGAACGGCTCGCCGCCGGCGTGATAGTCGTCGACGCTGATCTCCGTCAACGCATCCCCCGCAGCGCGCTCTCAGTCGTCCGAGAAGCTCGGGTACCGCCCTGTCAGCAAGAGCAGGTACGCATGCGTCTGCACCTGATAGCGAAGACAGTAGACGAGTAGGTCACGCATCCCCTTGCTGAGCTTGCCGGTGAACAACGCGTAGAACCAGCCGAGGAAGGCCACGACCTCGGCGACGAGCTGTAGGACGTAGAGCATGATCAGCGCGGGGATGGCGAGCAACATCCGGAAGAAGATCGTGAGCCGGCTCTGCTTGGCGGCGGGGGCGATCTCGACGTCGACCGGGTAGGTCGATCCTGCTCCGAACGGGGGGAAGGGATCGGCAGCGAGGTAGCAATAGGCGGAGACCCGGTTGGAGTAACGCACGAAGGATGCAAGGAAGTTGTGCAGCCCGTCCGGCACCCGCCCCGCGAAGATCCCGATCACCCACGCCACGAGCACGAGGACCCAGGCCACGATCGCCCAGAGCAAGAGCACGATCAGGTGCGGGATGACGAGGAGCAGGCGGAAGAAGACGGTCAGCCGGTTTCGCTGGAGATCGTCGGTGACGACCATGCGGAGCGGGTGCGCGCGCGGCGTCTCGAGCGCGACGGGCGGAAGCTGCTCGGACATGGGACTCCTCCTGAAGCGGGCCGGCGCGCGTCCTAGCTGCCGGTGAAGCTCGGCTCCCGCTTCTCCAGAAAGGCCGTGACTCCTTCGCCGAAGTCCGCCGTCGCGAGCGCCTCCTGCTGCAGCTCGGCCTCGAGCTCGAGCTGCGAATCGAGGGACGCACCGTGCGCGTGCTCGAACAGGCGCTTGGTCATCGCCACCGCCCGCGTCGGCAGCGCCGCCCAGTAGGAGCCGATCTCCGCCACCCGCTGCTCGAACGCGTCGGCGGGGATCACCTCGGAGACGAGCCCCCAGGCCAGCGCCTCCGCGGCGTCGAGCCTGCGGTTCGAGCTCATCCACTCGAGAGCCCGCGCGAAGCCGAGCAGGCGGTGGATGAACCAGGAGCCGCCCGAGTCGGGCACGAGGCCGATGCCGACGAAGCCGGGGACGAAACCGGCCGCCTCGGAGGCGATCCGGATGTCACACGCTGCTGCGAGCGAGAGCCCTGCGCCTGCCGCCGGCCCGTTGACGGCCGCGATGACGGGCTTCTCGAGCGCCCTGATGAGGCGGATGTTGGGATGGTACGTGCTCTCCAGCGCCTCGCGGATCGAGCCGGTCATGGCGGCGAACTCGTGCAGATCCTGGCCGGCGCAGAACCCTCGCCCGGCACCGGTGATGACGACGGCGCGGACGGCGGGATCAGAGGCCTCCTCGAGCGCAGCCCGCAGGGCATCGTGCAGCGCTCGATTGAACGCGTTGTAGACCTCCGGCCGGTTCAGCGTGATCGTGAGCACGCCCCCGTCGCGTGCCGTCAGCACCTCGGGCATGCGCTGAACCCTACTCCGCCGTCACAGGAACGGAGGGTATAGCGTCACGCCGTGGGCTCGACGGGAGTTGCAGCGTCGTTCGCGTTCGTCGCCGGTCTCGGCGGCGCGTTGCAGATCGCGGCACAGGGCCGTCTCGGGGATCGCATCGGCAGCCTCGAGGCAGTCGCGTGCGCCGTCCTCGTCGGCGCAGCGGTGACGCTCGTCGTGCTCCTGGTCGCCCGCCGCAGCCTCGACGGGGTCCGGGCGGGGCTCTCCGGCCCCAAGTGGATGCTGCTCGGTGGTCTCATGAGCGCGGTGATCATCCTCTCGATCACCGTCGCCGGACCCCGGATCGGAATCGTCGCCACGACGGCGCTCCTGATCGCCGGGCAGTTCACGCTCGCCACTGCGATCGACCGCTTCGGATGGTTCGGGGCAGAGCAGGTCGCACTCGGGTGGCCGCGCGTGCTCGGGCTCGCCCTGCTCGCCGCGGGCGCCGTACTGACGCTGAAGCGATGAGCCCGCGCGCGTGGCTCGCGCTCTGGGCGGTGTACGTGATCTGGGGCTCGACGTATCTCGGGATCGAGTTCGCCGGCGAGACGATCCCGCCGGTGTTCGCCGCCGGGGTGCGCTTCATTCTCGCCGGCGTGCTGATGGCGGGGTGGGTGCTGCTGCGCAACGGCCGCGCGCGATTCCGGGTCGGCCGCGCCGGGCTGGCGTCGGCGGTTCTCGTCGGCGTGCTCCTGCTCGGCGCGAACGCGATGCTGTTCGCCGCGGAACGTCGCGTGCCGATCGGGCTCGCGTCCCTGCTGATCGCCTCCGTGCCGCTGTGGATCGTGCTGCTGCGGTCGCTGACCGGCGACCGTCCCCGCCGAGTGGCGCTCATGAGCGTCGCGACGGGCTTTGCCGGTATCGCGGTACTCGTGCGTCCCGAGGGCGGCGTGGGGGCAGGCGCCATCCTGCTCGTCCTCTGCTCGGCCGCGATCTGGGCGCTCGGCTCGTTCCTCTCCTCTCGGCTGCCGCTGCCGGCTGATGCCTTCGTCGCCACGGCGATCGAGATGGCGGCAGGCGGCATCGTCCTCCTCCCGCTCGGAGTCGCGCTCGCGGGTGACGAGTCGCTGAGCCCGGACGCGTGGTCGGGGCGCTCGCTGCTCGGTCTCCTCTACCTCGTTCTGATCGGTTCGCTCGTCGGTTACACGGCGTACGTCTGGCTGCTCGGCAACGTGCGGATCGGGACGGTCGCGACGTACGCCTACGTGAACCCGGTGGTCGCGATCCTGCTCGGCGTCGCCGTCCTCGACGAGGAAGTGTCTTGGCGGATCGCCGGCGGCGCGGCGATCGTGCTCGTCTCGGTGGCGGTGGTGATCCGCAACGAGGCCTCGCGCGTGCCGTTCGCCGAGTGACTCGCCCGTGGTACCGACGCGTCAGCGGTCGAGTCCGACGATCTCGTCGGGCCGCACCGGAACGCGCGTCAGCGGCTTGCCGGTGGCGTCGCGCAGCGCCGCCACCACGGCAGCCGTCGAGACGACCGTCGGCGGCTCGCCGACACCCTTGGCACCGTACGGTGCCGCCGGCTCGGGCACCTCGATCAGGACGGACTCGACCGGCGGCATGTCGAGGGCGGTCGGAATCAGATAGTCGGTGAAGCTTGCGTTGACGATCCTGCCGTCACGCGTCTGGATCTCCTCCATCAGAGCGAGGCCGATCCCCTGCGCAGTGCCGCCCTCGATCTGACCTGCGACGGCGAGTGGGTTCACGGCCCGGCCGACGTCCTGCGCCGTCCCGATCCAGACGACCCGGGTAAGGCCGAGCTCGACGTCGACCTCGGCGACGACGCGCATCGCGGCACAGGCGAGCGCAACGTGCGCGCGCTCGCCCGTGACCTGGCCGGTCTCCGGATCGAGCGGCGTCGTCCGGGGATGTCTGTGCACGCACTCGACGTCGATCTCGCCGCCGCTGCGCTCGCGCTCCTCGAGCGCCGCCCGGCACGCATCGCGGACGGCCCCCGCCGCCATCCATGTCATCCGCGACGCCGACGCCGAGCCTGCCGAGCCCACCGACGCGGTCGTGTGTGGCATCAGGGTCACCGCAGCCGTACCGAGCTCGGTGCGCGCCACCTGCAGGATCACGCCTGCGACGCCTTGCCCCACCTCCGCCGCAGCACAGTGCACATCGGCGCTTCCGTCCTCACGCAGGACCACGCGGGCTGCACACGAATCGTCGAACCCCTCCGAGTAGCAGATGTTCTTGAACCCGACCGCGAACCCGATGCCCCGCCGGACACCCTCGCCTCGAGTGGTGTTGCCCGCTCCCCCCGGCAGGCGGATCGGATCGCGCGGCAGCTCCTCGGCGTCCGGAACGGGGATCGCGGCGGCAGCGCGGATCGTCTCCGCGACGGGGCACGACCCCTCGATCACCTGGCCCGTCGGCAGCACGTCACCGGGGCCGAGAGCGTTCAGGAGGCGAAGCTCGACCGGGTCGATGCCCAGCTCGGCCGCCAGCAGGTCCATCTGGGCTTCGGCGGCGAAACATGTCTGCACGGCGCCGAATCCGCGCATCGCCCCGCAGGGGGGGTTGTTGGTGTACACGGACGTGGCCTCGATCAACGCGTTGGCGACGCGATACGGGCCCACCGCGAAGGAGGCGGCATTCGACGTCACCGCCGTGGAGCTCGACGCGTAGGCGCCGCCGTCGAGCAAGATCCTCATGCGGACGTTGACGAGGCGCCCGTCCGCCGTCGCCCGGTGCTCGCACCACATCCGCGCCGGATGCCTGTGGATGTGGCCCACGAACGACTCCTCGCGGTCGTAGACGATCTTCACGGGTCGGCTCGTGCGCAACGCCAGCAACGCCGCGTGCACCTGCATCGAGAGATCCTCCCGCCCGCCGAACGCGCCGCCGACTCCCGCGAGGTGAATGCGAACCTGCTCCGGGTCGAGTGCGAGACACGGCGCCACCTGCTCGCGATCGACGTGGAGCCATTGCGTCGCGACATAGACATCGACTCCGCCTTCTCCGTCCGGAACCGCGAGGCCGGACTCAGGCCCCAGGAATGCCTGGTCCTGGATGCCGACGTCGTAGACCCCGGTCACGGCAACGTCCCCCACTGCGTCGGGATCGCCGTGTCGAACGACCATGTGGCGGACGACATTCGGCCGCGGGTCGTCACGGTATCCGTGACCCATTGTCGGACGGTCCGGGTGCAAGGGCTCCCTGGCGGTCGCGGTCTCCATGTCGGCGACCACGGGCAGCTCCTCGTAGACGACGTGGATCGCCTCTGCCGCGCGACGAGCCTGCTCCGGGTGCTCGGCAGCGACGATCGCGACCGCCTCGCCGTGATAGCGGACGCGGTCGGACGCGAGCACCGGCTGGTCGGCGAACTCGAGCCCGTAGGTCTTGCGGCCGGGGACGTCCTCGTGGGTCAGCACCGCATGCACGCCGGGCATCGTGACGGCGTCCGTGACGTCGATCTCGACGATGCGGGCGTGCGGATGAGGGCTGCGGAGCGTGTGACCCCACAGCATCCCGGCCGCGTACAAGTCGCTCGAGTAGGCGAACTCGCCCTTCACCTTCGGCGGCCCGTCGAGCCGGGGCACGCTCTCGCCGACCCGACCGGCAACCGGCGCCCTCACAGTCGTGCTCATGACGCGGCCGCCAGCCGGACGGCATCGAAGATCTTCGCGTAGCCCGTGCAACGACAGAGGTTGCCCGACAGCGCCTCGCGAATCTCGTCATCGCTCGGCGACGGATTCGACTCGAGCAGATCGACGGTCGCGACGACGAGACCGGGCGTGCAGAAACCGCATTGCACTGCGCCCGTCTCGATGTACGCCGCTTGCACGGCGTGCAGCCGGTCGCCGTCCGCAAGCCCTTCCACCGTTGTCACCTCGTGGCCGTCTGCCTGGGCACCGAGAACGAGGCACGCGCACACAAGCGTCCCGTCCAGCAGCACGGAACACGACCCACACTCGCCCTGCTCGCAAGCGTTCTTCGAGCCTGGGAGACCCAGGCGCTCCCGCAACACGAACAGCAGGCTCTCGCCGCCCCACGCCTCGGTCTCGTGAGCCTCGCCGTTCACGGTCAGGGCGATCTTCACCGTCGCACCCCCGGCCGTGTCACGACAGGCACCGCTCGAGCGCTCGTTCGGTGAGCACACGGAGGGCGTGCCGCCGGTAGGCGGCCGTTCCGCGGACATCGTCGATCGGGCTCGCCGCAGCCGCGACGAGCGCCGGGAAGGATTCGAGCTCGTCGAGGCCGGCAGTGACGAGCCGCACGGTCGGCGCCGAGGACCCGAACGCCGCACGCACCTCGCCCCGCGTGCGGTCGACGTGCAGCGCGAGCGAGCACACGGAGATCACCATCGCGTTGCGGGGCCCGATCTTCATGAACGTCTGCGGCGCTCGGCTCGGCTCCACCCGCACGGCGACGACGAGCTCGTCCGGCTCGAGCACATTGCGCTTGACTCCGACCAGGAACTCTCCGAGCGGCATGCGGCGCTCGCCGCGCACGCTCGCAACCACCACGTCGGCGCTCTCGATCAGGAGCGGCGGCAACGCGTCGCCTGCCGGCGACGCAGTGCCGAGGTTGCCACCGATCGTGCCGCGGTTGCGGATCTGCGGTGAGCCCACTGTCCGTGACGCCTCTGCCAGCGCCGGCAGCTCTTCCAGAAGCGCCCCCTGCATCGCCTCAGCGTAGGTGAGCCCGGCGTTCAGGACGAGGGCGCCGGGCTCACGCGACCAGCCGCGGAGCTCGCCGACCTCGTTGAGGTTGATCAGCGCGGGCGGGCGGGACCGGTCGAAGTTGAGCTCGACGAGCACATCGGTTCCCCCTTGGACGAAGCGGGCCTCCGGGAGCTCCGCCTTCGCCCGCAGCGCCTCGTCGAGCGTGCGCGGGGTGAGGACATCCATCTACCGCTCCTCGCGCACATAGGGCAGGCCGAGCGCACCCGGCGCACCGAGCCTCCGCTTGCCGATCCCGGACGACACGAGCACGAGCACGACGATCGTCATCACATAGGGCAACGACTGGAACACCTCTGTCGGGATCGTGACGCCCCGGGCCTGGAGCGTGAACGGCAGTGCCTGAAACGCGCCGAAGAAGTACGCGCCCACGAGACAGAGCTCGGGCCGCCAGAACGCGAAGATGACGAGGGCGATCGCAATCCAGCCGGCACCGCCCGTGAGACCGTCCACCCATTGCGGCGTGAGTGCCAGGCTGAAGCACGCGCCGCCGATGCCCGCGAACGCTCCGCCCGCCAGGGTGTGCGCGTACCGGTAGGCGACCACGTTGATTCCCATCGCATCCGCCGCCTGCGGCGATTCCCCGACGGCGCGCACGTTGAGCCCGGCTCGGGTGCGCGAGAGGTAGAACGCGACGAGCGCCACACAGGCCCACGACACGTAGACGAGCCAGGTCTGGCCGAAGATGACCGGGCCGACGAGCGGCAGGGTCTGCAATCCGAACGCGTCGACCGGCTTGAACGCGTGACGCGCGGGCGAGTCGGCGAGGTTGAGGTCGCTTCCGAGGTAGGACGACAGCCCGGCCGCTCCCGCGAAGATCGTCAGCGCGAGCCCCGACACGATCTGGCTCGCGCGCAACGTGATGACGAGAAACGCAAGCACGAGCGCGACCGCTGTGCCGGCAGCGGCGGCGACGAGGATCGCGAGGAACAGTGCCAACCCTCCCGGACCGCCGATCCGCTGCACGGCCCAGAACCCCATCACCGCGCCGACGAGCATCATCCCTTCGACGCCGAGGTTGAGCACGCCCGCGCGCTCGGCGAGCAGCTCACCGAGCGCGGCATAGAGGAGCGGTGTCCCGTACGCGACGGCGGACGCGAGCACGACCACGGCGATCCCGTTGTTCACGACGTCGCCTCCGTTGTGGCCGGGCGACGGTTCCGCGAGACCTGGATGCGGTAGCGGAGGAGAATCTCGCCCCCGAGGACGCTGAACAGGAAGATCCCCTGCATGACGCCGACGAGGCCAGAGGGGAAGTCGGCTCCCTGCAGCGCGAAGCCCGCGTTCTTCAGGCCGCCGAGCAGCACGGCGACGAGAACGGTCGCGATCGGGTTGTAGCGCGCGAGTGCGGCGACGACGATGCCCGTGTAGCCGAACAGCTGCTGCTGCAGACTGCGCGGGTCGAGCAGGTGGTCGAAGTTGCCCGCCTGGCTCGCGCCGCCGAGCCCGGCGATGGCACCCGAGATCGCCATCACTGCGAGGATCTTCCGCCTCGTGCGCATGCCCGCATAGTGGGAGGCACGCGGCGAGTCGGCGATCACCTGCAGCTCGAAGCCGAAACGCGTGCGCTGGTACAGGAACAGGAGCCAGACGGCGACCACGACGGCGATGGCGAACCCGAGCGGGACCGCGATCCCCCCCGCAACGCCGTGCAGCGTCACGAACGGCCAGAAAGCCTCGTCGGGCACCTGCTGTCCCTGGGGGAAGACCGCGGCGCTCGGAGACGTCGTATCACGCCAGTACGAGTGGCTGTCGAAGATGAGGTACTGGAGTATCAGTGCCGCGACGTAGTTGAGCATCAGCGAGGTGATGATCTCGTTCGTTCGCGCGAAAGCCCTCAACACACCGGGGATCAGGGCCCAGAGCATCCCAGCGCCGGCGCCGACGACGCACATCGCAGGGATGATGACCGCCCCGGGTTGACCGTCGAGGAGCAGCGCCACTCCGACGGCGCCGAGGACGCCGAAGTAGAGCTGGCCCTCGGCCCCGATGTTGAACAGGTTCATGCGGAACGCGGCGGCCGCGGCCAGTCCCGTGAACGCCACCGGTGTAGCGGAAACCAGCGTCGACGACAGGGCGCCGTTCGCCGTGAACGCTGCTTCGAACAACCGCTGGTAGGTCGTGATCGGATCGTGCGCAGTGGCGACGAGAACGACTGCGATCACGAGGAACGCGACGAGCACCGAGCCTGCCGGAACGGCGACCTGCCCCAAGCGTGGCTGCTGCAGCCGCCGGTGAATCCGCACGCTCAGCACCTGCTCACCGCTCGTGCCCGCCCGCCATCAACAGCCCGATCTCCTCGAGCGTCGCCGTCCCCGGATCGACGATGCCCACGATCTGACCCTCGTACATCACGGCGATGCGGTCGGCGAGCGCACGCACCTCGTCGAGGTCTTCGCTGAGGAGCAGCACCGCGACGCCCTTCGCCGCAGCCTCTCGGAGGTACTGGTGCACGGTCTCGATCGCCCCGACGTCGAGACCGCGCGTCGGGGCCGCGACGATGATCACGCCCGGCTCTCCGGTGAACTCGCGCCCGAGCACGACCTTCTGCAGGTTCCCGCCCGACAGCTGCCGGGCCGGTGTCCCCGGGCCGGGCGTCTTGATGTCGTAGCGGCGGATGAGCTCGAGTGCCTGGTCGCGAATCCTCCGCAGCCGCAGCAGCGGACCCGAGGTGACGCTGCCGTTCCGGTACGACTTGAGCACGACGTTGTGCGCGACCGAGAGGCTGGGGGCGACGCCGGTGGAGTACCGGTCCTCCGGCACGTGGGCCATGCCGGCTCGAATCGCAGCGCGCGGGTCGCCGTTTCGCAAGGTCTGCCCTGCGACACGGACGGCGCCGGCGGTCAGCGGCCGC
Source organism: uncultured Gaiellaceae bacterium (assembly GCA_963799615.1). GTDB lineage: Bacteria > Actinomycetota > Thermoleophilia > Gaiellales > Gaiellaceae > Gaiella. The sequence continues at coordinate 270,938 of CAWCXS010000006.1, read as the reverse complement.
ATGCCCGTCACCGCCTCCGCCAGCTCCCGCTGACCGTTGCCCGCGACGCCGGCGACGCCGAGGATCTCTCCCGCGCGCACGCTGAGGGACACATCCTGGACGGCGAGCATGCCGCGGTCGCCGAGCGCCGAGACGCCTTCGATCGTCAGCACGTCGGCTCCGAGGGCGACGTCGCGCTCGACGCGCGCGTTGATCTCCACTTCGCGGCCGACCATCAGCGACGCGAGCGACTGTGACGTAGCCGTCGCCGCCGGCACGGTCGCGATCGCACGTCCGCCCCGCAGCACCGTCACCCGGTCGGCGACCGCCTTCACCTCGTGCAGCTTGTGGGAGATGAAGATCACTGTCCGCCCCTCGGCCGCCATGGCGCGCAGCGTCGCGAAGAGCGCAGTCGCCTCGTGCGGCGTCAGCACCGCGGTCGGCTCGTCGAGGATGAGGATCCTCGCCTCACGATAGAGGGCCTTCAGAATCTCGACCCGCTGCTGCTCGCCCACGGAGAGCTGCCAGATCCTCGCCTTCGGATCGACGGTGATCCCGTAGCGCTCGCCCAACTCGACGACGCGTCGCTCGATCGCGCGCGGATTGATCAGCAACGTGCTGGAGGCGTTGCGATGGTCGCCGAGGATGATGTTCTCCGCGACGGTGAACGGCACGACCAGCCGAAAGTGCTGGTGCACCATGCCGATCCCCGCGTCGAGCGCGTCTCGCGGCGAGTGGAAGGTGACGGGCCGGCCGTAGAGCTCGAGCTCCCCCTCGTCGGGGCTGTAGAGGCCCGTGAAGATGTTCGAGAGCGTGCTCTTGCCCGCACCGTTCTCACCGAGTAGGGCATGCACCTCGCCCTCGAGCGCGTCGAAGTCGACGTCGTCGTTCGCGAGCACGCCCGGGAAGCGCTTCGTGATGCCGCGGCACGCGATCGCGGGGTAGCCCGAGCCCTCGGGTGGGAGGGCGGGTGTCACGGGCGTCGACTCCATTTTGCTGTACAGGGAGGCGGGGGAGCGCAACGCTCCCCCGCCCGCTTCCTTCTAGCCCTTGGCGCTCCCGATGACGCCCTTGACGAGCCAGTCCATCGTCAGGATCTCGTTCAACGTCATCCGCTTCCCCTTCGGGACGCGGAGCGTGCCCTTCTGGTCGTACAGCGGCCCGGTGAACTCGTAGAAGCTGCCGTCGACGAGCGCCTTCCGCTTGGTCGCAATCACCGCCTTCGTCTTCGCGCTCACCTGGGGGCCGTAGGGCGCCAGGCTGACAAAGCCGTCCTTCAGGTTGCCGTAGTAGAAGCCGGTCTTCCAGGTCCCGTCCATGGCCGCCTTGACCCGGCTCGTGTAATACGGCCCCCAGTTGTAGATCGGCGCCGTAAGCCACGAGGTCGGAGCGAACTTCCTCGCGTCGGAGTCGTAGCCGACCCACGGGAGGCCCTTCGACTGCGCGAACTGGCCCGTCGCGGGGCTGTCGACGTTCTGGGCGAGCACGTCGGCACCCGCGGCTGCGAGGCTTTCTGCAGCCTTCTTCTCCTTTGCGGGGTCGAACCAGTTGTTCGTCCAGACGAGCTTCACCTTCGCCTTGGGGTTGGAGAACTGCACGCCGAGCGTGAACGCATTCGTGTGCCGGATCACCTCCGGAATCGGGAACGCGACGACGAGGCCGATCGTCCCCTTCTTGCTTGCGGCACCCGCGGCAATCCCGGCGAGGTAGTTCGCGTCCTCGCCGGCCCCGAAGTACTCGGCCATGTTCTTCGTTTGGAGCGTTCCGGTCGCCATCTCGAAGTAGACGTCCGGGTGCTTCTTCGCCTCCTGTGCCATGCAGGTCTGGAACCCGAACGAGGTTGCGAAGATGATCTTGTTGCCGTCGCGGATCAGGCTCTCGATCACCTGGCAGGTCTGCGCGCCCTCCGGGACGTTCTCCTTGAACGTGGTCTGAACCTTGCTCCCGAGCGCCTTCTGCACGGCCAGCCGTCCTTCGTTGTGCGCCTGTGACCACCCGGCGTCGTTGTGCGGGCCGACGTAGATCCACGCCGCCTTGAACGAGGCCGTGCCGGCCGCGGTCCCCGTCGTTGCGAAGACCAGCATCGTTCCGAGCACCAGCAGCAGCGCCCCGTACAAAAACCCTGTCTTCCTCATGGACCCTCCTCAAGGATCGTCGAGCCCGGACACCGCCGGAGCTTCGATTAGCAACTCAAGTAACGCCGTGCGTGTCAACTCCCAGGTACCGGCGACCGGTCACGCCGTCTCCAGCTCGGCCTCGAGCCCATCGAGCTCTGCCACGAACTCCTGCCGAAGGCGGCGCTTTTCGCCGTCCGGCAGCCAGGACCCGTCGACGCCGTTGAGGCTGAACTCGCGTACGGTGTCCGTTCCCCACTGTGCCGCCGCCGCCATCTTCACGTACTCGGAGCCGATGTCCGTGTGGAACATCGAGGGATCGTCCGAGTTGATCATGATCTTGAGGCCGCGAGCGGCCATCTCACGAATCGGATGCGTCGTGTAGTCGTTCGGGTCGAAGTAGCAGACCGCGGTCGCGGTCGGGCAGACGGTGAACGTGATCCCCTCGTCCCGGCAGCGCTCGACGAGCGCTCCGTCTTCGAGGATGTGGTAGCCGTGATCGATCCGCTCGCAGCCGAGCACGTCGAGACATGTCGCGATGTTGCGGGCGGGCGCGTCCTCGCAGGCATGGGCCGTGAGCCGTAGGCCGCCGCTCCGGGCGAGCCGGTAGGCATCCACGAACTGCTCGGGCGGGTCAGGCGCCTCGGCGCCGTCCATGCCGAGGCCGATCAATTCGTCGCGCCGGTGTTCGAGCACCTGCTCGACCATCTCGCGCGCCTCGTCCGGCGTGTCCTGCCGGTAGACGTCGGCGATCAGCCGGCACGGCACGCCGAAGTCGGTCTCCGCCGAGCGGATTCCGTCCACCAGACCGTCGACGACCGTCTTGTACGGGACGCCGCGCTTGGTGTGAAGCGTCGGGTTGAAGAACATCTCGCGGTACTTGAGATTGCCGAGCGTGACGCCGTCCTCGATCGACTCGTAGGCGGCACGCGCGAAATCCTCCTGGTCGATCAGCGTCGACGACACCATCGCGAAGATCGTCAGGAACTCGTAGATCGAGTCGTAGTCGTAGAGACGATCGACGTCGTCGGTCGGAAGGGCGACGCCGTGCTTGCGCGCCAGGTCCGCGAACGTCGCGGGCCTCACGGTGCCCTCGAAATGGCAGTGCAGCTCCACCTTTGGTACACGGCGCAAGAACGTGTCGAGCTCCATCACCCCTCCCTTGCCGTCATGCCGACCTCCGAGTGCCGAACTGTGCCCATCACTGCTGCCGCACCGATCCTTCCACGTTCGGGCGCACGAGGCGACCGGAAGGCGAGCCGGCGACCACACCGTCCCGGTAGACGGCCGTGCCGCGGACGTAGGTCGAGACCACACGGCCGCGGAGCAGCCGTCCCAGGAATGGGCTCGCCGCATGCCGCGAGAGCAGCTCGTCGGCCGTGAGAGCAGCTTTGCCGGCGAGATCGACCAGGGTGAGGTCGGCGTCGGCGCCAGGCTCGATGGCGCCCTTGCCGGCGAGACGGAACCGGGCCGCGGGGCGTGCGCAGGCCAGGCGCACGATCGCGTCGACCTCGAGCCCACGGCGGGGTCCCTCGGTCAGCAGTATCCGAAGGAGCGTCTGGCACCCGGCGATCCCGCCCCACGCCGCAAACGCGTCGTCACCGGTCTTCAGCTCGGGTGGGCTCGGCGAATGGTCGGAGGCGATGAGGTCGACGGCCCCGTCGACGACGGCGGTCCAGAGATCGTCGCGGACGACGGCGGGCCGTAGCGGAGGCGCGCATTTCGCGACCATGCCGAGCTCTTCCGCGTCGGTCTCGTCGAGCGCGAGATAGTGCGGACAGGTCTCGCAGGTGACGTCGGCGCCTGCGGCACGAGCTGCCGCCACGAGCCGCGCTCCCGTTCCGCTGCTGACGTGCACGACATGAAGGGAGCAGCCCGTCTCGACTGCGATCGTGAGCGCCCGCGTGATCGCCTCGAGCTCGGCCTCGACCGGGCGCGAGCGGAGGAAATCGCGCATCGACGTCCGGCCCTCCGACAGCGCGCTCGCCGAGAGCCTCGCCGTCAGGGCTGCGCTCTCGGCGTGCACCGCGACTGGAAGGCCGAGGCGTGCGGCGCGGGTCATGCCCGCATGCAACGTGACGTCGTCGACCGCCGGAAAGTCGTCCATCCCGCTGGGACACATGAAGGCCTTGAACCCGACCACCCCTCGAGCCGCGAGCTCGTCGAGCCGGTCCACGTCCCCGGGCACCAGCCCGCCCCAGAGGCAGAAGTCGACGTGGGCGGCCGCACGCGCCGCCTCGAGCTTGCGGTCGAAGGACGCCCCGTCGACCGTCGGCGGATGGGCGTTGAGAGGCATGTCGAGGAAACACGTGGCGCCGCCGGCGGCAAGCGCGCTCGTTCCCGGGCCGAAACCCTCCCAGTGCGCCCGTCCGGGGTCGTTCAGGTGCACGTGTGCGTCGACGACGCCGGGCAGAACATGGAGGCCGGAGCCGTCGATCTCCTTGCTCGCGCCACCCTCGAGTGCGGGCGCGACTGCTGCGACCGCTCCGTCGGCGACGCCGACGTCCGCCCGCGCAGTCCCCCCGGGCGTCACGACCGTTCCTCCGCGGATGAGCAGGTCGTACCCGCTCAGTGCCCTGGCTCCTCGCCGCTGCAGCGGTGCACGCGATCTCCTTCGTCCTCGGTCGATGCTCCGTCGAGCCATGCAAGCCGGAGCAGCGAGCGATGTCAACCGGCAGGGACAGCGGTGGGCGAGCAGCGATATCGTCCACGCGATGTCCCGCCTCGCACACAGGCTCGCCGTCGCCCGCGGCGAGGAGGCAGCCGACCTCGTGGTTCGCGGTGGACGTGTGCTCTCCGTCTTCACGCGCGAGTGGCTGGACGCCGACGTCGCGGTCGTCGATGGGGCGATCGCGGGCGTGGGACGGTATGAGGGCGGTGAGACGATCGACGCCGGCGGCCGCTTCGTCGTGCCCGGGTTCATCGACGCGCACATGCACATCGAGTCGGTGAAGCTACTCGTTGACGAGCTCGCCCGGCTCGTGCTCCCGTTCGGCACGACCGCCGTCGTCGCGGACCCGCACGAGATCGCCAACGTGCTCGGCGTCGACGGCGTGCACTGGCTGATCGACGCGTCGGCCGGACTGCAGCTCGAGGTCTTCTTCATGGCACCGTCCTGCGTGCCCGCATCGCCGTTCGAATCGCCGCGGCGTCCGCTGGAGGCCGGCGACCTCGAGTCGCTGATGCGCCGCCGCAGGATGCTCGGGCTGGCCGAGATGATGAACTTCCCGGGAGTCGTCGGCGGCTCTCCGGCGGAGCTGGCCAAGCTCGCCCTCGACGGTGCGGCGCACGTCGACGGGCACGCTCCGGGACTGCGTGGAAAGGAGCTCCAGGCCTACGCTGCGGCGGGCATCGCGTCGGACCACGAAGCGCTCACGGTGGAGGAGGGGCGGGAACGGCTCCGGGCCGGCATGTGGCTCCTGATCCGTGAGGCTTCGATGGCCCGCAACCTGCAGGCGCTGCTGCCGCTCGTGCTCGAGTACGGACCTGGCCGCATCGCGTTCTGCACCGACGATCGTGACCCTGAGGACATCGCAGACGGGGGGCACATCAACGGCATGGTTCGCGACGCGGTCGCCGCCGGCGTGTCGCCGGAGGACGCGCTGCTGATGGCGTCGCTGCATCCTGCTCAATGGCACCGGCTCCGTCACCACGGCGCGATCGCGCCCGGATACGTCGCCGACCTGCTGCTCCTCCCCGACCTGGAGGGATTCATGCCGGACGTCGTGCTCAAGCGCGGCGTCCCGATCGGGGAGATTCCCCCGGCACACTCTCCCGACTGGGTCCGGCAGACCGTCCGCATCAAGCCCGTCACAGCGTCCGACTTTGCGATCCCCTGGCGGGGCGGGGCGGCGCGCACGATCGGCCTGGTCGACGACCAGGTGGTGACCGAGTCGCTGGTGCGCGAGCCGACGGTCGTAGACGGCCACGCGGTGGCGGACGCAGGCGCGGACCTCGTGAAGATCGCGGTTGTCGAGCGGCATCTCGCCACGGGCCGCATCGGCCTCGGTCTCGTCGCCGGCTCGGGCTTGCGACGCGGCGCTCTCGCCTCGACGGTGGCCCACGATGCCCACAATCTCGTCGTCGTCGGCGCGAGTGACGAGGACATGGCGTACGCAGTGGGCCATCTCGCAGCCACCGGGGGCGGCATCGTCGCGGTCGAGGGCGGGACGGTGCTGGCGGAGTGCCCGCTCCCGATCGCAGGGCTCCTCTCGGACGCCCCGCTCGACACCGTGATCGCCCAGAGCCGAGCCTGCAACGCCGCCGCGGCGGCACTCGGCTGGTCGGGGGCAACGCCGTTCCTGACGCTGTCGTTTCTCGCGCTCTCGGTGATCCCGTCCCTGAAGATCACCGACCACGGCCTCGTCGACGTCGACCGCTTCGAGCTCGTCTCGCTGGAGGCGTCCTGACGGGCACGCTCTTCGCGAACGGCTGGATCGTCGCGATGGACGACGCCGGCAGCGAGCACCCGTCGGGCTGGGTGCACGTCGAGGATGGATTCGTCGTCGCCACCGGAGACGGCCCGGAGCCGGCGGCGGCCCGGCGCGTCGACCTCCGCGGCGCCGTCGTCACGCCGGGCCTGGTGAACACGCACCACCACCTCTATCAGACGCTGACGCGCGCACGAGCGCAGCAGGCAGACCTGTTCACGTGGTTGCGCGAGCTCTACCCCGTGTGGTCGAGAATCGACGAAGAAGCAGAGTACGCGGCGGCGCGAACCGGTCTCGCCGAGCTCGCCCTGTCGGGCTGCACGACCGTGTTCGACCACCACTACGTGTTCCCACGAGGCCGCCCCGGGCTGATCGAGGCAGAGGTGCAGGCGGCGCGGGAGCTCGGCCTCCGCATCGTCGCCTCCCGCGGGTCGATGGATCTCGGAGTCTCCGGCGGCGGCCTGCCGCCGGACGAGCTCGTCGAGGAGATCGACTCCGTGCTGGCCGAGACCGAGCGGCTCGCCGGCGCACTGCACGAGACAGGAGCGGGGGCGCGGGTCCAGATCGCGGTCGCTCCCTGCTCGCCGTTCTCGGTCACGGGCCGGTTGATGGAGGAGTCTGCAATCCTCGCGAGACGGCTCGGCCTGCCGTTGCACACGCACCTCGCCGAAACGCTGGAGGAGGAGGCGTACTGCGTCGAGCTCTACGGCTGCCGGCCGGTCGACTACCTCGAGCGGCTCGGCTGGCTGGCCGGCGACGTGTGGTGCGCACACTGCGTTCACCTCTCCGAGCGCGACATCGCCAGGTTCGCGAGCACGGGGACGGGCGTTGCCCACTGCCCGACGTCGAACCTGCGCCTCGGTGCAGGGATTGCCCCGGTGCGGCAGATGGTCGACGCCGGCATCCGTGTCGGCCTCGGTGTCGACGGCTCCGCGTCCAACGAGCGCAGCGATCTGTGGCTCGAGGTCAAGCAAGCGCTGCTCGTCGCGCGTGGCCGCGCGGACGGCGGCGGTGGGGCGATGACGGCGCGCCAGGCGATCAGACTCGGCACGCGCGGCGGGGCATCCGTCCTGCGACGCGACGACATCGGCTCGCTGGAGCCCGGCAAATGCGCTGACTTCGCCGTGTGGCGCACGGACGGGCTCGAGCTGGGCGGTGCCGAGGATCTCGTGGCCGCCATCGTCCTCGCCGGCCCGCAGCGTGTCGACCGGCTCGTCGTCGGCGGTGAGGAGGTCGTGCGCGAGGGCGGGCTCGTGCACGCCGACGAGATGGAGATCGCGCAGGCACATCGGGCGCAGGCGCGAAGATTCGCCTCATGAGCGTTTCGGTCTCCACACACGTCCTCGACACGGCGGCCGGTGCCCCGGTCGCGGGAATGCCCGTGGAGCTGCACCGCGCGGACGAGCAGATCGCCGACACGACGACGGACGCGGACGGCCGCGCGCGGCTGGCGGAGGAGCTGGAGGCAGGCACCTACCGGATCGTCTTTCACCCTCGCTCCCCGTTCTTCCGCCGCGTCGAGCTCGAGATCGAGCTTGCAGACGGCCACTACCACGTGCCCCTCCTCGTTTCGCCCTACTCGTGCGTGACCTACCGCGGCAGCTGAGCGCCGAGGAGCTCGCGGAGCTCTTCGAAGGGCGTACGCGCTTCGTCGACCGGCTGGCCGCCGTCGACGACCCGCTGGTGCGGGCACGCGCGCTCGTGCACGAGCTCCCGCTCGACGAGAAGAAGGAGATCCTCGCCGCCCATCCGGCGATCGGCCAGCGGGCAGGCCTGTCCGCACGCTCGGCCGCCGAGCAGGGCACGGACGACGATCCCGCCGTGCTCGAGGAGCTCGCCGGCCTGAACGCGGCGTACGAGTCCCGCCACGGCTTCCGGTTCGTGGTCTTCGTCAACCGCCGGCCCAAGGTGGCGATCCTCGAGGTGCTCAAGGCGCGCATCGGCAACGACACCGGTGTCGAGCTCGAGACGGCGCTCGACGAGCTCGTCGCCATCGCCGAGGACCGCTGGAGGCGCGCATGAGTGCCGTGGCGACGTTCCTGGATCCCTACGTGACGGACTGGCTCAACCTGCTGCTGCGCTGGCTGCACGTGATCGCGGCGATGGCGTGGGTCGGCGCCTCCTTCTACTTCGTGCTGCTCGACCAGTCTCTCGAGGCGCCCAAGACGATCGAGGACATCCAGGACGGCGTCGGCGGCGAGCTGTGGGAGGTGCACGGCGGCGGCTTCTACCACGTCAAGAAGTACAGGGTGGCGCCCCCCGTGCTCCCGGAGCATCTCGCCTGGTTCAAATGGGAGGCGTACACGACCTGGCTCTCCGGATTCGCGCTCATGGTCGTCCTCTACTACTTCAATGCGAGCGCCTACCTGATCGACCCGCAGGTGGCCGATCTGGGCTCGTGGGAGGCGGTCGGCATCAGCATCGGCCTGCTGGTCGCAGCCTGGGTCGTCTACGACGTCCTGTGCCGCGGGCTCGTCGGCAACGACCTCGTGCTCTGGGTGCTGATCGTCGCCGGCACCGCCCTTGCCGCATGGGGCTGCACCAACCTGTTTCAGGCGCGCGCGGCGTTCCTGCAGGTGGGCGCGATGCTCGGCACGATCATGGCCGGAAACGTGTTCTTCAACATCATCCCGGCGCATTGGGAGCTGATCCGCGCCAAGCGCGCGGGCAGGGAGCCCGACCCGACACCCGGGATCGTGGCGAAGCAGCGCTCGGTGCACAACAACTACCTCACGCTGCCGGTGCTGTTCACGATGCTCGTGGGGCACGTCTCGTTCGCCTACGGCGCCGGCCACGCGTGGCTCGTGCTGCTCGTGATCATGTTCCTCGGCGTATGGGCGAGGCTGTTCTTCAACCTCCGCCACCAGGGACGGACGATCTGGACGATCCCGGTGATCGGCGTCGTCATCCTCGTCGTGCTCGGTTTTGCGATCCGCCCGCACGACGAGACACCGACAGGCGGCGCCACGGCTGAGGTCGCCTTCGCGCAGGTAGCGCCCGTGATCGCGCAGCGATGTGCCCCTTGCCACGCCCAGAGCCCGACGCAAGCCGGCTTCTCGAGCCCGCCCGCAGGCCTGGTCCTGACGTCGGCGGCACAGATCACTTCCCACGCCGCCGACATCAAGCGGCTTGTGGCATCCAAGGGCATGCCACTCGGAAACGTCACCGGCATGACGAGCGCAGAGCGCGCCCTCGTCATCGCCTGGGTCACTCAGGGCGCGCGGACGGAGAGGTAGAGGGATGCTGGAAATCACCGCAGGAGGCTTCTCGTTCGTCGCGCGCCTGGAGGAGGAGGCGGCACCGCAGACGGTCGCCGCGTTCCGGCGGCTGCTGCCGCTCGAGTCGCGCATCATCCACGTGCGCTGGAGCGGCGAGGCGGGGTGGATCCCGTTCGGCGACCTCGATCTCGGCCTCGGGCCCGAGCATGCGACCTGCTACCCGCATCCCGGCGAGATCGTGCTCTACCCGGGCGGCGTCTCCGAGACGGAGATCCTGCTGGCCTACGGCTACGTGAGCTTCGCCTCGAAGGCGGGCCCGCTTGCAGGCAACCATTTCGCGACGGTCGTGGAGGGCGGGGAGAACCTCACGGCGCTCGGCAAGAAGTTCCTCTGGGAGGGTGCGCAAGAGATCGCCTTCCGCGAGCGCTGACGACACGTGCACCACCGCGGTTGGATGACCTAACAGGAGCTGGAACAACAAACGCCTGACGCCTCCGACGTGTCGCTGCGCGTGCCCGGCCGGAGGGGATAGTGCGATTAGCACAGACCCGGAGAGCCGGGTGCGCGCAGCGGCGCGAGCGAGCGCCGGAGTGCGGCTCCGCCGCCCGCAGGCGGGCGCGCTCGGTGGCGTCAGACGAAATCAATCGAAACGGGGTGAGGGAACGCCCCGATCGCCTCGCCGCGGCGGAGCAGCTCGGCCACGGCCGAGCGGCCCTCGTCCCCGTAGTCCTCGGTGAGGTCGTTCACGTACATCTCGATGAACCGGTCGGCGACGGCCTCGTCGATGCCGCGGCCGAACTGCAGCGCGTATTCGAGCGCGTCGTCGCGATGGTCGAGACCGCAGCGAATTGCCTCGCCGAGCACCTCCGAGAGGTCGGGGAGGCGCTCGATGTCGCGGCGGGCGACGTTGACGCCGAGCGGTAGCGGCAGTCCCGTCTCGAGCAGCCACCATTCGCCCAGGTCGAGCACCTTGTGCAGACCCAGGTCGGAGAAGGTGAGCTGGCCCTCGTGAATGAGGAGCCCGTAATCCGCGCGGCCGGACGCGACCTCGTCGGGGATCTGCTCGAACGGAAGCTCTCGGTACGGAAGGTCGCCGAGCACGAGGCGCAACGTCAGGAAGGCGGTCGTCATCGCGCCGGGGACGACGATCTCCTTGCCGCGCAAGCCGTCGAGCGTCGTCGGCTCGCGTCCCACCACGATCGGGCCGTAGCCCGTGCCGATGCTTGCGCCGTGGGGTAGCAAGGCGTAGTCGTCCTGCACGAAGGGATACGCGGCGAGCGAGATCGCGGTCACCTCGAGCCGGGCGGCGCGCGCCCACTGGTTGAGCGTCTGGATGTCTGCGAGCACCTGCTCGAAGACGAAGCCGCGTGTGTCCACGAGGTCCGTTGTCAGGGCCCAGTACATGAAGGCGTCGTCGGGATCGGGGCTGTGGCCGACCTTGATGTCGCTCAACTCCACGGCGCGCCGAAGGTAGCAGGGCACCAGTTCGGCCGGGAAGAGAACCCGCGCCCGTAGACTTCCCCGATGCCGCCGGAGACGCTCTCCGACTCGATCCAGGACTACCTGCGAACGATCTACAAGCTCTCGACGGGGGCCGATCGCGTCTCGACCACAGCGCTCGCGCGAAGCCAGAAGGTGTCCCCGGCCTCCGCGAGCGCGATGGTGAAGAAGCTTGCCGCGCTCGGGCTCGCCGAGCACACGCCATACCGGGGCGTCGTCCTGACCCACGACGGCGAGCTGGTGGCGCTCGAGGTGATCCGGCATCACCGTCTGCTCGAGCTCTACCTGGCACAGACGCTTGGGATCTCGGTCGACGATGTGCACGCCGAGGCAGATCGCCTCGAGCACGTTCTCTCCGAGGAGCTGGAGTCTCGTATCGACGAAGCTCTCGGGTTCCCGACGCACGACCCGCACGGCGACCCGATCCCCGATGCGAATCTCGAGTGGCCGTCGGCGCGTTCGTAGCCCATCCTGCCGAGTTCGGAAAAGGCGGGCTTCGTCGCCGGATACAATCGCGGGGATGGCGTTCAAGGACCTGTTCTCGTTCCTGTTCCAGAGCTCGACACAGGAGCAGCGGGTCGCCCAGTACGTGATCCGCGAGCATGATCGCGGCCGTTCGCTGCGCGAGATCCTCGAGGACAAGTACGTCGTCAACAGGCTCACCTCGCCCGAGCAGCGTGCGCGGCTGCTCGATCGCCCGGAAGTGGTGCACGCGGTCGGCAGCGAGATCGTCGAGCAGGCCAAGGAAACACTTCGCACCTGAGCTCCAAGCTGCGGTCGCGAGGAGGGGTGCCGGGGCGTGTGCCCGGCAGAGATCGGCGAGATCGTCGCTAGACTAGGCCGCCCCGCGCCCGTAGCTCAGGGGATAGAGCGCTGCCCTGCGGAGGCAGAGGTCGCAAGTTCGAATCTTGCCGGGCGCATTGCCGCATCCACGACGCGGCGCGGGATGCCTGCCTGTGCGCGCGCCCCTAGTCTTCCGCGGCGGCTGATGCAGTGAGCTCGACGCCCGCACGGCGCACGAGGCGATTCCCGAGCGACAGCACGGCGTCCGCGGGCACCTCACGGCGGACGTAGGCAAGCGCGAGCACCCCACTGCCGTTTCCTACCGCGCTCGTGACCCTGCCGACCACCTTGTCCTCGAACGTCAGCTCTGCATCGTAGGCTGGGAGCTCCTCGCCCTCGATCGACAGCACCCGGAGCCCACGGTTCGGGTGACCGCGATAGTGCAGGCGTGCGACGGGCTCCTGGCCGGGAAAGCAGCCCTTCGTGAAGCTGATCGCGCGCTCCTCGAGCCCGGCCTCTGCCGGAAGCACGCGCTCGTCGAGCTCCCGTCCCCAGCGTGGTGTGGCCGCGCCGATGCGCAGGCGCTCGAGCTGCGGCTCGTCGATGGGTACCGCGCCGGCCGGTGGCTCGGCGTCGAGGAGCTCGTAGGCGGGAACCCCGTAGTCGACGCTCGGCACGGCGCCCGCCGGCGCCTCGCCGCCGAGCACGAGCACCGACACGTGCTCTTCCGCGTCGATCGCGCATTTCGCGGCAAAGCGGAAGCGCAACAGCTCGGCCCGGAGGCGCTCCCCGAGCTCCGGCTCGGTCAGCAGCAGAAAGTCGGCATGCCCCCGCCGCACGACCGTCAGCGGTGCGACGAGCCGCGCCTTGGCCGTGAGCAGGAGCGCTTCACAGGACTCGCCGGGGTCCAGTGCCTCGACGTCGTTCGAGACCATGCGCTGCAGATAGGACGCCGCATCGGCTCCCGTGACGGCAACGAAGGCCCGCGCCCGCGGCGCCGTCCGTAACGTTCGCGTCTCCATGCGAACTAGTGTAGGAGCATGTTCAGGAGCAGGGCCGAGAGGAAGGTGCGGGACGCGGGCTATGACCCGGCGCGGCTTCCGCCCGGCCAGTACCTGACCGAGAAATGGCCGGTTCTGCATGCGGGATCGGCGGCCACGTATCCGGCGGATCTCGCGGGCTGGGACTTCAGGGTGTGGGGCGAGGTCGAGCGCCCGCTCACGCTGACGTGGGCCGAGCTGGTCGGGCTGCCACAGGTGGAGGTGACGCAGGACATCCACTGCGTCACGCGCTGGAGCCGCTTCGACACGTCGTTCGGCGGCGTGCCCTGGTCGGCGATCCGGGACCTCGCCGGCCAGAAACCGAGCGCCCGCTACGCGATTGCGCACGCAGAGGCGGGATTCACGACCAACGTGCCGAGCGCCTTCCTCGAACGCGAGGGGGCGATGCTCGCGACGCATGCGGATGGGGAGCCGCTGACCGTCGAGCACGGGCGGCCGCTGCGCCTGATCGTGCCTGGCGTCTATTTCTGGAAGAGCGCCAAGTGGCTGCGGGGCATCGAGCTGCGCAGCGACGATCAACCGGGCTTCTGGGAGCGCTACGGCTACCACAACGACGCCGACCCGTTCGAAGAGCAGCGCTACGCGTTCTGAGGGCCGGGCTCAAATCACTCGGATGAGGGACGATCGGAGCAGGCTCCATGGCCGATCATTGGTGCAACCCACCCTCCCCCAATGCAACATCCCCCGAAACGGCCCTTCCCCGAGGGCCGTTTCACTGCGTTCGGGGAACGAGAAACGCCGTCGGCAAAGAGAAAGGGGCCGGCAGCCGCCGGCCCCTTTCAGAGGTCGTACAGAGCCCGAAGGCTGCTTACATCATGCCGCCCATGCCGCCCATGTCGGGCATGCCGCCGCCACCGTTGCCGGACTTCTCGGGTGCGTCGACGACGATTGCCTCGGTCGTGAGGATGTTCTTCGCGATCGAGGCTGCGTTCTGTAGCGCCGAACGCGTGACCATGGTCGGATCGATGATCCCGGACTTGACCATGTCCTCGATCTCGCCCGTATCGACGTTGAGGCCCTGGCCCTTCTTGGCCGTCCGGACCTGGTTGACGACAACCGAGCCCTCGAGGCCGGCGTTGTAGGCGAGCTGGCGCAGGGGCTCCTCGAGCGCGCGCAGGATGATGCTGGCGCCCGTCTTCTCGTCGCCCTCGAACAGGTCGAAGCTCTTCTTGACCGCATCCGCTGCATTGAGCAGCGCGACGCCGCCACCCGGCACGATGCCCTCCTCGAGGGCGGCGCGGGTCGCCTGCAGCGCGTCCTCGACGCGATGCTTCTTCTCCTTCATCTCCGTCTCGGTGGCTGCGCCGACCTTGACGACGGCGACGCCGCCGGCCAGCTTTGCGAGCCGCTCCTGCAGCTTCTCGCGGTCGAAGTCCGAGTCGGTGTTCTCGATCTCGGCCTTCAGCTGCTTGATGCGGGCCTTGATCGCCTCGCTGTCACCGGCACCGTCGATGATCGTGGTCGAGTCCTTGTCGACGACGACCTTGCGCGCGTGGCCGAGCTGCGTCAGCTTGGTGTTCTCGAGCTTGAGCCCGAGCTCCTCGGTGATCACCTCGCCGCCGCTGAGGACGGCGATGTCCTCCAGCATGCGCTTGCGGCGATCGCCGAAGCCCGGTGCCTTGACCGCGACGGCGGTGAACACGCCGCGCAGCTTGTTGACGACGATGGTCGCGAGCGCTTCGCCCTCGAGATCCTCGGCAACGATGACCAGCGGCTTGCCGGCCTGGATCACCTGCTCCAGCACGGGCAGGAGATCCTTGACGGCGCTGATCTTCTGATTTGCGATCAGGATGTACGGATCGTCGAGCACCGCCTCCATGCGGTCGGCGTCGGTGATCATGTACGGGGACAGGTAGCCCTTGTCGAACTGCATGCCCTCCGTGAACTCGAGCTCGAGGCCGAACGTCTGGCCCTCCTCGACGTTGACGACGCCGTCCTTGCCGACCTTCTCGATCGCGTCGGCGATGACATCGCCGATCTCCCGCTCACGCGAGGAGATCGTCGCTACGCGGGCGATGTCTTCCTTGCCTGCGACCTCGACGGACTGCTTCTTGAGATCCGCCACGATCGCCTCGACCGCCGTCTCGACACCCCGCTTGAGGCCCATCGGGTTGGCGCCGGCCGCGACGTTCTTGAGGCCCTCGCGCACGATGGCCTGCGCGAGCACCGTCGCGGTCGTGGTGCCGTCACCGGCAACGTCGTTGGTCGCCGTGGCGACCTCGCGCACGAGCTGTGCGCCCTGGTTCTCGAACGGATCCTCGACGTCGATCTCACGCGCGATCGTGACGCCGTCGTTCGTGATCGTCGGCGCGCCGAACTTCTTGTCGAGCACGACGTACCGACCCTTCGGCCCGAGCGTCACCTTGACCGCATCGGCAAGGATGTTGACGCCGCGCTCCAGCGCCCGTCGCGCATCCTCGTTGAACTTGAGCTCTTTGTGAGCCATGTGGTTTCTCTTCCTCCTATTTGCCTTGAGAGGGCGAGGCGTACCTCCCCCGAGAGAGCGTTGTTAGACGGCCGCGCGGTCGCCGACGACCTTCGCGAGCACGTCGGATTCGCGCAGGATCAGGACCTCGTCGACGCCGATTTTGATCTCGGTGCCGCCGTACTTGGAGAAGATGACCTCGTCACCCTCCTCGACGTCCATCTTGATGTATTCCCCGTCCTCGTCGCGCGGGCCGGGGCCGACCGCGAGGACGTTGCCGCGCTGCGGCTTCTCCTTCGCGGTGTCGGGCAGCACGATGCCGCTCACGGTCATCTCTTCCTCTTCGAGGACCTGGACGATGAGTCGGTCACCAAGGGGCTGCAGATTCATGCACGTGCCTCCCTGTTTGAAGCGTTTGAATGGCCAAATCTGGCACTCACCACTGGAGAGTGCCAGGGCGACAGTAGCATAGCCGGCGTCTCTCTGACCACCCGCGAGGGAGCGGTCTGGCCATGATCCGGCATCCACCTGGTAGAACCGGTGGCGATGCGCCGGGAGCTCTCAGCGGGAGCGGTGCTCGTGCGCCGGATGCGTGGCCGCACATGGTTGGCCGCGATCCGCCCGCAGGGTCGCGCCGAGGGCACCTGGGCGCTCCCGAAGGGACTCATCGACGAGGGCGAGACTCCGGCCGAGACTGCGCTTCGCGAGGCATTCGAGGAGACCGGGCTGCACGGCCGGCTGGGCCCGAAGCTCGGCGACGTGCGGTACGTCTACACCTGGCAGGGAGAGCGGGTGTTCAAGATCGTCTCGTTCTACGTCGTCCGCGCCGCTTCGGGCCGGATCGGCGTTCTGCCCGCGGGAATGGAGCGGGAGGTCGCGGAAGCCCGCTGGCTGCCGCTCGACGAGGCGCCCAAGCTGCTCGCCTATGGCGGCGAGCGGCAAATGGCGCGGCGCGCGCTGGAGGTGCTCGGGTCCGACCCTCTATAGTGGCGTCGCCCGTGCCGATGTTCGCGCTCAACTTCTACTCGCCGATCGTCGCAGATCAGCTGCGGACGGGGCGCAAGACGGCGACGATCCGCCTCGGCGACAAATCCCCGAAGTACAAGAAGGGGATGATCGTGACCGTGCTCGTCGGCACGCGGTACGGCCAGCGCGAGAAGATCTTCGACGCCGTCATCGACAAGGTCGACGTCAAGCGCCTCGGAGACCTCTCGCCCCGCGAGATCGAGCACGACAACCCGGAGATCCGGCGGGCCGACGAGCTCGCACGCTGGCTCGGCCAGCTGTACAACCGTGACGTCAGCGAGGACGAGACGGTGACCGTGATCCGCTTCTCGCAGATCATCGGCAGCATGTTTTAAAGCGTGGGGGAACCCATGGTTCCCCCACGGGCCCCCTCCTTCAGCGCGTTGCACGGATCAGACGTCGTTGGCCTCCCGCCGGGCCAAGCCCGGCTCCGGCCAGAACGCCGAGTCTGCTGACCGCGTGACGATCCTCGTGGCAATTTGTCACAAGCGATCGGCGCTGAGGCCGGACGGTTACCCGGCTGGGCTCATTTGCCGGGTTTTCTGATCAGGCTGCCGAAGAGCTCGCGCGGGCGCACCTCGGCGCCGCACTCTTCGCACTCGACCTGGAACACCGACGCGAAGCGCGCATCGCAGGTAGGGCAGCGGTGCCGCATCGTCTCCGCGCAATGGGGGCACGCGGCAGGGAGCTCGCCCTCGGAGTCCTCGAAGTAGCGTTGCGTGTACCCGCACCGCAAGCAAAAGGCAACCCAGTGGCCGAGGGTGTTGCGACGCTCCTCCTGGATCCAGTTCCGCTTGGCCACCTCTCGAGGGTAGATGATGGCGTCGCACGGGGGCCCAAACGCGCGCTGGGCCGCCCGGTGCAGTGGGTAGAGTGCAGCAGACCCACGCCCGAAGGAGCTCCATGGCAGTGAGGGAAGCCGAGCCGGTCGGCTCGCTCCAGGAAGTGAAGGACGCCGGCCTCGATCGCGAGGACCTCCTGGGCATCTACCGCAACATGCTGATCACCCGCGGAGTCGAGGAGCGGGGCCACATCCTCTACAAGCAGGGAAAGATCCCCGGCTCGTTCTACACGGGGCGCGGCAACGAGGCCTCGTCCGTGGGCGTCGCGACCGCGATGGCTGCCGACGACGTCGGGTGCCCGCTGCAGCGGGACATGGGCGTGCACATCACGCGTGGAGTCGAGCCGTGGAGGATCCTCGCCCAGTACATGGGCCGCGTCGACGGCCCTACCCACGGTCGCGACGGCAACGTCCACATCGGGGATGCAAACCTCGGCCTGCACGCGATGGTCAGCCACCTGCCGGCGATGCTGCCCGTCGCCGTGGGAATGGCGCTCGCATTCAGGATTCGCGAGGAGAAGCGCGTCGCCATCGCCTGGTGCGGCGAGGGCGCGGCTGCCCGCGGCGATGCCCATGAGGGCATGAACCTCGCAGGCGTGCGGCGGCTGCCTGTCGTGTTCGTGATCGACAACAACCAGTGGGCGTACTCCACGCCGACGTATCTCGAGTACGCCGTCGACCACCTGGCCGATCGTGCTGCGGCATACGGATTCGACGGCGTCGTCGTGGACGGCACCGATGTGCTCGCCGTCTACCGCGAGGCGAAGCGCGCGATCGAAAAGGCGCGCGAGGGCGGCGGACCGACCTTGATCGAGTCCCTCACGTTGCGCATGGAGGGACACGCCGTACATGACGACGCCTATTACGTGCCGAAGGAGATGTTCGAGGAGTGGGCGCGGCGCGATCCGATCGAGCGCTACCGCGCCTGGCTGCGCGACAACGCCGCGCTGACGGAAGCAGAGGAGGACGTGATCACGGCCGGTGTGAAGAAGATCCTCAACGAGGCGATCCAGCGTGCCGACGAGTCGCCGGAGCCCGACCCGGCGACCCTGCTCGACGGCGTGTTCGCGGAGCCCGAAGAGCTCGAGACCCCACATCACAAGTGAGCGACTAGCGCGTGGCCGAGAAGACCTACCTGCAGGCGATCAGCGACGGTCTCCGACAGGAGATGCGGCGTGACGATCGGGTGTTCGTGCTCGGCGAGGACGTGGGCGTCTACGGCGGCGCCTTCAAGGTCACCCTGGGGTTCCAGGACGAGTTCGGTCCCTGGCGCGTGATCGACATGCCCCTCTCGGAGACGGCGATCGTCGCAGGCGCGACCGGGGCCGCCCTGATGGGGATGCGGCCCGTCGCGGAGATGCAGTTCGCCGACTTCGTCTCGTGCGCCTGGGACCACCTCGTCACGGTGGCGGCCAAGCAGCGCTACCGCGCGGGCACGCCGGTGCCGATCGTGCTGCGGCTGCCATCCGGCGGCGGCTTCTCGGGAGGGCCGTTCCACTCGCAGAACCCCGAGAGCACGTTCGCCCACATCCCCGGGCTCAAGGTCGTGTGCCCCGCGACCCCGGAAGATGCAAAAGGGCTGCTCGTGAGCGCGATCGAGGACCCGAACCCGGTCCTGTTCTTCGAGCACAAGCACCTGTACCGGCGCATCAAGGGCGAAGTGCCGGACGAGCGCTATCTGACACCGTTCGGCCAGGCACGCGTCCATCGCGCCGGAGACGACGTCACCGTCGTGACGTGGGGGGCGATGGTCTACACCGCGTCGGACGCGGCCGAGCACCTCGCGGGCGACGGCTACTCGGTGGAGATCCTCGACCTCCGCACGCTGATCCCGTGGGATCGCGACGCCGTCCTGAACAGCGCCAGGCGCACGTCGAAGGTGCTCGTGCTGCACGAGGACACCCGGACGGGAGGCTTCGGAGCGGAGATCGCGGCCACGATCGCGGAGGAGGCGTTCGAGCACCTCGACGGGCCGGTGAAGCGGATTGCAGCGCCCGACGCGCCGGTGCCGTTCGCTCCGGCGCTCGAGAAGGCATTCATTCCCCAGGTCGACGACGTCGTCGCGGCGCTCAGAGAGCTCGCGGAGTACTAGGAGGAGATCACGGTGGCAACGGGTACCCAGATCGAGGTCGTGATGCCGCAGATGGGCGTCTCGGTCACGGAGGGGACGATCACGAAGTGGCTCAAGCAGCCCGGAGAGCCGATCGCCCAGGACGAGCCGCTGCTCGAGATCTCGACCGACAAGGTGGACACTGAGATCCCCAGTCCAGGTGAGGGGGTCGTCGCCCAGATTCTCGTCGCCGAGGGCGAGACGGTGGAGGTCGGAACGCTGCTGGCGCTGATCGCGCCGGAGGGCTCGGCCCCCGAGCCCGAGCCCGCACCGGAGCCCGTCGCAGCAGCGCCCGAGCCGGCCGCGGTCGAGCCGCCGGCGCCGGTCCCTGAGCCCGGGGCGAGCGATCCTCCTTCGGCAGGGACCCCGCACTATGGTGCCCCTGCTCCGGAAGCGGGAACCGTGTCAGGCGCGCAGGCGCCACCGGTGAGCGACTCGGGCAACGGACGCACGTTCATCTCGCCGGTGGTGGCCCGGATCGCCGCCGAACACGGAATCGATCCACGCGCCGTGCCGGGCACGGGCACCGGAGGCCGTGTGACGAAGAAGGACATGCTGGCGTTCGTCGAGTCGGGCGCCGCGGCCGTCCCGGCCGAGCCGGCACCCGCCGAGCCGGCACCTGCCGCGCCGGCCACGGTGGAGCCTGTGCCGGCTGCTGCCGCAGCTGCGCCCGCTCCTCCCGCCACTCCCGTCCCGCCTGCAGAACCGCCGGCCGCACCGCCTGCGCCACCCCCGGCGGCCGCTCCACCGCAGCCGGTCCCGGTCGCCGCCGCACCGCAGCCGCAAGCCGGCGAGGTCGAGGAGCCGATGACGGCAATGCGCCGGGGCGTCATGGAGCACATGCGCCGCTCGCTCGACACTTCCGCGCACGTGACGAGCGCGATCGAGGTCGATATGTCGAAGATCGTCGCAGCGCGTGCGAGGCTCAAGCGCGAGTACCAGGACTCGTACGGCGTCAACCCGACGTATCTCTCCTTCGTGGCCCTCGCCACGGTGGAGACGCTGAAGCACTATCCGTGGATCAATGCCGAGATCCGCGGCGAGAAGATCGTCTCGCGCGCCTGGGTCAACCTCGGCATCGCGGTCGCGCTCGAGGATGGCAAGGGCCTGATCGTGCCGGTGATCAAGAACGCTCAGGACCTGAATCTCCTGGGCATGGCCCGAGCGATCGCTGACCTCGCGCAGCGGGCACGGACGAAGAAACTGCTGCCGGACGACGTCCAGGGTGGCACGTTCACGATCACGAATCCCGGCGGCTACGGCACCTTCCACGGCACGCCGATCATCAGCCAGCCGCAGGTCGGGATCCTCGGCACCTACGCGCTCGTCAAGCGGCCGTGGGTGGTGCAGGACGAGCTCGGCCAGGATGTGATCGCGATCCGGCCGATGATGAACGTCACGCTCACGTATGACCACCGTCTCGTCGACGGCGCGTACAGCGGCGGCTTCCTCCGCGACCTCCGTGTGCGCCTCGAGGAGTGGGACGAGCGCGACTGAGATGACCGGCGCATACCTGCTCGACGCGGGCCTCGTCCCCTACGGCGAGGCGCTCGAGCTGCAGCACGCGCTCGCAGGAGCCGTTTCGCAGCGCGCGATTCCCGACACGGTGATCCTGCTCGAGCATACGCCCGTGGTGACGACGGGTCGCCGCACCGACGCGGCGTCCGAGCTCCACCTTCCCGACGCCGACGCCGTCGAGGTCGTCGAGACGAATCGAGGCGGGAAATCGACCTACCACGCACCGGGACAGCTCGTCTGCTACCCGATCCTCGATCTCAACCGGCACGGCAAGGACCTCAAGAAGTACGTGCGCGACCTCGAGGAGGCGATCATCCGTACGCTGGCGACGTTCGGGTTGGAGGGAGGCTGCAGCGAAGGGCTGACCGGCGTTTGGATGCCGGCCGGAGGCGGACAGGCGTCGCGGAAGATCGCCTCCATCGGAGTCCACGTCAGCCGCTGGGTGACGACGCACGGATACGCCCTCAACGTCGACCTCGACCCGGCGCCGTTCACGGACTGGATCACCGCTTGCGGGCTCGAGGATGCGCAGTTCACGACGATGGCACGGGAGCTCGACCGCGCGATCACCGTCGACGAGGTGAAACCGGCGGCGGTCGCAGCACTCGGCGAGGTGTTCGGGCTCACGTTCGACGAGTTGCCCGCCGCAGACGGCACCGGCCTATGGGGGCAACCGGTGCACGAGAAGCTGGCCGCACGATGATCACAGCCCTTGACGCCGGCTCCACCTGGGTCCGGCGACGTCTCGTCCCTACAATCGCACCATGAGCACATCCCTGCCCGTCGCTCAGCGTCCGCGCCGCCCAGAGTGGATGAAGGTGCGCGCACCGAGCGCGGACGGCCGCTACTTCGACGTCAGGAAGCTGATCCACGGCGCAGGCCTGCACACGGTGTGCGAGGAGGCGCGCTGCCCGAACATCGCCGAGTGCTGGGGACGTGGCACGGCGACGTTCCAGATCCTGGGCGATACGTGCACACGGGCGTGCCGCTACTGCTACGTCAACTCCGGCAAGCCCGAGCACGCGCCCGACCCGCTGGAGCCGCTACGGGTCGCCCAGGCCGCCGCGCAGATGGGGTTGAAGCACGTCGTGGTGACGTCCGTCGACCGCGATGACGTGCCCGACCGGGGCGCAGGCCACTTCGCCGCGACGATCCGCGCGCTCAAGGCCAGGGTGCCCGGCTGTTCGGTGGAGGTGCTGACGCCCGACTTCCTCGGGGTCGAGGAGCACGCGCTGGCGACGGTGCTCGGCGCCCGGCCCGACGTGTTCAACCACAACATCGAGACCGTTCGGCGTCTGCACCGAAGCATGCGCGGCGGCAAGGCGTCCTACGACGGAGCGCTGCACCTCCTGCGCCGCGCCAAGGAGGTGGCCGACTACCCGGTGCTGACCAAGTCGGGGATCATCGTCGGGCTCGGCGAGACGAACGACGAGATCGTGGAGACGATGCGCGATCTCCGCGCCAACGGCGTCGATGTCGTCACGATCGGCCAGTACCTGCAGCCTTCGAGCAACCATGTGGCGATCGACCGCTGGGTGCACCCGGACGAGTTTCGCCGGCTACGCGAGGAGGGCGAGGCGCTCGGCTTCGGCTCGGTCTTCGCCGGCCCGCTCGTGCGATCGAGCTACCGCGCCGACGAGCAGAAGCACGCCGCCGACACCGGTCGCGGCGCCGTCGCGTATTGACTGCGACGTACAGGCGCCGGCTCTAACGGATCCCGGTGTCCAATGTCAGTCGCACCCGCACCCATCGTCCCGCGAGCACACGCACTGATCGCGGCGAGATGCCCGAGCCGATTCTCGCCGCCCGCACACCGCGCACACCGTAGACCCCGGGCTCGAGGACGAGGGAGAACCGGCCGCCCACACCTGTCCGCGTGCGAAAGGCTCGTCCAGCCCGGGTGAAGACGAGGGTCACGCCCGGCGCCGGCGAGTCGCAGGCGACCCCGACACGGCACACAGGGGTGATCGGGCCACGGTAGAGAACACCTCCGACTCCGCTCGAGCCGGTTGCGCCCGCGCTGCCCGCCGTGAACGCGCAGCAGAGCGCCAGGGTCACAAGCAACGGTCGCACAGGCAGAAACGTACTCCTAGCCGTGAAGGAGGAAGCCGGCGAGCCAGTCCTGCGCGTACGACGTGTCGACCCGATACGAGAAATCCTGCCCCTTGCACTTGTCGTTCTTGCCGAACGAGTTGACGGCGACGATCATGTTCGTCCCGGTCAGCATCACGGGAGCGCCCGAGTCCCCGAAGCACGTGCCGCCGGTCCTCCGGTTGTTGGTCGTCTTCACGTTCCAGCCGGCGGTGTTCTTCCCGTTCAGGCGCAGGATCCGGGGCTGGGCGGCGAACCGTGTCCTCTCGTCGAGGATCTTGGGCTTCACTCCCTGGAGCCCGTAGCCGACGACGTCGAGGAAATCGCCTCGCATCCCGTCGAGCGCTCCGACCGGGGCGAGCGATCCGTACGCCGGGAGGCTCACCGGGCCGTCGAGCAGGACGACGGCGACATCGCTCGTCTGAGGAAGGGTGTCGAGGGTCGTGAACGCCGGGTGCGCAATCGGTTTTCCCGGGAACCCGCCGATGGACGCGTCGAGGTCGTCGGTCACGGTCGGATCGAGATAGATGCGCGCCTGGTCGGCTCCGGTCTCGACGATGCAGTGAGCTGCGGTCAGCACCACCGTCGGTGTGATCAGCGCGCCGCTGCAACGCCCCTTGTACACGCCACCGTGGTAGAGGGCGACGAGCCCGACGAACGGGTGAGCGGTGCCATCGGGGTCACCGTAGGTGATCGCACGGGCGGTGCCGGCGGCGAGCAGCGCGGTCGCGAGAGTGCCACCACCACAGGGATCGGTCGACGCATGATGCCTCACTCGGTTGAGGGCCACAGACGAGCAGCAGGTTTGGACATTCGCGCGCGGCGAGCCACGCACCACCTCTCGTCGGCGCGGCGCGCTGCTCCGGCAATCCCTCGAATGGGATGCGGAACGGACGGGGCCGCCGCACGGCGGCCCCGTCCTCGTGTCCGTGAACGGCCGATTCAGCTCTTGCCGA
This sequence comes from uncultured Gaiellaceae bacterium, assembly GCA_963799615.1. Lineage (GTDB taxonomy): Bacteria > Actinomycetota > Thermoleophilia > Gaiellales > Gaiellaceae > Gaiella. Next base: position 246,886 of record CAWCXS010000006.1, on the reverse strand, counting down.
TCTGCCCCTTGGACTTCGTGCCCCCATTGTGCGGGATGTTCACCTTGTCCGTGAAGATGTCCTCGTCCCGCGCCGGCCCATCCGCGGCCGGCGGAGTGAACGGGTCGGTGTTGCGGGTGTCGGACCAGACGACGTGGGCATCGTCGCCCTTGTTGACCGTGATGCCCGAGTAGTCACCGTTGAACCCCGCCTGGATGCCGTTGGGCGGCGGGAACGCCGGCGAGAGCACCTTGAATTCGAACGGCCCGGCCGAATCGCCCCATCCTCCGGCGAGCCCGTAATCCGACTGGCCGCCCGGGTTCGTCTCCGACCGGTAGTAGCCGACCGCAACCAGATCCTTCGATCCCTTCTCCGCGACGTCGATCGCCGGGAAGTAGTGGTCGAGGCCCGTGGACGGGTTGACACTGATCGCATCGGACCACGTGCTGCCGCCGTTCGTCGAGCGGGACAGCTGGATGTCGTACTCGCCGTTGCGGTAGTCCTGCCAGGCGACATAGATGACGCCGGTCTGCTCGCCGACCGTGATCCGCGGAAAGTCGTTCGTGCGGATGTTCGGCCCGACGATGCACTGCTCCGGACCCCGTCCGAAGTCGCACCCCGGCGCTCCCGTCAACACGTCGAAACCGACCCGCACCGGACTACCACAGTTCAGGTGCCCATCGCCCGGATGGCAATGGACGGCAAGCTGCTGGCCGTACGGAACGTCGGCCGGGGTATTGCCGTTGTTGAACGTGACGACGAGATCGCCGTTCGGAAGCACTACCGGATCCGAGCCCTGCGAGAAGTTGCACGCATGCTCGTCGTAGGCGTCCGAGAACGAATCGCCGAAGAAGCAGTACTTCGCCGACGAGCCGCTGATGTTCTCCGGCTGCGACCAGGTCTTCGCGTGATCCGTGGTCATCGACCCGAAGATCGGGCTCTGGCGATACTCGCCCGTGTCGGGATCGAAATAAAAGACGGTCCAGGTCACATAGACGTTGTTCTTGTTCGGGCTCGAAGCGAACGTGTCGGCGACGATGAACTCCTTGTCGTGACTGACCAGCGAACCGTCCGGCGTGAGGCCCTCGTTGTCCTCAACAGCGATGTAGTCCGAACCGGTGCTGCCGAGCGTGTTGTAGAACGACCCTTTCGCCCCGGCCGGCGACTCCATCACGTAGACCCCACTCGCGTTCGAGTTGATGTCGAAGATGACGCAGCTGAAGAACGCCCGGCCATCGGCGTCGAATGCCACCACCGGGTCGCTACCTGCGTCGTACGTATGTCCCGAGCCTGGGCCGCCCGCGATCGTGTGGCCGTCGGTGGGGCTGTTCAGATGCCCGCGGAACGGCGGCAGCATGTCACCCCAGTGCCGGCCGTTGTCGAGTGACCAGTCGATCCCGCACTGGTTGAACCCGACGCGGGAGTCGTTCTGTCCGGCGATCAGGTTCTTGGGATCCGCCGGATTGAACACGATGTCCTCTTCGGCCTGCCGGCGGAACCCGCAGTCCTGGTTGACCCGCGTGTTGCCGCTCGAATCGCGTCGCGCGCAGCCGAGCGTTCCCTGCGAGTCGCCGAGGTCGACCGAACCGATGTCGACTGCCCCGTCTTCGTCCGCCGCTTCGCCTCGATCGAGCTCATACCCTTCCTTCGCGGCAGTGAGCGTGCCGGCCGAGATCCAGGGCAGCGTCTTCGTCACGGCGGTGGCAGCCTGCCCCCGCGCGTCCTTCGACGTCTCCTGAAGCGTGGCGGGCTTCGTCTTGCCGAGCGCAGCGTCACGGATGACGGCTCGCGAGCCCTCCCCCGAGGTCGCAGAACCCACAAGAACGACTGCCATGGCCAGTGCCCCCAGGACCGCGGCAATCGTGGCCGTCAACTTGTTCAAGATCCTCTCCTCTCTTGAATGTCGCCAGGCGGCCAGGGCCTGGCATGGGCGATCTTGTTCCCCTCGTCGGCCGATTTCAACCACCATCCGGGGTACTCGTGGGTGTTTCCAGCGGACGGTCAGGTGGCACACTGGACAGAGATGACCACCGTCCGGATCGCCCTGGCCGCCTGGCTCGGCGCGCTTCTTCTTACGGGCACGGCGCAGGCTGCGGCCCCCACCGTTCGGCTTGCGCGCGGCACTACAGGCCTGAGTGTGATCGGGACAGGTTTCCAGCCGGGCGAGCGGGTCAAGGTGACGGTGTGGCGGGGTGCAGAGCCCACGATTCGCTGGGCCGACGCCGGGAAGCTCGGAGCCTTCGCATTTCGTCTCGCATCGACGGCGCGCGTTCCTCGTTGCGGATCATTCCTGATTCGCGCGCGCGGCTCCCACGGAAGCACCGCGGTGCGGAAGATCCCGCTGCCGGCCTGTCACGCGGGCGGCGAACAGGCTTCGCCGCGAGTCGTTTCGTGATGTCGCGGCGCCTAGCCGTGCGGCTTGGCCATGCGCCGGTAGTCGAGAGCCTCGTCGAGAGTCGCCTCGTCGACACCCGCCTCCCGCGCCACGTCGCGTAGCGAGCGGCCGGACGCGGCGGCAGCCTTCACGATCTCGGACCCGCGGTCGTAGCCGATGTGCGGGTTCAGGGCCGTGGCCGCCGAGAGCGTCAGCTCGGCATAGCGCTCGCACTGCTCCCGGTTCGCCTCGATCCCCTCGACGCACTTCTCGGCCAGGAGCCGCGAGGCGCTCGCGAGCAGCGTGATCGACTCGATCAGGTTGCGCGCCATCATCGGGATGAACACGTTGAGCTCGAAGTGGCCCTGCAAGCCGCCGACCGTGATTGCAGTGTCGTTGCCGATCACCTGTGCGGCAACCTGCGTCACGACCTCCGGGATGACCGGGTTGACCTTCCCCGGCATGATCGAGGAGCCCTTTTGCAGCTCCGGCAGGAACAGCTCGGCGAGCCCGGCGCGCGGCCCGGAGCCCATCAGGCGGAGATCGTTGGCGATCTTGGTCGACGAGACGGCAACGACCTTCAACACCCCGGACAGCTCGACGAGCCCGTCACGGGCTGCCTGGCTCTCGAACGGGTCCGCGGGTGGCGAGACGGGCAGACCGGTGGCCGCGTGCAGCAGGTCTCGCACCCGTGCCGCGAACTCGGGGTGCGTGTTGAGACCCGTACCGACGGCGGTGCCGCCGAGCGGGATCTGGCTCAACCGCGGAAGCGCGTCCTGGACGCGGGCGATGCCCTGCCGCACCTGCGCGGCGTAGCCGCCGAACTCCTGCCCGAGCGTGACGGGCACGGCGTCCATCAGGTGCGTGCGGCCCGACTTGACGACGTCGTCGAACTCGGCGGCCTTTCCCTCGAGCGCTCTGGCGAGCTCCTCGAGGGCAGGGAGCAAGTCGTTGACGGCGCAGTCGAGCGCTGCGAGATGCACGGCGGACGGGAACACGTCGTTCGACGACTGGCCCATGTTGACGTGGTCGTTCGGATGAACGCCCTCGCCCGCGATCGAGCTGATGACCTCGTTGGCGTTCGTGTTGGAGCTCGTGCCAGACCCGGTCTGGAAGACGTCGATCGGGAACTGGTCGTCGAACTCACCCGCCGCGACCCGGTCACCGGCGGCCGCAATCCGGCCGGCTGCCTCCGCGTCGAGCAGCCCGAGGTCGGCATTCGCGCGTGCGGCGGCGGCCTTGATCCGCCCCAGCCAGTGCACGACGACGGCCGGAATCGGGGCTCCGGAGACGGGAAAGTTTGCGACCGCCTTGTCGGTCTCGTCCCCCCAGAGCTTCTCGGCACCCACGCCGGTGAGTCTACCGAGGCGGGATTGAGCTCTTCCTCCTCCGCCATCGAGGTCGCACGCGATCCCGGTCACCTGGAGAATGACGACGTGACTCGATCCGTTGCGGACGTTCAGGATCTCTGGGAGCCGGCCGGTACGTACCTCAACACGGCCAGCTTCGGTTTGCCTCCCAGGACGGCGTGGGATGCGCTGCAGGCAGCGCTCGAGGACTGGCGCACGGGTCGCACGAGCTGGGAGCACTGGCAGGAGGCGACCGATTCGGCGCGCGGGTCCTTCGCGCGGTTGATCGGCGTCGAGCGGGCATCGGTCGCGGTCGGCGCCACGGTCTCGGGCCTGGTCGGGCTCGTCGCCGCGTCGATTCCTGACCACTCGTCGGTCCTGCTGCCCGACGTCGAGTTCACCTCGATGCTGTTCCCGTTCCTGGCCCAGGAGCATCGAGGAGTGACGGTTCGCACGGTTCCGGTTGCTGCGTTCGCGGGAGCGATCGACGCGTCGGTCGACATCGTGGCATTCAGTGCCGTGCAGATGGCGACGGGTGAGGTCGCAGACCTTTCTGCGATCGCCGACGCCGCTCGAGAGCGCGGCGCGCTTACGATCGTCGATGCGACACAGGCCTGCGGATGGCTGCCGCTCGCCGGATCGGCCTTCGACGTCGTCGTCGCCGCGGGCTACAAATGGCTGCTCTCGCCGCGCGGTACGGCGTACATGGCCATCAGTCCGGAGCGCCTCGCCGACGTCGTCCCATCGGCGGCGGGCTGGTTTGCGGGCGACGACGTTCACGAGTCGTACTTCGGCCCGCCGCTGCGCCTCGCGCGAGACGCTCGCCGGCTCGACACGTCGCCCGCCTGGCATTGCTGGGTCGGGGCCGCTCCGGCACTGGCTCTGCTCGAGCAGATCGGCATCGCGGCAATCCACGCCCACGATCTCCGCCTGGCCAACCGCTTCCGGGCAGGGCTCGGCATTCCGCCCGGCGACTCGGCGCTCGTGTTCGTCGACAAGGGCGACGCCGCGGACCGGCTGGAGCGGGCCGGCATCCGCGCGGCAGTCCGAAACGGACGCCTCCGCACCTCCTGGCACGTCTACAACACCGACGCGGACGTCGACCGCGCGCTGGCCGCACTGGCCTGATCGTGCCGCCCTCAGCGGCCGGCGGCCTCGAGCAACTCCTCCCAGCGGGTCAGCTTCACGCGGGGCCGGCCGAGCGGCTCACCGAGGCCGCGCTCGTGGACGTCGATCGCCTCCCACCCGGCGTGGGTGACGAATCCGACGCCCCGCTCCGAGAGCACGTCCGCGACGTCGGTGTCGTCCTCCCTGGCGAGGAGTCCGGCAGCGGCGTCCTCGAGCAGCAACTGCACCGTCTCGGTCGCATCCTTCTTGTTCGTGCCGATGACACCGCTGGGCCCGCGCTTGAACCAGCCGGCGCAGTACAGGCCGCGGATGGTGTCGCCGCCGGCATCGAGCACACGGCCGTCGCTGTTCGGTGTCGTGCCGGTGCGCTCGTCGAACGGAACACCGGTGATCGGCACGCCGCGGTAGCCGACGCTCCGCAGCACGAGACCGCATTCGATCATCTCGCGCTCGTCCGTCGGCACGGCCACGAAGCGGCCCTGCTCGTCGAGCTCGAGCCTGTTCCGGACGACCTCGACCGCCTCGACCCTGCCGTCGCCGAGGATCGCGACCGGAGACACGCAGAACCGAAGCCGCAGGATCTTCGGCTTGCCGGACGGAACGGCCGCCGCCACCTCGCGCAAGAGCTCGACGTTCCGGCGCGCGGTCGCCGAGTCGTCTGCGAGCGCCGCCTCGGCCGCCACGTCGAGCTCGACCTCGCTCGGCTCGACGATGAGATCCGCACCGGCGAGCTCGGTCAGCTCCTGGAGCTCCGGGGTCGTGAATGCTGCCTGGGCCGGGCCCCGGCGGCCGAGCACGACGATCTCCTCGATCCCGGAGTTGGCGATGGCATCGCTCGCGGCATCGACCGTATCCGTCGGAGCGAGCTCCTCCGGGGTCAATGCCAGCATGCGGGCGACATCGACCGCGACGTTGCCATTGCCGACGACGACCGCCCTCGGTGTGCGCAGGTCGAACGGCAGCCCGTGAAAGTCGGGGTGGGCGTTGTACCAGGCGACGAAGGCGGTGGCGGGCCACGAGCCCGGGAAGATCCTCCCCGGGAATGCCGATGCGCCTATCGGTCTGGGCGCCGACGGCGTAGACGACGGCGTCATACAGGCGGGCGAGCTCGGCATGGTCGAGATCGCGCCCGATCTCGACGTTGCCGAAAAAGCGAAAACCCGCCCGTTGCGCAATGCGCTCGAACACGCGCGAGACCGCCTTGATGTTCGGGTGGTCCGGCGCGACGCCCAGGCGTACGAGGCCCCACGGCGTCGGCAACCGGTCGAACAGGTCGACCTCGACGGGGGGGTCGGCTCCCAGGAGCTGCCCGGCTGCATAGAACCCCGCCGGCCCCGAGCCGACGACGGCGACTCGTAGCGCGCGCTCCTCGCTCATGAGACGATCCTAGAGATGCAGCCGAGCTCCGCTCAGGTCGAGGCGTACCGCCGTGACGGGTTCGTGGTGATCGAGGCGTTCCTGCCCGCGAACGAGCTCGAGCAGGTGCGCGATCATTTTGGACGGGCATTCGCCCACGAGTGGGAGACAGGGTTGCGGCCCGACGAGGTCAACTACGAGCCCGGGGTGACACCGCCCGACCGGACACGGCAGCTCTGCAACGTCTGGAAGGCTGATCGCACCCTGGCCGCCACGACGCTCGCGCGCCGCAACGCCCAGTTCGCTGCGGCGCTCACCGGCCTACCCGGGTTGCGGCTGCTCCAGGACAACGCGATCTGGAAGCCGCCGTCCGGCAAGGCGCTGCTCTGTCACCAGGATGCCGCCTATGTGGACTGGCTCGAGCCGCCGAACATGACGACGTGCTGGATAGCACTGGACGACACGAGCGCCGATGCGGGCACGATCTACTACGTGCGCGGGTCGAACGGCTGGCCGCGGTTCCCGGCGGACGGGGCGTTCCACGCTCCCGACGACTGGCTCGGCCATGTGCGGTCGGTGATGCCGGACGGGCACGACCTCGAGCTCGTCCCGATCGAGGTGCCGGCGGGAGGCGCCGCATTCCACGACGGCTGGACGTTCCACGGATCGCCGCCGAACGAGCGCCCCGACCGCGAGCGGCGCTCGATCATCAGCCACATGGTCTCCACCGAGACGTCGTGGAGCGACGGGCCGCCGCACGCGATCTACTCGAAGTACCGGCGCCCCGGCGAGCGCGAGCTCGACGAGGCGTTCTTCCCGATCATGTGGCGTCAGGACGGCTACCGCACGGCTTGGCTGCCGTAGCGGAGCGCCGCGACCCGGCTCCCCCGGACGGCGGCGCGAAAACAAGCGTTCCCGGTTCTCCGGGCCTCCGCGCGGCAGGCGACCGCTGGTCGCACTGCGACACTCGGCATGTGGAGAACGCAGAGGGCCACGCGTCGCTCGTCGTCGTCGCAGCCGCGATCGTCGCGGATCGAGGCCTCTTGCTCGTGAGCAAGCAGGCTGCGCCGGACGTCTTCTTCCTCCCCGGCGGCAAACCGGAGCACGGCGAGACCGAGGCGGCGTGTTTGTCGCGCGAGATCGCCGAGGAGCTCGATGCGTCGGTCGAGACCAGCAGACTGTTCGCCGTCGTTTCCGGCGTCGCTGCGCTCGAAGGAATGCCGCTGGAGATGACGGTCTACCTCACGACGCTCGACGGCGAGCCGCGTGCTGCAAGCGAGATCGCGGCACTTACGTGGTTCAGCCCGCGCCGGCCGTTCACGGGTGTCCTCGCGCCGGCGGTTGCCGATTCGGTTGTTCCCGCCCTCGTCGCAGCCGGAGTGCTCTAGTGACTACAGCCGCTGCCGCAGCCGCCGGCAGCGGCTTCGGGCGCGTCTTCGCCCTCGGCGACCTGGAACGAGTGGCCGCAACCGCACGACGAAGCGGCGTTGGGGTTGTCGATCTTGAAGCCGGACTCCTGCAGGCCCGTGAGGAAGTCGATCGTCGCGCCCTGGAGGTACGGCGCGCTGAAGGGGTCGACGACCACCTTCACGCCCTCGAGCTCGAGCTCGACGTCGCCCTCCGCGCTCCCCGTGTCAAAGCCGAGTCCGTACTGGAACCCCGAGCAGCCGCCTCCCTGGATCGCGACGCGGAGCACCATCGTCTCTGCATCGGGCTCCTCCGCCATCAGCTCGCGGATCTTCACCGCAGCCGTCGGCGTCAGGCTCAAGACGGTCTCGATCGGGTGCTCCCTGATCTCCATGCACTGATCGTAGCCGAACGGTCCGCGGCCACGGTGAATCGCGGACTTTGTAACACTTGATTCCCGCTGTTGAAAAGGGATCGCACATGATTTCGTGCAGCTCCACGCAAGGTGCTAGGTTTCGCGGACAGGCTCCTCCGCAGGCCGAAGGACACCCATGCTCTCGGACTGGCTCCCGTTTCTGATCTATGCGCTCTTCGCCGCGGCCATTCCCGCGTCGATGATCGCGTTCTCGTTCCTGTTCGCAACGAGACCCACCTCACGAACGAAGCAGCGGATGATCCCGTTCGAGTCCGGCGTCTCTGCAGGCCCTCCCGCCCAGGACCGGCGCTTCACGGTCAGCTTCTACCTCACCGCGATGCTCTTCATCCTGTTCGACATCGAGATCGTGTTTCTGTATCCGCTCGCGATTCAGCTCAACGCGCTCGGGTGGTTCGGCCTGACCGAGTTCCTCACCTTCATCGCCATCCTGCTCGTCGCCTACGTCTACATCTGGCGTAAGGGAGCATTGGAATGGCACTAGCCCGCAAGCTGCCTCTGATCAGCGACAGGCCGCTTGCTCGTGCCGGTCTCAGCTCCGAGCGCGTGCTGATGCCCAACCGCGGTCCCGGCGTCTTCGAGGAGGAGGTCGAGAACCTCGAGGACGCACTCGGGCTCACGACCGTCGAGAAGGCGGTCGCGTGGGCGCAGGCGAACTCGATGTGGCCGGACACCTTCGGGCTCGCATGCTGCGCGATGGAGATGATCGCGATCGTGGGCTCCCACCACGACATCGCCCGTTTCGGGATGGAGCGCTTCAGCTCGTCGCCGCGCCAGGCGGACCTGCTGATCGTGTCGGGCCGCGTCGTGCACAAGATGGCCGCCCCGCTGCGCCAGGTCTACGACCAGATGCTCGAGCCGAAGTGGGTCATCGCCATGGGTGCGTGCGCGAGCTCCGGCGGCATGTTCAACAACTACACGGTGCTGCAGGGTGTCGACAAGATCGTGCCGGTCGACATCCACGTGCCGGGCTGCCCGCCGCGACCCGAAGCCCTGATGGAGGGCATCATCCGTCTGCACGAGAAGATCAAGGCCGGCGTGCCGCCCGCCTACCAGATCCGCGGAGTGGCCTCCTGATGGCAGAGGTCGCCTCCTGATGGGATACGAGGCGGTGCCGGGGCTCGTCGAGACCGTCGAGGCGCACGGAGAGACCACACTCGTCGTCGACGCCGCCCGGATCGTCGAGGCATGTGCGAGCCTCCGCGACGAGCGGGGCTTCAACTTCCTGTCGGACGTCTCGCCGACCGACTACCTGGGCTGGGGAGGGGTCGGGGTGGCCGGCTACTTCGGTACCCGGTCACGCCGCGATATCAACCACCCCGGCTCGCAGGGGCTCGCACGCGTGCCCGACCCGAAGCCGAAGCGCTTCGCAGTCAACTACCATCTCCTGCGCCTCGCCGACAGCCCGGAGCGCGTCCGCGTTCAGGCCTGGCTCGACGACGGCGAGGAGATCGACTCGGTGATCGGCGTCTGGCCGGCGGCCGACTGGTTCGAGCGCGAGGCGTGGGACATGTTCGGAATCGTCTTCCGGGGTCATCCCAACCTCGTCCGCATCCTGATGGAGGACGACTGGGTCGGGCACCCGCTCCGGAAGGACTACCCGATCGGCGGCGAGCCGGTGCGCTTCTCGGGGGAGGAGTAGTGGCGGTCGTCGAGCGGAGCACGAAGATCTACGAGGGCTCGCGCATCCCGAGCCCGATCCCCACCGTGCTCCGGGTCGACGCCGAGAGACACAAGCTCGAAGACATCCTCACGATCAACTTCGGGCCGAACCACCCGTCCACGCACGGCGTGCTGCGTCTCGTCGTCGACCTCGACGGCGAGGCGGTCGCCGGCATCGCGGCGGTGATCGGCTACCTGCACACCGGCTTCGAGAAGACGATGGAGCAGAAGACGTGGTGGAAGTCCCTCACCTACCCGGAGCGGATCGACTACGTCTCGTACCAGTACAACGGGCTCGTCTACGTGCTGGCGATGGAGAAGCTGCTCGAGATCGAGGTCCCGCGCAAGGCGACGTGGATGCGGATGTGCCTCGGCGAGCTGAACCGGATCCATTCGCACCTGATCTGGCTGGGGACCTCAGCGCTCGAGCTGGGTGCGATCTCGCTGCTCTGGTACGCGTTCCGTGAGCGCGAGGCGATCGTCGAGCTCTCGGAGCTCGTCGGCGGCACACGCATGCACACCCGCTACTTCCAGGCGGGAGGGCTTGCCGAGGACGTTCCGCCCGGGTTCTACGACGTCGCCCGCGGGTTCTGCAAGCAGATGGTGAAGGGGATCGACGACTACGAGACGATCCTCGACCGCAACGAGATCTGGCAGAAGCGGACGAAGGGCGTCGGGCTCCTCTCCGCCGCCGACGCGATCGCGCTCGGGCAGTCGGGCCCGGTGCTGCGAGCGTCCGGGGTCGACTGGGACCTGCGCAAGAGCACGCCGTACCTCGCCTACGACGAGGTCGACTTCGACGTGCCGGTGTACGGGAACGGCGACGTCTACGACCGGTACCGGGTGCACATGGACGAGATGCGGCAGTCGGTGCGGATCATCAGCCAGTGCCTCGACCGGCTCCAGGAGCTCGAAGGCGAGCCGTGGATCGCGGACGACCGCAAGGTCGTGTTGCCGCCGCGGCACGAGCTCCACACCTCGATGGAGTCGCTGATCCATCATTTCAAGATCGTCACCGAGGGCTACGCGGTGCCCGAGGGCGAGGTGTACCAGGTGGTCGAGTCGCCCCGTGGCGAGATGGGCTGCTACCTCGTCTCGGACGGCGGCACGAAGCCGTGGCGCGTGAAGTTCCGGGCACCGAGCTTCGCCGCGCTGCAGGCGACCGCGACCTGCATGACCGACGCCGCGGTGGCGGACATGATCGCGATCGTCGGGTCGCTCGACGGCGTCATGGGCGAGGTCGACCGTTGAGCCAGCTCGCCGACGAGATCCGAGAGCTCCGCGACCGCTATCCGGAGAGCCTGTCGGCTGTCATGCCCGCGCTCCAGCTCGCGCAGTCGCACCACGGGGGCTGGCTGCCTGAAGAGGCATTCCGGGAGGTCGCCGAGGCGCTCGACCTGACGCCCGCATATTGCCTCTCGATTGCCTCGTTCTACGACATGTTTCGCCTCGAGCCGGTGGGGGAGCGCCTGGTCGAGGTCTGCACGAACATCTCGTGCGGCCTCAACGGCGCCCAGCAGGTGGTCGAGGCGCTCGAGTCGGAGCTGGGCGTGCGCGCCGGCGGGACGTCCGCCGACGGCGCCTGGACGCTGCGCACGGTCGAGTGCCTCGGCGGGTGTGGCTGGGCCACGATCGTCGCCGTCAACAACCGGCACCGCCTGCACGTGAAGGCCGAGGACGTTCCGGCGCTCGTCGCGGAGCTGACCGGTGCCGGCGGGGAGGCAGCGCATGTCGACGACTGAGATCGTTTTCGCCGGCACGAACGGAGGCGCTCTCACCGAGATTGCCGACTACGAGTCGGTCGGCGGCTTCACCGCGCTCGCCAGGGCCCGCACGCTGACTCCCGACCAGGTGATCGAGGAGCTGAACGCCTCGAACCTGCGGGGGCGTGGCGGGGCCTTCTTCCCGACCGGCCGCAAATGGAGCTTCGTGCCGAAGCCCGATCAGATCCCGAAGCCGCACTACCTGGTCGTCAACGCCGACGAGTCGGAGCCGGGGACGTTCAAGGATCGCGAGATCATGCTGCGCGTCCCGTTCCGGTTCCTCGAGGGCTGCCTCATCGCCGCGCATGCGATCGAGTCCCGGCACGTGTTCGTCTACATCCGCGGCGAGTACGAGCAGGAGTACGAGATCGTCGCCGCCGCGCTCGAGCAGATGCGGACGAAAGGATTGCTCGGTGAGGTCGCGATCGTCCTCCACCGCGGCGCCGGCGCGTACATCTGCGGCGAGGAGACGGCGCTGCTCGAATCGCTCGAAGGCCGGCGCGGGCAACCGCGCACCAAGCCGCCGTTTCCGGCCGTCGCGGGGCTCTACGCCTCACCGACGGCTGTCAACAACGTCGAATCGATCACGACGGCGACATCCGTGCTCGAGCTCGGCGGCGCCGAATACGCCACGATCGGCGTTGCGAGCTCGACGGGCACGCGCGTGTTCTCGCTGTCGGGCAACGTCGCCAACGGGGGCAACTACGAGCTCCCGCACGGGTTCCCGCTGAAGGAGCTCATCTTCGGGCTCGGCGGCGGCATCCCGGGCGGCCGGAAGCTGAAGGCGGTGATTCCCGGCGGCTCGTCCACGGTGATCCTGACCGCCGACGAGATCGAGCATGTCACCCTCGACTTCGACTCGATGACGGCGGCCGGGACGGCGATCGGCTCGGCTGCCGTGATCGCGATCGACGACCGCTGCTGCATCGTGCAACTCGGCGTCCGCGTCTCCCAGTTCTACGAGCACGAATCCTGCGGCAAGTGCACGCCGTGCCGTGTCGGCACCAACTGGGCCACTCAGATCCTCGAGAAGATCGAGGACGGTCGTGCGTCGCAGGCCGACCTGGACCTCCTCGTCAGCGTCGCGGAGCGCGTCAACGGCAAGTGCCTGTGCCCGCTCGGCGACACGGCGATGATCGCGATCTCGAGCTACGTCGACAAGTTCCGCGACGAGTTCCAGGACCACATCGATGCCGGCGGCTGCCCGTTTCACGGGTCGTCGTCACTCGACCACGTGCTCGCGCCCGTCGCCATGCACACTCATGCCCACGCGCGTGAGGTGGTTCCCGCGTGAGCACCGGGAACGGAAGGGTCGTGTCCGAGCTCGTCACGGTCACGATCGACGACCGCAGCGTGCGGGTGCCGAAGGGCACCGGCCTCGTGGAGACGGCCGCGTCCGCGGGCATCGAGATCCCGGTCTTCTGCTACGAGCCCCGGCTGGGGCCTGCCGTCGGTGCCTGCCGGATGTGTCTCGTCGAGATCGAAGGGCTGCCGAAGCTGCAGGCCGGATGCACGCTCGGCGCCCAGGACGGGATGGTCGTCCATACGGCCGCCACCTCCGAGAAGGCGGCCGAAGGGCAGAACGCCACGCTCGAGTTCATCCTCGTCAACCATCCGCTCGACTGCCCGGTGTGCGACAAGGGCGGCGAGTGTCCCTTGCAGGACCTGACGTTCCGCTACGGGCCCAGCAGCACACGCATGACCTTCCCGAAGCTGACGCTCGAGAAGCCGATTCCGATCTCGCCGACGATCGCGCTCGACCGCGAGCGCTGCATCCTCTGCTACCGCTGCACCCGCTTCTCGTCGGACGTGGCGGAGGACAATCAGCTCATCGCCCGCAACCGAGGCGCTCATAGCGAGATCGCGACGTTCGAGGCCGATCCCTACCGGGCGCCGTTCTCGGGCAACGTGATCGAGTTGTGCCCCGTCGGCGCACTCACGTCGACTCAGTACCGGTTCGAGGCGCGGCCGTGGGACATCCAGAGCGTGCCGACCGTGTGCGGCCTCTGCCCCGTCGGGTGCAACGTCACTGCCACCGTCCGCGAAGGCAAGGTCAAGCGCATCCTCTCGCGCAACCATCCCGAGGTGGACGGCGGCTGGCTGTGCGACAAGGGCCGGTTCACCTACCCCCACCTGCAGGCCGCCGATCGCATCACCGAGCCGCTCGCCCGTGGCCGGCTCGGCCTCGAGCCGATCGGATGGGATGACGCGCTCGATCGCATCGAGGCGCTGCTCCGCGGCTCCGAGGGCCGGATCGTCACCGCTCTCTCGGGATCGGAGACGCTCGAGCAGGCGTACGGCCTCGCGCGGCTCCTCCGCAGCGGCCTCGGAGCCCATTCGGCCGTGCTGCCCGAGTCGACCTCTGTCGCGCTCGACGCGTTCCGTCTGCCACTGTCGGCGATCGCCGAGGCCCAGATCGTCGTCATCGTCGGCGACGACGCGGTGGGAGACCGCGCCCCTGTCGTCGAGCTCTGGCTCAAAGCCGCCGCACGGAACGGCGCCGAGGTCGTCCATGTCGGTCCCACCGGCTCGGTCAAGTCGCAGCCCGGGACCGGAGCAGCCACGCTGATCGAGCTCGCGGCGCCGGGCAACGAGCTGGGCGGCCGCGTGCGGGCCGCCGAGCGGGCGATTCTGATCTGGTCCGGTCCGGGCGGCGGGGGCGGCGCCCGGCTCGCCGAGGCCGCGGATGCGCTCGGGCTAGCGGGCAAGCTCGGCAGCGGCGCGTTCCACCTACCCGCGACGCCGAACGGGCAAGGGGTAGCGATTGCCTGGGCCGCAGCAGCCGACGAGGACGAAACGAATCCTGAGCCGATCGAGCTGCTCATCGTCTCGGGAGACGAGGCCGCGTCTTCTCCGAGCGTGCGCGCACTGGCCGAGCGCGCGGCAGCGGTGGTCGCGATCACGATGTTCCACGGTCTCGCCGTCGGCTGGGCCGACATCGTGCTTCCCGCGACGGCCGCGCTCGAGCGTGACGGCACGCTCCTCAACCTCGAAGGCCGCCTGCAACGCCTACGACGCGCCGTCGTCGCTTCGGCGCCTGACGAGCTCGCATGGATCGCCAAGCTCGCTCAGCGGTTCGACGTCGAGCTCTCACCGCATGCCGCCGCGGTCTTCGAGGAGCTGTCCGGGCGGGTGTTCGGGGGCGTCACCGTCGCGGAGATCGACGACACCGCCGAGCTCCCAGCGCGCGTCGCCTACGCCGCTCCGACGCCGGGGACCGAGCCCGCGGCCCCCACCCAGGCGGGCCCCGACGGGGACCACTTCCTCGGGGAGCTCAGGCTCGTCCGCTACCGGCCGCTCTTCTCGGGGCCTCAGGTCGAGCGCATCCCCGAGCTCCAGTTCCAGCGGGTGGCGGCAGAGCTCGAGCTCTCGGCGGCGGATGCGGAGCGGCGCTCGATTGGCAACGGAGACATGATCGACGTGCGCTCCAACGGAACCTCGGTCGAGTTGCGGGCGCGCGTGAACCGGGCGCTCGTCGAGGGCGTCGCGCGCGTCTCCGACGAGCACGCCGGCGACCTGCACCAGATGGTCGAGGTGGTCAAGAGGTGATCGTCGCGCTGCACTCGGTGGTGGCGTCGGGAGCGAACGGCGAGCCGTGGTGGATTGCGCTGATCAAAGCCGCGATCGTGATCAATCTCGTCCTCGTCACGTTCGCCTACCTCACCCTCGCCGAGCGCAAGGTGATGGGTCGCATGCAGAACCGCTACGGCCCCAACCGGGCCGGCCCGTACGGATTGCTGCAGCCCATCGCCGACATGGTCAAGCTGATCCGCAAGGAGAGCTTCTTTCCGGCCGCGGCGATCGACGTGCTGTACATCGCGTCCCCGTTCCTGGCCACGTTCACGGCGCTCTGCACGTTCTCCGTCATCCCCTGGGGGCCCGGCTGGACGATCGCCGGGTACCAGGTCAACGGGTACGTCGCCGATCTCCCGATCGCGCTGTTGCTCGTGTTCGCGATCGGCTCGATCGGCATCTACGGCTTCATCCTCGGCGGCTGGTCGTCCGATTCGAAGTACGCGCTGCTCGGCTCGATGCGCACCTGCGCACAACTCGTCTCGTACGAGGTATCACTCGCGCTGAGCGTGCTCGGCGTGATCATGATGGCGCGCTCGCTCTCGCTCGTCGACATCGCGCAAGCGCAAGCACACGACACCTGGTATGTGCTGCCGCAGTTCGTCGGCTTCCTCGTCTTCCTGCTGGCGGGCACGGCCGAGACCGCCCGGGCGCCGTTCGACCTCCCTGAAGCGGAGCAGGAGCTCGTGGCGGGCTACCACACCGAGTACGGAGGCATGCGCTTCGGCCTGTTCACGATGTCCGAGTACATCAACCTGATCACGCTCTCCGGCCTGTGCGTGACGCTCTTCCTTGGCGGCTGGCACGGGCCCGTCCTGCCCGGGCCGATCTGGTTCATCCTCAAGCTGTTCCTCCTGCTGTTCCTCTTCGTCTGGGTGCGGACAACGCTGCCGCGTCTCCGCTACGACCAGCTGATGCGGTTCGGGTGGAAGGTGCTGCTGCCCGTCGCCACGATCAATGCGGTCGTAACCGCGATCCTCGTGGTGGCGATCTAGGAGGATGCGCCGGTGAGCCCGCAACCCCTCGGCACGCTCAAGGGCTTCAGCGTCACGTTTCGGCAGCTCTTCAAGAAGCCGATCACCCAGCAGTACCCGGAGTTCAAGCGCGCCGTCTATCCACGCTTCCGGGGCCGGCACATGCTGCACAGGCACGAGAACGGGCTCGAGAAGTGCGTCGGCTGCTCGCTCTGCGCCGCCGCCTGCCCCTCCGACTGCATCCGCGTCGTAGCCGAGGAGAACACCCCGGACAACCGTGTCTCACCCGGTGAGCGCTACGCGCGCATCTACGAGATCAACATGAGCCGCTGCATCTTCTGCGGCTACTGCGAGCTCGCATGCCCGTTCGACGCGATCACGCTCGGCAACCAGTTCGAGCTCTCCGAGTATTCGCGTGACGACCTCATCTACACCAAGGACATGCTTCTCACCGAGCCGATCAAGCGCGTACCCGTACAGGACCCCGGTCTCTTCGACACCCCGATCCCGGCCTACAAGACCACGTCCTAGATGGGCAACTTCCTCGTCTGGGTGATCTGGATCGTCGCGGCCGTCTCGTGCCTCGGCACCGGCCTTGCTGTCGTCAGTTTCACGAACCCGTTCTACTCGGCGCTCGCGTTGATCGGCAATCTTGCGTCGCTCGCGGTTCTCTACCTGCTTGCCTCGGCCGAGTTTGTCGCCGCGGCTCAGATCCTCGTCTATGCGGGCGCCGTAATGGTGATGTTCCTGTTCGTGATCGCCTATCTCGGCGGACGCGCGGATGCGCCGTGGGCGGGAGGACCGAAGTGGCTGCAGGTCGGGGCCGTCGTCGCGGGTACGGCGCTGCTGGTCGAGGTGCTGGTGGCGCTGCTGCTGAAGGCGGGCGGCAGGCTGTCCGACGAGGCGGAGGTGTCGAGGTCGTTCGGCAGTCCGGCCCAGATCGGAAAGCTCTTCCTCACCGACCACCTGCTCGCGTTCGAGATCACCTCGATCGTGCTGCTGGTCGCCGCTGTCGGCGGCGTCGTGATCGGGATGAGGTCCGAGGCCGAGGAGACGGTCGCCTGATGCTCGGCCCCGG
This sequence comes from uncultured Gaiellaceae bacterium, assembly GCA_963799615.1. Classification (GTDB taxonomy): domain Bacteria; phylum Actinomycetota; class Thermoleophilia; order Gaiellales; family Gaiellaceae; genus Gaiella. Next base: position 229,810 of record CAWCXS010000006.1, on the reverse strand, counting down.
TGTGCCCTGGTACCTGGCCGTCTCCGGCGCACTGTTCGCGATCGGAGCGATGGGCGTCCTGCTCCGGCGCAGCCCGCTGATCATCCTCCTCTCGATCGAGATCATGCTCAACGCCTCCAACCTCGCCTTCGTCGGCTTCTCACGCCTGTTCGGCACCGTCGACGGGCAGGTGTTCGCGATTGCCGTGATGGCAGTCGCCGCCGGAGAGGTGTGCGTCGGGCTCGGCCTCATCGTCGCCTTCGCACGCCGCAAGCTCGAGCTCGACGTCGACGGCCTCACGGAGCTGCGCGGCTGATGGTCTTCGGCGCCTGGTTCTGTCTGTTCGCGCCGCTCGCGGGCGCGCTCGCAATCACCCTCGCAGGCACGGCGATCTCACGCTCGGCCGCCGGCTGGATCTCGACCCTGTCCGTGTTCGCGGGCTTCGCGGGCGCCGTCGTGTCGTTCGCCGCCGCGCTCGGACGGGACGGTGCCGACCGGTCGGAGACCTCGACGGCGTGGACATGGCTCGCTGCCGGCAACTTCCGCGTGGGCTTCTCGATCCTCGTCGATCCGCTCGCACTCACGATGATGCTGATCGTCACCGGCGTGGGCGGCCTGATCGTCTGGTACTCGATGGGCTACATGCGCGGCGAGGACGAGGAGCGCCGCTACTTCGCCTACATGGCGCTGTTCGTCTTCTCGATGCTGCTGCTGGTGCAGGGCGGCAACCTGTTGCTCCTGCTCGCCGGCTGGGGTCTCGTCGGCCTCGCCTCGTACTTGTTGATCGGCTTCGACCACCATCGCCCGGAGGCGATCGCTGCGGCGAAGAAGGCGTTCCTCGTCAACGCGGTCGGTGACGCGCTGATGGCGCTCGCCTTCTTCCTCCTGATCGCCCGTATCGGCACGCTCGACTTCGCCCAGGTGTTTGCCGCGGCACAGGACGGGCGCCTGTCGACGACGACCGTGAACCTCGTCGCGCTGGGGCTGCTCGGCGGCGCGATCGCGAAGTCGGCCCAGATCCCCCTCCACACGTGGCTTCCGGACGCGATGGAAGGCCCGACGCCGGTCTCGGCGTTGATCCACGCCGCCACCATGGTCACCGCGGGGGTCTACCTGATCGTGCGCACGCACGCCGTCTTCGAGGCGGCGTCCCATGTCCAGCATCTCGCGGCCGTGATCGGCGCGGTGACGCTCCTCGTCGCCGGCTTCGTCGCCCTCGTGCAGAACGACATCAAGCGCGTGATCGCCTACTCGACGATGTCGCAGATCGGTTACATGTTCCTCGGCGCGGGCATCGGCGCGTACTCCGCCGCCATGTTCCACCTCGTCACGCATGCGTTCTTCAAGGCGCTGCTCTTCCTGGCCGCCGGGATCATCATCCACCGGCTCGGCGGCGAGCAGGACATCCGCCGCATGGGCGGGCTGCGCGGGCGCATGCCCTACACGCACGCGGTCTTCCTGATCGGCACGCTCGCACTCGTCGGCATCCCGCCGCTGTCGGGCTTCTGGTCGAAGGACGCGATCATCGCCTCCGCCCTGGCCACCGGCGGCGTGCTCGGCTGGCTGCTCTTCCTCGCCGGGCTCGCCGGCGCGCTGCTCACCGGGCTCTACAGCTTTCGGCTCTACTTTGCCGTCTTCCACGGCGAGCCATCGCCGCTCGTATCGGAGCACGAGCACGACCACGAGCACGGCGAAGGCCCGCGCTCGATGCTGCTCCCTGTCGGTGCGCTCGCGGTGCTGACGGCGATCGCCGGCTTCCTCAGCGTCCCCGGCCTCTGGAACCTGATCGGCGACTGGCTGCAGGACGTGGCGGAACCGCTCGTCGAGCCCACGACGGCCCAGGACTACCTGACCTCGCTGATCGCCGTCACCCTCGGCGTGTTCGGGATCGCGCTCGCTCATCGTGCCTACCGCGCGGGCCGCGAGCTGGTCGTGAACCCAGGCCTGCGGACGGTGCTCGAGCACAAGCTCTACTTCGACGAGCTCTACGACGCTATCTTCTCCCGGCCGGCACAGGCACTCGCCGTGAGGCTGCGCGACGACGTCGAGACGCCCGTCGTGCAAGGGTCGCTGGTCGAGATCGGAAGCGGCGTCCGCGACGCGGCCGGCGGCGTCGCCCGCCTGCAGACCGGCCTCGTCCGCACATACGTCCTTGCGATCGCCGCCTCCCTCGTCGTGCTCGTGATCGTGGTCGTGGCGGTGCGCTGATGCTCGCCACGCTGATCATCGTGCTGCCCCTCCTCGCCGCGATCGTGGTCTGGGTAGCGCCGCTCCCGCGTGAGGCGACGGCCGGGCTGGCAGTCCTCGCCGCACTGGCCGAGGTCGCCCTGTGGGTAGTCGCGTTGCTCCGCTTCGACTTCGCCTCGCCTGCGTTGCAGGAGTCCGCGCAGCATGAGTGGTTCGACGACCTCGGCGTCACCTACCACGTCGGCTTCTACGGCTTCTCGCTCTGGCTCGCTGGACTGACCGTCGTGCTGGGAGCCGCCGCGATCGGCTTCGGCGCCTGGGCCGGGCGTGACCGGCCGCGCGCCTACTACGGCCTCATGCTGTTCCTCATCGGTGCCGTGGTCGGCGTGTTCGCCTCCCAGGATCTGCTCCTCTTCTACGTCTTCTTCGAAGCGATGCTGATTCCCATCTACGTGCTGGTCGGCGTCTGGGGCGGCCCGCAGCGGATCTCGGCCACGATCACGTTCGTCATCTACACGATGGCCGGCTCGCTGCTGATGCTCGCCTCGATCGTCGCCTTCGGACTGTCGCAGGGCACCTTCAGCCTCCTCGACTCGCGTACGAGCGGCAACGACTGGGTCTTTCTCGGCTTCGCCGTAGCGTTTGCCGTGAAGGCGCCTCTGCTGCCGTTCCACGGCTGGATCCGGGCCGCCTACACCGAGGCGCCGCCCGAGGTGGCCGCCCTGTTGTCGGGCGTCGTCTCGAAGGCCGCGGTATTCGGGTTCATCTGGATCGTGCTGCCACATTTCCCGGGCCCCGTCGACGAATGGCGCACGGTGATCCTCGTGCTGGCCGCGTTGGGGCTGGTGTATGGATCGGTGCTGGCGTTCCGTCAGCCGGACATCCGAGGCGTCGTCGCGTATTCCTCGCTTGCGCAGATGAGCCTGATCGTCCTCGGGATCTTCGCCTCCACCGACCTCGGCCTCGACGGCGCGGTGCTGCACTCCGTCAGCCACGGGCTCGTGTCGGGTGCGATGTTCCTGCTCGCGGGGATGGTGATCCAGCGCACCGGAACGGACAGCCTGGCCGAGCTCGGCGGGATGGCGAAGGGGCGGCCGCTGCTCGCAACGGTCGTGATGGTCGTCGGCATGCTGACGCTCGCCGTGCCGGGCTCCGCGAACTTCGCGGGCGAGTTCGCAATCCTGGCCGGAGTGTTCGGGCAGGGCTGGGGATACTCGGCCCTCGGCGCCGTGGCAATCGTGCTCGCGGCGATGTACACACTGCGGCTGATCTCGGCCGTGCTGCACCGCGCCCGTGGCGCCGCAGTGCGCGACGACGCACTGGACCTGCGAGCCGGCGAGCTGACGCTCGTGGTGCCGCTCGTCCTGGCTCTGCTCGCGCTGTCCGCCTGGCCGGCCGCCATCAGCGAGCGCTCCTTTCCCGGTGACGCGCCGGCGAAGGTGATCTCCGAGGCGTCCCGATGATGATCGCGGCAGCGATTGCGACACCCAAGGTCGACTGGCTCGCGCTGTCGCCGCCGCTCGCGCTGCTGGCCGCCTCCGCCATCTGCCTGCTGGGCGCTGTGCTCGTGCCGCGCTTCGCGCGACGGGTGTTCTCGGCGACGTTCGCCGCAGCCGGCTTCATCACGGCCGGCGTGCTCGCTGCGGTCCTGTTCGACCGCTCACCCGAGCAACACCTGCTGCTCGCCGAGTCGATGACGCGCGACCGGCTCGCCGCACTCGCCCAGATCATGCTGGCGGGCGCCGGAATTCTCGCCGTGCTGGTGTCGTTCGGCGACCGTCGCCGGGATCATGTGGGTGAGTACTACGCGCTCCTCGCGGCCGCCGGCGGAGGCATGCTGTTCTTCGTCTCGGCCGAGAACCTGATGACGTTGTTCCTCGGGCTCGAGTGGTTCTCGATTGCCCTGTACATCCTCGTAGCCATGGACACCCACCGTAAGGAGTCGCTCGAGGCAGGACTCAAGTACCTGATCGTGGGCAGTTTCGGGTCGGCGATCTTGCTCTTCGGGTCTGCGCTGACCTATGGCGCCACCGGTGAGCTCGGCTTCAACGCGATTCGCGAGGCGACGGGTGCCGACGACCCGCTCTTCGTCACCGGGATGGCGATGATCCTCGTCGGGCTCGCTTTCAAGGCGTCCGCAGCGCCGTTCCACATGTGGACGCCCGACGTCTATCAAGGTGCGCCGACGGCGGTGACGGCGTTCATGTCGGCGGCGACGAAGGCGGCAGCTCTCGTCGTCACGCTCCGCGTGCTCGTGACGGCCTTCCCGGAACAGGCGGAGATCTGGTCGGTCACGGTCGCCGCGCTCGCCGTCGCATCGCTCGTGGTCGGCAACCTCGCCGCGCTGGCACAGAAGGACGTGAAGCGGATGCTCGCGTACTCGTCCGTCTCCCAATCGGGTTTCATGCTCATCGCGATCGCGGCGAACACGCCTCTCGGCAGCAGGGCGCTGCTCTACTACCTGATCCCCTACGGGGCGATGTCGATCGGCGCATTCGCCGTCGTAGCGGCACGCGAGCGGGAGCTCGGCAGCAGAGTGACGCTTCAGACCCTGGAGGGCTACGGCTGGGAACGGCCGTTCCACGGGGCAGCGATGTGGGTCTTCATGCTCGGCTTCGCCGGCTTCCCCCTCACCGGCGGCATGCTCGGCAAGTTCTACGTCTTCTCGGCCGCGTATCAGGCCGGATGGTGGTGGCTCGTCGTCATCGGTGTCGTTGCGACAGCCGTGAGCGTCTACTACTACCTCTCGGTCGTTCGCGCCATGTTCATGCGGCCCGCCTCGACGCGCGCCGACCTCGTGGTCGCAGGCGGCTCGCCACCCGTCGACCACGCGCTCTCCGTTGCGATCGGAGCGACCCTCGTGGTCACGATCGGCTCCTTCTTCTTCGTGCAGCCGTTGATCGACCTGGCGAGCAAAGCGACCGAGTCGCTCCCGTTCTGATCCGCGGCTCAGGCCTCCCCGCGGTTGCGGCGGTGCCGGCTCTGCTCGATCTCGGGTGACCGGTCGTCTACCCTCCCGGCATGGCGCCCACGACGACTCTGACCTGGCTCGGCCACGCCGCGTTCCGCATCGACACGCCGGCGGGCAAGCGCATCTACATCGACCCCTTCCTGACCGGGAACCCGAGCTGCCCCGCCTCCGAGCTCGAGCCGGACCGCGTCGACGCGATCCTCGTCACACACGGTCACGACGACCACGTCGGCGACACCGTGCGGCTGGCGCAGGCCTTCGCCTGTCCCGTGATCGCCCAGGTAGAGCTGCGCCTCTGGCTCGCCGGCCAGATGCACCAGGAGGGCGACATGACCCAGTCGCTCAACAAGGGGGCGGCCGCGACGTGGCGGGCTTGCACGTCACGCTCACGCATGCGAATCACTCCTCATCGACGTCGGACGGGACCTATGCCGGAGAGTCGTGCGGCATGGTGCTCGAGATTCCCGACGGCCCGGTCGTCTACTTCGCCGGCGACACGAACGTCTTCTCCGACATGGCGCTGATCGGGCGTATCTACTCCCCGGACGTGGCCGTGCTCCCTATCGGTGACCACTTCACGATGGGCCCACGCGAGGCGGCGGTGGCGGCGGAGCTCGTGGACGCGAAGCGCGTCGTCCCGGCGCACTACGGCACGTTCCCGCTGCTGACCGGGACGCCCGAGACATTGCGGGAGTTGCTGCCGGCGGGAATCGAGCTGCTTGCGCCGGCGGCGGGCGAGCCGGTGGAGCTGTGAGCAGCAGGGAGCGCTGGTTCGGGGCGACAGGCCGTCGGGTACCCGAGATCGCGTTGGCAGGGAGCATCGATCTCGAGGGAGCCATCGTTCTCGACGACGTCGGCGACCATGCTGCGCTGGGTGACGCGCATGCGCGCGGAACGCCGGTCGTCGTTCGCGCCTCCACGGCCGCCGCGGTCAAGGAGGCGCTCGCGCGACCCGAGGTGTCCTGCGTGCTCGTAGAGGACGAGAGCCTGCTCAAGCTCGACCTCGCAGGCCTGACCTATGGGTGAGCGTCCCGCGATCCCCGTCGCCACATATTCGATCTGCGCGTCCGACCCCGGCGCCGGCCAGTGGGGCGTGGCGACGCAGTCGAAGTTCCTCGCCGTGGGGTCGGTCGTCCCGTGGGCAGCGCCCGGGGTCGGCGCCGTGGCGACCCAGTCCTACGCCAATCCCCGCTACGGGCCGGACGGTCTCGCGCTGCTGAAGTCCGGGCGCTCGGCCGAGGAGGTCGTGGACCAGCTCACCGCCGGCGACGACGATCGCGAACAGCGGCAGCTCGGTGTCGTCGATGCGGCAGGCCGCGGCGCCACCTTCACGGGCAACGGCTGTCACGCGTGGGCGGGAGGGCGAGTCGGCGACGGCTATGCGGCCCAGGGAAACATCCTCGTATCGGCCGCGACGGTCGATGCGCTGGCCGAGACCTTCGAGACAACCACGTCGCTGCCCCTGGCCGAGCGGCTCCTCCGGTGCCTCGCCGCGGCTCAGGCAGCAGGTGGCGATCGGCGTGGCCAGCAATCGGCCGCACTCCTCGTAGTGGAGCGCGACGGCGGTTACGCGGGTCTTTCGGACGTGCTCGTCGACCTTCGGGTCGACGACCATCCCCGCCCGGTGGAGGAGTTGCGGCGACTGTTCGGAATCCACCAGGCGCTGTTCGGCAAGACACCGCGCGACGAATGGATCCCGGTTGATCCGGCGGTGCGCGAGGAGATCGAGGAGCGGCTCGCACGTCTCGGATACGAGACCCTCGACGACTGGGCCGGCGTGGAAAACCTCGAGGAGCGCGTCGACGGGATGGACGCAGTCGATCCCGTCGTGCTCGACGCCCTACGGAGCCGCTCGTGAGCGATCGCTTCACGGTCGTGCGTCTCGACGAGATCGACGGCTACGCCGACGAGGGCAAGCCACGCTGGCACATGATCCGCTCGGCGCTCGGGATCGAGTCGTTCGGTGTCAACGCGTGGAGGGCGACCGAGGCAGGCCAGGCGATCATCGGGGAGCATGACGAGCTGGGCCAGGGGGCCGGTCGTCACGAGGAGCTGTACCTCGTGCTCGCGGGCCGGGCGACCTTCACCGTCGACGGGGAGGTCATACAGGCCCCTGCCGGCACGATCGTGTTCGTCAAGGAACCGAGGTCGCGCCGCAGCGCCGTCGCCGACGAGGCGGGCACGACCGTGTTGGTGATCGGGGGACGGCCCGGAGTCGCATTCGCGATCTCTCCCTGGGAGCATTCCGCCGAGGCTCTCCGCTTCTGGTCGACGGGCGACTGGCAAGCAGCCATCGACGTGCTCGAGGCCCAGCATGCGCGGGATCCGCGCAATGCCAACGTGCTGTACAACCTCGCCTGCGCAGAGAGCCGCGACGGCCGAGTCGACGACGCGCTGCGTCACCTGAGCCAGGCGGTCGCGTTGGAGCCGAGCTTTGCGGGCCTGGCCCGCGACGACGCCGATCTGGAGGCGATTCGCCCCAGAGAGGGGTTCCCGCAGCACTGACCGCCGGGCTCAGGGCCTGTGCGCATCGCCGGGCAGCCGCAGGTCTCCCGCGAGGGCGCGGAAGGCAGGCACGGGGTCGTGCTCGGGCGGCGCCACGAGGAGCACGGCACCGTGCTCCGTGCCGGCGAGCGCGCCGACGAGGAGCTCGAGGCCGACCGCGAGCGCGAACGCCTTGTGTGCGAGAGGACCGCCGAACGGAACGAGCTCTTCGGGCAGTGCGCTGCCCGCCAGCACGTCACCGTGGGTGACGGCACCCATCGAGACGTCGGCGACGACCGGCTCGCCGTCGCTCGAGGGAACCGCGATCGCGAGCGGGTTGGTGCCCGTGAGCGGGGCACCGCCGTCCGGGTGGCGCAGGCGCCGTGGGGACGTTGCCGTCAGGAGCGCCACGTACCCGGATTGCGCAAGCCGGCGCACCCAGTAGCCGAGCGCGCCGGTCGGGAAGCACGACGACGCGACGACGAGACGGGCCCCCTCGATCTGCCCGGCGGCGAGGTCGTCGCAGATCGCCGCGAGCGTCAGATAGCCGAGCGCACCCGCGCCGTCCCAGCGGTCGAGGCCGTCTCTGGACGCCGTCTTCACGGGTCGCGCCTCGGGGTCGATCGACTGCGCCTCCAGCCAGGGAATTCGTGCGTAGCCGTGTCCGAGCTTGCCGCGCCGCTCGGCATCGTCGAAATGGTCGAACAACACCTGCGCGCCGGGCTCCGGCAGGCCGAGGGCCGCGAGACGCGCGCGTGCCTCCTCCGGCGTCATGCGCTCGAGCCTACCGATCGCCGCTTCGTGCCGATTTACATGCCTTTTACGCACCACCCGCAGGGTGCAAACACCTTCTGCCGACACTCAGAGGGAGAAACATCCGACCAGGAGGCTTCACGACCATGCGCAGAACCCTCGTATTCGCACTCGCCGCCGTCACGGCACTGTCGCTCGCGAGCGTTGCCGTTGCAACGCTGCGGTCGGCAGGCATCAGCGCGACGACGGCCACGTTCCAGGCAGCAAAGACTCGCACCGACACCCGCACCTGCACGGGCGACGGTGACACCTACCAGATCAGCCACGGCTGGTACGTCGGCACAGTCGACTTCGCATCGCCGAACGACGACCTCGACGGGCCGGTCGCACTGCACGTCAACTCCGTCCTCAACCAGACCGACGGTATCGGCTGGGTGCAGGGCTGGTTCCGCGTCAAGGACGACGTCAACGATCAGGACGCCCGTCATGCACACGGCCATTTCTGGGGCACGCTCGACGGCACCGGCAAGCTCGACGGCTTCATCCAGGGCCGCGTCAACCGGCGCCTCGCACTGCTCGTCGGCGGGATGAGCGCCACCTTCACGCCTGACGGTGGCTTCGTCGACGGCAGGATCGGCAACGCCGCCAATCACAACGCGGCCGCGCTGATCGGCAGGCCGTGCAAGGACTCCAAGCCGGTCAAGACGCCCGTAGCGGTGCGACTCGCCGTCAAGGGTGAGGTCTCGGCCATCAGCGCGGACTCGATCACGGTCAATCCACGTGACGGTTCGCCGGCCCAGAGCTGCAAGATCGTGTCTGGGAAGTCGCCTTCGACCGACGGTGTGGCGGTCGGCACGAAGGTCGACGTGAACTGCGCCCTGGTCGACGGCCAGATGACGCTGCTGAAGTTGCACAAGCGCAACTCCTGACCACCTCGGGGAGAACGCGCACGGCAGAGGGCGCCCGATGGGGCGCCCTCTTCTTTGCGCAAGACAGAAATCCGCAGGAGCGGATTTCTGTCGCGCGGGAAAAACAAAACCCCTAAAGGGGGCCGCCCGCGGCCCTTACTTCCACGAACGCTTCCGAGCTCTCCAGAACGACTATCCGCTAGGACAGAACCGTTAGGGCCTTGCGGATGCCGCGGCGCGTGCGCTGGATCCGCTCGGCCAGAGCGGCGATCGCCTGGGCCGCCTCCGAGTCGGGCGCCGCTTCGGACACGGGTGTCCCGGCGTCGGCCGCTTCGCGCAGCGCGGGATCGAACGGCACCTGGCCGAGCAGCGGTACCCCGATCTCCTCGGCGAGACGCTGCCCACCCCCGGCGCCGAACAGCTCCTGGCCGGTGCCGACGAGCCACGACATGTTCTCGGCGACGCCGACGATCCGCATCCCGACCTTCTGGGCCATCCGCGCTGCGCGGACCGCGACCTGCTGCGCGGCCGGCTGCGGCGTCGTCACGATCACGACCTCCGCGCGCGGAAGCAGCTGGCCGAGAGAGATCGAGACGTCCCCGGTGCCGGGCGGCATGTCGACGACGAGCGTGTCCAGCTCTCCCCAATGGACGTCGCAGAGGAACTGCTCGAGCGCCCGGTGCAGCATCGGCCCTCGCCACATCACCGGGCTGTTGTCTTCGAGGAAGAAGCCGATCGACATCAGCTTCAACATCCCACGCACGGGAGGGACGATCATGGTGTCGACGACGACGGGGCGCTGCTGCACGCCGAGCATGTGCGGGATCGAGTGGCCGTAGACGTCGGCGTCGAGGACTCCGACGCGCTCGCCGCGCTCGGCCAGCGCAGCCGCGAGATTGGCGGTCAGCGTCGACTTGCCGACGCCGCCTTTCCCCGACGCGATGGCGACCACACGCGTGGCGGGATCGAGCGCGATCGTCTTCTCGGGCCGGCCGCCTCGCAAGCGCGAGGAGAGCGCCGCCTTCTCCTCCGGGCTCATGACGTCGAAGCGGAGGCTCACCGAGGTGACATCCGCGACGGCGCCGACGAAGGACTGCACCTGGTCCTCGAACGACGAGCGCAGCGGACACCCGGCGACCGTGAGCGCGATCGTGACGTCCACGTGCCCGTCCTCGCGCACGAGGACCTCCCGCACCATGTCGAGCTCGGTGACAGGCTTGTGCAGCTCGGGATCGATAACCGATTCGAGCGCCTTCAGGATCGCGTCGCGCTCGGGGAGCATTGTTGGCTGAGCGTACCAGCGGCTCGCCACGCTTCCGAGTGGGGCCGGGCTGGATCAGGCGCGCAAAGCGGCAGCGACGCCGGCGCACAGCGCGGGAGTGCCCGCCGCCACGAGTCGCGAACGCCCTACGAGGTCGAGCGGCGCCGCTTCGAGAGGCGGCTCCTCGAACAGCTCGATCGCATACCCGCGCTCGCGCACGAGCAGCTGAGCGGCGGCGATGTCGATCGAACGGGCGGGCTTCAGCGAGCAGACCGCATCGACTCGTCCGGCCGCGAGGTGACAGAGCGACAGCGCGAGCGAGCCCATCACCCGCAGGCGCTCCGCAACCGCCTCCATCGCCGGGGCCTTGGCCGCGATGTAAGCGGTCGTCGTGCCCTCGAACGAGAGGATCTCGATCGGATCCTTCGGCGCCGGCGCCACGAGCGGCGCGCCGTTCAGCATCGCGCCCCCGCCACGAACCGCAGTCCACTCCTCGCGGGCTCCGAAGTCGAAGACGTAGCCGAACGTGACGTCGCCGAGCAGCGGGCCGTCCGCGACGGCCAGCGAGAGCGAGAAGAAGGGGATCGCTCGCTTCGCGTTCACCGAGCCGTCGATCGGATCGACCACGACGCGCATCGGCCCGCCGCCGCCGAACACACGCTCGCCGAGCTCCTCCGAGATCAGCGTGAAGCCGGTATCGAGCCCTTCGAGCCGGGCGACGACAGCGGCCTCCGCCGCTGCGTCGATCGCCGTCGTGTCGTCGCCGCCCTCACCGGCCCGGAGGACCGGCTCGCGCTCGGCGCGTGTGGGGAGATCGACCAGCACCTGGTCGATGTCGGAGACGCACGACCGGCACAGAGCGAGCCAGTCCACGCTCATACCGGATGGAAGAGCAGGCCGCTCGTGAGCTTCGGAAAGAAGTACGTCGTCTTCTGGGGCATCACCTCGCCGCGCCGAGCGCGCTCGAAGACGTCCTCGATCCGGGTCGCGCGAAGCAGAAAGGCGCCGTCGAAGGCACCGTCGTCGACCTGCGCGACGGCATCGGCCGCGTCGGCCGTGTACCCGATCCCGTCGTGGCCGATGAGCCGCTCGACGAGCTCGACGTCGAGCTCGCCGGGCTCACCGAGAACCGGGAAGGCCCGGCCTCCGCGGTAGCCGACAGCGCGAGCCCGGTCGTAGGTCGCCGTCACGAGCCCGGCGAGCGCTTCCGTGACCGAGCCGCCGGGAGACGCCGGGATCGCGTCCTCGTGTCCCCGGAAGAGCCGGTGGGTCGGGAAGATCTCGAGCCCCGGGTCGGCCGTCGAGACGAGCACGACCATCATGCGCGCGCTCTCCGGTGTTCCCTGCTCGGCGGCATAGGCGAGGGCCGTCTCATACCGATGATGACCGTCGGCGATCAGGAGCTGCTTGTCGGCAAACGCGCCACCGATGTCGACGTCCGGCAGGCGCCAGAGGCTCGTCCCCTCCGCTTCGAGGTCAGCCACGCCTACAGGCCGAGGGACGATCGCCGGGCCGTCGTAGAGGAGGAAGATCGGCTCCAGCTGGGCCCCGGCGGCACGGAGGAGCCGCAGCCTGCTCTCCTTCGGGCCGGCGTGTGTGCGCTCATGGGGAAGAATCGCGCCCGCCTCGTACGGCTCGACGCGCAACGACGCGACGATGCCGTCACGGCGGCGGGCCACGCCGTCCGGGCCGACGTACTCCTGCGCCACCGCCCATACGGCCGGCTCGTCGTCCTGTACGAGCACCCCCTCGTCGAGCCATGCCCGGAAGAGACGCCCCGCCTCCTCCTCGGACTCGTTCAGCGTCAGGTGCACGACGTTGTGAGGGTCGCGTGCCCGGTAGCCGGCCAGCTGCTCGGGCGTGAGCACGTCATAGGGGGGTGCGGTCAAGGATGGGGACGGATGCGCGAAGCGAACTGCGCGAAACGGGGCGACGTCGGCCATGCGCGTCGAGCGTACCTCCGGCCTAGACTGGGCGCACCATGACCAGCATCGCCGAGCTCGCGGAGGACCGGACGGTCGAAGGCGTCTACGCCGTCGCACGAAAGGAGCGGCGGCGCACGCGCAACGGCGCCTCGTATCTCGCGCTCGAGCTGGTCGATCCCAGCGGACGCATCGAGGCGCGCGTCTGGAACGACGTCGAGTTGCTGGATCGCCGCTTCGACGAGGGCGACGCGGTGAAGGTGCTCGGGCGTGTCGAGCGGTTCGGCGGTGCCTTGCAGCTGCAGGTGCGGGCGCTGGAGGCAGCGCCCGATGCCGACCCGGCCACCTTCGCGCCCGCGATGCGCCGCGACGCGGACGAGCTCGACGGCTTTCTCGAGTTCCTTGCCGGGGAGATCGCCCACCCGGGCCTTGCGGCGCTCGTGGGCACATTCCTCGACGACGCTTCGCTGCGGGCGGCGTTGCGGGCATTGCCTGCCGCGGGGGCCGAGGGTCATCACGGCTACGCGGGCGGCCTCCTGGAGCACACGGTGGGCGTCGCGACGCTGTGCCGGGAGACGGCGCAGCTGCACCCCCGCCTGCGCCACGACCTTCTCCTTGCAGCCGCGCTTCTCCACGACGTCGGCCGTACACGAGAGCTGGGGCGGGGACCGGCGTTTCGACAGACCGACGAGGGGCGCCTGCTCGGACATGTTCACCTCGGGCTCAGGCTGATCGAGGAACGCGCCGGCGGCCTCGACGATGCGGCGCGCGCGGAGCTGCTTCATGCCGTCGCGGCACATCACGACCGTCAGAGCGCCCGCACCGCCGAGGCGGCCGTCCTGTACCACGCGAACCAGCTCGACGCGCAGGCGGCAACCCGGCCCGTCGGCGAGGACTGATCCGGCGTGACAGCGGTCGTCCTCGCGCTGTGCGCGGCGGCGCTCTGGGGCACCGGCGACTTTCTGGGTGGATTCGCATCCAGGCGGACGGCTGTCCTCGTCGTCCTGTTCTGGTCGCAGCTCGCCGGCCTGACAGGGCTCGTCGTCTGGGTGGTGTGGAGCGGGGCCGGACGGCCCGGTGTGGGTGCGATGCTCGCCGCGCTCGGTGCCGGGTTCGCGGGCGTGGCGGGCCTCGCATGCCTCTACCGGGGCCTTGCGGTCGGCGCGATGGGGATCGTGGCGCCTATCTCGGCCACGTCACCGGTCGTCCCGCTCGTCGTCGATATTGGGCGCGGCCGCTCGCCGGGGACCGTGCAGTGGATCGGCATCGTCGTTGCGCTCGCCGGGGTGGTCCTCGTCTCGCGCCAGCCCGGCCCGGGCCGGGCTCCGGTGGTCGCGGCCGGCGTCGGCCTCGCGCTCGCGGCGGCGCTCGGCTTCGGCCTGTTCGTCGTCGGGCTGGGCGTCGCCGCGCAGGAGAGCCCATCGTGGGCGGCGGCGACCGCGCGCTTCGCCTCGGTGTGCACGGTCGTGGCGGCACTCGCTGCGACACGCACGTCGGTGCGCTGCTCTCAGCGCCTCCTGCCCCTCATCGTGGCCGTCGGGATCTTCGACGCCGGGGCGAACGCCCTGATCGCAGTGGCCGCGACCCACGGGTCGATCGGCATCGTCGCCGTTCTGAGCGCGCTCTATCCCGTGATGACGATCCTGCTGGCCCGGGCGCTGCTCCACGAGCGCCTCGGCGCGACCCGAGTCGGCGGCGGGCTGATCGCAGTCGCGGGTGCGGCGCTGATCGCCGCCGGATGATGGTCGCCTGCCGCGACCGCTCAAGCGGCGGCTCAGACGTTGAAGCGGATGTTCAGGACGTCGCCGTCCTGGACGACGTACGTCTTGCCCTCGAGGCGCTGCAGCGCTCGCTTCGCGGCCTCCGCGTGTGAACCCGCCGCGAGGAGGTCGTCCCAGCGGATCACCTCGCAGCGGATGAAGCCGCGCGCGATATCGGTGTGGATCGTGGCGGCCGCCTCGAGTGCGGTCTGGCCGTCGCGGAGAGTCCACGCTCGCGTTTCCTTGTCCCCCGCGGTGAAGAACGTGATCAGGCCGAGCGCATCCTTGAGGCGGCCCACGACCTCGTCGAGAGCCGACGGCCCGTCTCGAAATGCCGCCGCCTCCTCGTCGGGCAACTCTGCGAGCTCGGCTTCGAGCTTGCAGTCGATCCCGTTCGGGCCGTTTTCGATCGCGAGCAACGGCTTGGTCGTCAGCGGGTCGAGCTCAGAAGGCAGCTCGCCCGGCCACTCGGTGAGCGGCTTGCCCGACTCGACGTGCGCCAGCACCTCGGCGAGGGTCTCCGCCTCCTTGCGCACCGCAGCGTCACCCGACTTCGCCTGCTTTCCCACGCGCTCGAGGCGCTTGGCAACGTGGTCCGTGTCGGCGACGAGCAGCTCGAGCTCGAGCGTGCCGATGTCGCGGGTGGGATCGGCGCCGTCGGAGAACCCGTCGGCGACCGCCAGCAGGGCGTCCACCTGCCGCAGTCCCCCGAGGAGCGCCGGACCGGTACCGGGAACGTCCTGCACGCGAATCGCGGCCGGTGTCACCTTGCGGGCGCCCACGAGCGCCGCGAGACGGCCGAGCCGGTCGTCCGCGATCGTGGCCATGCCGACGTTGGACTTGTCCGTCACGGAGGCATACGCGGTGATCTCCGCGCCCGCCTTCGTGAGGGCGTTGAAGAGAGTCGTCTTCCCGGCGTTGGGCAGACCGACGATGCCGACCTCGAGAGCCACGGCGGCGTAGGGTAGCCGCCAGGATCCACGTCAGTCGCTCACGCCCTGACGCCTTCGCGGCCGGTGGCGTCAGAGGCCGAAGCCTACGCGGGAATCGCGGGCAAACCGCTTCATGTACGCGACGCGGCCGAGCACGATCGCGATGCGGCCGTCGTCGGTGTCGAGCTGGTGGGTGCCCTGCGCGCCCGCCGATAGCGCTTGCTCGAGGGCGTCGGCACCCGAGGGTGGGACGTTGGCGCCGATGATCGGGCCGCCGGCGAAGGCGACCTCGATGCGGACGGATTCTGGATCGGTGCTCATGCCGGGCAAACCACCTCTGTCAGGACGCCGTGCACGGCGTCGGGATGGACGAACGCGACCTGCAGTCCGAACAGCCCCACTCGTGGGCTCTCGTCGATCAACTCGGCGCCGGCGGACACGAGCTCGCCGAGCGCTGCTGCGACATCGTCGACCTCGTAGGCGACATGGTGCAGGCCCGGGCCCCGCTTGGCGAGAAACCGGTGCACCGCTGTATCTGTGCCAGCGGGGGCAAGCAATTCGACGCGGCTCGGCCCGAGGAGCAGCGACGCTGCCTCGACACCCTGGTCGGAGACGGCCGCCCGGTGCTCGAGCACGCCACCGAAGAGGCGTTCGTACGTTGCGATCGCCGCGTCCAGGTCGTTGACGGCGACGCCGAGATGGTGGATGCCACGCGTGGTCACGCGGCCGATGCTATCGACGCGCTATTCGACGGCGCGTTCGAGCGCGCGGATCGTTCCGACCGTCTCGGCGGAGCTCGACTCCTGTCCGATGCCCACCATCATTGCGACGAACTCGTGGCGGTCGATCGTCTCCTTCTCGAGCAGCGTCTCGGCGAGCCGGTCGAGCGGGGCGCGGTGCTTGCGCAGGAGCCGTGTCGCCTCCTCGTAGGCGTGATCGGTGAGTCGTGCCTGCTCACTGTCACGCATGCGCTTGGTCTCCTCGGAGAGGGAATAGTTGTCCGCCCGCATCGTCCGCGAGGGCGCTACCTCGGACATGCCGAACTCGAACACCATCGAGCGCGCGATCTGCGTCACCTTCTCGAGGTCGCTGGCGGCACCGTTGGTGACGCGGCCGAACACGATCTCCTCGGCCGCACGGCCGCCGAGCGCGACCTTCATGACGTCGACCAGCTCCTCCTTCGTGTGCAGGTAGCGGTCCTCGACGGGCAGGTAGTAGGCGAGCCCGAGAGCGTCTCCGCGCCCGACGATGGTCACTTTCTGCACGGGCATCACGTCGCCCATGAGGTGGGCGAGGAGCGCGTGCCCCGCTTCGTGGTAGGCGAGGATGCGCTTCTCCTTCTCCGTCACGACCCGTCGCTTCTGGAGGCCGGTCAGGACTCGCTCCATGGCGCCCTCGAAGTCCTCTTGCCGGATGTACTGCTGGTCCTTGCGTGCTGCGAAGATCGCTGCCTCGTTGGTGATGTTGGCGAGGTCTGCGCCCGTGAGCCCAGCCGTGCGGCGGGCGAGCAGGTTCAGGTCGACGTCTGCGCCGAGCGGCTTCGACCGCACGTGCACGCGCAAGATCTCCTCGCGCCCGTGCAGGTCCGGCGGGGAAACATGCACCTGCCGGTCGAAGCGACCAGGCCGCAGCAAGGCCGGATCGAGATCCTGCAGCCGGTTGGAGGCGCCCATCACGACGACCTCCTGGGCGCCGGCGAAACCGTCGAGCTCGACGAGGAGCTGGTTGAGGGTCTGGTCGTGCTCGCGGTTGTGGGCACCTCCCGAACGGGCGCTCCCGACGGCGTCGAGCTCGTCGATGAAGATGATCGAGGGCGCGTTCCTACGGGCCTCATCGAAGAGCTTGCGGATGCGTGCGGCTCCAAGGCCGGCGAACATCTCCACGAACGCCGACGCGCTCGACGAATAGAAGTTCGCGCCGGATTCCGTGGCGGCCGCCTTGGCGAGAAGCGTCTTGCCGGTGCCGGGTGGGCCGTAGAGGAGGATGCCCTTGGGGACACGAGCGCCGAGCCGCTCGAACTTCTTGCGGTCGCGGAGGAACTCGACGACCTCCTGCAGCTCGTGCTTCGCCTCGTCGACGCCGGCGACGTCGCCCCACGAGACGGGATCGGACGTGTCCCTGTCGACCGCCGCCGACTTCACCTTCGGCACGAGCGCCATCGTCCGCAGGAGCAGCCAGATGATGATCCCGAAGAAGATGATCGGCAGCCACGTGATCAGGAAGCCGCCGATGTCGTTCACGGAATGGGGCCAGGTGACCACAGGCTCAGTATCTGTGCGGTTGCAGCCACGTCAACCCGCCCTCCTGCGGAGGACGGGCCGGCACCCTCAGTGTCGGGCGACGACGACCTCGGCCGTGGTGGTGAAGCGCACGCCGGCGTCGCGCCACTGCGCCTGGCACGCCGTGGTGCGCGCCGGGTCGAGACCGCTAGCCGCATCCTCGACGAACGCCACCCTGCGGCCGCGTCCGAGCAGTCCCATCACGGCCATGTGATCGCAGACGTCGGTGGCGACACCGAACAGGATCACCTCGGGTGGATCGAGCGCCTCGACCAGGGCCTCGACGTTCGGATTGGTGAACACGTCGAAGCTCTTCTTCAGGACGAGTAGCTCTCTCCGGCCGCGCATGCGGTCTGCAAGGTGGCGTGGGTCGACGGCGTCGTGCGATACCACCAGGGGATCGGCCTGCTCGGTCTCGGGAATCCGCCGGGCACCCGCGGTGCCACGCAGGCAGTGGGGCGGATAGGTGGTCTCGAAATCCGGCGTCTCGGAGAGCTCAGGATCGGTGAGCTCGTGGTCGTCGGCGGAGGCGACATGGACGACGCCGGCAGCGCGGGCCCACGCGACGAGGCGGCCCATCGCGGGAGCGACCTGCTCGGAGCCCGGCACGTAGAGCTTTCCCTCCGGCAGGACGAAGTCGACCTGGGTGTCGACGTCCCAGAGAACGGGGTTAGAGGACACGCTCCAGCCTCGAGCTCGGGCGAAGATGGCGCCCGACCTTGGCGGTCTCGTGTCCGTCGGCGACGACGAGGTCGGCGGTGAAGTCGTTCTCGCCGCGGATCAGGGACGACCCGACGCCGTAGGCGTCGACCGGAACCCGGCGGCGCTCGAAGTCCTCGATCTTCTCGACCGAGAAGCCGCCGGATGCGACGATGCGCACGTCCTC
The DNA here is from genome assembly GCA_963799615.1 of uncultured Gaiellaceae bacterium. Classification (GTDB taxonomy): domain Bacteria; phylum Actinomycetota; class Thermoleophilia; order Gaiellales; family Gaiellaceae; genus Gaiella. The sequence continues at coordinate 211,488 of CAWCXS010000006.1, read as the reverse complement.
GAAGCCCTCGGCATCGAGGGCGCCGCGAACCTTGCGCACGAGGCGCTCGTTGACCCCGCGCGGATCGAAGTCGGCCATCTCACCCCACAGTGAGCGGTCCACCAGCTGCCCCGAGGTGTCCAGACGAACGCCCCACAGCTTCGGACCCAGCGCGCGGGCAACGTCGAGCGAGGTGCGCACCGAGTCGTTCTCGAAGTCGACGAGCACCGTGATGTGAAAGTCGTCGGGAGCCCAGTCGGCGAACTTGGTCGCAGCGAGCACGGTGTCGCCGCCGTAGGCGGCGATGAGCGCGTGCGGGACGGTGCCGACGCCCCGGCCGCCCCACCACGATGCCTGGGCGTCGGAGGTGACACCGATCTCGGTGCCGAGCATCGCCCCGGCGACGTAGGCGGCATAGCCGTCGCCGGTCTGCACGCGGTGGTGGTCGTGACGGGCGGCCATGAAGATGATCGGCTTGCCGTTCGCAGCCTCGAGCACCCGCGCCGTGTTGGTCGAGATCAACGTGCGGCGGGCGAGCACGCCGAGATAGACCGTCTCGAGATGGGCGAAGAGCGTGTAGTCCCCCTCGATCGTCATCACCGTCTCCCACGGCTCGATGCGATCTCCATCGTGCAGGGCGTTCACCTCGAGCGCATCCCAATCGTCGGAGCAGAGCCTGAGCACGGCGATCGCCTCGTCCATGCCGCCGAGCATTGCCTGGTGGCGCTGAAACACCTGCATCAGGACGTGGGGCCGGCGGCCGTCGGCGAGCAGGGCGGAGCGCGTGTGATTGAAGTAGGCGTCGGTGTAGTACCCCTCCCGCATCTTGTCGACGGGAAGGTCGAAGACGTCAGGATCGAGGCGCTCGCCCCGGACGCGCGCCGGTGCGCTCAAGCGACGGCCTCGGCCTCGGCCTTCAGGCAGGCGGCCAGTGCCGCCTCGGCGACCTCGAGTTGGGCGGCGGACGGCTCCGCGGTCGAGAAACGGGACTGCAGCTCGTGGCCGGGGCGGGCGAGAGCGCGCGAGACGGGGTGGCCTGGGTGTCGATCCATCCAGCCGAACACCTCGACCGCGGCTCCGATGGCGCCGACCGCTCCCACCGCGCGGGCGACGGTACGCGAGCGTGCGGGTGCCATCGAGACGAGCGCATTCGCGGCAATCGTCGTCGCGAGCAGGGGTCCCACGAGATGCCCGCCGCACCGGTCGTGCTCTTTCGTCGCCGGCTTCCCGGTCTCGTACGTGCCGATCGAGACATGCTCCGCCCCGTGGTAGGAGGCGAGCTCGCCACCGCGCAGGGCGAGTGCCGCCGGGGCGAGCGAGGCGAGGGCGACGACGGCCTCGCGGGTAAGGATGCTGACGGGAGCGCGCCGGGCGGCTCCGGCCGCGAGGGATCCGACCACGACGGCCGCGGCGACCGCCGGCCGCTCGAACGCGAAGCGCGCCTCCGGCAGCCCTCGCCGGACGTCCGGGAGGAGCGCGAACGCCTCTGCGAGCCGCAACGGGCCGCGCAAGAAGGGCGCCTGCACTCCGGGAGCAAAGCGACGCTTCACACCCGAGGCGGAGCGCAGCTCCCCGTCGGCCGTGCGCACGGCGGCACCCCATGCCGTCGGGCCGTGCACGAGCACGCCGTTTGCCAACGCCATCCCGCCGAGACGCAGCTTCTCCATCCCGAGAGGGTACCGTGACCTCGTGCGCGTCCAGCCGGTGCTCGACCTGATCGCAGCCGCCGACAGCCGGCGCGGCCTCACTCTTGTCGGGATCGGCGGCCGCGGCGGCGCGGGAAAGAGCACGCTCGCGCGCTTGATCCCCGGGGCCCAGGTGGTCGGCACGGACGAGTTCTGGGACGGCTCGGAGTTCGTGCTCACACGCCTTCGACGCGAGGTCGTCGACCCGCTGCTCGAGGGTGCGGTTGCGCGCTTTCACGGCTTCGACTGGGCGGCGGGGCGTGAGGCGCCGGACCTCCGGCTGGTGCGGCCCGAGGGCATCGTCGTGATCGAGGGCGTCTGCGCCCTGCACCGAATGTTCCGGGACGACTACGACGTGCGCGCCTGGGTCGACGCGCCGCGAGAGCTCCGCCTCGAGCGTGGCGTGGCACGAGACGGCGAGGAGGCGCGGCACCGTTGGGAATCGGTGTGGATGCCGTCCGAGGAGCGCTATATCGAGCGTGACGACCCGATCCCCTCCGCCGACGTGATCGTGGACGGATCAGGCGCGGCGACGCCGGGCCCATGACGGTCGCCGGAGAACCGGGCCGGCTCTGCGCGTCAGGCCCGCGCGGCGGCGCGCAACGCCTCTTGCAGCGCAGGTGCCGCTGGTCCTCGTCCGATGGCACGCCCGTCGAGCTCGACGACCGGCATCACCTCGCGCACCGATGACGAGGTGAAGATCTCATCGGCGCCGATGACGCGATCGAGCGGGAACACACCCTCCTCGACGGGCCATCCGAGCTCCGGCGCCAGACGAAGCAGAGCCGCCCGCGTCTCCCCGGCGAGAATCCCGAGCTCGAGCGCCGGCGTCAGCAGCCGGTCGCTCTCCCGCCACCAGATGTTCGTCACAGGGCCTTCCAGCACCGTCCCGTCGGCATCGACGAACAGAGCGTCATCCGCGCCGCGCTCCTGCGCCTCGGCCTCCGCCGCCATGTTGGCGGCGTAGCTGACCGATTTCGTGCCGGGCAGGAGCCAGGGTACGACGCGCCGCGGAGACAGGAGCGAGACGAGCCGTTGCCCCCGCACGCGTGCCGGCTCGATCCAGTCGGGTATGGGGCCGACGAGCGCCAGCCCGACCGGATCGGAACCCGTTGCGCCCGGCGTCCAGTACAGGCGTAACACTGCCTCCGGCGCCGCCGCCGCGCCAAGGGCGAGCCGGGCAAGCTCCTCCATCTGCACGAGGTCGGGGGCCGGGAGCCCGATCCGCTCTGCGGATCGCGCGAGCCGCATGAGATGGCCGGTGAGCGCGAATGCGTGGCCGTCGTAGACCCGGAGGGTCTCGAACGCCGCCCGGCCGCGCGTGAACCCTTCGTCGTCGGCGGCCAGTACCGGATCTCCCGGATCGACGAGCCCTCTGCCCGTCATCGCAACGGCGAGCAGGGTCGAGCGGCTCACGGTGCAGCCACCCGCATCCGGCCTAACGCAGGGCGGCCGTTCTCGCTCAGAGGGGCGCCGATTGCCGCGAGCAGGGGACGGGCCTTGACCCAGGACTCCTCGACCTCGCCTGCCGGATCCGAGTCCCACACGACGCCGCCGCCGACCCAGAGATGAATGCGTTCGCCGGCGACGGCGAACGTCCGGATCGTGAGCGCGAGATCGAGGTCGCCGTTGCCGTAGACCTGGCCGAGCGCTCCCATCGACGCCCCGCGGCCGACCGGCTCGAGCGCCGCAATCAGGTCGACGGCGGCGATCTTCGGCGCTCCCGTGATCGATCCCCCCGGAAAGGTCGCGGTGAGCAGCTCCGCCAGCCCGACCCCGTCGCGGAGCGTGCCCTCCACCGTCGAGACCATGTGCTCCACGCCGGCGAGCGCTCGGACCGTCATCAGCTCCGGCCACCGCACGCTGCCGGCCACACAGACGCGCGAGAGATCGTTGCGCTCGAGATCGACGATCATCACGTGCTCCGCAGCGTCCTTGAGCGAGGTCGCGAGGACGCCGCTGCAGCCGGCGGGGCGGGTGCCCTTGATCGGGCTCGTCCAGACGCGATGGCCTCGGCGCCCGAGGAACAGCTCCGGGGACGCGGTGACGACCGTCCAGCCGTCACCGCGGAACGGTCTCGGGTTGTGGGGCTGGAGGGGCGTCAGGGAGGCGGCAAGCGCGGCCGCGGCGCCCCGAAACGGCGCCGAAAGGTGCTGGACGAGGTTGACCTGGTAGACGTCGCCACGGGCGATTGCGCTGCGGACCGCCGTGACGGCGGCGCCGTATTCGGACGGCGCCCACGTCCGCTCCCAGTCGCCGATGCGGTATGACGCTTTGCTGTCATTTTCGACAACAGAGCGTGAGGGCCGGATGGAGCATGCTGCGAGCGGTAGCGCGCAGGGCTCCGGCGGCGGCGGGGTCGATTGTCGCCGCAGCGTCTGCGAGAGCCCGTACCCGAGGTAGAGGTCCGCTACCAGGTCCTCGCCGCCGTCCTGAAAGAAGCCGCGCTCGCGTAACCAGGATTCGATGCGCTCGAAGGCACCCGCCGGCTCGAAGAGCTCGACGTGCCCGGCGGCACTCACACATCCTCCGGCGCGCGACGCCGCGCGCGGTAGCGCCGGACGAGCGCGCTGGTGGACGAATCGTGGGCCTGCGTCAGATCCCCGTCATCTGGAGCCGACAGCTCGGGTGCGATGCGCTGCGCGAGCTGCTTGCCGAGCTCGACGCCCCACTGGTCGAAGGAGTTGATCCCCCACACCACACCCTGCGTGAAGACGCTGTGCTCGTAGAGCGCGACGAGGCTCCCGAGCACGTGAGGAGTGAGCATGTCTGCGAGCAGGACGCTGGTCGGCCGGTCGCCCTCGAAGACGCGGTGGGGAACGAGCCGGTCGTCCGTGCCTTCGGCGCGCACCTCGTCGGCCGTCTTCCCGAACGCGAGCGCCTCGGCCTGGGCGAAGACGTTGGCCATGAGGAGATCGTGGTGGTTGCCGAGCTGGTTCAGGGAGCGGTTGAAGCCGATCAGCTCGCACGGGATGATCGACGTTCCCTGATGGATCAGCTGGTAGAAGCTGTGCTGGCCGTTCGTGCCCGGCTCGCCCCAGTACACGGGGCCCGTGCTGTAGTCGACGCGCGTCCCGTCCAGGCGCACGGACTTGCCGTTCGACTCCATTGTCAGCTGCTGCAGGTAGGCCGGAAAGCGCTTCAGGTACTGGTCGTACGGGAGCACCGCAATCGAGCCCGCACCGAGGAACGTCGTGTTCCAGACCGCGAGCAGGCCCATCAGCACCGGCAGGTTGTGCTCGAGCGGGGCGCTGTGGAAGTGCTCGTCGACGGTGCGGAAGCCGGCAAGCATGTCGGCGAACGCGTCCGGCCCGATCGCGAGCATCGTCGAGAGCCCGATCGCCGAGCACAACGAGTACCTGCCGCCGACCCAGTCCCAGAACCCGAACGAGTTGGCGGGGTCGATGCCGAATGCCGCCACCTCGTCGAGGTTCGTCGATACCGCGACGAAGTGCTTGGCCACCGCCCGCTCGTCGCCTCCGAACCCGTCCAGCAGCCACGCGCGGGCGGTGCGGGCATTTGTCATCGTCTCCAGGGTCGTGAACGTCTTCGACGCAACGATGAAGAGCGTCTCCGCCGGATCGAGGGCATCCGTCGCCTCCGCAAAGTCGGTGCCGTCGACGTTCGAGACGAAGCGGAACGTGAGGTCGCGGCGGGAGTAGTGGCGCAGCGCCTCGTATGCCATCACGGGGCCGAGGTCGGAGCCCCCGATGCCGATGTTGATCACGTTGCGAATCGGCCTCCCGGTATGGCCTGTCCACGCACCTGAGCGCACCCGGTCGGCAAATGCGCGCATGCGGTCGAGAACGGCGTGAACGTCCGCCACGACGTCGGTGCCGTCGACCACGAGCGAGCGTCCCGCGGGCATGCGCAGTGCAACGTGGAGCACAGGCCGGTTCTCGGTCACGTTGATCCGCTCGCCGCGGAACATGGCGTCGCGCCGCTCCTCCACACCACGCTCATGCGCGAGCCGGAGCAGCAGGGCCACGGATTCGTCCGTGATCCGCTGCTTCGCGAAGTCGAGGTAGATCCCGCATGCCTCACGCGCGAAGCGCTCGCCTCGCCCTGGATCGGATGCGAACAGGCTGCGCAGGTCGGTACCGCGCAGCTCCGCGGCATGGGCAGCGAGCGCCTGCCAGGCGGCGCCCGCACTCGGACTGCTGACGGTGTCCGGCATGGCTGATTCGAGCGTATAGGCTCGGGCCATGCAGCTCGGGATGGTCGGCCTCGGACGGATGGGAGCGAACATCGTGCGCAGGCTCATGCGCGACGGTCATTCCTGCGTCGTGTACGACGTCAGTCCCGAAGCCCTGAGCGCCCTCGCAGCCGAGGGGGCAACCGGCACGGACTCGCTCGAGGACTTCGCCGCGAAACTCCGACCGCCGCGACACGCCTGGGTGATGCTGCCGGCGGGCGAGATCACCGAGACGACCGTCCGCGAGCTCGGTGCCCGACTGTCCGCGGGTGACACGATCATCGACGGTGGCAACACCTATTACAGGGACGACATCCGCCGCGCGGCAGAGCTGGCGGAAAGAGGGGTCGGCTACGTCGACTGCGGAACGAGCGGCGGCGTCTTCGGGCTCGAGCGCGGCTTCTGCCTCATGGTCGGCGGCAGCGACGAGGCGTTCAGACAGCTCGAGCCCATCTTCGCCTCGCTCGCACCCGGCTTGGGCTCGGCAGCGCGCACGCCGGGCCGCGAGGGCGACGCGGCGCCGGAGGAGCTCGGGTACCTGCATTGCGGCCCGGTGGGCGCCGGCCATTTCGTGAAGATGGTGCACAACGGCATCGAGTACGGGATGATGGCCGCGTTCGCGGAAGGGCTGAACATCCTCCACTACGCCGACGCAGGCCTGCGTTCCCGCGAGAAGGATGCCGAGACGGCGCCGCTCGAGCACCCCGAGTTCTACGCCTACGACCTCGATCTCCCCGCGATCGCGGAAGTGTGGCGGCGCGGCAGCGTCGTCGAGTCATGGCTGCTCGATCTCACAGCTGCCGCGCTGCACGAGTCGCCGCAGCTCGAGGGCTACGCCGGGCGCGTCTCCGACTCGGGGGAAGGGCGCTGGACGGCGATCGCCGCGATCGAGGAGGGGGTGCCGGCCGATGTGCTCACGGCGGCGCTGTTCTCGCGGTTCGCGTCGAGGAACGAGGGAGAGTTCGCCAACAAGGTGCTCTCTGCCATGCGCAAGCAGTTCGGCGGGCATCAGGAGAAGCCGACCTCGTAGACGAACGCCCCGCAACGCGACCTCGCCACCCAGTCGGTCGCCGGCCGGAGCTTCAGGGCCGGCGCGTCAGGACGAGAACTCGCCATGCTCGGCGGAGGCGAGCACCTCGCGGGCAGCATCGACGTCCGCGGGATCCACGAGCACCTCTCGGGGTCCAGCAGCGCTCGGCACGCCGTCCCATGCGCCGGCGCCGATGTCGGTGATGCGATGGGCGCACCTGATTCCCTCAGCCCGCAGGAACGAGCACACGAGCTCGGCGGCGAGCTCGTTCGGCACGACCGTCAAGCGCGCGACGTCGGCCATCACGTTCCGAGAGAGATGACCGCGGCGCGCACCGCATCCACGCCGAGCTCGAGATCGTCGACAGGGATGCGCTCGTCGGCGGAATGGACCAGCCGCGAGGCGAGCTCCCCGTCCATCGCCTTGAGCGGGAAGAAGCCGTAGGCGACCGTCCCGAAGGCTTCCCGCAGCCAGTGCGAGTCGGTGAAGCCGGAGCAGATGAGTGGGGCCAGGCGGGCGCCGGGCTCGATCCCTCCACCCAGCTCTCCAGCCCGTCCCACAGCGGCGACGCGATCGGCGACCGCGTGCCGCCGTCGCGCTCGTACCACTCGAGCTCGTAGTCGCCCGGCCCGAGTGCCGCGCGCCACGAGCGGGTCCACGTCTTCGGGCGTCATGCCCGGCAACAGGCGGCAGTCGACCGTGACCACGCATTGGGCGGGGATCACGTTGCGCTGCCGCGAGGCCTCGATCATCGTCGGAGCGAGGGTGAACGACAGGAGCGGCTCGACGAGCTCCGCCGCGAGTGGATGCAGCGCCGCAGCACGCTCGAGCGCCACGTCGAGCGGCGGTAGCTCGCCGAGAACGAGCTCGAGGAACCGGGCGACCTCGGGGATGAGCTGTTGCGGCGCGTCGTACCGGCCGAGCGCATCGATGTACGGCGCCGCCTTGACGAGCGCGTTGTCGGCGATCCCCGGCATCGACGCATGGCCGCTGCGGCCGCGCACATGGACGCGGAAGGGTGCGCTCATCTTTTCTCCCACGGCACACAGGTAGAAGACCTTGCCGCCGAACACGCACCGCTCGCCCGCTCCCTCGTTGAGCGAGTAGTCGGCGCGCACGAGGTCGGGGTGCGCTTGCACGAGCCACGAGAGCCCGTAGCCGTCGTTGACCTCCTCGTCGGCGGTCAGCGCCAGGATCACGTCCCCTGCCGGCCGTAGGCCGTCGCGCCACAGCGATGCGAACGCGACCGCGCTCGCCGCCACCTGGTTCTTCATGTCGAGTGCGCCGCGGCCCCAGATCTGGCCGTCGACGAGGTCACCCGACCACGGATCCCTCGCCCACTCCTCCGCGTCCGCGCGAACGGTGTCGGTGTGGGCGAGCAACGCCAGCGACGGGCCGTCGCCACCCGGCAGGCGGGCGACGAGGTTGAGGCGCTCGGGTGAGCGCCCGACGAGCTCGCAGGGGATGCCGCTACGCGCGAGGTAGTCGCGCAGCAGCTCCGCGGCGGCTGACTCGTTCCCCGGCGGGTTGACCGTGTTCACGCGGAGCAGCTCCTGCAGGAGCCCGGTCACCTCCTCGCGGAGGGTCACTGCTCGGCCTGGGAGCGCGCCGTGAGCTCGTTGCGGACGTCCCACAGTTCCGGAAACTCGACCTTGTGGATGAGGCGTCCAAGCACCTCTACCGGCGTTCCCTGCGTGCCGATCACGCGCTCGCCGATCACGCGGGCGACGACGCGGTAGTGACGGATACGCCATGTCTGCATCCACTCATCCAGCTCCATCAGCGCCTCGGCCAGCTGGTACAGCTGCTCGTGCTCCCGCCCGTGGACGTAGAGGTCGAGGAGCGAGAGGCCTGCGCGCTCGCGTGCGCCATGAAATGCCTCGCCGAGCCGCGCCATCGCAGGGCGCAGCTCCTTCACCCCCGGCGAGTCGAACCCGGATCCGTGGCCGAGCACCTTGCGGATCTCCTGGTACTCCCAGGGCGACATCTGCTCGAGCATGTCGAGCTGCCCGGTGATGAAGCGCAAGCACATGCTCGCCCTGCGCAGCAGCCGGAGCGCGGCGCCGAGGTCGTCCTCGCCGACGAGGACCGCAGCCGCCGCGGTGTCGTTCCAGGCCAGCTTGAGCCAGAGCTCGGACGACTGGTGCACGACCTGGAACAGCAGCTCGTCGCGGTGCACCCACTCGCCGGGGCCCTTTTGCAGCCCGAGCAGCTCTTCCGTGTTGAGGTACCGCTCGTAGTCGCTCCGGGCCTCGCCGGACAGGACGGGACGGTTGAGCGGCGGCTCCCAGGTCTCCTGTGACATGCCAGGGAGCATACTCCCGACGATGGGCGACCTCTTCGCAGATGCGGCGCACACGCGTGAGCATGAGACAGCGCCGCTGCCACAGCGCGTGCGTCCGCGGACGCTCGACCAGCTGGTCGGGCAGCGTCACGTCCTCGGCGCGGGCTCAGCGCTGCGGCTCGCGATCGAAGGCGACCGGTCACCCTCGATGATCCTGTACGGCCCACCCGGCGTCGGGAAGACAACGCTCGCGCGCATCGTCGCCGAGTCCACGGGAGCCGCGTTCGAGGAGATGTCGGCCGTTTCGGCTCGCGTCGACGACGTCCGCGGCGTGCTGCAGCGGGCGCGTGACCGCCTGGGAGCGAACGGCGCCCGGACGATTCTGTTCCTCGACGAGATCCACCGCTTCAACAAGGCGCAGCAGGACGCCCTCCTGCCCGCCGTCGAAAGCGGGCTGATCACGCTCATCGGGGCGACGACGGAGAACCCGTACTTCGAGGTCAACGCCGCCCTGCTCTCCCGCTGCGCCGTCATCGAGCTGGAGCCGCTCTCGGACGAGGAGATCGCAGCTGTGATCGCGCGGGGCGCGGCCGAGCTCGGCGCCGAGCTGCGGGAGGATGTGATCGCAGCGATCACGCGTCGCGCCGGCGGCGACGCGCGCAGCGCGCTCAGCACGCTCGAGCTCGCCTTCCAAACGGCCCAGTCCGAAGGAATGCCGCTCGAAGAGCGGCACGTCGCCGATGCGGCCCGCAAGCGTCCGCTGCGCTACGACCGTGCGGGCGATCAGCACTACGACATCATCTCGGCCTTCATCAAGTCGATGCGGGGAGGCGACCCGGATGCGGCCGTGTACTACCTCGCATCGATGCTCGAGGGTGGCGAGGATGCCCGGTTCATCGCGCGGCGGATGGTCATCCTGGCCTCCGAGGACGTCGGCAATGCCGATCCCCGTGCTCTCGTCGTGGCCGTTGCGGCAGCACAGGCGCTCGAGCACGTCGGGCTGCCCGAGGCGCAGCTGAACCTGGCCCAGGCGGCTATCTACCTCGCGAACGCCCCCAAGTCGAACGCGTCGGCACAAGCGATCTGGGAGGCACGACGCGACGTGCAGGACCGGGGCAACCTCGCGCCGCCGGCGATGTTGCGGGACGCGCACTACCGGGGCGCCCGCGATCGCGGGCACGGCGAGGGCTACATCTCGCCCCACGACGACCCCGGCGCAGGCGCCGTCGACCACCTTCCCGACGGCCTCAAGGGGCGAACGTACTATGTACCGTCCGGGAACGGCGAGGAGGGCGCTGATGGCAATCGGGACGGGTGAGCAGGCACCGGAGTTCGACCTGGAGGAGGAGTTCGGCCGGCCACGGGTGCGCCTCGCCGACTTCCGGGGCAAGCGCAACGTGCTGCTCGTGTTTCATCCGTTCGCGTGGACCGGCGTCTGCGAGGAGGAGGCGCTCGACCTGCAGGCGAACCTCGAGTCGTTTCACAACGCCGAGACGGACGTGGTCTTCGTCTCCTGCGACACCTCGGCAGCCCGTCAGGCCTGGAGGAGGAAGCTCGGCACGACCTACACGTTCGCGTCCGACTTCTGGCAGCACGGTGCGGCGGCGCGCGCGTACGGCGTCTTCGACGAGACGCGCGGCGCGCCGGTGCGGGGCACGTTTCTGATCGACAAGGACGGTGTCGTCATCTGGGCGCTCGTGAGGGACATCGCCACCCGCCGCACCGAGATGGTGCCGGAGTCGCTCGAGGCACTCGAAGCGGTCGAGTGAGCCGGGCGCTCCACGTCGAGTCGTGGGGGGACGCTGCCGCCCGCCGCGTGGTCTATCTGCACGGGGTCACCGGGCACGGCGGCCACGCGAGAGAGCTCGCCGAGCGTCGGCTCGGGGGCTACCGCGTGCTGGCGCCCGATCTGATCGGGCACGGCTCGTCGCCCTACGAGCCGCCCTGGGACATCGACGAGCACGTCGACGCGATTCTGGCGAGCGTCGGACGCGAGCCCGCGGCATGGATCGGTCATTCGTTCGGCGGCCGGCTCGCATTCGAGATCGCTGCGCGCGAGCCCGAGCTCGTCGAGAAGCTCGTGTTGCTCGATCCAGCGATCCGTGTCGATCCGGCGATGTCGCTCTTCGTTGCGGAGACCAGCCGCGCGGAGCGCGTCTACGACTCGTTCGAGGAAGGACTGGACCGCCGCTTCGTCGAGAGCGCCCTGCATTTCGCGCCGAGAGAGCGCGTCGAGCAGGAACTGCGCGAGCATCTCGTGCCGTCCGACGACGGGCGCTGGCGCTACCGCTACTCCCAGTCCGCCGTGATCGCGGCGTACGGCGAGACGGCGAGCGCCCCGCCGCCGTTCGAAGCGGTGCAGGTACCGACGTTGCTCGTGCTCGGTGGCCGCTCGTACCTGCCGTACGACCATCTCCTCGACGCACATCGAGCCGCGCTCGGAGCCTTGCTCGAGGTCGTCGTCGTCGACGGGGGGCACACACTGCTCTGGGATGCATTCGAGGAGACGGCGGCAGCGATCACCGGCTTTCTCGAGACCTAGAGCACGTACTCGTCCGCGATCGCCAGCACGTCGTCCAGCACGGCGATGCCCTCCTCCGCTTCCTCCCGGGTGACCGTCAGCGGCGGCACGACGAGGACGACGTTCCAGTGCGTCATCAGATAGAGGCCGCGCTCGAGGGCGGCCTTCGTCATGCGCGCCACCGGCGCCGCCGCTTCGCCGGCCGCGTTGAACGGCACGAGCATCTCGCGCGTGTCGCGGTTCTTGACGAGCTCGAGGCCCCAGAAGCAACCGAGGCCGCGGACGTCGCCGATCGACGGATGGCGCTGTTGCAGCGCCCCGAGCGCCTCCCGGAAGTACTCGCCCATGGCGGCGGCGTTCTCGACGATTCCCTCCTCGCGGAAGGCCTCGATCGACGCGATCGCCGACGCACAGGCAAGCGGATGACCGGCGTAGGTGAGCCCGCCGGGGAAGAAGCGGTCGCGGATCTGGTCGACGATCGGGCCGCGCGCGATCATGGCGCCGAGCGGCACGTAGCCGGAGTTGATCCCCTTCGCGACGGTGATGATGTCCGGCACGACGTCCCAGTGCTCGCATGCGAACCAGCGGCCGGTGCGGCCGAATCCGGCCATCACCTCGTCGAGGATGAGAAGAATGCCGTGGCGGTCGCATACCTCCCGCACCGACTGCAAATAGCCGTCGGGCGGCACGATGACGCCGTTCGTCCCTGTCACCGTCTCGAGAATGATCGCGGCGACGGTGTGAGCGCCCTCGTAGTCGAGGATCTCCTCGATGTGCGGCGCACCGCTGCAGACGGGGCACGGGTCGGGGTGGCCGGCGGGACAGCGGTAGGTGTACGGGTCGAATGCCCGCACGACACCCGCCATGCCCGGCTCGACGGCCCACCGGCGTGGGTCGCCGGTGAGCGTGACGGCGCCGTGGGTGGCGCCGTGATAGGAGCGGTAGCGCGCGATGATCTTGTGGCGGCCGGTGACCATCCGGGCGAGCTTGACGGCGTTCTCGTTCGCCTCCGCGCCACCGTTCGTGAAGAACGAGACCGAGAGGTCGCCGGGCGTCACCTCGGAGAGCATGCGCCCGAGCTGGGAGCGCGACTCGTTCGCCATCGGTGGGCCGATCGTGCACAGCTTGTCGGCCTGCTCCTTGATCGCCGCGATGATCTTCGGGTGCTGGTGGCCGATGCTGACGTTGACGAGCTGCGAGGCGAAGTCGAGGTAGCGCTTGCCGTCGTAGTCCCAGAAATACCGGCCCTCTGCACCCGCGACCGGGATCGGATTGATCGCGCTCTGCACCGACCACGAGTAGAGAACGTGCTCCTTCGCGTCGGCGACGATCTGTGCGCCGAGGTTCGGATTGGTCTCGATCGTGGCCATGCTCGCTCTCCTTCGCGTCGCCGTCTGCCGCGATCCTAACCACCGGCGCCGAGCGCAGGCCGCGACTTTCGCGACTCGGGCCGACGCGCAGTCAGCTGCGAGGGCCGCCCCCTCCGTGCGCAGCGACGGCGCGCGTCTCGAGCGCCTTCACGAGCGCCGTCACCGTCTCGTTGACGGGAGTCGCGACGCCGACGGTGCGGCCCGCCCGCGGGATGGCGCCGTTGATGACCTCGATCTCGCAGCGGCGGCCGGCTCTCAGGTCGAGCAGGAGCGACGGCCGGGCCTCGCGGATCGCATCGCCGAACGCGCGCACGTGATCGACCGGGTCGTCGAAGGAGAGCGTGATTCCGAGCGCGCGGGCGACTGCGGTTGCCTCGATGGCGCACGCCGTGGCGACCGCCCACGCGGCGGGATCGTCCAGCACCTCCCCGATCGTGGCGTCGAGCAGGGCGCAGGTTGCGCTGAAACAGACATTGCAGACGAGCTTCTCCCAGACGAGCGCATTCACGTCGTCGTCCGTCTGCACGGTGAACCCGGCGGCGCGCCAGACCTCGGCGACGCGCTCGAGGCGCGCCGACGCCGGTCCCCGCCGCTCGCCGAGGCGTACGAGCTCCATGCCCTCGTGGTGGGCATGGCCCGGCGCAACGATCGAGGCACCGAAGCCCCCGGCCACCCCGATCAGGACGCGGTCGTCGCCCACGATCCCGGCCACGACGTCGGTGCTCCCGAGCCCGTTCTGGATCGGGAGCACCACCGTCTCGGGGCCGAGCAGCGCGCATGCCGCGAGCGCGGCGTCGTGCACGTCCCCCGCCTTGGTCGAGACGACGACGAGATCGACCGGGCCCACCTCGTCCGCCCGAGTAGTGGCGTCGATGCGGACGGTCCGGTCGCCGCTCGCTCCCTCCACGCGGAGCCCGCGCTCCCGGATCGCCGCGACGTGCGCCTCCCACGGGTCGACCGCCCACACCTCGTTTCCGGCGCTGCCGAGCAGCGCCGCATAGACCGAGCCCATCGCCCCGGCGCCGACGACGGCGATCTTCAGCGTACGCCTCTCACGGCTTCCTGCCGGCGACCGGCAGGGTCGTCCCTCTGCGCTGTCATCCCTCACATTCTCGCAGCGTGCACGCGGCGTCGATAATCAAGGGGAACGCATGAGCCCGATCGATCTCGCCCTGCAGGAGCTGCTCACGACCACACGCGCGAGCCGCGTGACACTGCGGCAGGACGTCCCGGGTGACTACGCCTTCCCGGTCACCCACGAGGCGCGCGTGCCCGACGCGCCGTCGCTGCGAGAGGAGCGCACGGTCGATCTGAAGCGGCAGCCCGTCGTCCTCGAGCTGCAGCAGGGGCGCCAGGTCGTTCAGGACGACTGCCGGGCCGCCTTCGACGACCCGGTGTTCCAGGCGATGCTCGAGACCTACGGCGGCCTCGCCGCGCAGATCGTGACGCCGGTCTTCGTCGGCGAGCGACTCGCCGCCATCGTCTCGCTCCACCAACTCGGCACGCCCCGCTCGTGGACGGAGGCCGAGGCGGCCGCGTGCACGCGTGCTGCAGCGCGCGTCGGAGAGCTTCTCTGATGCACAACCGCTGGCATCCGGACATCGCGCCGGTCGTCACGGTCGCGCCGGGAGACGAGCTCACGCTGGACGTCGAGGACGGAATCGCCGGGCTGCTCACCCGAGAGAGCACGCATGCGGACTGCGCGGTGCTCGACCTCGGTCTCGCGCACCCGCTCGCCGGGCCGGTCGAGGTCGAGGGAGCCCGGCCGGGCGACGTCCTCGAGGTCGAGTTCCTCGGCTACACGTGTTCCGACTTCGGCGTCACCGCCGTGATCCCGGGCTTTGGCTTCCTCGCCGACCGCTTCACCGATCCCTACCTCGTCAAGTGGGAGATCGAGGACGGCGTGGCTCGATCGAGCGAGCTGGCGGGTGTCGCCGTGCCGGCAGAGATGTTCGCCGGCGTCGTCGGCGTGGCGCCCTCAATGGAGCGGATGACCCGGCTTCGCGTGCGCGAGGAGCGGATCAGGGACGCCGGCGGGCCTGTCGCAGATCCAATGCCGGAGTCTGCCGTCCCCCGCTCGGCAGCCGAGGGGTTGCGAACGATCCCCCCGCGCGAGACCGGAGGCAATCTCGACATCCGCCAGCTCGTCGCCGGCAGCCGTCTGTACGTGCCTGTCGACGTGCCCGGCGCGCTGTTCTCGATCGGCGACCTCCATTTCGCACAGGGGGACGGCGAAGTGTGCGGCACTGCGATCGAGGTCGCCGGATCGGTCACCGTCGCCCTCCACGTTCACAGCGATCACGTCCGGCGCGGCCGGTTTCCGACGTACGAGACGCCCGCGCGGCCGGGGCGGCGCTCGTTTGCGACAACGGGAATCCCTGTCGACGACGCCATGGATCTGACCGTTGCCGCCCGGGAGGCTCTGAGCGCCATGATCGACTACCTCGTGGCAGCGCACGGGTTCGAACCAGTGGCGGCCTATGCGCTCTGCAGCGCGGTCGTCGACCTGCGGCTGTCCGAGGTCGTCGACGTGCCCTATCCGGTGGTCTCCGCCCTGCTGCCCCTCGACGTCTTCGAGTGATGCCCGCACCCTGAACGCTTGGTGCCGCGATATCGGCTCCGGGACGAACCTCTACGACTTGAGCGGCACCGCGTAGGACGGCATGGGGGCGCCGGTCGCGCCGCGCAGCTTCATCGGGAAGCCGAGGAACGCGAACTCGTACTGCTTCTCGGCCGCGATCTCCTCCATGTTCGACGACCTCGATGATCTGCGCGCCTGCCGTCGCGAACATGTAGGCGTGGACGGGCAGGAAGGCGTCGGGCTCGTCCCACGGCATCACCTCGAGCCCGATCGAGTCGCCGGCGATGCACATCGCACCGGCTTCCTCGCACAGCCACTTGGCGGCGGGCAGGTTGATCCCGGGCGGCTTGAGGAGGTAGCCGTCGAAGTCGGGCCAGACGGTCATGCGACCGCTGCGCACCAGCACGACATCTTTCTTGCGGAGCTCGACGCCCTGCTTGGCGACGCAGTCCTGGAGATCCTTCGGCGTGATCGCGTACGCCTCAGGCAGGCAATCGACACCGTGCATGCCGGCGACGTCGAGGAGAACTCCCCGCGCGATGATCGGTGGGTACTTGTCGAGGCCGCCCTTGTTCCAGATGCGGCTGCCGAGGTCCTTGTCCGCGGTCCACCCGTTCCAGAACATGCCGTGGTGACCGAGGTGGTTGAGCGTGTCGACGTGCGTTCCGCAGTGGGTATAGAAGTGAACGGAGTCGCCACAGTACGAGTAGCGCTCGTGCGCTTTCGGGCCGACGCCGGACAGATTGTCGTGGATCGACCCCTGCGGGGTATGCGTCATCCAGATCCCGTACGGCGGGTCGCCGGCCGCGACCCACGACGGCATGCCGATGAAGTACTCGACGTTGAGGTCGAAGAGATGAGCGCCGTCGAGATGGTCGAGGATGGCCGCGTTCGTCTCGGGCGTGATCCAGTTGAGGCGGCCGATCTCGTCGTCCGCGCCCCACGGGCTCGCGGACACCTTGAGGCCGTCCTTGTCGATGATCGCCTCGGGGACGAGCTCGTGATCGGTTGCCATGGGCGTCTCCTCTCTAGGTCGTTGCCGGCTGCCTCTCCTCGACGAGCGCGCCGTAGAGGTCCGGCCTGCGATCGCCGAAGAGGTAGAGCTCGTACTCACCGGGTATGACGTAGTCCTTGTCTCGCGCCTTCTCGACGTCGATGTCGGCGACGAGCAGCGCCTCCTCGGTCGCCCCGGCCTCTGCGAGCCTGACGCCGTACGGGTCGACGATCTGGCTCCATCCGCAGAACTCCCCTCCACGCTCCTTGCCGACCCGGTTCGCCGTCAGGAGGTAGATCCTGTTCTCGGCCGCACGGGCGACCGTGATCAGCTCCGTCTGGATGCGTGCGGCCACCGGAAAGGCGGTCGGGTGCGCGACGATGTCCGCGCCCGCGAGCGCGAGCGTCCGCGTTGCCTCGGGAAAGCGCAGGTCGTAGCAGATCTCGAGCCCGATCCGCCCCAGCGGGGTGTCGTACACCGATAGCGAGTCGCCCGGCACCGTGAAGCGGTCGACCCCGAGGAACGGCAGGTGCGTCTTGCGGTAGCTCCCGATGAGGCCATCCGGGCCGATCAGCGGAGCGGCGTTGTAGAGCCGCTCCCCGTCGCGCTCGAGCAGCCCGCAGACGACGTGGACGCCGAGACGGCGGCAGGCGTCTGCCAGCACCTCGGTCGACGGGCCGGGAATCTCCTCGGCGAACGGCATCGCCTCGGCGGCGCTGTCGAACATGTACCCGGGGATCGCGCACTCGGGGAGCACGAGCAACTCGGCCCCCGCCGCCGCCGCGGCCTCGAGGCGCGCGATGCAGTTCTCGAGGTTGCGTTCCTTCTCCCCGATCTTCGGCTCGATCTGCCCCACGGCGACGCGCATTGCGGCGACTCTACTACCCTTCCCCGGCCTCGAGGGAGATCTCGGCGATCGTCATGTCGAGATCATCTTCTTTTCGACCCCGACGCCCGCCGCAACCGCGCGCTCGTACTCGAGAGGCACGGTCGCCGAGTCCTGCAGCGCGATGCCGGTGGAGTCGAACACGGTGATGTCGTCATCGTCGCGGCGGCCCTCCAGCTCGCCGCAGATGACCTTGCCGATCTCGCCGGCGAGGTCCTGCTCCGAGATCACTCCCGCCCGCAGCGGCACGTTGATCTCGCCGTCGCTGCGGCACTGCCGGATGTCGTCGACGAAGACCCGGGCCCGCTGCAGGATGCGCGGGTCGAGCTCCTGCTCTCCTTCGAGATCGGCGCCCAGCGCGGCGAGGTGGGTGCCCGGCTCGATCCAGTCGTTGTCGACGATCCAGGCGCGCGCGTGCGTGCCGGTGACGACGACGTCGGCGCCGCGCACGACCCGCTCGAGGTCGGTGGAGGGCTTGAGCTCGAGATGGGGGTACAGGGGCTGCTCCTCGGCGACGAAGCGGTCGAGGGACTCCTGCGTCCTGCTCCAGACACGCACCTCGCGGAAGGCGAAGGCGGCGTCGCAGGTTGCCAGCGTCCCCTTGGCGACACTGCCCGTGCCCGCGATTGCGAGCACCGTCGAGTCCTTGCGCGCGAGCCATTTCGCCGAGACGGCGGCCGACGCCCCCGTGCGCATGAGCGTGTGATGCGACCCGTCGCAGATCGCGAGCGGGAAGCCTGTCTCGGGATGCGTGTAGACAAGGATCGAGAAGACGGCCGGGAGGCCGTACTTCGCATTGTCCTCACGGATCGAGACCCACTTACAGGCCGCCGCTTCGGGCTCCTCGATGTAGGAAGGCATCACCTCCCACTCGCCGGGATAGCGGTCGAGCACGATGTGGCCCTTCGGCTCCATGTACACGCGGCCGAGCCCGTGCATCCGGAAGGCGTGCTCGACGCAGTCGTTGTACTCGGCCGGAGTCAGGAGCCCGATCATGTCGGTGCGGCCGAGGATCAGTGTCTTGCGGTTCCGCCAGCTACCGTCGTCCATCCGGCAATCCTACGACGCGAGTAGTCGCTCGACAGCCCGAACCTGCTCGGCGCAGTCCGGGAACGAGGCAAGCCGCAGACGGGCATAGGCGAGCTGGCGCACAGCGCGCTCGGCGTCGCCGGTCTGATGCCGGTAGCCGGCGGCCGCGAGATGGTGCAGCCCGCGGAACACCTCGCCCTCGCCGGGGCCGACCAGGTCGAAGGCCTCTGCCAGCGCGCGCGCCGCGGCGAAGAACTCGCTTCGCTCGAAGTGCCGGTCAGCCCGCCAGCGAATCGCCTGCAGACGGTTTGCCCGAGGCGGCCACTCCTCGTCTGCGCCATCGACAACCGGGTCTGCTTCGTCCATTGGCTGAGGCTCCGAACCGGCGAAGATGGCTCGGCACGGCGAGGAGCGATACTAGACTGTACGCCGTGAGCGCCAGGGCGGCGGCGATAGACCGGGAGCAGAGTGCGCGGCGGATCGAGCGCGACATCGAGACGCTGGCGGGCCCGGAGTTCACGCTCTCCGACGAGGCGATTCGCCGCTACGCGTACACACCGGTATACCGCAACACACTCGACTACTTCGCGCGCGAGCTGAAGGCGATCGGGTACGACGTGGGCGAGGACCCGCTCGGCACCCTCGTTGCGCGCAACCGCCCACCGGGCGAGAGGGTGTTCGGGATCGGCTCTCACTGCGACTCGAACCGCAACGGCGGCAAGTACGACGGAACGATGGGTGTCGTCACGGCTCTCGAGGTGTGCCGGCTGAACGAGGAGCTCGGGCTCGGCCTGCCGCTGCAGCTGATCTCCTTCCTCGAGGAAGAGGGCTCCGGTTTCGGACAGATGCTGCTCGGGAGCAGGATCATGGCCCAGCGTGTGACCGAGGACGACTTGCGCGAGCGCTTTCGCGCGATCGACGATGGTCGCAGCTTCTGGGAGCACGCGCAGGAGGCCGGCTACCGGCCGGACCTCTGGCGCGAGTCGCTGCACGTCCTCGACGACCTCGCGGGTTGGATCGAGATGCACATCGAGCAAGCACGCGTGCTGCAGGACACGGGGAACAGGATCGGGATCGTGACGGCGATAGCCGGCTATGTGCACGCCGACGCGACCGTGCACGGCCGCGGCGACCACGCGGGTGCGACGCCGATGGACTTCCGGCTCGACCCCGGGCTGCCGCTCGCCGACTCGATCCTCGAGCTCGAGCGGCTCGTGCGCGCCGCAGGGAAGGGCACGGTCGGCACGATCGGCGAGATCGAGGTGCATCCGAGCCTGATCAACGTGATCCCGGAGCGCGTTCGCTTCTCCCTCGACATCCGCGGCGTCGACGAGGAGGTCTACGGCGGCGTCGCCCGGGACATCGCGACATTCGTGCAGCACGCCGCGAAGCAGCGCCAGATGACGGCCGAGGTGCACGAGCGCCAGACCCTCGCGCCGACGCGCCTCGACGCCCGCATCGTGGCCGCGCTCGAGGAGGCCGCGCGCTCCACGGGCGAGCCCTTCATGCTGATGGCGTCCGGCGCGGCACACGACACGATGTGCGTGGCCGACCACGTCCCCTGCGCGATGGTCTTCGTCCCGTGCCGGGACGGCGTCAGCCATTCGCCGCTCGAGGACGCCGATCCGGCGGACGCGGCGCTCGCGGCCGACATCATCCTGAACGCGATACGGGCCCTGGTCTGACGCCGGCTGCCAGCGCTGCGGCGCTCGGGAGCAGCAGCAGGGCGGCACCCCAGAGGACGGCCACGACCACGAAACCGGCCCTTCCCCCTCCCGGGAGCGAGAATGCGAGTCCGAGCAGCGGCGTCCCCACGAGGATGACCGCGCTCGCCGATCCGTTGACGAGGCCGATCGACGCAGCCTGTGCGTCCGGGCGCAGGCGGGCTGCGCCTTGAAACACGGGAGCGAACGGGATGCCCGCCGCCAGGCCGATCAACATCGCGCCGAGGACGGTGAGCGCAGGCGGCGCCGCAACGGCGACGGCCAGGCTGCCGAGCGCTCCGATGACGAGGCTCGCGCCCACGGCGGCGCGGACGCGACCGGGGTGGGCATGCAGGATCCAGCCGCCGAGCGGACGGGAGACGACGCCGAGTACGAGCGTGAGCGCCGCGATCACGCCCGCTGCACCCCGGCTCATGCCGCCCTCGCGCTGCAGCAGCGTCACGACCCAGTTTCCGAGCACGACGCTCAGCCCGAGCGAGCAGGAGAAGAGGACGGCGAGCTTGTAGAGGCGCACGTCCCGGAGCACGCCGGTGGGGATGTGCTCCTCACGCGCGTGCCGGTGGCGGGGACCGTCCGCCGGCGCGTACGCAAGCAATGCCAGACCGGCGAGCGCGAGGGCGGCGGCGGTGGCGAAAGGTGCACGCCATCCGATCCAGCCGGCGGCGGCGGGCACGAGCGCGAGCGCAAGACCGCCGCCGCCGAGGGCGACGCCGCCGTAGAGGCCCTGCGCAAAGGCCGAGCCGCTCTTGCTGCGCACATATGCGCTCCCGGCGATGAACCCGAGACCCGTGCCGACGCCGATCAGCAGCCGCGCCGCGAGTGCCAGAGCCGGATCGGGGGCCAGCAGCGCGACCAGGTTGAACGTGACGATCAGCGCCAGGGCAAGCATCCCCGCCCGCCGTGGGCCGAAGCGGTCCGCTGCACGACCCGCCGGGATCTGCATGCCCGCATGGGTGATGAAGAGCGCCGTCGTGAAGAGCCCGATCGTCACCAGGCCGACGCCGTATGCCGCGGCGAGCTGGCCGGCGACGGAGCCGGTGTTGGCGATGTTCCAACCCGTGGCGAGGCCGAGCGCGCACCCGCCGGCGACTGCCCGCTGGACCGGGCTCACGGGCCGCTCAGGGTCTACGCCCTCACGTCACGCGTCTCTGCGAGGATCGGCGCGATGGGCCCCTTCGACGCTGCCACGACGAGATCCTAGTACGGTGCTTGCCGTCGGCTTCGGCGTGCTGGCGGGCGCCCTCTTCGGCGTCTTCACTCTGGCGGTACGCGCGGGCCTGACGCGGGGCGCCGACCCCGAGGCGGGAGCACTCGTCATCACCGGGCTCGGCTGCCTCACCGGCGCTGCGCTCGCGCTCTCGGAGCTGTCGAGCGGGATCGACCCTTCGGACCTTTGGCCGTTCTTCGTGGTCGGCGCGATCGTGCCAGGTGTCTCCCAGATCCTCTTCATCCTGGCCGTCCGCGACGCCGGTCCCTCGCGCGCCGCGATCCTGATCGGGACGGCACCGCTGATCTCCGTGCTCATCGCCCTGCTCGTCCTCGACGAGCCGTTCCGGCCGCTGCTGCTCGCAGGTACCGCGCTCATCGTCGCGGGAGGCGTCATCCTCGTGCGTGAGCGCGCCCGGCCCAGTCATTTCCGAATGCTCGGCGCCGTGCTCGCGCTCACCTGCGCCGCGTTGTTCGCAGTTCGCGACAACGCTGTCCGCTACGTCGCCCGGGGCGCCGACGCACCACCGCTCGCCGCCTCTGCGGCCTCGTTGCTGGGTGCGAGCACGGTCGTGCTCCTCTACCTCCTGATCGTCCGCCGCCACGGCTTACGGGTGAAGCTGCGCGCGGCCCTGCCCGCGTTCGGGGCAGCCGGCGTCACCCTCGGTCTTGCCTATGCGAGCCTCGTCGAGGGGTTCGACCGCGGCCGCGTCAGCGTCGTCGCCCCTCTCAATGCGACGCAGTCCCTGTGGGCGGTAATGCTCGCCGCGGTGCTGATCGGGCGCAGCGAGCACATCGGCCGGCGGACCGTGCTCTCGGGCGTGCTCGTGCTGGCCGGCGGCGCGACGATCAGCGTGTTGCGTTGAGCGATACCGCCTCCACCACCGCATCACCGACCTCACGGGTCGAGGCTCCACCGCCGACGTCGCGCGTGCGCGGCCCTTCCCGGCAGACCACCTCGAGCGCCTCCATCACCGCCCGCGCGGCCTCCGCCTCGCCGAGGTGTTCGAGCATCAGCGAGGCGCTCCAGATCGCGCCGGCCGGATTGGCGACACCCTGTCCCGCGATGTCCGGCGCGGAGCCGTGCACCGGTTCGAACAGACCCGGCGTGCCGGAGCCTGGAGCGAGGTTTGCGCTCGCGGCCGTGCCCATGCCGCCCTGGATCGCGGCGGCGAGGTCGGTGAGGATGTCCGCGAACAGGTTCGACGCGACGACGACGTCCAGGCTGCCGGGGTCGCGCACCATGCGCGCGGCGAGCGCATCGACGAGGACGCGCTCGTAGCGCACGGACGGGAATGCGCCGGCGACTTCCTCCGCAACGTCGTCCCAGAGCACATATCCGAAGCGGGAGGCGTTCGACTTCGTCGCGCTCGTGACGATGCCGCGACGGGTCTCGGCAAGTTCGAAGGCATAGCGGACGACCCGCTCCACTCCGGCGCGGGTGAAGACGCTCGTTTCGATGCCGACCTCGGAGGCGAGGCCCTCGTGCGCGCGACCACCCACGCCCGCGTATTCACCCTCGGTGTTCTCCCGCACGAAGAGCATGTCGACGTCCGCCGGCGCGCGGCCGGCGAGGGGACAGGGGATCCCGTCCAGCAGCCGTGCCGGCCGCACGTTGGCCCAGAGGTCGAGTTTCTGGCGGATCGGCAGGATGATGCCCCAGAGCGAGACGTGGTCGGGCACGGAAGGGTCGCCGACGGCGCCCATCAGGCAGGCGTCGTGGGCGCGGAGGACCTCGAGAGCGTCCTCGGGCATCATGCGGCCGTGCTCGTGCCAGTAGGCCGAGCCCCACGGCAGCTCCGTCCACTCGAGCGGCAGGCCCAATGCGTCGACGACGCGCTGGGCCTCCACGATCACCTCGGGGCCGACCCCGTCCCCGGCGAGCACGGCGACACGATGGGTCAAGCCGCCGCGCCCACGTTCCCCGGCACGCTCTCCACGTACGCGAGCGCCTCCTCGAGCGCGACGACGTCGGCGTACTTGGCCTGGATGTCGAACAGGTTCGCCTCGTGGGGCGCCTTGGCTCTGTCGCCGACGCACTCGCGCGGCACGATTGTCGGGAATCCGTACTGCAGCAGGTCGATCGCCGTCGCCCGGACGCAGCCGCTGGTCGTCGCGCCGCACAGGATCACGGAGTCGACCCGCTGCGAAACGAGGATCGAGGCGAGGTTCGTTCCGAAGAACGCCGACGCGCCCTTCTTCATGACGATCGTCTCGTCCTCCCGCGGCTCGAGGCGCGGGTCGATCTCGACCCAGTGGCCGCCGAGCTGCAGGTCACCGAGCGCCGGCACCTTCTGCACCCAGAGGCCTCCGTCCCGGAGGCTCGGCTCCAGGCCGATCGAGGTGAAGACGACCGGGAGCCCCTTGGCACGGGTTGCATCGAGGAGGCGCTTGGTTGCCTCGACCTCCGGGGTCAAGTCGGAGCCGAGAGCACACGCGGGATCGGTGAAGCCGCAGGTGAGGTCGACGACGAGCACGGCCGGGCGAGAGCCCATGGTGAGGCTCTCCCCCAGCCCTGCCCTGGCGTAGACCTCTCGCGCCTGCTCGTCGCTCACGCCGGTACCGCCACCCTCCCCGCCGGGAGGAGCTCCTCGCCGGCACGGGCGCGCTTCACGAATTCGCCCGCCCCCGGCTTGCCGACGAGCTCGTCGCCCTCGATGATGACCTGGCCGCGCACGAGCACGACTTCCGGGGCGCCCTGTACCTGAGTCCCTTCGAACAGGTTGTAGTTGACGTTGGAATGGTGCGTGGCGGCGGAGATGGTCAGCTTCTTGTCCGGGTCCCAGACGACGATGTCGGCGTCGGAACCCGGCGCGATCGTGCCCTTGCGCGGGTAGAGCCCGAACCGCTTCGCGACGTTCGTCGAGACCAGCTCCACGAATCGGTTCATCGAGATGCGGCCCTCCCGCACGCCGAAGTGGTGCAGCATGTGCAGGCGATTCTCGATGCCCGGGCCGCCGTTCGGGATCACCTGGAACTCCTGGCCGTTGATCCCCTTCTGCTCCGGCCACTTGAACGGGCAATGGTCGGTCGAGACCACGGAGAGCACGTCTGCGCCAAGCGCCTTCCAGAGGCTCTCCTGCTGCTCCTTCGGCCGCGGCGGCGGGGTGTACACGTACTTCGCGCCCTCGAAGCCCGGCTGCTCGAGTGCCGTGTCGTCGATGAACAGATACTGGGTGCAGGTTTCGCCCCACACGTCCCAGCCCTTTTCTCGTGCGAGCGCGATCGGCTCCACAGACGGCTGACACGAGACGTGAACGACGTAGAGCGGGCAGCCGGCCACGCGCGCCAGCTGCACGGCACGATTCGTCGCCTCCGCCTCGGTCTCCATCGGACGGGTGCGTGCGTGCCAGATCGGCTCCGTTTTGCCCTCGGCGACGGCACGTTTGACGATGAGATCGATCGCGTCGCCGTTCTCCGCGTGCACCATGACGAGCGCGCCCGTCTCCGCAGCCGTCTCCATCGTCCTGAAGAGCGTCTCGTCGTCGACCATGACGGCGCCCTTGTACGCCATGAAGAGCTTGTAGGAGGTCACGCCCTCGGCGGGCAGCTTCGCGAGATCCTCGAGCGTGCCGCCGGTGTGCAGGTCGGTGACGCCGATGTGGAAGCCGACGTCGATCACCGGCTTGCAGCGCTCGATCTTCTCGAAGTACTTCTCGAGGGCCTGGGGGAACGTGTCACCCGGCGTCTGCATGCAGAAGTCGATCAGCGTCGTCGTGCCCCCGAACGCAGCCGAGACCGTGCCGGAGGTGAAGTCGTCGCACGTGACGGTTCCTCCGAAGAACATCTCGAGGTGCGTGTGCGGGTCGATCGCGCCCGGGATCACGTACTTGCCGGCGGCGTCGATGACCTTGTCGGCGGCAACGTCGAGCGACTCGCCGATCAGCGAGACCGTGCCGTTGTCGATGAAGATGTCGCCGACGTAGTCGTCGGCCGCGGTCACGATCCGGCCGCCCTTGATGAGTACCGACATGAGCCTCAACCTTTCGTCGAGAAACGTGTGCTTTGTATACGACTTCCGCGTTCGGACCGCAAATCGCTACCGGCACGAACGCCGCTACCGCGACTCCGTCCCGACGGTTGCCTGCGGACGACGCCGATGCCAGTCCGTGACGTGCTGAAACGTCGCCGCGGCGCGGAGCACGGTCGCCTCGCCGGACGGACGGCCGACGAGCGCGAGCCCGGCAGGCATGTCCTCGACGAAGCCGCACGGCACGCTTGCGACCGGGGCGCCCGCGAGCGACCAGGGTGAGTTGAACGGGATCAGCGCGAGCCGGTACGGGATCTCCTCCCCGTGCAGGGACACCGTCTCCTCGCCGATTCTCGGCGGGATGACAGGCATGGCGGGGTGCACGAGCAGATCGAAGCGCTCGAACACGGGGCGCAGCTCGTTCAGGTACCAGCGCCGAGCCCGCAGCCCCGTCACATAGGCGGTCGAGGGCAGGAGCAACCCGGCGAGCAGTCGCGCGCGGACGTCCGGCCCGTAGTCGGGAAGCCGCGTGCGCAGCCAGCCGAGGTGAGCCTGTGTTGCCTCTGGGAGCATGATCGCCTGCACGATCGTGCCGGCCTCCTCGAGCAGCGGGACGACGACCGGCTCGACGTGCGCGCCGAGCGAGACGAGCTCGTCCACCGCCGATCGCGAACACGCTGCGATGTCGGGCTCCGAGCGGTCGAAGAGGTGTTCGACGACGCCGACGCGGAGATCGCCGACGCCGCCGTCCAGTGCCGGACGGTACGACGGGGCGAGCGCCTCGAGGAGCAGGCTGCAGTCCTCGGCGCTCCTCGCGATCGGTCCGACCGTGTCGAACGTCCACGAGGTCGGGACGACGCCCTGGTTCGGGACGAGGCCCAGCGACGGCCGCAGTCCGGTGACGCCGCAGAAGCATGCAGGTATCCGGATCGAACCGGCCGTGTCCGTGCCGAGCGTGCCGGCGGCCAGGTCGGCCGCGGCCGCGGCACCGCTCCCGCCGCTCGAGCCGCCACAGACGCGATCCGGCGACCAGGGGTTGCGGGCCGGCCCGAAATGCGGGCTCGTGGTCAGCGCGCCGTACGCGAACTCGTGCGTGTTCAGCTTGCCGAGCACGACGGCTCCGGCTGCGCGGAGGCGCGCCACCGCCTCGGCGTCGTGGGCTGCGACGTTGTCGCGGAGAATCCGCGACGCAGCCGTCGTGCGAGTCCCGGCGACGTCGATCACGTCCTTGATCGCGACCGGGATGCCGTGGAGCGGGCCTGCCGGCGCCGAGTCCGCCTCGGCGAGCGCCTCGTCGCCGCGCACGGTGATGTACGCGTTCAGCTCTGCCTGGGTCTCGATCCGGTCGAGGTACGACTGCACTGCCTCACGGGGCGAGAGCTCGCGTGTCCGTACGCGCTCTGCGAGCCGGGCAAGACTCACGGCACGGGGACGAGCTCCGGCGGGATCCGCTCCTCGAGGCGCTCGAGCGCGGGCAACAGCGTCTCGAGGAATGCGCGGACAGCCTCCAGATCAGCGTCGTCCGGCGACACTCCCTGCCGCTCTGCAAGGACTCTCAGAAGTTCGATTTCGACCCCAGGACGCGGGTACACTCAGGCTCACATGCCGATCTACGAGTATCGGTGCGAATCGTGCGACGCTCGTTTCGAGGAGTACCTCTCGACGTCCGCGAAGCCTAGCCCGCCGTGCCCTTCGTGTGGCGCGGAGAACGTGGTCAGGCTGATGTCTCGCATCAACACAGAGTGGCTGCCGAGCGACGTCGCCTGGGACCGGGTCGGCAGGAGCTGGGACTGAGCTAGAGACCGTCCGCGCCCGCACGCGAGACGGACAGGGAGGATCGCATGCCGTACGCCGACATCGATGACGGCATCCGCCTCTACTACGAGCTGACGGGCCCCGAGGACGCGCCGGTCGTCCTCCAGTTCGGCGGCGGTCTGTTCGGCCGTCACAACTTCGGCCTCGTCAACGACGCCTTCCGTGAAAGCTTTCGCCTGCTGTCGTTCGACGCGCGCGGCTACGGGGCGTCCAGTCAGCCGCGCGAGGGGTACACGATCGAGAGCTGGGCCGCCGACGGAGTGCGACTGCTCGATGCCCTGAGCCTCGACACCGTCCTCGTCCACGGCACGTCGATGGGCGGCATGATCGCAATCGCATTCACGGCTTCGCACGGAGAGCGGACGATCGCGGCTTGTGCCGACGTCGCGTTCGCCAAGCCGGACGTCTACCGTCGCACCCTCTTCCGTATCTGGCGGCGAATGGCCGAAACCATGCCGTGGGACGACTTCTCCGATCACGTCACGACGCAGGCCGTCGGCGCGAAGTTCCTCGAGTCGGATGAGGGGAAGGACACGTTCCAGCTCGTACGGTCGGTGATCGCCCTCAACGACCCGTACACGGTGCGCCAGGCGTGCATCGCCATGGAGGAGATGGATCTCTCACCGCTCGTGCCGCAGATCGAGCGTCCGCTGCTGATGACGAATGGGACGTACGACATCCTCTGCCCGCCCGAGCTCGCACCCTCCGGGCTCGGGGCCCGCGGAATGGCGGCACTGAACTCCAACATCCGCGTCCACGAGTTTCCGGACATCGGGCACGCCGACCTGCTCGAGTGCCCGGCAGACGCCGTCCGGATCGTGAGCGCGTTCTTCCGCGAGCACCTCTAGGAGCCCGACTCGCTGCTCCCGTGCCCCGCTCCGCTCCGCGCTATTTCAGCGGGTTCGTGCCCGCCATCCAGATGATGACGCGCTTGAACTTGCCGGCTTCGTCGAAGTCGAAGAAGTTGCAGTTGTGCATGTCGTTGCTCGAGCCGTCCTTCAGCTCGCCGATATAGCCCTGCTCGGTGGCGACCTTCCCCGCGGCCTCCTCCACCACGATGTTCCGGATCTCGTGGCGGATCGACACCGACGCGCCGAAGAAATCCGTGAACATGCGCCGGATCTCGTCTGCGCCGTTGAAGGTGACGTGATCGGTCTGCACCGTGAGCGTGGCGTCGTCGGCGAAATGAGCCAGCACACTGTCGACGTCCATCGCGTCCACGGCGTCGAAGTACGTCTGCGGCGCGGCGGCGAGAGCCTCGCGCGTCCAGGTGGCTGCGGTGGTAGCCATGCCGGTCCTCCTTCGGAGCTGGGTGTCGGGTGATCCTATCGCGGTTGCTCAGCGCTCGCCGGTGCTCCGCGTACCAGTGGCGCGCAATCGCCGCACGGGTGGTCACCCACGTGTCGTCGTGGGCGCGCACGTGCTCGAGAAAGCGTTCGAGCGCGCGCGCACGTCCAGGCCGGCCGATGATGCGGCAGTGGAGCCCGACGGACATCATGCGCCCGCCTTCTGCACGCAGCTGGTCGAACGAGTCGACGAGATAGGCGAAGAAGTCGTCGGCGGTGACGAAGCCGTTCGGCAGCAGGAACTTGAAATCGTTCGAGTCGAGCGCGTACGGGATGACGAGGTGATCCCGGCCCGCGACGTCGACCCAGTACGGCAGCTCGTCGGCATACGAGTCCGAGTCGTAGAGGAAGCCTCCTTCCTCGACGACGAGCCGCCGTGTGCTCTCCGATACCCGACCGGTGTACCAGCCGACCGGCCGGCTGCCGCACGCCTGCTCGATCGCGGTGACCGCCCGCCGGATGTGCTCGCGCTCCTCGTCCTCGGGCAGGTCCGCGTAGTCGATCCACCGCCATCCGTGACCCGCTACTTCCCACCCTGCATCGACCATGGCCCGCGCCGCGGCGGGGTTGCGCTCCAGCGCCTGCCCGACCGCATAGACCGTCAGCGGCACGTTGTGGGCGGTGAAGATGCGATGCACGCGCCAGTAGCCGGCACGGCTGCCGAACTCGAACATCGACTCGGTGTTGAGGTTGCGCCGGCCGACGGTCGGCGGCGCGCCGACCACCTCGTGCAGGAACGCCTCCGAGGCCGAATCGCCCTCGAGCGGCGTCCGCTCGCCCCCTTCCTCGTAGTTGAGAACGAAGCTGAGCGCGATGCGGGCTCCACCGGGCCAGCGTGGGTCCGGCGGCTGCCGTCCATAGCCGACGAGGTCGCGCGCGGTCACCCGACGTCCCCGAACACGCCCGCCTGGGCGAGCTCGCCCACGCGCTCCGGCGTGTAACCGCACAGCTCGACCAGCACGTGCTCGGTGTGCTCGCCCCGGAACGGCGCGCGGGCCGGGGCGTGCTCGAGCCGTTCGGCTCCGTCTGCGAGCCGCAGCGGCGTCCGGATCGAGCGCACCCGCCCGAGCGTCGGGTGATCGTGCTCGACGATGTCCTCCCGGGCAATCGTCTGCCGGTCGACGAGCGCCTCCTCGACGGTGTTGACGCGGGACGCCGGCACGCCGGCCGAGACGAGAGCGTCGATCCACTCGTCCGCGGTGCGGGTGCGGAATATCTCCTCGAGCATCGGCAGCAGCTCGTCACGGTTGTCGTTGCGGCCCGCCATCGTCGCGAATCGTTCGTCCTCGCAGAGGTCGGGACGCGCGATCACCTCGCACAACCGCTCCCAGAAGGCCTGCTTTGCGGCGCCGAGGACGAACCAGGCGTCCGAGGCCTCGAAGTTCTGGAAGGGCACGATCGTCGGGTGCGCGGAACCGTGCCGCCGCGGCGGCACGTACCCATGTGTGGCCGCCCACGGGCCGATGTACATCAATTCGTGCAGGGCCGTCTCGAACAGCGACACGTCGCAGTCGCAGCCGACTCCGTCACGTCGCGCGCGCCAGATGCCCGCGAGCATGGCGATCGCAGACGCATAGCCGCCCGAGAGGTCGACGAGCGACAGCCCGCTCTTCGTAGGTGGGCCGCCCGGCTCGCCCGTGAGGCTCTGCCAGCCCGCGAGCCCCTGCATCATGTAGTCGTACCCTCCCTCGGAGGCGCGCGGGTCCAGTCATCCCGAAGCCCGACAACGAGCAGCACACGATCGTCGGGTTGACACTCTTCAGCTGCTCGTAGGTGAGCCCGAGCTTCCGCGGCTGGTCGCCGCGAAGGTTCGAGTACACCGCGTCGCACACACGCACGATGTCCTCCAACACCCCGCGCGCCTCCGGATGCCGGAGATCGAGCGAGACGCTGCTCTTGCCACGGTTGAACGTCTCGAAGAACAGGGAGTCCTCGCCGTCCTGGAACGGCGGCACGTAACGGCCGACGTCGCCCGCCGACGATGGATCCTCGATCTTGATGATCTCGGCGCCGAGGTCGGCGAGCTGGAGCGTCCCCCACGGACCTGCGCCGAACTGCTCCACGGAGACGACCCGGATGTCCGCGAGCGGCAGGGTCACGCGATCACCGCCAGGACCGCGTCGGCGAGCCGCTCGACCTGCTCGGACAGCCGATCGGGCGCGACCGCCGGGTTGAACACGATGTGCTGGATGCCCGCCGCCACGTAGGCCTGTACGCGCTCCGCACACTCCCTCGGAGTCCCGGCGACGCAGTAGCGCTCCACCGCCTGCGGCGAGAACGTCGTGCCGTACCGGACGGCGAGATACGCACGCATGTGCTCCCGCGCCCGCGGCCCGGCGTCACCCACGAGCGACGGTACGACGGCAGCCGGAACCAGCGCATCGGGGTCGCGGCCGGCGCTCTCCGCGTGTCGGCGGACCTCACTCCAGCCGGCGGCGTACCGCTCGGGCGAGATCCAGATCGGCAACCAGCCGTCCCCGAGCCGGCCGGCGCGGCGCAGCGCTGCGGGCGAGCGCCCGCCGACCCAGAGTGGCGGCCCACCGGGCCGGGCGGGGCGTGGCTCGATGGAGACGCCGGCGAAGCGGGTGAAGCGACCCTCGAAGCCGGCCGGCGAGTGGGCGAACAGCTCACGCAGCACCAGCATCGCCTCGTCTGCACGAGCTCCACGCTCGTGGATCGGGACACCGACGGCCTCGAAGTCCTGAGGGCTTTCGCCTCCCACGCCGACGCCGAGCACGACGCGGCCGCCGGAGACGTAGTCGAGCGAGGCGAACTCCTTGGCGACGAGCGCAGGCGGGCGCAACGGGAGCAGGACGATGCCGGCGCCGATCGTGATCCGGCTCGTGACTGCCGCGAACGTGGCAAGCGCCACGGTGACGTCGAGGATGGGGTTCTCGAACGAGACATGATCGCCGGCCCACAGCGAGTCGTATCCGAGCTCCTCGGCGCGCTGCGCCACCTCACGAAACAGCGCCGGCGGCGGCAGCTCCCCGACGAGCTGCCCACTGCCCTGGATGCCGAAGCGAACAACGGTCACGCGCGCCCACGCACGTCGCGCCACGCCTTCTCGTAGTACGGGCGCAGATACTCGACGTGGGCGTTCATCTCCCCTCCGGCGGCGTCCTCGTCCCTGGACTCGATGGCGGCCACGATCGAGCGGTGATGATCGTTGATCGCCCGATGGAAGCGTGCGCCCAGCTTCGAGCGGGCGAGATGCGTCTGGAGCACGTCGAAGACGGGGCGTGCCGCGATCACGAGCAGCATGTTGCCCGCCGCCTCGAGAACGCCGGCGTGGAAGTCCCGGTTGTGTACGAACTGCTCTCGTGTGCCGAGCTCCAGCGGCCTGCCGGGGATATCCGAGCGAAGCTGTTCGATTGCAGCCTCGGTGCGCCGGCGGGCGGCCAGCCGCGCAGCCGGCACCTCGAGCAGCAGGCGCGCCTCCATGAGCTCGTCCAGCGATACGTCCCGCGTCGCCGCGAGCAGCCCGATCCCCGAGCGCAGCGAGTCGGACAGGTGACCGGCGGTCGGGATCGTGATGTAGCTCCCGCCCGTGGCACCCTTCGCCGTGCGGATCAGGCCCTGGGCTGCGAGCAGCCTGAGCGCCTCCCGCACGGTCGAGCGGCTGACGCCGAACTCGGACGCGAGCTCGGTCTCGGTGGGGAGCCGGGCTCCCGGCTCGAGCTCCCCGCTGACGACGCCGCCACGGAGCGTCTCGGCGATGCGCTCGTACGCCTTACCCGTGCCCGCGTGGCCGCCACCCGCCGATGTCGCCGAAGAGGACGCGCCGGGCTCCTCAGGCCATCCCGAACTCGACGTTCCCGGCAGCCGATGCGGCGGCGCTCGCCGGCGGCAACGCCCGGCCGGCGAAATGCTCCGTCAGCGAGTGCCCGCTCGGGCTCGACCGCAGCGCTGCCCGCAACGCCTCGGTCGCCGGCACGTCGATCTCGAGCGCCCGCTCGTCGACGAAGACGACGCCGTAGGCGTCCCGGGCGAGCTCGATCGTCGTGAAGTCGTCGAGCACGTCCTCGCGCACGGCCTCGGCGGGCCTGTCGAGCGGATCGCCGTACCCAGCCGCGTTCGGCTCCCTGAACTCGATGAACTCGCCGGCTGCGAACGGCACACCTGTCACCTTTGCGTCGAGAACCTGCTCCTGCGCCGTGTCCGGGTTCTTTCGGCACGACGCAACGAGACCGTCCCAGCCGCCGAAGATTCCCCGCGGCGGGTCGGTCTGGCGGTCGCCTTCGCACGAGTAGATTCCGTCGACGAGGAAGCGGTTGCGGCGGATGATCCCGATGCCACCGCGCCAGCGGCCCGGCGCCGCGGGCTCGGGACGAAGCTCGTACTGGTCACAGCGGATCGGGAAGCGCATGTCGAGCTCCTCGATCGGGTTGTTCCGCGTGTTCGCCATCAGGTTGTCGACGGAGTCCATCGCGTCCTTGCCGTGCCGCCCGCCGTAGGCCCCCTCGTTCACCTCGAGGTAGAGCCAGTACTCGCCCATCTCCTCCGAGAACCCCGAATAGGCACAGAAGTGGATGCCGGCGGAGTTGCCCGCCGTGACCCCTTCGGGCAGCGCCTCTGCGAGGGCGAGGATCGTGTTGTCGACGACGCGCTGCACCTGGCAGAAGCGCGAGAAGCAGGCACGCGGGAAGGTCGGGTTGTAGATCGTCCCCTTCGGTGCGATCACCTTCACCGGCCGGAAGACGCCGTCGTTCTGGGGTACGTGCTCGGGGAACGTCACCTCGTCGAGCAGGATCGTTCGCACCGCGTAGTACGCCCCGACGAGCAGAGAGCCCTCGAACGGGACGTTGTAGCCCGTCGGCACCTCCGGGTTCGAGCCGGTCAGGTCGATGGTGATCTCGTCGTCCTCGACGATCACCTTGGTCTCGACCCGTAGCCGTACCCCTCGGTTGCGGGCATCGTCGTCGAGCCACCCGGTCGGCGCCGTGTAGACACCGTCGGGGAGCTTGCGGATCTGCTCGCGGAGCATGTTCTCCGAATAGTCCATCCAGTTGTAGGCGGCGCTCATCACCGTCTCGACGCCGTAACGCTGGAAGAGCCGGAGCATGCGGTCCCGGCCCAGCTGGCACGCGGCCATCATGGCGTTCATGTCGCCGCGGTTCATCGTCTCCGTGCGCACGTTGTCGAAGACCATGCGGTCGAGGTCCTCGTTCAGCTCACCTGCCTGATACCAGCGCAGCCCGTCGTAGATCTTTGCCTCGGCGTACATGTCGAAGGCGTCTGCATTGATCCCCGGGAACGAGCCGCCGACGTCGAGCACGTGCGCCGTCACGGCGGCGAAGCCGAGCAGCTCGCCGTCGTAGAAGATCGGCACGGCAACTCCGATGTCGGGGGTGTGCGAGGCCCCGAAGTACGGGTGGTTGTGGATGATCACGTCGCCGTCCACCACCTTGCCCTCGAGGTGGCGCATGAAGCCGCGGATGTACCAGGGCAGTGAGCCGATATGCATCGGGGTCGAGTCCGACTCGCAGAGCTCTCGCCCCTGCGGATCGAAGATCCCGGCGCCGAGGTCCTCCGACTCGCGAATGATCGACGAGTACGACATGCGGAAGAGCACGCTCGCCATCTCCTTCGCGATGGCGTGAAACGCTCCGCCGAGCACGCGCAGCGTGATCGGGTCGACCTCGACTCGCTCGCGCTCGGGCGGCCCTGGATGCTTCCCGAGCTCGTATTCGAGCGTCGACATGTCAGACCCCCTCGCTCGTCGGAACACCTACGGATGCGGCCACCGCCCGGGCCTGGGCTGACGCCCCGACGTCGATCACGATGTTCCCGGACCGGTCGACACGGGCTCCGATGCCGGGTGGGATCACGGTGGTCGAGTCGTACTGGTTGACGATCGCGGGACCGTCGAGCCGGTTGCCGGCCTTCAATGCGGATCGGTCGTAGTAGCGCGTCGCCACCTGCTCGAGGCTCCCGTCGATCAGGAACCACGCGTCCCCCTCGTGGCGCAGGGCTGCGTCGGCAGACTCGTCTCCGGCCTCCAGCTCCGGCGTCGTGAGCTCCGGCATGAGGCCGATGCCCCGCACGCGGATGTTCGGGATCTCGATATCCGAGTCCTCGAAGCGTCGCGTGAACTCGCGTTCGTGGATGTCGTGGAAATCCGCGCGTACCCGCTCGATCCAGCCGTCGTCGATCGTCCCGGACGCCACGTCCACTCGCAGCTCGTAGCCCTGGCCGAGGTAGCGCGCCTCGACGATCCGCTGGACGACGACCCGGTCGGCGGGGATCCCATCCTCGTCGAGCTGCCGGGCCGCCTGCTCCTCCAGCTCCTCGAAGCGCCGCTGCAGGGCGGCGACGTCGAGCTTCGAGAGTCGCTGATACGTCGTCGCGGCGTACTCGTAGACCATGTCGGTGGCGATCAGCCCCATCGCCGCCGCGATCCCCGGATACGGCGGCACGATCACGTGTGGCGTCCCCACCTCGATCGCGATCGGCACCGCGAACAGGGGGCCTGCCCCGCCCTCCGCGACGAGGGCGAAGTCGCGCGGGTCGTAGCCCTTGCGCACGGAGTTTTCCTCGATCGACTGCACCATCGAGTGCGAAAGGATCTGCACGGCGCCCATGGACGCCTCCTCGACGGTCATGCCCAGCGCCTGTGCCGGCCCGTCTGCGAACGCCCGCCGGGCCAGGTCCCGGTCGAGTGACATGCCGCCGCCGAGAAAGTCTTCGGGGAGCAGCCAGCCGAGGTTGACCATCGCGTCCGTCGCGGTCGCCTCCGTGCCCCCGCGGCCGTAGGCCGCCGGACCCGGCACCGCGCCGGCGGAGCGCGGCCCCACGCGGTAGATCCCGCCCGCATCCACGTAGGCGATGGAGCCGCCGCCGGCGCCGATCGTGTCGACGTCGACCATCGGGATCATCGCCTGGTACGGGCCGACTCGCGTGTCGAGCAGATGCTTCATGCGCAGGCGCCCGTCCTGCGCGAGCCCGATGTCCGCCGACGTGCCGCCGACGTCGAGCGTGATCACGTTGTCGTAGCCGGACTGCTTGCCGGCCCAGATGCCTCCGACGACCCCGGCCACCGGGCCGGACATGAGCATGGTGACCGGCCGCTGGATGGCGGCCTCCGCCGTGGCGACGCCCGAGGCCGATGTCATCAGGTGGAGGCCCGTGCGCACGCCGAGCCCGCTCAGCTGCTCCTGGAGCCGCGCGACGTACGACGCGA
Organism: uncultured Gaiellaceae bacterium; assembly: GCA_963799615.1. Taxonomy (GTDB): domain Bacteria; phylum Actinomycetota; class Thermoleophilia; order Gaiellales; family Gaiellaceae; genus Gaiella. Next base: position 175,690 of record CAWCXS010000006.1, on the reverse strand, counting down.
CCTTCGGCCCCACGTACGCGTTCAGGCCCACGGTCGAGAAGCGCTCGTACTCCCGGTACTGCGGCACCACCTCGGACGAGACGGAGAGGAACGCCTCGGGGAACTCCTCGCGCACGATCTCGGCCACCCGCTGCTCGTGCACGGGATTCAGGAACGAGAACAGAAAGCACACGGCGACGGCGTCGACCTGGGCCTCCTTGAGGGCACGGACGCGCAGCCGCGCCTCGTCCTCGTCGAGCGGGACGAGGATCGAGCCGTCGCCGACGATGCGCTCGGCGACGGTCAGGCGGTGGCGCCGTCGAACGACGGGGTAGCGCTGCCACGGGAGATCCTGGTAGTTCGAGAAGTTGAGCGGCTTCTTGTGTCTCGCGATGTGGAGGATGTCCCGGTAGCCCTCCGTCGTGATCATCCCGACGGTGGCACCGTTGTGCTCGATGACGATGTTGGTGGCGATCGTCGTACCGTGGAACACCTGGTCGAGGGCCGACGGGTCCTGACCGGCCTCGGCTGCGATCTCGCGGATGCCCTGGACGGTTCCCGTCGATGGGTCCTCCGGCGTCGTCGGCAGCTTGTGCACGCGGATCACCCCGGCCTCGTCGTCGACGAAGATCAGGTCGGTGAACGTTCCGCCGACGTCGACTCCAAGACGTTTCATCGTGCTCCCTTCAGGGCTTGAGGACGATCTTGCCGAAGTGCTCGCGGCGCTCCATCATCGCCATCGCCTCGCGCGCGTCGGCGAGGGCGAAGGTCTGGTGGACGAGAGGCCTGATCCGGCCGTCGCGCGCAAGCTCGAGACAGCTCTCGACCTCGGTGCGGGTGAAGACGAAGGAGCCGATGACCTGCTTCTGCGCGCGGAAGAACGGGATGATGTCGAACGGGACGACCTCGCCGGAATGTCCGCCGCAGATGACGAGCCGGCCGTCCTTGCCGAGTGAGTCGAGCCCGTTCTGGAACAGGGTGCCACCGACGTGCTCGAAGACGAGATCGACGCCACGATCCTCTGTGAGACGCATCACCTCGCCGACGACGTCCTGCGTCGCGTGATTGATCCCGTGATCCATTCCGAGCTCCCCCGCCCGCGAGAGCTTGTCGTCCGAGCTCGCATTGCCGATCACGATCGCCCCCGCAAGGTGCGCGAGCTGGACCGCCGCGGAGCCGATGCCGCTGCCGACAGAGTTGATCATCACCGTCTCGCCGATCTGCAGCCGGCCACGTGTGAACAGCATGTGCCAGGCCGTGCCGAACGCGATCTGCAGGGCGGCGGCGGATTCGTCGTCGAGCTCGTCCGGGATGCGCAGCAGCTGGCGCGCGGAGCACGCAAGGCGCTCGGCATACCCGCCCGACGTGGAGAAGCTGATGAACCCGGCGGTGAGGCACAGCGACTCGCGGCCGGTGCGGCAGAACCGGCAGGTCCCGCACGGATCCATCAGGAAGGGCATCACTCGATCGCCGACCTGCCATCCCTCGACCCCCTCCCCGAGCTCCGCGATCGTCCCGACGACCTCGACGCCGGGCACGAACGGAAGCTCGACGGGAAATCGCGAGATGCCCTCACGAACGTCGACGTCCAGATGGTTCAGCGCGCTCGCGCCGATGTCGAGTAGGACCTGGCCGCGACCGGGCTTCGGATCGGGCACGTCCTCCACCCGGAGCACGTCGAGACCGCCGAATTCGTGGAACACGACCGCTTTCACGCTGCGACCTCCCGAGATCCGCCAGCTTCCTGGATGGTGTGTTTTTATGTCTGACTTCGCAGGGCGTGTCAAGTTGACAGGCGCCGAATGTCTGACATAGAACTGCGTCACGGACCGCGATCTCTCAACCGCCCGCTCGCTTCTGTTTGCACCCGGCAGTGACGAGCGCAAGCTCGTCAAGGCGCTGGGGTCTGCTGCGGACGCGGTTGTCGCGGACCTCGAGGACGCGGTCGCCGCAACCGCAAAAGATGCAGCGCGAGCGCTCGTCCAGGCCGTTTTCAGCGAGACGGCAAGGGCCGGGGGCCCGCTGCGGCTCGTCCGGGTCAATGCGGCCGAGACGGCGTTCTTCGCCGACGACCTCGCGGCCGTGGGCGCGCTCGAAGCGGACGGGATCGTGCTCCCCAAGGCGACCCCGGGCGCCGTCGACGCTCTGGGCGGCGATGGACCTCCCGTTGTCGCCATCGTCGAGACCGCCGAGGGCGTACGGCTCGCCTTCGAGACCGCGTCGAGGCCGCGCGTCGTTGCGCTCCAGATCGGAGCGGCCGACCTCGGCACGGAACTGGGCCTCGAGTCGCGGCCCGATGGGCTCGAGCTTCTCTACGTCCGCTCGAAGGCCATGCTCGACTCGGCCGCAGCGGGAATCAGATCGCCCTTCGACGTCGTCCACCTCGATGTGCGCGCGGATGCCGCGCTCGAGCACGAATGCCTGCTCGCGCGCACGCTCGGCTTTCGGGGCAAAGCGTGCATCCACCCGTCGCAGGTCCCGATCGTGAATCGCGTGTTTGCACCAACCGGGGCGGAGATCGAGTGGGCTCGAAGAGTGCTGGACGCCTACCAGGCAGCCACGGCCAGCGGGCGCGGTGCGTTCACCGTTGACGGAGCGATGGTCGACGTTCCGGTGGTCGAACGGGCGAGGCGGCTGCTCGCGGAATCGAACAGGAGGTAGCGATGGAAACCGGAGCTCGAGCTGCACCCAAAGCCTGGCGCGGCCGTTTCTTCGAGGACTTCGACGCCGGCGACGTGTTCCGGAGCAGGCTCGGCCGGACGGTGACGCAGACGGACAACATCTGGTTCACCTGCCTGACGCTGAACACGAACCAGGTGCACTTCAACGCCGTGCAAGCGGAGCGCGGCCTCTACGGACAGCCGCTCGTCAACTCGGCCTTCACGCTCGCGCTGATCACGGGCATGACCGTTCCGGACACGAGCGAAAATGCCGCAGCCAACCTCGCCTGGACGGACATCGTGCTGCCGAAGCCCGTGTTCGAGGGCGATACGCTATGGGCCGAGAGCGAGATCCTCGACAAGCGCGAATCGTCGTCACGGCCGAATACGGGCATCGTCTCGATGCGCTGCCGCGGGATCAACCAACGGCGCGAGGTCGTGATCGAGTTCAAGCGGACGTTCATGGTCTACAAGCGCGACGCGCCGGAAGTGCAGGACACGTTCCCCGGTACCGACGAAGAGTGGACGGTGTGAGATGACAGCAGCCGAGACGATCGCCGCCTTCGCGACGTCCATCAGCCTGGACGAGATCCCGGAGGAGGTGGTCGAGCACGCGAAGCTCCATGTACTGGACGTGCTGGGATGCGGTCTTGCCGGGCACGCCACCGGGAACGGGGTCGAGGGCCGGGCGACGATGAGCGAGCTCGGCGGCGAGCCCCAGGCAACGGTGATCGGACTCGCCGGCCGTATTCCCGCGGCGAACGCTGCGTTCGCAAACGCGATGCTGTGCCACGGCCTCGACTTCGACGACACGCACTCAGACTCCGTCTCACACGTCTCCACGGTCATCGCACCGGCCGCTCTCGCCGCCGGCGAGCTGTACGGCGCGTCAGGGAGCACCGTCCTCGCCGCAATCGTGGCCGGGAACGAGGTCGTGTGCCGAGTCGGCATGGCCGCGTCCGGGCAGTTCCACGCGCGTGGCTTCCACCCGACTGCGATCTGCGGGATCTTCGGAGGAGTCGCGTGCGTGTCGCGGCTGGGCGGCCACGACGCCGAGACCACGACGCGTGCGCTCGGAATCGTCGGGTCAATGGCCTCGGGCCTGTTCGCGTACCTCGCCGATGGGACTCCGACGAAGCCGATTCATCCGGCGTGGGCCGCGCACGGCGCCCATCTCGCGACCCGGCTCGCCCACCACGGGGCCGTCGGGCCGCGGTCCGTGCTCGAGGGCAAGTTCGGGGTCTACCACGCCTTCCTCGGCGCCGCCGACGGCGAGATCGACATTGCCGGCGAGCTCGCCGACCTCGGCGAGCGCTGGGAGACGCCCCGGATCGCCTTCAAGCCGTTCCCGGTCTGCCATTTCATGCACGGCTCGCTCGGCGCAACGTCGGACGCGTTGCGAGGGCGCCTCCTCAGGGCCGACGAGATCGCAGACGTCGTGGTCACGGTGCCGGAAGCAGGCGTCTCGCTGGTGCTCGAGCCGGCCGACCGGAAAAAGGCGCCGCGCTCGGAGTACGAGGGGAAGTTCTCGCTGCAGTACTCGGCCGCGTCGATGCTCGTACGCGGACATGTCGCGGTCGGAGACTTCACCGACGAGGCAATCACCGACCCGGAGGTGCTCGCCGTCGCGCGCAAGGTGCGGTACGAGACGCCGGTCTACGCGTCCTATCCGCAGGCATTCCCCGGCGGCGTCCGCGTCACGCTGACGTCCGGCGAGACGCTCGAGAGTGACTTCCCCTACCAGCAGGGCGGGCCCGAGAACCCGATGTCCGCCGCGGAGGTGCAGGCGAAGTTCCGCGACAACGCGGGCCTCGTGCTGTCGGACGGCGCACGCGACGCACTCGAGGAGGCGATCCTGACCCTCGACCGGCACACCGACCTGACCGCCGCGCTCGCACCGCTGACTCTCAAGGAGGTCGCCCGCGTATGAGCACGGGCGCGCTGACGGCGGAGCAAACGGAGATCGTCGCCACCGTTCGCGCGTTCGTCGACAAGGACGTGATCCCGGTCGCCTCCGAGCTCGAGCACGCGGACGAGTTCCCGACCCAGCTCGTCGAGACGATCAAGGGCATGGGGCTCTTCGGGACGACGATTCCGGAGGAGTACGGCGGATTGGGGCTCGGCATCGACACCTATGCGCTGATTCAGATGGAGCTGGCCCGCGGGTGGGTGACGCTGCCCGGGATCATGAACGGAACGTTCATCCTCGCGACGATGCTCCTCCTGCACGGCACGGAGGAGCAGCGGCGGAGATTGCTCCCGCGGCTCGCGGCCGCAGAGATCCGCGCTGCGTTCTCGATGTCGGAGCCGCACGCCGGCTCGGATGTCCAGGCGATCCGGACGACGGCGATGCGCGACGGGACCGACTACGTCGTCAGCGGCCAGAAGATGTGGGTCACGAACGCATGGCGCGCCGGCGTGATCGCGGTGCTCGCGAAGACGGACGCGGCGGCCAACCCACCGCACCTGGGAATGACCGGCTTCCTGATCGAGAAGGAGCCCGACGGGGACGCGCCCGGCATGACGATCCCCATGCCGCCCCTTCGCAAACTGGGGTACAAGGGAGTGGAGACGACGGAGCTCGTGTTCGACGGATTCCGAACGCCCGCTACGTCGGTGCTCGGCGGCGACGCCGGCGTGGGCCAGGGGTTCAAGTACTTCATGAGCGGGATCGAGGCCGGCCGTGTCAACGTCGCGGCCCGCGGCGCGGGTCTGGCACGGGCCGCCCTCGACGACGCGATCCGCTACGCCAGGGAGCGGGAGGCGTTCGGCAAGCCGATTGCGGGCCACCAGGCGATCCAGTTGATGATCGCGAAGATGGCGACGAGGGCGGAGGCCGCCAGGTTGCTCGTGCTCCAGGCGGCGCACGCCAAGGCGCACGGGGACCGGGCCGACCTCGAGGCCGGGATGGCGAAGTACTTCTCCACCGAGGCAGCGCAGGAGAACGCGCTCGACTGCATGCGCGTGCACGGCGGCTACGGATACTCGCTCGAGTACCGCCCCGAGCGCTACTACCGCGACGCGCCGCTCCTCCTCATCGGGGAGGGCTCGAACGAGATCCAGCAGCTGATCATCGCGCGGCGCCTGTTCGAGCTCGAGGGGGGCTGACCTGGACTTCGCGCCGCCGGAGGGGCTGGACGAGATCCGTGCGGCCGTGCGCGAGCTCTGCGCCGGCTTCCCCGGTGAGTACTGGCGCGCGCTCGAACCCGACCGCTACCCGGAGGAGTTCGTGGCGGCGCTGACCGAGAACGGCTGGCTTGCCGCCCTCGTTCCGGAGGAGTACGGGGGCGCAGGCCTCTCGCTCACGACGGCCAGCGTGATCCTGGAGGAGATCAACGCGTCGGGCTGCAACTCCGGTGCCTGCCACGCCCAGATGTACATCATGGGCACGATCCTGCGCCACGGCTCCGACGAGCAGAAGCAGCGCTACCTGCCGAGGATCGCGTCGGGCGAGCTGCGTCTGCAGGCCTTTGGCGTCACCGAGCCGACCGCGGGCTCCGATACGACCTCGATTCAGACGACCGCGACCAGGGCGGCCGGCGGCTGGGTCGTCCACGGCCAGAAGATCTGGACGTCGCGGGCGCTCTACTCCGACCTGATGCTGCTCCTCGCCCGCACGACGCCTGTCGACCAGGTCGACAAGAAGACCCAGGGCCTCTCGACCTTCATCGTCGACATGAAGCGAGCGCTTGCGGAGGAGCGGATGACGATCCGGCCGATCAAGACGCTCATGAATCACGCGACGACCGAGATCTTCCTCGACGGGGTGTTCGTCGCCGAGGACGACCTCGTCGGCGAAGAGGGGCTCGGGTTCCGCTACATCCTCGACGGCATGAATGCAGAACGCGTCCTCATCGCAGCCGAGTGCATCGGAGACGGGCGCTGGTTCGTCGAGAAGGCGACGGCATATGCGTCCGAGCGGGTCGTGTTCGGCCGTCCGATCGGCGCGAACCAGGGCGTGCAGTTCCCGATCGCGCAGGCCCACGCCCAGATCGAAGCGGCGGATCTGATGCGCTACAAGGCCGCCTGGCTCTTCGAACAGGGATTGCCGTGCGGAGCGGAGGCGAACATGGCCAAGCTGCTCGCGTCCGAGGCCTCGTGGGCGGCGGCAAATGCCTGTCTGGACACGCACGGCGGCTTCGGGTTCGCGGAGGAGTACGACATCGAGCGGAAGTTCCGGGAGACGCGCCTGTACAAGGTCGCCCCGGTGTCCAACAACCTGATCCTGGCCTACGTGGGCCAGCACGTGCTCGGGCTCCCGCGCTCCTACTGAGCTCGCAGGATGCCGCTGAAGGCAGCGAGCGACTGCTCCAGGGCGCGTCGCTCGATCCCGAGGCCGATGAACACCAACCGAGAGCGTCGGTCCCCGTCGGGCCAGGCGTTCAGGTGCACGGGTGGGTGGACGACGTGCTGGACGCCGTTCAGGAGCAGCGGACCGTCGGCGCCGACGTCCAGCAGCCCCTTCACCCGGAAGATGTCCGATCCGCGCGCCTGCAGGAGCATCGTCAGCCAGATGCCGAACACCGTCCAGTCGAGCGGCTCGTCGAGGACGACGGACACTGCCCTGACTTCGCCGTGGCCATGCGCGCCCGCCTCGTCCGCGGCTACGAGCTCGCGCGGGCCGCATGCCGTGGGTGCGAAGAGGAGATCCGGCTCGACATCGCCGAAGCGCACCTCCAGGAGCCGAGCGGTTGGATTCAAACGTGCCGCCCGCCCTTTGTGGTGGGACGCCGGAGCCAGGTCGGTCTTCGTGACGACGAGTGTGTCGGCTGCGGCGGCTTGTTTCAGCGACTCGGGCCGGGTCAGCCCGTGCTGCCCGTCGACGGTCGTGACGACGCTCTCGAGCTCGAAGTGGTGCTTGACGACGGGCTCGGAGAGCAGCGTGTAGACGATCGGGGCCGGGTCGGCGAGTCCGGTCGTCTCGACGACGATTCGCGTGAAGCGGGGGATCTCGCCCCGCTCGCGCCGCCCCAGCAGGTCGCGGAGCTCGTCGGCGAGGTCACCACGGAGCGAGCAGCACAGGCAGCCGCTCTTCATGAGCACGGTCCGCTCGTCGACCTTCCGCAGGAGGTGATGATCGATCCCGACCTCGCCGATCTCGTTCACGATCACCGCCGTCTCGCCCATTGCCGGGTGCCGGAGCAGGCTCGAGATCAGCGTCGTCTTGCCGCTGCCCAGGAACCCGGTGACGAGCACCACCGGAAGCTTGCCGTCAGCCAAGTGCGCGCACCAGGGCCGGGTCGAGCGGGTCGAGCTGCCGCCCCGCGAGACCCTCGGCCTCGACCCAGAGGACGCCGAGGTTGGCGACGACGACCGAACGGCCCTTGCGGTCGCGCAGGACGTAGACTCGTCCTCCCCAGTCGTCGAGGCGCAAACCGAAGTGATCGAGCACCCGATTGGCGAGCTTCACCCGGAAGACGCGCGCCCGGCGGCCGCCGTCCTGCTCGGCCCAGTGCTCCTCCAGAAGGAGCCCGCAGAGAGCACACATGTCGTAGCGTTGTAGCACCAAACGAAGGGAGGAACGATGGCGAAGGAGATCATCTGCAGCATCGGCGTGGACGTCGATGCCGTCGCCGGCTGGCTCGGCTCCTACGGCGGCGAGGACTCGCCGGACGACATCTCCCGCGGCCTGTTCGCGGGCGAGATCGGAAGCCGCCGCCTCCTGAAGCTCTTCGACAAATATGGCCTGAAGACGACCTGGTTCATCCCGGGCCACTCGATCGAGACCTTCCCCGAGGAAACCCAGCTGATCGTGGACGCGGGCCACGAGATCGGAATGCACGGCTACTCGCACGAAAACCCGATCTCGATGACTCCCGAGCAGGAGGAGGCTGTGCTGATCAAGTGCATCGGCCTCATCGAGCGCGTCAGCGGGCGCCGGCCGACCGGCTACGTGGCGCCGTGGTGGGAGTTCTCCAACGTCACCAACGAGCTGCTCCTGAAGCACGGGATCAAGTACGACCACAGCCTGATGCACAAGGATTTCCATCCGTACTACGTTCGCGTGGGCGACTCGTGGACGAAGATCGACTACTCGAAGGCACCCGAGGAGTGGATGAAGCCGCTCGTTCGCGGACACGAGACCGATCTGATCGAGATCCCGGCGAGCTGGTACCTCGACGACCTGCCCCCGATGATGTTCATCAAGGGCGCGCCGAACAGCCACGGCTTCGTGAACCCGCGGCACCTGGAAGAGATCTGGCGCGACCAGTTCGACTACGTCTACCGGGAAGAGGACTACGCCGTCTTCGCGATGACGATCCACCCGGACGTGAGCGGGCGGCCACAGGTGATTCTGATGCTCGAGCGGATGATCGAGCACATCAACAACCACGACGGCATCCGCTGGGCAACGATGGACGAGATCGCCGACGACTTCGCGAAGAGGTCACCGAGGCAGGCATAGACGGTGCCGCGCTGCTCCAGGCCGGGCTAGCTCCGCTTCACGGCCGGAAGCTCAGCCGGCCTCGGCTGCCAGCGTTGCGGCGGGGTCGAGGCGGGCGCCGAGCGCGATCTGCAGCAACACGCGCGCCTTCGGGCCCGCGAGGTCGCCTGCGAAGAGCGCGCCCGCGTCCGCCAGGTCCCGGCCGCCGCCGCGTCCGTAGACGGGCTCGACGCGCCCCGAGGCGCAGCGAGAGCACACGGCGACCGGGACCCCGTGCGCTACGGCGTCGCGGACACCCGCCACCACCTGGTCGTTGGCGTTGCCGCGACCAGTCCCTTCGAGGACGATCGCCCTCGCTCCGGTCTCGACCGCGGCGTGCACGAAGCGGGCGTCGCTGCCGGCGTAGAGCCTGATCAGGTCGACCGGAGCGAGCTCGGTCGGTATGGGCAGCGCCGGGCGCCGCTCGGGGCGCCGCTGGAAGACGACGCGCTTCCCGTCGACGGCACCGATCGGGCCGTAGCCCGGCGCGGCGAACGCGCGCAGCGCGCTCGTATGCACCTTGCGCACCTCGCGCGCCGCGTGCAGCTCACCGGCAAACGAGATCAGGGCGCCGCGTCCCCGAGCCTCGGGGGACGAGGCGGCCCGAATCGCGTCACGGAGGTTGCGCGGTCCGTCGCTGTCCGTCTCATCGGCGCCGCGCTGGGCTCCCGTCAGCACGACGGGGAGATCCGAGCCGAGGAGCCGGTCGATCAGGAACACGGTCTCCTCCATCGTGTCGGTCCCGTGCGTGACGACCACGCCTGCGAGATCGCGGCGGTCCGCGTGCTCGATGACGCGGCGGGCGAGCGAGAGCGCGAGCTCCCCGTGCACGTCGAAGCTCGGGACGCTGCCGAAGTCGTCGAGCTCGAGCGGCGGCGCCTCGGGCCAGGCGAGCATCTCGACGAGCTCCTCGCCGCTCACCGCCGGCACGAGCTTGCCGGTCTCGGGATCGGGGCGCATCGCAATCGTGCCTCCGGTGGACACGACGACGACGGTCGACACGCCGGCCCGGCCTACTTCTTCGTGAGCTTGGCGGCCTGTGCGGCGTCGAGGCTGCCACCGACCTCGTCGCCGAATTCCTCCTCGACCCGGCGCACCGGCGCGTGGCGGAAGCGCAGGCTGAGCGTGACGGCCACGAGCACGACGAAGATCAGGAACAGCGTGACCGCGGTCGTGCCGGCCCCGAGCGCGTAGAGGTTGGGAAGGATCGGCCGGCTGGACGGCCAGGTGCCGATCAGGATCGGCAGCGGCTGCGCCTGGTAGCCGTTCTGGAGCAGGATCGTACGGTCGAAGTCGTTCCAGGTCAGGGTGAAGCCGAACAGGAAGCTGCCGAAGATGCCGGTCCAGACGAGCGGCAGCGTCACCTCCCGGAACGTGGTGGTGGCGTTCGCCCCGAGATCCCGCGCCGCCTCCTCGATGTGGCGGTCATAGCGGTTCCAGACGGCGAGCATGACGAGGAACGAGAACGGAATTCCCCAGACCACGTTCGCGCCGAGGGCCGTGTACCAGAGGCTCGGTGTCTGGCCCATGTACCTCCAGAGGAGCTGGTTGCCGAGCCCGACGAGGAAGGCCGGCGTCATCAGCGCGAGCATGAGGATGTAGAAGGCGATGACGTCGGTCTTCAACCGCCAGCGGCGGCGGAACGCCATCGACAGCGAGAACCCGAACACTGCCACGAGGACGCCCGCGGCGAGACTGAGCCAGAGCGACTGGCGTCCCGATGCGCTGACGTCGTCGGCGATGGTGTTGAAGACGCTCGTGTCGAAGAGCGTCTTCCACCAGTCCAGGCTGAACGGGCCGCGGAACGGGAACGTCAGCTGCCCCGTCGGCCCCTGGAAGGAAAGGATCGCCATCAGGATCATCGGGATGTAGAGGAAGAACAGGAAGAGGGCGAAGTAGACGCCGAGGCCCAGTTTCGACCAGTCACGGCGTTGCTTGACCTCGCGGCGCACGACAGCGTCCTGCGGGCGCGGGACCGTCTCCGCTGCCGTTGCCATCGTCTCGATCACAGTTCCTCGCGCAGGTTCGAGAAGCGCGTGATCACCCAGACACCGACCATGAGGACGATGACGAGCAGCACGGCCGACGCCGCCCCCTGGGGATACTGGACCGCTCCAATCTTGGAGTAGATGAGCGTGCCGACGGAGGTGATGTTGCCGCCGCCGACGGTTGCGACAGTGCCGTAGTCGCCCATCGTGAGCACGAAGATGAAGATGGAGCCGATCACGATGCCCGGCATCGTCTGCGGCAGGATCACCTCCCTGAACGTCTGCCAGGAGTTGCCGCCGAGGTCGCGTGCGGCCTCGACAGCGGAGCGATCGACCTGTGCCAGAGAGAAGAAGAGCGGCGTGATCATGAACAGGATGTAGAGCTGGATCATGGCCAGGCGCACCGAGAGCGTCGAGAAGCCGAACTCCGGGACCGGCCCGGAGATGATGTGGAGCTTGATCAGCACCTGGTTCAGGGCTCCCTCGCGGCCCATGAGCGGGAACGTCCACGCGATCGCGCGGGTGAGGAAGCTCGTCCAGAACGGGGCCAGCGCGATGATGAAGAGCGCGATCTGGTTCCGCAGGCTCTCGACCTTGAGAGCGAGGTAGTAGGCGACCGGGAACCCGATCACGAGACATGCCACAACCGCGATCACCGACGTCACGAACGTCGAGAGCATGTTGTCCCAGTAGGTCGAGTCGTGGAAGAGCTCGCTGTAGTTCGCCGTCGTCCAGGTCCTCTGGAAGCCGGCGTCCGTCCACGTCCAGAAGCTGACGAGGATGATGATCACGAGCGGCGCGATCAGGTAGAAGCCGATCCAGAGGAGCCCGGGCGCGGCCAGCCCCGCGGTCAGCCAGCCGCCTTTGCCACCACCACCGCGGCCCTCGCCGAGCGCAGCCTCCGCCTGCGGCGACTTCTGCTCGAGGATCGCCTCGGCTTCCCGGACTTCGTCGAGCGCGAGCCGGGCCGCCTCGTCACCCGGGCGCTCAGGCGTCGAGGAGCTGGACATCCTCCTCCTTCCAGGAGATCCGGATCCGCTGGCCCTCACGACCGCGCAGCTCGGGGTATTGCTGCGCGCCGACCTTGGCGAGCATGCGCTCGCCGCCCGTGAGCAGGTGCAGCTTGACGAGGTCGCCGAGGAACTCGACGAAGACGACCTCGCACTCGGCCGAATTGAGGCCGGAGGGAGCTGAGCCGTCGATGTCGACCGTCACCGCAGCCGCGCGCACGGAGACCATGACCCGGTCACCGACGGCCTGCTGCGAGCCGGGCGCGCGCACGCTGGCGCGGATGTGCTCCTCGTCCTCGACGACGAGACGGTCGCCCTCGCGCTCGATGATCGTGCCCCGGATGATGTTGTTGTCGCCCATGAACCGGGCGACGAGATCGGTAGCGGGCTTCGTCGCGATCGTCAGTGGATCGGCGACCTGCTGGATGCGGGCCTCGTTCATGACCACGATGCGATCGGCCATCGAGAGCGCCTCTTCCTGGTTGTGCGTGACGTGGATGAACATCAGGCCGAGCTGGCGCTGGAGGTTGCGCAGCTCGACCCGCATCCGCAACTGGAGTAGCCGGTCGAGGTCGCCCAGCGGCTCGTCGAGGAGCAGCGCCTTCGGCTTCGTGACGAGGACGCGAGCCAGTGCGACGCGCTGCTGCTGCCCTCCCGAGAGCGCCCTCGGCTTTCGGTCGGCCAGGGGCGTCAGGCCGACCATGTCGAGCGCCTCGAATGCCAGCTTCCGCCGCTCTTCCTTCCCGACGCCGTGCATCTTGAGGCCGAACTCGACGTTGGTGAGCACCGACCTGTGCGGGAAGAGCGCGAAGTGCTGGAAGACGGTCGTCGTCGGCCGCTTGTGCGGGGGCAGGCCGATGAGCGACTGGCCGTCGAGGACGATGTCGCCGTCGGTCGGGAACTCGTGACCGCCGATCATCCGGAGCGTGGTCGTCTTGCCGCAGCCCGAGGGTCCGAGCAGGACGACGTACTCGCCGTGGTCGACGTGCAGGTTGACGTCGTCGACGGCGACCGTGCCGCCGGCGAACACCTTCGTCAGCCCGACGAGGTCGAGCCCGGACGCGTTCGATGGCGAGGGGGCGGCAGTTGCCGCCCCCTCGTTCTGCGATATCGCTTGATCCGGCATTCGGTACTAGGCGGACAGGAAGTCGTTCACCCTCTTGGTGAGATAGACGCTTTCCCGCGGATACGAGTTCCAGGAGGCGTACTTGCAGATGCGCTTCGAGAAGGCCCCTCCCTCTCGCACGTCGCCCTGCTTGATGTCACCGACCTTGCCGGTGATGCCCGGCAGGTCTCTCGGCGCCGCCTTGCCATTCCACCAGTAGTCGTACTCGGCCGGGGTGAAACCGGCCTTCTTCCCGGCGGCAGAGTTGATCCAGGGGAGCAGCTTCTGCCCGTTGGCGATGTAGTACCCCTGCCGCATGATCACGGCGCCCAGGTACCCGTTGTAGTTCCAGTTGATGTAGTCGTAACAGGCCTGGAGCTTCGCGGCGTCGGTGACCTTCGACGAGATGCCCTCGGCGCTGCACCAGCCGCGGAAGCCCTCGGGCGGCGCGGCGTAGAGGATGTTGACGCCGGCGGCCTTGACGAGCGCCACCGCAGGCGACCACATCGACTCGATCACGACCTCCTTCGAGACCATGAAGTTCACCGAGTCGGTGAACGCCGACCAGAAGGCACGGAACTGACCGGCCTTCTTGTACGTCGTCATGATCTTGAACAGACGGTCGATCTCGGCCTTCGTCGGGTTGCCGTAGTCCTTGAACTTCATCAACCCGAGCGCCGACGCGGCGAACGCCGCGTCCTGGGCCATGATCCCCGGGTCGCGCAGGAGCGACACGCGTCCCTTCCACTTCTTGTTGAGCAACTCCGCCCAGGAAACCTGGTTCGGGGCCTTTTGGATCACGTCCGCGTTGTAGCCCATCGAGTCGGCGTTGAAGTGGGCCGCCGGGCCGACGATGTAGCGGGGTTGTGGCTTGCCGCCGATCGGCTTGCCGTTCTCGCCGATCCAGCGAATGATCTGCTTGTTGCTCGCCGGCCCACCTTTGAACGGGGGCAGGCCCGTCGAGCCGTCCGCGTCGACGTACGTCGTCCGGAACGGCGCGTTGCCGTCACCGTACGTGCAGCCGGCTGAAGACGGGTTGAGCTTGCCGTACGAGAACAGCTTGTAGAAGGAGTTCCAGCTCGGGATCTTCTGCGTGTCGACCGGCTGCAGTCCGCCGGACGGCCACACGAGAAGCGACTGGTAGTTGTAGCCGCCGAAGACGTCGAACGTGTCCGGGGACGTGATCGCGATCTGCGGCTGCTTCCCCGAGTCGGCGAGGATCGGCTTCACGGTGAAGCCCAGGTCCTTGGAGGCCTGCTTCGCGATGTCCGGGATCGGGAACTCGACGCCGAGGGTGAGAACCCGCAGCGTGCCCGTGAACTTGCCGTTCCTATCGACCTCACTCGACTGGCCGCTCGCGGCGGCCGCCGAGCCGGCGAACGCACCGAGGCCGCCGACCGCGGCGGCGGCTGCGCCACCCCTGGCCAGCAGCTCGCGACGGCTCATGCCCCCGCGCTCGTCCTCCATCCTGCGAGGCTCAGCGAGATCGCTATGCCCGAGATCCTGGCCGGCAGCCAGCTCCTCGGCGTACTCGTTGGGGTCGTACTCCCACTCCCCACTCATGTACCCGACTCCTTTCCCCTCGCCGCCTCTCGAGGATCTCGACAGCTCACGGGTCGTTCGTGCCATCCGTGGCGGGCATCGTCGATGCCTCTGCCGCAGGAACGCTTGGTTGCGCACGGCCCTGGAATGGGTCTTGTATACAGCCGCCGCGTGCCGGAGTCAACGGGGACCCGCCTGCCACGTGCCCGATCGCGCCTGGCTAGCACGGCGGGTGAGGGATGCCGATCTCGCTCCCGAGGCGGGCGACCTTCGGCCCCGCAAGGATGAAGTCGACGTAGGCGATGCTCAGCGCACGGAAATCCTGGCGCCGGGCCGCGCGCAGCGCCTTCTCGAGCGTGGCGATGCGCCGCTCCTGGGCGGCAAACCATGCAGCGAGACTGGCGCGCAGCGCCCTGGGCGCCTGCAACGCCCGGACCTCGCGCTCCTGTGCCTTGACGAGGGGCAGCGCGCGGACGACGGCGGCGATGACATTTGCAGGCTCGGCGACATCCGGTGGCCGGATCCGGTCCAGTCGGGGTCCGTAGACGCGGCAGACGGCGGCCACCTGGGCGAGGTACTGCGCCCGGGTCGGCTCGGCCTTCGATTCCGCGCTGAACACGAGCACGAGGACCGTGGCGACTCCCGCCGTCAGGAGGCCGCAGGCCGTGGCGAGGAGCACACGCCGATGTCTCGATCCTCGCATCACTGTGTGATGCGCCAAAAAGGCGCCGTCGGTTCATTCGTCGCGGTCGTGACCACGGCTACGCCGTCTCCTGCGCCGGTCGGGGCGCCGTGGGGCGTACTGCCGCGACGAGCGCGAGGTAGGCCGCCGCGCCCACTCCGACGCCCCAGACGACCTTCACCCAACTCGAGGGCACGGCGTAGTAGGCGCCGACGCCGGCGGCGATCGCCGACAGCGCGGCGACGTTGATCCCGTTCAGGTACCGGTACGGCCCGTGCGGATCGAAGAGCCCTTCGACGTCGATCCGCTGCCGCTTGACGAGCAGGTAGTCGGCCAGGATGACGCCCGTCAGCGGCGCCGCGACATTGCCGAGGTGCGTGATCCAGCGCTGCGCATGGTTGACGAAGTCCGGGAATGCCGACAGGGTGACCGCGGCCGTGGCGGCGGCGACCGTCGCCCACACCCGGCCGAGCCGTGGAACGGAGTTCACCAGGGAAAGACCCGCTGTGTAGACGTTGGTGATGTTCGCGGCGAGCCCTTGCACCGCGATCGCGACCAGGAGCCCGAAAAGCAGCACGTTGCTCGAGGTCAGGTCGGCGACGGCGACGAACGGGTTCGTCGCGCCGGTCGCAGCCGCCGCGTAGCCGCCGACGAACGCGGTCACGGCCGCGGAGGAGAGGGCCGAGGCGACGAGCCCGATGCGCATGTCGCGCCGGCTCGGGGTGTAGCGGCAGAAGTCGGCGACGTTCGTGACGAACGTGAGCGACGCGCCGCACATCACCGTCACGTAGGTGGCGAAACCGGCCCAGGTCAGGTGCTGGTCCGGCGAGTCGAAGACACGGCGCACCGCATACCTGGGATTGTCCGTCGACAGGTAGAGGGCGACGAGAACGCCCGTGAACGCGAGCGACACCGGCAGCACGCCGCGCAAGAGCCATCGCATCACGTCGAAGCCGAGCACGGCGAGCGTGGCGTGCACGACGGCGAAGGCGAGTGCGAGCGGGACGAGCGGCAGGTGGTGACCGGTCATCGCCTCGTAGATCGCCTGTGCACCGAGCCCGGCGGCCAGCGCCTGCGCCGCGAACCAGTAGGTCGCCGCCACGACACGGTACGGAGACGAGAGCAGGCGTGCCCCCCAGAACCCGAGGTGCGTGCGCATCGCGACCTGGCCGGTGAGCCCGTAGTCGACGCCGGGCTGCGCAACCACGGTGAGCAGGGCGAAGGCGAGGGCCTGCCCGGCGACCATGGTCGCCACCGCCCACCAAAGCGGTAGGCCGCCGTCGACGACCGCGAACGCACCGAGCACGTACATGACCGGGTTGAGGAAGAACGTGAAGTTGATCGCGAAGAGGTCACGCCAGCCGACCGTGCGCAGCTCGGCCGGGATCGGCTCGACGCCGTACTCCTCGACCGCGGGCATCTACGACCGCGAGCCCGAGTGACTCGTGAAGAAGTCGATCACGACCCGGTTGTGCTCCTCGCTCCCATCGAAGACCGTCGAGTGGTTCGAGCCGGCGACGACGTGTTTCCGGGCGTTCGGAATGCCGTCGTAGATCGCCTGCTGGCCGGCGCCTCCCGGCCCCTGATCCCAGGGCGTCATCACGTCCTCGTCGCCGCCGAGGACAAGTGCCGGCGACGTGATCTTCGGCAGCCACGGTCTCAGGTCCATGTCGCACATCGCCTGGCAGGCGGCCGTGAACACCTCGATCCGGTTCGAGTCGCGCAGGATTCGCTGAATCAGATCCGTCAGCGCGGTCGCGTCCTGCTCCTCGAGGAAGCGCTTCGAGAGGGCCTGCCACGTGATCAGCTCGGCGAGCAGGCGGCTGCCGGGACCGTCCGGGTCCAGGCGCGCGATGTCGATCCAGTTCTTGAAGATCAGGCGTCCGGTGACGCCGAGCTTCGCAGCCGCGCAGTTGATCACCACGGACATCGTGCGCTCGGGGTACTTGCCGGCGAAGACGATCGCGATCATGCCGCCCATCGAGGTTCCGTGGACGTGCGCCTCGTCGATCTCGAGCGCATCCATCAGGCCGGCGAGATCGTCCGCCCACACCTCCATGTCGTAGTCCTGCACCGGTCGGTCCGACTGGCCGTAGCCACGCATGTCGTAGTCGACGACGCGGAAGTGCTTGGAGAGCTCGGGGGTCGCGGGATCGAAGTTGAAATGGCCGAAACCGGCGCCGTGGATCTGAACCACGGGCACCCCGTCGCCCGTGATGCGGTGCCAGAGATTGACTCCGTTGACCTCGATCATGCCTTCCATGTGACCCTCCGTCCGTTTCGCCCGAGTTTGAAGTCTGACTTTCGAAGCGTCAAACTTCCCGCGTGGCCGAACACTTCATCGAGCGGATGACCTGGCCCGAGGTAGGAGCGCGGATCGGCGCCGGCGTGGACGCCGTGCTGATCCCGATCGGGACGACGGAGCAGCACGGCCCCCACATGCCGCTCGACACCGACTGCTTCATCGCCCGCACGCTCGCGTCCCGCGCAGCGGCGCTCGGCGAGCAGGAGGGGGTCTCGATCCTGGTCGCGCCGACGCTGAACATGACCCTCTCGTGGTACCACATGCAGTTCCCGGGCTCGATCCGCCTGCAGACGACGACGTTCTTCCAGGTCTTCCGCGAGGTCTGCGACTCGCTCGCGCAGCATGGCCTCGAGAACCTCGTCGCCGTCAACGGGCACGGCGGCAATGCCGCGGCCCTGACCGTCGCGGTGAACCATTACTTCGAGACGACCGGCCGTCGCGTCTTCCTCGTCCAGTGGTGGGATCTCGCCGCCGACGCGCTCGTCGACGTCGATGGTCCGATGATCCACGCCGAGGAGGCCGAGACCTCGCTCGCGATCGCGCTCGGGCAGCGCGTCGAGATGGACCTCGCGACGCGGGACGCCTGGGACCGCGGCGCCGCCGTCCGGGAGGCGGGCTTCCAGTGGACGTCCTTCGGCCAGTACGGCATGCGCCACGCCGGGCCGAAGGTGGTCGTCCCGATGGACATGCTCCGCGATATCACGGAGTCGGGCGTGGTCGGTGACGCCACCCGCGCGAGCGCCGAGACGGGCGAGCGGATCGTCGACGCCATCGTTCCCCGGATCGTTCAGGTTTGTCGAGAAATGGCAGGAAAGGAGTAGCCGCATGACCCGCCGCGTCATCGATCTCTCGCAGCCGCTCTCGCGCGAATCGCAGCTGCACCCGTTCTTTCCACCGACGCAGATCCTCCGCCACATCCTCCACACCGACGCGCCGCCCGGAGACCCGTCCTTCAGCGCCGAGATCATCATCACCTCGAACCATGCGGCGACGCACGTCGACGCTTTCGGCCACTATCAGCCGGGCGGCGCATCGCTTCAGGAGATGCCGCTCGACACGTTCTGCGGCGAGGCGATCTGCGTCGACATCCGCGAGTACCCGGGCGGCCATGACGTGAGCGCGGACGAGGTTGGGGCCGCGGTGGCCGCGAGCGGACAGGAGCTGCGGCCTGGAGACGTCCTCCTCTTCTGCAGCGACCACTACAACCGCACTGCCGGGACGCCCGCGTTCCTCGACGGCTTCTGTGGCATCTCCGCCGACGCCGTTCACTGGATGGCAGACCGGGGCGTGAAGATCTTCGGGGTCGAGACGATCAGTCCCGATCTCGTCTACCTGACCGACCGGTATCCGACACATCGCGCCTGCGCCGAACGAGGGCTCACCCACTACGAGAACCTGAACAACCTCGTCGAGGTTGTCGGCGAGCGCTTCGACTTCTACGGATTCCCGCTCAAGCTCGAGACGGCGTACGGCTCACCCGTGCGGGCGGTCGGAATCATCTCCTGATTCCCCGCCGCCGTCCCGCCGGCGGGGGTCAGGCGCTGAGCTCGATCTCGACCTCCTCGGGCTCGGCGTCGAGGAAGGCCCGACGGAACTCCGCCTGCGTCCAGCGGCGCTTGGGGAGGATCCGGCGCACGAGCCCGAAGCGCGAGGGCTGCCCGGCGAAGGGGTACGGAGCGACCTGCGCGCGCCACGGCCCAAGCGGTGAAAACCGGTACTCGCCGACATCGAACGAGGCGCCGTCCGGACGATCCCACTCACGCAGGCAAAACGCGAGCGAGAAACGGTCGTACCACTGCAGCCTGTAGTAGTCCGCCCAGCGGTGCTCGTCGTCGACGCCCGCAGCCTGCATCCGAGCCGCATACCCCGACTCCTGCTCCTCGACGAACGCATCGACGAGCGGCTGCACCTCGGCCGCCCGTGACAGTGAAAGACCCGTGTCGGTGCCGTACCGCTGACGGTAGATGCCGGTGCCGTGCATCGACACGAGGAGCCCCGCATAGGGATCCTCGTCGGTGATCGCCGCGATCCCTGCCCGGTAGAACGCGAGGTGCGCGGGCACGTGGACGTCGAGGAACGCGACCGGCGTGCCGTCGCCGTCGACGAGCGGCGAGCGCTCCCACACGGCCCAGCCGTCGTCGTGGCGCCGGGCGGCGACGACCAGCGACTCGTGCCGCGCGCCGCGATCGGCCCATGCCTCCGAGAGCGCACCGGCGAGATCGGCGTGGTCCGTCTGGAGGACGATCTGCCAGCTCTCGCCCTGGTCGCGAACGATCATCGCTCTCAGGCGGACGCGATCGCAGGGATGCCGGCGCGGCTCTCGAACGGCTCGATCCCGTCGAGGTACTCCAACACCGAGGAGAGCGGCTCCACGTCACCGAACTTTGCGTCGATGTCGAAGAGGTTCCACTCGACGACTCCCGGAACCCGGTCGCCCACGGCTTCGCGCACGACGATCGGCCGAAAGCCCTCGGCGATCGCGTCCTCGACCGAATGGCGGACGCAGCCGGCCATCGTCACGCCCGTGACGATCACCGTGTCGACGCCCTGCGCGTTGAGATAGCTGGACAGATTCGTCCCATGGAACCCGCTCGCTCGCTTCTTGACGATCACCAGCTCGCCCGGGCCCGGCTTGATCCGGTCGTCGATCGCCACCGCCTCGGTCCCGACCTCGAGCAGCTCGACCGGGATCTTGTGCACCCAGAGACCCATGTCCGAGTTCGGGCCCGCAACGTCCTCGTAGGCGGTCGTCGTGTAGACGATCGGGATGCCCTTCGCGCGTCCGGCGTCGTTCAGCCGTTGCACGGCCGGGATGATCACGTCCATGTGATCGCAGGAAAAGGCATGCCCGGGCTGTGTCCACGCGTTCGCGAGATCGATGTGCACGAGCGCCGGGCGCCTGCCGAAGCCGACCTTGCGCTGGAAGCCGCGACGCTGGTAGATGCCGGTGTCGGCGTGGAAGATCGTGTTCAACGCCTCGATCACCTCGGTGTCGTCCATGTGGGCTCCTTCCCGTACGACGTGCGCCGTCACTCAGACGGCCGTAGTTCGCGCCGAGAGCAGTTCCAGGTACCGCTCCAGAGCGCCCTGCAGGCGCCGCGATGATGACAGCTCGTCCTCGAGCCGGGCGATCTCCTGCTCGAGCGCGAAATCGGCAACGTCGCTCTCGATCGGATCGAGGTCGTCGCGGTCGACGCTTGCCGCGACACTTGCATCGCCGCCGATCGCCTCCCGGACGAGCCGAACGTCCTCGGAGCTCATCTGCGCGAACACGGCCGCGTCGACTCGCTTCCCATCGACGCCTGCCAGAACGTCCTCGAGCTCCACCGCGAGCATCTCCTCCCGGTCGCGCTCGAACTCCAGCGCATCCAGCGCCTGCCGGCGGCGCGCGGCACGTACGTGGGCATCGCGATCCACGCTGCCAAGATAGTCGACCGATGACGTCACATTCGCACTCCGCGCGAATCGTGCTGGCGAGTGCGGCGGCCGCTCAGGCTGCAGTCTCGTTGGTGGCCTTCGGGCTGCCGGCGATCGGACCCGAGCTTCGGCAGGCGTTCGACCTCAGCTTGCCGGAGCTCGGAGCGGTGCTCACGGCGCAGTTCTTCGGGGCCGGTCTGGCGCTGTTCGCCGCCGGCATCGCCGTCGACCGGTTCGGATCGAGGCGCACGATGCTCCTGGGCACGGCCCTCGGCTCGGCCGGCCTCGTCGCGGCGAGCTTCGCAGGATCCAAGCATGTCCTCTTCGTGTCACTGCTGCTGTCCGGGATCGGCTCGGCGGCAGCGCCGGTTGCAGGAGCCGGCACCTTGTTCCGGATCTATCCGGCAACCCGGCGCGGCTGGGCGCTCAGCGTCCGCCAGATGGCCGTGCCGCTGGGCGGCATCGTCGCCGCGGTGCTGTTCCCGGCCCTGGAAGCGCTTGGGGGGGTTCGCCTGCCGCTGCTCGCGGGGGCGATCGCCGTCGGGTTGAGCGGCACGCTGTTCGCAATCGTGTCGGGTAACGAGCAGCGGCAGGCGCAACCCGGCGGTCGCGCCTTCCGCACGATCGTCCGAGTGCCCGGAATGCTCCGTCTTCTCCTCGTGGCGGCGCTCTACATCGTCGTTCTGCAGGGACTGCTCGTGTATTCCGTGCCGGCCATCCACGCGGCCGGCCTCTCATCCTTCTCCGCGTCGGCCACGTTCTTCGCGATCAACGTTGCCGCGATGGTCGCACGGCTGGGATGGGGTCGCATCGCCGACAGGGAGGGCGGAACCAGGCGCTCGCGCACGCTCGTCGAGACCGGCCTCGTCGCAGCGGTGGGTGGTGTCCTCTTCGCCCTCGCGCTTCACGCGGGCGCCCTCGCCGTGGTCGTAACGGCCGTGCTGTTCGGCTTCGGCGCGATGGGGTGGAACGCGATCGTCTACGTCAGTGCCGGCGAGCTTGCCGGTCGTGAGCTCGCCGGGCGTTCCGTCGCGCTCGCGCTCACGGTGGTGTTTCTCGTCTCCTCGCTCTGCACACCGCCACTGGGAGCACTCGCCGATCGCTTCGGCTGGGATGTTTTCTGGCTGACGACCGCGGCCATTGCCCTCGCCGGAGCCGCAGTCGCCGGAACATTGCCGCGCGTCCGGAGCGCCTGACAGCCGCCTCAAGAACGGCTTTGCATACTGTATGGTCGCGTTCGGTGGCGCGGACCCTCAAAGAAGGTGGACAGCTCGTCCAGAATGCAAGCGCCGCGGCGACCGAGCTGATCCACGAAGCCATTCTCGACGGCCGTCTGGAGCCCGGGTCGCGTCTGAAGGAGGAGGAGCTGGCCCGCGAGCTCGGGATCAGCCGAACGCCCGTGCGCGAGGCACTGCTGATGCTGCAGGCCGACGGCCTGATCGTGGCAGAACCGAATCGGGGGGCAGTCGTCCGCACCCACGATGCCGAGGATCTTCGCGACCTGTACCAGCTTCGCGCGCTGCTCGAGGGCTACGCAACGCGCCTCGCCGCCGCGAAGATGTCGGATGACGAGATCGGGCTGCTCCGCGAGAGCTGCGACCGCTTCGACGCGATCGCGGACGACGACGTCCGCGAGCTCGTCAAGGAAAATCTCCTCTTTCACAGCGCGATCCACGCTGCGGCCGACAGCGAGCGTCTGAGCTGGATGGTGCAGAGGGTGATCGAGCTGCCTCTGGTCTACAAGTCGTACATCTGGTACTCGCCCGACCAGAAGCGGATCTCCGCGCACTACCACAGGCAGATCGCCAACGCACTGGGCGACCGGGACGCCGAACGGGCGGAGCTGGTCATGCGGGAGCACATCTTCGAGGCGCGCGATGTGCTCGTGAGTCGCATTCGCCACCAGGAGAGCGCCCGGTGACCCCACAGGCTCTCAGCCCGAGAGCAGCGGTCGAGGAGGCTCGACGGGTGGGTCCCCTCGCAGGGGTACGCGTGATCGAGCTGGGAACATTGCTCGCCGGGCCGTTCACGGGCAGGCTACTCGGCGATCTCGGCGCCGAGATCGTCAAGGTCGAGGATCCGGGTCACCCTGATCCGATCCGCGAGTGGGGCAAGGCGAGGTACGAGGGACGCTCGCTGTGGTGGCCCGTCCAGTCGCGCAACAAGAAATGCGTGACGCTCAACCTGAGGACCGAACGTGGGCAGGAGCTGCTGCTGGAGCTCGTGCGCCAGGCCGACGTCGTCACCGAGAACTTCCGCCCCGGCACACTCGAGCGCTGGAATCTCGGCTTCGAGCGCATGCAGGAGGTCAACCCCGGGATCATCCTCGCCCGGGTGTCCGGATACGGGCAGACCGGCCCGTACGCGGAGCGAGCCGGTTTCGCCTCCGTTGCGGAGGCGATGGGAGGACTCCGTCACATCAACGGGTTCCCCGGTGAGGCGCCGCCGCGCCTGCACATCTCGCTCGGCGACTCGCTTGCCGGCATGTTTGCAGCGCAGGGCGTGTTGGCGGCGCTCTACTGGCGGGACGGGGCCGGTAGCGGGGTCGGCCAGGTCGTCGACGTCTCGTTGCTCGAGTCGTCGTTCGCGATGCTCGAGAGCACGGTGCCGGAGTACGACCGGCTGGGAATCGTCCGCGGACCGGGCGGTACGGGCCTGGTCGGAGTCGCACCGTCGAACATCTTCAAGTCCCGTGACGGCACGTGGATGGTGATCGCCGCGAATGCGGACAAGGTCTATCGCCGGCTCTGCGAGGCGATGGGGATGCCCGAGCTCGCCGACGACGAACGCTTTTCGACGCACCTCGCCCGCGGGGACAACCAGGAGGAGCTCGAGGGCGTCATCGCCGAGTGGGCGGGCCGGCACGACGCCGACGAGATCGACCGCGTCCTCAACGAGGCCGGCGTCATCTGCGGGCCGATCTACACGATTGCGGACATCTTCGAGGATCCACAGTTCCGCGCCCGCGAGATGCTGCTCGAGCACGTCGATCCCGAATTCGGGCCGTACATCGGCCCAGGCATCGTGCCCAAGCTCTCCGAGACACCCGGGGCTGTGCGATGGTCGGCGTCGTGGGAGGAAGGCAGCCATAACCGCGAGGTGTACGGCGGGCTGCTCGGGCTCTCGGACGATGACCTCGACGAGCTGAAGGCCGAGGGCGTGATTTGACCCGCGTCACCATCTGCGACGTCGGGCCTCGTGACGGCCTGCAGAACGATCCCGTCGTGCTCGAGCCCGCGGTTCGTGCCGCGCTGGTCGACCGCCTCGCGGCGGCCGGGCTGCCGCGGATCGAAGCAGTCAGCCTCGTCAGCCCGGCCCGCGTTCCACAGATGGCCGGCGCGGAGGAAGTGATCGCGGCGCTGACGCGAAAGCCGGGCGTCGTCTACGCAGGTCTCGTGCTGAACGAGCGCGGCTACGACCGCCTCCTCGCCGCAGGGCTCGACGAGGTGCATTTCGCGTTCTCTGCGACGGAGAGCTTCAACCAACGAAACCAGGGAGCCCCGGTCGCCGAATCGATCGAGGCCGCGTTGCGCATCGTCGGCCGCGCCCGTGCCGACGGGATCAGGGCGACGGTGACGATCGGCGTGGCGTTCGGCTGCCCGTTCGAGGGCGCCGTCGCGCCCGACCACGTGCTGGCTCTCGCCGAGCGGATCGCAGGCGGCGCGCCGGACGAGATCGTCCTCGCCGATACGATCGGCGTCGGTACGCCGGGTCGCGTCGCCCGTCTCGTCGCAGCTGCACGGGAGTTCGGCTTGCCCGTCGGCGTCCATCTGCACAACACGCGCAACACCGGCCTTGCCAACGCGTATGCCGCTCTCGAGGCCGGGGCGACCATCCTCGACGCGTCCGTCGGAGGCATCGGCGGCTGCCCGTTCGCGCCGCGGGCGACGGGGAACATCGCCACCGAGGACGTCGTCTATCTGCTGCACGGCGAGGGCATCGACACGGGCATCGACCTCGGGCTGCTGATCGGCGTCGCCGAGTGGCTCGAGGGCGTGCTCGGCCGGCAGCTCGAGGGTCAGGTCTACCGTGCCGGCACGTTCGCGCCGGTCGCCGCCTAGTCAAGGAGGAGCGAATGGCGTACAGGCTCGGGGTGGACGTAGGAGGGACATTCACCGATCTCTACCTCGTCAACGACGAGAGCGGGAGCGCGCAATACCGGGTGAAGACACCGTCGACGCCGAATGATCCGTCGCAGGGCGTGCTCAACGGCGTCACGCGTATCTGCGGCGAAGCGGGCATTCACGTGTCCGAGCTGCGCAACATCCTGCACGGAACGACCGTTGCGACGAACGCGGTGCTCGAGTCGAAGGGAGCCCGTGTCGGCCTGATCACCACGACCGGTTTCAAGCAGATCCTCCACCTCGCGCGATCGCAGACCCCGGGACCGCTGGCGGGCTGGATCATCATGATCAAGCCCGATCCGCCCGCGTCGCTCGCCGACACGCGCGAAGCTGTCGAGCGGATGGATGCGCGGGGAACGACGCTCGTGCCCGTGGACGAGGCACAGGTCGAGTCGATCGTGCGCGACCTCGTCGACTCCGGTGTCGAGTCGCTGACCGTCGCGCTCATCAACTCGTACGTCAACGGCGAGCACGAGCAGCAGATCGGCGCAATCATCGAGCGCATCTACCCGGGCTTCCCGGTGACGCTCTCCTCCGACGTGCTCCCCGAGTTCCGCGAGTACGAGCGCGCACTGACGGCGTGCATGAACTCGTACGTGCGTCCGAAGGTCGCGACGTATGTCGAGCAGCTCCAGGACGCGCTGGGTGCAATCGGTGCGTCGGCTGAGATCAACATCCTCCGCTCGGACGCGGGCCTGATGACCGTGCGCGAGGCCACGCGCAACCCGATCTACGGCGTGCTCTCGGGTCCTTCCGGGGGGGTTGCCGGCGCTCTGTACGTGGCACGAGGCGCGGGGTTCGGCGACATCCTCACCTTTGACATGGGCGGCACTTCGACGGACGTCGCCCTCTGTCAGAACGGCCAGCCGACGATCGGGAGGGAGACCTCGATCGGGCATTTCCGCATCAAGGTGCCGTCCGTCAACGTGCACACGGTCGGAGCGGGCGGCGGCTCGATCGCTCACGTGCCGCAGCTGACGAAGGCCCTTCGCGTCGGCCCGCAATCCGCCGGCGCGGAGCCGGGCCCCGCCGCGTACGGAAAGGACGGCGAGGAGCCGACCGTGACGGACGCCAACGTCGTGCTCGGCCATCTGCCTCCCAGCCTGCTCGGCGGCGAGATGACGCTCGACGTCGCCGCCGCGCGAGCGGCTGTACAGAAGGTGGCAGACGCCATGGGCCTCGAGACGGTCGAGGAGGCGGCGGAGGGGATCCTTGCGATCGTCAACGAGAACATGGCGGGTGCGCTTCGCCTGGTCTCTGTTCAGCGCGGTCATGACCCGCGCGAGTTCGCGCTCGTTGCATACGGCGGCGCCGGTCCCCTGCACGCGAATGCGGTGGCGAAGCTGATGGGCTCGTTCCCGGTCATCGTCCCGCCGGCGCCGGGCCTGCTCTGTGCAATCGGGGATCTGGTCGCCGACTTCCGCGACGAGTTCGCGCAGACGTACATCCGTCTCGTGGCGCAGGCAAGCGGTGAGGAGGTGGCGACCATCCTCGACGATCTCGGCGGGAGAGCACGTGAGTGGCTCGAGGGCGAGGGAATCGAAGAGGGGGCGCGCAGGATCTCGTACGTCGCGGACATGCGCTACCACCGGCAGGGCTACGAGATACCGGTCGGGCTCGACCCGGACGAGGTGCGCGCCGACGGGCTCGCCGACCTCGAGGAGCGGTTCAACGCGCTACACGAGCAGCTGTACGGCTTCCGGATGCCCGGTACGGCGTCCGAGATCGTCAACCTGCGCTCGGTTGGCTTCGGCGCCGTGCCGCTGCCCGAGCTCCGCACCGGCTCGGTGTCCGGCGCCGACGCGTCGGGTGCCGTCGTCGACGAGCACGACGTCGTCTTCGATGGGCAGAGCGTGCGCACGAAGATCTACAACCGCGCGAAGCTCGAGCCGGGGGCTGCGATCTCCGGCCCGGCGATCGTGACGGAGTTCGACTCGACCACGGTCATCCTCCCCGGCCACGCGGCCACGGTGGACACGACCTACAACATCCTGATCACCCCGAGCGCGTAGGAGGGAGGGCCGGCATGGCAACCGAGACCAACGACCTGCGGATCGCCGAGATCCCCGACATCGACGTCGACCCGATCACTCTGGACATCATCGAAGGCGCTCTCAAGAACGCCCGCTTCGAGATGGACGCGGTGCTGTTCCGCTCGGCCATGAGCCCCGTCATCCGGGAGCAGCATGACGAGTTCCCCATGCTCACCGACCCGCGCGGCCGCATGGTCGTCGGCCAGTTCGGGGCCTATATCAACGAGATGATGGCCGAATGGGACCGGGGCGTCTACCCCGGCGACGTGATCCTGACCTCCGACCCGTTCAAGTGCTCGGCCTCGATCTCGCACACGAACGACTGGCTCGTGCTCGTGCCGATCTTCTACGAGGACGAGCTCGTCGGCTGGTCGTCGCAGTTCGGTCACCAGATGGACGCCGGCGGCCCGCTGCCGGGCTCGCTGCCGACCGGTGCGAAGACGATCTTCGAGGAGGGCATCATCATTCCCCCGCTCAAGATCATCGAGCGGGGTGAGGTGCAGGAGGACGTGCTGCGCCTGATCCTCAACAACGTGCGCCTGCCGGAGATGAACAGGGCCGACCTGTTCGCGATCGTCGCAGGCTGCCGCGCCGGCGAGAGGCGCGTGATCGAGTTGTGCGAGCGATTCGGCAAGGACACGTACCTCGCCGCGCTACAGGCCCTGCTCGACCGCACCTACAACGCGATGAAGTTCCTCATCTCGGTCGCGATTCCGGAGCAGCCGCAGACGTTCGTCGACTACGTCGACGACGACGGCCTCGGCAACGGCCCCTTCAAGATGCAGCTGACGATCTGGCGGGAAGGCGATCATGCCTTCTTCGACTGGTCGGGCACGGATCCCCAGGCCCTCGGACCGATCAACTTCTACCTCTCCGAGGGCATGTTCAAGATGTTCATCGGGATCTACCTGATCATGGTCAACGATCCGCAGATCCTGTTCAACGACGGCTTCTACCCGCTGCTGCACGTCGTCATGCCGGAGGGGAGCCTGCTCCGGCCGCGCTACCCGGCGGCGCTCGGCTGCCGCACGCATGCGCTCGCGCGACTGTTCGACGTGCTCGGCGGCGCGCTCTGCAAGCAGGCTCCGGAGTTGAACACGGCCGCCGGCTACGGCACGAGCCCGTACATGCTCTACTCGGGCTGGGACGGCCAGGGCGAGTTCTTCTATTCGATGGAGATCCTCTACGGCGGCATCCCGGGCCGGCCGATCGGCGACGGCATGGACGGCCATTCGTGGTGGCCGCTGTTCGAGAACATTCCGACCGAATACCTCGAGGTGTATTACCCGTTGCGGATCGACGGCTACACGACCGTGACCGACTCCGGCGGTCCCGGGTTGCACCGCGGCGGCAACGGCGTCGAGAAGCGCTACGTCTACCTCGAGCCCGGCGAGGTCTCGATCCACGACGACCGCTGGCTGACGCGCCCCTGGGGTGTGCTCGGCGGCCTGCCGGGCGGCCGGTCCGAGAAGATCCTCCAGCGCGCGGACGGCACCGAGGAGCGGCTGTCATCCAAATGCGACCAGGTTGTGGTCGAGCCGGGTGACATGCTCGTCTACCGGACGGCGGGCGGTGGTGGCTGGAAGGATCGCCTCGACCGGCCGGTCGAGGCAGTCGTGCGTGATGTCTCCTTCGGGCTCGTCTCGCGTGAGAACGCGCTCGCAGGGTACGGCGTGGTGGTCGCCGGCGACGGTACGGCAGACGAGGCCGCGACCGAGGCGGAGCGGGCACGGCAGCGAGGTGCGCGTGGCGAGGCCCCGAGCTTCGACTACGGCCCGTCGCTCGAGGACGTGCTCGCGAACTGCAAGGCCGAGACCGGTCTCGAGCCCCCGATGCCCGCGAAGCCGCTGCGGTGGTCGCCCCTCGAGCCGTCCGACCAAGCGCTGGCGCGGGTCCGGGAGGGTGACGGGATCCCAGCGCCCTCGTGAGCCGGCACCTCGCCGGGTTCGGGGAGCGCCAGGGGGCCGGTAGCCGCCCTGCCCTCCTCGTGGTCGACATGAGCCTCGGGTTCACGAGCCCCGAGTCGCCGCTGCACTGCGACCTCGACGACGTCGTGCCCGCGATCGGGCGGCTGCTCGACGCGGCGCGGGCGCGAGGCCTGCCGGTCGTCTACACGACCGTGTCGTACGGTGAGGCCGACAGGGCCGTTGCGAAGCCGTTCGTCGAGAAGGTCCCGGCCCTGCTCGCGCTCGAGGCGGGCAGCCGCTTCACGGAGATCGACCCCCGGATCGCGCCATTGCCGCACGAGCCCGTCCTCAACAAGCTGTTCGCGTCGGCGTTCTTCGGCACGCCGCTGCAGAGCACACTCGCGGCGCAGGGCTGTGACTCGGTGATCGTCACCGGAGCGTCCACCTCGGGATGCGTGCGCGCGACGGCAGTCGACGTGCTCCAGCACGGCTACCGGCTGACGATCCCCCGCGAGGCGGTCGGCGACCGTGACCCGGCCGCGCACGAGCAGGCGCTCCACGACGTGGATGCGAAGTACGGCGACGTCGTCTCGCTCGACGAAGCGCTCGCGCTGATCACCGCGAGCTAGCCCTCCGCGCAAGCGCAAAGATCCCTGAAGGCGTCCGCTGCGCGGCCGCGGGCTTCACATCAGGCTGCTAGCGCCCGAGCGTTTCGTATTCGGGATTCGGCTCCCAACCGAGGCCCGAGGCCATGCGGTTCGACATGTTGAACATGCCCGTCACCTCGGCGATGTCCATCACGTCCTCGTCGCTCCATCCGGCGTCCCGCAGAAGTTTCACGTCCGTTTCGGCCATGTTCGCGGGCTCGCGCGTCAGCTTGACCGCATAGTCGAGCGCTGCCTTCATGCGTTCCGGGATCGCGGCCGCGCGGTGGTCGGCGGCGATCTGGTCGGCAAGGGCGGCGTCCTTCGTCAGCTTGCGCAGGGCCGCCGAGTGGGCCGCAATGCAATAGCGGCAGTCGTTTGCGATCGAGACGACGACGGCGACCATCTCGCGCTCGGCCTTCGAGAGTGCCGAGTCGCCCTTCATCACCTCGTCGTAGTGCGCATTCCAGGCGAGCAGGTGGTTGGGACGCAGGGCGTACAGGCGCAACACGTTGGGCACGAACCCGAGCTTCTCGAGGGGTGCCGCCCACAGCTCGAGCACCTCGGGCGGGAGCTCCGACTCGGGTGGGACGCGGAGCCATGTCAGGCGACCGGACACGTGGGCGATCCTATTCGTGCGGCGATACGCTTGCGCACATGGCTCTCGACCCCGCGCGCGTCGTCTCTCAGCTGCGCGAGCTGCAACGACTGACGGGCGACGAGCACGGCGCCCAGCGCGTTGCCTGGACCGACACGTGGAACACGGCTCGTGCCTGGTTGGCAGAGTTGCTCGACGGCCTTCCGCTCGAGCGCGAGCGCGACGAAGCCGGCAACGACTGGTGGACCTTGCGCGGTCGCTCCGACCGCGCGGTGCTGATCGGCGGCCATATCGACTCGGTGCCGAACGGCGGCTGGCTCGACGGCTGCCTCAACGTCGTCGCGGGTGCGGAGGTGTTGCGCCGGATCGCCGAGGAGGGAGCGCCTGCGGTGACGGTCCGGCTGGTCAACTGGGCCGACGAGGAAGGGGCACGGTTCGGCCGCTCACTGTTCGGCTCGTCCGCGGCCGCGGGCTCGATGACCGACCAGGACGCGCTGCGCCGGCTGACGGACCGCGACGGGGTCGGCCTGCCGGAGGCGCTCGCGGCGAACGGTGTCGACCTCGACCAGGCGACGGCCGCGCGGCGGCAGCTCGAACACGCCGCGGCGTACCTCGAGCTCCACATCGAGCAGGGCCCCGTGCTCGAGTCGCTGGAGCTCCCGCTCGGCGCCGTGCTCGGCACCTTCGGCGTCGAGCGCTGGCGCATCACGTGGACGGGCCAGGCGGCTCACGCGGGATCGACACCGATGGACAAGCGCCGCGACGCTCTCGCCGGGGCCGCCAAGCTCGCGCTGGAGCTCCGCGAGATCGCGGCCGCCGTCGGGGGCGGGGCCGTCTGCACCTCCGGCGGGGTCACCTGCCGCCCGGGCATCGTCACGTCGGTCGTCGAGACGGCGGAACAGTTGCTCGATCAGCGCCATCTCGATGCGGCGAGCCTGGCAGAGCTGCTGCAACGGGCACAGGCTGCAGGGGAGCGCTTTGCCGCCGAGGAGAAGCTCGAAGTCGCCTGGGAGCCGCTCTGGAGCATCGAGCCGATCCTGTTCGACGACACGCTGATCGAGTTCTGCGACGACGCTTGCCGGGAGGTGGCCGGCGTCTCGCACAGGCTTCCCTCCGGACCGCTGCACGACGCCGCCGAGGTTTGCCGGTCCGGCGTGCCGACCGTGATGCTGTTCGTGCAGAGCCTGCGCGGTCTCTCGCACACAAAGCTCGAGGACACCAGGGAGGATCACCTCGAGCTCTGCGTGCAGGCGCTCGACCGGCTCGCCGACAAGACGCTCGCCTGGGTCGCTGGCGGGTAGGACGGCAGCGACCGTCGGCGGGCTCGCGCTCGGCGCCGGTACGACGTGGAACATCTCGAACGTCGGTGCGGTCGCCGATCCGCTGCACACGGCGTACGGCACCTCACTCGCGGCGATCGGGCTCCTGACGACAGCGCTGTTCGTGACACATCTGGCGGCGCAGATCCCCGGCGGGCGCCTGATCGACCGGGTCGGCGCGCAGCGCGTCGGGCTCGCCTCGCTCGCCGTCATCGCCGCCGGAAACGGGATCGCTCTCACTGCAGCACGTCTCCCGGTCGGCCTCACCGGACGGGCGCTGATGGGGTTTGGAACGGGCGCAGGCTTCGTCGCCGGCTTCGACCTCGTTCGCCGCGGCGGTGGCGGGCCGCTCTGGCAGGGCGCCTACGGCGGCGCCACGATGGCGGGCGGCGGGCTTGCGCTGATGATCGTCCCACAACTCGAACCGTCCCTCGGATGGCGCGCCCCCTACTGGACCGGTCTCGCGCTCGCCGGTGCCTGCGTCCTCCCCGTGCTCGCGGCCGGTGCCGGCAGGGGACTCCGCCACGACGGCCCGCGGAGCGGTGTCTTGCGTGACCGGCGGCTGTGGCCGCTCGGAGCGCTTCAGGCCTCGACGTTCGGACTGTCGATCGTCGCCGGCAACTGGGTGGTGACGCTGCTCGAGCACGAGGGCCACAGTCGCCGCGCCTCCGGGTTGGTGGGCGGCCTCGTACTCCTTGCAGGAATCATCACGCGCCCCCTCGGCGGCTGGGTAGTGCGACGGGCGCCCGGTCTTGCCTGGCCGCTCGTCGCGCTGAGTCTCGTGGCGGGCGCGGGCGCGGTCCTGGTGCTGTCGGCCGCACCGCCCTTGTGGCTCGCCGCGCTTGCGTCACTTCTGGTCGGTCTCGCTGCCGGCTTCCCGTTCGCAGCGGTGTTCGACGCCACACAGCGCCTTCGTCCCGATGCCCCTGCGGCGGCGGTGGGCTTCGTCAACGGGTGCGCTGTGCTCACGATCGTCGTCTGCACGCCGCTCGCCGGCCTGGCGTTCGGCTTGCCCGGCGACGGACGGCTTGCCTTCGTCGCCATCGGCCTCCTGTGGGCGGCGCCGTTGCTCGTCCTGCGGAGGGCGGCGAACACGTAGCGTGGCGGGGAGCGTGGTGAGGACGGATAATCGGAGCGTCCGAGAGAACCGTAAGGAGAGAACAGATGGCACTCAGCTTCGGCGTCACGGTCCTGCCCGACCCGCCGTACACGCGGCTCGTCGAGCTGATGGCACTCGGCGAGCGGCACGGCTTCGAGATCGGCTGGACCTATGACTCGCACGTGCTGTGGCAGGACTCGTTCCCGCTGCTCACGCTCGCCGTGCAGGCGACCACGACGATGAAATTCGGCCACCTCGTGACGAATCCGGGCACGCGCGAGCCGACGGTGCTCGCGAGTCTCTACGCCACGCTGCACGACATCTCGAACGGCCGCATGGTGATGGGCATCGGCCGCGGTGACTCGGCCCGGCGCTACATCGGCCAGCAGCCCGTCCGCGTGGCCGAGTTCGAGACGGCCTGCCGGATGATCAAGCCGTTCATGAACGGCGAGGAAGTGCACTGGAACGACACAGACCTGCAGCTCAAATGGGTTCGGCCGGAGCTGCCGCGGATCCCGATGTGGATCGCCGGCTACGGCCCGAAGGCGCTCGCGGTGGCAGGTCGCGTCGCTGACGGCGTCATCATCCAGCTCGCCGACCCAGAGATCATCCAGTGGATCATGGCCACCGCGCGCGCCGCCGCGGAGGAGGCAGGCCGCGATCCGGCGGAGCTGAAGTGCATCGTCTGTGCGCCGAGCCACATCTCCGACGACATCGCCGACGCGCGTGAGCAGACCCGTTGGTTCCCCGCCATGGTCTCCAACCACGTCAAGGACCTGATCGAGCGCTATGGCACCGACGGCTCGGTCGTCCCGCAGGCGCTCACGGATTACGTGCAGGCGCGCGAGTTCTACGACTACAACGACCATTCCCGCGTCGGAGCCGCCCACGGAGCATTCGTCACCGACGAGATCTGCGACCGCTTCTCCGTGCTGGGCAACGTCGAGCAGGCGACCACGAAGCTGAGAGAGCTCGAGTCGATCGGTGTCGACCACTACAGCATCTACCTGATGACCCACGGCCAGGAGGAGACGCTGGCGGCGTACGGCGAGCACATCATCCCGCAGTTCGCTGGAGCACCGGCATAGACCCGTCGACCTCGGAGTCGCGGGACAGCTGGCGGGCGGTTGCGCCGGGCTGGGAGAAGCGGCGCGGTTTCGTCTGGAACGCGTCCCACAACGTCGCCGAGCGGCTGGTCGAGCTGCTCGCCCCCAAGCCGGGCGAGACGGTGCTGGAGCTCGCAGCCGCGGCGGGGGACACCGGCTTTCTCGCCGCGCAGCAGCTCGGCCCGGATGGTCGCCTGATCTCGAGCGACTTCGTGCCCGAGATGGTCGAGTCTGCTCGACGACGGGCCGCCGAGCTCGGGATCGGCAACGCCGAGTTCCGCGTGCTCGACGCACAACGGCTCGATCTTCGGGACGCCTCCGTGGACGGGGTGCTCTGCCGCTGGGGCTACATGCTGATGCCCGACCCCGCGGTGGCCCTGGCAGAGACGCGCCGGGTGTTGCGGCCGGGCGGGCGGGTTGCATTTGCCGTCTGGGGCAGCGCCGACGAGAACCCGTGGGCCTCGGTCGGAGCGCGGGTGCTGCTCGCGCGCGGGCTCATGGAGCCGCCGGAGCCGGATGCTCCCGGACCGTTCCGCCTGCACGATCCGGAGCGGCTACGCGCGCTCGTCGCCGGCGCCGGCCTCGAGCTCGGAGGCCTGGAGGATGTCGGCGTCACGTGGCTGTACGAGTCGGCCGACGAGCACTGGGAGGCAACACGTGACCTCTCCCACATGCTCAACTCGGTGCTGGAGCGGCTCGACGAGACCGAGGTGGAGGAGGTGCGAGCGGAGATCCGGGAGGCGCTTGCCGCCTATGCCGACGGCGACGGGCTGGCGCTCCCGGGCGTCACTCGGGTCGTGCTCGCGCGGAGGCCGTAGGCCCAAGCCCGCCGGGGACACATCGTCACACCTTCGGCACCCTTTGCTCTTGACGGCGAGCGGTGTCTGACACCGTCGGCGGAATGTGCTGAACCGTCAACGGAAAATCGCTGCTCAGAGCGGTTTCGTCGCCGCGCCGCCAACGAGCGGTGTCAGACACCGCCCTCCAAAGACCCGCGCCGCGCGCTAGAGAATCGACTTGCCGAGCGCGCTCGCGACGAGCTCCACCGCAGTCAGTGCCGTCGTGTTCTCCCGGTCGAGGATCGGATTTGCCTCGACGACCTCGAACGAACCGGCCTCGCCGGACTCGGCCAGCAGCTCGCAGGCAAGGTGGGCTTCGCGATATGTGAGCCCGCCGCGAACCGGGGTGCCGACGCCGGGCGCCTCCTCGGGATCGAGCGCGTCGAGATCGAGTGAGACGTGCACGAAGCCCGGTCCCGCGACGCGATCCAGCGCCTCGCGCATGACACGCTCGATGCCGATGCGATCGATGTCGCTCATCGTGAACACGCGCACGTCTGCCTCACGCAGAAATGCTCGCTCTGCGCCGTCGAGCGAGCGAATGCCGACGAGCGCGACTCGCGATGGATCGAGCGATGGCAGCGTGAGACCGTCGTGGGCGAACCACTTCTCCGCGCGGCCGAGGGAAGCTGCGAGCGGCATCCCGTGGACGTTCCCTGACGGGCTCGTCTCGGGCGTGTTGAGGTCGCCGTGGGCATCGATCCAGATGACGCCCCCGGGCCCGCCTGCGGCGGCGGCGAGACCCGAGAGGGTGCCGAGCGCGATCGCATGGTCGCCACCGAGCACGAGCGGCAGAGCGCCGTCGCGCACCGTGTGTTCGACCAGGGTGGAAAGGCGCCCGCAGGCTTCGAGGATCTCCGGCAGGAAGCGCGCGCGCTCGTCGTGCAGTGCCAGCGCCTCGGGCTCGGGTGCGGGCACGTTGCCGAGATCGGTGACGGTGTAGCCAATCTCGGTCAGGCGCTCCTCGAGGCCCGCATAGCGGATCGCAGACGGCCCCATGTCGACGCCGCGCCGCATCTGGCCGAGATCGAGCGGGGCACCGATGATCGAGACTGCCTTCCCTGGCTGCGTCACGGTGCAGGAGCCTAGACGAGATGGTGGGTCGGCCGACATGAACCGCGGCTGTTCCTGCGCAACAAGGGAGGGTTCCCTGGGGAACCGTAGGTTCCCCGGCTTCAGGGATCTTCGCGCGGAAGGAACGGCGCACGCGGTTCCGTAGATTCCGCGAAGCGGAATCCGCTGCAGGAAGAGCCCCGAGGTACACTCCCCAACCGAGGCGAGGTAGCTCAGTTGGTAGAGCACACGGCTGAAAACCGTGGTGTCGCCGGTTCAAGTCCGGCTCTCGCCACTGTCTTTCTTGCAGCGGATCCCGCGCAAGGATCCCTGAAGGCCAAACGCAGAAGACGCCGGCGGCCGCTCTGAGCGCGGCTCCGGCGTCTCCCGCGAGGGATCCGTACGTCGTCAGGTGACGAGGGCGACGATCAGCCAGACTCCCATCTGGCCGAGCGCCAGGGCTGCGATCGCAATCGCGGCGAGCGCCAGCCTGGAGCCTCCGGTCCGGCGCCGCGTACGGATGCCGAGCACGATTGCCGCGATCCCGAGCGGTAGGCCGATCCACAGGCCGCCCGCAGGCAGGTCCCAGGCGATCGTCGAGCCCGGTACCGACAGGAGCGCGAGCACGAGTGCCAGGAGCCCGGGCCGCACCTGCCGCGGGGCGACGTCGACGGCTGGCCGGTCGATGGTCTTCTGCATGATGTCCCTCCTCAGCCTGCGAGCGTGATCGTGTCGAGTGAGCCGCCGTCGGCCGCCTTGGAGACGACGACGCCCCTCGCGTTGGCATAGGCACCGGTGCCGCCGGTGATCGCTCCCGTGGTTGTGGCCCGGCCGGGGCTCGTATTGGCGACCATGGTCAGCGTGCCGTCGCGCAGCGCGAGGACTCCCGTGCACGTGAGGACCGACTTCGTGAAGTCGCGCGCCCCGGTCGTCGTCAAGCAGCCGACGTGCAGCTTGCCGACCACCCGCCCGGAGGAGTCGGCCAGCGGGTTGGTGAACGCCAACACGTCGCCCTGAGCGTTCGAGCGGTTCGGTGCGGACTTCGTGTTGCGGATATGCGTGAACGTCGCCCCCGCCTCGAGCTCCTTGAGCGTGAGCGTGCGCGGCCCGGAGCTCTGTGCCGAGGCGCCGGGTCCGAGCAGGAGTGCGGACACGACAATTGCGGCCAGCGCGAGAATCGGGACGAGTCGCCAGGTGCTACGCATGGTGCCTCCTTCGGTTCGGTGTGCAGACACCCCGAACCTATGGGGGCCGATCGGGCACCACATCGACACCAACACTCGATCTGGCCCGCGGCCAGCACGCGACTCGGGCGAGTGCTACCGCTTGGAGTCGGCGGCGCGGAGGTAGGCCACGACGGCGAGGACGCGCCGGTGTGCGTCGTCGCTCGTCGGGAGATCGAGCTTCATCAGCACACTGCGGACGTGACCCTCGACCGTGCGTTCGGTGAGCACCAGCCTGCGCGCAATGGCGCTGTTGGTGAGTCCTTCCGCGACGAGCGACAGCACCTCGCGCTCGCGCTCGGTGAGAACAGCGAGCGCATCCGAGGATTCCCCGCGCACGAGCGAGGCAACGACCTGCGGATCGAGTGCCGAGCCTCCCTTGGCGACTCGCTCGGCGGCCTCGAGGAAGTCCGCGACGTCCAGGACCCTGTCCTTGAGCAAGTAGCCGAAGCCCCCCTGGGACACGAGCCCGACGGCCCCAGCCGCCTCCACGTGCTGGGACAGCACCAACACGCCGACGGCGGGGTGTGTCTCGCGGATCCACTGCGCCAGGCGGATCCCCTCGTTGGTGAACGACGGCGGCATGCGCACGTCCACGACCGCGAGCTCGGGCTCGTGGTCTCTGATCTCGGCGCGCAGGCGGTCCGCATCTCCGACCGCGGCCACGACGTCGTGGCCGGCGTCCGCGAACAGCCGCCCGAGCCCTTCGCGCAGCAGCGCCTGGTCCTCCGCGATCATGACCCGCAAGGAAGCTCCGCCGTGACGATCGTTCCCCGTCCGGGCGGACTGGCCACGGAAACGCTTCCGCCCAGCGCAGCCACACGGTCGGTGATCCCGGCCAGCCCGGAGCCCGGTGAGGGGACGGCGCCGCCCACGCCGTCGTCGCGGACCGAGACCACAAGGCTGCCGTTCTGTCGAGCCGCGATCACGGCAACGCTGGACGCCTGCGCGTGCTTTGCGGCGTTGGTCAATGCCTCGCTCGCAAAGAAGTACGCGGCAGTCTCGACGCGGTCCTCGAAGCGCTCGTCAGTCGCCTCGACGCTCGTTCGCAGGCGCGACCGCGACGCGAGATCGCGCAAGGCCGGGGCCAAGCCGTCGTCGAGTCCTGCCGGACGCACGCCGCGTGCGAGTTCGCGCAGCTCCTCGATCGCCCGCGCAAGCTCGGCGACCGTGGCGTCGAGCGTCGCCGCCTGAGGGCTGGCCGCCGGGAGTTGTCCCTGGAGGTGACGGAGCCCGAGCCCGATCGACACGAGCCGCTGTTGTGCCCCATCGTGAAGGTCACGCTCCAGCCGGCGGCGTTCCTCGTATCCGGCCGTGACGATGCGGGCTCGCGATTCCTCGACATCGGCAAGCTGCCGGCGCACCTCGGCCCGCAGACGGGCGATCTCGATCGCGAGTCCGGCGGCGCCGATGACGCTCTCCAGCAGGTCGGAGCGTGCACCCAGCGTCTTGTCGTGCACGACGGTCGCGAGCGGGAACGTCCCGCGCCGGACAGGCGTGCGGGCACGGCCGTCCTCCACGATCCCCTCCACGACACGACCCGATACATCCACGTAGACCTCTCCCGCCGGCAGCCAGAAGAGCAGCTCCAGCCCGGGATCGCCCAGAGCCTGTGCGAGCATCTCACCCGTCGCCTCCGGCGCCGCGCGCCCTGCGCGCAGATCCTCGAGGTAGCGCTCGACAATGCGCAGCCCTTCGTAGCGGGCGCGGTCGAAGCGTCTGTCGACCAGCAACTGCATGCGCGCCCGCAACGGCCCGAACAGCAGAGCCGCCGTGAGGGTCGCTGCTGCCGTCGACAGCGTCGAGCCCGACCCGATGACCACGCCGAGCGAAAGCGACACCACAGCGAAGACGGCCGCGAGACCGGCGCTCAAGCTTGCATAGACGAGCGTCCGGTTGATCAGGCGATCGATCTCGTAGAGCCGGTAGCGCGTGACCGCGATCCCGATCGCGGCCGGGATCGCGCACAGCGCCACAACGAGAGCACCTACCGTGGCGGCGCCCTCGTCCCCGGTGACGGCGACCTCGATCAGGCATACCGCGACGGCCGCCGGGATCAATGCGGCCGCATACGCGAGCCATTTCATCTGCAGGCGCTCGCTCCCCGACGAGCGCCGGAACCTCGTCACCATGGCCAGCGCCCCGGCGACCAGCGTCGCCAGGCCCCCCAGCGCGCTGATCGTGTAGATGATCCCGAAGACCGGGCCGGACAGACGCGGCAACGGGCTCCCAACCTGGGCAAAGTGGCCGCCGAAGCGACTGGACGACAAGAACGACACCGCCATCAGGACGGCGCACGACGCCGCTCCCGCGAGTGCGAACGGCCGCCAGCGTCGCGACGGCAGCCGGCCGTCAGGGAAGACCCATGCGATCGCCGTGACGAAGAAGAACAGCAGCGGCCAGCCCCGGTCGGAGAACAGCACCGCCCATGCGCCTCCCGGCAGGGCGCCGGGGTGTGCGAGCAGCGCATAGTCCGCATACGACTCCGTCACCCCCATGGCGACGAGCACGAGGGCATTCGCGAGCAGCAGCCACCCGATCGGGTTCTCGCTCCGGCTCGTCGCGAGCGCCAAGCCCACCCCGCTCGACGTCAGCGTCGCCACGACCCACGCAGCGGTGACCCACGGGGCCGGCCCACGGGGTGAAGCGAGAACATCGAGCAGAAGCGCTCCCGCAAGACCTGCGGCAGTCAAGAGCGCGGCCAGCCAGGCCGCGATTCGTTTGGCGTGCATCCGTAGGGATCATCGTCCCATCGAGGTGCCGCCACAACAGTGCCACCACCTGGGTGCGCGCTCGTGATCGCCGTGCGTCACTTGGCACGAGCCGCTCCGCGCGTTAATGTCACGCGCAACGAGAGACGTCGGAGGCGCGGTCATTCCGGTCACGACGTCTCTCCGTTCGCGGTGTGCCCGGAACGGGCGGACACACTCATCATTCTGGTGCGCGTGCTAACGCAACCGGATGCGGATCGGCCGCCCGGCCGTGGCGTGCAGCATCTGCGCCGCGTTGCCGTTCGAGATCGCAACCGACATGTTGGCGTAGCTGTCCTCGTAGAGGATCACGTCGCCGGCGCGGGCATCGGCAAAGGTGCGCGCCACGACCGCGTAGTAGCGCTCGCCCGCAAGCTCGAGCTCGATTCGCGTGCCGGGCGCAACGCCGACACGGTCGAGGTCGGCGCGCGTGAGGTTCAGCGCGATGTTGCCGAAGCTGTCGACGTACAGGGCCGTCGCGTCGACGACCTCGTCGCCGAAGGAGGGCTGAGGCAGGTCGAGACGCACGAGCGCGCCGGCGCCGATCGGAGGGCCGAGCTCGCCGATCGGGACGCCGTTGGCGAGATGCGCGGCGGCAGGTGAGAACAGATCGCGGCCGTGGAAGGTACGCGACACCGAGCCGAGCGCATACGCGGGGTTGGCGAGCTCGTGCGCCTCGGCCACCCCGGCGCGCTCCGCCGCCGGGAGCAGGAGCCCGTTGTCCGGGCCGACGAAGAATCGTCCCTCCTCGTCCCGCAGCGCAAGCGGGCGCCGATGGCTGCCGACACCGGGGTCGACGACTGCGAGATGAACCCCGACCGGCATGTAGGGCAACGTGTTGGCGAGCACGAGCGCGCCCTGCAACACCGCCTGGGGCGGGATTCCGTGCGTGATGTCGATGACCTCGGCTTGCGGGGAGATCCGCTTGATGACGCCGTGGCAGGTGCCCACGAAGTCGTCCTGCAGGCCGAAGTCGGTGAGAAACGAGATCACCACGCCCCGAGTGTAGAACGGCGCGCTCCTACGGCACAGCTACTCGCCCGACCGCCGCGACGAGCCCGTCCACATCGTGGGTCTCGGCTTCGGCGACGACGTCGACACCGGCATCGAGCCCGGCCCTCGTCGTCTCGGGACCGATCGAGACGGCGGGAATACCGGTTTTCAGGGCGCCGAGAGCGCGCGCCGCCGATGCCGACGCGAGCACGCAGAGATCGCCCGACGGCGCCTCGTCGGGCCGGAGCTCGCGCGTCCGGTAGAGCGGCAGGAAATCCGCGCGGAGCTCGCTGACCAGTAGCTGCCGGGCTCCCTCGGCTGCGGCGAACAGCACGCGGCCGGCGGGGCGCGGGAGCTCCGCCAGCAACCCCTCCTGTGTGGACACGCGAGCGACGAGATCTGCGTGGCCGAGCGCATCAGCCGTAGCGCGCCCGATCGCGGCGACGCGCGGCAGAGGCCCCCGGACGCGCCGGAGCAGCTCGCGG
Source organism: uncultured Gaiellaceae bacterium (assembly GCA_963799615.1). Lineage (GTDB taxonomy): Bacteria > Actinomycetota > Thermoleophilia > Gaiellales > Gaiellaceae > Gaiella. The sequence goes on along the minus strand of CAWCXS010000006.1, from coordinate 134,405 downwards.
GCGCCGTTGGGGCTCGTCACGACGACCCAGTCGTAGCCCTCAACGTCGATGGGCTCGTCGCCGAGCGGCTCGATCTCCAGCAGTGGGCAATGGACGACGTCGTGGCCGAGTTGCTCGAGTCGCGTAACGAGCTCTTCCTCCTGCCCGAGCGGCCTCGTGACGACGACCCTCATCGGGCGAGCGCGAGCAGCTCGGCGGCGAGCGCTGCCGGATCACGGCCATGGCGCCGCTCGACCCAGGCTCCATCCTCGTCCGCGATCAGCGCCGTGAGCACGTCGCCATCGTGGTAGGCGGCGACGGGAGCAAGGCACCCGCCTCCGATGAGCGCGACGCAGCTGCGCTCGGCCTCGACGCGCGCGCGCGTGCCCGGATCGTCCACCGCCTCGACGAGGTGCTCTTCGCCGGCCCTGACCTGAAGCGCGAGCGCTCCCTGGCCGGCCTCGGGAAGCATCACGCCCGGGTCGAATCGCAGACCGACCTCGCCGCCGAGCCCGAGGCGGTCGAGGCCGCACGCGGCGAGGACGACAGCGTCGAGGCCACGCTCTCCACGCTTGCGCAGCCGCGTGTCGATGTTCCCGCGCAGCGGCTCCACCGACAGCGACGGCTCGAGCGCCAGCAGTTGGGAGCGCCGCCGCACGGACGCCGTGCCTATGCGCATCCCCGGCCGGATCGCATCCGCGCCGCAGAGCGCATCCCGTGGATCCTCCCGCGGCGTGTACGCGCCGACGACGAGGCCCTCGACGTCTGTCGACGTCATGTCCTTGGCGGAATGCACGGCGACGTCGATGCGCTGCTCGAGCAGCGCTTCCTCGAGCTCCTTCACGAACACCCCACGCGCCCCGATCTCACCGAACGGCCGCGACCGGTCCCGGTCACCGGAGGTGGTGATGGGCACGAGCGCGATCTCGATCCCGGGCCGCCGCAGTGCCTCCGCGGTGAGCTCGGCCTGGGTGAGCGCGAGCCTACTGCCGCGGGAACCGACGCGAAGCAGCACGGCAGCGGCGGATAGTTGCAGTCCTGGTCTCGCCGCATGCCCGCCAGCCACGAGGCCGGATGCGCACGAACGCCGTGGGCGCCTGCAACGGCAGGGGCCGCCCGACGTGCAGCGGTCGCGTCACGACTGCTCTTCCTCCCCGAGACCGAACAGATGGCGCACGACGTCAGCATAGACCACACCGTCGGCGGCAGCCGCTGCCTCTTTCATCCGCACGGTCGGAAGGTGGAGAAGCTTGGCCACGATCTGGGAGGTGACCGCGTCGACGAGCTTGCGCTCGCTCTCCGGCAGCCGCCCGAGCCGGCCCTCGGCCTTTGCCAGCTCGGCGGAGCGAATCGCCTCGGCCCGCGCCCGCAGCGACGCAATCGCCGGTACGACCGCCAGCGATGCCTGCCAGGCGCGAAAACGCTCGGCCTCTCCGGCGACGAGCCGCTCGGCCCGCACCGCCTCGGAACGCCGCCCGGCGATGGAGGCTTCGACGACTGCCTGCAGGTCGTCGATGTCGTAGACGAAGCACCCGTCGATCCCGGAGAGTGCCGGGTCGACGTCACGCGGCACAGCGAGGTCGACGCACAGGAGCGGTCGGCCGCGGCGCGCGCGTACCGAAACCGCCGCGCGGTCGACGTCGAGGACGAACCCGGGTGCGCCCGTGGAGCTGACGACGATGTCCACGTCTCCGAGCAGGGCCTCGATCGCGTCCATCGGGACGGCCCGCGCATCGACCAGCCGTGCCAGCTCCTCGGCGTGGTCGAGGGTTCGGTTCGCCACGGCCGCGATCGAGGCGCCGCGTGAGCGCAGGTTCCGCGAGGTCAGCTCGCTCATCTTGCCGGCGCCGATCAGAAGCACGGAGCGGCCTGTCAGCTCCCCGAAGACCTGCTGTGCAAGTGCAGCTGCGGCGGCCGGCACCGAAGCTGGACTTTCGCCGATCGCGGTCTCGACGCGGGCGCGGCGGCCTGCGTGCAATGCCTGGCGGAAGAGGCGGTCGAGCAGCGGGCCTGCGGCACCACTCTCGAACGCGGCACGCACCTGGCCCAGGATCTCACCCTCGCCCGGAACGAGCGAGTCGAGCCCTGCGGCGACGCGGAACAGGTGTAATGCGGCACTGTCGTCGCCGAGCCGGTACAGCACAGGGGCGAGCGCCGGCCCCTCGGCCCCGGCGAGCTCGAGCAGGCATGCGCTCGCGCGCGCGTCGAGTGGCGCATCGTCCTCGCTGGCGAGATAGATCTCGGTCCGGTTGCACGTCGAGAGGACGACCGCCTCACATCCCTCGGCGAGATCGTGTGCGAGCCGGCTCGCGGCCTCGCTGCCGAGGGCGACGCGCTCGCGCAGCTCGATGGGTGCCTGGTGGTGCGAAACGCCGACGAGGACGAGCTTCACGATGCGAAGTGGGTAAGGGGCAGGACGACGGCGACGAGCACGAACCCCGAGAGCAGGACGCCCGCAAAACGGCGTCCTCGCAACCCTGCCTCGTGGCGGAGCACGAGACCCGCGACGCACAGGATCCAGATGCCGAAGGCGACCGCCATCGACGCATCGAAGTCGCCGCGCTTGAACCCGGCCAGACCGACGATGATGCCGACGGACAGCAGCGCCACCGAGACGAACGTGGTGCGGGCGGACAGTCGGTCGAGCGTGTCGAGCGGCGGGACGCGGAGACGCAGAACCCTGGCGTCACGGCGCTTGAGCCGGCTCTCCTCCCACAGGTAGAGGCCCGCCATACCTGCCGCGAGGGTGATCCCGGCGAAGGCGGCCAGCATGAGGCCGGCATGGACGGCGAGCAGCCCACCCGGCTCGTCGCGTGACGAGATGCCGGTGCCGCCACCAGCCCAGGCCGCGACGAGGAGAGCGGCTGCGAGCGGCATCACGGCGAGCCCGAGCAGCCGGTACCGGGGTGTGCAGCCCCAGATCAGGTACGCGCCGACGACGAGCCAGACGAACAGGTTGAGAGCGCCCGCCCAGGTGCCCCACGGGAAGCCTTTGCTGTCGAGCGCCTGGACGACGAGCAGTGCCGTCTGCGCGAGCCAGCCGATGCGAACGCCCCAGATCGCGAGCCGTCCCGACAGCCCAGGGCCGCGCAGCTCCCCCGCGTACGCGAATGCGGCCTCGCCGTAGGCGATCAACACGGGCCAGACGAGGAGCTCAGCCATCGGTGCGACGCCCGCGCGCCAGCTCGGCAAGCTCTCCGGTCTCGCGCTCCAGCCGCGCGAGCTTCGTGGCGATGATCGCCACCCACACGAGGACGAGCACGAAGACGGCTCCGTACGCGAGCGCGACGTACTGCCCCTGGCTCACGAGAGCAGCTCCCGCAGTTCGCGCAGGTTCGCGTCGGTGCGCTTCCCAGCGAGCTCCATCCTGTAGAGGACGTAGGCAAGCCACGTGATCGCGAGCCAGCAGATGAGGAAGGCGGTGAACATCGTCCCGGTCATCTGCGGTCCGTCCCGCGTGAACACGGTCGGGTGGATGAAGTCGCTGGCGAGCCGGATCGCGAGGAAGCTGACCGGGATCAGCGCGACGCCGAAGAGGGCGTAGACGGCGCTGATGCGCTCGCGGCGGGCGCCCTCCTCGACCGAGAAGCGGAGCATGAAGTAGGCGCAATAGAACAGGAACAGCACGAGGAACAGGACGAGCTGGTTCGACCCCCAGCTCCACCAGACACCCCACGACGCCTTGGCCCAGATCGAGCCCGTGATCAGCGTCAGCGCGCCGAAGATGGTGCCCTGATGGATGGCGGTGTAGCTCTCGAGATCGCGCCGCTCGCCGCCGACCCACAGCAGGCGCAGCGCCTTCCACGCACCCAGTGCGAAGCACGCGTACGCGGTGAGGGCGATCGGGACATGGAAGTAGAAGATCTTCTGCGAGATGCCCTGGTCCGCGTCCTCGGGCGCGACCAGCAGGGCCATCACGATCGCAAGCCCTACGAGGGCGGCTGCCGCGAGGGCCAGGAGCTGGAGGTTATTCCGTGACGACATACTCGAAGGTGGCCCACGAAAGTATCGCGAAGACCGCGTTGTAGAGGCCGAGGAACAAGAGATAGGTGACGCCGTCGGCGGAGATGCCGGCTCCGACGCCGCCGACGACGAGCGGGATCGAGAGCGGCAGGAACAGGAGGGGCAGGATCACCTCGCGGCCGCGACTGGCAGCGGCCATTGCCGACAGCAGGGAGCCGACGGTGCACATGCCGACGCTCGCAAGCACCACGCCTGCGATCGCGACCGCGTCGAGCGGCGCGAACAGGAGGGCGAACGCAGGCAGCGCGACGACCTCGGCGGCAGCCAGGAACGCGAGCGTGGCCAGCGACTTGCCGAGCCAGATCGCACTCCGGTCGCACGGCGCGAGCACGAGCGCGTCCAGCGCCCGGCCCTGGTTCTCCGGCACCCAGGCACGGGCGAGCCCGAGGAGCGCCGTGAACACGAGCGCAACCCACAACAGCCCATACGCCGCGCCGGCGCCGGTTCCGGCGGGAAGCGCAAAATGGAACACAACGAGCGTGGAGAGGACGAACAGGATCATCGCGGGCAGGGTGTCCTTCGCCCGCAGCTCGAGTGTCAGGTCCTTGCGCGCCAGCGCCACCACGTCCATCGCGTAGCCGCTCATGCGAGCACCAGGTGGTCCGTAGCCAGCGAGGCGACGCGATCGGGATCGTGGGTCGCGAGCAGCACCGTGGCCTCGCGGGCCAGCACGGCGAGCTCCCGGTCGAGAAGTGCCGCACCGTCGTCGTCGAGTGCGGTGAACGGCTCGTCGAGCACGACGAGTGCCGGCTCGTGGAGCAGGGCCCGGCAGAGCGCGAGCCTCTGCGTCATCCCGCGCGAGTACGTGGAGACACGATCTCCCCGTGCGTCCCACAGCCCGAAGCGCTCGAGCAGCATGCCGATCCGCTCTCGCCGCTCCGGCACCCGGTACAGCCTGCCGTAGAGGTCCAGGTTCTCGACGGCGGTGAGCTCGTGATAGACGAGCGGCTCGTGCGCGAGATAGCCGAGGCCGGCACGGTCGACGTCGACGCTCAGCGTCCCGCGGGTGGCGGCCGCAAGCCCCGTGACGATCCGCATGAGGGTCGTTTTGCCGGAGCCGTTGCGGCCGGTGACGACCAGGAAGCCGCCGCGTGGCACCACGAACGAGACGCCGCGCAGCACCCGCTTGCGGCCGTAGCGCTTCTCGAGGCCTTCCGCCGTGATCAACCGCGCCTCCGCTTCCGCTCGCATCCGACCCTGTCCGCCCGGTGACGTGACGGCACGGTAGCGGCGATCCCCTGCCGCCTGCACGGCTGGGCCGACGCCGGGCCGCGGCCCCGGCCACGCGCCGCTCCGCTCACGACAGCGTGTCGATCAGAACGAACGCGAAGAAGACGATGCTGATGACGCCGTTGACGGTGAAGAACGCCGCATCGAGTCGGCGCGTGTCGCCCGGGCGCACGATCGTGTGCTCGTACAGGAGCAGGCCTGCGACGGCGAGCAGGCCGAGCCAGTAGAACACCCCGAGCGACAACCCGACGCCGACGGCTGCCAGCAGCGCCACGGCGAGCACGTGGAACGCTCGCGCACCCGCAAAGACGCCTCGCTCGCCCCAGCGGGTGGCCCACGACTTCAGCCCCGCTGCACGATCGTGATCGACGTCGAAGAGGGAGTAGAAGAGGTCGAACCCGGCCACCCAGAGGCCCTGTGCGGCAAACAGCGCCCACGCCTCCCACGGCGCCGAGCCTGTGACCGCGATCCAGGCGCCCACCGGTGCGAGCCCGGTACAGGCTCCGAGCCACAGGTGGCAGAGCCACGTGAACCGCTTCAGGTACGGATACGCGACGAAGAGAGCGACGGGGATCGGCCACAGCCAGCGCACGACCGGATTGAGCTGGAACACCGCGACGAGGTAGATCGCGAGCGCAACGCCGCAGAGACCCCAGACCTGGGAGGCCGTGAGGAGCCCGGACGGGATCTCGCGCGTCGCCGTGCGCGGGTTGCGCGCGTCGAGCTCCGCGTCGATGAGGCGGTTCAGGCCCATCGCGAGTGTCCGGGCGCCGACCATCGCCACCGTCACCCAGAGCAGGTTGCCCCAGCCGGGAAAGCCGTCGACGGCGAGAAAGGCGCCGACGTAGGCGAACGGGAGCGCGAATACCGTGTGCTCGATGCGGACGAGCGACGCGAAGCGGCGCGGGAGCGAGGCGGCCGCGGAGCTCACGTCTGCAGGTGCCCGGAGCCCTGATCTCCGGCGGCGAGCTCGAGCCCGTGAACGAGTGCGGGTCGGAGCACGGCGAAGCCGTCGCGGCACCCGCCCGGTGAGCCCGGCAGGTTGACGACGAGCGTCGCCCCGCGCAATCCGGCGATCCCGCGCGAGAGCAACGCATGGGGCGTCCTGGTGCGGGCATCCGCGCGGATCGCCTCGGCGATCCCGGGCGCCTCCCTGTCGATCACCGTGTGGGTGGCCTCGGGAGTGACGTCGCGCGGCGTGAATCCGGTGCCGCCGGTGGTGAGCACGAGCGAGGCGTCGGCGGCCAGTTCCAGGATCGCGGCCGCGATCGCCTCCGGCTCGTCGGGCACGACCCGCCGCTCCACGTCGAACCCATCGGCGTCCAGCAGCTCTGCGAGGGTGTCGCCGCTGCGATCCTCACGGGTGCCGTGGTGCACGCCGTCGGAGACGGTCAGCACCGCTGCTCTCACGCCGGCTCCTTCACCTTCGAGACCAGCGTGATGCCGGTGATCGACATCCCTTTGTCGACCGCTTTCGCCATGTCGTAGACGGTCAGTGCGGCGACGGACACGGCCGTGAGGGCCTCCATCTCGACGCCGGTCTGCGCGGTCGTCTCGACCGTGGCTTCGATCTCGACGCCGTCCTCGACCACGGTCAGCCGGACGTCGATCGCCGTCAGCGGCAATGGATGGCAGAGCGGGATCAGATCGCTTGCGCGCTTCGCCGCCATGATGCCCGCGAGCTGCGCCGTGGTGAGCGCATCCCCCTTGGGGAGGCTGCCGAGGCGCGCCGCGGTCGCGGGCGCCATCAGCACCGAGCCGCGGGCCACGGCGCGACGGCGCGAGAGCGGTTTTGCCCCGACGTCCACCATGCGCACGGCGCCCGTCTCGTCGACGTGCGAGAAGTCGCTCATCGCGGTCTGTTGTCCAATATGACAACGGGAGCCCTTGCCGGTACAGCCCAGGTGGAGGGGCGGATCGCGCTCACGTCGTCATCGTACTGGGGCCCCGTCGAGCGCAGCGAGCTCCGCCTCCGCCCATTCGAAGAGGTCGTGGCCGCGTACGCACGCCCGCAGCCCGCCCAGCATCGCGCGCCGCACGCCGAGGGGCAGCTCGAGCGCTCGCTCGAGTGCTCCTGCGGTCTCCTCGACGTCCGCAGGGTCGACGCCGATGGCCCAGGCCCCGAGCTCGTCCCACGCCCCGGCGTTGCGGGACAGCACGAGCACGCCATCGCGCGCATTGACGAGCGGGGCTTCCTTCGCGACGAGATTGAGACCGTCGAGGACAGGGTTCACGAGCAGCACGTCGTATTGCCGGTACGCGGCGATCGAGCTCGGGAAGTCGTCCCGGATGCGCAGGTCGATCGGTGTCCAGCCGCTCGCTCCGAAGGCGGAGTTGACGCGGTCGGCCTCGACCTCCAGCGCCGCCCGATACTCGACGTACTCCGGGATCGCCTGGCGTGAGGGGTCGAGCAGGGCGAGCATGCCGACACGCCCGAGCAGGTCGGGGCGGCGCTCGAGCAGGCGGCCGAAGGCCGCGAAGCCGACGACGGCGTTCTTCGCAGGATCGGTGCGGTCGACGCGGAGAATGAGGAGCTCGGGCCGCTCGCTCACGAGCTCCTCCTCGCGTGCGAGAACCGCAGCCGACCGCGCCAGCGCATCGAACTCGGAAGCGTCGACCGTGATCGGGTTCGCATGCGAGCGCGCTTCCGCCTCGCCACCACGCCCGAGCAAGGCGGCGCACGAGGCGACGAACGCGGCGCGCCAGCGCTCCGTGTGAAAACCGATGCTGTCGCACGCCAGCAGCCCCTCGTGCACGGCGCGCGCCACCCCCGGCGGGAGCACCGCCCAGTCATCGGGCCCGACCCAGGGAATGTGGACGAAATGGGCCAGTCGCGCGTCCGGCCGGCCCTTCCGGACGAGCGCCGGCGCAACGTAGAGGTGGTAGTCCTGGAAGAGCACCGCCGCTCCGGGCTGCTGCGCGAGCTCGTCGAGCACGGTGTCGGCGAAGCCGGCGTTGACTGCAGCGTAGCCGTGCTCCCACGGCCCGCAGAGGTCCGCCTCGGGATCCGCCTTGTGCTCCCACAGGCCGTGCTGCACGAACCAGAGTGCGGGATTGGCGACGACCTCGTAGAAGAGCCGGTACGCCTCCTCGTCGTGGGCGACGAGCCGGAGCCGAACGCTGCCGGTCGACGCCTCCTCCTCGAGAGGCCCGGCGGCGGCGATGTCGCGTTCCTCGGCCGTCATCGCGCTCGAGATCCAGGTCACGTCATAGCTGGCGCCGAGAGGCCGCAACGCCGTGACGAGCCCTCCCGCGCCGCGGTGCGCGACACGGCGACCCCGAGGATCGCGGTCGTATCCGACCGGCCCGCGGTTGGAGACGACGATGAGGCGGCGCCTCACGAGGGCTAGCCGGACGTCGACGGACGCTCGGCCACCGTCACCTGCACGGTCTCGCGCGTCGTGCCGCCGTGCAGGAGGACGAACGGCACCTGCGTGCCGGGCACGAGCTCGGTCACCGTGCGCGAAACGTCCTGGGCGCTCTCGACCGTGCGCTTGCCGATCCGCACGATCACGTCGCCGCCGACGGGGACGTCGACGCCGTTGAACTGCTCGAAACGGCTGCCGCCGCGGATGCCGGCCTTCGCGGCCGGCGTGCCGGGCTCGACCTCGGCCACGAGCGCGCCGCGCTTCGAGGCGAACCCGAAATGCCGGGCCACCCCCGGCGTCACGTCCTGGGTCTTGATCCCGATGTAGGCGTAGGAGACGCGGCCGAGTCGCACGAGCTGGTCGAGCGCACGACGGGCGACGTTGATCGGGATCGCGAAACCGACGCCTTCCGCGGTGCCGCCGGCCGACCGGATCTGAGCGTTGATCCCGATCACCCGGCCCCTCGCGTCGAAGAGCGGCCCACCCGAGTTGCCCTGGTTGATGGGTGCGTCCGTCTGGATCGCGTCGGAGACGCTATAGCTCGACGTGAGCGAGTCGATGGAGCGGGCGATGGCCGACACGACGCCGACCGACAGCGAGCTCTGCTCGTTGAACGGGCTGCCGATCGCGGCCACCGGGTTCCCGACGACGACGCTGCCGGAGTCCCCGAGCGGCACCGGGGCAAGCACGTGGCCCGCAGGCGCGATCTTCACCACCGCCACGTCGCTGAACAGGTCCCACCCGATCATGCGCGCGGAAACGCGGTCGCGATCCCTGAACTCGACATAGAGCTTCTTCGCCCCGCGCACCGCCCTTCCGGCCGCATCCGCGACGTTCGTGACGACATGCGCGTTCGTCAAGATCGTGCCGGCACGGTCGACGACGAATCCCGAGCCCTGCGAGATGCCCCCGCTGCCGAAATCGGCGTAGATCGTGACGACGCCGGGCGCGCGGCGGGCGTAGATCGCCGCCGGATTGAAGCCGTTGCCGAGCACCGGCACCTCGGTGGCCGGCGCCGGCGCCGCTTGCGGGAGGCCGCCGCTCACGACGACCGTCGTCTCGTCGTGGTCGGTGAGCCCGGTCACGGCTCCGAGCACGAGCGCGATCCCGCCGCCGAGCACCGCGGCAATCATGGCGACGATCGCGACGGCACCCGGACGCATCGGGTTCACTGTATCCGTGTCATCGCGGCCGCCGTTTTCACGTGGAAACGCTCATGCGCGCATCGGCGGCCGTTTTCACGTGGAAACGCTCATGCGCCGACGGGTGCCGTTTCCACGTGGAAACGGTCAGGCGAGCGCGGGTGCGGATTCCGGGCGCAACGCAGACGGGGCAGCGGGCAGCTCGAGCGTGAACACCGTGCGGCCCGGTCGGCTCTCGGCGAGAACGGCCCCGCCCATGCGTCCTGCGAGCTCGCGGGCAATCGCGAGCCCGAGACCGCTGCCCGACGCCTGCGCTCCCTCGACGCGATGAAAGCGCTGAAAGATGCGCTCGACGTGTTCGGGCGGGATCCCGGGCCCGTCGTCCTCGACCGCCAGCGTCACACGATCGCCGTCGCGCTGCGTGCGCAGGACGATCCGCGTGCCCGCAGGCGTATGGAGAAGCGCGTTGCCGGCGAGGGCACGGCCGATCTGGAGCACCCGCTCCTCATCGGCGAACGCCCAGGCATCGTCGTCGGCGTCGACTTCGAGCGTATGCCCTGAGGACTCCGCGAGCGTGCCGAGCTCCTCCGCCAGCACCCGTGCCGTCTCTGCCAGCACGATCTCCTCGTGCTCGAGACGCAACCTGCCCGCGTCCATGCGCGAGAGGTCGAGCAGATCGGTCGCGAGCTTCGTCAGCCGATCGACTTGGCTGCGCGTCGTCGCGAGGAACTCGCGGCGGGTGTCCTCGTCGAGGTCTTCGTCGGCGAGCAGCTCGAGAAAGCCCGCCAGAGAGAACAGCGGCGTGCGGAGCTCGTGAGACGCATTGGCGACGAATTCCTTCCGCGCCCGATCGAGCTGTGCGAGCTCCACCCGCATGCGATCGAACGAGGCAGCGAGCTGGCCGAGCTCATCGTTGCCCGAATCGATCACCGGCTCGTCGAATGCCCCCTGCGCGATGCGGTCGGCGGCCTGTTGCAGGCGCCTGATCCGCCGCGCATGCATGGCGGCGGCCGACAGGCCTGCTCCGAACGCGATCAGAAGCGCCACGGCCGTTGCGTACAAGAGGCGGCGCTCGACGAGATGCAACGTCGCAAGCTGATCGCTGAGCGACCCGGACAGCAGCATCACGTCGCCGGTCGTATACAGCGGTATCGCGACCTCCGCATACGCGCGGCCCGCGTGGGTGACCTTCGCCCGCCGGATGGCGCCGTCCTGTGCCGCGGCGGCGGCGACCGGGTCGTGGGTGATCTCGTCCGTCCCCACCGCGGACGAGTCTGCTCTGACGATCAGCCTGACGGGCGACCCGATCGCCCCGAACACGACGACGCGCGAGTTCGAGACGAACGCGGAGCTGTCGACAAAGTTGTCCAGATCGATCCCGCTGATCGCGTCGAGGTTCCGGGAGTACGTCATCGCAAGCGTCTCGGCGTCCGACTGCTCCTGGTCGAGCTTGGCGTCGACGAGACGGCGCTCGAGGGACGGGACGACGATCGCGTAGGCGGCGAGCAGGGCACCGCCCACGATCGCGGTCAGGGCCAGCGCCAGCTTGAGCCGGATGCCGCCGGGCAGGTTCATCCTTCCCGAAACCGGTAGCCGGCACCGCGCACGGTGAGGATCAGCTCCGGCTCGCGCGGCTCGCGCTCGATCTTCTCCCGCAGGTGACGAACGTGCACGTCGATCGTGCGAGGTTCCCGGTAGTCGGCACCCCCTCGCAGCCGCTCGAGTAGCTGACGGCGCGAATGGACGACGCCGGGGTTCGCGGCGAGCAGCGCGAGCAGCTCGAACTCGACGAACGTCAGCTGCACGGTCTCGCCGCGCACCTCGACCGTGCGCCGCGGCAGGTCGATGCGCAACTCGCCGCGTTCGATCACCTCATCGCGGCGGCCGACGAGATGCGGCGTCGCGGCACGTCGGAGCAGCGCCCGGATCCGGCTTCGAAACTCCCGGATCGAGAACGGTTTCGTGATGTAGTCGTCCGCGCCGAGCTCCAGCCCGAGCACCTTGTCGAGCTCGTCGTCTCTCGCCGTCAACATGATGATCGGCACCGTGCTCTCATTGCGCAGACGCCGGCAGACCTCCAGGCCGTCGACGCGGGGCAGCATGATGTCGAGCACCACGAGATCGATCTCCTCCTCGGAGAAACGCCGTAACGCTTCCTCGCCGTCACGCGCCTGCACGACGCGGTAGCCGTCCCGCTCGAGCGGATAGGTGAGCAGCGTCTGGATCGATTCCTCGTCGTCGACAAGGAGGATGGTGGAGGAGTCGGCCATCGTGGCGTCTGCGCGCCGGACGCGCGGTTCCCCGGCGCTCGTACTATAGCCCCCGACATGGAGGCGACCCCGGCCCGGACCCGCAGCACGCACCGCCGGCGCCGGAGCTCGGTCGAGCCGATCAACAGCCCACTGGTGCGGAGCGCGTTCCTCCTGCTGGCGCCGGCCCTGCTCGTCCTCGGCTTCACGATCGCCCGTCCCGGTCCGCTTCCGGCACCGGCGCTCCCGCCGTCGTTCGACGGCGCGTCCGCCACCGCCCTCGCGTCCGAGCTCGCCCAGGTGCACCCGAACCGCGTCCCCGGCACGCCCGGCGCAGCCGACGCTGCCCGCTGGTTCAGCGACAAGCTCGCGCTCTACGACCTGAGCGTCGGCGACGACACCTGGACGGAGGCGATCCCCGGCCTCGGGCGTGTCAGGCTCCAGAACCTCACCACCGCCGTCAAGGGAGCTTCGACGTCCGCAATCGTCTTTGTCGCCCATCGTGACAACAGCAGCGGCGGCCCCGGCGCGAACGACAACGCCTCGGGGACTGCGACGCTGATCGAGCTCGCCCGCGGTTACGCTCGCCTTGGTTCGCCGGCCTCTCGGCCACAGCCGCAACACACGCTCGTGTTTCTCTCATCCGACGGCGGCGCGTACGGCGGCTACGGCGCCGAGCGCTTCGCACGCACCTCGCTCCTGCGCACCCACGTGGTCGCTGTGGTCTCCCTCGACGGCCTGGCCTCGTCCGTCGAGCCACGGCTCGTGATTTCCGGCCTCGCGGCCAGGTCGCCTGCACCTGCGCTGCTGCGCACGGCCGACGTGCGGATTGCCGGGCAGCTTGGCAGCGCCCCGGCGCGGCCGGGCTGGCTCGTGCAACTCGCCGACCTCGGTATCCCGTTCGGCTACGGCGAGCAGGCTCCCTTCCTCGGCCGTCACATCTCTGCGCTCCGCATCGCGACCTCGGACGACGCGCACCGTGCCAGCCCAGCCGATGTCCCGGAGCAGTTGGACGCCCAGCGCTTCGGGGAGCTCGGGCGCGCCGCCGAGACGCTGCTCGGCTCCCTCGATGCGGGAGTCGAGCTGGCGGGCGGCACGGCCGGGTACGTCTACCTGGGCGAGCGCATCGTGCGCGGCTGGGCGATCCAGCTCGTGCTCGTCGCCCTGCTCGTGCCGTTCCTCGTCGGGGTGGTCGATCTCCTCGCTCGCTCGCGCCGTAGAGGGCTGGGGCTGCGGGCCGCCTGGAGAGGCCTTCGCGCACGGTTCGGGCTGTGGCTGTGGATCGCGGCCGTTGTCGCGGGCGGCGCGCTGGCCGGGGTGTTTCCGCGCGGCGCGGCGATCCCTCCGCCGCCGGACAGCCCCTCGATACCGAGCTGGTCGACGCCCGGCGTGATCGTGGTGGGGCTGCTCGTCCTCCTCGGGTGGATACGGATCAGACGGGGGCTTGCCGGTGGCATGGAGCCGAGCAGCGACGACACGCTCGCCGGCTACGTCGTCGCCCTCGTCGTGCTGGGTGGTGTCGCAGTCGCGACGGCGTTCGTGAGCCCCTACGGGCTCATCTTCGTGCTGCCGTCGCTGTATGCCTGGCTCTGGCTCCCGCAGCTGCAACAGCGGGGCGGCTGGCGACAGGATCTCCTCTACGGCATCGGCCTCATCGGACCGGCCCTCGCTCTCGTCGTGATCGCATCGCAACTCGACCTCGGCCTCGACGCGCCGCTCTACGTCGTCTCGCTGATGACCCTCGGGTTCGTGCCGTGGACGACGGTGATCGTGCTGCTCGCCTGGGCTGCCGTTGCCGCACAACTCGGGTCACTGGCCGCCGGCCGCTATCGGCCGTTCTAGAGCGGGAGGTAGCGCACCACGGCTCCCGCCGGCAGTTCGTCCGTCCCGCGCGGTACGTGCACAAGCGCATCGGCGGCCGCGGAGCGAACGATCATGTGTGACTCCTGGCCCGTGATCGGCTCGAGCTCGACGCCTGTCGCGCTCCAGCGGCTACGCGCTCGCACGAAATTGTCGCGTGCGGCGTTGGGGCGCATCGGCGCGGCCAGCACACCGGGCAGGAAGCGCGGCCGCGGGTCGACGGCGCCCTGGAGCGCCAGGACGGCCGGGACGACGAAGAGACGGCACCCCACCAGCGCCGAGACGGGATTACCGGGAAGCCCGAAGACGAGCGTCGAGCCACGGTGCCCGAACGCGATCGGCTTGCCCGGTCGCATCGCAACACCCCAGAAGACCTCCTCGACGCCCAGGCCGGCCTCGACCTGACGGACGAGGTCGTGGGGGCCGACCGACACTCCGCCCGACGTGACGAGCACGTCTGCTGCGAGCCCGCGCTCGATCGCGGTGCGGTGGCTCTCGACTTCGTCGGCGACGGCGCCGAGCCGCTCGACGATCGCCCCCACCGCAGTCAGTGCGGCGTCGAGCATGACGCCGTTCGACTCGTAGATCTCCCCGCGGGCGAGCTCGCTTCCCGGCGGTCTCAACTCGGTGCCGGTCGTCACGATCGCGATGCTGGGACGGCGCGCGCACTGCACCGTCTCGACGCCACATGCTGCGAGCGCCGCGATGCGAGCAGGAGTGAGCAGAACGCCGGCCGCAAGGGCCTCGGCCCCGGAACGAACATCGCCGCCCTGCTCGCGCACGTTCTCTCCTGAGACAACGGACGTCGCGAGCACGATCGTGTGGTCGGATTCCACGACGCGTTCGATCGGCGCGACCGCGTCGGCTCCTTCCGGCACGACTGCTCCGGTCGCGATCCCGATCGCCTCGCCCGGCCCGAGGACTGCGGTTGCCGGCCTGCCCGCGGCGGAGCGATCGACGACCTCGAGCGGGCCTGGTCCGTCGAGCGCGCGCACGGCGAACCCGTCCATCGCCGAGCTCCGGAAGGGAGGGAGGTCGACGCGAGCACGCGCAGCATCTGCGAGGAAGCGTCCTGCAGCATCCGCGAGGGCGACGGGTTCGGCCGGCAACGGCACCGCCTGGGCGAGCACATGGTCGAGCGCTTCCTCGACGGACAGCAAGCCTGCCACGGCCCAACGCTACCGTCTCCCGGCAGCGACCCACCGCCACCGCCTCGGCACGAGCCCTCACGGGGTACCCTCGCGGCGTGATCTCGGTCGTCATCCCGGTGCACGACGAGGAGGAGAGCATCGCTCCCCTCTACGACGAGCTCGCGGCTGCGCTCGGCGGGCTGGGAGATGCCTGGGAGGTGGTGTTCGTCGACGACGGCTCGGTGGACGGCACCTTCGGCGCGCTCGCGCTCCTGCACGAAGCGCAGGAGAACGTGCGGGTCGTGCGGTTGCGCCGAAACTTCGGCAAGGCAGCGGCGCTCGATGCCGGCTTTGCCGAGGCGGCCGGCGACATCGTGGTCACGATCGACGGCGACCTCCAGGACGATCCCGCCGAGATCCCCCGCTTGCTCGCGAAGCTCGACGAGGGGTTCGACCTCGTGACGGGTTGGAAGGAGAAGCGCCGCGATCCGCTCACCCGCCGGATCCCGTCGAAGCTGTTCAACGCGATCACGGGGCGGGTCTCGGGCGTGCGCCTGCACGACATGAACTGTGGCCTCAAGGCGTACCGCGCCGAAGTCGTCCAGGGCATGCGGCTGTACGGGGAGCTGCACCGCTACATCCCCGTGCTCGCCCATTACCGCGGATACCGCATCGCGGAGCTACCGGTGCACCATCGCCCGCGCGAGCACGGCCGCTCGAACTACGGCGTCGAGCGCTACCTGCGCGGATTCCTCGATCTCCTCACCGTCACCTTCATGGGCCGCTACCGGCACCGGCCGCTGCATCTGTTCGGCGGCATCGGGCTGCTCATGAGCCTGATCGGGCTGATCATTCTCGTCTACCTGACGGTGGTGAAGCTGGCCGGGCACGCGATCGGGCAGCGGCCCCTGCTCACCCTCGGGGTGCTGCTCCTCGTCGTCGGCATCCAGCTGCTCTCGCTCGGCCTCATCTCCGAGCTGATCACCAGCCATCACGAGGAGCATGTCGGCGCGGGCGACCGCTCCGCGCGCCTGGTCGACGAGGTTCTGCGCTAAGCGCGTCGATGCGTGTTCTCTATTTCGGGACGTACGACCGGGCCTACCCCCGGAACGCACAGGTCATCTCTGCGCTCCGGGGGGCGGGGGTCGACGTGCGCGAGGAGCACCGCCCGGTCTGGGAACGGCGCCACAACTGGTCGGTCGGACTGCGCCAGCTCCTGAGGCTCGCGGAGGCCGAGCACAGCCTCGGAAGCAGCGGCGACGAGGCGGTGGACGCGTTCATCGTCGGCTATCCCGGCCATTTCGACCTCCCTGCGGCCAAGCGTGCCGCGCGCGGGCGGCCTGTCGTGTTCAACCCGCTCGTGTCGCTCTTCGACACGCTGGTCAGTGACCGCGGCCGCTTCCGTCGCGGCCTGCCGGCTGCCGGCATCGTGCGCATCGTCGACCGCAGGGCCTTTCAGAACGCCGATCTCGTCGTCGCCGACACGGAGGCTCATGCCCGTTTCTTCCGCGAGGAGTTCCGGCTTGCCGACGACCGCGTCGAGGTCTGTCTGGTCGGCGCCGAGGATCGGCTCTTCCGTCCGGGCTGGCAGCCGGAGACGCCGTTTCACGCGCTGTTCGTCGGAAAGCTGATCCCTCTGCACGGCCTGGAGACGATCCTCGCCGCGGCGCGGCTCGTGCCTGAGGTTCCGTTCCGTGTCGTCGGAAGTGGGCAGCTCGAGCGCCTCCTGGACTCTCGGCCCGCAAACGTCACGTGGGTGCCCTGGGTGGACTACGAGGACCTGCCGGGCGAGCTGCAACAGGCCGGGTGCGCTCTGGGCATCTTCGGCACCGGGGACAAGACGGCCCGTGTGATCCCGAACAAGGTGTTTCAGGCGCTCGCCTGCGCATGCCCGGTCGTCACCGCCGACACCACGGCGGCGCGCGAGTTGCTCACCGACGGCGCCGATGCGCTCCTGATCCCGGCCGGTGACGCGGAGGCGCTCGCCGGCGCCGTCCGCCGGCTCGCCTCCGATCCAGCACTCGCGCGGCGGCTCGGAGACGAAGGGCGGGCGACCTACGAGGCGCAGGCGAGCGAGGACGTCCTCGGCCTGCGCTGGCGCGATCTGCTCGAGCGCGCAGTCGCCCGCCGGTGATCCGGCCGCGCGCGCTGCTCTGGCTCGCGATCGGAGCCTTCGGCACGGGCATGTCGGCGCTCGCCGTACTCCAGCAACGCGCGTTCGAGACGGGCCGTTTCGATGTCGGCAACCTCACGCAGGCCGTATGGGCGACCGCCCACGGTCACTTCCTCGAGGTGACCGATCTGCAGGGCCGCCAGATCTCCCGGCTGGGAGCGCATTTCGATCCGATCGTCGCCGCGCTTGCACCGGCCTGGTGGCTATGGCCCGACCCATCGCTCCTGCTGGTGGTGCAGGCAGTGGCAGTCGCCCTCGGCGCTGTGCCGGTGTTCCTGCTCGCCCGCCGGCATCTCGGCTCGGAGTGGGCCGGTCTCGGTTTTGCCCTCGTCTACCTGCTCTACCCGCCGACGCAATGGCTCGTCGTCGACGACTTTCACCCCGTGGCGCTCGCAACGCCGCTGCTCCTCGGCGCGATCTGGTTCCTGACGGAGGAACGCATGCTCCCGTTCGCCCTGTGTGCGGGTGCGGCGTGCCTGACGAAGGAGCAGATCGGGCTCGTTGTCGCGATGCTCGGTCTCTGGCACGCAGTCGCGCACGGGCGCCGGCAGGCAGGGCTCCTGATCGCCGTGAGCGGAGCGGCCGTCGCGGTCATCGCCACCGCCGTCATCGTCCCCCGCTATGCGCCGGGTGGCGGCTCACCCTTCGAGGGCCGGTACGCGGCGGTCGGCGGCTCGCCGGAAGGGATCGCCAAGACCCTGCTCGAGCACCCGCTGCGCGTCATGGAGCAGGCGTTCTCGCATCGCGATCTCCGCTACCTCCGCGACCTGCTGCTGCCGCTGGGAGGGCTGCCGTTGCTCTCGCCGCTTCTCGCCTTGACGGCGCTGCCCGAGCTCGCCCTCAACCTGCTTTCCGGGACGCGCACGCAGACATCGATCCACTTCCACTACACGGCCGGTGCGATTCCGGGCTTTGTCGGGGCTGCGGTGCTCGGGGCGGCCCGGCTGCAAAGGGTGGTGCCGAGCGCGTTTCCCGCGTTGGCGCGGGGTGCGGTGGCCGTCGCGCTCGTCTCCGGCGTGCTGCTCGGACCGCTGCCCGTCTGGCGGCATGTTCCCTTCGGCTCGAAGCTTGCGACGCGGGATCATGTCGTCACCGCTCACGATCGGGCCGCGGCGCGGGCGGTGCGGGCGGTGCCGGAGTCCGTCCCCGTGAGCGCGACGAACACGCTCGGGGCGCATCTCTCGGAGCGGCGGCGCATCTTCAGCTTCCCGGTGCTGCGTGAGGCTCGCTGGGTCGCGGTCGACACGCGGCGGCCCAGCTACCTCGACGCGGGCAGTGCCAGAGACCGCTTCGGCGCCGCGTTCGCCCGGCTTCGCGCCGACCGCCGCTGGCACGTGGTCTTCGACGAAGACGGCATTCTCGTTCTGCACCTCGCCACGGTCGGCGCCGTCAAGTGACCGCGGATTCGGATTCGCCCGCTAGCGAGGGATCGTCTGCGGCAGGAGATACGCGCACAGCAGGATGCTGATGCCGATCGCAGTGTCGTCGTCGTCTGCGGCCGCGAGCGGCACAGCCCAACCGAGATACCACACGGCAAGATAGGGCGTCGTCGCCAGGACGAGACATGCAGCGAGACCGAGCCGGGCACGGCCCCTGCCGGCCTCGCGGAAGAGCCACACCAGGCCGCCGGCGAGCGCAGCCGCCGCGAGACCGAGGGCGACGCCATGCGGTACGCCCAGCTGCTCGAGCCGATGCGGAAGCGCATAGCTCGTCTCGAGCGCCGCGTTGCCCGCCAACGGGACGAAGGCGAGCGGCCATTGCAGCCCGTAGCGAATTGTCGCGGCGGCAGCGATCCCAGCTGCAGCGAGACCGAACCCGACGTGTGCAGTGGAGCGCCGGGTCGCACGCGCCTCGACCGCACGAAGAGCGAGGAACAGCAACGGCACCCATTTCACGGCGATCGCCACAGCCCACAGCGCCCCTGAAGCCTGCAGCCGGCGCGACGCCGCGAGCGCGAGAGCGGCGAGAACCAGCGCGCCGACCCATGCGTCGTTGTGCCCGCCTCCCGCCGCGTGCACTGCAAGGAGCGGGTTCCACCCGACGAGCTGGATCGCGAGCGCCCGGCGGCGGGCAAGGCGGCCGGCCAACAGCGCAGCCGCGAGCGCGGCGAGCGCAGACAGGCTCTTGAAGATCCACGCCGCTCTGTCGGACGACGACCCGGCGGCGAGAGCGACCGGCTCGGACGCGAGCGTGAACGCCGGCCCGTACACGGACGTGGTGTCCCGCCACGCCGCACCCATGTAAGGGAGCGCCGGGTTGCCGGGCACGGCAGAGGGTGGATCGCTGTACGGGTTCGCGTCACCGCGAGCCGCGATCCATCCGTAGGACCAGTAGGTCCACGCGTCCGTCGAGAGCAGCAACGGCGCGCCGAGCGGCGCCAGCTGTATCGCCGCAGCGAGCGCGATGACGACCGCGAGGCGTATGCCCGCTCGGCGGACGAGTGCGGCTCCTGCCACGTACGTTCCGAACGCGACCGCCAGGAGCACGAGAAACAGCGGCGCCGATCCTCCCCCGAGGCCGCCGTGGTCCGGGACCAGCGGCGAGTTCTCACGCCAGGCGAGCGCGCACGCGGCGATCACCAGCGTGAGCGTCGCAAGCCCCAGTAGCGGGGCCGCGGTCGGCCTCACGGAGTTTTCGTGGTCGCCGAGCCGGGGGTCGTCGTGTCGCGGGCCCCGCGGGTCGCCCCGGTACCGGTCGCGGTCTTCCCCGTGCCGGTCGTGCCAGTGCCGGTCGTGCCCGTGCCGGTGGTGTCGGTCGAGGCGGTGTAGTAGGGGTCGTACGACAACGCGAGCGGACCGCGCTGGAAGCGCTTGTACTCGGGGGGGCTCTTGGGCTCGGGAAAGTCGCGTGCCGTCCGCAGGCCGATCGTGCGCTCCATGTAGAGGCGCCAGATCTCGGCCGGGAAGCTGCCGCCGGAGACGGCGATACCGTGGACGTTCTCCATCGGAATCTCACCGGCCTGATAGCCCATCCAGACGGCAGTCGAGAGATCCGGGGTATATCCGACGAACCACGCGTCGGCGTGCTTGTCGGTCGTCCCCGTCTTCCCAGCCGTCGGGCGACCGAACGCGGCTCGTGTACCTGTTCCGTAGCTCACATTGTCCTCGAGGATCTTGGTCACCTCCCACGCGACGCCGTCCGGGATCACGCGCGTGCGGTCGGGTGTGCCCCAGCCCGCATCGGTGTCCTCCAGCCCGTTCGGGAGCAACACCTTGCGGATCGCCGTCGGCTTCGAATAGACGCCTCCGGCGGCAAGCGTCGCGTAGGCCGACGCCATGTCGAGCGGCGACACCGCGATCGTGCCGAGCCCCATCGACGGCACATAGCGCCCGTTGACATCCAACGGAGACCGCACGCCGAGCTTGCGTGCCATCGCGGCAACGCGATCCGGCCCGACGTCGAGCGTGAGCTGCGCATACACGGCGTTGTCGGAGCGCAGCGTCGCGCGCGTCACGGACGTCCAACCCCGGTACGTCGAGTCGTACGTCTTGACGCACCACCACGTGCCGTCGTCGCAGTTGCCGTCGGCGACCGGCTTGTACGTGAAGGGCGCCGACACGTAGTAGCTCGTGTCGGGGTTGATGCCCTTGTCCACGGCGGCGGTCAGCACGAAGGTCTTGAACGTCGAGCCGGGCTGCCGGCGCGCCTGTGACAGAAGGTTGAACTGATTGTTGCGGCGCCCCGGGATCACAGCTGTCATCGCCTTGATCGCACCCGTGCCCGGATCGATCGAGATCACGGCGGCGGCAGGGTCGCTTGGCTCGGTCAGCGTCTCGCGGATCGCCTGCTGCGCCATCTTCTGCCAGCGGGGCAGGATCGTCGTATAGACGCTGAGGCCGCCCGAGCGCACCGTCTCGGCTCCGTAGGCGTGGATCAGCTCGTCGCGCACGTAGCCGAAGAAATACGGCTCGCGAATCTGCTTGTACAGGCGTCCCGGCTTGAGTCCGAGGTTGCGCGAACGCGTGGCCCATCTGTACTGCGCGGTATCGATCATCCCCTGCTCGTGCATCGCGGCGAGCACCTCGTCGCGACGCGCGAGTGCCCTGCCTGGCTCGACGAAGGGGTCGAACGCGGACGGCGCCTGCGTCAGGCCGGCAAGAAGCGCGGCGTCGCGAAGGTTCAGCGCGCGGGCCGGTTTCGAGAAGTAGGTCTGAGCGGCCGCCTCGATCCCGTAGGCGAGATTGCCGTAGTAGACCTGATTGAGGTACGCCGCCAGAATGCGCTGCTTCGACCAGGCATCGCTGAGCTTGATCGCGAGACACGCTTCCTTGAGCTTGCGTTGCACGGTGCGCTCGTTGGAGATGTAGAGGTTACGGACGAGCTGCTGGGTGATCGTCGACCCGCCCTGTACGACCTCGCGCGCCTTCACGTCGGCCCACACGGCGCGGGCGATCCCCTGCGGATCGACGCCACCGTGCTCGTAGAAGCGCCTGTCCTCGATCGCGACCGTTGCTTTCGGCATCCACGCGCTGACGCGGCCGAGCGCGACGACCTGCCGGTTGCGCTCCGCGGGAATCGCTCCGAGCAGCGATCCGTCGGCTGCATAGACGAACGAGTTCTGGCCGATTCGCACCTCGTGCAGAGCCGAGAGATCGCACGACGACCCGAAGCTGTAGACGCCGGCGCCGGCGCCGACCACGACGGCCGTGGCGACGGCCGCCAGCACGAGCAAGAGCACGAGCAGCGGATGCTTCCGGCGGCGCCGTGCTAGGCGACGGCGCCGAAGCGGGAGTTGCGGCTCGCGCTTGCCCGGCGGCCGTCCGCGGCGGGGCGGGCTCATGGGTGCGATGGTAGCCGCGCGAGGGACGTCGTTCGACATGCCGCGGGCCTTCCTCGGCCACCCGAGTACAGTCCCGCGCGTGAGCGACGAGACGCGCACCGCCGCGCACGGGCTGCGCGTCTTCCTGCTCAGCAGGATCGCGATCTGGGTGCTGGCGCTTGCGACCTTGGCCCTGCTCGACGGCCACCTCAACGACGAGCGCGCGACCTGGGATAGCGACCGCCTGCACGAGCTGGGACGCGTCTTCGACGTCTGGGCTCGCTGGGACAGCGACTGGTTTCTCCGAATCGCCGAGCACGGCTACTCGTGGCCGTCGAGCACGCCGGCATTCTTCCCGCTGTACCCGCTGCTGACGGGCGCGATCGGCCGGCTCCTGCTCGGCCACTACCTGCTGGCAGGGCTCATCGTCTCGCTCGCGGCCGGCGCCGCCGCGTTCACGCTGCTCTACAGGCTGACGTCGGCCCGGCTCGGCCCGGAGCTCGCGTTGTGGACTGTCGTCTACCTCGCGGTGTTCCCAACCTCGTTGTTCTTCGGCGCCGTGTACAGCGAGTCACTGTTCCTGTTGCTCGCAGTCGCCACCTTCATGGCTGCCGAGCGGGGCAGACTCGGGATCGCGGGCGCGACCGCCGGGCTCGCCCTCCTCACCCGGTCGGCGGGGATCGCGCTACTGCCGGCGCTCGCCGTGTTTGCCTGGCGGGCCCGAGACCGTCGCGGCGGGCTCGTGTCACTCGGGGTTGCGATCGGGCTCTTCTCGCTGTATCCGCTCGCGCTCTGGCTCTGGATCGGCCATCCGCTCGCGTTCCTGGACGCACAGAAGGCGATCTGGGAGCGTCATCTGTCTCCGGTCGGACCGCTCGGCGGCATCGTCGCCGCCGTGCAGCACCGGGAGTTGCTCGACCTCCTCGTCGCGACCTCGCTCGTGGGCCTTGGCATTCTCGCCTGGCGCAGAGTCGGCGTGCCGTACGGCGTCTACACGCTTGCAAGCGTGGCCCTGCCTCTGAGCTTCGTGTCCGACAAGATCCCGCTCTGGTCGATGCAGCGGTTCGCCGTCGTCGCGTTCCCCGCTTTCATGGCGCTGGCGACGCTGACGCCGTCCTTGCGGTCGCGGATTGGGCTGAGCGTCGTGCTCGCGGCGCTGCTTGCGGTCGATGTGGTCAGATGGTCGCTGTGGTATTTCGTCGGGTGAGACGCGCTTGCCGCCGCTGAGCGAGACCGGCGGCTTGCCCGCACGCGACCCGCGCCTCCGCGGCCGCCTCATCGGGTGGGTGGTGTTCGTCGGTGCGCTGATCGCGATCGCCTACGCCGGCCGCGTCGCGTCGGGAACCCCTGAGCCCGATCTGCTCTATCAGTGGACGACGGCGATCGGGGGCGCCGTGCAATACGCCTTCATGCTCGGGATCGCGTGGGTGATCGCGCGCGGCCTCGGGCGCGACCTGATCGCGCTCCGCCAGCCGGCCTCCTGGAAGCGGGCGGCTGCGCTGCTGGCGGCTTCCCTCGGCGTGATCTGGGTCCTCAGCATCCTCCTGGGGCTCGTGCTCAAGGCGGGCAAGGAGCAGGGCCTCGTGCCGGACGGGTGGGACGCGAGCCGTGCGGCCCCGTTCGTCGCAAACTTCGCGGTCGTCGTGCTGGTGGCGCCGTTCGTCGAGGAGCTCATCTTCCGCGGCATCGGGTTCGGGTTGCTGTCGGCCTTCGTCGGGCCCTGGCCGTCAGTCGTCCTCGTCGGACTCGCATTCGGGCTCGCTCACGGCCTCGTCGAAGGGCTTCCAGTGCTGATGCTCTTCGGAACGGTTCTCGCGTGGCTGCGCTGGAAAACAGGCAGCATCTACCCCGGCATGCTGGTGCATGGGATATTCAACGGGGTCGCCCTGATCCTCGCGGTGACGTTGTGACGCGCGAGCGCTTCGACGAGATCCGGCGGCAGATCGCCGGGAACGACGAGGCGATCGTCGCGGCCGTCAACCGGCGTCTCGAGCTCGTGTCCGAGCTGTGGCGGCTGAAGACCGAGCTCGGGCTCGAGGTCACCGATCCCGGCCGCGAGCAACGCCTCCGAGAGCACCTGGCCGGAAGGAACGCCGGCCCGCTGACACGCGAGGGCCTGGACGAGATCGTGACCGTGCTGCTCGACTTGACCAAGCGCGAGCTCGGCGCCTAGCGGGTCAGATCTCTTCCTCCGGGTCGGCGCCGAACTCGTCGGGCGTGACCGTGTCGAGGAACCGGCGGAACTCCGCCGGATCGAGGTCGGCCAGCGATTGCTGCCCTGTGAGCTGCCGCGACGCCTCCTCCTCGTCTCCTTCGAACTCGACGCCGGACTCCTCGATCACCTCGTCGGCGGCGAAGATCTTTGCGTCGGCGCGCAGCGCAAGTGCGATTGCGTCGGACGTGCGCGAGTCGATCTCGATCTCGTTGCCGTCGCGCACGAGCGTGATCCGCGCGTGAAACGTGTTCTCGCGCAACTCGGTGACGGTGACGCTGCGAATCTCGGCGTCGAGGGAGTTGATCATGGCAGCGAGCAGGTCGTGTGTCATCGGCCGCTGTGGCTCGCTGCCTTGCAGCTTCATCAGGATCGCAGCCGCCTCGGGGTGCCCGATCCAGATCGGCAGGAACGTGTTTCCGTCCTGGGTCTTCAGGAGCACGATGGGCTGCTTGCCGACCAGGTCGAAGCTCACGCCGTATACGGTCATCTCGCGCATCGGCCCAGGGATCAGTGTAGCCCGACGCCGCGACGCGGACGCCGGGTGACCGAGAGGGTCAGCCGAGGCCGATGTCGGCGCGCCGCACCGGTGAGCCGAGCGCGAGCCATGCCAACACGGCGGCAACGGGTGCGACGGCGAGCAGGAAGAGGCCGAGCGGCCCGGCCGCGTGGACGAGGGCAAGCGTGACTCCTGCGGCGGCGAGCGCGAGCGTGAGCAGGGCGAGCAGGCCTGCGAGCGGCCGGATGGCGTGCACGGGCTGGACCCTACGCTCGCAAGCCCGGGGTGTCTTTCCCCCGGTCGAGTGACTCGAACGCGTCGCCTCGCAATCTCAAGACCGGCCGTGCAAAGGCCGATACATGCGGGGTGGCGGGCGCAGATCGGTATCGCTGGGCGGCGCATCCCTGGCAGGCCCGCGGGCTGCGGGTGCTGGTCTATGCCGTACCGGTTGCCGGGTCGCTTCTCCTCCTGCGGCTCGCCGTGTCCGTCACGGGCGCCCCCACGCGATCACTCTGGGTCTTCCTTCTGTGGTGGCTCGCGATGAGCCTTGCGGCGACCGTCGTCGTCTCGCTCCTCTACTCGCTCGCCCGCCGGCTGCTGCCGCTCGGAGCGCTGCTCGAGCTCTCGCTCGTCTTCCCGGACGAAGCTCCGTCGAGATTCCGCCTCGCGCTGCGCTCGCGAACGGTCGGCGAGCTCGAGGAGCAGCTCCGCCGCGGCGAGGCCCCGACCGCGCAGGAAGCGGCGGAGATGCTGCTCGCCCTGGCAGCGGCGCTCAACGTCCATGACCGGATCACGCGGGGTCATTCGGAGCGCGTGCGCGCCTACGCACGGCTGCTCGGGATGCAGCTCAAGCTCCCCGATGAGGATCTCGACCGGCTCAACTGGGCTGCGCTGCTCCACGACATCGGAAAGCTGGAGGTGAGCAGTGAGATCCTCAACAAGGCGAGTAGACCGACCGCCGAGGAGTGGGAGAGCCTGCGACTGCACCCGCTTCACGGCGAGGCCCTGGTGGAGCCACTGCGCGACTGGCTCGGTGAGTGGGTGGGCGCGATCGGCTATCACCACGAGCGCTGGGACGGCACCGGATATCCGCGGGGTGTTGCCGGCGAGGAGATTCCCGTCTCCGGCCGCATCGTCGCGATAGCGGACGTGTTCGACGTGATCACCTCGGCCCGCTCCTACAAGACGCCGTCGAGCCCGGCCGAGGCTCGCGCCGAGATCACGCGCTGCGCCGGAACCCAGTTCGACCCACGGCTCGTGCGCGCATTCGTGGACATCTCGCTCGGCAAGATGCGGCTCGTAGTGGGCCCACTCTCGTGGCTGTCTCACGCGCCGATCCTCGCCCGCCTGCCGCTGACCTCCTCCGTCGGCACGCTCGCGACCGGCGCCGCCGCGATCGCCGCTGCGACCGCAACAGGTGTCATCGACCCACACGCGGTGGCACGGGCGGCGCCCCCTGCCCTGACGCACCCAGTCGTTGTGACGCGAGTCCCCGCGGCCGCCGCCCATCCCTCGCTGCCCAGGGCCGTCACCGGCTCGGCTCACGGCAGGCGGCGAACGCGGCCACCCGCAGCGGGGCACGCGCGATCCCCCAAGCGGGGACGTTCCCAAGGGCACGAGGGAACCGCAGCCGTGGCTGCGTCCAGGCCTGACGCCGCCCGCGCCGAGCCCAGCGGGCCTGCGGCGACCGGCGGCAGTGCGATGGGAGCGGCTCCCTCGGTGGGCTCGGCTCCCGTCGCCGGTGCGCCTACGACGACGGCACCGCACGAACCGCCACCGCCCGCCGCCACCCCACCCAAGGCACCATCGCCGGCGCAGCCGCCGGCCGGGGGCGGGGGGAGCACCCCTCCGCCTGCGGTCAACGACGCGCCGACCTTCAGCGCCGGCGGGAGCCAGAGCGTGCTCGAGGACGCGGGCGCACAGACCGTCACCGGCTGGGCCACGGCGATCTCACCCGGCCCCGCCGACGAAGCCGCACAGACCGTCACCTTCACCGTCAGCGCCAGCAACCCCGGCCTCTTCTCGGTGCAACCCGCCGTCGCGCCCAACGGCACCCTCACCTACACACCCGCTGCCAACGCCAACGGCGCCGCCACCATCACCGTCAACGCTCACGACAACGGCGGCACCGCAAGCGGCGGCAGCGACACGAGCGCCACGCGTACCGCCACCATCACGATCGCGCCGGTCAACGACGCCCCGGACTTCAGCGCCGGCGGGAGCCAGAGCGTGCTCGAGGACGCGGGCGCACAGACCGTCACCGGCTGGGCCACGGCGATCTCACCCGGCCCCGCCGACGAAGCCGCACAGACCGTCACCTTCACCGTCAGCGCCAGCAACCCCGGCCTCTTCTCGGTGCAACCCGCCGTCGCGCCCAACGGCACCCTCACCTACACACCCGCTGCCAACGCCAACGGCGCCGCCACCATCACCGTCAACGCTCACGACAACGGCGGCACCGCAAGCGGCGGCAGCGACACGAGCGCCACGCGTACCGCCACCATCACGATCGCGCCGGTCAACGACGCCCCGAGCTTCGCCGCCGGTTCGAACAGGTCGGCTGTCTCGCTCCTCGGTGCGCAGTCGGTGCCGGGGTGGGCAACGGCGATCTCGCCGGGGCCGAGCGACGAAGCCGCGCAGACCGTCACCTTCATCGTCAGCGCCAGCAACCCCGGCCTGTTCAACGTGCAACCCGCCGTCGCGCCCAACGGCACCCTCACCTTCACGCCCAAAGCCCTCGCTCTCGGCAGCGCGACGGTGACGGTCCGTGCGGTCGACAGCGGCGGCAGCGCGAGTGGCGGCAGCGACACGAGCGCGCCGCAGACCTTCACGATCACGATCCTCTAGAAGCGGATCCGCACCGGTGTCCCGGGTTCGACCACACGCGCGAGCCAGGCGACGGCAGCGTTGTCGATTCGGACGCACCCGTGCGAACGAGCGCTTCCGAGCGGGTCGACAAGACTCGCGCCGCCCCGGCCGTGGATCGCAACTCGGCCCGGGCCGCCACCGTAGTTCTCGAGCACATTCGAGAACGCGGTCAGGTGGAGCACCCAGGATCCGACGAACCCGGTGCCGCGGCCGGGCTGGGCGACCGACTCGTAGACCGCAAAGAGGCCCGTGGGCGTCGGTGTCTGGGGTGCGCCGACCACGGCCGGCATGCGGCGTACCAGCGCGCCGTCCCGGAACACGCGTACCAGGCGCTCGGAGACCGAGACGTCGATCCACCAATGCACGTGCCGCACGAGCACGGCGTCCCGGCTGATCCACCCGAACGACCCGTTCGGCCGCCCGGGAAGCCGTACCTTGAGCCACTGCCGGCCGTCCGCCCCTCTGCGCGCGGCAAGGACGAGGAGTTGCTGGGGACTTCCGCCCCAGGTCGTGCGTGTCGCGAGCAGGCGCACGATCGGCCCCGCGCCGGGCCGCGGTCGCACGGCTGCCACCGAGACGACCTTTGCGACATCGGCTCCAGTTGCACGAGCCGGCGCGACCACGCGCTCACACCGTGCCTCGCCGGCGGCGCTGAGAGCAAGCGCGGCGATCAGCGGCAGAGCGAGGCGGCGTGCCATCGCATCAACCGGTGACGCCGTCCGGCCGTCCGGCAGGCCGCCCGCCGAGGATCCGGATCGTTGCTCGCGCCCACCGTACGTCGTCGTTGCCGGTGACGGCGACGCGGGCTGAGACGCGCACCGTGCCCGGCCGGGCCGTGGTGTCGGCGCGCAGGACGACGACGAACCGCGTGCTCGAGCCCGGCGCGACATCGGCTACGACCCAGCACGCGCTCCCCTGCCGGTACACGGCGCCCGGTGCCGCGGCAAATGCCATTCCCGGCGGTGGTGGCAGGCAGACGACCGCGCGGGGCACAGCCGTGCCGCCGGCGTTGTGCAGGAGCACCGTCGTGCGGAGCTCGTCGCCGGGGTGCACCGCCCCGGGCGTCGTCGTGATCGAGACCTGGAGCTCCGGCGGGTCGACGTCGCGAGGCGGTCGGACGACCCGGATCGTCCACGCCGACGGATTGTTCTGCAGCACCGGATCGGGAGTCGCCGAGGTGACGTGCGAACGCACGACATACGACCCTGCGTGGGCCGAGGCTCCCACAGCGGCGATCCAGGAAATCCGTACCGACGATCCACGCGTCAGGGTGCCGAGCTGGCACGTGATCACGCGGCCGGCGACGGTACACGCAGCGCCGGCAGGCGCGCCGTCGATCGTGATCGTCCCGGCCCGCGGTGAGAATCCGGCGGGCAGCGACAGGGTCACGTGCGACCGCGTCGCGAAGCCCGGCCCGTTGTCGTGCACGTCCGCCGTCAGTGAGGCGGTCGCGCCGGCGGCGACCGTGGCGAGGCCGTGCACGACCGTCGCGAGGTCGGCGGGGTCCGGTGGTGGCGGCGTGACCGTGATCGTGACGATCGCAGTCGCCACCCGGCCGTTCGCGTCTGTGATCGTGTAGGCGAAGGCGTCCGTGCCCGAGAAGCCCGCGCCGGGGACATACGTGCACTCCGTGGCGCTGCACGTCACCGAGCCGTGGTCCGCGACCGAGTGCGTCGTGATCGTCGTCGGCGCGGCACCGAGGTCGTCGTTGCCGAGCACGGCGAGCGAGACGGGCGTCGCCGGGCCGGTCGTCGTGGCGTCGTCGTGCGCCACGGGGACGGGGATCACCGTGGTCGCGTCGCTCGCGCTGTTGTCCGACTGGTCGGGATCGAACACAACGGCGCTCACCGACGCGGTGTTCGTGACGGCGGCCGCCGCCGACGTGGAGACGGCTATCGTCATCGTAACCGTGGAGGATCCGCCGGGGGCGAGCCCGGCGGCACGGGTGCAGGTGACAGCCGGCCCGATCGACCCGCACGCCCAGCCGGCGCCGGAGCCTGATACGAACGAGAGCCCTGCGGGTAGTGGATCGTGAAGGGTGATCGCTCCCGACGCGACGACGCCGGCGTTCGCAACGGTGAGCGTGTAGGTCCCGTTCTGACCGGCGACGAACGACCCCGTGTGCGCCTTGCCGAGCGACAGGTCGGCGGAGCTGACGATGTCGAGCACGCCGGCAGCGGTCGAGCTCGGATAAAACGTCCACATGTCCAGGCCCTTGACGTCGCCGAAGGAGCCCCCGCACGGAGTGTTCGAGTTTCCGCCCGTGTCGCTGCCGAATGCACGCTGCGGCCCGCTCGTGTCGAAGCCGTTGACGGGGTCGCTGTGGTACGGGGAGGCCGGTGCGCCCGCGCCGCAGAGGGGCGTATCCGGCGGCGGCGGCGTGCCGACGAACGCGGCTCCGGGGCCGACGGTGCGATAGCCACGGTCGTCGAAGAAGGCCGTCGTGCAGGAGCCGTGCGGACAGACGCCGCCCGGAGGGTTGAGGAGCGTGAACGTCGGCCCGCCGAGGGTCGAGTTCTCGGCGTCGACCATGGGGAAGTGGTACTCACCGGCGTGGAGCGACGCCCGCACCGCGTAGTTCGTGCCGACGGGGAAGTCGGCGCCGCTGTTGTCCTTGCCGTCCCACACGACCGACTGCGGCCCTGCCGCGCGCACACCGCGCAGGACACGATTTTGGGCTGCGCCCGGGTCGAAGTCCACGCCGTCGCGGCTGATCACGAGCTCGTAGACGCCGGCCGTGGAGCCGGTGTACGTGAAAGTGCCCCCGGCGCCGATCGAGCTCGTGCTGCCGCTCACGTTGCCGGTGAACGACAGGCTGCTGATCGCCGGCGCGGTCGCCGTGAGCGGGATGCCGAGCGCCGTCAGGGTCGCGGGATCGGGGGCGGCGAGGAAGATCGGGAACGCCGGCGCCGCGAACGTGACGCCTCCAGCCAGCGCCGTCAATTGGCCCGTGTTCGTCGTCCCGTACGCGTCGTGGTAGAGCGGGCTCGCCCCGTCCCCGTCCAGGAACCCGAACTGATTGCCGAAGAATGCGAACCCGTTCGGGTCGAGGCCGCGGGCGTCCGTGCGGTAGCGGAAGCCGTCCGACGTCACGACGTGGACGGTGAGGTTGATCGGCCGCCCGTTGCCGGCCGTGTAGGCGACGAGTGCCTTGGTGAAGAGGCGGCCTGTGAGATCGGTCGCCGAGGTCGCGTCCGAGCGCACCGTCACGTCCCAGGCAGCGACGGATGTCGCCTGCGACGCGTCGAAGTTGGCGGCGCTCGCAAGCCCAATCTCGCCGGTGACGCCGCCGTCCACGTCCGCTGCGGCTCCCGAGGGCCCGTAGAAAGCGATGCCGTACACGCCCGACACAGGCGCGGCGTACGAGCACGGCACGTAGCCGGTCGGATTGCCGCCCCCGCTGACCGCCTGGGCGCCCGCCAGCTCCTGCGCCCTCGTCGTGATCCGGCCCTGCGCTGCGATCCCGCTGCCCGCGCGCTGGTCCGAGCAGCGAAACCCGTTCACACCCGTGGTCACGGGCGGGAGCGGATCCGCATCGGTATCGGTCACCACGCCGGGGTCGTAGACGACGATGTCGCCCGCGCCGACGGCGACCGCGCTCGAGCCCATCAGGAGCTGCTCGCCGGCGGCGGCGTACACCTGCAGGTAGGTGCGGCGGCGCACCTGAGCGCCCGTGGCCGGGCCGTAGCTGCTCGTCCGCCACTCGATGTTGGCGCGGCACGAGCCGCCTGAGGCGTTCGAGACGCAGGCGGCCGTGGCGGGATAAAGCTGAGCGCTGCCCTCGGCGCGCGCTATCCCGGCCGAGATCCCGGCACTGACGGCTGCCGCGATGAGCATTCCGAGCAGGCGCATGCTCCAGCCGGCGCCGTCCGGCGCCGAGGCAGCTCTCATCATCACTCCTTCGCCGCAGTGCTATCCCCGGTAGAGACCGTTGCAACGATCTCTGCCGTCGAAGGGGCATTCGCACTGTTGGAGCTATCCCCTTCTCCCGTTCGATGCTCCGAAGGCGCAGGGGAAGCGTTCTCGGCAGAGAGTTGATACACGAGCCACAAAGTGCCTATCGTCCAGCGTTGTGCTGACACGCCTGGCCGCAGTTGCTCTTGCCCTGGCAGGAGTGGCCGTCGCGAGCGGTTGTTCCTCAAGCGCCGGTCCATCCCAGCCGCGTCCGGCTCTGTGGTCGAAAGCGTTCGCGGACCACCAGGCATTGGGCGTGCCGCCGCCGCGGTGGGTCAAACGTGGGTGGCAGGTGGTCGACGCCAATTGCGACGGTCTCGGCAAGGGCGCACGTCGCGGATCGGGCCGCGTCTACCGGGACTTCTCCTGCGAGATCACCGTCGTCAGGCCGCTGGCCGACTGTCGCTCGTCGGGGATCTACCTCTGCGTGGCAGCCTGGGAGTCGACCGCTGAGGCGCGGACACTCCACGTCCTCGACGCCGAGCGGTACGCGCTCTATCGCGTTTCGCGATAGCTGCCGGCATGCGGCGCCGGCGCCTTGCGGTCGCCCAGTTGATAGGAACGTATGTTCGCATCAACTGGGCGGATGCTCGGCACGGCAGCTTCATGGCTGATCTCGTTCCGGTCACCCATCCGGGTGGCGAGTGCTGATGCAGCCCGTGAGATGATTTGCGCGTGCAGCATTGGCTCGCCATCCTGATCGCGGTTGCCCTCCCCACCGTGTTCGTGTCGTCCGCCGCCGCGGTGCGAGTGACGAATCGGCTCAGACAACTGTGACCGTCCGGCCGTGACCGGCTATTAGGCGCGGGTCGCATTGGTTGATGACAAGGTCGCCGTCGTCGCGGGGACTGTTGTGTCCGAGGAGCCACCCCGTGCAGCACATGG
This sequence comes from uncultured Gaiellaceae bacterium, assembly GCA_963799615.1. Lineage (GTDB taxonomy): Bacteria > Actinomycetota > Thermoleophilia > Gaiellales > Gaiellaceae > Gaiella. The sequence continues at coordinate 102,074 of CAWCXS010000006.1, read as the reverse complement.
CGGTTTGAGGAGGCGTGCGGCTCCAGCCTCCGGGCTCCGACCGACCGAGCTGTTCGCGATCGCGATCGCTCTTACGTTGGCCTGGGTGGCGTTCAGCATCTGGGTGTCGAAGCCGTGGCGGAGTGAGCTTGAGGCCGCGCTCGGACCCGTGATGGGCTGGGTGATCCCGATCTTCCTCGCGTACATCCCGGGCCTGGTGATCTGGTTCATGATCTTCACGCTCCTGATTACCCGGCACGAGGACCTTGCGCTGGAACCTCCCACGGGCGAGTGGCCTCTCGGCGAGTGGCCGTCGGTGTCAATCCTCGTGGCTGCCTGGAATGAGAGTGCGTCGATCGGCCGCACACTCAAACACATCGCGGAGCTGACCTATCCAGGCCGGGTGGAGGTGATCGTTGCCGACAACAACTCGACCGACGAGACCGGGGCGCTCGCAGACGCGGCAGGGGCTCAAATGCGGTTCGGCTACCGGCGGGTGTTCGAGGCGAAGCAGGGGAAGCACCACGCGCTCAACTCGGCGCTCGCGACGGTTACGACCCCTCTCGTGGTGACAGTCGATGCCGACACCCTCGTGCACCCGCAGTCGCTTACGCGACTGGTGGTTCGTGTCACGACCACACCGCAGGGCCAGCACGTCTGCGCCTGCGCCGCGGCGCTCGTGCCGGTGAATCCGATGGCAACGTTCGTGACCCGGATGCAGCAGTGGGACTACCGGCTCGGGATCAACGGCGTCAAACGGATGCAGGCGGCCTACAACACCGCCCTCGTCGCCCAAGGAGCGTTCTCGGCCTACTGGACAAGCGACCTCCGTGCTGTCGGCGGTTGGCCGGATGCGATTGGCGAGGACATCGTGCTCACCTGGACGATGCTCGGATCACGCGGCCTCGTCCAGTATGAGCCCGTCGCGCTCGGTTTCACGGTCGTCCCCGAGGAACTCCACCGGCTCATGAGCCAACGTTCCCGCTGGGCGCGTGGAATGCTCGAAGGGCTCGGAGCCCACCCTCCCCGCAAGCAACCCCGCGTCCTCGCGAAGCTCGTCGCCGGAATCGACTACCTCGTCCCACTGCTCGACATCGGCGTCATCTTCTTCTGGGTACCCGGAGTCATTCTCTTCATCTTCGGCTACCCGCTCATCTTCGGCTGGTGGTCGATGCTCCTCCTCCCAATCACCCTTGCTGTTTTCGGCTTCCTGGAACGGTGGCAGACGCGCCACGTCTTCCGCACCCTCCACATCCACCCCGAGCACGACAAACGCGGCTTCATCGGCTACCTCTTCGCCTACCAGGTACTCACCTCCGCAGCCGCACTCCGCGGCTACGGCCAACAGGTAGTCGGATCGAGCCGCCGCTGGAAGTAATCCGGTTGACGGAGCCAATCGCCGCGACGGCAGCACGCCTCGGGCATGAGCTAGCCCGGCACCCTGCAGACGCGCGTGTCCAGACCTCCCAGACGTGCTAGGCCCCGGTGCCCGGGCGGATCGGGTGGGCCCCTGGCTAGAGGATCTCGGCGCTCGGGTCGAGTGCGGGGTCGCCGGCCGGGAGCACGTCGTGTGACCACTCGAGGCGCTTCCATGCCGGCGCCGGCGTCGGGCGCGCCTCGTGCGGCGTGAAACGGGAGCGCTCGACGAGCCGGTACTGGTGGATGTAGCGCGGGCAGTTCGGGAACACTTCCGTCGCGCGCACACGCACCACGAGCTGCGTCTGAGGGTACGCATCCAAGAGCGGGTCGGCTTCGTCGATCGACGCGACCCCGTTCAGGCGCAGGCGGCTACGCCGCTCGAAGTCGATGAACAGCAGACCGACGTGAGGGTTGACGAGCACGTTGCCGGCCGAGAGGTACATCCCGTTGCCGTCCCAGCTCGGGAAAGCGATCGTGCGCTCGTCGATCACACTAACGAAGCCGGGGTCACCGCCCTTGTAGGAGCTTTGCGGGCGACCGTTCGCGTCCGCCGTCGCCAGGAAGAACATGTCCGCCGCCTCGATGAACGCACGGTCGTCGTCGTCGATCGTATCGCGCATCCGGCGCTCCTCTATTCGATCGGCAAGGCGAACAGTGTCGAATCGCTCCTGTAGCCGCCGATTCCCGTCGTGATAGAGGCCGCCCATCAGCCCGTCGGCTCCTTCTGCGACCCGATAGCCCTCGCGTGGATTTCGCGCCTGGCGGCGGCGCTCGCGAGCGTTGGCGCCGCTACCGGTGCAAACCTCGGGGCTGTAGAACGCATCTCGGCAAGTGTTCCGGATGCCAGGGCCGACCGCAAGGCGAGCACGATCGGGGATTCTCCTCCGCTCATACCGTCAGTGACGGTAAGACTCGGCGAGTCGGTCTGTCTGGGGCCGTTACGTGCCGTACACGCCTTCCCAAGCCGTACAACTCTCCGGAACGGAGCGGGCGCCTGCCGTGGGCACCTACGAGGAGATGCGAGTTTGCGGTGTCCGCCAGCCGTGGCGACCGCCGACGATCGCGCCGCTCGCCAGAAGGACGAGGCCGAGCATGGCTGCTGCGCCGATCCCGAACGCCGACCACGAGAAACCTGCGGCCGCAGTTACGACCCGCGTGGCTGGCGCAAAGGCGCCCAGGCGGTACGTCTTGTTCAGCGCCTCGCTGCGAAGCACCAGCGCCCGGTACGCCGCCGCAGTCATCCCCTGCGGGACCGCGCTGTACCTGCCGAGGTGATACCTCTGGTTCAGCGCCTCGCTGCGAAGCACCAGCGCCCGGTACGCCGCCGCAGTCATCCCCTGCGGGACCGGCTGTACCTGCCGAGGTGATACCTCTGGTTCAGCGCCTCGCTGCGAAGCACCAGCGCCCGGTACTCCGCGTTGCTCATCCCGGCCGGCTTCGACGTCGCGGCCTGGGCGGTCCCGCCCAGGATCAGCAACGCGCCGATCACCGAGAGCAGTGCGGCGATCGTGTGTCTCCGAGTGGTGGTGTTCATGCCCTCCTCCTTCTCCTTCTCTTTCGACCGCCCCGTGCGGTCTTTTGCACAAGAGACAAGAACCGGCTAAAAGAGGGCTAGTCAGGACCTAAAGGGCCGCTAAAGAAAGGCCGGAAGGCGGATGGAGTTTCGGATCCTCGGGCCGCTCGAGGCCAGGGAAGAAGGCCTTGTCCTGAGGCTTGGCGGCTCGAAGCAGCGCGCCTTGCTCGCCTCCTTGCTGCTGGACGCCAACGAGGTCGTCTCCCGCGACCGGCTCATCGACGAGCTCTGGGGTGCCTCACCTCCTGCCACCGCCCGGACGGCGCTCCAGGTGTACGTCTCCCAGCTGCGCAAGGCGCTCGGCCGGGATCTGATCGTGACGCAGCCCCCCGGCTACCTCATCCGGGTCAGCGACGGTGAGCTCGACCTCCATCGCTTCGAGCGGCTGGTGGCGACGGCGCGCGCGGAGGAGCCCGCCCAGGCCGCCCGGCTGCTCCGGGAAGGGCTGGCCCTGTGGCGTGGAGCACCTCTGGCCGAGCTGGGCGACTCCTTCGCCCGGGCCGAGCGAGCGCGGCTGGAAGAGCAGCGGCTGGCGGCGCTCGAGCAGCGGATCGAGGCCGAGCTCGCGCTGGGGCGGCACGCGGAGCTGGTTCCCGAGCTCGAGGGGCTCGTGCGCGAGCACCGGCTACGCGAGCGCCTTCGCGGCCAGCTGATGCTGGCCCTGTACCGCTGCGGCCGCCAGGCCGGCGCGCTCGAGGTCTACCGGTCCGGGCGGCGGCTGCTGGACGAGGAGCTCGGACTCCAGCCGGACGATGAGCTCCAACGCCTCGAGAAAGCCATCCTCAAACACGATCCTTCGCTCGAGTCGCCGGTCGTCGTCGAGGTCAAACGGCCCTCTGTCGCACAGCGCCGCCGAGCGTCGTCGCGGACTCAGCCGGCGGTTCCACCCGACTCGGTCGCTGTGATCGACGTGCAGCGCTCCCGCGTCGTGGGCCACGTGCTCGTGGGTCGAAGGCCTGTCGCGCTCGCGATCGGGCACGGCTCGGTATGGGTCGCCAACGCAGACGATGGAACGGTCTCCCGCATCGATCAGGAACGCCACGAGGTCACCAGGACGATCGGAATCGGAGCACCGGCGATAGACCTCGCTGTCGCCGCCGACGCGATCTGGGTGGCGAACGGGAGCGACGGCACGGTCTCGCGCATAGATCCCAGCGCCGACGCCGTCGTCGAGACGATCGACCTGAGGGGCTCGAGCGAGCTCGTTTGGAACTCGACCTACGCGGTCGACGCCGACGACGATTCCGTCTGGATCGCCGCGGGTCCTCACCATGTGCTCCGCATCGACCCGAGGACGAACGAGCCGTCCGCAATCATCGACGTCGGCCATGTACCGGTATGCCTGGCACTCGGCGAGGAGGCCCTCTGGGTGGTGACGACCGCCGAGCGCGCCCTGCGCATCGAGCCGCACACGAACACAGCCACGACCGAGGTGCCCATCGGGGACCCCGTCGCGTTGACGGCCGGGAAGCAGGCTGTCTGGGTCTCTGACTCGCGAGGACAGGTCTGGCGCATCAACCCGGACACGGGAACGGTGACTCATACGACCCCGGTCGGCAGAGGGCTCATGGGCCTGTGCGCGACGGACGGAGCGGTGTTCGCAGCCAACAACGCCGACGGCACCGTCGTCGAGATCGATGCTCAGGACGGCCGGGTGGTAGGCCTCGTTCCGGTTGGCCATGCGCCGACGGACGTGGCCTCCTGGGACGGGATCGTCTGGGTTTCGATCCAGCGGGAGAGCGCTATGTGACCGGGCTCGCGATCGGGATCTTCCCGGCGACGAGCGCGGCCCTGACGTCCTCGATCTCGGCCTTGAACGAGCGGGGCACAGCCGCGCTGATCGTGCCGAGGCCGACACTGCGGTTCTTGAGAGAGAAGCGGGAGGTACGACCGGTCTCGAGCGTCCCGCGCACGAGCTCCTCGATCGTGTCGAACACCGCCACGTCCATCCGCTTCACGGCGCTCGTCAGGATGTGCCGGCCGAGATGGGATTGGTCGACATCGACTCCGATCCCCCAGACTCCACGCTCGCGTGCCGCCTCCAACGCCCCGAGGCCGCAGGCGCTGGCGACCTGGAACACCACACGCGATCCCTTCGCGATCTGGCTCAGGGCGACCGACCTGCCTTTCACCGGGTCGACGAAGTCGTCGGTATAGCTGTTCAACGTCGTGACGCGAGGATTTGCTCCTCTCGCGCCTGCCTGGTAGCCGGCGATCCACCGCTCCACCACCGGTACCCGCTCGCCGCCGACGGAGCTGATCACCTCCTCCCCGGGAGCGAGCGTCAGCACGAGCGCAGCCAGGTAGCCGGCCAGATAACCGGCTTGCTCGTCGCTGAACGCGAGGCCCACGACGTTCTTCGGGCGATGCGCCAGCTCGTCGTGAGCGACGTCGACGATCGCGAACCTCGTTTCGGGGAACCCGGTCGCGGCTCTGTCGATCGCGACGGCGGCAAAGACGCCCATTCCGATGACGAGGTCGTACTTCTGTCGCGCGAGCAGTGAGAGGCTCGGGCCGTAGCCTTCCTTCGGGGCCGGTGTCAGCACTCGCCCTCTGATCCCCAACTCTCGGACGGCCCGCTCGAGCCCGAGGTAGGCCCCATGGTTATACGGGTCGTCGATGCCTTTCGGCTCCATGACGAGTCCGACTCTGAGGCGCCTTTCGCTCACCAAAGCAGTCCCATCTTGTCCGATACTCAACTCCGCCAGGTACATCACCATGTCCTCTGCCAGCGGTACCTCGCGCAGGGCCGCGCGGGTCTTCGGCTGCGCGTACTCCGCGAGGCTCGTTCCACTGGCGCCTTACATGGAGAGCTCCGCCCGCCAGATCGACGTCTTCCCACTGCAGTCCGAAACGGCGGCTGCGCCCCACCGATTTTTGAGGCCCATGTGCCGCACGAGCCAGTAGAGCCCGAGCGGCATGACCAGCACCCCGATGATGACCTGCTTGACGTTCATCGAGCGGGAGTCTTACAAGTCGCCTCCTTCGCCGCCGGAATCGCGCCGGAACGCAACCCCCTCTCCCGCGCAAGGGGGGAAATAAAGGGAACCGCCCTCCCCGGCGCCACTCGAGAAAAAGCAAAACCCCCGCGCTAGCAGGGGTTTTCGAGGTGGGCGATCCTGGATTCGAACCAGGGACCTCCGCCTTATCAGAGCGGCGCTCTAACCGACTGAGCTAATCGCCCGCAGGGACGCACGAGTCTACCGAACCTCACGCGGCTGCTTACAGCGCCTCGAGCGCCTCCACGAGCTCCTCGAGCCGTGTCTGATCGCCGAAATGGATCTCGAGCTTGCCCGCGTTGAGCCGCGCCGGCAGACCGGTCAGCCGTTCTGCCGCGCTTCGTGCGCGATCGGCGAGTGCGGGGTCGACCGTCGTTCCCGTACGACGACGCCTGGCGCCGCCGTCCTGGGCCGCCTTCTCCGCCGCGCGAACGGTCATGCCGTCGCGCGCGATTCGCTTCGCGAGCCGGCGCCGCGCGTCGTCGTCGGGCAGGGCTAGCACCGCCCGAGCGTGTCCCTCGGTGAGCTCTCCGCGGGCGAGCATCCACAGCACCTCTTCGGGAAGCTCGAGCAGGCGCAGCCGGTTCGACACCGACGGCTTCGAGCGGCCGACGCGTTCCGCGACGGTGCCGAGAGGGAGCTCGAACTCGTCGATCAGGGTCGCGTAGGCGCGCGCCTCCTCGACGGGCGAAAGGTTCTCGCGGGCGACGTTCTCCACCAGGCCGAGCAGCAATGTGTCCCGATCGTCGGCCTGCCGGACGACCGCCGGAATCGTCGGCACCCCGGCCTCGCGGGCGGCGCGCCAACGGCGCTCACCCGCGATCAGCTCGTAGCCGCCGTCGGGTCGCGGACGCACGACGACCGGCTGTAACACGCCCTGGTGCCTGATCGATGCGGCCAGACCCGCGGTTGCCTCGGGTTCGAACCGCCGCCGCGGCTGGCGAGGGTTCGCGTGCACGGCCTCTACGGGCAGGTGGAGCAGCTCCGCCTCTCCCGCCCCTCCGATCAAGACCTCGAGGCCGCGGCCGAGACCGCGGCGGGGTGTGTCACTGACGCTCGACAAGCTCCATCGCCACCTTCCAGTACGCCTGCGCGCCGGAGGAGCGGCGGTCATAGGCGATCGCGGGCAACCCGTGGCTCGGGGCCTCGGCGAGGCGGACCGAGCGGGGCACGGACGTCGTGAAAACGAGCTCTCCGAAATGTCGCCGCAGCTCCTCCTCGACCTGCGCGGAGAGGCGGGTGCGGCCGTCGACCATCGTCAGCAGAATCCCCGCGACGGCAAGCCGCGGATTGAGACGCGCCTTGACGAGGTTGATCGACCCGAGCAGCTGCGAGAGCCCTTCGAGCGCGTAATACTCGGCCTGCACGGGCACGATGACGCGATCTGCGGCCGCGAGAGCATTGACCGTGAGGGCGCCGAACGCCGGCGGGCAGTCGAGGAACACGAACGCGTAGCCGGACGTGGCGTCGCCTCCGAGCGCGTCGGCGAGATAACGCTCACCGCCCTCGAGCGCGCGAGAGTTGAACGGCAGCGGCCGCGAGCTCGGGCTTGGACGGGACGATATCCAGGTTCTCGAATTCGGTGTGCCTTGCGAGTGCGCGCAACGGCTCACCGTCGAGCAGATCGTGTGTCGAGACGCCGTTGGCGCGCTGGCCGAGACCTGAGGTCGCATTGGCCTGCGGGTCGAGGTCGATGAGGAGACAGCGCTCGCCGGCCTCCGCCAGGCAGGCAGCGAGGTTGACGGCGGTTGTCGTCTTGCCGACACCGCCCTTTTGGTTCGCGAGCGCGTAGATACGGGCGGACACGCGTCCAGGCTAGCCGGGGCGGCGGACGCGACTCAGCTTGTGACACTTTGTCACGAGCCTAGGCGAGCGGCCGCTTCTTCGCCATGCCGGGCCGGCGCGGGAAGCCCGGCGGCGTCGGCCCGGTCTTGCGCAGCAGCAGGAAGCCCGGCGGCGTCGCCTCCAGCGCCCCGCCCACGCGCTGCGCGGCTGCGGCTACGGCGGCGCCGTCGGCAGTCGGACCCGCCCAGAGCAATACTGCCCCGCCTTCGCGTACGAGCGGCAGGCACCACTCCGCCGCGACCGGCGGCTGTGCCAGCGCCTTGGCGACGGCGAGCCCGTAGCTCTCGAGCGGCTGCGACTCGGCGCGGCCCCAGATCACGGCCAGATTCGGTACGGCATCCGTCCACCCGTCGAGGAACGCGCATTTGCGGCGCTCGGCTTCGAGCAGTGTCACGTGCAGCGAGGGAAGGGAGGCTGCCAGCGGTATCCCAGGCGTTCCCCCACCCGAGCCGACGTCCACGGCGGGGCCGTCCTCCGCGGCGACGAGCTCGAGACCCCGAAGCGCATCGTCGAGCAATACCCGGCGCGCTTGCAGTGGATCGCGCAGTGCGGTCAGGCCCCGCGTTGCAAGAACGGCTGCGAGCCAGCTCTCGAGCACGGGCGCATGCGGACGGGCGATGTCGCGTCCTCGGCCGGTGCGTCAGTCGACGGAGTGCCGCGGCCGGATCACGACGAACCGGTTGGGCTCGGTGCCCTCGCTCTCCGTCGCGATCTCGGGATCGTCCTTGAGCAGCTCGTGCACGATCTTCCGCTCCACCGCAGTCATCGGATCGAGCTCGACGGCGCGGCCTGTCGCCGCGACCCGCTCGGCGCTGCGGCGGGCCAGCGACTCGAGCGTCGCGGCTCTACGCGCCCGATACCCGGCAGCGTCGACGAGGATGGGCAGCCGCTCGGGGCCGTGGGCACGGTGGCCGATCGCGTTCGCGAGATACTGGAGCGCGTCGATCGTCTGCCCGTGCCGGCCGATCAGCACGCCGAGATCGGCGCCGACAAGGGTCGCCACGAGCTCGTCGGGGCTCTCGTCGATACGCACCGTCGCGGCGACACCGGCCGCGGCAACCGTTCGTTCGAGCAACTCCCGCACCTGGGCCGCCTGGCCCGAGTCGTCGCCGGACTCCTCGGCGGGGGGCGGCTGCTCGGGGCGGTCGGCGCTGGCGATCACTCGAGCGGGCGAATAGCCGACGCCGAGGAGGCCGCGCTCCCCTTCGGTCACGACCTGGAAGCGCACCGACTCCCTGTCGAGGCCCGGGATCAGCCGCTCCAGATCACGAACGGCGGCCCATTTCGCCTCTCCCACCGTTTCCCCGCTCGACTCGACGGAGACCTCGTCGCTCATCGGCGGCCGCCTCCCCCGCCGCGCTTGCGCTTCACGCGTCGCGGCGGGCCGGCCACGGGTTTCCGGGCCGACTGCTGGCCCGTCGACTTCGAGGCGGCCGGCTTCCCTGCTCCTCCACCATTTGCCGTAGCCGGCTCGTCCTTCGCCGGCGTCCGCGAGCTGCGCTTCTCGGGTGCCGCGGGCTTCGGCATCAGCCGCCGGGTCACGAGGCCCTGCCCGGTCGTCCACAGGTTCGTCGTCATCCAGTAGAGCATGAGGCCGGTTGGGAAATTGATGATGAACGGCACGAATACGACGGGGAGCACCATCAGCAGCACCCGCTGGGCGCCCTGCATCGTCGTCGACATGAAGTACGACGAGGACAGCTGGCTCGCGACGTAGATGACGAGCAGCAGCGGCCCCCAGCCGTCCTTGACGGGCTCGGTGATGTTGACGAGGTTGAGCCAGTCGACGGAGCCGCCGTAGATCGGCAGCGTGTCCGCCTTGAAGTGGCGGAGGACGTAGAAGAGGGAGATGAAGATCGGAATCTGCAGCACGATCGGCAGACACGACGCGGCCGGGTTGATCTTGTTCTCCCGGTAGAACTTCATCAGCTCCTCGTTCTGGCGCTGCTTGTCGTGCTTCCACTTCTTCTGGATCTCCTTCATCTCCGGCGCGTGCGCCTGCAGGTTCTGCATCGAATGGATCTGGCGCACGGTGATCGGCACGAGCAGGATCCGCACGATCACCGTCAGCGCGATGATCGACCAGGCCCAGGAGAAGCCGACCGTCTGGTGCAGCCAGACGAGCACATGCTGCAGCACGTCCTCGAGCGGGGTCAGCGGGTTCGAGAAGGCCAGGATGGTGTTCACGCAGACCGCTTCGTATCCGACCGGCGGAACAACGTCGCATCCGCCGCATGATCCACGCCGCCGTGACTCCACGGGTTGCAGCGCAGGATCCTCCAGCCGGCGAGGATGCCGCCCTTCAGCAGTCCGTGGCTACGGAAAGCGTCGACGGCGTACTGGGAGCAGCTCGGGTGGTATTTGCAGGTCCCGGCGGGCGTCAGCAGGCCGAGGCTGTACCGCCACGCGTACACGAGGGCGACCCCGATCCAGCTCACGCTGCCACCTTCCCGAGCACCTCGCTGATCTGGGCCACGAGCCAGTCGTGGCCGCGGTTGTCAGCCGGCTCAGCGACGCCGGTGCGCGCGACGAGCACGTAGTCCCGACCGGGCGGCACGGTTTCGGCGAGCTCGCGCCACGTCTCGCGCAGCTGGCGCTTGAGCCGGTTCCTCGTCACAGCGTTGCCGATCGACCGCGACACCGCGAGGCCGAGGCGCGGAACACCGTCCGGGTCGTCTTCGCGCGGGAACCAGTGCAGCGTCAGGTAGCGCGTCGAGACCGAGCGGCCCTGCCGGTAAACCGCGTCGAAGTCCCGCGAGCGGGAAAGGCGATGCCGGCGCTCCACGACAGGGCGGGCGCTCAGGCGGAGAGGCGCTTGCGCCCCTTGGCGCGGCGGCGCTTGATGATCATCTGCCCGGCGCGCGTTGACATGCGCGCGCGGAAGCCGTGCTTGCGCTTCCTGCGCCGGACGTTTGGCTGATAGGTGCGTTTCAAGGAGGAGTGCTCTCTCGTCAGTTCCAGGGCCGGGTCGCACCCCGGGGCGCGACCGCGGCGCCAGTATAGACGAGGGGTTTACCCCAACGAGTTTTCCACAGGTGGCGTCCGCGGAGGCGCTTGCGAAAGTGCTGCACACGGGGTAGCGGTGGCTCGCGCCGAATGGCCACATTGGTCGCTCTCCACAGCTGTGGAGAGTCGTGTGGAACATCGAAAGTGCCTGCAAAACAGCCCTTTTTTCGCTTGTATGGTGCGGCGTCGAGGAATTGAGTCGGCCCCGAGACGCTGATATGCTCGCCCTCCCCCGCAATCCCGAGAGGAGCCCCTACAGGGTGGAGAACACCACCGAGCCGACTGCTGCACTCCTGTGGGACGACGTCTCACACCGGCTCAGAGAGGCGCTCAACGAGACGACCTACATGACGTGGTTCGGGGACGCGGGTGCAGGCGAGCTCGGGGACGACACGTTCTCGCTCGTCGTGCCGAACGACTTCACGCGTGAATGGATCGAGGGCCATTTTCTGGGCTTTGTGAAGGCTGCCACCCGCGATGCGCTGGGCCGCGACGTCCGCGTGACGCTCACCGTGCGCGAGGACCAGCGCGCTCCCGGAGATGTCGTCGATCATCCCGCCCCGACCCACGCCGCCGGCGAGCCGCGCGGCCTCGCACCGCAAACGAACCCGAAGTACACGTTCGACCTGTTCGTCATCGGCTCGTCGAACCGGTTCGCCCACGCCGCCGCGCTCGCGGTCGCAGAGGCGCCGGCCCAGGCGTACAACCCGCTCTTCATCTACGGCGGCACCGGCCTCGGCAAGACACACCTCCTGCAGGCGATCGGCCAGTACGTGAGCGAGCACTCGAAAGGATCGACGACACGCTACGTGACGAGCGAGACGTTCATGAACGACTTCATCAACTCGCTCCGCGACAAGCGCATCGAGGGCTTCAAGCAGCGCTACCGCACCTACGACGTGCTCATGGTCGACGACATCCAGTTCTTCGAGGGCAAGGAGCGGATCCAGGAGGAGTTCTTCCACACGTTCAACTCGCTCTACGAGGCGGGGCGGCAGATCGTGATCTCGTCCGACCGGCCGCCGAAGGAGATCGCGACGCTGGAGGAACGGCTGCGCTCACGATTCGAGTGGGGCCTGATCACCGACATCCAGCCGCCCGACCTCGAGACGCGGATCGCGATCCTGCGCAAGCGTGTGACGACGGACCGCATCACGATCAACGACCCCGAAGTGCTCACGTTCATCGCCGGGTGCGTGTCGACGAACATCCGCGAGCTGGAGGGGGCGCTCACACGCGTTGTCGCCTTCTCGTCGCTCACCGGGCTGCCGCTCGCAGTCGACCTAGCCGAACAGGTCTTGCGTGACCTCTTCCCGCAAGGAGATGCCGTCCCGCAGGTCACGATCGCACGGATCCAGGAGGCCGTGTCAGACCGCTTCGGGATGTCGGTGTCCGAGCTCTGCAGCCAGAAGCGATCGCAGTCGATCGCCTATCCCCGCCAGGTCGCCATGTATCTGTCGCGCGAGCTCACCGACGCGTCTCTGCCCAAGATCGGCAAGGAGTTCGGTGGCCGCGATCACACGACGGTGATCCACGCCAACTCCAAGATCACGCGCCTCATCTCTGAGGATCGATCTGTGTACAACCTCGTTCAGGACCTCACAGCCAGGATCAAACAGACCCGGTGAACTGTGGGACCCGCAACGGCGGCGTTCGCACCCTGTGCGAACTCTCGGGTTCTCCCCAATCGGGTCCCACCGCGCAATCCCGCAGCGCCAACGGGATCGCAGCTGTCTTCCCCGGGACCCACACTGCCTATGTACTTCTACAAGAGGTTTCTTAAATCATGATGGAAACAGACATCGCGGTCGGATCCGGCCTCACGATCACATGCGATCGCGACGATCTCGTCGCACGGTTGGCCACAGTGTCCCGGGTCGTCTCGTCGCGCGGAGCCGTCCAGGTGCTGTCGGGCGTTCTGCTGAGCGTGCGGGACGATGTCCTGGAGCTGGCGGCCACCGACATGGAGCTTTCGCTGCGCACGACATTGCCGGCACAGGTGGAAGGCGACGGCGCGGTCGTCGTCCCCGGGAAGCTCCTGGTCGACCTGTCGCGGCTTTTGCCGCCGGGCGAGGTGACGATCGCCTACCAACCGGAGGAAGGCGTCGCGACTGTTTCGGCGGGGAGCTACAACTCGCGCCTGAACGTCTACGCGGCGGAGGATTTTCCGCGCCTCCCTTCGACCGACCTGCCTCTGCACACCGTCGAGACGGCGTCCCTGCTCGACACGATCGACCGCGTGGCGCGCTCTGCGTCGCGGGACGAGTCGCGGCCGGTGCTGACGGGGATCCAGGTGCGGTTCGAGGGCAAGCGCCTGATGATGGCTGCGACGGACTCGTACCGGCTTTCGTTCAAGGAGACGGAGCTCGCTGAGTCTGGACCGGAGCTCGAGGCGATCATTCCTGCCCGGGCCCTCGCCGAACTCGGCCGCATCGCCGCCGGCACGGAGACGGTGCAGCTCGGCGCCAACGAGAACACCGTCGTCTTCGGCACGGGGGACGCGTGGCTGACGACGCGGAGGATCGACGGGCAGTTCCCGGACGTGACGAGGTTGTTGCCGGAGGCGTTCGAGCATGAAGTGGAGATTCCGCGGGAGGAGCTGCGGCAGATCGTCCGCCGCGCGGGCGTGATGGCGCAACGCAACGCCCCGCTGCGGCTGCGCTTTGCGGAGGGCGCGTTGACGATCTCGGCCCAGAGCCAGGACGTCGGCGAGACGAGCGAGTCGCTCCCGCTCGCCTACACCGGCGAGCCGCTCGAGATCGGTTTCAACGCGGAGTTTCTTGCCGACGGTGTCGATTCCGTGACCGGCGACACCGTGCGCCTGAAGCTGATCAACCCGCTCCGGCCGGGTTTGATCACCGCCGACGGCGACGCGTTCTGGTACCTGATCATGCCGATCCGGCTCGCCGGCTGATCGTCCGCGAGGTCACGCTCGGCGACTTCCGGTCGTATGCTCGCCTCGAGCTCGCACTTCAGCCGGGACTCGTGCTCGTGACAGGGGCCAACGGGTCCGGCAAGACGAATCTGCTCGAGGCGATCCACCTCGTCACGCAGGGGTTCTCACCTCGGACGCGCTCCGATGCACAGCTGATTCGGACCGGCGCAGAGGCATCCCGTCTGCACCTGACCGGCGACCGCGCCGGCGTCCCGACGGAGATCGAGCTGGCCCTGTCCCTTCGCGAGCCGAAGCGGGCTCGGCTCAACGGAGCATCCCTGCGCTCGGCCGAGCAGCTGCGCAGCGAGGTGGCGACACTCGTGTTCACACCCGACCGCCTTGCCGTCGTCAAAGGAGGACCTGCTGCGAGAAGGGCGTATCTCGACCGCTCGCTGGCGCGGCTGTACCCATCCCGCTCGTCGCTGCCCGTGGAGTACGCAGCGGCCGTCGGGCAGCGCAACGCCGCCCTCCGACGCATCGCGGCCGGCGCATCGTCGGCCGAGGCGCTCGAGCCGTGGACGACGCAGGTCGCGGAGCTCGGGGGCGCGCTCGTCGCCTCCCGCCGCGATGCGATCGACCTGCTCGGCCCCGGGTTCGCGGAGCGCGCCGGCGAGCTCGGCCTCCCTGCAGCCGCCCTCTTCTATGCCGCCGAGCCGCCGACCGTGGAGGCGCTGGAGGCCCGCCTCGACCGTGACCTCGAACGGGGCGTGACCGGGCTCGGGCCGCACCTGGACGACATCGGCCTCCGGTCGGGCGACCGCGACCTGCGCATCTTCGGCTCCCAGGGGGAGCAGCGGCTCGCCGTGCTCGCACTCCTGCTCGCCGAGGCGGAGCTGCTCTCGTCGCGGCGCGGCCTGCCGCCGCTCCTGCTGCTCGACGACGTGCTGTCGGAGCTGGACGCAGCGCGGCGACGGATTCTCAGCGAGCGGATCGGGCTCGCGGGCCAGGCGATCGTCACGGCAACCGGTGCGGAGGCGCTGCCCCTCGCGCCGGCGCTGTTGCTCACGGTGACGCCCGGGGAGGTGCGCGCCGCCTGATGGAACGGCTGGGCGGAGAGGTCAGGCACGCCCTGCGCGGCGTCGGCGTCCCGGATGCGGGAGCGCTGGCGGAGATCAGCCGCGTCTGGCCCGCCGCCGTCGGCGACGCAATCTCTCGCGCGGCCTGGCCACTGCGGATGTCCCGGGACGGCACCCTCCACGTCGCGACGGTCTCCTCTGCCTGGTCGTTCGAGCTGACCTCGCTCGCGGCGGAGATCGTGGCCAAGCTCCGCGCGGCGCTCCCCGACGCAGCGCCGACGGCCCTCCGCTTCGCGGCAGGACCGATACCGGAACCCGGCGCCGAGCAGGCGTCGCTGCGTTGGCCGGCACCACCACGGCCTGGCCCGGAGGAGCGCCGTCTCGCCGCCGAGCTGACCGCGTCGCTGAGCGACGAGGAGCTGCGGCGGACAGTGGCGCGGGCGGCTGCCGCAAGCCTTGCGAGGGCCGCAATCGAAGGGCCGGACGACCGGCGTTTCTGATAGACTGTTGCGTACTCACAAAAGCCCGATTTGCAGGGCTTTTTCTACTGAGGAGAGAGATTTCAGCCGCGTGACCGAGACGGAATACACCGCAAAGGACATCACGGTCCTGGAAGGCCTCGAGCCGGTTCGGCTCCGCCCCGGGATGTACATCGGATCGACGGGTCCGAGGGGCCTTCACCACCTCATCTACGAGGTCGTCGACAACTCGGTCGACGAGGCTCTCGCGGGCCGCTGTGACCGCGTCGAGGTGACGCTGCACCCCGACGGCTCGGTCACCGTGATCGACAACGGCTCAGGCATCCCCGTCGACGTGATGGCGGACCAGGGACTGCCGGCGCTGACCGTGGTCCTCACCAAGCTGCACGCCGGCGGCAAGTTCGGCGGCGACGGGTACAAGGTCTCGGGCGGGCTGCACGGAGTCGGCGTCTCGGTCGTCAACGCGCTCTCGGAGACCTTGCGAGCCGAGGTGCGGCGCGACGGCGTCGTCTATTGCCAGGAGTTCAGCCGCGGTGTGCCGACGGGCGACATGGAGGAGATCGGTACGGCGAGCGAGGACGAGCACGGGACGTCGATCACGTTCCTGCCCGACCTCGAGATCTTCGAAGAGCTCGAGTGGTCGCGCGACACGCTCGTGCAGCGGCTGCGCGAGACGGCCTTCCTCACGCGCGGCTTGCGCATCGTGCTTCTGGACGAGCGTCAGGGCGACTGGCGGCAGGAGTTCTACTACGAGGGCGGCATCCGCGACTTCGTCGCGTACGTGAACACGGATCGCAATCCGGTGCACCCGCACATGATCTACTTCGAGAACGACGACGAAGAGGGGCGTGGCTCCGTCGAGATCGCGATGCAGTGGAACAGCAGCTACGTCGAGTCGATCTTCTCGTTCGCGAACAACATCAACACCCACGAGGGGGGCGTGCACCTGTCGGGGTTCACGGCGGCGCTGACACGGACATTGAACGTCTTTGCGCGCTCCGAAGGGATTCTGAAGGAGAAGGACGACTCGCTCGAGGGCGAGGACACGCGCGAGGGCCTGGCCGCGGTGATCTCGGTCAAGTTGCGAGAGCCGCAGTTCGAGGGGCAGACGAAGACGAAGCTCGGGAACACGTGGGTACGCGGCTTCGTCGAGAAGACGGTCAACCAGCGCCTGACCGAGTTCCTCGACGAGAACCCCGCCGACCGCAAGCGGATCCTGCTGAAGGCCGTCGAGGCGTCGCGAGCCCGCACCGCTGCCCGCAAGGCGCGCGAGGTGAGCCGCAAGGGCGCACTGATCGGCGGCGGCCTGCCCGGCAAGCTGGCGGACTGCCAGTCGACCGACCCGGAGCACTGCGAGCTCTACCTCGTCGAGGGGAACTCCGCCGGCGGCTCGGCCGTCGACGCACGCGACAAGAACTTCCAGGCGATTCTGCCCCTGCGCGGCAAGGTCATCAACTCCGAGAAGAACCGCATCAACAAGGTGCTCTCGAACACGGAGATCCAGTCGATGGTGACGGCGATCGGCTGCGGCATCGGCGCCGAGTTCGACATCGAGAAGCTGCGCTACCACCGCGTCGTCGTGATGACCGACGCCGACGTCGACGGATCCCACATCAGGACGCTGCTGCTCACGTTCTTCTACCGGCAGATGCAGGAGCTCGTCGAGGGGGGCCACGTCTTCATCGCCGTGCCGCCGCTCTACCGCGTCAAGATGGGAAACCAGGAGCGCTACATCGAGAAGGAGTCGCAGCTCGAGGAGATCCTCATCCGTGACCGCGCGAAGGACATCGAGGTGACCGATCGCAGCGGGGAGTCGTTCCGCGTCACCGAGGCGCGCCATCAGCGTCTGGTGCGCGCGCTGACGGAGTTCGACGGCTGGCTGGCGCGGCTGCGGGCCGACTTCGGCTCGAGCGTCGCCTCGTTCGTCGTCTCCCACCGCCTGATCGAGCTGGACGCCTCGACCCCGGCGGAGGTGGACGCGCAGCTCGGGACGCTGGGAGATGACATCTTCGAGCTCCAGTCCGCAGGTGCGACGGACACGTCCGTGCGCGTCAAGCTGGTCGAGCGCGAAACGAGCGCAGCTACCCACATCGAGCTGTCGTCGGAGCTGCTCACGTCGACCGGCTACGTCGGGCTGCGACGGGTCTACAAGCGGCTCGTCGAGATCGCGGGAGCACCGCCGTTCGGCGTCACCCTCGGCAAGAAGAGCCGCTCCGCGGGCACCTTCGATGACCTCCGGACGCAGGTGCTCGACCTCGCGAAGGAAGGGATTCAGATCAGCCGCTTCAAGGGCCTCGGAGAGATGAACCCCGAGGAGCTGTGGGAGACGACGATGAACCCCGACAACCGCATGCTCATCCAGGTGGGAGTCGAGGACGCGCTGCTCGCCGACCGGATCTTCTCCATGCTGATGGGAGACCAGGTCGAGCCTCGCCGCGAGTTCATCGAGCAGAACGCAAAGTTTGCGAGGCTCGATGTCTAGCGCGGACCCGCTCGGCGCCGGCCGCATCGAGCCGCGCGAGCTCGAGGAGGAGATGCGGTCGAGCTTCCTCGACTACGCGATGAGCGTGATCGTCGCGCGAGCGCTGCCCGATGTCAGGGACGGACTGAAGCCCGTCCACCGGCGCGTGCTGTTCGCGATGCACGAGACCGGGCTGCAGCCGAACCGGCCCCGGGTGAAGTGCTCAGCGGTGATCGGCGAGGTGATGAAGAGCTTCCATCCGCACGGCGACGCGTCGATCTACGACACCCTTGTGCGGATGGCGCAGAAGTTCTCCCTGCGCTACCCCCTCGTCGACCCACAGGGCAACTTCGGCAACGTCGACGGCTACTCGGCTGCTGCGCACCGCTATACCGAGGCCCGCCTGTCGGCGATCGCGACAGAACTGCTCCGCGACATCGATTCCGACACGGTCGACTTCGGCCCGAACTACGACGGCTCGCGCAGGGAGCCGCTCGTGCTGCCCTCGCGGTTCCCGAACCTGCTCGTCAACGGCTCGTCGGGAATCGCCGTCGGCATGGCGACCAACATGCCGCCCCACCACCTGGGAGAGGTCGTCGACGCGATCGTGGCGATGATCGACGAGCCGACGATCGATGTCGACCGCCTGGCCCAGCACGTCAAGGGGCCGGATTTCCCGACCGGTGCGATCATCCTCGGCCGCGAGGGGATCCGCGAGTCGTACCGCTCCGGCCGGGGCCGCATCGTCATGCGCGCACGCGCGCACATCGAAGAGCTTCGTGGCGGCAGGACAGCCGTTGTCGTGACGGAGCTGCCCTACGGCGTCCGCAAGGGCGGCGACGAGGGCGTGATCCGGAAGATCGCTGAGCTCGTCAAGGACAACGTGTTCACCGAGATCTCCGGCATCAAGGACCTGTCCGACAAGACCGGCATGCGGATCCAGATCGAGCTCAAGCGCGAGGCGGTGCCGCAGGTCGTCCTCAACAAGCTCTACAAGCGTACGCCGCTGCAGTCGACCTTCGGCTACAACGCCGTCGCGCTCGTGGACGGCGTGCCGCGCACGCTGTCGCTGCTGGAGCTCATTCGCCACTATCTCGATCACCAGCGGGAGGTCGTGACCCGCCGCCTGAAGTACGAGCTGCGCAACGCCGTTCGGCGCGCACACGTGCTCGAGGGCTATCTGATCGCGCTCGACCGAATCGAGGAGATCATCGCGCTCATCCGTGGCTCCGACAGCACGGAGTCCGCACGCACGGGGCTGA
This sequence comes from uncultured Gaiellaceae bacterium, assembly GCA_963799615.1. GTDB lineage: Bacteria > Actinomycetota > Thermoleophilia > Gaiellales > Gaiellaceae > Gaiella. The sequence goes on along the minus strand of CAWCXS010000006.1, from coordinate 83,100 downwards.
TGGAGCAATTCGGGCTCTCGGAGATTCAGGCGCAGGCGATCCTCGACATGCGGCTCGCCCGCCTCACCGGCCTTGCACGCAAGGAGATCGAGGCGGAGTTCAGCGACCTGCAGGAACGGATCTCGGAGCTTCGTGCGACGCTGTCGGACGAGGCGAAGATCGATGCGGTCATCCGCGAGGAGCTCCTGGAGATCAAGCAAATCTACGGACGTGCGGACGATCGCCGCACCGAGATCGCGGTGGGCGAGGACTCGCTCGAGATCGAGGACATGATCGCCGAGGAAGACATGGTGATCGCGATCACGAGGTCGGGCTACATCAAGCGGCTGCCCGTGACCACGTATCGCGAGCAGCGCCGTGGCGGCATCGGCGTCATGGGTATGGAGATGAAGGACGAGGACTACATCGAGCACCTGTTCGTGGCGTCGACGCACGACTTCATCCTCTTCTTCACGAGCGTCGGCAAGGTCTACCGGCTGAAGGTGCACGAGCTGCCGCTCGGCTCGCGCCAGTCGAAGGGCCGCGCAATCGTCAATCTGCTGCCGTTCCGGCAGGACGAGGCGATCCGCGCCGTGATCGCCACACGGGACTACAAGGAGTCGAAGTACCTCGTGTTCGCGACCCGTAAGGGTGTGATCAAGAAGACCGCGTTCCTGGAGTACAACACGCCGTTGAAGGCCGACGGGATCATCGCGCTGAAGATGCGCGAGGGCGACGAGCTCATCGGCGTGCGCCTGTCGGACGGCAACGACGACATCCTCATGGTGTCCCGGCTCGGCCAGGCCGTGCGGTTCCACGAGAAGGACGTCCGTGCGATGGGACGTCCGGCCTCAGGGGTCGCCGGCATGCGGATGCGCGGTGACGACGAGGTGATCGAGGTCGACATCGCCTCCGACGACGCCGACCTGCTCGTCGTCACCGAGAACGGATGGGGCAAGCGCACGCGCGTGTCGGACTATCCGGTCAAGGGTCGCGGCACGATGGGGGTGAAGACGGTGCAGCTCGTCGAGGGCAAGGGCCGCCTCGCCGGCGCACGCATCGTGCGCGAGGGCTATCAGGTGATGCTGATCTCCGACGCGGGCACGGTCATCCGCATGGCGACGGAAGGGATCAAGCGCTCCGGCCGCGCCACGCAAGGCGTGATCGTGATGCGCTTGCGCGAGGGCGAGCACCTGTCGACCCTTGCTCCCGTCGTCGGCTCCGACGACGACGACACCGAGCCGCTGAAGGTGACCTCCGAGGGATCTCCGGGCCCGGCGGACGAGTCGCTGAACGGGGATGACGAGGCCGGCGAGGAGCTGGAGCCGGACCTCGACGACGAGGACGAGGATGAGGATGAGCTCGACCCCGACGACGAGCCGGAGAGCGACGAGGAGTAGCCGGCTCGGCCGCTCCTAGGGGAGGCGGTTCTCCACGAGCCGGTCGCGCAACGCGGCTGCCGCGTCCTCGGGGGCAACCGTGAGCACGTGGATGCCGGCGCCGAGCTCGACGCCTGCGAAGGTTGCGATCCGCGGCACGATCTCGACGTGCCAGTGCTCCCCGAGATGGAGCCAGGCGTTCCACGCGACATGGCCCTCGACGGCTTGCAGCGCCGTCACCAGCTCGGCGACGAAGGACAGCACGGAGCCGAGCCCTGCGCCCAGGCCGTCTGCGTCGTGGTCGGCGGGAGCGACGAGCATCTCGTAGGGCCCACGACCCGCCGGCGGACAGATCGCGACGAGCTCGTCGCGCACGGCAAGGAGCCTCGTCCCGTCCGCGCGCTCGCCCGCGACCAGGCTGCAGACCCGGCAGCCGGATCCAGCATCGTGCTCGGCGACGACCGCAGGCGGGGGCTCACGCAGCCACACGAGCTGGGAGTGGGAATGGGGGAGGCTCGCGCCTGCCGCATGTCCCTCGTTGACGAAGGCGTGGAGGTACGGAAAGCCCGCGGCTGCGGCTGCGGCACCACGCCGGCGCCACGCCTCGGCGACGAGCTCGAGCTCTGCCGGCGACAGCTCCACGAGCGACCGCACGTGGCGCGGGAGATGGATCACCACTTCCTGCCGTTCGAACGCCGGATAGAGATTCGGGACGACGCGAACCGTCCACGGGCCGTCACCGAGCCGCAGCGTCTCGGGCGGCGTCCGATCCTCGCGCCCGCCGCAGAACGGGCACGAGTCGAGCTCCTCCTTGGTCGGCTCGGGCAGCTGCTCGGGCGCGGCACCCGGCCTGTGCCGGCGACCCGATGCGACGACTGCGAGGCGGCCCGAGAGCGGGTCGCGGCGAAGGTCTACTGCGCCCCCTCGGCCTTGTTCGCGAGCGCGGTGAGCAGATCGATCGGGATCGGGAACACGATCGTCGAGTTGTTGCTCGCCCCGATCTCGAGCAGCGTCTGCAAGTAGCGCAGCTGCACGGTGATCGGCTCCTGTGCCATCACCGCGGCCGCATCCTTCAGCCGCTCGGACGCCTGGAACTCTCCCTCCGCGGAGATCACTTTCGCACGACGCTCGCGTTCCGCCTCCGCCTGCCTTGCCATCGCGCGCTGCATGTCGGAGGGAATCTCGACGTCCTTGACCTCGACCACGGATACCTTGATCCCCCACGGCGACGTCGCCTCGTCGATGATTCCCTGCAGGATCGCGTTGATCTTGTCTCGCTCGGAGAGGAGCTCGTCGAGCACGTGCTGGCCGAGAACGGAGCGCAGCGTCGTCTGCGCGATCTGCAGGGTGGCGTTCATGTAGTTCTCCACCTGCACGATCGCGGCCTTCGGGTCGACGATCCGGAAGTAGGCGACGGCGTTGACGCGCGCCGGCACGTTGTCCTTCGTGATCACTTCCTGCGGCGGCACGTTCAGCGTCACCGTGCGGAGATCGACCTTCACCATCCGGTCGACCACGGGGATGAGGATGAAGAGGCCGGGGCCCTTCGGCTCGGCCAGCAGCCGGCCGAGCCGGAAGATGACGCCCCGCTCGTATTCCCTTGCGACCTTCACGGTTGCAGACAGAAGAATCAGGAGCACGACGACGATCACGGCGACGACGATGAGGGCGATTCCCACGGTCACTTCCTTCCGTTGCGGTGAGCTGATCCTACGACGAGCTGGAGGTCGTCCTCAACGGCCTCGACGGTGACCTGCTCACCGGGTACGAGCTGCACTCCGCCGGAGCTGCGCGCGCGCCACAGCTCGCCTGCCACGAGAACGAAGCCGTCGCGGCGCACCTCGCCCTCCCAACCGACGAGATTTCCGACACCGACCTGAACGGGATTGTGCCGGGCCCTGATAACTCTGTTGAGCGCGATGCCGAGCAGCAGTACGAGCGTCCCGGCGATCGCGAGGGCCGTCCACAGCGACACCTGGTAGGCGGGCCCGGCCGGGTCGAACAGCATCAGCGCGCCGATCACGAATGTGACCGCGCCCGCCAGCGTCAGCGCACCGTGTGTCGGCACGAAGAGGTCAGCTGCGAAGAAGCCTGCCGCGAGGAGCAGCAGGAGCGCCCCGGCCACAGAGACGGGCAGTACCTGCAGCCCGTAGAGCCCGACGATGAGCGAGATCCCACCCACGGTGCCGGGGAAGATGAGACCCGGATGCCACAACTCGACGAGGATCCCGACGACGCCGAGCGACAGCATGAGCGCGATGATGTTCGGGTCGATGAGAAGGTCGAGGGCGCGCTTCCAGAACGACATCTCGACGCGGTCGACCTGAGCGCCGGCCGTGTGCAACGTGAGCCCTTTCGGCTTCGTGACGCTGCCGTCGACGCGGTCGAGCAAGACCGGCAGGCTCGGAGCGACGGTGTCGACGATGTTCCGCGCGGCGGCCTCCCGCGCACCGAAGTTCGCGGCGTTGCGCACCATCGCCTCGGCCGCGGGGCCGTTACGGCCGTGCTCTCTCGCGAGCTCGCCGATGTAGGCGGCTGCGTCGTTGACGATCTTCCGTCGCAGGTCCTTCGAGAAGTCCTGCCCGCTCGTCGTGATGGGCGTGGACGAGCCGATGTTCGTCTGGGGCGCCATCGCCAGCACGTCCGCCGCCTGGCCGATCACCGCCCCGGCCGAGTCGGCGCTCGACCCGGCAGGCGCGACATACACGATCACCGGCACCTTCGCCGCTAGCAGCGTCTTGACGATCTTGCGCATCGAGGAGCCGAGGCCGCCCGGCGTGTCCAGCTCGATCACGACAGCCGCATATCCATCCCGCTCGCCCCGGCGGACCTGATCCTGGAGGTACTGCTGCGTGACGGGGTTGATGTCGTTGTCGAGCTCGGCGACCAGCACGCGCGGGCCTGCGGCGGCGGCGGCGGTCGCGAGCCCCAGCGCCAGTGCTCCGGCCACGAGGCTTGCGAACAGTACGCCGCGCGCATGAAAGGCATACGCAGGAAACACCCGCAAATGCGGCACCCTCACGTCGGTAAGGATTCTATCAGGGTGGGCTCGAGTCTCTCCGGCCGCCGAGTACCCTGACGCTTCCCCGTGAAGATCCTCCTCGCCGCCAGTGCCGCTCTCGCGGCTCTCGCCGTGCCGGCAGGAGCTGCAGCGGCGCTGGTGTCGATCACGACGCGCGACGTCCCGCTGCGGGGCGAGCGCGGCGTCGCAGCGGCGGCGCCGGGGCAGTTCGATCTCGTCGGCGTACGGTGGCGTGGCAGCGGCACGGTGTCGTTCCGGACGCGGTCGGTGCGAGACGGGTGGGGGGCGTGGACCGCTGCTGCGCCGGAGGCTGAGGACATGCCCGATCGCGGCAGTGCCGAGGGGCGCTCGTCCCGGGGCTGGCGACTCGGCAACCCCACGTGGGTCGGGCCGTCGAACGGCATCCGTTACCGGATCACGGGACGCGTTTCCGCTATGAAGGTGTCATTCGTGCGCAGCCCCGAGCTCCGCGTGCCGTTGCGTGCGCTGAGCGTCGCCGGATCGCCCCCCATCGTCCCGCGGAGCGGCTGGGGCGCCGACGAGACAATTCGCCGAAACGGACCCCAGTACGCCGCCACGGTGCGGCTCGCCATCGTCCATCACACCGCCGGACCGAACGACTACTCGCCCGCCCAGGCGGCCGCGATCATGCGGGGCATCGAGGTGTACCACGTGAAGTCGAACGGCTGGAACGACATCGGCTACAACTTCCTCGTCGACCGCTACGGCACCGTGTACGAAGGGCGCTACGGCGGGAGCGAGCGGAATGTCGTCGGAGCGCACGCGCGAGGGTTCAACACCGGATCCGTCGGCGTCGCAGTGATCGGAACGTTTTCGGGCGAGGAGGTCCCGCGCGCAGCAGCCGTCTCTCTCACGCGCCTCCTCGCCTGGCGTCTCGATCTCGCCCACGTCGATCCGCTGTCGACGCTCTCGTTCATCTCCGGCGGGAGCGAACGCTTCGCTGCTGGCATTCCCGTGTTCCTGCGCGCAGTGTCGGGGCATCGCGACACGGGGCTCACAGCGTGCCCGGGAGACAGGCTCTACGCCCAACTGGGCGCTCTCGCCGGCGAGACGCAGGCGCTCGGCTTGCCGAAGCTGTACGAGCCCGACGTTGCAGGCGGCCTGGGAGGACTCGTACGGTTTCGCGCCCGCGTGTCGGGGGCGCTGCCGTGGAGCGTGAGCGTCACGGACTCGCTCGGCGCCCAGCTTGCATCCGGCAGCGGCACTGGACCAGCGGTCGACTGGACCTGGGACGCATCCCTCGCCACCGTGCCGGGCGCTCGCTGGCAGATCGCCGTGGACGGCGCAACGCCGGTCGCGGGTGTGCTCGGCCAGGCGACGCCCGGCACGGCCGCGCTCGCCATCACCGGGCTTGCAGCCGACCCCGAGACGATCAGCCCCAATGACGACGATCAGCTCGAGACGAGCACGATCCTCTACACGACCACCGCGCCGGCCACCGTCACTGTGACGCTTCTCGACGCGGCAGGACAGCAGCTGGCCGAGCTGACGCCCGCGACGGCGCAGCCGCCCGGCGAGCACACCCTGTCGTTCGACGGCCTGGGACAGCCCGACGGGGTCTACACGATCGTCGTCACGGCCGTCGGCGCAGATGGGGTGTCGGTCACCCGGCAGGCTCTCGTCACGGTGACCCGCACACTCGCTCTGGCATCCGTGCGTCCCGCCGTGCTCTCGCCCAACGGCGACGGCAAGGGCGACACACTCGTGGTCAGCTTCCAACTCGCAGCTCCGGCAGTCGTGCGTCTGCGCGTGCTGCGCGAGGGCGTGTGGGTGGCGACGCCGTTCGCCGGCGCGTTGCAGGCGGGCCGGCAGACGATTTCGTGGGACGGCAGGAAGCGCATCGGCAAGCCTCGCGACGGGGCGTACAGCGCCGTGGTCGACGCAACCGACACCGTGGGCTCGACTGCGGTCGGCCTGCCGTTCGTGATGGATGCCCATCCGCCCGTGTTGCGGCTCCGCGCGAGCCGGCCGCCGCGCCTGTGGGTGTCCGAGCCCGCCATGCTGACGATCCGCGTGAACGGATCCGCCAGGACGATCGTCGCTCGCTCCGCCGGAGCCGTGCAGCTGCGGGGAATCCGTCGCGTGCGGACGCTTGTTGCTGTCGCACGCGACCCAGCAGGCAATCGCGGTGTGCTGGTCTGGTCGCGCACGTGAGAATCCGTACGAACGGTCTTCGGTCGCGCCTGCAGCTCTGAAGGCTCGGAACATCGGCTGGACCCGCGTGTCCGGCCAGTACACTCGGCCGGTGCAATCGTCGTTCCGCCCGCGTCGCCGAGTCGGCGCCGAGCTCCGGCCGGAGCCCCAGCTGCGCTACGACAAGCTGAGCGACGCGATCCTGGTCACGCGGGCCAGGGACGGAGATGCCCGTGCACTCGAGGAGCTGTGCGAGCGCCACTCCCCTCGCGTGGAGAGGCTCGCCCGCCACGTGCTCGCGGATCCCGAGGATGCCCGCGACGCTGCCCAGGACGCGCTCGCGAAGCTCTGCGTGAAGATCGGCCAGTTTCGAGGTGAGGCGGCGCTCTCGACCTGGTTGCACCGGCTCACGGTCAATGCGTGCCGCGATGTCGTCGAACGACGCGCGACCCGACGCTTCGAGCCCCTGGCCGAGGACACCCGCGTCGCGCTCGAGCCGTCTCCCTCGCGCGAGGCGGAGCTCGCCGAGCTGCGTGCAGAGTTGCGGGCCGGTCTCGCCGGGATCCCTTCCCAGCAGGCGCGCGTACTGGTGCTCAAGGATGCGCTCGGGTTCTCGTTTCGGGAGATCTCCAATGCGTCGGGAATGCCTGTTGGGACGGCGAAGTGCTATGCCCACCGAGGCCGCGCCGGCATGCGATCTCTGCTCGAAGACGGCGCCGCCGCGTGATCCCGGCGGTGCCGTTCGGCAAGGACGAGATCGAGCGGATTCTTCCGCACCGTGACCCGTTCCTCCTGCTCGACGAGGTGGTCGAGCTCAAGCCCGGTCACAAGGTCGTCGCCACGCGCCTGGTGCGAGCCGACGACTGGTGGTTCCCCGGGCACTTCCCCGCGCGGCCGGTCATGCCCGGTGTGCTCATCGTCGAGGCCATGGCCCAGGCGGGTGCCGTCGCGGTGCTCGTCGAAGAGCAGAATCGTGGGAAGATCGCGTTCTTCGCGGGGATTGACGACTGCCGCTTCAAGCGCGTCGTCGAGCCCGGCGAGACGCTGACGCTGACGTGCGAGATCGACGCCATGCGCGGGCCGGTCGGCCGCGGCAAGGCAACCGCGCATGTCGGCGATGCGCTCGCGGCCCGCGGCACGCTGACGTTCGCGGTGGAGCGATGATCGGCAGCGCTGCCGGCCGCCGCATCGGCATCACGGGCCTCGGCACGCACGTGCCGGAGCAGATCATGACGAACGACGACCTGACCGCATTCGTCGACACCTCCGACGAGTGGATTCAGGAGCGCACGGGCATCCGCGAGCGCCGCATCGCCGCGCCCGACGAGGCGTTGACCGACATCGCATTGCCGGCAGCGCGAGAGGCTCTTGCCGACGCCGCCGTCGAGGCGTCCGAGATCGACCTTCTGATCTGCGCGACCGTGACCCCGGACATGATGTTCCCGACGTCGTCCGCGCTGATGGCGGACGAGCTCGGCATGCCGAGCGCGGCTGCCTACGACTTGCTGGCCGGCTGCACGGGTTTCATGTACGCAATCGCGCAGGGGTACAGCATGCTCGCCTCGGGACTGTCGAAGAAAACCCTGGTGGTCGGCGGGGATGTTCTGTCCAAGATCCTGGACTGGGATGACCGCTCGACCCTGGTGCTCTTCGGCGACGGCGCGGGCGCCGTCGTGATGGAGCGCGTCGACGAAGGCGGCTTCCTTGGCTTCGAGCTCGGTGCCGACGGCGGCGGCGGCGTTCATCTCTCCTACCCCGGCAGTGGGTCACGGCGGTTCGAGGATCCGCACAGCATTCTGAAGATGAACGGCCGCGAGGTGTTCAAGTTCGCCACCCGCGTGATGGTGTCGTCGGCACGCGCGCTGCTCGAGCAGTGTGAGAGGACGATCGAGGACGTCGACGTATACGTCCCTCATCAGGCCAACAAGCGGATTATCGACTACGCAGTCGGTAAGCTCGGCATCCCGCCGGAAAAGACGGTGGTCAACGTGGACAGGTACGGGAACACATCGTCGGGATCGATTCCGCTAGCGCTTGCGGACGCGCGCTCCGACGGGCGTTTGCAGGACGGAGCACTCGTGTTGATGACGGGAATGGGCGCAGGGCTCACCTGGGGCTCGGCACTGATCGAATGGACGAACGGAAAGGGTGCGGCATGAGCAAAGTGGCATTCTGCTTTCCCGGCCAGGGCTCGCTCGAGGCCGGGATGGGCCGCGAGATCGCCGAGGCTGTGCCGGAGGCGATGGAGGTCTACCGGGTCGGCAGCGAGGCATCCGGCCTCGACTTGCAGAAGCTCTGCTTCGACTCCCCGTTCGAGGCCCTCGTCGAGACCGAGGTGCAACAGCCAGCCCTGGTGGCGACGTGCCTCGCGATCCTCGCGGCGCTGCGGGTGCAAGGGCTCGAGCCGGATGTCGTGGTCGGGCACTCGGTGGGCGAGTTCGCCGCTCTGGCCGCGGTCGGAGCGATCGGCACGCCTGAGGCGATCGCGCTCGTGCGGGAGCGAGGGCTCGCGATGGCCGAGGCGGCACTCCAGCACCCCGGCTCGATGGCCGCGATTCTCGGTCTCGAGGACGAAGCCGTCGAGACACTGTGCCGCAAGATCATGGGAGTGTGGCCCGCGAACTACAACTGTCCAGGGCAAATCGTCGTGTCGGGCGAGAACGATGCAGTCGAGGAGTGCTGCGCCGAGGCCGAAAGCCTCGGCGCCCGACGAGCCGTCAGGTTGAAGGTGTCGGGGGCGTTTCACAGCCCGCTCGTAGCGCGGGCCGCAGACCGGCTCAAACCGGCACTCGACCTCGTCCGCTTCCACGACCCGATCGCGCCGTTCATGTCGACCGTGACTGCGAAGATCGAGCCGGCGACCCGTCTCGGATCTCTTCTCGTCGATCAGCTGACTGCTCCGGTCCGTTTCACGCAGGCGGCACGCGGGCTCGTCCACGACGGCGTCACGACCTTCGTCGAAGTCGGGCCGGGCACAGTGCTCTCCGGGCTTGTGAAGAGAATCGATCGCAGCGTCCGCACGATCTCGGTCAGCGACCTCGCGAGCCTCGAGAAGGCCCGGGAGACGCTCTCGGCGTGAGCGGCTTCTGCTCGCTCGAGGGAAAGTCAGCGCTCGTCACCGGAGGATCGCGCGGTATCGGCAGGGCGATCGCGCTCGAGCTCGGCCGCGCCGGGGCTGCGGTCGTCGTCGGGTATCGATCCGGAGCGGACGAGGCAGAGGACGTCGCGACCGAGATCGGGGGCCGTGCGGTGCAAGCCGACGTCTCCGATCCGGCGTCCGCGGCGGCGCTCGTCGAGGCGGCGGGAGACGTCGACATCCTCGTCAACAACGCCGGGCTGACACGGGACGGGCTGCTGGCGCGAATGACGGATGACGACTGGCGAACGGTGATCGAGACCAATCTGTCGTCCGTCTTCTACACCTGCCGCGCCGTCACGCGGCCGATGATGAAGAAGCGCTCTGGAGCGATTGTCAACATCTCCTCGATCGTCGGCGTGCACGGAAACGGGGGCCAGGCGAACTACGCGGCCTCGAAGGCGGGGATCATCGGGTTCACGAAGTCTCTCGCCCGCGAGCTCGGCGGCAGAAATGTGCGCGCGAACGTCGTGGCGCCGGGATACGTACGGACGCAGCTGACCGAGGTGCTGCCCGAGGCAGCGACGGCGGGGATGCTCGAGCAGACGCCCCTCGGCCGCCTCGGCGAGCCGGACGACATTGCGGGCGCCGTTCGTTTCCTCTGCTCCGACGAGGCTTCCTTCATCACGGGCGAAGTGCTGCTCGTAGACGGCGGCCTCGGCATGTAGCCTGCTCTGCCGTGGACGGGACTTCTGAAAGACGCAGGATCGTCATCACCGGCATCGGCATGGTGAGCCCGCTCGGGAACACCGTCGATGACACGTGGCAGGCGCTGATCGACGGCAAGTCGGGCGCCGGGCCGATCACGCAGTTCGACTCGACGGACTTCCCCGTGCATTTCGCCTGTGAGGTGAAGGATCTCGAGGTGACGCAGTACGTCGACTACAAGGCGTCGCGCCGAATGGACAGGTTCACCCACCTCGCGCTGGCGGCTGCGCGCCAGGCCGAGACCGACTCCGGCCTCGACGTGAGAGCGATCGCGGAACGGGTCGGCGCGGCCGTTGCGACCGGCATCGGAGGCCTCCACTCGTTCGAGGCGTGCGTCGACCAGCTCAACAGCCGCGGTCCCGACAGGGTGAATCCGTTCTCGATCGTCCAGATCATCCCGAATCTCGCCGCGGGCTGGGTCTCGATCGAGCTCGGCACGCGCGGCCCCCTGCTGTCCGAGTGCACCGCGTGTGCCGCCTCCAATATGGCGATCGGCGACGGCATGGATGCGATCCGGCTCGGCCGCGCCGATGTGATGTTCTGTGGCGGTACGGAATCTCCGGTGACGCAGGTCGGGATCGCCGGCTTCGGCGCCATGCGGGCGATCTCACGCCGCAACGACGACCCCGAACGGGCGTCGCGGCCGTTCGACGGCGAGCGCGACGGATTCGTGATGGGCGAGGCGGCGGCGATGGTCGTGATCGAGGCGCTCGATCACGCGCAGGCGCGGGGCGCGACAATCTACGCCGAACTGCTCGGCTACGGCGTCTCCTCGGACGCGAATCACGTCTCGGACCCCGATCCGACAGGCGAGAACCCGGCCCGCGCCTTGCGCATGGCGTTCGCCGACGCCGGCATCGACGCCGAAGACGTCGGCTACGTCAATGCGCACGGAACCTCGACGCCCGCGGGAGACTCCGGCGAGACGAGAGTCCTCAAGGTCGCCCTCGGTGAGGACAAGGCGTACCGCACACCCGTCTCGTCGACGAAGGGGGCGACGGGGCACTGTCTCGGCGCTGCCGGAGCCGTGGAGGCGATCTTCACGATCCTGGCGCTGCAGCGCGGCATTCTTCCTCCCACGATCAACCAGACGACGCCTGACCCGGACTGCGATCTCGACTACATCCCGAACGAGGCGCGGCACGAGCAGGTCGAGGTCGGCGTCTCGAACTCGTTCGGCTTCGGTGGGCACAACGCATGCCTCGTGTTCCGCCGCTGGCACGACGACTGACCGCCGTGGCCGGGTCGCGCCGTGTCCTCCCGCACGCGCCGTCACAGACACCATGAGCCGCTTGCGGGCGAAATGTCCCGACTGCCGTACGCTCACCGCGGTCGCGATCGGTCCTGACTACCAATGTCACAGCTGCGGACGCGAGTACGCGGCCGGGTTGGTCCGCGTCCCCCGAGCCTGGGGTGACGGGGGTGAGCCCATGGCCGCCTCGGCGCTGCTGGGACTGCCGTACCCCGAGGCGTGTGTGATCGAGCGCGACACGCTTGCGGAGCAAATCGAGGCACAGGCGGCCGACCTGCCCGAGCGACCGCTCGTGCTCGGAGGATGCTGCTGCTCGCACGTTGGCGCGATCCGGGGATTGGCTCGTCGCGCGGGAAGGCTCGCCGTCGTCTGGCTCGACAGCCACGGCGATCTCAATACGCCGGAGACCTCACCTTCCGGAAACGCATGGGGCATGCCGCTGCGCATGGCGATCGACGAGGGCTCGGTGCAACCACAGGACGTAGCGCTCGTCGGTGCGCGGAATCTCGACCCCCCGGAGGCCGCGTTCATCGAGAAGGCGGGAATCCATGCGGATGTCGCACAGGCGCTCGCGGGAAGCGATCGCGTGTACGTCGCGCTCGACTGTGACGTGCTGCGGCCCGACGAGATCGCCTGTTTCATGCCGGAGCCGGGAGGGCCAGTGGTCGCCGAGGTTGAAGCGATGCTCGCTGACATCGCTGCCACCCTGCCCGTTGCGGGGCTCGGCCTGACGGGATTGCGGCCCGAGGCGGACGTCGCCACGCTCGTTCGCCTGGCCGCGGCGCTCGGGCTGTAACTCTGCGAGCCCGAAGCCGGTCTAAGATGGCGCAGATGTCTGCCACGGATCGCATCGATGTCTCGATCGAGCACAAGCGAGCCGATCCCGGCGACCAGGGTGACAAGCAGCACCCCAACACCTGCCCAGGCTGTGGGTCGCACTATCGCGACGAGGAGCTCGCGCAGCATCTGCGCGTGTGCCCCCAGTGCGGGCACCACTTCCCGGTTCGCGGGCCCGAGCGGATCGAGCAACTCGCCGACCCGGGCAGCTTCGAGGAAGACGAGACCGATCTGCGGTCGACCGACCCGCTGTCGTTCTTCGATCTCAGGCCCTACACCGAGCGGCTCGCCGAGGCGGAGGTCTCCACAGGCCTCGGGGACGCGATGATCACGGGCGCCGCCGCGATCGAGGGCTTGCCCTGCCGGCTCGCGGTGATGGACTTTTCCTTCATGGGAGGGTCGATGGGCAGTGTCGTCGGCGAGAAGTTTGCCCGGGCATGTGAGCGCGCGGCCCTGGAGGGGACACCGCTCGTATCGGTCTCGGCGTCGGGCGGAGCGCGCATGCAGGAGGGGATTCTCGCCCTCATGCAGCTCCCGAAGACCGTCTGTGCGGTGGAGGAGTTGCACGACGCCGGCGGCTCGATGATCTCGGTTCTGACGCATCCCACCACAGGCGGCCTGCTCGCGAGCTTCGCCTCGCTGGGCGACGTGTTGCTGGCGGAGCCCGGCGCTCTGATGTCGTTCGCAGGACCGCGCGTCGTCGCGCAGACCACGCGCGAGAAGCTGCCGGACGACTTCGGGCTCGCCGAGTCGAACCTCCGGTTTGGGCACGTCGACCAGATCGTGCCCCGTGGTGAGCTGCGCTCGACGCTCGCGCGGCTCTTACGGCTGTTCGGGAGCGGATGATGGCGACCGACGCAGAGCTGGGTCTTCGCGACCGCCTGGCCAAGCTCAGCGGCGTGAAGCTGCTGCGCGGCACGAAGCTCTCCGTCGAGCTCGAGCGCCTGCAGCGGCAGCTCGAGCGGCTCAAAGAGGACACGTCGGACGAGGAGATCTGGAAGCGGGTCGAGCTTGCACGACATCAGGAGCGGCCCTACACGCTCGACTACGTCGAGCGCATCCTCGAGGACTTCTTCGAGCTGCGCGGCGATCGCCACCGCATGGACGATCACGCCATTGTGGCGGGGCTCGGGCGACTCGACGGGCGGACCGTGGCTCTGGTCGGCCACCAGAAAGGCCGCGATCTCAAGGAGCGCACGAACCGCAACTTCGGCATGGCCTACCCTGAGGGCTACCGCAAGGCAATGCGGGTGATGGCCATCGCGGCGCGGCACGGCTTTCCCCTGATCACGCTCGTCGACACCCCTGGCGCCTATCCGGGTGTGGCAGCGGAGCAACACGGCCAGGGAGGCGCGATCGCAGCGTCCCAGGCGACGATGCTGAGGCTGCCGGTCCCGACGGTCGCCGTCGTGATCGGTGAAGGCGGCTCAGGCGGCGCGATCGCCATCGCCGTTGCCGATCGCGTCCTCATGCAGGAGAACAGCATCTATTCGGTGATCTCGCCGGAAGGCTGCGCCGCGATTCTCTGGCGTGACGCCGCCCAGGCCAAAAAGGCTGCATCTGCGTTCAAGCCCGATGCCGCGCACTGCCTCGAGCTCGGCGTCATCGACGGGATCGTGCCCGAGCCCGAGGGGGGCGCCCACGTCGACCATGCCGCCGCCGCGCTCCTGTTGCGCGAGGCTGTCGTGTCACACCTGGACGAGCTCGAGGATCGCCTCCCGGATGAGCTGAGACGGGGTCGCAGGGCCAAATTCCGCTCGCTGGGCGTGCTCGCCTCGTAGGGTTCTCTCCACACTATCCACAGGCTTATCCCCTGCTCCAACGGCGCCTCTGAGCAGGGAAAAACGGGCAGGTGTGACGGGTGTGTTAAGACGGTGTTTCGTGAGGGACGCTGGGGACATGAGCCTGAAGACGTATCGGAGCAAGCGAGATCCGAGCCGGACGCCGGAGCCGTTCCACGGAAAGAGCGCCGGCGGCGGCCCGATCTTCGTGATCCAACGGCATGCCGCGCGGAGCCTGCACTACGACCTGCGCCTCGAGCGGGACGGCGTGCTCGCGAGCTGGGCCGTGCCCAAGGGATTGCCGCTGGAGCCCGGCGAGCGGCACCTGGCGGTACATGTCGAGGACCACCCGCTCGACTACGCCACGTTCGAGGGTGAGATCCCGAAGGGACAGTACGGCGCCGGCACCGTCGAGATCTGGGACACGGGCACGTACGAGCTCCTCGAGGAGAAGCGGGACGGCGGCTTGACGGTACGGCTCGACGGCAGGCGCTACGACGGCGTCTGGACACTCGTGCCGGCGCACCTGGACGGCAAGCCCAAGAACTGGCTGCTCCTGCGCAAGGACACGGCAGCCAAGACACGTGCGTACACGCCGATGCTCGCCTCTCTCGCGGACGCTCTGCCCGGCGGGGCAGGTTGGAGCTTCGAGCCCAAATGGGACGGCTACCGCGCGATCGCGACGGTCGACGGCGACCGCGTGACGCTCCGCAGCAGAAACGCCAACGATCTCACTGCGCGCTTCGCACAGGTCGCGCGAGCGCTCGCGCCCGCCGTGAAGTCGAGCACCGCGGTGCTCGACGGCGAGATCTGCGCACTCGACCAGAACGGCCGCTCGAGCTTCTCGTTGCTGCAGCGTGGTGAAGGGACGACGGTCTTCGTGGCGTTCGACGTGCTCGACCTCGACGGCGAACCTCTGCTCGAGTTGCCCCTTGTCGAGCGGCGCGCCCGGCTCGCCAAGCTTCTCGACACACGCGCCACGGGCGTGATCCTGTCTCCCGTCTTCACCGACGGGGAAGCACTGCTCGGCGTCGCCCGGGAGCAGCAACTCGAGGGCGTGGTCGCGAAACGCGACTCGTCGCGCTACCAACCCGGGCGGCGCTCGTCCGATTGGCGCAAGATCAAGCTGCGGGGCCGCCAGGAGTTCGTGATCGCGGGCTCTACCCGTGGCCGCGGGCGCCGTGGCGACAGCATCGGCGCCCTGATCCTCGGGGTGCACGACGCTGACGGGCTCCGTTTTGCAGGGAACGTCGGTACCGGGCTCACCGACGCCGAGCTCGACCGTCTGGCGCGACTGCTGCGCCCGCTACGGCGCGAGACGTCCCCGTTCGCGGAGGTGCCACGGCTGCCGCGTGTCCGCAAGGGGGACATCGCCTGGGTCGAGCCGACACTCGTCGCGGAGGTCGAGTTTGCCGAGTGGACGCGGGACGGACGGCTGCGAGCGCCCGTCTACCTCGGGCTCCGAGACGACAAGCCGGCCGAGGCCGTCGTGCGAGAGCGCCCGGCGATCACCCCGGAGATCCAAAGGGGGAAGCGCGTGCTGAAGCTGTCGAATCTCGACAAGCCGTTCTGGCCGGAAGAGGGGATCACCAAGGGCGACTTGCTCACCTACTACCGCGACGTCGCGCCCGTCCTCATCCCTCACCTGCGCGACCGGCCCTTCACGATGAAGCGCTATCCCGACGGCTGGCAGGGCAAGTACTTCTTCCAGAAGGACGCGCCCAAGCACACGCCGTCGTGGATTCGCACGGTCCCGTTCCCCGCCTCGACTCGCGACGGCGAACGGCGCACGATCGACTACGCCCTCGTCAACGACGACCTCGCGCTGTTGTGGGTCGTCAACATGGGGTGCATCGACATGAACGCGTGGACGTCGCGCGACGACCGGCCCGAGCGGCCTGACTGGGTGATCTTCGACCTCGATCCGTCGGAGGACGTCGGATTCCCCGAGGTGATCGAGGTGGCGCTGCTCGTCAAGGAGACCCTCGACTTGATCGGGCTCGAGGGCTTTCCCAAGACGAGCGGGTCGCGCGGGATCCACGTGCTCGTGCCGATTGCGCGGAGACACGACTACGAGCAGACGCGGGCGTTCGCAAGCGTGGTGGCGGGAGCGCTCGCCCGCGCGCACCCCGGTCTCGTCACGACCGAGTGGGTCAAGCGCAAGCGGCGCGGCGTCCTCGTCGACGCCAACCAGAACGGCGCCGGCAAGACGACCGCGTCGGTCTACTCCGTTCGTCCGCGCGCCGGGGCGCCGGTCTCGACGCCGCTGCGGTGGCAGGAGTTGCGGCCCGATCTCGACCCTGCCGCTTTCACGATGGACGAGGTGCGCGCGCGGATCGACCGTGACGGCGACCTTTTCGCACCCGTGCTCACGCTTCGCCAGTCGCTCACGGCTGCGCTGCGCTCGCTCGGGTGAGGCTGTAGTCGCCCGAGCCGGGCCGCACCCTTCAGGCTCCTTTCCCCGGTCTCGGATGACCGGTTCGAATCGTGCGTCGCGCCTCGCGATCGCGACTGTCGTCCACGGTGGCTGCGACGAAGGCAACGCTTGCTCGGGTCGCTAGCAATGCTTATGTGATACATATGGAATTCAAATAGTCTTGTTCCCCGGTCGAGAAGGTCTAGAGAAAGGGCTCGCTTTCATGCGTAGACGTGTACTTCCGCTGATTCTCGCGCTGGCCGCCGCCGTGGTGGCCGTGCTCGCGACATCGGCATCCGGCGCCAGGCAGGACGTGACGCTGAACCTGGTCGCGTACTCGACGCCACGGCCGGTGCTCGACAAGCTCATCGCCGAGTTCAAGAAGACGCCGCAGGGGTCAGGCATCAACATCAGGGCGTCGTACGGCGCATCCTCCGCGCAGGGCCAGGCGGTCGCTAACGGCCTGCCCGCCGACGGGGTGATCCTCAACACGGGCAACGACATCAACAATCTGGTCGACAAGGGCCTGATCAACGCGAACTGGGACAAGCAGAGCTACAACGGCGTCGTCTGGAACTCGGTCGTCGTGTTCGGTCTTCGCAACGGCAACCCGAAAAAGGTCAAGGGCTGGAACGACCTCATCAAGCCGGGCGTCCAGGTCGTCACGGTCAACCCGTTCACCGGCGGTATCGCCAAGTGGAACATTCTCGCTGCCTACGTTGCCCAGCGGCGGCTCGGGAAGACGGATAAGCAAGCGATCTCCTACCTGCAGACCTTCTACAAGAACAACGTCGTCTCGCAGGACTCGTCGGGCTCGAACGCCACGAACACCTTCCTCTCGGGCAAGGGTGACGTCCTTCTCACGTTCGAGAGCGAGGCGATCAACGGGAAGATCCCGTACGTGATCCCGCGGCAGACGATGCTGATCGACATCTATATCGCCGGTCTCCAGAACAGCAAGCACAAGGACGAATGGAACGCCTTCTCGCGCTATCTGAAGACCTATCCGGCACAGAAGATCCTCGCCGACAACGGATACCGCCCGGTTGACAAGAAGGCGCTGGCCGGGGCCGGAAACAAGTTCCCGGTGCGGCCTGGCCAGACAAAGATCACCAGCTCGCTGCTCGGCGGATGGCGCGTCGTCGACAAGAAGTGGTTCGATCCGAAGAGCAGCATCATGCAGCAGATCGAGGCGTCGCTCGGTGTTCCCACTGGGTAGTGCCGTCACGGAGGCGCCCGGACTCCCGGCGCCGGTCGCCCGCCGCAGGGAGGGAGTCTCGCCGGCTCTCTCCCTGGAGGTGGGATTCGTCACGTCGTTTCTCCTGATCATCGTCGTGCTGCCGATCGCGGCCGTCGTCACGAAGTCGACCACGTCCGGCTGGTCGGGCTTCTGGGAGGCCGTCTCGTCTCCCGAGGCGGTCTCGGCGCTGAAACTGACGCTGCTCATGGCGACGCTGGCTGTGCTGACGACGGCCGTGTTCGGGACAATCATCGCCTGGGTCCTCGTCCGGGACTCCTTCGCCGGCAAGTCCGTCGTGAACGCGATCATCGACTTGCCGTTCGCCCTGCCGACGATCGTCGCCGGGCTCGTGATCATGGCGCTGTACGGTCCGCGGACGCCGATCGACTTCACGATCGGCGGGCATCATTTCGACGGCAACGTGACGTTCACGCGCGGGGCGATCTACGTTGCGCTGCTGTTCGTCACACTCCCCTTCGTCGTGCGGTCGGTGCAGCCGGTGCTGATCGAGATCGACGAGGAGGTCGAGGAGGCGGCGCGGTCGCTCGGCGCGAGCGAGTTCACCACCTTCCGGCGCATCGTCCTCCCGAGCATTCTCCCGGGGATCCTGTCGGGGGTCGCGATGGCCTTCGCGCGCGCAGTCGGCGAGATCGGCGCGATCGTGCTGATCGCCGGCAACCTCCCGTTCAAGACCGAGGTCGCATCGATCTACCTCTTCCACCGGCTCGACCAGGACCCGCAGGGCTCCGCCGCCGTCGCCGTCGTGCTGCTCCTGATCTCGTTTGCCGTGCTGCTCGGGATCGGCGCGTTGCGCTGGACCGTCACGAGGCACGAGCGTGGGTAGGTTCTCACTGCGGTTTGCCGCGCTCGGCTACCTGGCGCTCATTCTCGTCGGGCCGCTCGTGATGATGGTGTGGCGCACCGCCGAAGACCTGGGCGGTGCCTGGGGCGCGATCTCCGACCCCGACACGCTCTCTGCGTTCAAGCTCACCCTCATGGTCACCGTGATCGCGGTGGTCGTGAACACGATCTTCGGGGTCGTCTGCGCGCTCCTCATCGTGCGCGGCAACGTCCCTGGGCGCGGCTTCCTCAACGCCTTCGTCGACCTGCCACTCTCGCTGTCGCCGGTGATCGTTGGCTTCTCACTCGTCACGCTGTACGGGCTCAACGGCTGGTTCGGCTGGTTCCAGCGCAACGGCCACGAGATCCTTTTCGCGACGCCCTCGATCGTCCTCGCGACGATCTTCGTGACCTTGCCGTTCGTCGTGCGGGAGGTCGTACCGACGCTCCGGGAGATCGGCACGGAGCAGGAGCAAGCTGCGCAGACGCTCGGCGCCTCCGGCTGGCAAACGTTCTGGCGGATCACGCTTCCGTCGATTCGCTGGGCTGTCATCTACGGGGTCGTGCTCACCGCTGCCCGCGGGATCGGCGAGTTCGGTGCGGTGGCGGTGGTCTCGGGGAACTTCGCCGGCCAGACGCAGACGGCGACGCTTCGGGTCGAGGACGCATATCAATTCGCGTACGGGAACTACGCTCCCGCGTACGGCATCTCGTTCGTGCTCGCTGCGAGCGCCGTCGTCATTCTTCTCGCCATGATCTTTCTCCAACCGAAGGAAGCCGTCTGATGTCGATCCAGGCCCGCAACATCTCGAAGCGCTTCGGCAGCTTCATCGCGCTCGACGATGTCTCCCTCGAGGTCGAGAGCGGCTCGCTGACGGCACTGCTCGGCCCCAGCGGGTCGGGCAAGTCGACGCTGCTCCGCGTGATCGCCGGGCTCGAGGTGCCGGACGCCGGCGAGATCGTGATCTCGGGCGAGTACGCCACGACGCTGAAGCCGCAGAAGCGCAACGTCGGCTTCGTGTTCCAGCACTACGCCGCGTTCAAGCACATGACGGTGCGCGACAACATCGCGTTCGGGCTCAAGGTGCGGAAGCGGCCGAAGGCGGAGATCCGCGAGCGCGTCGACGAGCTGCTGAAGCTCGTGCAGCTGGAGGCGTTCGGTCACCGCTACCCGGCACATCTCTCCGGCGGGCAGCGACAGCGGATGGCGCTTGCGCGCGCGCTCGCGCCCGAGCCTGAGGTGCTCCTGCTCGACGAGCCGTTCGGAGCGCTCGACGCCCGTGTGCGGGCCGAGCTGCGCGACTGGCTGCGCCGCCTCCACGAGGAGGTGCACGTGACGACGATCTTCGTCACCCACGACCAGGCAGAGGCGATGGACGTCGCCAGCCAGATCGCGGTCATGAACCACGCGCGCATCGAGCAGGTGGGGAGCCCGACCGAGCTCTACGACGAGCCTGCGACGGAATTCGTGATGCAGTTCGTCGGCGAGGCGAACCGCATCGGGTCCAGCTGGGTGCGGCCGCACGAGCTCGACATCGCCTACGACCCGGTGCCCGACGGGGTCGAGGCGATGGTGATGCGCGTCACGCACTTCGGCTTCGAGGCGCGCGTTGAGCTGGCGGCCGCCGACGGCGACGCGCTCCTTGTGCAGCTGACCCGCGACCGGCTCGAGGAGCTCGAGCTCGAGCAGGGCCAGATCGTCTGGGTGCGGCCCGCCCGCGAGCGCTTCTTCGACGAGGAGGGAGCACCGCTGGAAGAGGGCGCGGCCGCCGCGATCTGAGGCCGCGCCGCCGGAGGATCAGGCCTGCGGCTGCCCGCGCGCGACAAGGTCGGCCAGCGTCGTCTGCTCGAGCACGTCGCGCATCGCCGTGCGCAGGTCGATCCAGACGCCCTGGAGCGGCGCGGCGGTGCCGACGTAGTCGACCTCCTCCGGCCGCTTGCCGCGCACGCTGGCGATCGGGCCCTCGACCCCGCGAATCACGTCGGCGACCGTGATCTCCTCCGGCGGGATGGCCAACCGGTAGCCGCCGTCTGCGCCGCGTTGGCTCGCGACGAGGCCCGCGTGCCGCAGGTCGACGAGGATGCTCTCGAGAAACTTCTGCGGAATCTCCTGCGTCGCCGACAGCCGTTCGCCCTTGACCTGCTCGGGCGCCACGGCGGCAAGCTCGATCATGGCTCGCAGGGCGTAGTCGACCTTGGCGGAGACGCGCACGCCGTCATTGTGGCGGGTGCGCCCGAAGCCCGCGCAGGCGGTCCTCGAGGCGGCGCCGCTCGAGGACCGGCCCCGTCAGCGTGAGCGGGATGACTCAGCTCGCCACCATGCGCCGGATGACTCAGCTCGCCACCATGCGCTCGAGCAGCGTCAGGGCTGCCCCCTTGTCCAGCATGTCGTTGAGGTTCCCGCACTTCGGGCTCTGCACGCAGGACGGACAGCCGTCGCTGCACGGGCAGCCGGCGAGCAGGCGGGCCGTGTCCGTGGCCCAGCCCGCAAAGCACTCGAATCCGCGCTGTGTGATGCCGACGCCACCGGCGTGCCCGTCGTAGACGAAGACGGTCGGCAGGCCCGTCTGGAAGTGCAGGTTGGTCGACAGCCCCCCGATGTCCCAGCGATCGCACATTGCCCACAGCGGCAGGAGTGAGATCAGCGCGTGCTCGGCAGCATGGAGCGCGCCCAGGAGCTTCGGCATCTCCTCGAGCCCCTGCAGCAACCTGTCGCCGGGGGAAAACCACACAGCCTCCGTGTCGAACGCGACCTCCGGCAGCGTCAACGGCACCACCTCGAGCGTCGAGCCGTCCGCGATCGCCTTGCGGTGGTAGGCGATCACCTGCTCCGTCACCGATACCCGCCCGAAGCGGAGGTCGACACCGAGGCTCGACGCGGTCTGCTCGGTCGCCTCGATTGCGGTCTGGGTCTCCTTCTGCGCCTGCGTGTACCAGTCGACCCGAGCAGGGGCAACGATTGCGAGGCCGGCATCCAGGTCGAGGGTCCGCACGACGTACTGGTCGCCGAGATGGAGGTACACGGCCCCTTCGTGCACCGCCGCGTAGGCGCGCTCGCGCTCGACGAGGCCGAGCACCGAGCCTGTCTCCTCCTCCACGATCGTGAACGACTCGGCGGTGCCGGATCGCAGCGATGCCCGTGCCGCCGGATAGTCGCGACCCCTCCATACGAATCCCGCCGGGGTGGGCTCGAGCTCCGGTAGCTGCGCCGCCCGCTCCAGGGCCTCGGGCCCGAGAGTGTCCGCGTCGGCCGGCGTGATCGGGCCTTCGAACGCGGCCGCGCAGACATGCGGGTCGAGAATGCGGGGATTGGCATGGTCGAGGCGTGCCGCCTCCACCCGGCGGCCCAAAAGCGCATCGGGCTCTCGCATGAAGAACTGGTCGAGTGCGTCGTCGCTTGCCACCATGATCGCCAGCCCGCGAGAACGGCGGCCGGCGCGCCCCCATTGCTGCCGCAGCGAGGCGACCGTTCCCGGAAAGCCGACGGAGATGGCACAGTCGAGAAGGCCGATGTCGATGCCGAGCTCGAGCGCGTTCGTGGCGGTGACGCCGAGGAGCTCTCCGTCGACGAGCCGCTCCTCGATCCGGCGCCGTTGCTGCGGTGTGTAGCCCGCGCGGTAGGGAGCGAGCCGCCTCGCCGTCTCGGCGTCGACGCGCTCGACCGTGAAGCGGTGGATCAGCTCGGCCGCCTTGCGGCTCTTCGCAAAACAGATCGTACGCAGGCCACGCGAGACGAGCCCGGCCATCAGCAGCGAGGCTTCGCCGAGCGAGCTGGCGCGCTGTCCGAGCTCGGCATCGAGCAGCGCGGGATTCCACAGAGCGATGTCGCGCTCGGCCGTCGGTGACCTGTCGACATCGACCACTGTTGCGGGCTCGCCGGTCAGCGCTCGTGCCAGCTCGCCCGCGTTCGCGATCGTCGCGGATGCGAGCAGGAACCGAGGCTCCGCGCCGTACGAGCGGGCGAGCCGCCGCAGGCGGCGCAGGACGTTGCCGACGTGGGAGCCGAAGACGCCGCGATAGACATGCGCCTCGTCGACGACGACGTACTGCAGGTTGTGCAGGACGTCACCCCAGCGGTCGTGCCGGGGCAGGATGCCGACGTGGAGCATGTCCGGGTTCGTCAGGATCGCGTTCGCCCATTTCCGGATCTGCGGGCGGCGCTCCGTCTCTGTGTCGCCGTCGTAGATCGCAGGCCGCAGACCCTTCACGTTCAACGCGGCAAGCGCTCGCGCCTGGTCCTGTCCGAGGGCCTTGGTCGGATAGAGGTAGACCGCTCGCGCCTTCGGGTTCCGGGCGATCGCGTCGAGCACGGGGAGATTGAAGGCCAGCGATTTCCCCGACGCGGTGCCGGTCGTCACGATCACGTTCTCGCCGCGGCGCGCCGCCTCCCAGGCGTCAGCCTGGTGCGAGAAGAGCTCGTCGATGCCCCGCGCAGCGAGGGCCGACACGACGGAGGGGGAGAGATCGGCAGGGAGGGGCTCGGTTCGCGCGCCGCGCGCCGGTTCGGTCGTCAGCGAGGCGAGCTCTTCCCCCGCGATCAGGTCGGACCAGCGGACCGTCACAGATACTGCGCGACAGCGCGTTCGTAGCGGCGCTTGCCGTGTGCTCCCACGATCGTCTCTCTGACCTCGCCGCCCGCGAACACGATCACGGTCGGCACCGACAGCACCCCGTAGCGTGAGGGGGTGCCCACGTTGGTGTCGATGTCGAGGGAGACCAGCTTGAGGCGACCGGCACTCGCTTCCGCAATCTCGCCGAGCGCCGTCTCGATCGCCCGGCAGGGGCGGCACCACGGCGCTCCGAACTCGACGATCACCGGCGTCGTGCTGGCAAGCACCTCGTCGGCGAAGGTTGCGTCCGTCACGGATTCCATGCCTCGATTGTAAGGACGCGCCCGGTGTCGCCCGGTGCGCCGCACTCGAGGGAGCGGCTCCTACAGCTTGCCGCGAAGGGCCTTCCAGCGCAGCGCCGGCACCCTCCACACGGCCTCGAGCACGATCGCGCCGCCCATCTTGGATCCGCCCGCAACCCGGTCGGCGAACGTGATCGGCAGCTCGACCACGTCAAAGCCCTTGCGCAGCACCCGGTACGTGGTCTCGATCTGGAACGCGTAGCCGCGAGCGCTGATCGCCTCGAGGTCGATCGACTCGAGCACGACGCGGCGAAAGCATTTGAAGCCGCCGGTCAGGTCGCGAATGCGGACGCCGAGCAGCACGCGCGCGTAGAGAGAGCCACCGGCCGAGACCGCACGTCGCACGATCCCCCAGTCGACCGTGCCGCCGCCTTCGACGTAGCGGGAGCCGAGGACGAGATCGGCGCCGGCCTCGCACGCCGCAATCAGTCGCGGCACGTCCACCGGGTCATGAGAGAAGTCGCAGTCGGCCTCGATGATCAGCTCGGCTCCCTCGGCCAGCGCGCGCCGGAAGCCGGCGATGTAGGCGGGACCGAGTCCGCGCTTCCCGGGCCGATGGAGGACTTCCACCCAAGGGAGCTCCGCAGCGAGCTCGTCGGCGATGGCTCCGGTGCCGTCGGGCGAGTCGTCGTCGATCACGAGCACGCAATCGGTGCTCGTGTCGAGTTGCTCGCCGAGCGCCCGCACCATCCGCTCCAGATTCTCGCGCTCGTTGTAGGTCGGGAGGCAGACGGCCGCGCGCATGAACGGATCTTGCCCGACGCGATGGCGAGAGGACCGTGGTGCCTATGATCGGGCGATGGCCGCGACGCTTCCCCGCAACGGTGACATCGCCGACCAGCTCGACCTGCTCGCCGATCTGTCCGAGATCCTCGGGGAGCAATCCTTCAGGGTGCTCGCCTACAGGCGCGCCGCGTCACGCATTCGCGAGACGGCGGCGTCCGTGGCCGAGCTCGCCCTGGCGGGCAAGGCGAAGGAGCTGCCCGGGATCGGGAAGACGATCGAGCAGAAGGTCGTCGAGGTCGTCGAGTCGGGCGAGATGCACGCACTGTCCCGGCGGCGCGAGCAGGTGCCCGGCGAGGTGGCGACGTTCATGCGCCTGCCGGGGCTCGGGCCGAAGACCGCCGCGCGGATCTGGCGGGAGCTCGATGTGACGACCGTTCCGCAGCTGCAGGAGGCGGCGGAGCAGGGGCGCTTGCGCTCCCTCGCCGGCCTGGGGCAGAAGTCCGAGGAGAAGATCCTCAAGGCGATCGGGGAGGGACAGGGCGCAGAGCAACCGAAGCGTGGCCTGCTGGGGGTCGGCCTACCCGTCGTGCGCGAGGTCGTCGAGACGCTGCGCGCCCATCCGGCGGCCGTCGACGTCTCGGATGCCGGCAGCACCCGCCGTCGCCGCGAGACGTTCCGCGATCTCGACGTGATCGCGACCGCGACCGACCCGGCCGCCCTCACCTCCCATTTCGTCGAGCTTCCCTGGGTGCTCGAAGTGGTCGCGCGCGGGGATACGAAGGCGACGGTGATCACGAAGCAAGGCCTCCGCCTCGATCTCAGAGTCGTTCCGCCCGAGAGCTACGGCAACCTGTTGCAGCATTTCACCGGGTCGAAGGAGCACAACGTCGCCCTCCGGGAGGAGGCACAGCGGCGTGGCTTCTCTGTCTCCGAGTACGGCGTCACGGTGGTCGAGACCGGGGACGTACGCACCTTCCGCGACGAGGAGTCGCTGTATGCATTCCTGGGCTACGAGCTCATTCCGCCTGAGCTGCGCGAGAACACCGGGGAGCTGGCTGCCGCCCGCGAGGGACGCCTACCGGCGCTCGTCGAGCTCGGAGACCTGCGGGGCGAGATGCACTGCCATTCGACGTGGTCCTCGGACGGGAAGGCGACGATCGCGGAGATGGCCGAGGCGGCGGCAGCGCGCGGCTTTGCATACCTGTGCCTGACGGACCACTCGCACTACCTGCGTGAGGGCCGCATCGAGGCCCAGTGGGAGGAGATCGCGGAGGTGAACGCGCGCCTGAAGCGCTTCCGCATCGTGCGCGGGATCGAGGCGAACATCACCGCGAAGGGCGAGGTGGACGTTCCGGCGGACGTGCTCGCAGAGCTCGACTGGGTGATTGCGTCGTTGCACACGTCGTTCGACCGCAGCCCGACCGAGCGGATTCTCGCTGCGATCGACGACCCGAACGTGGACTGCATCGGTCACCTCACCGGCAGGCGGCTCTCGCGCCGGCCGGGTGCCGAGGTCGACATCGAGCGCATCGTCGCGCGCGCAGCCGAGACGGGTACCGCGCTCGAGATCAACTCCCAGCCGGACCGGCTCGACATGCGGGACGTTCACGCGCGGCTGGCGGGGGAGGCCGGCGTGCTCGTGCCCGTGAATACCGACGCCCATTCCACGCGAGCGCTTGCGTATGCCGAGCTCGGCATCGGGCAGGCGCGCCGTGCCTGGCTGACGAAGAAGCAGGTGCTGAACACGCGGTCGTGGGCACAGATCGCGACCATGCTGCGATGAGCACGTTTCGCGAGGATGGAGCGGCTGCGCTCGAGTGGGTCGCCTCGTATCTCGAACGGGTCGGCGAGTATCCCGTGCTCGCTCAGGTCGAGCCGGGCCAGATTCGGGCAGCGCTTCCCGCGGCCCCACCGGAGACCGCGGAGCCGTTCGCCGCCGTCCTGCGCGACCTCGACGCGGTGCTGATGCCCGGTGTCACGCACTGGCAGAGCCCGCGCTTCTTCGCCTACTTTGCGACCACCGGAGCCGAGCCCGGAATTCTCGCCGAGCTCCTCATCGCCGGTCTCAATCAGGTCGGCATCCTCTGGCGCGCGTCCCCCGCGCTGCAGGAGCTCGAGGAGGTGACGCTCGACTGGCTGCGGCAGCTGCTGGGGCTGCCGGACGGCTTTGTCGGACATCTCGAGGATACGGCGTCCACGAGCACGATGACGGCGATCGCGGTCGCCCGCTCGCTCCGGCCCGACGCGCGCACGGTCGTCTGCTCCGAGCACGCCCACTCCTCCATCGCCAAAGCCGCCAGACTGCTCGAGCTCGACGTCCGCACCGTGCCGGCGGACGAGTCGTTTCGCCTCAGACCCGACCTGCTCGATCTGGCCGGTGCCTGCGCGGTCGTCGCGACGATCGGCACGACGAGCTCGACCTCGATCGATCCGGTGCCCGAGATCGCCCGCCGTTGTGCGGAGTCGGGCGTCTGGCTGCACGTCGACGCTGCCTATGCGGGCGCCGCTGCGGTCTGTCCCGAGCTGCGCGATCGCTTCGCGGGGTGGGAGCTCGGCGATTCGATCGTGACGAACCCGCACAAGTGGCTTGCGACCCCGATGGACTGCTCCGCTCTCTGGACACGCAGACCCGACGAGTTCCGCCGCGCCTTCAGCCTCGTCCCGGAGTACCTTCGCGTCACCGAGGAGGTCGCGAGCCTGAGCGAGTACTCGGTCGTGCTCGGCCGGCGGTTCCGCTCGCTGAAGCTATGGGCGACGCTCCGCTGCTTCGGGCGCGAGGGGCTGCAGGCGATGATCCGCGAGCACATCCGTCTGGCGCAGCTGTTCGAGTCATGGGTTCGGGCGGAGCCCGGCTGGGAGGTCTGCGCTCCGACGCCGTTCTCCGTCGTGTGCTTCCGCCACGAAGGCGACGACGAGGACAACGAAGCGCTGATGCGGCGCGTCAACGAATCGGGGGAGATCTTCCTCTCGCACACCAAGCTGGACCGGCGCATCGTACTGCGGCTCGCGATCGGCAACGCTCGCACCTCCGAGGCCGATGTGCGACTGGCGTGGGACGTGCTTCGGCGCGAGGCGGCCGGGTAGCACGGAGCCCCGGCCGTAGGCCACAGACCGTCCTGTACGGTTGCAAAAGACGCTCGACGAACCGGGGAAAGGACGCCCGTCGGTGACACCAGCAACGAAGAAGTGGTTCGCGCTCGGACTCCTCTGCGCCACGCAGTTCATCATCGTGCTCGACATCGCGATCGTGAATGTCGCGCTGCCGTCGATCCAGGCCGACCTCGGGTTCTCGCAGGAGAACCTGCAGTGGGTGATCAGCGCATATGCGCTCGTCTTCGGCGGCTTCCTGCTGCTCGGGGGCCGGATGGCCGACCTCCTCGGCCGCCGCCGGCTGTTCATCGGCGGGCTCGTCATCTTCACGGTCGGCTCGCTCCTGTGCGGCCTCGCCTGGAGCGAGGCGTCGCTGATCGGCGCACGGGCTCTGCAGGGTCTCGGCGCGGCGTTCGTCTCCCCGGCGGCGCTCTCGATCCTGACCACGACGTTCCGCGAGGGCCGCGAGCGCAACATCGCGCTCGGCGCCTGGGGTGCCGTCGGCGGCGTCGGAGCTGCGGCTGGGGTGCTCTTCGGAGGGATCATCACCGACCTGCTTTCCTGGGAATGGATCTTCTTCGTCAACGTCCCGGTCGGGATTGCGGCGATCGCGCTCGCGCCGGTCCTGCTCGCCGAGAGCCGTGACGTGCACGTGAAGCATTTCGACGCGATGGGGGCGATCCTCGTCACGTCGGGGCTCAGCGTGCTGGTGCTCGCGATCACGAAGGGGCACGACTGGGGCTGGGGCTCGGGTCGCACGATCGGCGTGTTCGCGGTGGCCGCAGCCCTGCTCGCCGGGTTCATCGCCTGGGAGTCGCGCGTCGAGGAACCGCTGATGCCGTTCTCGATCTTCCGCCTGCAGACCCTGACCGCGGCCAACATCGCCGGCTTCATTCTCGGTACAGCCCTGTTTGCGATGTTCCTGATGCTGACGCTGTACATGCAGCAGGTGCTTCATTTCTCGCCGCTCAAGACCGGCGTCGGCTATCTAGCGGTTGCGGGGACGGCCATCATCTGGGCCAACGTCGCCGCACAGGCGGTGAACCGGGTCGGTGTCAAGCCGGCCCTCGTGTTCGGAATGTCACTGTTCACCGTCGGCCTTCTCTACTTCACGCAGGTGTCGCCGGACGGCTCGTACTGGACGGATCTCTTCCCCGGGTTCCTGATCATCGGGCTCGGGATGCCGTTCGCATTCGTGCCGATCACGATCGCGGCGCTGGCCGGAACGACGCCGCAGGAGGCGGGCCTTGCGTCCGGCCTCATCAATACGTCGCAGCAGATCGGCGGCGCGGTCGGCATCGCGATCCTCTCGACGATCGCCGCGTCGACGACGAGCTCTGCCGTGGATTCGGGAAAACCGGTGCCGATCGCGCTCACCGAAGGGTTCCAGGCGGCTTTCTGGACCGGCGCGGCAATCGCCTTCGTCGGGGTGCTCGTATCGATCTTCCTCGTGCGCCCGAGTGATCTCGAGCAGCAGGAGGCGTCGGTCGGCGAGCCTGCGCTCGAGGGCGCCTAGGCGAGCCTCTAGAGCAAGCGCAGAACCGTCAGGAGTTCCGCAGGGCTGCCGACCACGAGATCGGCGGCCTCGCGGAGCCCCGGCGGCGACTCCGGCGACGCGACCGCGACGCGCACCGCGAGCTCCAGCCCGTCCAGCGCACGGAAGGCGTCGAGATCCGTGGTGTCGTCGCCCGCAAAGAGGGCGCGCGCAACGCGGTGCCGCTCGAGCAGTGTCCTCACCGCCGTTCCCTTGTCGGCCGGGATGGGCGGTCGCACCTCCATCACCTTTCGCCCCCAGCGCGGAACGAATCCCGCCGCCGCTGCCCGTGCGGCCACCTGCTCCAACTCCCGCACGGCGGTGTCCTCGTCGACATCTTCGCGCCAGTGGTACGACACGGTCAGTCGCTTGCGCTCGGCCGGCCGCGATTCCGCATCGGCGAACGCGGCAACCCGGTCTGCCCACTCGTCGGCCGCGGGCGCGAGCTCGAGCCCGTGCTCGCCGACGATTGTGAGACCCGGCACGCCCACGACCCGGGCCGCATCCATTCCGGTCCTGCCGCTCACGCACGCGAGCAGCCCGTAGCGGCTCTGGAGCCGCCGCAGCTCGGCTCGCGTCTCATCCGGGACGACGGCGTCCTCGGGGCGCGGCACGATCGGTGCGAGAGTCCCGTCGACATCGAGCAGCAGCGCTGCGAGCGGTGGTTCCGCGGCGAGTGCGCGAAGAGCGTCCGGGATCTGCACTCCTCCATAGGATACGGTGGTGCGCCTCGTCGGGATCGGGCTGGTGGCAGGGCTGTTCAGCGCGCTCTTCGGGGTCGGCGGCGGCCTCGTGATCGTTCCCCTGCTGATCATGGTCTGCGGATTCGGGCCGAGGGAGGCGACCGCGACGTCGCTCGGCGCAATCGGCATGACGGCGCTCGCGGGCGTGGCCCTCTATGCGCTCCACGGCAAGGTGCATGTTGGCTACGCGGCGCTCGTCGGCATCCCGGCGATCGCGGGCTCCATCGTCGGCACCACTGTCCAGCAGCGCCTGTCCGGTCGTGCCGTCACGATCGGCTTTGCAGTGCTCGTCGCGGCCATCGGCATCTGGCTGCTCGCAGGATGAGTGCCACGACGGTCGTGCTTG
Source organism: uncultured Gaiellaceae bacterium (assembly GCA_963799615.1). Lineage (GTDB taxonomy): Bacteria > Actinomycetota > Thermoleophilia > Gaiellales > Gaiellaceae > Gaiella. The sequence goes on along the minus strand of CAWCXS010000006.1, from coordinate 53,005 downwards.
CGGTGCTCGCGGGACTCGGCGCCGGCGTGCTCTCCGGGCTGTTCGGCGTCGGTGGCGGCATCCTGTTCGTGCCGGTGCTCGTGGCCCTCGGCCTCGGGCAGGTCGAAGCCGCAGCGACCTCACTGCTTGCAATCGTGCCGACTGCGGCCGTCGGCGTCGGGCGCCAGGTGCGGTATGGGAATATGCGCGTCCGGCCCGCGCTCGTGATCGGCCTTGCGTCGATCGTCAGCGTCGAGGCCGGTGTGCAGATCGCAACGTCCCTGCCCGAGCACGTGCTGCGGCGCCTCTTCGGCGTGCTGCTGCTGGCGGTCGCTGCGCAGCTGGCGTGGAATGCCACCGGCGGCGGCCGGCGCTACCCTGAGTCGTCGTGAGACGCGCACCTCTGCTCGCGCTGCCGCTGCTCGCAGCCGTCGTCGCCACGCTCGCCGGCGCCGCGCCGCAGCTACCGGACGCGCGTGCGACCGCGATCGTCTCGCGTGTTGTCCAGCCAGGCGTCCCGGACCAGGTCGCGATCTCGCTCGCGGCGCCCGCGGCAGTCGACGAGAGCCTCGCGGGCTACGCCTACCCGGACGACGGCTCGATCATCCGCATCGGCTCCGCCACAGCCGCCGTCACCGCTCAGCCCGGAGTCTCGTCGAGTGCGCAGGGCGGCGTGGACGGGCTGGCCGTGTCGCTGTTCGGGGGTGAGATCACCGTTGAGACGCTCGTCGTCAAGGCAACGGCCGCCGCCGGCACGGCGAACGCCTCCGGAGGCGTCTCCGCATCGGCCCTTACCGGCCTCACCGTGCTCGGCCAGCTGCTGACCCCGGCAGCGAACGTCGTCGTGCCGCTCGCGGACTGGGGAACGCTCGAAATTCTCGGCTCGGTCGTCGATACGACGCAGGAGCCGCCGCGCTCCGCCCGGGCGACGGTGACGGCGCTCAGGGTGAAGCTGACCGCCGAGCACGCCGGCTTGCCGGCGGGCAGCATGGTCGAGATCGGCACCGTGAGCGCCGCCGCGGCCGCCGCCGCTCCCGACGTTGCGCCGGCGGTGAAGCCCGTCCGGCCGAAGCCCGCCTCGCCGCTGCGCCGGCGCCCCGTTGTACCGCCGACGGCGCCACGAGAGCCTGGCGCCTCGATCCCGGGGGCACCCCCGCAGCTCGTCCGTCCGGCTCCGGAGGTGACGGCGCAGCTTACGACCGCGGGCTACGTCTTCCCTGTCTACGGCCCGGCCTCGTTCGGAGACACGTTCGGCGCGCCGCGGCCCGATGTGGCCGGCGGCTGGCACCACGGAGAGGACATTTCCGCGCCGCTCGGGACGCCGCTCCTCGCTGTCGCGGACGGCACGGTGTTCTCTGTCGGGTGGAACGACATCGGCGGCTGGCGACTCTGGCTACGTGACGGCAACGGGAACGAGTTCTACTACGCCCACCTCTCTGCGTACTCGCCGCTCGCCGTCAACGGCCGCCGTGTCCATGCGGGCGACGTTCTCGGGTTCATGGGCAAGACCGGAGATGCCGAGTTCGGGCCGGTGCACCTCCACTTCGAGATCCATCCCGTCTCCATGCTCGCGCGCGGCTACGACGGGGTCGTGGCGCCCTATCCGTTCCTGGTTGCCTGGAGGCGGGCGCAGGACGTCTCCTTCGACGCCGGACGCGCCTACCTCCCGCTCGACGGCCCTCTGGGCCGTCCGGGCGTGGCGCCGCCCGCAGGCGCGGTACTGCTCGAGGTCGACGACATCTCCGGCACCAGCGGGCTCGAGCCCGGCGCCTTGGACAAGGCGCTCGCGGGCCGAACGGCCCGGGCCCGTGCCGGAGGGCAGGATCGCTAGGGACGACGGGGATCGTCGCGCGGCCGGGAACCCGCGTCGGCGGATTCCCGGCCGGCGCTGGTCGAGCTAGCTCTTGGCGTTGTCGGCAGCGTCTGCCGCGGCGTCCGCCGTCTCCGCGACGTCCTCCGCCGACGGCACGTCGAAGCCTTCGAGCGGCTGCAGGTCGTCGTCGCCCGCGATCTTGTCGAGCAGCCATTCCCGGGTCTGCGGCCCTGACCACGGGTTATAGAGCGCTCCCGCGACGAGGCCGGCGAGGAGCATTGCCTTGCGCCCCTTGTGGCTCTTCTTCTTCTTGCCTTTGAGCGAGTCCGCGGCCTTGCCGAAGTCCTCGAGCGCCTTTCGCAGGCTCTCCTGCACCTTGGCGTCCGTCGCGAGCCTGGAGGCGCTCTTGGCGATGCCCCCGTTCTCCTTCGCGAGCGGGCCGTACAGCTTGCGTGCGGCGCCGAGCGCCTCCTTGAGATCCGCGCGGAACTCCGGATCGTTGAGCGCACGCTCGAGATACGGCTTCATCGTCTGGACAGTGGGCGCGAACTTGATATCCGTCTTGGCCATCGTGTGGCCCCCTTCCTCGTGCATCTGTGTGTCGCAAGTATGACAACGGCGCGCCGCCTACGATGGGGGTACCCGTGAGACGCCTGAAACGAATCATGCTCGTTGCGCTCGCAGCGTTCGGGACGCTGGCCTACGTCTGGATAGCAGCGGTACGTGCAGTGCCGGGCGTGCGGGAACGGAAGCGGGCTGCTCGCCGCACCGTACCGCCGTCCGCCTGAGCTGCTCCGGCAGGAGGCGCGCTCCGCGTACGCCTACGACTCCGTAGGCTGGCACGATGCTCGTACCTCCCCTCGTTCGCGGCAACGTCGTCACGCGCAGCTGCGCGCTGTTCACGGGCCTGTTCCTGTTCGCCGCCGGGATCGTGCTCCTGCTGGAGTCGGATCTCGGGCTGTCGCCGTGGGACGTGCTCAACCAGGGGGTCTCCGAGCACACGCCGCTGACGTTCGGCCTCGCAAACGTCGCCGTGGCGGTCATCGTCCTCGCCGGCGCCTGGGCGCTCGGAGCGCGCATCGGCGTCGGCACCGTCGCGAACGCCCTCGTGATCGGGCTCATGGTCGACGGATTGCGTCTCGTGGACGCGGTCGACAGGCTCTCTGAGCAGCCGCTCCCGGCACGGATCGCAATGATGGTGGCAGGCATCCTCACGATCGGCGTCGGCTCGGGCTTCTACATGGGCGCCGGCATGGGAGCCGGGCCGCGCGACTCGCTGATGCTGGTGCTTGCCCAGCGCACCGGCACGCGAATCGGTGTCGTCCGCGCTGCGCTCGAGATCGCCGTCACGGTCGTGGGGTTCGCGCTCGGAGGGACCGTCGGGATCGGCACCGTCGCGTTCGCGCTGGGCGTAGGGGCGTCGGTCGAGCTCGCGTTCTGGCTTCTCGAGCACTCGCCCATTGCCGACCCCGCTCCCGACGTGTCGCATGCGGTGTGACCGCCGCTAGGATCGTGCGGTCATGAAGGGCCTCGTTTGCGCAGGAGGTGAGGCGACCCGGCTCGGGGAGCTCACGCGCGTCACGAACAAGCATCTGCTGCCCGTCGGCAGCTGGCCCATGGTCTACTACCCGCTGCAGCTGCTCCAGCTCGCCGGGGTGCGCGAGGTGCTCGTCGTCACCGGCAAGGGTCACGCCGGGCAGATGATCGATCTGCTCGGTGACGGCCACCTGACGGTACGCGACGGCGAGGAGCCGCTGCTCGAGCTCGATCTGACGTACAAGGTGCAGACGCGACCGGGCGGCATTGCGCAGGTGGTGGGCATGGCGCGCGACTTCGCTGCCGGCGAGCCTCTCGTCGTCGTGCTCGGTGACAACATCTTCGAGTTCTCGCATGCAGCGGAGATAGCCGCCTGGGGAAGCGCGGGGTCGGGAGCGCAGGTGTTCGTGAAGGAGGTCCCGGATCCCGAGAACTTCGGCGTCGTCGTCTACGACGACACGGGCCATGTCACCGACCTGGCCGAGAAGGCGGGGGTCGTCGACCTCCGATATCCCGCGCCACCGACGAGCGACGCGGTGGTCGGCCTCTATTGCTACCCCGGCGACGTGTTCGACGTGATCGCCAAGCTCGAGCCGTCGACTCGCGGTGAGCTCGAGATCACAGATGTGAACAGGCACTACGCGCAGGCGGGCTCGCTCGGGGTCGTGAGGGTTCGTGGCTGGTGGGAGGACGCCGGCAAGCACTGGCAACACCTCGCCGAGATCGGCCGGAGGATCGACGAGACGGGGGCGAACAAGACGTGATCGAGGGGGTCGTCCGCATCCCCCTGCGCCGTTTCGAGGACGAGCGCGGATGGTTTTGCGAGCTGCGGAGGGACAGCCTGCTGCCGAAGCCGACGCGCCAGACGAACCTCTCGCTCTCGCGCCGCGGGGTGATCCGCGGTCTCCACTATCACGAGCGAGGCCAGGACGACCTGTTTGCGTGCCTGCAGGGCACGGCCCGCGTCGTCGTCCTCGACCGCGAGAGCGGAGAGACGTTCACGGAGGACATCGGTGACGACAACCCCGTCGCCGTCTATATCCCGGGCCGTCACGCTCACGGCTTCGAGGCCCTCACCGACCTGCTCTTCGTCTACCACGTGACGGAGGAATACGACCCGGATGATCCCGACGAGCACGGCATCCCCTGGGATGACCCGCGCGTGAGAGGCCTGTGGAGCACCGAGACGCCGATCCTGTCGCTCCGGGACCGCGCCGTCGCGTCCTGATCACGGGTGCCGGGGGCCAGCTCGGCGTGGCCCTCGCGCGCGTGTTCGGCGACGAGGACGTGATCGCGCTGCGCCGCGAGGACTGGGACGTCACCTTTCCGCCGCCGGCCGGTCTTCCGGCCGTCGATCTCGTGCTGCACGCGGCCGCCTGGACGGACGTCGACGGCGCCGAGGACGATCCGCAGGGAGCAGCTGCCGTGAACGTGGGAGGCAGCTCCCACGCGGCTGCGCTCGGGGCGCCGCTCGTCACGTTTTCAACGGACTACGTGTTCGACGGGGAGAAGCGCTCTCCGTACATCGAGTCGGACGGCCCCGCTCCGCGTTCCGCGTACGGGCGCACGAAGCTGCATGGTGAGGCGGCAGCCGGCGAGCGCGCCTGGGTCGTCCGCAGCTCGTGGCTCTTCGGACCGACCGGCCACAACTTCGTCCGCACGATGCTGCGGCTCGGGGCCGAGCGGGACGAGGTCGCCGTCGTCGACGACCAGCGCGGCTGCCCCACGTACGTCGGGCACCTCGCAGCCGCGACACGCGTCCTCGTCGAACGTGAGGCCCCGTTCGGCATCTGGCATCTCGCCGCCGGCGGTGACTGCACCTGGGCCGACTTTGCGGAAGCGATCTTCGAGGAGGCGGGCCTCGCATGCCGGGTGCGCCGGATCACGACGCAGGAGCGGGGCGTGAAAGCTTCCCGCCCGGCGTACTCGGTCTTGCGCAGCGAGCGTGGTGCACCCGAGCTGCCGCACTGGCGTGACGGGCTGCGAGCGTGCCTCGAGCAGCTCGGCTCGAACGCGTAGGGCAACGCCGATCTCACCGGCTTCGCGGCTACCCTATGCCGATGCGCGTGCTCGTCACCGGCGGTGCCGGCTTCATCGGGTCGCACTTCGTCAGGCGGCTCGCAGCCCAGGGTGACGAGGTCGTCGTGCTCGACAAGCTGACGTACGCGGGAAATCGGGCGAATCTCGCAGGCATCGAGCACCAGCTCGTGGTCGGCGACATCGCCGACCCGGCGGCCGTCGCCGAGGCGGGCGCCGGCTGTGAGGCGATCGTGAACTTCGCCGCCGAGACGCATGTCGACCGGTCGATCCTCGGCGCCGAGGAGTTCGTGCGGACCGATGTGCTCGGCACCATCTGTCTGCTCGAATGGGCGCGCGAGACCGGCGCACGCTACGTGCAGGTCTCCACGGACGAGGTGTACGGCGACCTCGCGGGAGGCGGCCGTGCAGTCGAGGACGATCCGCTGCTGCCGTCCAGCCCGTACAGCGCGGCCAAGGCAGGTGGCGATCTGCAGGTGCTCGCCTACGTGCGCACCTTCGGCGTCAACGCCTCGATCACGCGCGGCGCCAACACGTACGGTCCGAACCAGTACCCGGAGAAGCTCGTGCCGCTGTTCGTCACCAACGCCATCGAAGGCGAGCCGTTGCCCGTGTACGGCGACGGGAAGCAGGTACGTGAATGGCTGCACGCCGAGGATCACTGCGCCGGGATCGAGCTCGTCCTGCACGAGGGCGCGCCGGGCGAGATCTACAACGTCGGGGGCGAGGATCACGAGAACCTCGAGGTGACGTACCGGATCCTCGAGCTCACAGGCCGCGATCCCTCCCTCATCCGCCACGTCGAAGATCGCGCAGGGCACGATCGCCGTTACGCGGTCGACGATGCGAAGCTGCGCGCGCTCGGCTGGACGCCTCTGCACTCATTCGGCGAGGGTGGCCTGCCGGCGACGGTCGACTGGTACCGCGACAATCGTGGCTGGTGGGAGCCGATCAAGTCCGGCGCCTACCGGGCGTACTACGAGGAGCAGTACGCAGACCGCCTCGGGGCCTAGCCGCTTGTCCGAGAGCGCCGCACACGGCCAGCGATGCGCCATCTGATCGTCATCATCACCGCTCTCGCGATCGCGGGGAGCGCCGCCGCCGCCGATCGTGCCGGCGACCCGCAGGCGGCGGCGACGCTGTCACCGCCGGTCTACGTCCTCACAGGAGGCGGCTACGGGCACGGCGTCGGGCTCAGCCAGTACGGCGCGCTTGCACAGGCGCAGGCCGGCAGGAGCTACCGCGACATTCTCCGGTTCTACTACCCGGGCACGACGCTCGGCACGGGGCCCCCGTCCAAGGTCAGGGTCCTCGTTGCGAGCGGTCGCTCGGGCCTCAGGATCGCATCGGCCGTACCTTTCACGGTTCGCGACGCAACCGGGACGACGACGGAGCTCCCCGCCGGCGGCGTCGCGCTCGGCAGCGATCTCGAGGTGCCGGTCGACGGAGTGCGGGCGGCACTGCCGGCGCCGCTCGCGTTCGTGCCCGGCAAAGGCGCACCGATCACCCTCGACGGGAAGGGCTACCGCGGCGAGTTGCGCGTCTCGAGCGTCGGCGGCAAGTTGCAGGCGATCGATTTCGTCGGCCTCGACGCGTACCTGCTCGGGGTCGTGCCGGGCGAGATGCCGAAGGAATGGCAAGCGGAGGCGTTGAAGGCGCAGGCGGTCGCGGCGCGCTCGTATACGCTCGCGGGCTTCGTCAAGAACCGCGACTTCGATCTCTATGCCGACCAGCGCAGCCAGGCCTACTACGGCGTCGCCTCCGAGTCGCCGGCGACGACCGCAGCAGTGAAGGCGACGCGCGGTGAGGTGCTCATGTATGGCGGCAAGGTTGCGCCCGGGTTCTACTACTCGTCGTCGGGCGGCCGCACGGCGTCGAGCCTCGACGTGTTCGGGGTGCAGTACCCCTATCTGCAGGCGCGCGCGGACCCGTGGGACGCCGCGTCTCCCTTCCATCGCTGGGAGCCGAAGCTCTACACACCGGTGACCCTCGCGCGGGCATTCGACCTCACGTCTCCGATCGCCGACGTCGAGGTCGTGCAAACTCCCTCGGGCCGCCCGGCTTCCGTCACGCTCATGACCGCCGCAGGCGGCAAGCTACAGCTACGAGCGGCGGACGTGCGTGCGCGGCTTTCGCTCCGCTCGACGGCGTTCCGCATCGGCGTCATGCGCATTGCGCGCTCATCCGGCCCGATCACGCCCGGCTCTGCGGTCACGGTCACCGGGGTCGTGCGAGATGTCGACCACGCAATGATCGAGAAGCTCGGGGCGACCGGGACGTGGCTTCGGACCGCACGCCTTGCCCCGAGCGCAGACGGCGCCTTCGCGGTCGTCGTGCATCCACAGGAGACCGCGACCTACCGCCTCTCGGGGGCAGGCCTCCCGGGTCCCGCGCTGACCGTGACGGTGACGTCCGGGGCGACCGGCTGATGACCCGAGCGGCGATCGGAATCGCCGCGGCAACGGTTGCGCTGGTCTCCCCTGCGGTGGGCGGCGCGGCCCGGTACGCAGTGGGACTCGCCCCCGGGGCGCAGGCGCAGGCGGTCCGGGATGCCCTGACCCTGCGTGGCGGGAGGCAGATCGAGAGCCTCGCTCCGTTACGAGCATTCGCGGTGGAGGCACCGTCGCGGCGCAGGCTGGCAGGTCTCCCCGGCGTGCGGTACGTCGAGCGGCTCGGGACGCGACGCCTCGCCTTCGTTCCGAACGATCCGTTCGTTCCGAGGCAGTGGTATCTGACGCAGAACCGCTCCTATGACGCGTGGACGGCCCTACCGCCGCTGGCGCCCGTCCGCGTTGCGGTGATCGACTCCGGCGTCGACTCGACTCACCCCGAGCTCCACTCGCGGATCGCCGCCGCCCGCAGTTTTGTGGGCGGCTCGCCGGGCGTCGACACACAGGGGCACGGGACATTTGTCGCCGGCCTGATCGCGGCACAGGCAGACGACGGCGTCGGCATCGCCGGGCTCGCACCGTCCGCCCAGCTGCTGGTCGCGAAGGTTGTCGGCCCGGAGCAGACGATCCCCATCGAAGCCGAGGCCAAGGCGATCCGCTGGGCCGTGGCCAGCGGCGCTCGCGTGATCAACATGAGCCTCGGTGGCCTGCGCGACCCGGGCGACCCGAATCGAGACACCTACTCGCGGCTGGAGGCCGACGCCGTCGCCTACGCCGTTTCGAAGGGCGTGGCCGTCGTGGCGGCCGTCGGCAACGCCGACCAGGCCCCGTCCGAGCCATGGCAGTATGCGAGCTGGCCGTCAGCTCTTCCGCACGTGCTCGGCGTCAGTGCGCTTGCGCGCAACGGCTCATCGCCGGCCTTCTCGAATCGCGACCCGACGTTCAACGACATCGCCGCACCGGGGGAGGAGATTCTCTCGACCTTCCCGCTTCCACTCACCGAGCGCCGGCCCGCCTGTCTGGAACAGGGCTACTCGTCATGTGGCTCGGAGGAGTACGCGAATGCGGAAGGCACGAGCTTCGCGGCACCGCAGGTCTCAGCGGCGGTGGCGAACCTGCTGGCGACGCTTCCGACGCTCCTGCCGAACCAACTGACGACGATGGTCGAGCGCACGGCAGTCGATTCGGTCCCGCGGAACGGATGTCCTCGCTGCAGCCGCGGCCACGATCTCCTCACGGGCTGGGGCCGGCTGGATGCCGCCGCGGCGCTCGACGCGCTCGCACGCCCGTTGCCCGCGGCGGATGCGTACGAGACGAACGACGACGCGGGCGAGCATGCATACCCCCTCTTCGGAACCCGGCGACGGGTCGATGCGACGCTCGACTTCTGGGACGACCGGGACGACGTCTACAGGGTCTACCTGCGCACGGGCCAGCGTCTGTTCGTCTCCTACTCCTCCGCATCTGCCAGGGCGTCCCTGACGCTTTGGCCGCCTACCACCCTCACGGTCGGTGTGGACGCGCTGCCGGAGGACCGGCTGCGCCGCTCAGCGGCCGCCACACAGAACCGCATCGCCTACCGCGCTCCGGCCGCCGGCTGGTTCTATCTCCAGCTCCGCATCGAGCACCCTGGCGCCGGCCCGTACCGCATGAGTCTGGTCAAGGTCTACTAAGAGCCCGGAGGCGCGCCCGGCAGCATCTCGTCCTCGGGCACGTCGCGCAGGATCCGGGCAGGACTACCCACGACGACGACGCGTGACGGCACGTCTTTCGTGACGACGGCACCGGCGCCGACGAACGCCTCTTCACCGATCTCCACGCCCGGGCACAGGATCGCGCCGCCGCCCACGCGGGCGCCGCGGCGGATCGTCGGGCCTTTGACGTTGCCGAGCCGCTTGTCGGTCCTGCCCATCCAGTTGTCGTTCGTGGTCACGACGCACGGCGCGATGAAGACGTTGTCCTCGAGCGTCGAGTAGGCGGTGATGTAGGCCTCCGCCTGGATCTTCGTCATCGACCCGATCGTCGTGTCGTTTTCGATCAACGAGCCGCGGCCGAGCACGACGTCGTCCCCGACGCTCACGCGCTCGCGCACGCACGTCTGGTCGCCGAGGACGACCCGCGCGCCGATCGTCGAGCCTGCGAACACGATCGCCCCCGTGGACACGATCGTCCCCTCACCGATCACCGTGGGCGACAGTGGCTCGCGGCTCGCCGTCGAGCGCGGCGACAGCACCGGCTGCTTACCGACGACGGCGTTCTCCAGCACGCGTACCCCGTCGCCGAGGACGGTGCCGGGATAGACGATCGCGCTCGGGTGGACCTCCGCCGTCACGCCGGGACACCACTGCCGAGCGACTCCGTGAGACGGTCCAGCGCGCGCACGACGGTGAGCCCGTCGAGCGCCTCTCGATGGTCTCCGGGACCCTCCTCGACGAGTCGCAGGAAATGCTGCACCTCGAGCCGCAGCGGCTCGTCGTTCGGCACCTTCGGGCTGAAGATGTCGCCTGTCCGGGTGCGCCACTCGCCGTACGTCTGCGCGGGCTCCCAGGGCGCCTTCTCGTACAGGGTGATCTTGCGCTCGAGCTCCATGTCGTCGAAGACAGCCATCTTCTCGGAGCCCACGACCGTCATCTTCCGCATCTTGTGCGGATCGAGCCACGAGAGGTGCATATGCGCCACCTTGCCGGACGGGAACCGGAGGAAGCAGAAGACGACGTCCTCGATGCCCGGCTGCAGGAAGTCCCGCCCGTGCGCGACGACCTCGGCGGGCTCCTCTCCGATCAGCCACAGGATCACGGACAGGTCGTGCACCCCGAGTGACCAGAGGGCGTTCTCGTTCGATCGGATGACGCCGAGGTTCTGGCGGTTTCCGTACACGCAGACGACATCCCCGAGCTCCCCCGCGTCGACGAGCTCCTTCAGCTTGCGCACGCCAGGGTGGTACAGGAGCAGGTGCCCGGGCATGAGCACCAGGTTCCGGGCTCGCGCGATGTCGACGAGCTCCGCCATCTCCTCGGCGTGCATCGCCGGCGGCTTCTCGACGAACACGTGCTTGCCCGCTTCGAGCGCCTGCTTTGCGAAGGCGTAGTGCGTGGGAACGGGCGTCGCGATGACGACGGCGTCCAGGTCGTCGTCCGCGAGCATCTCCCCGATGTGCGACGTCGTGCGCGCCGTGGGATACCTCGACGTGAACGCCCCGACCGTGGTCTCGCGCTCGTCGCAGATCCAGGTGAGGTCGGACAGCTCGGCGAAATTGCGGACGAGGTTCTTGCCCCACTGACCCAGGCCGGCCTGGCCGACCCGGATCACAGCTTCCAGACCTTGTCGCTCGAGATGCCCTGGCGACCGACGGCGTTGCGCAAGTCGACGACGAGGTTTGCTTCCGTCACGAGCTGCGCGTAGTCGATGCTCGAGTGCGCCGTCGCGATGACGACTGCGTCGTAGGCGCCGGGCTCGAGCGGGACCGAGCTCAGCCTGACCTCGTGCTCCTCGAACGAGGGGACGTGCGGGTCGTGGTAGGAGACGTCGGCACCGGCGTTCTGCAGGAGCTCGATCAGCTTCACGGCCGGCGACTCGCGCATGTCAGAGATGTCGGCCTTGTACGCGACGCCGAGCACGAGAATGCGCGAGCCCTTGACCGACTTGCCGGCCCCGTGATTGAGCGCCTGCGAGACGCGCGAGCGGCAGTAGTACGGCATGTTCTGGTTCACCTCGCCTGCCAGCTCGATGAACCGGGTCGAGAAGTCGTACTCGCGTGCCTTCCAGGTGAGATAGAACGGGTCGATCGGGATGCAGTGGCCGCCGAGACCGGGGCCGGGCTCGAAGCGCATGTAGCCGAACGGCTTCGTCGCGGCCGCGTCCACGACCTCCCAGATGTCGATCCCCATGCGGTCGCACAGCTGCGCGAGCTCGTTCACGAGCGCGATGTTGACGGAGCGGAAGATGTTCTCGAGCAGCTTCGTCAGCTCGGCGGCCTCCGGCGTGGAGACCCGGTGAATGGTGTCGATGGCGCTGCCGTAGAGGGCTGCCGCTGCTTCGGTGGACGCCTCGTTGATGCCTCCGACGACTTTCGGCACGGTCTTCGTCGTGTGGTCGAGGCGGCCGGGGTCGACGCGCTCGGGAGAGAAGGCGAGGTGAAAGTCGACTCCGGCGGTGAGGCCCGAGCCCCGCTCGAGGACGGGCAGGATCTCGTCGCGCGTCGTGCCGGGATAGGTGGTCGACTCCAGCACGACGAGGTGGCCGGGCCGGAGCCGGCGTGAGATCTGTTCGGTGGCAGACCGCACGATCGAGAGATCGGGCTCGCGCTGCTTCGACAGCGGCGTCGGCAGTGCGATGAGGATGGCGTCGGCCTCCCGTAGCTCGTCGTAGTCGGTGGTCGCCCGCAGGCCTCGCTGCTCGACGAGCTCTTTCAGCTTCGCCGAGGGCACGTCCTCGATGTAGCTCTCGCCGCGGTTGAGCTGCGCGACCCGCTCGGAGCTGACGTCGACGAGCAGGACGGAGCGCCCGGCGTCCGCGAAGACCTGGGCCAGCGGGACGCCGACATAGCCGGCGCCGATGATGGCGACGTCATGGTGCACGGCGGGCAATCGTAGCGACCAGCTCGGCGGCGATTCGCTCCGAGGCATGGCCGTCGCCGTACAGCACGGGTCGCTGGGCCGGCATGCTGGCGGTTGCCAGCCCCGCCGCGATCCGCTCGGGGTCGTCGTCGGTGAGCACGTTCGCCCCCACTGCGACGGTGTCGATCCACTCCGTCGAAGGGCGCATCGTGACGCAGGGGACCCCGTACCAGTACGCCTCCTTCTGCAGGCCGCCCGAGTCGGTCGCGATCGTGGCGGCCTGTGAGGCGAGGGCGGCGAAGTCGAGGTAGCCGAGCGGATCGATGACGCGGATATGGGCCGGAAGCGCGATCTCCTCGGCTGCGAGTGCGGCCCGCGTACGCGGGTGTGCGGGCAGGATCACCTGCCTCGCCGACGTGGCCAGCCCTGCAGCGATCCGGCGCAGCCGCTCGGGGCGCACGTTGGCCTCGCGGTGAACGGTGGCGACGACGTAGCCGCCGGCCTCCACCCCGAGCTGATCGAGAATCGTCGAGCGTTCGCGCGCAAGCCGGCCGAAGATGCGTGTCGCATCGGCCATCACGTCTCCCACGACGCGGATCTCGCCGCGGGCGCCTTCGGTGCGCAGTGTCGACGCCGAGCGTTCGTCGGGCGCGAAGAGGAGCGCGGAGATGCGGTCGACCTCGATCCGGTTGCGCTCCTCGGGCATCTCGAGGTCGCCGCTGCGAAGGCCGGCCTCGACGTGGGCTACGGGGAGCGCTGCTGCGACGCCGGCCTGCGCTCCGGCGAGCGTCGAGTTCGTGTCGCCGTAGACGAGCACGGCGTCGGGCGATGCCGAGCGGACGACGGCAGCGATCGGTCCGCGCAGCGTCTCGGGGTCGGCCGTGCGCAGGTCGAGCCGGTGCGCCGGCGCACCGAGGCCGAGCTCCACGAAGAAGATCTCCGACAGCGCAGCATCCCAGTGCTGGCCCGTGTGCACGACGATCTCGTCGATGGCCGCCTCCCGCAAGGCGGCGGAGAGCGGGGCGGACTTGATGAACTGGGGCCGGTTGCCGACGATGGTGACGAGCTTCATGCCAGGCGAGCGTATCCGGCCGGCGTGCCGTCACATCCCCTGGCCGCTGCGGGTGTGCCGGCAGCGTGCGGCGGACAGCCGTCCGGCGCGGCAGAGATCGGGCTCGGGCGCATGGATCGCGTAGGCGCTGCGCAGGTCGTGCGTGAACCAGATGTGCATCATCTCGCTCCCCTGCCGTTGCACCGAGCCCGCCGGGCACAGTCCGTTACGGCGCGGCTTCAAGCCTCGCTTGTCGCCCGCAACGCAGACGAGATGGGAGTGCCAGCGTGCGATCGGGCCGCCCGGCGTGGGGCCGCGCATGCCGCGCGGCATGCTGAACATGGCTCCGACGAGCGTGAGCGGCCGGCCCGGAGCGTTTGCGTAGATGAGCGACTCCGGTCGTCGCGGGTCGAGATAGCGCCCGTCGTGGCTGAAGCGGCGGTGTTCGGCGTGCAGGTAGTGGACCGAGGTGTCCCCTGGCCGGCGCTTTGCCTCCCGCGTGTCGAATCCCGCAGCGGCGGCGCGCTGTGGGTCCCGCCAACCGGCGGCTGCCGCGCGGATCGCGTTCAGCAGGCGCCGGGCGGCACGACGTTGTCCGGCCGTTGCGAGCGAGAGCGTCGGATATTGACGCAGGTGATGCGCGAGCCCACGAACGGCGCCGGCGGGAAGCTTCGTCGAGCCGGGGGCGAGCACGCACAGGACGCTCGCCGCCGCACGGCCGGATGAAACCGCCGCTCGCTGGGGCGCGCCCGTGGCCGTGACCTCTTGCGCGGCGGCATCAGGCGTCGCGCCGCCGATCAGCCCGGCCGCGATTGCCGCGACGGCCGCCGCGATGAGCGCGTAAACGCGGGGCCGCCGTCGTGGGTTGCCGGCGACGGGCAGGGTGACCGGTCGCACCGCCATCCGAGGTCCGTCGGCACCAGACCGGGTCGCCTTGAGCGTCACCTCTGGCAACGACGCCGCATCCTTGTGACAATGTGTCACAAGGGGCTCCGGCCGGCGCCCGGCTCCCGCGCGGCTTCGCGACTGTGCGAGGATGTCTGCCGTGACCAACGTTCTCGGGCAACGCATCCGCCGCGTGGAGGACCCCCGTTTCCTGCGGGGTGAAGGAACGTACGTCGAGAACCTCGAGCTGACAGACGCGCTCCACGTCACCTTTGTCCGCTCCCCGTACGCGCACGCCCGAATCACGGAGATCGACGTCTCTGCTGCGCTCGAGCTCCCGAGCACGCAGGTGTACACCGCTGCCGACGTCGGCCTCGGGATGTTCCCGCTGCCCCCCTTCGTCGTCGTCGATCCCGGCATGCTGCAGCCGTTCGTCCAGCCGGATACGGTCCGGTACGTCGGTGACATCGTCGCCGTCGTCACCTCGGAGAGCCGCGCCGTGGGAATCGACGCCGCCGAGCTGGTGATGGTCGACTATGAGCCGCTTCCGGTCGTGGTCGATCCGCGCGTGGCGCTCGATGACGAGGTGCTGTTGTTCCCCGACGTCGGCACGAACGTCTGCGCTCACATCGAGTCCGGGGAGCGCGACGCGAGCCTGTTCGACGATTGCGACGTCGTCGTCTCGGGATCGCTCGTCAGCCAGCGGCTGGCTGCGTGCCCGCTGGAGCCACGCTCGGCGGCCGCCGTCAAGGGCGACGACGGCCGCCTGACGATCTGGCTTTCGACGCAGATGCCGCACAACGACCGCTTCGGGCTCGCGCACGCGCTCGGCCTCGATCCCGGCGGCGTGCGGGTCGTCGGCCCCGACGTCGGCGGCGGCTTCGGTGCCAAGGGCCTCGCGGTGGAAGACGTGCTGGTCGCCTGGCTCGCGCTCCAGACGGGACGGCCTGCGCGCTGGACGGAAACGCGCAGCGAGAGCATGGTGGCGTTGCGTCAGGGGCGCGGGCAGGTTCTGGAATTCACGATCGGCGGGGCCCGCGACGGCACGGTGCAGGCGTATCGGCTGGATGTGGTGCAGGACTCGGGTGCGTACCCGTTCCTGGGCGGCTTCCTTCCCGGCGCTCACGTTCCTGATGGCGAGCGGCGTCTACCGGATTCCGAGGATCGAGTACACGTCCCGCTCGGTCGTCACCAACACGACACCGGTCGGCGCATTTCGCGGCGCCGGCCGGCCGGAGGCGACGCAGGCCATCGAGCGTGCCATGGACATGTTCGCGTCGGAGCTCGGCATCGATCCGACCGAGGTCCGGCGCGCCGAACTTCATCGCGGACGACGCGTTTCCCTACACGACCGCGTCCCACGCGACGTACGACTGCGGCGCCTACGAGCGTGCTCTCGACCTCGCGCTCGAAGCCGCGGGGTACGAAGCTCTGCGCGAAGAGCAGCGCCGCCGCCGTACCGAGGGATCGGAGCGCCAGCTCGGGATCGGCATCAGCTGCTACGTCGAGGTCACGAACGGTGGCGCCGAGGAGGAGTACGGCGCCGTCGAGATCACCCCGGACGGCAAGGCGATCGTCCGCACCGGCTCGTTCTCGCACGGCCAGGGGCACGAGACGACGTTCGCCATGATTGCCGCCGAGAGGCTCGGCCTCCCGTTGGAGTCGGTGACCGTCGTCAAGGGCGACACCGATCAGGTCCCGCGGGGCACCGGCACGTACGCCTCCAAGTCGACGCAAATCGGCGGCACGGTCGCCGGCCAGGCCGCGCAGGAGGTCGTGGAGCGCGGCCGCAACCTGGTCGCCGACCTGCTCGAGGCGAGCCCGGCCGACGTCGTGCTCGATCTCGACACGGGACGCTTCCACGTCGTCGACGCGCGCACGCCCGGCTTCTCGTGGGCCGAGCTGGCGGCACGGTTGCAGGACGACGGCCGGCTCGGGGAGTTGCACGTCGAGCGGGACTTCAAGGCAGAGAGCCCAACCTTCCCGTTCGGAGCGCATGTCGCCGTCGTCGAGGTGGACACGGAGACCGGCGCGGTCGAGTTGGTGCGACTCGTCGCCGTTGACGATGCCGGCGTCATCATCAACCCGCTCATCGCGGAAGGCCAGGTGCAGGGTGGGGTCGCGACCGGCGTCGCGCAGGCGCTGTTCGAGGAGGTCCTCTTCGACGAGGAGGGGAATCCGCTCACCGCCAACTTCCTCGCGTACTCCTTCCCGTCCGCGTCCGAGCTGCCCTCGTTCGAGCTCGTGTCGATGGAGACCCCGACCCCGGTCAACCCCCTCGGCGTCAAGGGAATCGGCGAGTCCGGGACGATCGGAGCGACGCCTGCGGTACAGAACGCGGTCGTCGACGCGCTGACGCCCGTTCGGGGTCCGTCACGTCGACATGCCTGCAAACGGCGAGCGCGTCTGGCGCGCGCTCGAGGAGGTCGGCCGCGCGCTAGAGCGGCGCCTCGGCGATCGTGATGCACCGCGACGCCGAGAATCACCAGCCCGACTCCGAGGATCTGCAGCAGCGTCGGCACTTGGGCGAGCACGACCACGCCGACGACGGTTGCCGTCGCCGGCAGCAGCGCGACGAGGAGCGCATAGGTCGAACGGCTCATACGCGCCATGGCGAGCTGGTCGCAGACGTACGGGATCACAGAGGATGTGAGGCCGACGCCAATCCCGGCAAGGAGCGCCACCGGGTCCGCGAGCGCCGGTGCAGCAGCCCAGCCTCCGATCGGCGTCGCGACGACCAGCGCGATCACCATCGCGGCCGCGAGCCCGTCGATGCCGCCCATTACACCTCGTTGTGCGAGGCGGTGGCCGAGCACGATGTAGAGCGTGAACAGTGCCGCGTTGACGAAGGCGCACGCGACCCCGAACGGCTCGCCGGCGATCTCGACTCCGGTCAGGATGTAGACACCGGGGACGGCAAGGCACAGCGCCATGGCGTTGCGGAGGCTGCGTGCCCCCGCGGCGGCGAGCACGATCGGCCCGAGGAACTCGATCGCGGCGACCGTACCGAGAGGCAGCCGCGCGATGGCCTCGTAGAAGACCGAGTTCATCACTCCCAGCACGGAGCCGAGCCCGAGCAGGAGCAGCCAGCCCGGCCGGTCGAGGTGTGCGAGGCCCGCCAGGGCTTGCGCCAGAGCCCGAATACCAGCGCCGCGCTGCCGATCCGCAGCCAGGCGACGCCGAGGACGTCGACCCGGGCGAACAGCAGCACCGCGAACGCCGGGCCGAGATAGTGGAAGAGAGCGCTGCCGACGAAGAACGTCTCCGGGGGAGCCTTGGCGACGCCTGTCGCGAAGGCGCGGCGCGAGGCAACGGCCGTTGCATGCATGGGTGTATGGTGCGTGGTAGACGCGCGGAGTTGAAGTAGGTTCCGAAGGGAATTCCGGCATGCAGCCTTTGAATCAGAGTAAGATCGGCCGTCCCGCCTTCGACGAGAAGTTGCTCGACGACACGAACCGCAGGCTGCTGCGCGAGCTCCAGTCGGATGCGCGGCTGAGCATGGCGGAGCTCGGCCGGCGTGTCGCGCTGTCGGCGCCGGCTGTCGCGGAACGGGTGCAGCGTCTCGAGCAGGCCGGCGTCATCGCCGGCTACCGTGCTGAGATCGACCCGCGGGCACTCGGGTTCGCCGTTGCCGCGATCGTGCGCGTCAGACCCGCCATGGGGCAGCTGCACAAGATCCCCAAGATCGCGCACGGCACGCCCGAGGTCGTCGAGTGCCACCGCATCACCGGTGAGGACTGCTACCTGCTGGTGATTCGCCTTCGCGCGCTCGAGGATCTCGAGGCGGTGCTCGACCGTTTCGCCCTGTACGGCCAGACGACGACCTCGATCGTCCATTCCTCGCCGGTGGCGCGGCGCGTGCCCGTCATCGCCACAGACGACTGAGCAACGCGCTTGCCGATAGGTTCCGGGCGGATGAGCGTCTCGTGACGGACCGGCGCACGCGAACGGCGATCCTCGCGCTCTGCTGCGCGACCGGAGCGATTCACGTCATGGGTCTGACGAGCATGAACGTCGCGCTGCCCTCGATCCAGCACGATCTCGAGCTCAGCGATGCGACGCTGCCGTGGATCGTGAGCGGCTACTCGATCACGTTTGCGGGGTTCGTCCTCCTCGGTGGGCGCATGGCAGATCTGTTCGGCCGGCGCCGGATGTACGTGGTCGGCACGGGGATCTTCGGCAGCTCGGCCTTGCTCGCGGCGCTGTTCGGCGCAGCGGGCCCGATCATCGCCGCGCGCGCATTGCAGGGCGTCGGGGCTGCGCTCGCGACGCCGGCCGCGCTGGCCGTGCTGACGACGACCTTCCCCGGCGACCGGGAGCGGAGCAGGGCGCTCGCACTCTGGACCTCGAGCTCCGCGGGTGGAGCCGCGCTCGGCCTCGTGCTCGGAGGCGTGCTCACGAGCCTACTCGGGTGGCGGTGGATCTTCCTCGTGTCGCTCCCACTCTGCGCGGCGATGATCACAGGCGCGATGGCGCTGTTCCCCCGGCAGCGGCACCAGAACGGCCCGAGGCGCCTCGACCTGGCGGGTGCGACGACGGTCACAGGTTCGCTCGTTCTCTTCGTGCTGGGCCTCACGCTCGCCGAGCGGCACGGCTGGACCAGCGGCATCGTCCTCGGTTCCTTTGCAGGGTCACTCTGCTTGCTGGGAGCGTTCGCGGCGATCGAGCTCTGGTCGGTAGCGCCGCTCGTGCCGCTTCGCGTCTTTCGGCTGCGGGGCCTGCGCGCGGCCAGCGTTCTCAGTCTGGTACAGAGCGCGATCACCTTCGCGGTGGCAGTCGTGGCCTCGCTCGCCATGCAACGAGGGTTGGGCTACTCGCCGCTCGCCGCCGGCGTAGCGTTCCTCCCGCTCGACGCGGCGGTGGTCGCAGGAGCCGCATTCTCCCACCGGCTCGTGCGGCGGTTCGGGGTTCGCGTCGCCCTTGGGGTCGGAGGAGTCATGCTCGTCTGCGGCCCGCTCTGGTTGAGTCGTTCGGCGCAAGGAGGAGGGTACGCGACGACGCTTTTGCCGGGGATCGTCGTGCTCGGTCTCGGCACCGGGCTCGTCAGCCTGCCGACGTCGATCGTCGCCTTCGCCGGCGTTCCGCGCGCCGAGGCGGGTCTCGCCTCGGGCCTCCTGACGGCGACGCGGCAGGTGGGGGTCGTCTTCGGGGCGACGCTGCTCGCGACGGTGGTCGCGTCGAGCACGTCGGGACCGCACGCCGCCGGCATCTCGGCGGCCCAGGCGATGCGCGACGGCGCGTCGAACGCGTACCTCGTCGGCGCCTGTCTGGCGGCGGTCTCGGTGCTCGTCGGTCTCGCCCTCGTCCGCCAGCCGCAGGCGGTCACCGGCGACAGGCCGCTCGAAGACCAGTCCCTGCCCGTAGAGGCATAGGCGCAGGTATCGACACCGTGCATGACACAGCGTGCGTACTGCGTGCTCGCAGCGCAGGCCCTCCCAGGAGGGCTCGCGGGCGAGCCCCTTCAGGGATCTTCGCGCGATGCAGGATCCCCACTCGGGGATCCTGCATCTGCGCAAAGAATCAGAGCTCGAGCGGCTCGACGTGGCGATCTTCGGCGCAGCTGAGCACCCAGGCGCGACACACGACCTCGACCTCGACAGGGTGCCCGGCCGAGACCTCCACGGTCACCTGGTGCGTGACGGTCTCGATCCCCGTCCCGTAGTCCTGGCGGCGCGACGAGACGATCGTGATGTCGGGACCCGCGCCCGCCTCGGTGTTGAGCGCCTGGGCGAGGCGGTCGATCTCGGCCTGCGTGGCCTCGCGTCCGGTGAGGATGCCGAAGTTGACGACGATGGCGCCGTCGTCGGTGACGAACGTGACCGGCATCTCGATCCGCAGATCGGCGTGCTCCGTGCTCATCGGATCATGCTTCGGCATCCCCGCCCGCCGCCTTTAGCGTGCCGCCGCCCGCACATACGCGCTTAAGGGGGATGCGCCTGCGTGCCGATATGCACATCAGGGCCCGCTCGGACCCGACACGCGACGCAGAAGGCCGTAGCCTTGGCGGAACCACCAGACCCACACAACTCGAAAGGGCGTCACACGACCGCCCGCTCCGACGGCCCGCACGCCGCCGGAGACCCCCGCGCGGACGTCGAAGGCCCGTTTCAGCGACTCGTCGAGAACATCCCCGGCGTGGTGGCCTACATGGACGTCGTCCAGCCCGACGATCCAGGCTGCTCGATCCCCGTTTACATCAGTCCCCAGATCGAGAGCATGCTCGGATATCCGCATGCCGCCTGGCTCACCGACGACGAGCTCTGGTTGGACGTCCTGCATCCCGACGATGCCGAGCGCATGGTCGCAGCCGACGCGCGGGCCCGGGAGACACTTTCGTCGCTCTTCGCCGAGTATCGGATGATCGCGAAGGACGGTCACATCGTCTGGGTGAGCGAGAAAGCCGCGGTATTCGAGGACGAGGCGACCGGGACCGTGTACTGGCAGGGCGTGATGCTGGACATCACAGACCGCAAGAGCACCGAGGAAGCGCTTGCGGCGAGCGAGCGGCAGTTCCGGTCGATCTTCGACGCGGCCGCAATGGGCGTGATGACTCTCGGCCTCGACGGCCGGATCCTGGAGGCCAACCCGACACTCGAGCAGGTGTGCGACTACCCCTCCGGCGCGCTCCACGGACAGGCGCTCGCCGAGTACCTCGACGCTGCCGATCTCGCCGCCCTGGACATGTTCGAGGAGCTGCTGGCGGGTGACGGGGATCGCTGCGAGCTGGAGCACCGCTTCCGCAAGAACGACGGCTCGTTGATGTGGTGCCGCACGGTGATGGCGCTCGTGCGGGACGGCTCCGGGCGGCCCGAGCACGTCGTCGCAATGCTCGAGGACATCACCGACCGCAAGGAAGTCGAGGCCGACCTCGTCCATCGAACGCTCCACGATCCGCTCACCGAGTTGCCGAACCGGCGACTGTTCCTCGATCGAGTGCAGAAACAGCGGACGGAGCGATTCCTGGTCGGAGCGGGCGTCGCCGTCGTGTTCGTGGACATGGACGGCTTCAAAGAGGTGAACGACTCACTGGGGCACCACGCCGGGGACGAGCTGCTCGTCGCCGTCGCCCGCCGGCTCGCGGGCGCAGTGCGCCCGTGCGACGCCGTGGCCCGGTTCGGAGGCGACGAGTTCGTCGTGCTCGCGGGCGACGTCGAGTCGGCCACCGATGCCGCGAAGCTTGCGTGGCGGCTCGCAAACTGCCTGCGCGCGCCGTTCTCGGTCGCGGGCGCGACGGTCGGTGTGACGGCCAGTATGGGCGTCGCCTACAGCGCCGACCCCGAGGAGCCCGCCGAGGACATCGTGCGCAAGGCCGATGCTGCCATGTACCTCGCGAAGCAGCGGGGCAGCAACCGCGTGGCGGTGTTCGGGGAGGCCGAGAGCGCGGGAGCAGCCGCCTGAGCCGGATGCTGCGGACCTGGCGCGGCTAGGCCGGATGCGGGGACCGTCGAGATAGGGTGCGGTGATGGCCGAACCATGGCGGCATGGCGGCGTGTTTGATACGGCTGCCGAAGCGTATGACGCGCGTCGATCCGGCTATCCGCGCGAGATCGTACGTGCCGCGGTCGAGCTGGCGGGTCTCAGCCCTGAAGCTCGAGTCGTTGAAGTGGGATCGGGCACAGGGAAACTGACCGAGGAGTTGGTTGCCTGTGGACTGCGTGTTGATGCGGTCGAACCGGGATCGAACATGATTGAAGTCGCGCGACGGCGCGTGAACGGCTCCGAGCTCGTCCGCTTCCACCTGGGCCGGTTCGAGGACGTGGCGCTTCCCATGGAGCTGTTCGACGCGGTGTTTTCGGGATCGGCGTTCCACTGGGTCGACCCGAGCCTCGGGTGGGCCAAGGCGGCCGCCCTGCTCCGTCCCGGGGGAACGTTGGCGTTGCTGCAGCCAGTCGGTGTGCGCGACGAGGCAGACGGGGCCGCCGTGGAGGAACTCCAGGAGGCGTTCGCGCGACTGGCACCTGAGATCGCCGGCGAGCGTCCCGCGCTGCGCGACCTCACGGCGATCCAGGCGGGGGTGGAGGCGCGACGCGAGAACGTGTCGGAGGTCTGGGCCTGGCTCGCCCATCCGGGCTTCGCAGTACCCGAAGCGGGGAAGCTGTTCGGACCGGCAACGTTCACGGCCGTCCGCCGAATCAAACGGCAAACAGCCGCGGAGCTATGGGCGATGTTCGAGACGACCGCGATCTACCACCGCCTCACTCCCGAAGTCCGAGTCGCGCTGCGGGTCGAAGACGAGCGAATCATCGAGCGCGCAGGTGGCACGCTGCGCTCGACTCAAATCGTCGCGCTCATCACGGCAGCGACGGCGATCTCTGCCGGATAACGAGTCGACCGCGCCTTCGGTGCTTGAAGGGCGTCGGAGAATGCGTCCAGTTGGTGTGGCGTCGACGGGTGGATTCGCCTCGCGCCTGCTTTGACCCGACCGGGTACGGTTGCGTGTCCTGCAACCGACGTCACGGAGGCGAGCGGTGGACGGCCCGAGTACCCACGATCGCACCGAGATCTACGAGTTGTACGCCCGCTACAGCTGGGCTCTGGACACCGGGGACACCGATGGGTACGTCGCCATGTTCACGGACGACGCCGAGATGACGGAGGAGACCGCGAGCGGCCGGATCGAGATCCGCAAGGGTCACGAGGCGATCCGCACGCTCGTGCTCAAGTTCCACAACCGGCCCGACTTCCCAGGGCACCAGCACCAGATGGCACAGTTCGTCTTCGACCCCGATCCCGAGGGCCGCGCCGACCACTGGGTCGTCCGCAGCTTCGCGTGGGCGACGATCAACCATCCGCCCGAGCCGCCACACCTGCACTGGTGCGGTCACGTGCGCGACGTCGTGGCCAAGGTCGACGGCGCGTGGAAATTCCGCGCCAAAGCGATCATGGGGTGGCAGGGCGACGTGCTTTCACGCTTCGCGGCGCGTTAGCGCCCTGGAGGTACAGAGAGGAGAGCGCGATGAGCAACGAACAGGCGGCACCTGAGACGAACGGTGTGACGGCGGAGTTACTCGCGACGGTTGACCTTGGCCCTGAGATCGAGGGCATGGCAGGGCGCCAACTTCGAATGCGAATGGTAACCATCGAGCCTGGAGGCGTCTTCGGCCCGATTCACGACCATAAAGACAGACCGGGCATCGTCTATGTACTGCAAGGAACGATCACTGACCATCGAAATGGAGTCGCTACGGACTATGGGCCGGGAGTGGGCTGGCCAGAGGACAGGAACACCACACACTGGCTCGAGAACAGAGGAGCGATGCCGGCGGTGGAGATCTCGGTCGACATAGTCAGGCAAGAGTAAGCTCAGGCCCGCCGTCTACCCGTAGAGCGCCGGAGCACATTGGGCGCGAGTAGCTCTCCTGCGCCAGCGTTTGGGAATGTCACATGAGCGGCCAGCGGAGGCGCAAGGCTAGGTCGGCTTTGCTGCGACGAAGACATACCTCGAGAGCCGTCGTTCGCCGGCAAGCACGGAGGCCACATCGAAGAAACGCTGTCGGCCGTCGAACGTCTCGTCTCCTTCAGCCTGTTTCAGTGCCGTCTCGTGCTGCGCGCGAGCGGCGTAGCGTCGACGCGCTACCTCCGCCTTGCTGTCGGTTGTGTCCTCAACCCTGACCACGTTCAGTCCGGTCTCAGCGAGCAGTCGTTCGTTCTCGCCCCTCGGTGCGAACAGGCCGTACCCGATCGACGTCCGGGTCGCGATCTCGTCGCTGCCAAGCATCCCGGTCACTGTCAGCGGATCGGTAAAGAGAAGCCGCCCACCGGCAGTCAGCACGCGAGCCCAATCAGAAAGGACCCGGTGGCGGTCGGGAAGATGGTTGATCGCATCGACACAGAGGATCGCGTCGAACGTGCCGCTCTCGAGCGGGAGGGGCTGGCTCGCGTCTGCCTGCACAAACCTCGCCTGCGTCTCCAATCCGGCCTCGAGAGCCATCCGGTTCCCGTTCGCGACAGCCTCCGCGTACAGCTCGACGCCGACGATCTCGCATCCCGTCAGCCGCGCCAGGTACAACGCGGGCCCACCGGAACCACACGCGACGTCCAGGAGACGGCTCGACTTTCCCAGCTCAAGCCAACCTGCGAACCGCTCGAGCTCCTCAACCGTCAGCCAGCTGTTCTGGCCGATGTCCTCACCAAACGCCGCCCGCCGAACCTGCCCATGCACCTCCGCGGCAAACTGCCCGTACTGAGCGCTGTAATGGTCAGGAACTTCTGGCTTCTCAGCCACCGGTCGAGTCTAGCTCGACAGAATCAGAAGACCCTGCAAGCGCTCGTCGAGAACCTGGGGTAGGGGCAGCCGCATGCCCAGTGCACACGCAGACAGATCAAATCTCAAGGCACGAAACACAAGAGCGGCCAGTCACCCGATGAGTCACACGCGGCACGACGGCAACCAGGCTGGCAACGAACCCAGACAGACCCACCCGCCGAGTCGTACCGTCACCCGAAGAGTGGAACGGTCAGCCCTTGATGATGTTGTGCACAGGGGAAACCTGCGGCTGGCCGGGATCCGCCCCGAGCGCCCCCATGATTGGCAACAAGGTGGCCCCGAATGCCTCGAACGTCTCCTGAGATTCCCAGACGTCGAATACCTGGATCTGCCCATTGTTCTCGAGTGCGACGTGGTAGAGCCGACCGGCGGGTGCCCCTGCGCCAGCCGCTTCTAGCCGGCCGACCACATCGTCGTACTGAGACGGAGTGAACGAGGTGGAGTTGAAATGGAACCCAAGAGCCATGGTGTTGGCCGTCCTTCGCGTGGTGGGATCAGTGCACGCTCATCCTCTCATAGGTCGATCGCCAACGTTCATCCGCTGTGGTGATGGAGGCTGCGCCAGTGTTCGGGAATGTCACCTGCGGGATGCCCTGACCACACGGTGTCACTGTGAACGGAGTCTCCACGAGTGAGATACTCCTTCGCTCACCCTCGACAAGGAGTTCCAGTGTCAGCAGATGAGAACACCCGCCTCGCCCAGAGTGCGTATGAGGCTTTCGGTCGGGGCGACATGGCGGCGCTTGCCGAGGTGATGGCCGACGACATCGAGTGGGTGAACCCCGGCGATCCGAGCGATGACCGGCTGGCAGGCACCTACCGCGGCAAGGACGACGTGCTCGGCTGGTTCGGCAAGCTCGCGGAGACTCTCGACTTCCAGACCTTCGAACCGAGAGAGTTCATCGCACAGGGCGACAAGGTCGTGTCCCTCGTCTACGCCGAGGCGACAGCCCGAAGCACCGGCCGCTCGTTCGTCCAGGACGAGGCGCACGTCTGGACATTCAGGGACGGACAGCTCGCCCATTTCCAGATCTATTTCGACACCGCAGCGGCGGCTGCCGCGCAGCGCACCGAGTAGCCCCGCGCGGGGAACCGGCGGATCGCCGGTGAGGTTGCCGGTCTACTCACGACTTTGCCGTCCCGGCGGTTCCGTCCGAGGCTCGTCCATGACTGGCCGGATCGGTTAACCGCTTACCATGCCGGTATGGCTGAGACTCTCGATCCAATCGACGACGGCATCTGGCGCTGGACGGCGCGTCACCCCGAGTGGCACCCGTCCGGGTTCGGGGACGAGGTTGCCTGTTTTGCCGTGAAGACCGACGCCGAGCTGCTGCTGATCGACCCGTTGCTGCCAGCCGACCCGGCGCCGGTCCACGAGTTGGTGGATGCCCAAGGGGGTGAAGACGGGATCGCGGTGCTGATCACGATCCCGTACCACGTGCGCGACGCGGAGCGTCTGCGCAGAAAGCACGGCAAGCGCTGCACGATCTGGGGGCACGAGGCCTGTGCGAGCCGCCTCACCAAGCGCGCCGGCTTCCACCCGATCACGCCCGAGACCGAGCTTCCCGCCGGCGTCCGCGCCCACGCGATCGGTAGCCCGCGTCGGCAGGAGCAGCCGCTCTGGATCCCCTCGCACAAGGCGCTCGCCTTCGGCGACGCGGTGATCGAGACCGGCGATCGGCTGCGGGTCTGGGAGGATGACCTCGACAGCGAGCAGCGCACGCGCTGGTACCGCGAGCGCTTCATTCCGACGTTGAAGCCGCTGCTCGACCTCCACCCAGAGCGGGTGCTCGTCACACACGGTGCTCCCGTGCTCGGCGACGGACGCGCGAAGTTCGCCTCCGCGCTGCGCTCGAAGCCGTGGAATCGCCGCAGCGCCGCGTCCGCCTGACTAGCGGACTTCGGCTCCATCCAGCCCGCGGGTCGCCTGCGCCAGTGTGCGCGAATGTTCCCTGAAGCGGAGCTTGAGCTGCGCTGGACCTATCATCCCGACGAAGTGGCACCGAGGAAGAACAGCTCGGGGGCGTGTCGTCGAGATCGGCCTCGCCGGCCCCGCTCGGCCGCGCTTCAGGGGCTGAGGCGGAATGGCGGGTATTGGTCGGTGACGAGGGTGAAGGCGTACCCGACGACTCGGTTTGTCCAGCGGAACACGCCGAGCACGAAGTCGAAGAGGCCGCGTGGGTAGTGGCCGGTGAAGATGATCGCGAACCAGGCGATGACCACCGCGACGACGGCTGCGAGCCAGAGGAAGACGAGCACGATGTAGTGAGGGATCGCGAGCAGCCACTTGACGAGTGGCAGCCAGCGGTTTAGGCCCTGCTTGGCATCCGGGTAGGGGAAGTCGAGCGTGACCGCCTGGTGCTCGTCGGTGGAGGGGTAGCGGTCGTCCATCAGGGCGAGATAGACGCCGATCCGGTTCGAGAACCTGAGCAGCTCTAGGTTCCAGTCGAACCACCAACGCGGGTACTTCTGTCGGAACAGGATCATGAGGAGCGGGGCGGCAAAGAGCATCCCGCTCGTGCCGCCCACGATTCTCCAGCCCTGCTCGCCCGCCGCATAGGTGCCTTCGTTGCCGATGCTGGCTGCGAGGATGAGGATCGGGATCGCGACGATCAGCCTGAACGCGGTCGCCAGCCGGTTGAGCTCGCGATCGGGATACTCGACGGAGAACTGCACCGGATACGCCGGCCCGCCTGTCGTCTCAGTGCTTGACTCCATAGCTGCCACCTCTAGTCGCTCGAAGAATCGGGTCCTCTCGAAGAGGCCGAGATCACACCGTGAAACGTAGAGGAGGAACGGGCGGCTCGCAGTACGCCCGACTTCACCATCGTGCCGGTGTCGGGGGCTGTCGTCGTGGACTCCTTTCGCAGCACCGCTGGGTGATCCGCCTCCACGGACCGGGCGAACAGGCGGCTGAGTAAAGGGCGCCTAGCTGCGCCAGCGTTCGGGAATATCGCCCGAACGGGGCCTCGGCGACGCTACGCGGTCACAACGGTGTCGAGCTCATCGAAGGTGATCAAGGGTAGTGGCCCACCGGAGAACGCAGGCTTGACGTTGCTCTCGAACCACGCCTCAAAGTCTGCCTGGGAGTCCCAAACCTCGGTCACTCGCCATCCACCTGTCACTGGCCCGTTGGCGTGCACCACGAATCCCTTTGCATCGCGCAGTGGGTCAAGCAACGGCCGCAGCCCGTCCATCATTTCCTTGGTCGCCCCGGGAATCTGTGCAGTCATCAATACGGACATCTTGAATCCTCCTGAACCTCGAATGGGAGAGGGCGGCAAGAGTGTCTCACGAAGCGAGCAGATCCGAATATGCGCTCATGTGCCCCAGTGTGTGGGAATGTCACATGAACGACATGGGCGACTTGAGGCGTAATGGCGCTTGGTCGATAGCCCTTGCATGATCGTGAAGCTCGTTCGTGCCGTAGTGGAGGAAACGGGTCGCGGCTCGCCGGATGCGAGTACATGGCTTCAGATGGGCGAGGAGTACGTCGTGCTGTCTGTGGATGTGACCTGGCGCGATGTGAACAACAACTGGATTGACCTCCAAATCCACAATCCGGATGAAGCGTCGCCATATGACTGGGGCTACTGGTCGATTCATCACTTC
Organism: uncultured Gaiellaceae bacterium; assembly: GCA_963799615.1. Taxonomy (GTDB): domain Bacteria; phylum Actinomycetota; class Thermoleophilia; order Gaiellales; family Gaiellaceae; genus Gaiella. The sequence goes on along the minus strand of CAWCXS010000006.1, from coordinate 24,879 downwards.
GAGGTGAGTCCTCACCGCGACCGTAGATCAGGCGCACCATTGTGGCTCGCGCCCGTGCCCACGCAAGCGCATCCTCGACGGTAGGCCACTCCCCTTCCTCCAGGAGCTTCCCTCCCGTCGTCTCGACGTAGCCGAAGAACCCAGTCCCATCGTAATTCATCGAGATGAAGGCGAACTGGTCAGAACGAGCGTCCGGCGTCACGGCCAGGCAACCTACCAATCGCTCAGGTGACATTCCCGCATCCCGCACACTGGGGCAGGCAGTCAGGTCGTAGCGAAACCAGCCTCGGCGAGAATCACGTCGCGCTCACGTCGATAATCCGCCCAAGCCTGCTTGGCGCTCCCGTCTCGTTCCTCGCGAGTGAACGTTTCACTACCCGCGTCGGCGTCACCAAGGTGATCCCAGTGCCAGGGACGCATCCACGCCGCAGGAATCAGCGCGAACCCTGACTGCATCGGCTGGATCGTCCAGTTCGAGGGGATAGCGGCAGAGGTCTGCCGCTTCTCGGCTGGGGAGCAGGCGATCACGTGCTTGCCAGCCTGGCCTCCCGACGCTGCGACCCGCGAACGCCTCGATGAGTCGGTCGTTCGCGCTCTTGCGGGTGATCCACCTCCCAGAGAGGATCTGGGGACTCTTCCGTATGTCGAACAAGAGGAGATTCATCGAACGCCGCCGCCTTCGTAGGCAACTCTGTCCTGCCCCAGTGTGCGGGAATGTCGCCCGAACCTCAGTCCCCCGAAGGTTTCGTCAGCCGAGGTCTTCGATGATCTTGAGCAGCTCGTCGAGGCGGTAGCCCTGGTGGCGGGCGAAGTCGACGAGTTCCTTTGCCTGCTGGACGACGGCGCCACGTTCGATCGTGCCTGCAATCGTGATGCCTCGCCCGCGCCGGAACTCGAGTAGTCCTTCGTCTCGGAGTACGCGCAGCGCCCGCAGCACGGTGTTGGTGTTGACGCCGAGGACGGCGGCGAGATCCTTGGCGGGCGGGAGGCGCTCTCCCGGCTTGGCCTCTCCCTCGGCGATCGCGCGTCGGATCTCAGCGGCGACCTGTTCGTACAGATCCGTGGGGTCGGCCCTGTCGACCTTGACATCTCCCAGCATAGTGCTAGTAATACTAGCGTAATCGTTCTAGCGAGGAACAGCCATGACCGTTACCGCCCCACCGCGCCCGCCGCGCCCGAGTGATCCTGTCGATCCGGACGAGCTGGAGGCCCTCGTTGAGGCGCTGATCGAGGAGGCGAGGCAGCGCGCACGCCGCCGCCGTCGCATCTATTCGGCTTCCGTGGCCCTCGTGGCGCTGGTTGCGGTCGCGGTCTCGGCCGTTGTCGACCGTGCGGCACAACCGGACACCGCTTCGCCTGCGCTCGCCGCGCGATCCAGTGGTCTGGCCGGAGCGGCGACGTCGAAGATCGCCTTCATCCGCGAGCCTCTCCACGCGGGCTATGCGGGCGTTCTCTGGGTGATGAACCGCGACGGGAGTGGGCAGCGACGGTTGGCCGACGCATTTGGCGGGATGCGCTGGTCGCCCGATGGTCAGAAGATCGCCTTCGCGGGCATCGTCGTCCAGCCGACGTTCTTGACGAGCGACGTTTACGTCATGAACGCGGACGGGAGCGGGCAGGAGAGGCTGACGAGCGACACCAGCACGGAAAGCGGTCTGGCCTGGTCGCCCGACGGACAGAAGATCGCGTTCGTCCGTGGCTTCGGGGGGGACTCCCGGATCTACGTCATGAACGCCGACGGGAGCGACCAGCGGAGGCTGACAAGCGAGACAGGCAGCGAACTTGCCTGGTCGCCGACTGGGAACAAGATCGCTTTCATGAGCCGCCGCGACGGCGACGCGGAGATCTACGTCATGAACGCCGACGGCAGCCAGCAGCGGAGGCTGACGCGCAACACGGTGGGAGACCGGCACCCCGTCTGGTCGCCCGACGGTCGAAGGATCGCCTTCGGAAGCAACTGGCAGATCACTGTCATAAACGCCGACGGCAGCGGACAGCGAAGGCTGACGCACAGCGGGGGGCGCAACTTCGCTCCTGCCTGGTCGCCCGATGGGCAGAAGATCGCGTTCGAGCGCCAATTCGGAAGAGAGAAATACGGTCCGTGTAGCGGGTGCGGAAGGGCGTCGACCTTCGAGATCCACGTCATGAACGCCGACGGCAGCGGGCAGCACAGGCTGACGACACGGGGCGCGGAGCCTGGCTGGTCACCCGACGGGCAGAAGATCGCGTTCAAGAGCGAGCGCGACGGCAACGGGGAGATCTACACCATGAACGCCGACGGCAGCGGCCAGCGGAACCTGACCCGAACCCGGGACCGGCACGAAAGCGGGCTTGTCTGGTCGCCCGCGCAGAAATAAGTCGCGACTCAACCTCTAGCGAGAGACCGCCAGGCTGGGCGAGTGTTCGGGAATGTCACATGAAGGCTGGAGGCGAAAGCCGCGACGGCCGCTAGCATGAAACATGTCGGAGTCACAGGTGCTCGTGTTGGTGACGAGGTATCCGCATCCGAGCGCGTTCGCGCGGCATGCCCGTGATCAGTCCGTCTTTGCGGTGCTTCGGCACCTCGAAGCTCGTGGACTCGTCACTCGACGACAGGGGCAGCTCCGACTTACCCGAGCGGGTCGTGATGAACTCAGCTTCACGCAGGCGCTGATCCGACTTGTGGCGCGGGCTGGCGGGCCGCCCGGTTAGAGCGTCCGCTCGGATGCGCGAGTGTTCCGGAATGAGCCCTGAGCGCGACTTAGGTGCGGCGTGTCCGTGCGGCGGCTTCAGCCGCATGTCTGGGCGCCCGTGCCTTTGCGGGCGAATCGGTGTATGGTCGTCCAACTTCAGGCGGGTGGGAGCCTGCTTGCCCCGTCCCGACAAGGGAGATGCGCAGTGTCGCGCCGCGCTGCACGGATCGATTCGCTTCTCGGTGCCCTGACAGCTGTGGCAGCAGCGGCCGCCATAGCGTGCGTCTCGCGTCGGCAGCGGCCGGACATTCCGGGAGCACCGTGATCATTCACACGATTCAGAAGTCGATCGCATTAACAACCGTCGACGCCGACCACAATGGCAAGGCAAGCGTCGGCGACTACAAAGTCGACGAGGTCGTCCACGTTGATCCCGCCACCGGCAAGAAGGTCGGCACGGGTATCGCCATCTGCACGCAGGTAACCGCCAATGGCAGGCTCTACGACTGCCAGGGAAGCGACGTCCTTCCCGGCGGCGAACTCCGCGAATCCGGCCGGTTTACTCTCGGCAAGACGTGGCGGTTTGCAATCGTCGGCGGGAGCGGCAAGTTTGACGGTGCCTCAGGCTCGGTATCGGGTACTTGGCTCGAGAAGTTCAGCAGGTCGCGCGACGTCTTCGAGATCAAGATGCCGGGTTAGCCCTACGGGAGTGCCGAGCGGCTCGGGAATGTTCACCGAGCGGCGACGATCTCGGTCGGTGCGTGCCCGCCGCGTGATTTCCACGTGAGGTGTCAGGTGGCACCGACTTCTGCGCAAGCCGATCTGCGACGCGCCGAAGCAGAGGCGAGTGAAAGGCCGAGCGGCTGGCTCAAGAGCTCGCTTTCCCGGCCTGAGCGGGTTCACGAACCCGGCTGTCTTCGGGGACGTGTTCACGCAGGTTGCGTTCGACAACTTCCGCGTCAACAGCGGCGCCTTCACCTGCCCGACCTGGGGGGACGCAGGAGCCACAGACTGGCGATAGGAGAAAATGACACACGACCCTTGGACTACGCACGCGGCGCCCGCCCGCTGATCCTGTGGCGAGTCGGGGGTTGGCCCCGAGGCTCGTCGCGTCCGAGCGGGGTTTGCTCGGACGTGATGAGTGGGCCTTGCCCCGAGGTCAGTGGGTGGGCGCCGCCGTTGTTGGGTGCGCTTTCACCGGTCGGCCGTGGCGCTCCTGGCCGGGCGCGTAGCGCCCGGCCTCTTTTCTTGTATTAGCAACGTAACTCGTAGGGGGTTGAATGGCGCGTCCGTCGTAGTCGCTAGGGTGAGACTAGTGACTGATTTTCGGTCTGACCGGATGGAGTCGCCCGAGGGCCGTGGGATCGCCCGCCGTACTTGGGACGGCTATACCGGGGCGATTGGCAAGGTCGCGACGCCTGCGCTTCGGCCGCTCGTCCGACTGTACGCGGCTGGGAGCATTGTTGATCTCGTGGGCTTCTGGGCGGTCTGGCATCTAGAGGGCGGCTTCGAGGGGTTGCAGAAGATGGGCATGAGTCGGGCGAGCATCTACCGACGGGTGAAGCTGTTTCGGATCGCGTTCGGTGCTCACCCGGATGAGTTCGTGATGCCTGGGATCACGCTCGACCTGGAGGGGTACCGGGAGGGCTGGGCGGCGTGGTCGACGGCGAAGGCCGAAGCGGACGCGGAGAAGAACAAGACCAAGACATAGTTGCGATTCTGAGACTGTCCGTCCGATGCCATCCCCATAGTCTCATGCTATGGGATTGTCTGCGCAGGCGTTCTGGTCGTTCACGCTTTACCCGGAGGCGGGCGAGGGTGGCGGCTGCTTCGTGCCGTCGTTCCGTTCGGCCCGCGGTCGGCGGCGGTGCTCCCGAGTCGGTGCGGTGCGGAGGAGGAAGCGGGTCGGCGGGCGCGGACGAAGGTGCGCCGCTACTGCGCCGCGAACAGGCTCAATCGGCTTCGCCACGCTGACGTACGCGGGCGAGGGTTGCTTCGATCATCGGCGAGCTGCGCGCGCGACGTAGCGGGGTTCTTCCGTGAGCTGCGGGCGGAGCTTGGCGGTAGGTCGCTGCCGTACCTGTGGGTGCCGGAGTGGCATCCGGGCGGGCACGGGTTGCACGTGCACTTCGCGGTCGGCCGGTTCGTGAGCGGAGTCGCTGATCCGAGGGCGTTTGGGGGCGCGGCCGCGCGCACATCAAGCTGCTCGGCGATCTTCCCGTTGGGTCGGGGGCGCTCGAGGAGGCGCGGCTTGCGGCTCGCTACCTGGCCCCGTATGTCGGCGAAGAACGTCAGCGACGAGCGGGTGCCGCGTCTGCATCGGTACGAGGTCGCGCAAGGGTTCCAACCGGAGCCGGTTCCGTTGCTCGGGCGATCTCGGAGGCGGACGTGATCGGCCCAGGCGTGCGAGGTGATGGGCGGCGACCCGTCGCGTGTCTGGAACTCGTCGGGGTCGGAGGGGTGGCGAGGCGCGCCCGCGTACTGGCGTGCGTGGGCTGGATGATCGAGCTTCGCGCGCGGGCGCACGTGCCTGGGCCGAGGAGCGCGCCCAGGAGCAAGGCCTTGCCGACCAAGGTCAGCCGACGACGACGATTGCGTCGCAGCGTCGCGGCTGCTGTTCGGGCGGGGCTCAGGCGCGCCAGACAGGGGTCAGGCGGGCTCGGGTCGAAGCGGTTCAGCCCTCGACGGCCGGGGCCGACGACCAGGTGATCGAGGACGGCGGCGACGATCTGCTGCTGCCGGGAGAGGGTCAGCGCCGTCCCAGCGATCGCCGGAGATCGTCGGCGTTGCCGACGTGCGGTCACGAGCTCGTTGTGCGGTTCAGCGCCGCGAGGCGGCGCTTTGCGGTGTCGAGGTGCTTGCTCGATCGGGCGCTCGGGCCTTCAGCCACTCAGGACGGCTGATCTCGATCTGGCCCCACATCGGCTGCAAGCTCGGCCATCTTCTCGTCGGTGCTGCTCGATCTCGGTCTGCCAGCCGGCTCGCCGTCGGGGTCCGTCGTGCCGCGGCCGTTCAAGGCTCGCGGCGAGCTCGGGCGAGTCGAGCCGGTGCAGAACCGCCTCGACCGTGAACAACTCCAACGGCTCGGCAACGATCGGTGATCTTCCCGCAGCCACCGAAGCTCGGGCCGCTCTCACAGACATAGCGACGAGTCGCCGTCGCGCGCGGGCGCGGGACGAGCTTCCCTCGCCGCAGTGGCCACAGCGGAGCAGCCTCGGCAGCAGGTAGCGGCGGGCGCTCCGGTTTGTGCGCCGGGCCGGATCGCGCAGCTTCGCGCGCAGCCGCTCCGTCTCGGCGGGAGTGATGATCGCCGCCCACTCGGCATTCGCGACGATCGCGCCCTTGTGCTCCCGCTGGCCGCTGATCCGGGCCGAAACAAGCATCCGTTTGCAACGTCTGCGAACTCCACGCGGCACCCTGACAGTCGGCACGCCACGATCGTTCAGGTCGATGCAGATCGAGCGCGAGCGACTCCCCGGCGAGGACCCGAGCTGCACACTCCCGGATGATCGCTGCCTCGGCGGGGCGAACCGTCCGGTGGTCGGACTCGTACCCGTAGGGGCGAGTCCCTCCACCGGAGAGCGACCCGCCAGCGCGATCTCCTCATGCTTGCGCCTGATCCGGCGGCTCTTGTCGTCGCTCTCCTTCCGCGCGAACAGCCCCCGTAGCATCCGAGCCATCAGCTGGCCGTCATGCGATCCCAGGTCAAGATCGCCGCTCACGGTCGCGATCAACGAAAAGCGCTGCCGCCCACACAGAGCCATGAACTCCTCAAGCTCACGCGGATGCCGATGCAAACGATCCGCGTGATACACCACCAACGCATCGATCAGACCAGCCTCGATCTCCTCCACCAACCGCGCGTACTCTGGACGCTGCTTCCCCCTTCCAAGCACTCGGATCCGCGTCCACATAGCGCTCAACGACCGTCCCAACCCCGTCTGCTTGCTAGATCCTCGCAATCCGCAAGCTGCCGCCCGACCGCGAGATTGTCACCCTCACGATCCGACGAAATACGCGCATACACACCGGCCCGAACCACCAGGTGACATTAACAAACACTGGCATGTGCCACGGTGCTCTCGCCAGAGAATGTCTGAGTCGGCTCGTCAGTCTGTCCCGGGTTCTCGTCGGCAGGGTCGGGCGGGCGAAGGCGCGTCCCGCTCGGGCAGGCAACACGGGCGATGCAACCCCAATGCAAACGACTCGCCTGCGCCGGCTTTCCGGAATGTTCCCTGACCGATCCTGCAGTTGTCGAACGGCCGAGCAATCGGGCTGTGGGCGTACGATCAGGCGATGGCCGACCTCGTTCGTACTGGAGGATGCCTTTGCGGCGATGTGCAGTATCGCGTGCGAGGCGAGCCTGTTCATGTCGGGCGCTGCCACTGCGCAGACTGCCGGAAGGAATCGGGGAGTGCCTTCACCGTGTACGCGCAGTGGCCAGTGGAAGCGTTCGAGATCAGCGGTGAGATCTCTAGCTATGACGGACGCGGTTTTTGTCCTCGGTGCGGGTCACGTCTCCTCAATCCTCCCGGCACGGGCGATTCCCTGGTCGAAATCCGGATCGGGACGCTCGACGAAGCGCCGTTCAACCTGAAGCCAGAGGCGGAGATCTGGACGAAGCGGCGCGAGACTTGGCTTTCGCCTGTTGAGGGTGCAGCGCAGCACGAGCACAACCGCTAGGCGCTTCAGCTACACGCAGTTCATGTCACCACCCGGTACTTGAGGTGCGTGACGCCGGGCGCCTCGACGGCCCGGACCTGCTCGAGCTGCACCTCCGCGTCCCCGAGGTTGTCGAAGAGGCGAGCACCGTCGCCGAGCAACACCGGAACAACGTGCAGCTCGAGCTCGTCCAGCAGTCCCGCTGCCAGGTACTGCTGAACGATGTGGCCGGCACCTATGTCGCGTGCTTCAGTCGGCGTACTGCGGGCGCCCGTTGGGCCGGTAGACCTGGATCGTTACGCCCTTCGAGTCGGCTCGCGAGTCGACCAGGTCTAGCGCAATATCCGGGCCGGCGTCGGGGAACAGCCGCGCGCCCTGGCCGAGGACCACGGGGACGATGAGCAGGGTGATCTCGTCGACGAGGTCGTTTTCGAGCAGCCATCGGATCAGGACGCCGCTGCCGTGCACCTGCAGCTCACCCCCCGGCTTCGCTTTCAGCTCGCCGATGGCACCCGTGAGGTCACCGGAGAGGACCGTCGTGTCCGCCCAGCCCGGGTCGGTGAGCGTGGTCGATGCGAGGTATTTCGGCTTCGTGTTCAAGGCAGCTGCGATCTGGTGGTGGCCCGGATCTTCCGCCGCGGCGCGAGCCCGCTCCTCCGCGCCCCAGTAGCCGGCGAAGAGCTCGTAGGTCCGCCGGCCGAACAGGAACGCGTCGGCGCGCTGGTACGTCTGGTTGATGAACGTCATGGTCTCGTTGTCGCCCACCCCCATGGCCCATCCGCCGCGCTCGAAGCCGTTCCTGCGGTCCTCATCCGACGCGCCGCCGTTTCCCTGCATCACTCCATCGACGGTGACTTGCGTCATGGTCGTCAGTTTCATGGGTTCGTCCTTTCTCTCACGGTGGTCTTTCTCTGTCCTGCAGCGATGACCGTGGGTGCGCTCCAGTCCTGTCGCCTTCGTGTCCAGCCCGCCTGGCTATTCCGCTGAGATAGACCTCCAGGGCACAAGAAACTCATCGTGCGGCAACCCTTGGGATCGACAGATGGTTACCGGTGCCGCTGGCGAGCTCCGGCGGCGGACTGTGATCCACGACTGACGTGTGCGGCGAGTGACGTTTGCCGCTGCTAGGCAGGCTCGAGAGCGGCGAGGATGCTTTCCGCTCGCTGCAACTCAGCCGAGGCTCCCTTGAGCCGGGAGAGGTCAACGGCGCGCTCCAGCGCTGTCCTTGCCTCCCTGTCAAGGTTCGCGCTCCGGAACACCTCGGCCTGGCGAATCAACAGATCGGGAAGCGTCAGGAGCTCTTGAACAGCCTCCATGATGGTGATCGATTCGCGTGCGAGACGAACGGCCTCCACCGTCTCTCCTCGGTGCATCGAGACCCGCGCCGCGGCCATCCGCCACGTACCCTGGGCGCTCGCGTCGTCCTTGAGAGCGCTGCTGCGTGCGACCTCGAGAACCTCCGCGGCTTCATCGACGCGACCCTCGTCGAGCAGAACTTCGGCGAGCCCGGACGCAAGATTCGACATTCTTCCCTGATCGCCCATCCGCTGCGACAGCTCGAGCGCATGTCGGTACTCGCGCTCGGCGGCCACGTGGTTTCCCGCCCTGAGCTCGAGCGGTCCGGTGGAAAACGCCAGGGCCATGAGCGCTTCACTGTCGCCGAGCTCCGTGAAGATCGCCCGAGCCTCCTCGAGGAGCTCGCGCCCCTCCGCAACACGACCGTCGAGCGCGTGGAAGGTTCCGATGAAGCGCAACACCCAGCCCTGAAGCTCGCGGCTGTCTGAGACGCTGTCGAACACGTCGTGCGCAGCGGCCAGCCCTTCAGCTAGTGGCGTCGTTCCGAAGGCGAGCGCCGCAAGATTGTGGGTGAGCGCTTCCAGCTCCATGCTGCGATTCCCGGCGCGCCGGGCGTATTCGATCGCCCGGCTGAGCGGCCAACGCATGTCGTCCCAACGTGCTCTAACCCAGTATGTCGAGGCGAGAATGAACCACGCCCGCCCGACGCCCTCGTCGTCGCCGTGCTGGTCGAGAACCTCGATGGCGGTCCGGGCCAGCTCTTCGTGCTCAGCGGCGTCCACGTCGGTGCCCATCAGGGTTATGACGAATGAGACCTCGAGCCGGGCGCGCAGCACGAGGTCCTCTCGGTTCAGCGTTTCCGCCTCGTCGAGTGCCCTTTCGAGAACGATCCTGCTCGTCCCCCAGTCGACGCCGGTCTCCCCGAGACAGCGCCCACGCGCGAGGATGGCCATGACGTGCGCAGCACTCGGTTCGGACAGAAGCTGCTCGGCACGCTCGAAGAGCACGATTGCCGCTGCCCGGTCGCCGCGGTCGTGCGCGCGCCTTCCTGCACGGGCGAGCAGGTCCCCGGCACGTTCGGCCGTCTCCCGATCGTTGTCGGAGACCGGTCCGAGCTCGCGGCGGTATCGGAATGCCTGCTCGAGGTGGTAGCCGACAATCTCGTCGAGCTCGACGAGCGCGGCTCCATGGCTCTCGAGCCACGATGCGAAGAGCTCGTGGAGGCTGGCACGGGTCGCTTTCGGCAGCGCCTCGTAGGCAGCGTCGCGAATGAGGAGGTGCCGGAAGCGGTATCCATCCTCTCCCGCGAGCTGCGGCTGCTCGGGGCGCAGGAGATCCTTGCGGACGAGCGCCGTGAGGGAGTCGTCGAGCCGCCTCTCGCCTCGGCCGAGCGCCGCGACTGCTCCGCGATGGAAGACTTCGCCTTCCACCGACCCGCGTTCGAGCACGTGCCGTTCCGACGGGTCGAGCTGATCGAGACGCGCGACGAGCAGCGCCTGAATCGACGGCGGTACCGTGACGTCGCCACTGCCGGATTGCTGCGCAAGTACGAGCATCTCCTCGACGAAGAGCGGGTTCCCGCCCGCTGCACGGCGAATGCGGGCCTGGAGGTCGAGATCGAGCGTGGAGCCCTCGAGCAGGCTCGCGATCAACTCGTCCATCTCGTCTTCGGACAGCGGCTCGAGCAGCACGCTCGTGGCGTTCAGCTTGCCCCCCGCCCAGTTCGGCCGCCTGTCGAGGAGCTCCGGGCGAGCCATACAGAGAAGCAAGATCGGAGCACCTCGAGAGAGATCGGCGACGTGCTCCACGAGCTCGAGGAAGACCGCCTCGCCCCACTGGATGTCGTCGAAGAGGCAGATGATCGGCTCCACAACGGAATTCGCCTCCAGCAGCTTGCGAAACGCCCAGGCGATCTGATCCGGAGTGGCGGCCGCGCTGACGTCGAGCTGGCCCAGCACGACCTTGAGCGCGTGGCGCGCGGTCTCGTCCGACAGGATCTCAGCTCCGCCGAGTTGCTTCACGACCTCAACGACAGGCCAGTACGTGATGCCCTCCCCGTACGAGAGACACCGCCCCTGCACCACTCTTACGTCGCCCAGCGAGCGGAGGAACTCGTAAACGAGCCGCGTCTTGCCCACGCCCGCCGAGCCGAGAACCGTGAAGAGGTGGCACGTGCGCGAGCTCACGACGTTGTCGAAGCCGTCGTTGAGCAGCTTGAGCTGGCGCGCCCGGCCGACCATTGGCGCTCTCGCCGCCCGGGAAGGGTGTTCGGGCCCTACGCGAACCGCTACCAGCCGGTGCGCAACGATCGGCTCGGCCTTGCCCTTGAGCTCGAGCGGCGCCAACGGCTCGACCGATACCAGCTCGCCGAGCAGCTGGACCGTTTCCGGCCCGAGGAGGATCTCGTCGGGTTGCGCGGCCTGCTCCAGACGAGCAGCGACGTTGACCGCGTCGCCCGTTGCCAGCCGTTCCTCCGTTCCCGTGACGACCTCGCCGGTGTTGATACCGATCCGCACAGCAAGCCTCGTGCCGAAGTCGCGTTCCAGCTCTTCGTTCAGGGCGGCGACTCCGAGCCGAAGATCTGTTGCGGCTCGCACGCCCCGAAGCGCATCGTCCTCGTGAACCACCGGAATGCCGAAGACGGCCATCACCGCGTCGCCGATGAACTTCTCGACAACGCCGCCGTGGCGCTCCACGGCTTCGCGCGCCACATCGAAGTAGCGCGCCAGCACGTGCCGAAGACTCTCCGGATCCAACCGCTCGCCGAGCGCCGTCGATCCGCTGACGTCGCTGAAGAGCACCGTGATCGTCTTGCGCTGTTCTCGAATTGCCTCAGGCGCCTCGAGCGGAGCTGCGCAGGCGTTGCAGAAGCGGGCTCCAGCCGGATTCCGCTGGCCACACTGTGTGCAGACAGCCACGTGGCAGAGGCTAGAGCGCACGCCGATGGGTTACAACATCACGTCGTCTGCTCGACGGCCGCTCACGAGAGCCTCCGCTCGACGTAGCCCGCGTCGTTCGCGTGCGCTGCAGCTCAAGGCGTCTGAGGACAGCCGCCCAGAGAGGTAGCGGCTGGCTGCGCCAGCGTTCAGGAATGACGCCTGAGTCCACCATCTGAGATGAGACGGCGAACGCCAGCGACGACTCCCCGGCCGACGGCATCCAGGGCGACCACGGCCGCCAGCACGAGTGCCAAGACGACCAGGGGTGCGCCGCCCTCCCGGTCGCCATGAGCCTGTGCGAACACAATCCCGGCGCCGCCGACTAGAAGTGCGGCGGTGAAGAACACTCGGCCGGGGTGAGAGAGCCAAAGCCGCTGACCGAGCCATCTCCAATAGCTTCGGACTCCAGCCACGCGCGAATGGTAGGTCAAAGGAACGAACGGCACCTTGCGCGAGTGTTCAGGAATGTCCCTTGAGCGGGGGTTTCATCTAGGGCCTATCAGGGGAACCTGAGCGTCTTGAGAACGTCGTCGGCTTTCGCGAGAAAGGTTGGGCTGGTCGGCAGGCAGTGCCAGGTTGTCCATGAACACGACGACAGTCTTGCCGCGCACGCCGGCCACGATGATGTGGAGGACGTTTCCTTGTTCGGCCTCGTATGTGTCCGGGAAGTAGGTTGCTTTGTTGGTTCGCGGGCTGAACGGGACAAAGTTGTGACGTTTCCCGGTGATCACCTGAGGGCGTGCCGCAAATGGTTCGACTCGATTGTGCGGCGCGGCGGCTAACCGGTCTGCGTCTTCGCTAGTCGTCCGGGCCCATCGGTGGGCCGAAGTTGTGGTGGCCGTGGTTGCGCATCACTTCTTCAATCTCCTCGAGCGGTCGCGCTGGCGCGTCCGGCGGGGGCAGCGTCGGGGCGGCCGCGGGCAGCCCCGCGTTGCGGAAACAATGATCCACGCCTGCCGGTGCGTAGACAGCGACCAGCCGCGCCGTTTCGCTCTCCACTCGGAATGTGTGCCGAACTCCTCCCGGGACGATCCAACTCGTTCCGGTCTCCGCAAGGAACCGTGTGTCGCTGGCGACGAACGTCAGCGTCCCGTCGATCATCGTGAAGGTCTCGTCCTGCGGATGGCTATGAAGAGGCGGCGACACGCCCTGTGGTATGAGGAACTCGACGAGTGTGCACCGCCCGTCGACGGCTTCGCCGGGAACCTTGATCGTCACGAGCGAGCCCAAGAACCAGATGTGCTCGCCCTCACCTGCCAGCGACCACAACTCGCGACTCATCCCGTCACCCACGGCACAGAGCATAGACCCCCTCAAGCCTCCACACACCGAACCCTGGCCTGTGCGACGGTGCTCTCACCCGACAGCCGAAATGCTTGCGCGGACGGATCACAACTCCCGGTCTGGGATACGTGGGGCGCTCAAGTGCCGGGTTTTCCCCCGCCTCAGCCGCCTTCTCAAGAATTTCCGAGAAGAGGGTGTAAGCTCCATGTCATCCACGTATCTCGTATCTGGAAAGCGAGTGATCGCCTCCTTTTCGAAGCGTGACGACATCCCAGGAGCCGCTCGATCATGAAACGTCGTCGGGGATCTTCGGATGCGGGGAGATGAAGCCGAGCGCGACGATTGAAGGCGACACTGGAACGGGCTATTGTCAATCCGTGGTCACACGGCTCGCCAGCCGCTCCAGATGGGCCGGATTGACGGCGGTGTTGGTTTGCGCCGCTACCGGGTCGGTCGCCTATGCGAACGTCGCGTCGAAGAAGGTCTTCTACCTCCAGCTAAAAGTCGGGCAGTGCGCGCTGCGTCCGCATAGCAAGATCCTGCTGGTTGTACCGTGTTCCAACCCGAACCACAGCCTCGAGACATACGCGGTCACGCACGGCGGCTGGAGCAGCACTCTACCCTCTCACTCTGCACTCGTGAGCCTTGCGACGTCCGTGTGCAGAAGTTCGTTTCAGCGCCGGTTCGGTCATCCGATCCGTGCCGGCTATGGCTTTGAGTTCTTTTTCCCCGATCCTGGCGCGGAGACGCGCAAGTACGGCGATCGGGTGAATTGCAGCCTGAGGACGTGGCCGTCGTACGGCGCCTTGGGCGCCGGCGAGCACTTCGGCTGAACCGACCCTCGCCTTCGACACAACGCGGTGACCGCAGCAGCCTCAACGTACGCTGACGTCGGGAGAGGGCGGGGAGAATAGTCGCGAGGTGGCTCGCCTCGGACACGTGACAGTCGAGTGGCTGCGCCGCTTGAGTTGCGCGGTTAGTCGGCGGATGATGGGAAGCCATGCCGCGCTCACTGACCCTCGTCCTTGCGGGTGTGTTCGCGGCACTGCTTCTGATCGGCACTTCTTCGGCTTCCGCGGTGCGAGGGACTGCTACGGCCGGGGATCGTGTCGAGGTCGTTCGGGCGCCAGCATCGTCGTCGGCCCTAATCAAGAGGGTCACTATCGGAGGGACCCGCTATTGGCTGCTCAACGCGGTTAAGGCAGTCGGTTTCGTCCGATCGCCCTACGCGAAGATTATCTCCGCGGTCGTACGCGCATGTCCGACGGCTGCGTCATGGGGGTTCTGGGGCAAGGAGAACGGCGAGTACGGGATCGTCGCGTACCTGCCCGGCAATCCTAAAGACTGCTACGGCGTGATCGCCGGCGGTCCTCAGACCCGATCCCCATGCGCGCAGGTCTACCGCACGCCAGACCTCCGATTTTGGGTTGGGATCGCTGGGACGAGCACCAGCATCTGCGCCGACATGTCTACCCAAGCCCCCGGGGGGAGAGCTGCGACAACAACAGACGTGAGCGACTCTGGAACGTTCGACGCAGAAACAGATGTCTGGGTCACCTGCCAGGAGATCGATCAGGGCTTACTGTGGGACTACATAACCCCTCGCTTCGGGAACGAAGTCAAGTTTCCACTCTCAAGGGAAGCCGACTGGATCCTCGACGAGGACGTCGACACCGGCTATGCAGACTGGATACCAACCGTACCCACTTGCTCAGGCGTGGACGTACGCTGGTGATCTCCTGGCAGCGTCCTGTCGAGGCTCGACGCCGGGAACCGGAACGAGTACCTGATCCACTCGTCGCACCCGGCCAGGCGGGGCGTGGATCGCCTCGGCAGGGAGCGTATTTTTCGTCCTCACCGCCTGACAGTAGAAACGCAAGCGCCGCGAAAGGCCCGCGGCGGGTCGAGGTCGCCCTACAGCTCGGCCAGGCGGGAGGGCAGGGTTGAGGTTCGCAAGGGTTGCTCTGTCGGTGGCGGCCGCCGCGGCCGTTGCCTTCGCGTTCGCGATAGGGGCTGTGGCATCGGCTCCGCCGAGTCTCGACTCCCTTCCGGCAGGCAGTGGCATTGTGATGGCGTTCGCGTTCGACACGCGTGCGCCGGGCACCGTGTACGCCGCGACGCTCGGAGGTCGCGTCTACAAGACGACGGATGCCGGACGGCACTGGCGGTCGACGAAGAGGCCGCTTTCGACGCGCGTGGACGCGCTCGCCGCCGACCCGCGGCGTCCAGGCGACGCTGTATGCGGGCACTGGAGTCGCCGTCTTCAAGACGGTGAACGGCGGTCGCAGCTGGCAGGGCTTCAACCGCGGACTGCTTCCCGCCTCCTCCCGTTATCGCGCCCGGACAAGTGACTGCAACCCCCGGCCACCGCGAGGCCGAGGGCTGGGTGGGCGCTGCTCGCGGTCGACCCGACCGACAGCGACATCGTCTACGCGGGCACAGGCGGGGGCGTCAAGAAGAGCACCGATGGCGGTCGCAGCTGGAGAACGGTGTTGTGGCGTGGCAGGTACATGGGCATCTCCGCGCTCCTGATCGCACCAACAACTCCGCAGGTCGTCTATGCGGCCGCGTTCGTCAGCGAGCCGGCAAATTGCGGTATCGGAGGGACAACTCCTTGCCATCAGAGAGAGCTGCTTGTCAAGACGACGAACGGCGGCAAGACGTGGCGACCAACCGGTCTCAGGCTGGCCAATCGGGAGGGGTACCCGACCATGTTGGCGCTCGACCCGCGGCGTCCGACCAGCCTGTACACAGCCGCAGGAAAGGGCGTCCTCGGGAGCACTGATGCCGCTCGCAGCTGGCGGTCGATCACCGATGGCCTCCCAGCGAAGCGCCAGGTCACGTCGCTGGCGGTCGATCCACGACGGTCGGGAACCGTCTACGTGGGCCTGTGGTCAGAGGGCACCGTCAAGGGCATCTTCAAGACGACAAACGGGGGCCATGGCTGGAGCCGAGCCGGCGCGAGATACCCTGTCACGGCGCTCGCGGTCGACCCCGGACACCCGGCAACGATCTACGCAGGCGTGGGACACAACCCCGAACCTCGGATCCTCAGGAGCACCGACAGCGGGCGAAGCTGGGCCATCGTGGGCTGAACCACTGCGAACGCTCGGCGGGACAACGTCACGACACCTGATCAGGGAAGGCCTGCCCAGCGCGCCTTCTAGCGGATCCGGCGTCGGAGCACGCCGACGAACGATGGCCCCGGGAGGAGGCTTACGAATCTCGTTGGGACACCGTTGGGACACGCCGGGCCTCGCAGCCGAACAAGCCTCGCAGCCGAGGGCGCATGTCCAGGCAAATCCAGCGATGGGCCGTGAAGGATTCGAACCTTCGACCTTGGGATTAAGAGTCCCCTGCTCTACCAACTGAGCTAACGGCCCGGGCGGGTGTGAAGG
Organism: uncultured Gaiellaceae bacterium; assembly: GCA_963799615.1. Taxonomy (GTDB): domain Bacteria; phylum Actinomycetota; class Thermoleophilia; order Gaiellales; family Gaiellaceae; genus Gaiella. Next base: position 8,628 of record CAWCXS010000006.1, on the reverse strand, counting down.
ATAGCGAGGGTCGCTGGAGACCGACCCGGCTGTCCCGCGGCGGGTGTTTTCCAGGCTGGCGGCAGGCCTCGAGCAGACCGCGTACGGTCTGTCACGAACGGCGGCCCAGGGGCGTTGCGGGGCGTAACTAGGGGGCACCGCAGCCCGGACGAGTGCTGTAGTCTCGCAGCGGTGCGCAGGGGAGCGATCGTCCGCATGTTCGGGATCGGGATCGTCGTCGCGATCCTCGTCACGCTCGTCGCGGTCCTGATTCCCTGGCTTCCCACCTCGGCCTCGAAGGAGATGGACCGGATCACATTCGTGTTCTGGTTCGCCACCGTGATCTGCATCGGGATCTTCGCGCTCGTGGCGTCGGTGATCATCTATTCGGTGATCACGTTCCGGGCGGCGCCGGAGGACGAATCGGACGGGCCGTCGATCCACGGCCACACGGGGCTCGAGATCATGTGGACCGTGGTCCCCGCCGTGCTCGTCATTGCGATCGGCGTCGTGAGCGCGATCGTGCTGTCGGAGAACGGCAACGCGGGCACAAACCCATTGCCGGTGAAGGTGTTCGCGCAGCAGTTCGCGTGGAGGTTCGAATACCCGGACAGCAAGAACCTGAAGTCGGGTGAGCTCGTGCTGCCCGTCGGTCGAAGCGTCAAGCTCGATCTTCAGTCTGCCGACGTGATCCATTCGTTCTGGGTGCCGGAGATGGGACAGAAGCAGGATCTCGTACCCGGCATCCATACGCACCTCGTGATCACACCGACGCGGGAGGGCACGTTTGCGCTCATCTGCACCGAGTTGTGCGGTCTCGGCCACGCGACGATGCGTGCGTCCGTGCGCGTCGTCTCGCCGGCGAAGTTCGCCGCCTGGGTGAAGCAGCAGCAATCGGGCGGCGGCGGCAATCTGGGGGCAGCGATATTCGCGTCGGCGGGTTGTGGCGGCTGCCACGCGTTCAAGCCTGCGGGTTCGAACGGTGCCGTCGGTCCCTCCCTCGACAACCTGGCCGCCGACGCAGGGAAAGCGGGTGAGGATGCCCGCGCCTACGTCACCGAGTCGATCGTCGACCCCAACAAGGTGGTCGTGCGCGGCTACGCGCCCGGCGTGATGCCGCAGAATTTCAAGCAGTCCCTCTCGGCGGCAGAGCTGGATGCACTCATCTCGTATCTGCTGGGTGGGGCCACGCAATGACCGGTAAAGGAGTGATCGGGTGAGCGTCGCGGAGCACGAGTCGACGCACGGCGGGGGGCAGGACGCCGGTCCCTGGGCGCCTCGTCCCCGCGGATTTCTGATGCGCCCCGGCCTCCTGCGCGGCGCCTGGTGCGCCGGCCTGTTCTTCCTCATCGGCATGTACATCGTCGTCTCGCTGCGCTGGTTCGCCGGCTGGGACCCCGTCTACGACTGGAACATCATCACGGTCGTCGGCGCGCTGACGACGGGACCGATCGGCTTCCTGCTCGGCATCGGAGCGTTCGACTACTGGCTCTACTGGATCTCCGGCCGCCCGACGCGGCCCGAGGATCATTCCGGGCACGGGGCGAGGACGTGGAAGGACTACTTCAAGGTCAACACCGATCACAAGGTGATCGGCATCCAGTATCTCGCCACGACGTTCACGTTCTTCGTCATCGGCGGCATGATGGCGATGCTGTTCCGCGCCGAGCTCGCGAAGCCGGGGATGCAGTTCATGGACACGCAGACCTTCAACGGGCTCGTGTCCGTGCACGCCGCGCTGATGATCTTCGTCTTCATCATCCCGGCGTTCGCCGGCCTTGCCAACTTTGCGGTGCCGCTGATGCTGGGCGCCCCCGACATGGCGTTCCCGCGGCTCAATGCGCTCTCCTACTGGCTGCTGCCGATTGCCGGCACGATGTTCCTGTGCAGCTTCCTCGCCCCGGGGGGCGCGTTTGCGACGGGGTGGACGAGTTACGCGCCGCTCGCCTCGGAGCAGCCGATCGGCCAGGTGTTCTTCAACATGGGCGTGCAGTGGGCCGGCGCGTCGTCGATCCTGACCGCGCTCAACTTCCTCGTCACGATCATCACGATGCGCGCGCCCGGGATGACCTTCTGGCGCATGCCGCTGCTCGTGTGGGCGAACTTTACGACGTCACTGCTCGTGGTCATCGCCACCCCGTTCATTGCCGGCTCGCAGTTCTTCGTCATGTTCGACCGGATCATGCACACGAGCTTCTTCACGCCGGACAACGGCGGCTACGTGCTCGGCTACCAGCACATCTTCTGGTTCTACAGCCACCCCGCCGTGTACATCATGATCCTGCCCGGGTTCGGGATCATCTCCGAGATCATCTCCGTGATGAGCCGCAAGCCGATCTTCGGCTACCGGCTGATGGCGATCTCGCTGCTCGGCATCCTCGTGCTGGGCTTCTCCGTCTGGGCCCACCATATGTTCGTGGCAGGTATGGCGGACTGGCTGCGCGTGCCGATGATGATCTCGACGCTGCTGATCGCCGTGCCGACCGGCGTCAAGGTCTTCAGCTGGCTCGCGACTCTGTGGGAGGGGAAGATCCGTCTCAACACGCCGATGCTGTTCGCCCTCGGCTTCGTTTCGATGTTCGTGATCGGAGGCCTGTCCGGGATCTATCTCGCTGCGGTCCCGATCGACATCCACGCCTCCGACACGTACTTCATCGTCGCGCACATCCACTACGTCCTCTTCGGCGGCTCGGTGCTGACGATCTTCGCGGGCGTCTACTACTGGTTCCCGAAGATGACGGGACGGATGTACAACGAACGGCTCGGGAAGCTGCATTTCTGGCTCACGTTCGTGAGCTTCAACCTCACGTTCTTCCCGATGCACTGGGTCGGGCTGGTCGGCATGCCGCGCCGTGTGGCCGACTATTCCGACCGTTTCGCGGACCTGAACCTGTTCATCACGATCTCGTCGTTCGCGCTCGGCGCCTCGGTCATCATCTTCTTCTACAACATCATCGTGAGCTGGGCGCGTGGGCCGATTGCCGAATCGAATCCGTGGCGCGCGATGACGCTCGAATGGCAGGTCTCCTCACCGCCGCCGATCTTCAACTTCGACGAGATCCCGCAGGTGGTCGGCGGCCCGTACGAATACGGCGTGGCGGGAGCGCGGCACGCGGTGCTCTCGGGTGGTTCGCTGCAGCCGGAGACCCAGGAGACGCACGCATGAGCGAGACCAGGAACATTCTCGTCGTGGCCAACGAGACGCTCGCGGGCGATGAGTTGATCGACGCCGTCAAGCGGCACGCGGACTTTGGTCCGGTCCGTGCGATCGTCATCGCGCCGGTGAACGAGCCTGCCGCCGGATACGTCGTCTATCAGGACTCACGACGGGCAGCGGCAGGCAGGAGGCTCGACCGCACAGTCGATGCACTGCGTGCGGCAGGCATCCCCGCCCACGGGGCCGTGATCGACTCGTCTCCCCTCGACGCCGTCAACGACGTTCTCGCCCAGGAGCAGGTCGACGAGCTGATCGTCTCGACCCATCCCGCCGCGAAATCCGGCTGGCTGCGACGCAACCTCATCGACGAAATCCGGAGAATCGCCGGATCGCGCCCGGTCGAGCACGTCGTCGCCGATGTGGCGGCCCGCACAGGGATCGAGAACGTGCTCGTGGTCGCCAACGAGACGGTCCTCGGAGAGCCGCTGCTCGACCGCATCCGGGCACGTGCGAAAGCGGGCCCCGCGAGCTTCCTCTTCATCAGCCCTCAGAGCGATCCACTTGCGGCCGAGCATCCTGACGCGGAGCGAAGGCTGCGAGCGGCGCTGTCCCAACTGCGGGGCGAGGGCATCGAGGCGCACGGGCAGATCGCCCACCCCGACCCCTACACGGCGGCGATGCAGGCGATTCACGACGAGCGGATCGACGAGGTTATCGTCTCGACCTTCCCGGGAGAGCGGTCCGGCTGGCTACGACGCGACCTCGTCGGACGCCTCCGTGGCGACGCCGGTGTTCCTGTCGATCACGTCGAGGTCGAGCCTGCCACGATCGAGGTGCCGGCATGAGCGCTCACGCCGAAGCAGCGCTGCACGGCGACCACGACCACCACGGCCCGCCGGCTGCCAACCGCAGCTCGCGGATCGAGCCGACGATCCTCGGGCATGTTTCTATTCATCGGCTCCGAGGCGATGCTGTTCGGCGCGTTCTTCACGGCGTACTTCTTCGTCCGGGTCGTGAATCCGAGCGCGTCGGACGTCTGGCCGCCCGCGCCGTACGAGTTTCCGAAGTTCGTCGCAGGCGTGAACACCGCAGTGCTCGTGACCTCGAGCTTCACGATGCACTGGGCGTTGCAGTCGATCAAGCGCAACAATCGGCGCGGGCTGCAGGCGGGGCTCGTGCTGACGATCCTGATGGGGTCTGCATTCCTGCTCACCCAGGCGATCGAGTATGCGCACGTGGGCTTCAATACCAGTGACGGCGCGTTCGCCTCGGTCTTTTTCGGTCTCACGGGCTTGCACGGCGCCCACGTCTTCATCGGCCTCACGCTGCTCACGATCGCGGCGGTGCGAGCGTTCCGGGGCCACTACACGCCCGAACATCATCACGGCGTCGAGATCCCGGGCATCTACTGGCATTTCGTCGACATCATGTGGCTGATCGTGTACGCGGCCGTGTATCTGTTGTAGGCGCGCGGCAAAACCGCTAATGATGGTCGTCACGTACTGCTGAGAGGCGACCATGCGCAACCCGCTGAGGAACGAGGCCACCGCCTTCCGATTCGTGCTCGGGACGATCGCGTACCTGACGCCGATCGTGCTGGCATCCTGGATCGCCACGTGGCTTGGCGTGATCGTCTTCGTGGTGCTCACCGCGGCGGCCGTCTGGCTGCTTCGGGGCGGTGCAAAGACGCCGCCGGCTCCACAGCACATCCAACGGGCGGCGGTCGAGGACACGCGGCGCATCCTCGTGGTCGCGAACGAGACGGTGGGGGGTGCGGAACTACGCGACACGTTGCGCAGCAAGGCCGAAGGTGTCGCGGAGGACGTGCTCGTGATCTGTCCGGCTCTCAACTCGCAGTTGCGGACGTGGCTCTCGGACGAGGATGGCGCCCGGGACGCTGCCCAGGACAGGCTCAGGAGGAGCCTGGCACAGCTCGAGGCCTCGGGCGTCAGCGCGCGGGGAGACATCGGCGACGGCGATCCGTTGCAGGCGCTCGAGGACGCGTTGCGGACATTCCCGGCCGACGAGATCGTGATCTCGACCCACCCGGTCGGCCGTTCCAACTGGCTCGAGCACGGAGTTGTCGATGCGGCCCGCCTGCGCTTCGACGTGCCGATCACGCACGTCATCGTGCATTCGCAATAAGACGGGCCCAGCCCTGCACGACCGGCTCAGCCCGGTCCCCCTGGTTCTGCGAGGGCCTACTTTCCGGCGATCGTCGACACGTATGTCGCGACGGCGTTGATCTGGGCTGCAGAGAGCTGGCCCTTGCTCTACTCGGGTTTGGCGTGTGGCTCCTCGTGTCTGTGTTTGGTGGCCTCATCACCACCGTGCTGAACGGCCTGTTCACGCCGGCTGCTGGAGCGAGCGCGGATACGGTCATCGGGAACGCCCAGCTGCAGCAGTTCGTCACCCGAATCATGCCAAGCACGCTGTACCAGGAGATCATCCGGGTGATCCTGGACCCCACCGTGAACGCCCGCGACGTGACGGTGCCATCGACGATCGGCCAGTACACCCAGGCGCAGCAGCAGATCTCGTCTGTCCTCTCGCTGGGCCAGAGCCTGTTGCTCGTGTGGCCACAGATCGTCGCCCTCGTCGCGCTCGCAGTCGCCTGCTTCGTCGGTGCCTACATCGCCTTCATGCGCCAGGAGGTCCGGGCCTAGATCGCGTGACGCCGGCCCTCACCCGTCGCGGATGACGACCCCGATGATCTCCTCGCCGTAGCGATCGAGCTTCGTCGGGCCGACGCCCGGGACCCGCCGAAGCTCGGCGATCGAACGCGGCCGGGCTGCCGCGATCGCCTCGATCGTCGTGTCGTGAAAGACGATGAACGGGGAGATCGAATCCGCTCGGGCACGGGCCGTCCGCCAGGCACGGAGCGCGTTCGACAACGGCGAGCGGTCGGCCGGGTCCACCTTCGATCCGCGCGCGGTGGCGTCGGCCGTCGTCCGGACCCCGTTCGTCGCGATCGGCCTCGCGACGGGAAAAGCGCGCGGCACGAGACCATCGAGGAAGCGAGACCGCGCGCGTCGTCCCTCGCGTCCGGTCGGGCCGGCGCGTGAGGTCGCCCACGAGAGCCACAGGTACCGCCGAGCACGGGTGATCCCCACGTAGAGGAGCCGTCGCTCCTCGGCAAGCTCCGCGGGTTCGGTCGCCTGGCGGATCGGGAGGATCCCTTCCTCGAGGGCGGGCAGGAACACGGCGTCCCACTCGAGGCCCTTCGCTCGGTGGAAGGTCAGCAGCTCGACTCCCGCCGCCGCGCCGCCGTCCTCGATGGCGGCCCGGCGCCGTACCTCTCCGACGAACTCGGCCACGCCGGCCGTCGGATCTTGCCGCGCGACGTCGTCCGCGAGTTCGAGCAGCGTCACGACAGCGGCATGCCGTTCGGCCGCCGCCTCGCCGTTCGGGATCGAATCGCGCCTGACTCCCAGCTCGCGCTCGAATGCGCCGGCCAGGACGTCAACGAGCACGACGTCCGCCCGGTCGTCCCCGTCCGCGTCCGCATCACGTGCCGCAAGCGCACCCGCGACGCGCATCGCCCGCCGGACCTCGGGGCGGCCGAAGAACCGCTCGCCGCGGACATGGAACGCGATGCCGGCCCGCCCGAGCGCGTCCTCGAACGCGGGTAGCTGCGCGTTCGTCCGGACCAGGATCGCCATTGAGCCGTGCGGGACACCTTCCCGCGCCAGGGCCCGGACAGCAGTCACGATCGCGGCGACCTCGGCATCGGCCGTCGGGAACCCGCCGACCTCGGGGGCCGGGCCGCTGGGCAGGGTGGGCACGAGCCGCTTCGGTGGTCGCGGCGGATCGCCCGGCTCGCGCTCGTCGAGAGCCGACCGACCGGCCTCGAGGACTCGATTGGCGAAGCCGAGGACCTCGGGCGTCGAGCGGTAGTTGCGCTCGAGGCGGACGAGCCGGGCGGCCGGGTATCGCTCGTTGAACCGGACGAGGTAGTCGCTCGTCGCCCCAGTGAACGTGTAGATCGTCTGGTCCTCGTCGCCGACGACCCCGATGTCCTCGCGGCCGCCAAGCCACGCGTCGAGGAGCGCCTGCTGCAGCGGGTTCGTGTCCTGGTACTCGTCGACCGAGAACCAGCGATATCGATCGCGGACTTCATCGGCGACGGTCGTGTCCGACTCGATCAGGCCGATCGTCAGTTCGAGCATGTCCTCGAAGTCGATCCGCCCGGCGCGCCGCTTGGCGACTTCGTAGCGGCGATACAGACCGGCCATCAGGTCGGCGGGGAGGGGAGCGTCGCGGCCGACCGCGACGGCACGGTCCTCGTAGGCTGCGGCGTCGATCCGACGCGCCTTCGCCCACTCGATCTCGGCTGCGAGGTCGCGGACCGCCAGGTACCGATATCCGCCGGGCAGGTTCGCGGCGAGTGGCGCGAGGATCGGCGCCTTCGAGGCAAGGATCTCGGGCGCCTCGGTCCCGTGCACGCGAGGCCAGAAATGGCGCAGCTGCCGAAGCGCAGCCGCATGGAACGTCGCCGCCGTCACGCCCCGATGGCCGAGGTCCGCCAGCCGACCGGCCATCGCGCCGGCGGCCTTTTCCGTGAACGTCACGACGAGGACGTCACGCGGCCGCACGACGCCGGTGGCGAGGGCCCATGCGACGCGTCGGGAGATCACCCGGGTCTTGCCCGAACCGGCGCCGGCAAGGATGCACACCGGACCGGACGTGATCGTCACGGCCGCGCGCTGGTCGGGATCGAGGTCGGCGAGGAGCGTGTCGCGTTCCACCTCGATCATCAGGTCCAATCGTAGCGGGCCGGGCTGCACCCGCGATCACCCGGCTATCCTCGGAACGGTGGAACTGCGCGGCCGCCTCGTCACGCTCCGCCCGGCCGTCCCGGAAGATGGGCCAGCCCTTGCCGCGATCCTCGCTGAGCCCAAGGTCGCGGCCTGGTGGGGCCGCTGGGACCCTGGAACGTGTCACCGCCCACCTTCTCGGGCCGGATCCCGAGGAGGAGCCGTTCGCCATCGAGCATGACGGCGTGGTCGTCGGGTACATCCAGGTGTACGAGGAGGACGAGCCGGACTTCCGCCACGGCGCGCTCGACCTCTTCATCACGTACTCGAACTCCCAGGGCCGTGGCTTCGGCCCCGACGTCGACCACGACGCTCGCTACGCACCTCATCGACGACCGTGGCCACCATCGGCTCTCGATCGACCCCGCTGCCGCGAACGCACGGGCCATCGCGGCCTACGCGAAGGTCGGTTTTCGGCCAGTCGGCATCATGCGCCGCTACCAGCGGCTGGCCGACGGGACGTGGGTCGATGCCCTTCTGATGGACCTCCTCGCCGACGAGCTCGTGCGCTGATGCCGCGCGGACCACGAAGAAACGGGCTTGCCAGCCGCGCGCGGCTCGATAGGATGGGCGCGACTCCTGGCCGGCCATTCGGTCGGCAGGGTCGCAGGGAGGGCAACCGCCCACATGGCTACCACTCAAGGACGACCGACCGGACAAGCACGACCGACCGGG
>CAWCXS010000005.1:0-139042 GCA_963799615.1 uncultured Gaiellaceae bacterium | reverse complement strand
GTTCAGGGCCGAGCCGAAGACCGGTGGATTCGGTCGACGCATCGCGGCATGTGCACCGGCCGCTGCAAAGCTCGTCGGCATGTCCTACCATCGCCGAGGTGCCACCACCTCAGAACGTCGACCTGGGAACGCGTGCCCGATGGTGCTTGTAGAAGGGATTGACGTCAGTCGGCACGACGCAGTCAATCTGGCAGCCACGCTGATGGCTGAAGGGACTCCCGACGCTGTCTCGGCCTCTGAGCTGATCGAGAGGGCGGTGCGGCTCCAGTTCGCGAGGGTTGTGTTCACGCCGGCTCAGCGCGCTGCTGTCCTATCCGTGCTCGAAGACCCACCCGAAGGGCTGACGGAGCTGAGCGGTTTGCTGGCTTGGGCGTACAGTGATCAACCTCTGTCGCCGGCGGATTCGCCCTCCGAGCTCAGCGAAAGCCCGGCTGCACCGTCGGAGCCGGCTGCAACGTCCGACGGTGGACAGGTACCCGCGCCGAGAAACGAGGAATTGGAGACGCACGCCGTCTGCGCCTATTGCGGTCGTCGTGTCGATCCGAATCAGCCGGGGGTCACATACGCCGTCGAGCAGGTGGCAACGTCGACGGCGGGAGACCACGGTGTCGCGGATGGACTGGGGAGCTACTTCCATCCCGGCTGCTCGATGGCCGCGGCTGGTTACCAGGAGCGTCCGAGACCAGCCTGACACGACGGAACGACGGTAGCGCGGGATCATCGGGACCCGAACTCGGCGATGGTCGTGATGGTGCTCTCCTCGCTCGACGCAGCTCGGAGCCGGCCCACCTGAGACCTGCAGGCCTACGCGGTGGGCGGCGCAGCGCTCACGGCGTACGCACGTGGCGGCCGCTTGCGGCGATCGGAGCGCGGGCGCCGTGACCGGAGTCGATGAACTGGCGCATCCAGGACTCGAGCGTGAACAGGCTCCAGAGGAGCGTCGAGTAATCACGGCGGCCCGTTTGCGTGTCGTCGAGCATGCGGCTGATCTCGGCGAACTTGAACAGTCCCCGAGCCTCGACGACCTCACGCGACAGGTGCTCTGCGACGAGAGGAGCGTTCGTGACCCACCACCGAATCGGGGCACCGAGCCCGCCCTTCTTCTTGCCCAGCACCTCCTCGGGGAGGCGCCCGCGAAATGCTTGCCGCATGGCGTACTTCATCTTCAGGCGGTGCACTTTCTGGTCGGGCGGGATGGTCATCGCGAAATCGACGAACGCAGCCTCAAGGTACGGGCTGTAGACAACCAGCTCGTGCTCGCGGCCGAGCGCGTGGACGTCGCGCATCAGCAAGTCCGGTGTGAGCATGCGCAGGTCGAGATACAGCAGTTTCGTGAGATCGTCGAGATCGCCCGCTCGCGCGAGACAGACGTCGATCTGCTCGAGCGGAGACCGCAGCTGCCCGACCAGGTCAGGGTGAATCAGATCGTCGGCAAGTCCGCTGCCGTGCAATCTCCGCGCATAGAACTCGCCCAGCGGAAGGTCGCGGATGCTCGCGGTTCGCTGCAGGTCGAAACGCATCCTGGTCAGCTTCTCGGACGCGGGCAGAGGGAGGCGGCTGATGAGGCTCGCCAATCCCCAGATCGGGAGGTGCCGGGTATGTGCCAGAACCGAGATCAGGAGGTGCCGGCGCTCCCCTCCAAACAGGAAATCACCACCGTTTCCGGTCATGATCCCGTTCGCCTCCGACTTCGCCGCCTGCATCACGCCATCGACGACGATCGGGCCACCGTCACAAAACGGCTCCTCGATCGCGCGCACGAGTTCCGGAACCCGATCGATCACGTCCGCTTCCATGAGAACGACGTTGTGACGGGTTCCGAACGTGTCTCCGACGCGCTGGGCGACCTGTGCCTCATCCGGGAGCGCCATGTACCGCTCGAGGTTTCCGAACGAGCCGTAGTAGGTCGAAAACGGCTCCTCGATGGCGTTGCGCAATGCATAGACGACGCCGCTGCTGTCGAGCCCCCCGCTCAGGAAGGAGCTCCAAGAGTCGCTCCACGAGACTCCACGCTCGACCGACGAGTGCAGGTGCTCGAGCACCTCCCGCGACAGCGTGTCCGTCGTTCGAGATGTGAATGCCGCCGTGTGAGGAACGTCGTAATACGTCGTGCGGCTGAGGCTCGAGCCGTCCCACGTGACCAACGAGCCGGGCTCGAGCTTGGCGATGCCTTTGAACATCGAATGGGGAGACGGGACCCAGCCGAGCGAGAGAAAATCGAACACGCTCGCAACGTCCAGCTCGGGCGTCGTGCTCATGAGCCCCAGGAGCTCTGAAAGGCTCGTCGCAAACATGCATTCCGTCTCGGTTTCCGCGAGGTACAGCTGCGACTGGCCGAGCTTGTCGACGCCGATGTGGGCAACCCTCGCCTGCTGATCGACGATGGCGAACGCAAACGCCCCGTCGACCGCGTCCAGCGCGCGCAGACCACGCTCCCGATAGAGCTCCGCCAGGAGCTCCGCCTCCTCACGCCGAGCGGCGCCCCGTGCGGCGACGTGAAACCTGCCCTCGACGGCGATCTGGAGCGCCGGAGCACTCGAACGGTGGAGTGTCGTCTCGCGGCCGGCGTCAGCCGACAATCTCGCCGAGGAGAGATCCTCGGCTTTCGCGATCACGAGGTGCATCTTGGGTCATGCTAGCGCCAGGCAGGCGACGTCGAGGACGAACCCCGCCGGCTGCGGCTGCGTCAGCCCAGCTTCTTGTAGAGCCGGTCGACGAGCTCCGGCATCTGCTCGAGCTTGTCGGTGATCGCGCGGATCCGGTACTCGCGGAAATGCTCGGGCTTGACGCCGAAGGCCTTTGCGAGCCGCTCCAGCACCTCGTTCGACGGCACCGGCCGGTTGCCGTGCACGATGTGGTTGAGATACCCGGCCGAGAGATCGGTCTTGTCTGCCAACGCCCGGTAGGTGAGGCCGGTCTCGGCCATCAGCCGCTCGATCGTCGGACCAAGATCCTGGTCACTGTACGCGCGTCGTTTCGCCACTTACCGCTCCTTCACCCATGTAAGCACGGATTCACGCGGAATGCGCTCGTCAGACCCCGTCCGGCGCAGACGAGCGTCCACGCAGTCGTCCTCCAGCGTCTTCTTACCCACCGTCACCCGTACTGGAACGCCGAGCAGGTCTGCATCCGCGAACTTCTCGCCAGGGCGCTGGTCTCGGTCGTCGAGAAGCACGTCGAGGCCACCGTCCGACAGAGCCTCGCTGACCGCAACGGCCCGCTCGAGCACGTCGGGCGCCCCCGCGTGCAGCGACAGGATGTGCACGTCGTACGGGGCCACCGCCGCCGGCCAGACGATGCCGTCGGCGTCGTGCCCCTGCTCCACGATCGCCGCCATCACACGACCGGGTCCGATGCCATAGCACCCCATCAGCACGGGCCGCTCCTCCCCGCTCTCGTCGAGGAAGGTCGCCCCGAGCGGCTCGGAGTAGCGAGAGCCGAGCTTGAAGATATGGCCGATCTCGATCGCCGGCTGAAAGCTCAGCTTGCCTCCGCAGCGGGGGCACGCGTCGCCCTCGACCGACTTGCGGATGTCGGCGAAGCGAGCCGTGTAGTCGCGTCCCTCCTCGACGCCGCTCAGATGCCAGCCTGTCCTGTTCGCCCCGGCGACGAACTGCCCGTCGCGCAGGGCCTCGTCGGCGACGATCTCTCCCGAAAAGCCGACAGGCCCGAGCGAGCCCGGCTCGGCCCCGAAGGCCGTGCGGATCTCGTCGTCGGTTGCGGGACGGAAATCGCTTCCGAGCGCGGCGGCCAGCTTTGCCTCCTCGAGGCGGTCGTCTCCGCGGATCAGGCCGAGCACGAGCGTGCCGTCAGGCTTCACCACCGGCATCGCTTTCGATGTCGCCGCCGGATCAATCTCCATGAACGACGCGAGCTCCTCGATCGTGGCCACCCCCGGCGTCGCGACCTCGCTTGGAGATTCCAGCCGGTCCGGGAAGCTAGGCGTGCGAGGCACGCCGCGCGCGATCTCGAGATCCGCCGCGTAGTCGCCACGCTCGCAGGTGACGAGCGTGTTCTCGCCCGACCCGGACGGCGCGAGATGGTCGATCGACTCACTGCCGCCCATCATCCCCGGCTCCGCCTGCACGGCGTAGTACTGCACGCCACAGCGCTCGAAGATTCGCTCGTATGCACGCGCGTGCTTCTGGAAGCTGGCGTCGAGGCCGGCCTCGTCGCGGTCGAATGAATAGGAGTCCTTCATCACGAACTCCCGCACCCTGAGGAGCGCGCCGCGGGGGCGCGGCTCGTCGCGCTCCTTGGTCTGGAAGTGGTAGAGGATCTTTGGCAGGTCGCGGTACGAGTTGAGCTCTGCGAAGTGGGACGTCACCGTCTCCTCGTGGGTCATCGCGAGCACGAACGGCCGCTCGGCGCGATCCGCCAGCTTGAACAGCTCGGGGATCCTGTAGCGGCCCGTGCGCTGCCAGAGCTCGGCCGGTGTCAGTACCGGCATCAGCATCTCCTGGCCGCCGATCGCGTCGATCTCCTCGCGAACGATCTGGACGATCTTCTCATGCACCCGCCAGCCTGCAGGGAGGAAGCTCCACAGGCCGGCGCCGACCTGGCGGATCAGGCCAGCCCGGACCAGCAGCCTGTGGGAAGCCGCTTCCGCGTCCGCCGGGTCCTCGCGCAGCGTCGGAAGGAACAGCTCTGCCTGGCGCCGCACCATGAGGACGCAGGCTACCGGAGCCGGCGACCGCGTCCTCCCACTCCGGCGGCGCCGCGGAGCGGAGTCAGTCCAGTGGGATCAGCGAGGCTTCTGCCATCGCGAGAGCGGCGGGCTTCGCCATCTTCAGCCGCTTGGGGCGCGGCTGGCCGGCCTCGATCCAGCGGTCGATCTCGAGAAACAGCTCGTCGATGAGGACCTCTGACGAAACCTTCTTGAGCACACGCCCGTGCGCGTAGAGAAAGCCGACGTCTCGGCCGCCGGCGACGCCGAAGTCTGCATCCCCCGCTTCTCCCGGACCGTTCACCGCGCAACCCATGACCGCCACCTCGAACGCCTGTGGATACGCCTTCAACCGCTCCTCGACGACGACCGCGAGATTCTCGACACCCACGTTGTCGCGGCCGCAGGAGGGGCAGGCGATCATCACCGGCCCTCGCTCGCGGAGGCCGAGCGCCTTGAGGATCTCCCAGGCGACCTCCACCTCCCGCACCGGGTCGGCGGTGAGCGAGACACGGAATGTGTCGCCGATCCCGTCGGCAAGAAGGGAGCCGATACCGACCGAGCTCTTGATCGCTCCTGCAAACGGCGTTCCAGCCTCCGTCACGCCGAGATGCAACGGGTACGGCACCTTCCCAGCCAGCATCCGGTAGGCACGAATCATGGTCGGCACGTGGGTCGCCTTGACCGAGATCTTGAAGTCACGGTAGTCGAGCTTCTCGAGCAACTCGACCTCCTCGAGCGCGGCGGCGACCAGCGCCTCGGCCTGATCCTGGCGCGCGAGCTCGTGCAGGTGTGCCGGCAGCGAGCCGGAGTTCGCACCGATCCGCATCGCGATGCCGGCCTTCTTCGCGGCGTTGACGACGAGCTCCACCTTCGCGGGCCCGCCGATGTTGCCGGGATTGATGCGCACCGCGGCGACGCCGGCGTCGATTGCCCGCAATGCGAGCGAGGCGTTGAAATGGATATCGGCGATCACGGGAATGGGCGAGAAGCGAACGATCTGTCGCAATGCGTTCGCGTCCTCGATCTTGGGAACGGCGCAGCGCACCACTTCGCATCCGGCCGACGCAAGCGCCGCGATCTGGGCGACCGTCGCCTCGACGTCGTGTGTCTTCGTCAGCGTCATCGACTGCACGACGACCGGCGCGCCGCCGCCGATGCGAACGTTTCCCACCTCGATCTGTACGTCGCTTGCCATCGTGGTCAAGTGTAGAGACGGGCAGCGGCCCCCGATCGGCTGCCAACGGGCAGACTCGTCTCGTGCCGATCGAGCCGCCACCGAGCACGTGGGATCTCGCGCGTCCGTCCGACGAACATCCTCACGACGTGTGGGCGTTCGGGGCCGATCTGGAGCCGGGCACGCTGCTCGCCGCATACCGGCTGGGAATCTTTCCGATGAAGGTCGACGGCAAGCTCGTCTGGTGGTCTCCGCAGGAGCGCGCGGTGATCCCGGTCGAGCCCTTCCGGCCGTCGCGCTCGCTGCGCCGGTCCGCGCGCCCGTTCGAGATTCGCCTGGACAGCGCGTTCGGAGAGGTGATGCGCGGCTGCGCCGACCCGGCACGGCCGCACGGATGGATCGACGAGTGGTTCATCGACGCGTACGAGCGGCTCCACGCGCTCGGCTGGGCGCACTCGGTCGAGGCCTGGGACAGCGAGGGTCTCGCCGGCGGTATCTACGGCGTCGCGATCGGCGGCCTCTTCGCTGCCGAGTCCAAGTTCCACCGGCGCACCGGCGCCTCGAAGGCGGCGTTGTTGGGGCTCGTCGACGTATTGCGGACTGCCGGCAACCCAGGCTCCCGCGTCCTCGACGTGCAGTGGCTGACGCCGCACCTGGCGTCGCTCGGGGCAATCGAGCTCCCGCGGGCCGTCTACCACGCCCGCCTGGACGCCGCGCTCGCACTTCCGGACGCCTTCGGGCCCTCGTGACACCGCGTCACGAGGATGGGCTAGGACAGCCGCCCGATGTCGTTCGAGAGCCCGATGAAGAAGAGCAGCAGCACAAGGCCGATGCCGATGATCGAAACGCGCTCGTAGATCTCACGGCGCACGGCGCGCCCCTGGATGCCCTCGATGACGGAGAAGACGATGTGGCCGCCGTCGAGCGGCAGCAACGGCAACAGGTTCAGCAGGGCGACCGAGAGCGAAATCAGCCCGAGCACCCAGAGGAAGTTCCCCGTACCCTCCTTCGCTGCGTCGGATGACCCCTGCACGATGCCGACCGGGCTCGAGATGTTCTTGCGTCCCTCCCCGGTCACGAGGCGACCCAGCGAGCTGACGATGTCGGCCGATACCCGTCCGGTGACTCTGAGCGACTCCTTGGCGGCCTGTGGCGGCGGCAGCCCGACGCCGCGCAGGATGAATCCCAGCCGATATGCGCCGCTCGACTTCTTTGCCTCGCCCGGGCCGATGCTCAGCAGGCGTTGGCGACGCTCGACCGTCAGGGTGAGAGGCTTCCCGTCCGACGCGGAGATCGTGCGGGAGATGTCGCCGGGCCGGACCGGTACGCCGTTGATCGACACGATGCGATCGCCTGCCTGGAGCCCGATCGCAGCAGCGGGCGAACTCTTCACGACCGACTCCACCGTCGTCGTCGCCTTACCCCCGGAGGTCATGAACAGGCCGGTGAAGAGCGCGAGCGCGAGCACGATGTTGGCAGCGGGGCCGGCGAAGATCACGAGCACCCGCTTCCACGTCTTCGCGCGCCAGTACGCGTCGGAGCCGAGGCCGTCTGTGATGTCATCGATTCCCCGTCTCGCGCTGCGCGCTGCGGCACTCGACAAGTCGTGCTCCTCGAGCAGGCCGTCAAGCGCCCGCAGCGCCTCTCCGGCCGCCGGATGATCCCCAACGCGAAGGGCACGGCGCAACCGGTCGATTGGCCCAGCGAGCGCCGGAGCCTCCTCCACCGCGCGGCCGAAGGCATTGTCGACGTCGACGGACGTCGGACGGTGCATACCCGGAATCTTCACGAACCCCCCGAGCGGCACCATGCCGATGCCGTACTCGATGCCGCCGCGGGTGGTCTTCACGATCGCCGGCGGGAACCCGATATAGAACTTGCGCGGGCGCATGTGGAGAGCCAGCGAAACGGAGAAATGCCCGAGCTCGTGGATGAACACGATCACTCCGAGCCCGACCAGGGCGATGAAAATCGTCATGCCAGGGCCAGGCTTCCCTCGGCCATCCGGCGGGCTTCCGCGTCCGCGGTGACCAGCTCGCTGATGTCACCGGCAGGTGCCCCGCCGATCTCCCCGAGCACGCGCTCGACGATACCGGCGATCTCGAGAAAACCGATGCGCCCGTCCAGGAAGGCCCCGACGGCGACCTCGTTGGCGGCGTTGTACGCACAGGGGAACGTGCCGCCGCGTTCACCGGACTCGCGGGCAAGCTCGAGCAGCGGAAAGGAGCTCAGATCAGGAGGCTCGAAGCGCAGCTCCAGGCCCGCAGACAGGTCGAGCGGCGCTGCCGACGTCGGCGCCCGCTCGGGGTACGTGAGTGCGAACGAGATCGGCACCGCCATGTCTGGATGGCCGAGGTGCGCGAGCAAGGCGCCGTCCCGCAGGCGAACGAGCGAGTGCACCATCGACGTCGGGTGCACGACGACCTCGATCCGCTCGTACGGCACGCCGAAGAGCCAGTGGGCCTCGATCAGCTCGAGTCCCTTGTTCGCAAGCGTCGCGGAGTCCACACTGATCTTTCGTCCCATCGACCAGGTCGGATGGGTGAGCGCCTGCTCCGGGGTCACGCCCGCGAGCTGCTCCCGCGACCAGCCCCGGAACGGGCCGCCCGATGCTGTCAGCACGAGCGAGTCGACGGTCTCAGGGGACCGCCCTTCGAGGCACTGGAAGAGCGCCGAATGCTCGCTGTCGACGGGAATCAGCAAGCCTCCCCCACGCTCCTGTGCCGCCGCGGCGAGCTCGCCCGCGGCGACGAGGCTCTCCTTGTTGGCGAGGGCGAGCGTCACGCCGTGCTCGAGCGCCCACATCGTCGCCGCCACGCCGGCAAATCCGACGATCGCATTGAGCACGAGGTCGGGTTCGCAGGCATCGAGCAGGGCGGACGCGTCCCCGCCGACCTGGACGTGCTCGACGGCGTGCGCAGCCGCGAGCTCGTCGACGGATTGCGACCCCGACATGAGACCGCAGAGCTCGAGCTCGGGGTTACGCAGGACGACGTCGACGGCCTGCCGGCCGATCGATCCGGTAGCACCGAGCAAGGCGATCCGTTTCACGGTCACACAATGCCTGCACGATCGGCGGCCGCGCAGGCGCCCGAGGGCGAGCGGCTCATGTGAGGGCGAGCACCACATAGAACGCCGCCGGCCCGGCCCACAGGAGAGAATCGACACGATCGAGCACACCGCCGTGGCCTGCGAGCAGCCGCCCTGAGTCCTTGACCCCGAGGTCGCGCTTGATCGCAGATTCGAACAGATCGCCGATCGTCGAGGCAACCGCAACCGCAGCGCCGAGCGCCACAGCCCCCCAGTTCGTCAGAAAGCCCTGGTCGTACATGGCGAAAAAGGCAACGGCCATGGCGGCAACCGTGCCGCCGACGAATCCTTCCCAGGACTTGCCCGGCGAGATGCTCGGAGCCATCTTGTGCCGTCCGATCGTGCGCCCAACCGCGTATGCGGCGGTGTCGTCGGCGAAGACGGCGATCAGGACGGTGAACACGACGAGACGGCCGTCCTCGGGTATGTCCCGGAGCAGTATCAGGTGTGCGAGCCCGCCTCCTACCCAGACCACGCCGAGCAGCGTCAGCGAGATCGCGGCGCTGGCAGAAGGTCGCGCATCCGAGAATCCGAATACGACGAACGCGACGAGCACGGTGGAGAACAGGCCACCGACCATCCAGGGCATGCCTCCGAGCTCCACCCCAACCAGCGTAAGCACGAGCCCGACGTAGCCTCCGAGCACGATCGGGCGCAGCCCTCGCCCGATGGAGTACAGCTCGTGGAGCGCGAGCAGGCCCCCGAGGAGCGCGAGCACGAACAACCACCAGCCGCCGAGCCACACGATGCCGAACACGATCGGCAACAGCACGAGCGCGACGAGGATACGCGAAAAAAATGCGCTCACCGGGCGCCGAACCGCCGTTGACGACGCGAGAACTCCTCGAGAGCGGCGCCGAGGTCGGCTGCACCGAATTCGGGCCACAACGTCTCCGTGAACACGAGCTCGGCATACGCCGCCTGCCACAGCATGAAGTTCGAGATCCTCAACTCGCCCGACGTGCGGATGAGGAGGTCGATCTCGGGCAGCTCGGATGCGTAGAGGCGCGCTGCCACCGCCGCCTCATCGACGTCGCCGGCAACCAGACCGTCCACGACTATACGGCGCGCCGCTTCGACGAGCTCCGCTCTGCCGCCGTAGTCGAACGCGATCCAGAGGCTGAGCGTGTCGAGATGAGCCGTCGCTGCTTCGAGCTCCTCCATGCGTGCGCGGAGGTCCGCGGGGACGCGGTCCCGCCGGCCCACGAACCGCGTGCGCACACCCTGCCGGGCGAGGTCCGGCAGCTCGCGGTCGATCGTGTCGCCGAGGATCTCCATCAGCGTCCCCACCTCGTCCGCCGGACGCGCCCAGTTCTCGGTCGAGAACGCATAGACGGCGAGCGAATGCACGCCCATGTCGATCGCCGCTTCGACCGTACGCCGCAGCGCCCGCGTGCCTTCACGATGTCCGGCGGCGACAGGCAACCCGCGTGCCTCCGCCCAACGGCCGTTGCCGTCCATGATCACGGCGACGCTGCGGGCTGTGCCCGCAGCGTCACTAACCGCGTTCGAGTCCGACACGTGGCGCCGCTGGGTGAAGGTGCCGTCGAGCAGACGCATGCCGTGCCGCGGTCATCACGAGGGCTTGGCCGCCAGAGCGGTCAAACCTCCATGATCTCTGACTCTTTGTGCTTCAGGAGGTCGTCGATCCGCTTCACGTGGTCATCCGTCAGCTTCTGCACTTGCCCTTCGGCCCGGCGCTCCTCGTCGTCGCCCACGTCGCCCTTGCGCACAAGCTCCTCGAGGTGCTTCATCACGTCGCGCCGCACGTTTCGGATCGCGATCTTGCCCTCCTCGCCGTAGCGCCGCACCACCTTCACGAGCTCCTTCCGGCGCTCCTCCGTCAGCTGCGGGATCGGCAGTCGGATCAGTTTGCCGTCGTTCGACGGCGTCAACCCGAGATCCGACTCCTGGATCGCCTTCTCGATCGCTTTGATCTGTGTCGCGTCGTACGGCTGGATCGAGAGCAGGCGGGCTTCCGGCGCGGAGATCGTTGCCATGTTGCTCAGCGGCGTCGGCGTGCCGTAGTAGTCGATCGTGATGCGGTCGAGCAATGCCGCCGAGGCACGCCCGGTGCGCACGCTGTTGAACTCGGTGCGTGTCATCTCGATCGACTTGTCCATCCGCACCTCGCAATCGGCGAGGAAGTCCTCGATCGCTCCCATTCAGGCCTCCTTCGGCGTCGACACGATCGTTCCGATCCGCTCGCCCGACGCGACGCGGATGATATTTCCCTCGGCCAGCTCGAAGACGTGGATCGGAAGCTGGTTGTCCATGCACAGGGAGAGCGCGGTCGTGTCCATCACGCGGAGCCCGCGCTCGATCGCCTCGAGGTGCGTGAGCTCCGGCAGGAATCGCGCCGACGGATCCGTGCGCGGATCACCGTCATAGACACCCTGCACTCCGTTCTTCGCCATCAAGATCGCCTCGGCTCCGATCTCCAGTGCCCGCAGCGCAGCGGCGGTATCGGTCGTGAAGAACGGGTTGCCGGTGCCCGCGGCAAAGATGACCACTCGCCCCTTTTCGAGATGCCGCATGGCGCGGCGGCGGATGTACGGCTCGGCGACCTCGGACACGGCGATTGCCGACAGCACCCGCGTCTGCAGCCCCGACCGCTCGAGCCCGTCCTGCAGCGCAAGAGCGTTGAGCAGCGTCGCCAGCATGCCCGCATAGTCCGCCGTTGCGCGATCCATGCCGTCCGCCGCGGCTGCGATGCCCCGGTAGAAGTTGCCGCCTCCGACGACGATCGCGAGCTCTGTGCCGCTCCCGTGCACGGCGGCGACTTCGCGAGCGATCGCAGCCAGCGTCGTCGGGTCGACGCCGTACTCGTGGGTGCCCATCAGGCTCTCGCCCGAGAGCTTGAGCAGCGCGCGGCGGAACCTCGGCGTCGCGGCCGCCGCGTCCTCGACGACTCCGTCGGGCCGCACGCTCACGAGCCCGCGACCGAAACCCGCTTGAACGCGGTCATCGTCGCGCCCGCATCCTGCAGCGCCTGACCGACGCTCTTCGAGGGGTCGTGAATCCATGCCTGGTCGACGAGGACGCCTCCGGGCGCAGCTGCGAAAAACCGCTTGCCGATCATGCCGTCGACGATCTTCTCACGTGCGGCCTCGGGCTTCGAGAGCAGCTCGTCAGAATTGAGGTAGATCTGCTTCTCGGCCTCGAGCGTCTCTGTCGGCACGTCGTCGCGCGTTGCCCATTCGGGCGCGGCAAACGAGATGTGCATCGAGAGCTGGCGACCGAGCTCCTCCGAGCCGCCCTCGAGCTGCACCAGCACGCCGATCTTGTTGGCCGGAGGATGGACGTAGCCGGCGATCGTGCCGCCCTCGTACCGCTCGGCACCGACGACGACGATGTTCTCGCCCAGCTTGCCCATCAGCTCGAGCCGCTCTTCGTCGAGCGCGGCGACGGCGTCCGGGCCATCGGCATGCACGGCTTGCAGGACACGCTCGGCGTAGGCACGAAAGGACTCGTTCTTCGAGACGGGCTCCGTTTCACACCCGATACCGGCGATGGTGCCGGCGCCGTCGCTCACGATGACGCCGACGAGGCCCTCTGTGGTCGCCTTGTCGGCGCGCTTGCCCGCCTGCGCCATGCCCTTCTCGCGCAGCAGCGTCCGCGCGGCGTCGAGGTCGCCGGCGGTCTCCTGCAGGGCGCGCTTGCAATCCATCATGCCCGCCCCGGTGAGGTCGCGCAGCTCCTTGACCATGGTGGCGCTGATCTCGGTCACGCTCCCTCCTCCTCCGCGGGCGCCTCGTCCGCCTCGGGGGAATCCTCCGCCGCCGAGGCTTCCTGCGCCGGTTCCACCGGGGCCGGCGTGTCCTCCACGACAGCGGTGGACGGGCCCGCCTCAGCCGCCGCTGCCGCCTCTGCCTGAGCCTTTTCGGCTTCCGCTGCTGCGGCGGCGGCTGCAGCGGCGGCGCGCTCGAACTCCTTCGCCGAGACCGTGCTCTGACCGGCAGCGATGCCGTCGGCGATGGCTCGGACGACGAGCGAGCACGAGCGGATTGCATCGTCGTTGCCGGGGATCACGTACTGCGCCTCGTCGGGGTCGCAGTTGGTGTCGACAAGTGCTATCACGGGCAGGTTCAGCCGCTGCGCCTCACGCACGGCGAGCTGTTCCTTCTTGAGGTCGACGATGAAGATCGCGTCGGGCTGGCGACGCATGTCGGCGACGCCGCCGAGATTGGCCTCCAGCTTCTCGAGCTCCGATTCCATCGTGATCCGTTCCTTGGCCGGAAGCAGCGCCAGCTGACCGTCGCTCTTGAGCCGGCGCAGGTCGTGCAGGTACGCGATCCGGTCGGCGATCGTGCGCCAGTTCGTGAGCAGCCCGCCCAGCCAGCGGCTCGCCACGTACGGCATGCCGACACGGGACGCCTCGGTGCGGACCGCGTCCTGCGCCTGCTTCTTCGTGCCGACAAAGAGCACCGTGCCGCCGCGCTCTGCGACGTTGCGCGCGAAATCGTGCGCTTCCTGCACGAGCTGCTGCGTCTGCTGCAGGTCGATGATGTAGATACCGCCCCGCTCCGTGAAGATGAAGCGCTTCATCTTCGGGTTCCAGCGGCGCGTCTGGTGGCCGAAGTGAACTCCAGCCTCCAGCAGCTCCTTCATGGAGACGACTGCCAACGGGACCAGCCCCTTTCGTGATGGTTTTGGTGAATCTCTGCTCCGGCGGGCCGGGACGGAACCGGGCTACTGCCATGAGGCAGAGCCACGGCACCACCGCCCGGGCGCTGATCGCCGGGTCGACGGGACGAATGAGCGGCTCATGGTACCGGCAGGCAGGCGCCGAGCTACAGCGAGCGTGCCAGCTGCAGCGCCGCTTCGAGGTCGGCGGGCAGCGGAGACGACACGTCGACCTGCTCTCCTGTGAGCGGGTGGGCAAAGCAGAGCCGGTGGGCGTGCAGGAACTGGCGCGCGAGTCCGAGATCCCCGGCCGTGCCGTACACGGAGTCGCCGGCGACGGGCAAGCCGAGCGCTTCGAGATGGACGCGGATCTGATGCGTGCGGCCCGTCTCGAGCCGGACCTCGAGCAGGGTATGGTCGCGCAGCAGCTCGATGGACTCGAACCACGTCACGGCGTCGCGTGCGGTGGCCGTGTCCAGCGAATGGCGCGAGCGATTCTTGCGATCGCGCCCGATTGGAGCCTCGATCCGGCCGGATCGTGATCGCGGCGCTCCACGCACCAGCGCCAGGTAGCGCCGTTCGAGCTCCCGCTTCCGGATCATGTCCTGGAGCCCCGCGTGTGCCTCGTCCGACCGGGCGACGACGAGTAGTCCGGAGGTGTCCTTGTCCAGCCGGTGCACGATTCCCGGCCGGTCGTCATCGTCCCCTCCTTCGGCTCCGAGCTCCAGGAGCCCATGGACGAGGGTGCCCGTACGGGCGCCGCCGGCGGGGTGCACGACGAGCCCGGCCGGCTTGTCCGCGACGAGCAGATGCTCGTCCTCCCAGAGGATTGCGAGATCCATCGCCTCGGGCACCAGCGCGAGCACGGCCGGGATGTCGACGTTGACGCTCTCGCCGCCGCCGAGGCGGTGGCTCTTCGGCCGCCGCTCGCCGTCGACGAGCGCGGCGCCGTCGGCGATCAGGCGCTCGGCAAGCGCACGGGACGAGATCTCGGGCCGCTCGGCCAGGACCCGGTCGAGCCGCACGCCCGCCTGGGCGTCAGAGACGCGAAAGCGGAGCGGTGCCAACGCGTGGGCTCGTCCGGTCGGCCGCAATGAACGAGGCGAAGAGGAGTCCGACGCCGACGACGATGAACGAGTCTGCGAGGTTGAACGCCGGCCAGTAGTCGAAGTCGAGGAAGTCCGTGACGTGGCCGAGCCGCACGCGGTCGACGAGGTTGGAGACGCTGCCGCCGATGACAAGCCCGAGCGAGACCGAGAGCACGGGGTGACGCTGGGCCGAATGAGCGAAGAACACCACCATGGCAGCCACGGCTGCGCCGGTGAGGCCGATCACCGCTGTGGTCGAGTTCGGGAACAGGCCGAAGGCGATGCCGGTGTTCTGGACGTGGTGGATGCTGAACGGGCCAATCGTCGCGACCGCCTCACCGAGCCCGAGCCTCCCCGACACGATCCATTTGGTCAGCTGATCGGCCGCGATTGCGGTGCCCGCGACGATAGCGAGCGCCAACCACTGTCCAGGCCCCGCGGCGAGCGAGCGCTCTGCACTCGAGATCGGTTGCAGCGCGTTCGTGGCGGAGCCGACACGGATGTCGACAGACGGGGCAGCCCTGGTCCGGGCGGGCTCGCTCAACCGTGCTCCCGGGCGCGCTTGTCCCGCACGCACAGTGTTGCGTACGGGACCGCGGCGAGGCGTTCTTCCGGGATTTTCTCCCCACATGCCGTGCAGGTGCCGTAGCTGCCGTCGTCGAGCTGCCGCAGCGCTTCGTCGATCTCGTGGACCACCCGGTCGGCGTTCTCCTCGAGCGAATCGTCGATCTCGCGATCGACCATATCGGTCGCGTGATCGGCGAGGTGCTGGTCGCCACCGGCGGAGTTGAGCTCGCCGTCTTCGTCGTCGTCGTGGACGAGGTCCTCGGCGGCGGTCAGCAGGCGTGCGCGCAGCGCAAGCAGCTCCTCTCGGCGCGCAACGACGTCAACAGTCATGTTCGCTCCTCTGCGGCGGCAAGTCTGCGCTCCGCCTCGTCGAGTGTCAATCCGTCGACCTCGACCACCTTATTGCGCGAGGCCTGCCCGGCGACGACGCGAACGGCACGCTTTGCCAGACCGAGAGACCCGGCGAGCAGCTCGACGACGGAAGCATTCGCCTTGCCGCGCTCGGGCGCCGCAGCAACACGGATCCGCCACGCATCGCCGTGACGGCCGACGATCTCGGACCGGCCTGCGCCCGGCGAGACGCGCAGGCGCAGACGTGTGATCTGGGGCGCCATGGCCCCTAGGATAGACGCCTCGCGTCAGGCGAGCTTGCGCAGTCCTGGATCCGTCCGGTCATCCGGAAGCTCCGGCGCCGGCACCGCCGGTGCCGCGGCAGGGTGAGCCGGCCGCTCGGGTGCCTGCTGGGAGCCGTCGCGAAGCGGGCTCTCCTCGACGACCTCGAGCGCAGAGCGCAGGAGCGACTGGATGCGGCGGACATCGCCCATCAGCGCTTCCTTCTCTGTGATCGCGTCCCGGAGGATCTTGCGAGCCTCGGCGTTCGCCTCGGTCACGATCACGTCCGCTTCGCGACGCGCTCCCTCCTTGAGATCCTGGGCGGCCCGCTCCGCCGAGATGAGCGTGGAGCGCAGCAGCCCTTCGAGCTCGACGTGCCGGGTGACCTCGGTCTCGAGCTCCTCGACGCGCTCGGCGAGCTGCGAGCGCTCGCGCCACACGGACTCGAAGCTCTCCGCGATGTCGTCCATCATGCGATGAACGACTGACTTCCGGTAGCCGAAGAAGCCTCGCTTCAGCTCCAGATGCCTGATCTCGACGGGTGTAAGTGGCATGACGCTCCTCCTTCCTACAGCAGGCGCCCGATCAGGGCAACCAACAGACGCTGAATGACGACGAGCGACACCACGGCGACCATGGGCGAAAGGTCGAGTGGACCGAACGACGGCAATATGCGTCGGAATAATCGTATGTATGGATCGCACACATCGTCGAGAAATCGTTGCACGCGATGTAGTGCGTAGGGCAGTCGGATCCACGACGTGATCACGTACGCGAGGATCAGCAGGATGTAGACGTAGATGAAGACCTGGACGAAGCTCTGCAGCGCCGATGCCGTATCGGCAAGCAAGGCCACGCTGGCGCTGATATCGGCCACTGCGCTGGATTCTGCGCGATCGGCGCGATCCCTGCGGGGCTGGGGCTACGAGCCTGGTCAGGCCTGGTTGAAGAACCCGCCCTTGTCGATCATGCGGGCACGCTCCTCCGCGGAGACCTCGACGTTGCGGGGTGTCAGCAGGAAAACCTTGTCCGCGACGCGCTGCATGCTGCCGTCGAGCGCATACGTGAGCCCACTCGCGAAATCGATCAGCCGTTTCGAGAGCTCGTTGTCGGCGCTCTGCAGATTCAGGATCACCGGCACGGAGTCCTTGAACTTGTCCGCGATCTGCTGCGCGTCGTTGAAGCTACGCGGGAGCACGAGATGCACGCTCACCCTGCTCGCGTCGACGCCGCGCAACCGCGCGGGCCGCGACGAGCGGCTCGACGGCGGCGGAGCGGCCGACGGCGCAGCCTCCGCGCTCGCGCTGTCGTCCGTCCACGAGTCGGGCTCCCGGCGCCGAGGCAGGCGCCTGACGTTCTGTCGCGACGAGCGCGACCGATATTCGCGGTCGAGCTCTTCCTGCGTGACGATCCCGTCCTCGTCCCAGTCCTCGTCCTCGGCGATGCCGAAATAGACGAGCGTTCGGTTCCAGACGTCCGAGAATCCCATGACGGGCGGATCCTAGACGAGCCGGAGGATATTCTCAGCGAAACAGGGTGCTGCCGACACGGATCATCGTCGCGCCCTCCTCGACGGCGACACGCCAGTCCTGCGAGGTGCCCATGGAGAGCTGCCGTAGCCCGTATGTGCCCGCAAGCGCGGCAAGACGGCGAAAGACCGGCCTGCTCGCTTCCGGATCGGCGGCAAACGGGGGCATCGTCATCAATCCGCAGATCAGCGGGTAGCGTTCCAGATAGCCCTCGATGTCGGCCTCGCCGACACCGCTCTTGGAGCCCTCGCCGGCGAGATTGACCTCGAGCAGCGCTGGAATCGCCAGCCGGCGCGCAGAGGAGTCGGAGTCCAGCGAGTGCACGAGCTCGCAGATGCCGTTCACGAGCTTGACCTTGTTGGACTGGAGCGCACCGATGAAGTGCCAGCGAAACGCGTCCCCGAACGCCTGCTGCTTCGCGACGAGCTCCTGAGCGCGATTCTCCCCCACGACCTCGATCCCGGCGGCGGCAAGGACGGCCATGTCCTCGAGGGCGACATATTTGGTGGCAGCGACGATCGTCACCGCCGGACCGGCCTCCTCCTTGACTGCGGTGTAGGCGGCGCGGATCGCGTCGGCGTTCACGGGCGCTCCTTCGCGGCGCGCGCAAGCAACCACTCACGCGCGTTGCGGCTCGGGTCCTCGACGACCGCGGCGAGCAGCTGCCTCAGCACGTGACCGAGCACCGGTCCCTCTTCGAAGCCGATCTCCTGGAGATCGTCACCCGTAACGGCGAGATCACGCAACCGGTGAGGGCTGTGGCGCTCGCCCTCGAGCAGCTCGTGCAATGTTGCCAGTGCAGCTTTCTCCTCCGGCGGGACGCGCTTCGTCGCGAGATCTGCGGCCTTGAGGTCGAGGAGCTCGAACGCCAGGGCGTCCCCATGGGTCGCGAGAAACCGCCGCGCGTGCAGCGCGTCGATCGGCCCGTCGAGCGCGAACCCGTGCCCGCGCACGATCTCGGTGACCGTCGCCTGGGTCCGGGTCGGATAACGCAGCCGCCGAAGCACTCCGCCTGCGATCCGGGCACCGACGCCGGCGTGGTGGGCTCCCGTCCGCATCGGCTTCGGGCTTGCCCATGTCGTGCAAGAGCGCCGCCAGCCGCACGTCGAGAGAGGTCCCTGCGTCGGCCGCCACCTGGACGACGGCGAACAGATGCTCCTCGAGCGGCAGCGGATTGCGCCCGGCTGGGAGCCGGTAGCCGACGCAGGGCGCGAGCTCCGGGAGCACGTGGAGAATCACGCCCGTGTCGCGCCCAAGCAGGAGGGCTCGTGCGGGTTCGTGCCCGAGCAGGAGCTTCGACAACTCGCCCAGCCCGTCTCCGGTGATGCCACCGCCGATCCGCTCGGCCGACACCGTCGCGAGGCCGGGTGCCTCGAGCCGCATCTGAACCTCGGCATCCTCCGACAGGTCGAAGCCGAGCTGGGAGACGAACCGCAGCCCGCGCAGGATGCGGAGCGGATCCTCCCGGAAGCTCGACGGGCGAGACCGTACGCAGCCGGCGGCGGGCGATGTCCTGTACGCCGCCGAAGGGATCGAGCAGCGCTCCGTCGGCGAGGCGGAGCGCGAGCGCATTGACGGTGAAGTCGCGCCGCGCCATGTCCTCCTCGATCGTGATCCCGGGGTGACTGACGATGTCGAAATCGCCGTGGCCCGGGCCGGTCGAGCGCTCGCTCCGCGGCGCTGTGATGTCGATGCCGCCTGGAGCCAGCGCCCGAATCTCGCGGTCATTGGGATGTAGCCGCACGCCTACGAGTTGTCCGTGCACCTCCATGTCCTCGACGCGACCGTGTTGCTCGAGGGCGGCGCGCAGGCCTGCGTGATCGACGCCGGGCACGAGGAAGTCCTCGTCCGCGTGCGGCAAGCCGAGGAGCTCGTCGCGGACGGCGCCTCCGACCACGTAGGCGTCGAGGCCGAGCCCGCGGACATAACGGCGGATGGCAGTAGGCACGCCCGGCATTGTCGCCGCAGCCGGCCCGGCCCGCCGCATCAGATGTGGGCTACCGCCTCGATCTCGACGAGCGCGCCCGACGGCAGCTTCGCAACCTCGAACGTCGAGCGCGCCGGAGGCCGCTCGCCGACATGGCGTGCGTAGACCTCGTTCATGGCAGCGAGGTCGCCGAGATCTTGCAGGAACACGCTGGTCTTGACGAGATTCTCGAGCGAGCTGCCCGCGGCCTCGAGAATCGCTGCGAGATTGCGCAGCGCCTGCTCGGTCTGAGTCGAGATGTCGCCCGTAACCGTCGTGTCGCCGGGTTTCAGCCCCAGCTGCCCGGCGACGAAGACCAGCTCGCCGACACGGATCGCCTGACTGTACGGAGCCCCCTGGAACGGCGCCGGGGCGCCATCGGTGCGGATCACGGCCTTCTCCATCTCACGTTCCTTTCTGCGGGGTTGCAGCGCAGGCGAGCGCGACGCCGAGCGCCTTGAAAATCGCCTCCAACACGTGATCGGTGTCCTCGCCCTCGATCAGCCGGACGTGCACCGTCAATCCCGCCGCGTCCGCAAGCGCCTGGAGAAAGCGCCCGGCGAGGTCGGTGCCGAGTCCGCCGGCTCCGGTGAGGTCCGCATTGGCGGCGACGAGCGGCTTGCCCGACGCCTCGACCACGACCATCGCCAACGCTTCGTCGGCAGGCATCGTCCCCTCGCCATGCGTGCCCGCTCCGAGCAGCAGGGCGACCGCCGCTCCGAGCGCCGCACCGGCCGCATCAACTTCGGCGGCAGGCTCGCCCGGGTCGATCTCGAGCGCCAGGTCGAAGCGGCCTGCGCGGGCAAGCAGCGCGAGCAGGTGGTCGAGCACCGGGAGGCCGGTTGCGACGTTGCTCTCGCCCGTTCCGGCCAGGAGGCGGGCACCGCTCACAGGTCGGCACGCTCGATGTCGGCGCCGAGTGCCCGCAGCCGCTCGTCGATCCGCTCGTAGCCCCGGTCGATCTGGCGAATGTTCCCGATCGTGGACTGCCCGTCCGCGCACAGCGCGGCGATCACCATCGCCATGCCGGCACGGATGTCAGGGCTTTCGAGCCGCTGCCCATAGAGCCTCGCGGGCCCGGTCACGACCGCACGGTGCGGATCGCAGAGGATGATGCGGGCACCCATCGAGACGAGCTTGTCGACGAAGAACAACCGGCTCTCGAACATCTTCTCGAACACGAGCACCGTTCCGTGAGCCTGTGTCGCCGCGACGACGGCGATCGACGTCAGGTCCGCGGGAAACGCCGGCCAGATGCCGCTCTCGATCTTCGGAATCTGTCCTCCGAGATCGTCGACCACGTGCATTTCCTGGCCTGCGCGGACGTGCAGAGTGCTCTCCCCCACCTCGAACTCGATGCCGAGCTTGCGGAAGGCGGGCACGATCGAGATCAGGTCGTCCGGCTGTACGTCTTCGACCCTGAGGTCGCCGCCTGTGGCTGCCGCCAGGGCCGCGAAGCTCGCCACCTCCACATGCTCCGGACCGATGCGGTACGAGCCGCCGCCGAGACGATCGACGCCGTCGATGCGCAGGACGTTCGACCCGATCCCTTCGATTCGTGCGCCGAGCGAGACGAGAAAGCGGCACAGATCCTGGATGTGGGGCTCGCACGCCGCGTGACCGACGATCGTCTCACCCTCCGCGAGCACGGCCGCCATGATCGCGTTCTCCGTCCCCATCACGGACGCCTCGTCGAGGTACATGCGCTTGCCCACGAGGCGCTCGACGCGAAGGTCATAGGCGCCGTTCAGCTCCAGCTGTACGCCCAGCTCCGCGAAGGCATGGATGTGGGTGTCGAGCCGCCGGCGCCCGATCACATCCCCGCCCGGAGGAGGCATCACCACACGACCGAAGCGCGCGAGCAACGGGCCGGCGAGCAGGAACGAGGCGCGGATCTCCCGGCACAGATCCGGATTCAACTCCGTCTTGGAGACGCTGGAGCTGTCGACGCGGACCTCGTTCGGGCCCGTCCAGGAGGCGTCGGCGCCGAGGTCGGCGAGCAGCTCGACCATCACCTCGACGTCGCGGATGCGGGGAAGGTTGGCGAGCCGCACCTCCTCCGACGCGAGCACGGTGGCGGCCAGGATCGGCAACGCGCCGTTCTTGTTGCCGGCGGCGCGAATCGTCCCGGAGAGCGGACGGCCGCCTTGAATGACGAACGACTCCATGAGGCGGGCAGGCTATCGTACGGACCTGTGGAGATCACTCGCGACAGGGCCTGGGAGACGCTGACGCGCTATACCGCGAGCGAGTCCCTCCGCAGGCACGCCCTCGCCGTCGAGGCCTCGACGCGGTCGTACGCACGCCGCTTCGGCGAGGACGAGGAGCTCTGGGGCTGCGCCGCCCTGCTCCACGATTTCGACTACGAGATGCATCCCACGCTCGACAAGCACCCTCAGGACGGCGCTCCGATCCTGCGCGACGAGGGATACCCGGAGTTGGTGATCGAAGCCGTCCTCTCACACGCCGAACACCTCGAGATCCCCCGCGACACGCCGCTCAAGAAGACGTTGTTCGCGTGCGACGAGCTGTCCGGATTCGTGCACGCCTGCGGCCTTGTCAGGCCGACCGGTCTCGAAGGGCTCGAGCCGAAGTCGGTGCGCAAGAAGCTGAAGCAGCCCTCCTTCGCCGCCGGTGTGCATCGCGACGAGGTCTATGCCGGTGCCGAGCTGCTCGAGCTCGAGCTGGACGAGCACATCGCCAACGTCATCTCCGCGCTGCAGCCGATCGCCGCCGAGCTCGGCCTGCCAACGGCTCCCTAGCCTGGCGAGCCGGGACCCGCCCTATCCGTGCCACTTCGGTGGCGGGGCTTCGGGCGGGTAGTTCCCGGGGAAGGACGGAATGCCGCCGGGCGGCTGCTCCCAGCCCTGTGCCTGGCGGGCATACACGTGGCCGGCCAGCTCGAGGTCGTGCGCGTCATCGAGCGTGCCGACGCCGATCGAGATCGTCGACCGCCCGGGGGCATCCCAGAACAGGCTCGACCCGCACTCGACGCAAGACCCGCGGCGCGCTCCCGCGTCCGAGCCCGGGGAGACGGCCCAGTACAACCCGCGCCGCTCGTCCAGCGACAGGTGTTCGCGCCGGGAGGCCGTTGCGGCCCAGGCGCTTCCCGCCCAGCGCCTGCACTCGACGCAGTGGCACACGAGCACATTGCGCAGGGGGCCGTCCACGGTATAGCGCACGGCTCCGCAGAGACACCCACCCGCCCAGATCATGCGTGCAGAGCCGTGACGAGGCGCTCGAGGTCGCCGTCGCTCGTCCACCAGCCGCACGACACCCGGATGAGTCCGGCGCGCGGGAGCTCGCGGACATACACGCCCTCGCTCAGCAGACGCGCAACGAGCGCCGTTGCATCCTCGTTCGGCCGGAATGCGACGAGCGTCGCGCACACGTCGGGGACGATCACCTCGCAGCGCTGCGCGAGCAGCGCCCGGCAGCGGTCTGCCACCTCGGCAGCACGATCGAACGCCCACGGAGGACGGAGGTCGAGAGCGGCGAGCACTCCCGCGACCGTGGACGCCGACCACCAGTTGCGCTCGAACCTGACAGCGCCTTCGCGCGGCACGAAGGACCCGTCCTGCTCGTATTCGGCCTGTGCGAAGTAACTGGGCGAAGCGATGCGCAGGCGATCGGGCTCGGCCACGAACAGCGCACCCGTGGCGTCCGGCCCGCAGAGCCATTTCTGTCCCGACACCGTGAGAAAGTCGATGCCGTCGGTGCGCACGGGGATTGCGCCAACGGACTGTGCGCCGTCGACGAGCACCGGCACACCGCTGCGCGCACGCAGCTCCGCCACCGGGAGCACCCGGCCGGTCGTCCACAACACCTCTGAGAGCGCGAGCAATCGCGTCCGCGGCGTCACCGCAGCCAGAATCTGCTCGGGGTCGGGCTCGACGACGACGATGCGGGCGCTCGAGACGCCCAGGGGACCGAGCAGGCCGAAATGCTCGTCTGTCGTCGTGACGACCTCGTCAGCGGGCCCGAGGCCGAGGCCGGCGAGCACGATGTTGCAGCCGTCGGTCGTGGACGAGGTCAGCGCCACCTGTGCCGCATCCGCGCCGATCAGTCCGGCGATGGCCACTCGTCCGCGGTCACGCAGCTCGAGCGCCCGCTCCAAGTAGGGCAACCCGGTGCGTCCCTCGACGGTGTCGCGTTCGAGCTCCGCGCGCATCGCCTCCGTCGTCGGTGTCGCGAGCGGGCCGAACGTGCCGGCATTGAGGTACGCGATCCGCTCCAGCACGGGAAACAGGGCCCGCGCCTGCTCGAAGGTCATCCGACCTCCCGCTCGACCGGTGGATGGTCGGACAGCACGATGCCATTCTGCATACGGCGCTCGCGCGGCCAGGAGACGAGCGGACCGACCGCCGCACCGCGCACGAGGATGTGATCGATTCCGGCGCCGCCGGCGCTGTAGCCGGCGAGCGTCGGCCGCCGGAGGTTGAAATCGCCCGCGATGACGACGGGCTCCCCGGGCAGCGCGTGCGCTTCTGTGAACAGTCGTGCCCGCTCGAGCTCCGTGGAGGGGATCTCCGGATGCGAGATCTCGTGGTTTGCGTGGAGATTCGCAACGACACCGAGCCCGTCGACGCGAACGACCTGCACGAGACGCCGCTCGCGCCCGCGATCGCTGATGCGCTCATGACCGAGATCCTCGACCGCGTAACCGGGTGCGACGAGAATCGCGTTCGCCTGTCCCGATACGGCCGACCGGAAGAATCCCTGGTTGGTGCGGGTGATCCACGCCGAGACCGCCCGCGGCCAGAGCGGCACGCGCGTGATCGCCGTTGTCGCCTCTGCCCCGCTCCAGTCGCTCAGACGTCGCAGGGCCCAGACGGGCACTTCCTGCAGGCACAGCACGACAGGCCGGTCCCGCGAGACGAGCTCGATCATCTGGCGCAGGTAGCCACGTCGGCGCGGTGGGTCAGCGTTGCCGTGGAACACGTTCCAGCTGCGGACGATGACCCCCATGGCCGTCTCTACTCTAGGGAGTCATGCGCGTGCTGCTCGCCGACCCGCCTGCCTACACGCCGCCGTACGACCACGCTCTCGCGGCCGCGCTCGCGGGCGCCGGAGCAGAGGTGACGCTGCTCACCTCGCGCTTCCGGTTCGGGCCGGTTCCTGTGACGGCCGGCTACGCGTTCGACGAGCGCCTGTATCCACTTTCTGCCCGCATGCGCGGCGCCCGCGCTCGCCTGGCCGTCAAAGCGGCCGAGCATCCACTCGTGCTGGCGCGCCTCGCTGCGCCAAACGCCGATGTGCTCCACCTGCAATGGCTCGCCGCACCGGAGGCCGATACATGGCTGCTGCGCAGCCGCGTCCCGATCGTGTTCACGGCGCACGATCTCCTCCCGCGGCGCACTGCTGCTCGCACACGCGCCTGGCGGCGGCTGTTCGACCGCTTCGAGCGTGTCGTCGTCCACAGCGAGAGCGGCCGACGTCTGCTCGCGACGCTCGGGGTCGCGGAAGCCAAGCTGCGGGTCATCCCGCATCCTGTCTTCCGCACCGATCCCCCACGGCGCGACGACGGCCGCACCGCGCTCGCGCTCGGCGTGATCAGGCCCTACAAAGGGCTCGACGATGCGATCGAGGCGATTCGGCGCACCGACAGCGCGCGCCTGCTCGTCGCGGGAGACCCGCGGGTGCCGCTCGACGGCCTGCGGCAGGCTGCCGGGGATCGCGCCGAATGGCGCCTCGGCTATCTGTCCGCTGCCGAGGTCGAGAGGGCGCTCTCGGACGCGACCGTCGCCGTCTTCCCCTACAAGCCCGAGCTCGACCAGTCGGGCGCCGTCTTGCTGGCTCTCGGCGCAGGCGTACCGGTGATCGTCTACGACGTGGGTGGGCTCGGTGAGATCGTTGCCGCCTACGGTGCCGGCCGCGTCGTCCAGGCGGGCGACATCGACGGCCTCGCTGCGGCGATCGACGACCTGCTCGGCGACGACGACGCACTGGCCCGTGCCCGTAGCGGTGCTGCCCGCGCACGCGACGAGCTCACGTGGGAGCGGGCTGCAATCTCGCACATCGCCCTCTATGAGGAGCTCCTGTGAGGTTTGGGCGGCGGAGCCGTTTCGACGAGCTCGTCGAGCGCCAGCTCGATCTCTTCGCGAACGACGACGCCCATCTCCTGCAGGAGGCTGACGAGGCCGAGTCGGCCTGGAACCGTGTCGGCCGGGACGAGTCCGAAGAGGCGTTCGCGGACTACCAGCTCGTTGTCGACGCGATCGCCGACCGGCTGCTCGACATTCGTGAGACGTACCGCCACACCCTCGCGCCGGAGGCAGACGAGGAGTACGCAGCCGCCTTCACCAGGGCAGCGACCCGGCGCTTCCGGCGCTACGCCACCCTGCTCGCCGATCTCGAGGGCTAGCGGGACGTACGAAGGCGCTCAGTCGTCCTCGATCGTCGGCTCGTCCGGCCCTCGTGGGCGCAGCCACTTCGCGAGCTTGAGGTGCCGGCCGGCCTCGGCATCGCGGCCCTGCTTCTGCAGCACCTTTCCGAGGGCGAAGTGCGCGTAGTCGTCGACCGGTGAGAGCTCGAGCACCTTGCGGAACTCCGCCTCCGCGGCGACCCAGTGCGTCGTACGGTAGTAAGCGATCCCGAGCGCCTCCCGGATCGATGCCTTCTCCGGCTCGAGCCGCTTGGCTTTTTCGAGCGCGACGGTCGCCTGTGGCGCCATTCCCTGTCGCAGCTGGCGCAGCCCCTGCTGATACAGCTCGTACGCAGCGCTCACCTCTAGATCGTGCCGGGTCCGTCAAGCGCGGCGCAATGACTTCAGCGCGAACAGCCCTCGCAGTCGGCGGCCCGGCCCGATCCTCTCGCGGAGCACGCGAATGACGATGCCCAGCTCGCGCCGGGCGTCCGCCGCTGCTCTGCCCGCAGACTCGGGCGGTCCGTAGCGCGCCCTCCCGAACGCCGCCGCGAAGGCATCCACGCCCACCCCGAGGCGCTCGGTCTCGCGGCGCAGGTCGCGCATCGGTGCGTCGGCCGGTACTGCAACGCCCTGGTCGCGGAGGAACCTCGCCAGCTCCGTACGGGTTGCTGCGGCGGTCACGCGGGGGTCACGGGTTGCGTAGGTGCGGCGGCGGCGCGCCGCCTTGAGCGCGACGAGCCCGGCGGGTGGGACGAGGAGAAGCGCGAGCGGGAGAAGCAGCCGCCCTGGACGCGAGCCGGCCACAGCCGGGGCCGGAGCTGCTGAGCCTGTGGGGAGGCCGCCCGACTGACCGTCTCCGGAGAAGTCGAGGAAGCGGCCGCCGCCGAGCGCCCGCCGGGCATCGGCGGAATCGGACGCCAGCGTGTACGAGGCCGAGAGCGTGCCTCGGCCAGGGGTTGGATCGAACGCAAGCCAGCCGTAGCCGGCAAACCACGCCTCCACCCAGGCATGTGCATCGTGGTCGGTGACGGTCCAGGTCCCGCGGTTCCACTCCCCGCTCGTGAACCCGACCGCGACCCGTGCGGGGATGCCGAGCATGCGCAGCATGAGCGCCATCGACCCGGCGAACTGCTGGCAGTAGCCGCGCTTCGACCGCTCCACGAAGTCCGCGAGCGGGGGCAATCCTGCCGGACGCGGCGGATGCTCGTCGTAGGTGAAGCCACCGTTGTCGCGGAGCCAGCCCTCGATCGCGACCGTTGCCTCGTACGGCGAGCGGGCTCCGCGAGTCAGCCGCTGTGCCTCGCGCCAGAGCCCTCGATAGGGCCAAAGCGGCACGTAGAGCTGATCCGTGAACAACGCATCGACTTCTGCGGCTCGTCCCGG
Source organism: uncultured Gaiellaceae bacterium (assembly GCA_963799615.1). Taxonomy (GTDB): domain Bacteria; phylum Actinomycetota; class Thermoleophilia; order Gaiellales; family Gaiellaceae; genus Gaiella. Next base: position 111,971 of record CAWCXS010000005.1, on the reverse strand, counting down.
AGCCCCGAACGGCGGTGAAATCGCCCGTCCCAGATCGAGGTAGCGGCGTGCCGCGGCGGGGTAGCGAGCCGGTGAGCGCACGAGGCCGGCGGGCGACGGCCGCGGCGCGTAGCTCCACACGTCATAGCGTTGCCCGCGCCGGAGCGCCTTCTGGACGCGCATGACGCCGCCGCTCATGTAGATCACGCTGTCAGCGTCCGTCGTCGACAGTCGCACGGGTTGCCCGGCCGCGACGAGGTGGTCGTCGACGAGCGCCGCCACCTCGACGCGCTGCTCGACCCAGTCCCGGCGGGAACGCGCGGCCGGCGGCAGCAGGGGGTCGGGTGGGAGCGTGCGCTCACCGGCTGACCGGCCGGTCGAGTACAGCGCCTCGACCCACCGATCGTCGAGGAAGCTGTCCAGCGTCGACGCACGCCAGTACAGCGCCCGCCGAGGCGCGGTGATCTTGAGCACCGTGGTCGTCCGGGCCGGAAACTCGATCCCGCCGTAGTTGGCGTCCCACACGAGGGTCACGCCCAGCGCCTGGGAGCCACCGAACAGATCCCATTGCTCCCAGTCGACCGCCGATCGCGAAGGCTTCACACCGGCAGCGGCTGCGCTTGACGCCACGACGACGATGGCGACCAGCGCTGCGAGCCCAGGCACGGACACGCGGAGCGCCGACGGCCGGGCGGCCAGGAACGGCCACAACGCAGCCCCGAGCGCGAGCGCGCCGATCGCGACGGTATCCCTGGCCGGAACGAGCGTTGCCGGCCAGCCGACGCCCACTGCAGCACAGACGGCGCCCGCAAAGGGGCGGCGACCCGCCCACACCCCGAGTGCGGCCGCAAAGCAGGCGACCGCGACCATGACCAGGGCATGCATCGAGGTGTGCCGCTGGCCGTCGAACGGGAGTGCCACCGCATAGAACTCGCGCAGCCCATGCTCCGCCTCGCGCCCCGCGCCCGCGGGCGATCCGCCGAGCACGACTGCGACAACACCGATCGTGCCGGTCACCGCGACGCCCAGCGCCTGCCACAGGACACGAGGAAGCGCCGCAGTCAAGCCGACTGCGACGGCGGCGAGCAGCGGCCACGCGCCCGGGTTCAGCTCCAGCCTCGACCACGCAAAGGCCACCGCAAGCGCGGGGAGCGCCGCGGCGACGAGCCGCCTATGCACTCGCCCTCCCCGCCAGCGCCCCCTCGAGCGCCCGCCGCAGATCGTGTCCCGCCTGGACGACCGCCACGGGCACTCCGGCGGCCACTGCCCGCAGCGCGCTCGCCGGGGGGCGGTCTGCGACAACCCCCACGAAGCTCGGCCCATCGACCAGCACGAGTGCGGCGCGCCGGCCATCATGGCGGAGGGTGGCGAGCGCGTCTGCCGCGTGCTCGGCGAACGACGTCACGACGACGAGCTCCAGTGCGCGCGCCGCCGGTGTGCCCGGATCCATGAGTGCCACCGCGAGTGGAGGCCCAGGGCGTGGCTCGATCGACGACAACGCATCGAGCACGAGCGGCCATTCGCGATCGAGGGAGCGGATGCGCACCACGTCGGCGTCGACACCCGTGAGCACGAGCGCGGCGCGCCGGCCGCGTGCAGCGTGCGCACGAACGATCGCGCCCGCTGCTCGAACCGCCGCGTCGAAGCTCGACGATCCCGGCTCTCCGGTCACACCGGCTGGGTCGGCGTCGAGGACGACGACGACATCGTCGCGTGGCGCATCGTCGAGCTCCTTGACCATCAGCCTGGCGCGCCGCGCGGTGCTCGGCCAGTGCACGGCCCGCAACGGCTCCCCGTCCTGGTACTCCCGGACAGCGTGGAGCTCGAAACCGCTCGGCCGGCGCAGCAACGCACGGGCGCCGCCGGTTCCTCGGGCGCCGGCATCCGAGAACAGGACATCGAGCTCGGGCACCCGAGGTCGCACGAGCACCTCCCGCCGATCGCCCGTCGCATATGACACGCGTTCGAGGCCGAGCGGGTCTTCGATGCTGACGAGCAGCCGCTCGAGCACGTACCGCCCGCGGGGAGCCCTGGGCAAGACGACCACGCCCTCGGAGTGGCGGAGGCGCAGCTCGGGCGTCCCGAGCCTGCCTGCGGGCTGCCGCACCGAGACGGCGCCGAGCGGCAGCCGCGACAGGCGCCGGGCACGGAGCTCGAGCACGAGATCGTCGCCTTCGACGATCTCGCCGGCAGGCAGGCTGCGCTCGACGGCGACGCCGCCGGAGGCATACCGGGCCCAGAGCCGCGCCAGGATGCCGGCGACAACGAGGCCGACGCCGACGACCGCCACCGCGACCGCGCCGAACAGCCACGAGACGGCGAGCGCACCCAGTCCCAGCGCGACGATGCTGCGACTGCCCGGTGCGCCGCCTGCACTCACACGGGAACCGGTGTGCCCGTCAGCGCCTCCCGAACGATGTCGGCGGCAGCGAGACCGGACGAGCGCGCAGTCGGAGCGAGGATGAGCCTGTGTGCAAGCACCGGCACGGCCAGCGCCTGGACGTCTTCCGGTGTGACGAAGTCCCGGCGCTCGACAAGCGCCCGGGCCTTTGCCAGCCGTAGCAGCGCGATGCCCGAGCGAGGGCTCGCGCCGAGGGCCAGGTGCGAGCTCGAACGCGTGTGCCGGAGCACCGCGACGACGTAGCGGTTGACGCTCTCCTCGACGTAGACCGAGCGCGCGGCGGCGATCGCGCCCAGGAGCTCGGAGCGGGTTGCGACCGGCACCAGCGCGTCGAGCGGTGCATCCCCCGTTTGCTCGGCGAGCATGCGCGCCTCCTCCAGCAGCGGCGGATACCCGATCTCCATACGAACCGCGAAACGGTCGAGCTGAGCCTCCGGCAAGGGGTACGTGCCCTCATATTCGACAGGATTCTGGGTCGCCAACACGAGAAACGGGCGCACGAGCGGGTACGTCTCGCCGTCGACCGTGACCTGGGACTCCTGCATCGCCTCGAGCAGTGCAGATTGCGTCTTCGGCGACGCGCGGTTGACCTCGTCGACGAGTAGGACGTTTGCGAATACCGGCCCGGGCCGGAAGCGGAACGCCCCGGTGTGCTGCTCGTAGACGTTCACGCCTGTGACGTCGGACGGCAACAGGTCGGGCGTGAACTGCAATCGCGAGAAATCCAGCTCGAGCGCGCGGGCGAGCGCCTTCGCGAGCACGGTCTTCCCCACGCCGGGAACGTCCTCGATGAGCACATGTCCCTCGGCGAGGAGACAGAGAAGCGGCATGCGCAGGGTTTCCGCAGGGGCGTGGATCACGCTCGCCAGACTTGCGACGACCCGGTCGGCGAGATCGGCTGCCGCACCGGTGGCCGGAGGCAGGCGGCTGGTGGCCGGGCTTTCCATCAGCCCCGCTTCTCGTTCAGCAGGCGCTCGACCTCGTCGAGTACCTCGCCAGCCACGGCAGCTTTCGACGCCTTCGGCACGTGACGCTCGCCCCGGCGCGACACGAGCGTGACCTCGTTGTCGAGAGCGTCGAACCCGATGTCGTCACGTCCGATGTCGTTGTAAACGACGAGATCCACGTTCTTGTCGTCGAGCATGAGGCGCTTGCGCTCGAGGCCACCGTCACCGTGCTCCGCGCCGAACGCCACCAGCACCTGGGTCGGGACGCTTGCAGCGCCGAGTGCGCGTGCGACGTCGGGTGTCGGTACGAGATCGACGTGCCACGGCTGTCCGTCCTTCCGGCGCTTGCCTGCGTGCCCGGCGTCAGGGCGATAGTCGGCCACGGCTGCGGCCATCAGCACGACGTCGGCACCCTTGCGCGCGAGTGCCTCGCGTTCGAGGTCTGCCGCCGTCGGGGTCTCTACGACCTCGAGTCCGGCAGGTACGCGGACGGCGAGATTGGCCGCGAGCAGCGTCACATGCGCTCCTCGGAGCTGGGCCTCTGTTGCGAGGGCGACCCCCATGCGGCCTGACGAGCGGTTCCCCAGGAAGCGCACCGTGTCGAGCGGCTCCCGGGTCCCGCCCGCCGTGACGACGACGTCGCATCCGGCCAGCGGTCCCGCCGGACGGGGAAGAAGCGCCAGCGCGCGGGCGACGATGTCCACTGGCTCGGCGAGCCTGCCCATGCCGACCTCGCCTTCCGCGAGCTCCCCAGCCACGGGATCGACGATCGAGACGCCGCGGGCGCGGAGCGTCTCGAGGTTCGCCTGCGTGGCGGGATGCTCCCACATGGCGGTGTTCATGGCAGGCGCGATCAGCAGGGGGCCGCGATGCGCGAGCACCGCTTCCGTCAGGACGTCGTCGGCGAGCCCGTGAGCGAGCCGTGCCAGCGTGTGCGCCGTCAGCGGCGCGATGACGATCAGGTCCGCCCGTTGCAGATGCGGGTACGGGTCGGTGGTGGGACCCTGCCGCGCGAGCGCGTCGAACGTCTCGGCGGTGACGAAACGAGTTGCTCCGCGGGTCGGCAACGGCAGCACGTCGTGGCCGTCGCGGACGAGCAGCCGCAGTACCTCGCAGGCCTTATACGCCGCAATGCCGCCGGTGATGCCGAGCACGATTCGGGCCACCGTCACATTGTGCCGTCAGACCGGCGGCGCCGATACTGCCGGCGTCCTCGTTCGAGTGTCGTACGGGCTGCGGCGGTGGCTAGGGCTGGTACGCGTAGACGATCTTCGCCTGCGCGACCTCTTCCATCGCCATCGTCAGGTAGTTCTTCGACCGCGACTGGATCAGCGGGGGCGGCGCCTCTTCGAACCCCATCCCCTCACCCAATTGGTGGTGATAGCTGTTGATCTGGCGCGCACGCTTCGCCGCCACGATCACGAGCGCATAGCGCGAAGGCTCTTCCTTCGCGTTGACCGCGCGCATGCCGGCAAGCAGGTCGTCGATTCGGGGGTCGATCATCTGGGTGCCATGGTACCTGCGAGGATGAGCTCCCGCTCGACGATCGCCGCCAGCACCTCGGTCGCGCGGGTGACATCGTCGTTCCGCACCATGTAGCGGAACTTGTGCGCCTGCTCGAGCTGGTCGCGCGCGAGGGCGATGCGGTCTTCGATCTCCCCCGTCGACTCGGTCGCCCGTTCGCGCAGGCGGCGCTCGAGCTCCTCGACCGGGGCTGCGATGAAGATGGTGACGCTGCCGGTCACCTCCTCCTGCACACGCAAGGCACCATCGAGCTCGAGCTCCAGCACGCACACACGGCCTTCGTCCGCGATGCGCCCGATCTCGGAGCGCAGAGTCCCGTAGCGCTTGCCCGAGACGTACTCCACGTGCTCGAGGAAGTCGCCGGCAGCGATGCGCCGGACGAACTCGGTTTCGGTCAGGAACCAGTACTCGACACCGTCCAGCTCACCCGGGCGCTGAGCGCGTGTCGTCGCCGAGACGGCGACCTCGAGCTCGGGCAGACGCTCGACGAGTGCCTTGATCAGCGTCCCCTTGCCCGCGCCCGAGGGGCCGGTGATCACGAGGACAGGGCTGCTCGCCATACCGGGAACCCTAGTTGCCTGCCGGCGCGTCTGTCAGCGGTTGAACAAGGACACGAGCTCGGCGCGCTGGCGCTCCGACAACCCGCCCACCGTCTTCGACTGACTGATCCGGCACTGATTGAGCAGCCGCGCAGCCTTCACCCGGCCGAACTTGGGTACCGCCATCAACATGTCGAAGACCTTCGCCGTGGACACATACTCCGGCGGGTTCAGAAGGACACCCTCGATCTGAACGTTCCCGTCCTTTAGATCCTTCTTCAGCTGAGCGCGACGGACCCGGATGTCGTTGGCCCGTTTGAGTGCCTCCATCCGCTGATCGAGCGAGCGTGCGGGAGCCTGGGCCTGAGTCTTGGACGCGACCATGAGCGGACGAGTCTAGCAATCCCCTGGGGAGTTTCAAGCGGAACCATTTTCGCCGATTTGCAGGTATTTCTTCTTATCAACTATTGGCAACCCCTCGAGCGGACGCCGGATTCTCGAATCCCCGAGCCGCAGCTTCGCTCGCGAGCTCGTCGCGCACACGGTCCGGCGCTTCCGGGTCGGAGAAGAGAACGGTGCCAAGCGAGACAACGTTTGCACCTGCCGCGATGAGCTCCAGCGCATCGAGTCCGGTGCGCACTCCGCCCATGCCGACGATGGGTACATCGACCGCGGCGGCGCACGCCCAGACGCAGGCCAGCGCAATGGGCTTCAGGGCCGGACCTGAGTATCCGCCGACGCCGCGGGCCAGCAGCGGCCGAAGGCTGTGGTCGAGCGCAAGCCCCCGAATCGTGTTGATGAGGGAGAGTCCATCCGCGCCTGCCGCAACGACGGCCCGGGCCGACTCGGCGATGTCCGATGTGGCCGGAGAAAGCTTCGCGTAGAGCGGCTTGGTCGTGACAACGCGGCAGGCGCCGACGATCTGAGCGGAGGACTCGGGCGCTTCCTCCACATTCGGGCATGACAGGTTGAGCTCGATCGCTTCGAGGTCGTCGCGGGCATCGAGGCGTTCGCAAATTGCGGCGAAATCACGCGCGGCGAAGCCCCCGACGGAGACCCAGACGGGCGGCCCGAGCCGCGCGAGGCGCGGCAGCGTGTCCGCGAGGAGCGCCTCGATGCCGGGTCCTTGCAACCCGATCGAGTTGAGCATGCCGCTCTCGGTCTCCGCGATCCGTGTCGGAGGGTTCCCCTCGCGCGGGAGCGGCGTGATCGTCTTCGTGACGAAGGCGTCGAGACGCCGCGCCACCTCCGGCGCCGCGAGCGCGTCGAGACAGCCCGACGCATTGAAGATCCTGACGCCACCCGACTCCGTCATGATCCGCCGCCGGAGAGGACAGGCCCCGCAAGGCAGAGCCGCTGCAGGCGTCCGCCCGTCTCGACGACGCAGCCGTAACAGGCACCGTACCCGCACGCCATGGGCGCCTCCCAGGCAAGCTGGGCGCTCGGGGCCAGGGCGCGCAGGGCCTCCAGCATCGGCTCGGGGCCGCACGCGAGCACGTCCCCGGGAGCATCCGGTAGGAGAGCGGTGACGTAGGTCGGCTCGAGCACGACCTCCGCGTTCGGCACCAGGACGGCCGCCTCCGCGTGGTGGGGGGTGCGGAAGCCGAGCAGCGCGCGGGGATGACCGAGTGACTCCGACAGAAACGGCAACGGCGCCATCCCGATGCCCCCGCCGACGAGCAGCGGCTGTTGCACCGAGAGGTCGTAGCCGTTGCCAAGCGGCCCGAGCACGTGAAGTGCGTCCCCTGCTCGCAGGGCGCAAAGAGCCCGCGTCCCCGGTCCGATCGGATCGATCAGGAAGGCGAGTTCTCCGGGCGGCGCCAGGCAAAGCGACATCGGACGCGGCAGCAGCCGCCCCGGAGCCTCGAGCATGAAGAACTGGCCGGGAATGCCCGGATCGAGGCCACCCCGGCCGACCCGCAGCAACGTGTAGGCGCCCACCCGCTCGGTTCCCACCACGCCCAGCAGGAGGCGCTTGGTCATACCTGCGGGATCACGCCCCGGACCCGATCCGCTCCTGCAACGAGAGCGCGGTCTCGACGCGCGCGTTCGCGATGGCGTGGACCGCCGCCGCGGCGCCCGAGATCGTCGTGATGCAAGGCACGCGAGCGCTGATCGCCGCCTCGCGAATGCGGTAGCCGTCGGCCCGCGCACCCGAGCCCTGCGGCGTATTCACGATCAGGTCGCAGCGGCCGTCGCGGACGAGGTCGACGACGGTTTGCTCACTCTCGTCGGCATCGGCGACCTTGGCGATCTCCGCCACATCGAGACCTGCAGCGCGGAGCGTCCGCGCAGTTCCGTCGGTGGCCACGAGGTCGAAACCGAGCCCCGCAAGGGCCGCCGCGATAGGCGCGAGGCTCGGCTTGTCCGCGTCGTTGACCGACAGGAACGCCGTGCCGGACGTGGGCAGCGGCCGGCCGGCTGCCCGCTCGGCCTTCGCGAAGGCGGTCGGCAGGTCCGCGGCGCTCGCCATCACCTCGCCCGTCGAGCGCATCTCGGGGCCGAGCACAGGGTCGGAGCCCGGGAACCGGGCAAACGGGAGCACGGCGGCCTTCACGCTGACCTGCGTCGGACGCGGCGGCGGGAGTTGCAGATCGGCCAGCTTCTGGCCTGCGGCGAGCTTGCAGGCTGCCTCGACCAGGTTGATGCCGATCGCCTTCGAGGCAAAGGGCACCGTGCGCGAGGCGCGTGGGTTTGCCTCCAGCACGTAGACGGTCGAGTCCGCGACGGCCAGCTGGACGTTGAGCAGCCCGACGACGCCGAGCGCAGGCCCGAGCCGCTTGAGGATGTGCTCGATCTCGAGCGTATTGGCGAGTGTGAGCGACTGTGCCGGGAGCACGCACGCCGAGTCGCCGGAGTGCACGCCCGCCTCTTCCACGTGCTGCATCACGGCGGCGATGTAGACGTCTTCGCCGTCGCAGAGCGCGTCCACGTCGATCTCGATCGCGTTCTCGACGAACCGGTCGAGCAGCACGGAGCCCGAGACGGCTTCCATCGCCTCCACGAGCTGGTCGTCGTCGTAGCAGACGCGCATGGCCCGGCCGCCGAGGACGTAGGACGGGCGTACGAGCACGGGATAGCCGATCGTTTCGGCGGCGGTCAGGGCTTCGTCGGCTCCCTCGACGGTCGCCCACGGGGGGCAGCGGACGCCGAGCTCGTCCGCGAGCGCGCCGAACTGCTCGCGATCCTCCGCGAGGTCGATGGCCGAGTGCGGCGTACCCATGATCGTGTAGCCGGCCGCTTCGATCCACCGCGCGAGCCGCAGCGGCGTCTGGCCGCCGAACTGCGTCACGACGCCTTCAGGTTGCTCCCGGTCGATCACGGCGAGCACCTCTTCCGGTGAGAGCGGCTCGAAGTAGAGGCGGTCGGATGTGTCGTAGTCGGTCGAGACCGTCTCGGGGTTGCAGTTGATCATCACGGCTTCGTACCCGAGTGAGCGGAACGTCTGGACGGCATGGACGCAGCAGTAGTCGAACTCGATGCCCTGGCCGATGCGGTTCGGCCCGGAGCCGATGATCACGACGCGTGGCCTCGTCGCGGGCGGGAGCGATTCGTCCGCCTCCCCCCACGTCGAGTAGTAATAGTTCGAGGCGGCCTCGACCTCGCCGGCGCACGAGTCCACGCGGCGGTAGGACGGCCTGATGCCCTTGGCGTAGCGGACGCGGCGAACGTCGTCCCCGCTCGTCCCCCACGCCGCGCCGATCGAGTCGTCCCCCCAGCCCGCCCGCTTCGCGCGCCAGATGTCGCGCGACGCCAGCTCCCGGCGCGCCTGAGCGAGCTGCTCCGTGAACCACGGGTGCACGCCTTCGGGGATGTCATCGATCGTCGCCCAGGGCGTGGGCGCGCCGGGATCGAGCTCGCGGGAGCCGAACGCCTTCAGGAACGCTTCCGTGAACGTCCGCCCGATGCCCATCGCCTCGCCCACCGACTTCATCTGGGTGCCGAGGGTCGGATCGGCGCCGGGAAATTTCTCGAAGGCGAAACGCGGGAACTTGACGACGACGTAGTCGAGCGTCGGCTCGAAGCTGGCGGGCGTCGTCTTCGTGAGGTCGTTGGGGATCTCGTCGAGCGTGTAGCCGACGGCGAGCTTCGCGGCCACCTTCGCGATCGGGTAGCCCGTTGCCTTGGAGGCGAGTGCCGACGAGCGCGAGACGCGCGGGTTCATCTCGATCACGCGGATCTCCCCGGTCTCGCGCGAGCGCGCGAACTGGATGTTCGAGCCGCCCGTCTCGACTCCGACGGCGCGGATGATGGCGACGGAGGCGTCCCGCAGCTCCTGGTACGCCTCGTCCGACAACGTCATCTGGGGTGCCACGGTGACGGAGTCGCCCGTGTGCACCCCCATGGGATCGAGGTTCTCGATCGAGCACACGATGACGACGTTGTCGTTGCGGTCGCGCATCACCTCGAGCTCGAACTCGTCCCAGCCCTTGACGGAGTCCTCGACGAGCACCTGGTTGATCGGGCTCTCACGCAGCCCTCGCTCCACCTGCGCCCGGAGCTGCTCGACCGTGTCCGCAAAGCCTCCACCGTGGCCGCCGAGTGTGAAGGCAGGACGCACCACCGCAGGAACCGCGATCCCGCCGAGGTCGTCGACGGAGGTGACGATGCGCGACTCGGGCGTGTGCAGGCCACAGCCCTTGACAGCGTCCCTGAACAGCTCCCTGTCCTCGGCACGGTGGATCACGTCCACGCCGGCGCCGAGCAGCTCCACTCCGAGCTCTTCGAGCACTCCAGCGTCCGAGAGCTCGATCGCGATGTTCAGGGCCGTCTGACCCCCCAGTGTCGGCAGGATCGCGTCCGGCCGCTCGCGTCGGAGCACGTCGCTCACGCCCTGCAGGTCGAGTGGCTCGATGTAGGTGCGATCGGCAAACCCCGGGTCGGTCATGATCGTGGCCGGGTTCGAGTTGACGACGATCGTGCGGTATCCGTCCTCACGCAGCACCTTGAGCGCCTGGCAGCCCGCATAGTCGAACTCGCAGGCCTGCCCGATCACGATCGGGCCGGAGCCGATCACACAGATCGAGTGGATATCGCGACGGGCGGGCACTACGTCGCAGCTCCCAGCGTGCCGACCCACCGCTCCAGGATCGGCCACGCATCGTGCGTGCCAGGGCCGGCCTCGGGGTGAAACTGGACGGAGCGGGCGTTGAGCTCCGGGAAGTCGAAGCCCTCGACGGTGCCGTCGTAGAGCGACACGTGCGTTGCCTGCTCGCCCTCCGTCGGCACAACCGCGAACCCGTGATTCTGGCTCGTCACGAGCACCCGGCCGCTGCGCCGGTCGAGCACTGGGTGATTCGCCCCACGGTGGCCGAATGGGAGCTTGTAGGTGTCGTGCCCGGTCGCGAGGCCGAGCAGCTGGTGTCCGAGGCAGATCCCCAGCACGCTCGTGCGCCCGAGGAGGCCGCGAATCGCCTCCACCTCGTCGGCGAGGGGCTCCGGGTCACCCGGGCCGTTCGAGAGCAGGACGCCGTCGAACGCTGCGAGCTCGTCCGGATCGGCAGTGTGCGGGAAGACCGTCACGGCGGCTCCGGCCTGGCGCAGCCGGCGCATGATCGACGTCTTGGCGCCGTAGTCGACCACGGCGACACGTACGCGGCCGTCCTCGTTGAACACCTGGCGCTCCACGCGGGAGACCGCGGCCACGAGGGCCTGGCCCTCCATCGAAGGCTGGGCCTGCACCTGCTCGAGCGCCTCGGCGGCAGGCAGCACCTTCGCGTCGGCCACTGCCGCGGCCCTCATCGCGCCGGCGTCGCGGAGCCGAAGCACGAGCGCGCGCGTGTCGATGTCGTCGAGAGCGACGACGCCGTGCGTGGCGAGCCAGGACGCCCACGCCTCGCCCCCGCATCGGCGCATCAGCACCGCCTTCGCCCATGGCTGGGACGACTCGAGGCGCTCGTCGGCCGTGCCGTAGTTGCCGAGCATCGGGGCCGTGAAGCAGACGAGCTGGCCCGCAAAGCTCGGGTCAGTGACGGTCTCCTGATAGCCCGTCATCCCGGTCGTGAACACGGCCTCGCCGAACGCCGCGCCGGCAGCCGAGACCGAGCGGCCCGGGTAGACGGTGCCGTCCTCGAGGAGCAGGTAACCGCCCGTCACGCTTCGAACACCACCCTGCCGGCGGCCACCGTCTGCACGACGGCCCCCCGCAGCGTTTTCCCGAGCAGCCACGAGTTGACGGAACGGGAGCGGAATCCCTGCTCCGACACGCGCCACTGCGCATCGAGGTCGAGCAGCACGACGTTGGCCGGCTCGCCTTCGGCGATTCGTGGAATCGGGAGGCCGAATGCCCGTGCGGGCCCTGCTGACATGCGCTCGAGCACCGTCTCGAGCGTCAGCTCACCGCTCTCGACCGTGAACGTGTAGAGCGCCGAGAACGCCGTCTCGAGCCCGGTCACACCGAACGGCGACTCCTCGAACGGGGCCTCCTTCTCGTGGCGGGCATGTGGCGCATGATCGGTCGCGACACAGCAGAGCGTGCCGTCCCGCAGCGCCCCCAGCAGCGCCTGGCGGTCGCGTTCGGCCCGCAGCGGCGGGCTCATCTTTCGGTTGCTGTCGAGGGTGCGCACGGCGTCGTCGGTGAGGCAGAGATGGTGTGGCGTCACCTCGGCGCTCACGGTCACGCCGCGCTCCCGCGCCGACCTGATCGCAGCGACCGAATCCGACGCCGATACATGCATGATATGCAGAGAACGTTGCTCGTATGCGGCGAGGGCGCAATCGCGCTCGATCATCGCCGACTCGGCGACCGAGGGCCAGCCGGCGAGACCGAGCTCCGCCGACACAGCCCCTTCGTGCATCTGCCCGTCCCGCGAGATGGACGGCTCTTCCTCGTGCAGCGACAGCCGCCGGCCGGCGACGACGCTGTACTGCAGTGCGCGTTGCAACAGACCGGCCGCGACAACGGGTCTCCCGTCGTCCGTGAACCCGGCTGCCCCGAGCGCCGCAAGCTCGGCCATCTCGGTCAGCTCCTCGCCGCGCAGGCCCTTCGAGATCGCCGCCATGAAGCCGACGGGCACGACCGCCTCCTCCCGCGCCGTTTCGATCAGCGAGCCGAGCACGGCGGCCGAGTCGACGACCGGATCGGTGTTCGGCATCGCCAGGATGGCGCAGTAGCCGCCTGCCGCTGCCGCCGCGGTGCCGCTCGCGATCGTCTCCTCGTCCTCGCGCCCGGGTGTGCGCAGGTGCACGTGCGGATCGACGAACGCAGGGGCCAGCACGAGCGCGCCGGAGGGTGCGGCGGCAGGCTCGAGCCGCGTGATGATCCCCTCCTCGATCGTCACGTCGAGCGCCGCGTCGACGGCGGAGCCGGGATCGATCACCCGGGCGCCTCGGATCGTGAGCGAGTCGAGCGGTCGTTCGGGTGCGAACAGCATCTGTGTCTCGAACGCGGTCATGCCACCTCCAGCGCGTGGGCAACCTCGACAGGGCCGCTCGTGAGGAGGTCGTAGAGCACCGCCATGCGCACCATGAGCCCGGCCCGCACCTGCTCGTTGATCAGCGACGCCTCGGAGTCGGCAACCCGCGGGTCGATCTCGACGCCGCGATTCATCGGTCCCGGGTGCATCACGATCTGGCCGTCTCGCACCCGCTCCGGGGTGATCCCCCAGAGAGCCGTGTATTCGCGCAGCGACGGCACGTACGCCGCACCTGGAAGCATGCGCTCGCTCTGCATGCGCAGGACGTAGATCACGTCCGCGTGCGCGATGGCAGCGATATCGGAGCTCGTCTCACATCCCATCGCCTCGATCTCTCGCGGGATCAGCGTCGGCGGCCCGACGAGCGTCGTGTGCGCGCCGACGAGCGCGAGCGCCTCGATGAGGGAGCGAGCCACTCGCGAGTGCAGCACGTCTCCGACGATGGCGACGTGGAGTCCGTCGAGTGCTCCGAGTGCCTCGCGCATCGTGAACAGGTCGAGCAGCGCCTGCGTCGGGTGCTGGTGCTTGCCGTCGCCGGCGTTGACGACGTGGGCCCGCGACACCGAGGCGACGACCTGCGGGGCACCGATGTGCGGGTGCCGGATGACGATCACGTCCGGGTCGTAGGCGGCGAGAGTGAGCGCCGTGTCCTTGAGCGACTCACCCTTGTCGACCGACGAGCCGGACGACCGCACCGACATCGTGTCGGCCGAGAGCCGCTTGGCCGCGAGCTCGAAGCTCGACAGTGTGCGCGTCGACGACTCGTAGAAGAGGTTGACGACCAGCCGCCCACGCAGGGCCGGCAGCTTCTTCACCTCGCGCTCGAGCGACCGTGCGAGCGTCGCGGCGGTGCCGAGGATGCGCTCGATGTCTCCGCGCTCGAGGTCGGACACGGCAAGCAGGTGACGGCGGGTCGCCGGCGGACGCGGAGGTGTCTGCGCCTCGTCGGCGAGTCGGATGTCAGTCACGGGTTTCCCCCTCGACGAGAAGCACGCGATCGATCTCGTCTATCTCGAGCAGCTCGACATGGACGCGTTCCGTACGGGCGGTCGGCAGGTTCTTGCCGACGTAGTCGGGCCGGATCGGCAGCTCTCGATGCCCGCGGTCGACGAGCACCGCCAGCTGGACGCGTGCCGGCCGGCCGTATTCGAGCAAGGCGTCGATGGCAGCGCGGATCGTGCGGCCCGTGAAGAGGACGTCGTCGACGAGCACGACGGTCTTGCCCTCGAGCTGGAAGTCGAGCGCCGTGCCCTTCACGAGCGGCTGCGGATGCAGGGGGGCGCCGCCCCCCCGCACGAGGACGTCGTCCCGGTGGAAGGTGATGTCGACCGAGCCCAGGTCGACCTCCAGACCCGAGCGTTCGAGGACGAGTGCGCGCAGGCGCTTGGCGAGCGGGACGCCGCGCGTGTGTATGCCGACGAGGGCCACGCGCCGCAGGTCATCGTTGCGTTCGATCAGCTCGTGCGCGATCCGGGACAGCGTGCGCGACACGGCTTCGCCGTCGAGCAGGATCTTCGGTGCCGAGGCGCTCGGGACGTGCGTGGACATCGGGCTCCTTTCCGGTCTCTCTGGGCCGGGTTAAAGGGTCGCGTGGGAAAGCCTAGACGATCGGCCGGAGATCCTGGCCACGCGACCGGCGACGTCGAGCTACGCCGCGACGACGACGAGCTGCTCGAAGCGCCTGACGATCAGGTCGGGCAACTCTGCCTCGGCACGCTGCGTGCCCTCGTCGATCTCATCCTCGTCGAGCAGGTCGAACGTGGAGATATGCCGGCCGCGAATGCGCTCCAAGGCGGTCTCACGGTCGAGCTCGTCGAACGACGACACGAGGACGGACCGAACGGACTCGAACCCTGCCGCCTCGAGCTCTGCCGACAGCTCGCTCTCGGCGGGAAAGCGCGCGCGGTCGATCTCGGCAATCCGCGGAAACAGGGCGTTGAGCCAGTACACCTCGAAATGCTCGTGCGCGAAGGTGGCGATCGCGAGCCTCCCCGGTCCCGGTCACCCGGCGGGCCTCGGCGAAGGCCGCCGGGCGGTCGACGAGGTGGACGACGAGCGACATCGTCGCACGCTCGAACCACGCGTCGCGAAACGGGAGCGCTTCGGCTCGAGCCTGACGCACACCGACACCGCGCGGGACGCGCTCCCGTGCGACGCGAAGCATCTCGATGCTGGGATCGACGCCCCAAACCTTCGCGCGGGCCTGGTCGACGAGCGCCGACGCAAGCTGTCCCGTCCCGCAGCCGATGTCGAGGATGCGTCGTCCTCTGAGGTCGCCGAGCTCGACGAGTGCATGGAACCGGGACCACCACGCATCGTTCTGAGGGCGCAGCGTGTCGTAGTGTTGCGCGCGGGCGTCGAAGTCCGGCGCGCGCTCGGGTCTCACGGACCGCTGAGCTCGTCCGGCTCGGTGAACGCCTCGATCGCATCGCGTG
The DNA here is from genome assembly GCA_963799615.1 of uncultured Gaiellaceae bacterium. GTDB lineage: Bacteria > Actinomycetota > Thermoleophilia > Gaiellales > Gaiellaceae > Gaiella. The sequence goes on along the minus strand of CAWCXS010000005.1, from coordinate 96,731 downwards.
CCGCCTGCAGCTCACCGCCGCCGACGAGCACTTGCAACGGCCCGTCGTCGAGCCCGAGCACATCGTCCTCGACGGCGGCTTCCAGCGTGGACGGAATGCCGGCTGCCGCCAGGATCGCCTGCAACTCCTCTCCTTCGGCAACGCTTCCGGCGATCGCCACCTGCACGAGCCCGGTCATGTGTTTGACCCTACACCGGCCCGCCTCCGCCGTGCACCCTTCGGGATCAGGTGGGGCGCGCCACGCTCGGCAAACGGCACCTCGATCACGTCGAAGTCCCGAGGCACCACGGTATCCGGAAACAGCTGTCGCGCCTCCTCCGCCACGTCGGACCCGAAATAGCGGCCCGAGAGGTGCGTCAGCGCGAGCATGCGCACGCCGGCCTCGCGCGCCAGCAGCGCGGCCTCGCCGGCCGTCGAGTGGCCCGTCTCGCGCGCCCGCTCTCGCTCGTCCGCGCAGAACGTCGCTTCGTGGACGAGCAGGTCTGCGCCTGCGGCGGCCTCCACGACAGATGCTGCCGGCCCCGTGTCGCCCGTCAGCACGATCGTGCGTCCGGCCCGGGCCGGCCCCAGCACCGCGTCCGGCGTGACCAACGTCCCGTCCGGCAACGTGATCGCCTCGCCGCGTTGCAGAGCGCCGCGCTCGGGTCCGTTCGGCACGCCCAGCCGATCGGCCGTCGGCACATCGAAGCGTCCGGGTCGATCGGCTTCGAGAAACGCATAGCCGAGCGCCGGGACTCCGTGCTCCACCTGGATCGCCCGAATCGCATAGCCGTCGCGGTCCAGCGTGTCGCCCGCCTGCAGCTCGAGCGTGTCGACCGGATAGCTGAGACGCCCGAAGACGCGCCGCAGGGTCGCGAGCAGGTCGTTGAGCCCGACGGGCCCGGCGACGACGAGCGGCAGTTCCCGGCCCCGGAGCGAAAAGGTCTTGAGCATGCCGGGGAGGCCGAGGTAATGGTCGGCGTGGAAGTGTGTGATCAGAATCTCGGGGAGATCGACGAGCCCGATCTCCGACCGCAAGAGCTGCCGCTGCGTGCCTTCCGCGCAGTCGACGAGGATCCGGTCGCCGCCGCGCCGGACAAGCGTCGCAGCCGGGGCTCTCTGAGCAGTAGGAGCCGAGCCCGACGTCCCAAGGAACACGACGTCGAGGTCCACGGCGCCCGATTCTAGCCGGACTCTCGCCGCCGCTCAGCGCCGGCGGTACGCGTCAGAGTGCGAGGTCGGTGTAGACCATCTCGCCCCTGAACTTGCGGGCGGCAGGGTCCCACGGGAAAAAGATCGCGTTGCGCCACTCGAGGCGCTCGCCGGTCGGCTCATGGCTCAGCCAGCGGCCTGCGTGCGTGGCGGTCACGCGCGCCTCTTCACAGACGCCCTGCGGCCCGATCACGATGTACTCGAGGTCGAACTGGATGTCGGGGAATGCAGTCAGGAGCTCGGTGTAGAACCGCACGGCCCCCTCGTGACCCTCCCACCGGGCGCCTGTGCCCATGACCTCGTAGACGCAATCCTCGGTCAAGGTCGCGATCAGCCCCGGAAGGTCACGGTTGTCCTCCGCGATCGAGTGCGCTTTCCAGAGCTCACGGATCCGGTCGTGCTCGTCGGGGTCGACGGGCCGCCGCAGCAGCTCGAGGATGCGATCGCTCGCCATCGTGCCGGGAAGGATACGCAGCGATCACCAACCCGGCTGTCCCGAGCGGCGCAAGCGTAACTCGCAGAGATTCAGGGAAGACGCAGGATCTGTCCCGGGGTGATCGTCGTGCCGGGAAGACCGTTGCGCCGCTCGAGCTTCCAGATCCCCTCACGCGGATCGCCGGGGTACGTGGCCGCGGCGATCGACCAGAGGGTGTCGCCGGGCTGCACCCGATACGAGCGCTCGGGCCCTGTCGCCCCGGATTCCCGGGCGAGGAGCGCCCACAGACTGATCGCGACGAGAGTGATGAGGATGATGCGAGCGAACATGTGTTCGTGAGTATGCACGAACACATGTTCGATGTCAAGGGGACGCTACCGGAACGGCCGCGAGAACACCGACGTGCGGGCGGTATTCGCCTCGGCCGAAAGCCGTACGGCGAGCGTCGTCGGGTGGCCGCTGGGCGGGCGCAGGAGCCTCAACTCGGCCGGTCGTAGCGGGAGCGCCTTGCCGCCCACGCAGCCGGGGCTCGACGCGCGGCGGGTGCGAACGGCGCTCAGAGCACGGGCGGCGGTGACCCGACCCGGCAGGAGACACGCGACGACGTCCGCACCCTCGTCGGCGGCGACACCGACCATCGTCGCAATCTTCCTGACCGTCAGCTCGGGCCTCTGGGCGCCTACGACCGCCGTCGTCGGCCGCCACTTCGTCCGCGGAGAGCACGCGAACGGGCCGTCGGCGATCACCTGCTCGACGGTCGCGGCAGAGAGTCGTGGCGATCCGTCCACCCTGTTCAGCCCCGCCTGAAAGCCCGAGTCGCGCATCGAGTTGTCGTAGAAGCCGAAGATGTTGACCTCGGCGATGTCCTTGTCGCACAGGGCCTGGCTGACGAGCTCGCCGTAGATGGCTGCCTGCCTCGTCTCGCTCGTGACCGGGACGTTCTCGACACCCGTGTAGCCGTCGCGGGTGGACGTGTCGACCTGCCAGCCGACCTCGTCGAGATAGAGCTTCAGCCCGTTCCTCGTCGTCCGCTGCCGCGTGCCGTGGAACGCGTCCCAGAGCGCTTGCTTGATCCGTCCGAGGTTGGCGAAGCCGGCATTCGGCCACGCGTAGCCTCGATCGAGAGGATCGGTGGCGCGATTCGGGTACGGATGGAAACTGAGCCCGTCCATCAGCGGCGCCCGGCGCCCGCTCGCCCGATACCACTGCCCGAGCGCTTGCAGGAAACGGACGGGCGAGGTGGAGATGTTCGCCGGCGCGTTGGGATCGTCGTTACCGCGCGGCGAGAGCCCGAGGCCGATCACGGCGATGCCGGGATCGACCGCCTTGAGCGCGTCGTACGCCGCCGCCAGGAACCGTCCCGCGGTGGCTGCCGAGACGATGGCGCCGTCGGCGTCGAACTGCGGACGCATGAACGCAGGCTGATTCGGCTCGTTGAGGACGACGAACCGTTTCACGTCCGGGTACCGTCGCGCGAGTCGCGCCACGAAGGCCGCGAAGTCGGGGACGGCACGCGGCGCACGCGCGAGCTGGCTCGGCGGATACGGATAGACGGCGAGAGAGACCCTCAGCCCTGCCTCGACGGCAGTCGGCACCGCCTTGTCGAGTGCCTCCTCGTCCGGAATCACGGTCGGGCTGCTCGGCTTGAAGCGCGTCGTGAGCACGGTTTCCTTCAGCCCGCGGGCCGCCATCTCAGCAAAGAACACGGCGCCGCCGTCGGGCGCGTATTTTCCGGTGTCGTCGTTGGCCCCGATATCGGCAGCGGTTGCGGCACCGACACACGCGAGCGCCACCGACACCACGATCGCCGTCGCAAGAGATGTCCGCACGTCCACAGTGATTCGCCGCCTCACACACTGCTCCTACGAATTTTCGCCTCCGCCGTCAACCTCCCGGGAGACTCGTGAGCACGGCGTCGAGGAGCCTCGCCGAGCCAAACCGCACGGGATCGTCCGCTACGAGGCCCGTTTCGACCTCGGCGCGAGCGATGGCCGCACGCGCGGCCTCGTCCGCGAGCGCGCTGGTGTTGAGGGCGATACAGGCGACCACGGCGGGCCGGCGGGCCAGCGAGATACGCTCGTGAAGCTCGACCAGGCCGGGAAGCGGCATCAGCGGATGGCCGGGATAGCCCTCCACCTCCGTTGCTCCCGCCATGTGACAGAGCACGAACGCATGCGGCGCCGAGCCGTGGATGAGGCCGAGGGTGACACCCGAGTAGGCGGGATGCGTGATCGCTCCTTGGCCTTCGACGAGGAGCAGCTCTCCCCCGCGCTCGTGACCCTCGACGACCAGGCGCTCCGTCGCGCCGGCAATGAAATCCGCGACCACCGAGTCGACGGAGAGCCCCCACCCGGCGATGGCGATGCCTGTTTGGCCCGTGGGGACGAAGCATGCGGCGAGCCCTCGCCCGCGCGCCTCCCGCTCGAGCTCGAGCGATACGGTCATCTTCCCGATCGCACAGTCCGACCCCACGGTCAGCACGATGCGCGCGGGTAGCTCGAGATTGGCTCCGGTCGGCACGTTCAGCCCCGCCGGCGGGCGGCGCAGGTCCGTGAGGGTGACGCGGAAGCGGGCGGCGAGCGCCACGAGCTCCTCGTCGTCGGCGACGAACTCGTGCAACCCGTTCTCGATCGCGAGCCCCTGCCGGATGCAGGCCTTCAGCAGCTCGCGCCACGCGGGTGGGAAGTTGCCACCCTGGGTGGCAACGCCCACGAGGGCGACGGTCGGCTCGAAGCGCAGGGATGCGTTCACGTCGGCGACGACCGGAACGCCGTCGTCGACGACGCCTGCCCGCTCCGAGTCGAGAATCGCCACGACGTCGTCGCGGCGATAGCGCATCACACCGCGCATCGTCTTGCCGTAGTGCGGGTCGCCGGAGAAACCCTCGGCGAGGAGCAGCAGCCTCCTAGCCGACACCGAGTCCCGGCTCCTCCGAGGGCACCTGGACCCCATCGCTGAAGACGACGCCCGGGCATGGATCTCGGGCGAGAAGGAGGTTGCCGTCGAGATCGACGTGGTCACACAGGGGCGCGACGACACAGGCGGCCGCGATGCCGAGCCCGGACTCGACCATGCAGCCGAGCATGACGCCGAGCCCCAGCGCCCGTGCCGCGTGCGCCATACGGGTCGCCTCGCGGATGCCCCCGGACTTCGCGAGCTTGATGTTGATGCCGTGCGCGATCGTGCTGCATGCGGCCAGGTCTGCGAGCGTGTGGCAGTCCTCGTCCACATAGATCGGGATCGGCGAGCGCCGTTTCAGCTCCTCTCCACCGGGATCCCCGGCCGGCAGGGGTTGCTCGACGTACGCGACGCCGAGCTCGACCAGCTGCGGGATCGCATCGAGCGCCTCGTCGACCGACCACCATTCGTTGACGTCGACCTGCAGCGGCAGCTCGGTGCGCCCGCGCACCGCACGCACGCGCTCGACGTCCAGACCGTCGCCTCCACCGAGCTTGAGCTTCAGGCGCCGGAACCGGCCGGCCACCTTGTCCGTGCGCCGCGCCATGTCGTCGGGATCGCCGAGCCAGATCGTCCAGGACGTCGGCGGGCCGTTTCGCGGCACTCCCAGGAGCTTCCACACGGGAATGCCGAGCAGCTTTCCCTGCAGGTCGTGCAGCGCGCCGTCGAGTGCCGCCTTGGCTGCGTGCTCACCTGGCACCTCGGCGAGCCGAGCGCCGATCTCCTCCAGGGCGAACGGGTCGTCGCCGAGCAAGGCGGCGTGCCGCTCGACGAATGCGAGCGCTGTCCCGGCCGTCTCGTCGTAGCGCTCGATCGGGGCACCTTCGCCGCGTCCGACATGGTCACCGTGATGCAGCTCGACCTGGATGACGTCTTCCTCGTCGTGCGCCTCACGCGCGATCACGAAGGTCTCGGCGAGGTTCAGCCGGACGATGCTGGCGCCCATGTGCATTGCGCGGGAGACTACCGCCACCCGCTTGCGGGCCTGACCCGCAACGACGGGCGGCCGGCCACGCCGCGGACGCGATTGGCGACTCGAGGTGCGGTCCGGATCCCCATGGGCGTTTCGCGGACGATGCACACGCGTCCCTGAGACGAGTGTGCAGCCACGTCGCTTCGGCTCCGATATTCCAGACGTGGGCACTGCCGCCGTCCGCCGACGGCTCACCGTCGAGGCGAGCTCCGTCAGGAGTCTCGACGGCCGTGCGCACGTCCGAGCCGACGCGCTGGAAAACACAGTGTGACGCAGGTGACGACGGACAGTCACGCGCGGCCGACGATCGGCGACATCCTGCTCGCGCACGGATTCGTCTCGAGGGAAGACCTCGCCGCCGCGATCGAGGAGCAACAGCGCTCGGAGCAGCCGTTGGGGCAGATCCTGGTCACCCGGGGCTCGATCACTCGCCTCGAGCTCGCGAGCGCGCTTGCAGAGCAGTGGTCGATGGCTCCGGCGCCGGAGCGGCCGGGCATGGACGGTTCCGGACGGCCGTCGGTCGTGATCGACGACGACACCTATGCGGTGCGCGTGCAATCCGCCGTCAGCGAGCTTGCACGCCGCGTCGGAGCCGCAGAGCCGCTGCTTGCAGAGATCGAGCGCCGCGCCGCCGACTTCGTCTCACCGCAGGAGCTCGAGGCACGGCTGGGCGAGGTGCGGGCAAGCATCGACCTTTCGCTCGGCCGTATCGAGGCGCTGGAGTCCGGCGTGTCGACGATCGCCGAGCGGCTCGAGGAGATGACCGACGGGGTCGAGCAGGCGTTCGCCGACATGCAGGCGGGGACCGCGGAGCTGGCCGACCGCCTGTCCGCTGTCGCAACGTCTTTGGCAGAGCGTCCGGGAGTCGAAGAGCTCTCCGCGCTGTCTGCGGTCGTCGCCTCCCTCGAGGCCGGGCCGCAGGTCGATCCCACACTGCCGGGCCGGGTCGGCGAGATCTCAGCGCAGCTCGAGGCCGGCCTCGCAGCGATCGACGAGCTCCATGCCGGGCTCGGCGCACGCGAGTCGAGCGCCGCCTCTGCCGAAGCCGCAGCCACTTCACGTCTCGACGAGCTCGAGCAACGCATCGAGTCGCTCGCAGCAGGCGTGGCGAACGACGATCGCGCGGCGCACGTCGAGGAGCAGCTGGCTGAGCTGGCAGTCGGGGTGGAACAGCGCTTGGCGGGTCTGCCGGACGTGGATGCAATCGAGACGCTGAGGGCCGAGCTGCACGAGCTTTCGCAGCGCCCCGTTACCGACCCGCAGCTGGGCGAGCGCTTCGAGGAGCGGCTGCTCGAGCTCGAACAACGCATCGAGCAAGCCCACGATGCCGCATCAGCCGATCTCAAGGCTGAGCTCCACTCGCTTTCGTCCCGGGTCGCAGAGGTTGCCGACGACACGTCAATCGGAGAGCTCGAGGCGCGGATGGCGGAGCTTTCCGACCGCCCCGTTTCCGATCCCACCCTTGCGGCGCGACTTGACGAGCTCGCTGCCGAGCTTGACCGGCTGGGCAGCATTCCTCCACCCGAGACGATGCCCGATCCGCAGGTCGAGGCGCTTGCGGATGCCGTGGAAGGGCTCAGATCGCAGCTCGAGAGCATGGCCACGCTCGTCGGCAACGGAGAGCAGGGTCCCGAGATCGAGGAGCTGCGAGCCGCCCTGGACGAGCTCGGCATGCGCCGCACGGGCGACGAGCAGACGGCGCAGCGCCTCGACACGCTCGCGGCGGAGATTGCCGAGCTGGCAGCGCGGCCCGCAGACACCGACGACCTCGCCGCGCGGGTCGACGAGCTCGCTGCCGAGCTTGACCGGCTGGGCAGCATTCCTCCACCCGAGACGATGCCCGATCCGCAGGTCGAGGCGCTTGCGGATGCCGTGGAAGGGCTCAGATCGCAGCTCGAGAGCATGGCCACGCTCGTCGGCAACGGAGAGCAGGGTCCCGAGATCGAGGAGCTGCGAGCCGCCCTGGACGAGCTCGGCATGCGCCGCACGGGCGACGAGCAGACGGCGCAGCGCCTCGACACGCTCGCGGCAGAGATTGCCGAGCTGGCAGCGCGGCCCGCAGACACCGACGACCTCGCCGCGCGGGTCGACGAGCTCGGCGGCGTCGTCGGGACGGCCGCGACCGCCGCCGACATGGCTGCGCTGCGCGCCGAGCTCGAGGAGCTGGCAGTCGTTCCGGCGACATCGCATCTCGAAGAACGTCTGGTCGAGCTCACGCAACGGCTGGAAGGGCTCGAGGCAGCGCCTACCGACGCCGCGCTCGAACGTCTCCACGAGGACGTGGAGCAGGGACTGCGCGACGCATTCGCCGCCGCGGATCGCACCGCCGAGACGTTGAGCTTGGAGATCGGCCGGCTGTCCGCCCGGCTCGACGAGCTCGCAGGCGCTGGGGAGAGCGCAGCACCGGCTGAAGCTTCGGCGAGCTCGGCTCGCACTGACGCCGCCACCGAGCGCGAGCTCGAGCGGCAGCGCATGGCGATCGAGCGGCTCGGCCTGCACCTCGGCGAGCACGAGCGCGCACTGGCGGAGATGATGCGAACGCGTGGACTCAACGAGCGTCTGGAAGAGCTCGCTGCCCGCATCGAGGAGCTTGCGGCAGCCGGCGCCGGGTCAGGGGCAGCACCCGCCGGGGCGACGAACGGCGCCGTGTCATCGGAGCTGCATGCCGAGCTGCGGGCACTCGTACACCGGTTCGACGAGGCCGAGGCAACGGCCCAGGCAGATCGCGAGAAGCAGCTGACCCGGCTGGACAGGATGGCCTCGTCGATCGACTGGCGGCTGCAACGGCTCGAAGCGGGCGGCGACCAAGAGAATTGACGAAACGGCCACGCCGCGACCGCAAAGCGGAGGCCTGCCAGGAGAATCCGGCGCTCGGACAGCGCATGCGCCCGGAAGGATTCGAACCTTCGACCTCGCGCTCCGGAGGCGCGCGCTCTATCCCCTGAGCTACGGGCGCTCGGTTCGGAGGAGTGTAGCCGCCGGCCGGAACGCTCCCTCCCGCTCGCCGGAGGTCGAGCTCGGCGTACGATCGGGGCATGGCACTCGTCCTCTACGACAACCCGATGTCGTCGAACGCCCTCAAGGTGCGATTCCTGCTCGCCGAGCTCGGGCTCGAATACGACCGGCGCCAGGTGGAGTTCGATCTGCCTCGGCCGGACTGGTATCTCGCAGTCAACCCCGTCGGCGGCATCCCCACCCTCGAGGACGGCGACCTCACGCTCTCCGAGTCGAACGCGATTCTCCGTTACCTGGCCTGCAGGGAGGGACGACACGATCTCTATCCGCCCGACCCACGAGCCCGCGCGCCGCTCGACGAGCTCCTCGATCGCTGGTCGCTCACCTTCAGGCCTGCCTTCTTCCGCTATGAGGCGGCGGCGCTCGGGTACGTGGCCGGGAAGGGCATGCGCGGGCGCGAGCCGGACACGCACGAGCTCCCGGGCATCGCAGCCGCGATCGCGCCCGTGTTGAAGACGCTCGACGCGCTCGTCGACACGTCGGGCTGGGCACTCGGGCGCTTCACGCTGGCCGACGTCGCCGCAGCCCCGGTTCTGTACCGCACCACTCATTCCGGTCTCGACCTGCAGCCGTTCCCGAACGTGCTGCACTGGCGCGACACGGTGACGGCCCGGCCGGCGTTCGCCGCAGCCGAGCCGGTCGTCTAGCGGTCCCGGCGCATGCAGCCTCGAGCTGCGGCGGGGATCCCGCAGCCCTTTCCCTTGCAGGCACGCCGGGTACAATGGAGAACAATGGTTCTCACGATCGATGACCCCTTCAGTACCTATGCCGAGCCTGCCTCGCATCGCACGCAGAGCCCGCTCCCGCGGAACGGCGGAGGTTGTCACACGCACGTCCCCGGTTCGCGAGCTCACCGCTAAGGACGTCACCTGGGTCAACGCCGTCGCTCCCGAGCTGGAGGCGGCAAATCGTCTTTCCGAGCGCTTCGGCTGGCATCCCCTCGACGTCGAGGACATCGTCTCGAAGCGCCAGCGCCCGAAGGTGGACGACTACGAGGAGGACGGCTACCTCTTCACGGTGCTCCACTTCCCGGTCTACGACAAGACGATTCAGCGCCTCAACGGCGCCGAGCTCGACGTCTTCATCGGATCTGACTATCTGGTCACGATCCCGAACCGCGAGCTGCTGCCCGTGACGCGGCTCTTTGCGCGCTGCGAGCAGGACGAGGTCTTCAGGGAGCAGCTGTTCGCCAAGGGCACCGGCCGCCTGCTCTACGAGGTCCTCGACGACCTGTTCGACTATTGCTTCCCGATCCTCGACAAGATCGGCCACAAGCTCGACTCGATCGAGGACGAGATGTTCGAGGGGCACGCCGAGGACGTCGTGCGCGACATCTCGAACGTCAAGCAGGAGATCATCTCGTACCGAAAGGTGATCAAGCCGGAGCGCTCGACACTGCGCGTGCTGGAGCGGCGGGTCGACAAGTTTCTGCCCGAGGAGCTCGAGCTCTATTTCGACGACATCGTCGATGCGGCCGAGCGCATCTGGGACCAGCTCGACAACTACAAGGAGGTCGTCGACGGCCTCGAGTCGACGAACGAATCGGTGATCTCGCACCGGCAGAACGATGTGCTCCGGCTGCTGACGATCTTCAGCGTCGTGCTACTGCCGCTCACACTGATCTCTGGGATCTTCGGCATGAACGTCAGCTTCCCGGGCGAAAGCACCGTGACCGCGTTCTGGGTCGTCGTGGCTCTCATGCTCGTCACGATCATCGGCATGCTCGGCTTCTTCCGCCTCAAGCGCTGGCTCTGAGGCCCTTCGGACGGTCGCCGCAGGCCCTTCTCCCCAACGGTGAGGGATATGAAACCCACCCTTTGGGGGAGGCGCATCCCTGCCGATAGCAGTTCGGTGCGACCGGACAACCCCGTCAAGGAGGCGGCGATGACTGCGGCACAGTTCGAACAGCAGGAGGCCCCTGAGATGGAGGCTGTCCTGCGGTGGCGATTCGAAGAGCTCGTGAGAGCAGGGTACGACCCGGGTAGCGCGATGATCATCGCGAGCAATGTCGAGGTCGACCTTCACCTCGCGACATCGCTGCTCGCGCGGGGTTGCCCGGCCGACATCGCGATGCAGATCGTCCTGTAGCGGCGAAGGATCCCTCGACCGAGCGATGCATATGCCCCCCGAGGGGTGATGTCACATCCCCCGGACTGCGGGAAGACTCCGTCCCTGCTCATACATGCGGCTGAAAAGGGGAACGACATGACTGCGGCACAGTTCGAAATGCTCGAGGCGACCCAGGCGGAGGAGATTCTCAGGGCACGCTTCGAGACTCTCGTTTGGCACGGCTGCCCACCCGGAAACGCGCTCGTGATCGCGAGCCACATGGAGATCGAGTTGCTCGACGCGATCGGTCTCATCGCCCGGGACTGCCCCGCCCACCTCGTACTCCCGATACTCGCCTGACAGCCCTCGAGACCAGGCGGTTCCCTCGGGCGGGCGATGCACCTGCTACGAGGGTCCGCCGACATCATGGAGACAACCTGCGGCAACAGGAGATGGCGTCAATGACTGCGGCACAGTTTCAGGCGCTCGGGCCGGCAGCGGCCGACGAGCTCCAGCGCGCTCGATTCGAAGCGTTGGCGGAATGGGGCATCCCCCTCGAGGATGCCCGGGCGATCGCCGGGTGCGTGACGCTCGACATCGTCGACGCAATCGCCCTCGTGCGACGGGGTTGCCCGGCCCAGCTGGTCGTGGCGATCCTCGCTTGAGGAACGGCGCCGGGCTCTCCGAGAGGCCGTCCGGCGCCGGCTAGGTGATCACGACCCCGTCGAGCCCTTCCTCGGGCTCCGGGAGTTGTGGATCGATGCGCTCGAGCGTGTCGACCAGCAGCTCCGCGACAGCCGTCGCCTTGACCCAGTTGCGATCTGCGGGCACGACGTACCAGGGGGCGTGCTCGCTCGACGTCTGCTCGATCACGTCCTCGTAGGCGCGGAGGTAGTCGTCGAAGCGCGCCCGCACGTCGAGATCGCCGCGCCGGAACTTCCAGCGCTTCTCCGGATTGTCCAGGCGCTCCTGCAGCCGTTTTCTCTGCTCCTCCTTGGAGACGTTGAGAAACACCTTCACGAGCGACGTGCCCTCGTCCGTCAGCATCCGCTCCCACTCGACGATGTGCGCCGGACGCCGGCGCCACACGGCATCAGGGGCGAGCTCCAGCATCCGTACCGTGACGACGTCTTCGTAGTGCGATCGGTTGAAGATGCCGATCTCACCGCGCAGGGGACACTTGGCGTGCACCCGCCAGAGGTAGTCATGACCGAGCTCGGCGCCGACCGGAGCCTTGAACGACTCGACCCTGCAGCCCTGAGGGTTGACTCCCTCGAACGCGGCCCGAATGACGCCGTCCTTGCCGGCTGCATCGAGTCCCTGGAGCACGAGCAGCACGCTGTGCCTCCCTTCTGCGAAGAGACGCTGTTGGAGCCTCTCGATCCGCGGTTTCAGGAGCGCTAGCCGGATCGATGCCGTCTGCTTGTCCTCGTAGCCCAAATGGTCTCGCGTGTCTCGCTTGAGGATGTGGGGCTTGGTGCCCGGTGCGATGCGAATGCGATCGATCACGCACCACAGACTACGTGCGCGCCATACACGGGTTCAGAGAAATCGAGGTCGACGGCCGTCCCGCCAACATCGCATGAGCCTCTAGACTCGCCGGCATGGCCGATCGCGGCTCCTTTCACCTCGGCAAGGTGATCGACCTCGCCACCGGCAAGCCAGGAGCGGACGATCTCGTCGTAGGCTCCAGCGAGCTGACGACGCACGGCGTCATCGTCGGCATGACGGGCTCCGGAAAGACTGGGCTCGCGATCGTCCTCCTCGAGGAGGCGCTGCTCGCCGGTATTCCGACGCTGATCCTCGACCCCAAGGGTGACATGGGCAACCTCGCGCTCACGTTCCCCGATCTCGACGCGGCGAGCTTTCGACCCTGGGTGAACGAGTCCGACGCAGCCGCTGAGAACATGTCGGTGGACGATTTCGCGAGCAAGACCGCAACCGCCTGGCGCGAAGGGCTCGGCGCTCAGGGAATCGGGCCCGAGCGAATCACGCAGCTGAAGAATGCAGCCGACGTGACGATCTACACCCCCGGCTCCGCGTCGGGCGTGCCTCTGAACCTGATCGGGTCGCTCGGCGCGCCGCCGCTCTCATGGGATACCGAGGCCGAGACGTTGCGCGACGAGATCGAGGGCACCGTGACGAGCCTGCTGGCCTTGATCGGCATCACCGCCGACCCGCTCTCGAGCCGCGAGCACGTCCTGCTCGCGAACCTGATCGAGAATGCGTGGCGTGCCGGCCGCGACCTCGATCTCGGCACCCTGATCGGCGAGATCCAGTCTCCCCCGCTCCGCAAGCTCGGCGTGTTCGAGATCGATGCGTTCTTCCCGCCGCAGGACCGTACCGCGCTCGCACTCAGGCTCAACTCGCTCGTCGCGTCGCCGTCGTTCGCAGCCTGGGGCTCGGGCGCGGCACTCGATATCCAGTCGCTGCTCTTCACCGCCGCCGGAACGCCCCGCGCCGCGATCGTCTATCTCGCGCACCTCTCCGACGAGGAGCGCATGTTCGTCGCGACGCTGGTGTTCGGCAAGCTCGTCACCTGGATGCGAGGCCAGTCCGGTACGTCCGACCTGCGCGCCCTCGCCTACATGGACGAGGTGATGGGGTATGTGCCGCCCACCGCGGCTCCGCCGGCGAAGAAGCCGATCCTGACCATCCTCAAGCAGGGCCGCGCCTTCGGACTCGGCCTCGTTCTCTCCACCCAGAACCCCGTCGACCTCGATTACAAGGCGATGGCGAATGCCGGCACATGGTTCGTCGGGCGTCTGCAAACCGAGAACGACAAGGCGCGCGTGCTCGAAGGGCTCCGCTCGGCAGCGGGCGACACCGACATCACCGAGCTCGACAAGGACATCGGTGCCCTGCAGAAGCGCCAGTTCATGCTCGTCAGCGCGAAAGACTCCCACCCGAAGGTGTTCGGGACACGCTGGGCGATGTCATATCTGCGTGGGCCGCTGACAAAGGAGCAGGTCGCAACGCTGATGCAGGATGTCGTGCGACCTCCGGCGGCCCCGGCGCCGGCGCCTGAGGCGGCCGGCGAACCGGGCGCGGTTTCGGCGCCGGACGCTGCGGCTGCGGCGACCGGCGAGCTTGCACCCGACGAGACCTCGGTCGCCCCCGCGGCGCCTCCCGGTGTCGACGTCGCCTACCTCGATCCTTCCGCTCCATGGGGTGAGCAGATCGGCGTCGCAGCCGGATCGACCCGCCTGCAGGCCTTCATCGCGACGCGCGTCGCCCTGCGCTACGACGACACCGCGTCCGCGATCGACGAGCAGCAGGAGTTCGAGGCCGTCTACGGCCCGCTCGACGGCGGGCTCGATCTCGACTCGGAAACCGTCGTCGATTTCGACGATCGCGACTTTCGCGCCGATGCCCCTGCGGGCGCCACCTACGTGCTGCCGCAGGCCCCGATCGGCGAGCCGGCGTTCTTTGCCCGCGCGGCGAAGGACATCCAGGCGCACCTGGTCGCAAACCGTGCACTCGAGCTGTATCGCAACAAGACGCTCAAGCTCACGTCGCGGCCGGGAGAGTCGGAGGCGGATTTCGCGCTGCGCTGCGACGAGGCCGGCCGGGCACGGGCCGATGCGGAGGCCGCAAAGATCAAGGATCGGCTCGAAACGAAGCAAGAGCGGCTCGAGAAGGCGCTCGAGCTGAGCCGGCGCCGGGTCGAAGAGCTCGATACCCAGACGAAGTCCCGGCAGGCGAACGAGCTCATCGCGGGTGCGGGCGCCGTCCTCGGCGCACTGTTCGGCGGCCGCCGCAGCGCGCGCTCGATCACGAACGCTGTCGGCTCGGTGGCGTCGAAGCACGGACAGGCCGCGACGGCATCGCAACGGCGCGGTACGGCCGAGGCAAAGGTGCAGCAGACGACCGACGACCTGCAGCAGCTCGAGCAGGAGATCCTCGACGAGGTGGCCGAGATCGACGGGAAATGGAAGACCGTGTCAGAAGCCGTCGAAACCGTCTCGATTCGGCTCGAGGCCACCGATGTGCGCGTGACCGGCTCGAAGCTCGTCTGGGTGCCGGTCGCTCGCTGACTGCCCCGCCGCCCGGTGACGCACGGACGCAGAATGCCCGTCCGCCTCCTTCTCGTCGTCGCGGCGCTGCTCGTTCTCGTCCTCGTTCCGGCGGGATGCGCCGGGTCAACGCCACCGGATAGCCCACGGGCCGCCGCCGAGCGTGAGCGCGCCGTCGTCGCCTGGGTCGGGGACGGGGACTCGTTGCGACTCGTCGACGGGCGCGAGGTGCGGTTGCTGCAGATCGATGCGCCGGAGCTGCACGGCGACTGTTACGGCAAAGCGGCCAAGCGCGCGCTGCAACGGCTCACACCCCGCGGCACGCAGATCACGATCGTCGTGGACCCGCGGTTGGATCGCCGGGACAGCTACGGACGGTTGCTTCGCTACGTCTTTCTCGGCAGCCGCAACGTCGGCGTGGTGCTCGTGCGCGCCGGGGCGGCGTCTCCGTACTTCTTCCGAAACCGGCGTGGCCGCTACGCAGCCGAGCTGCTGGACGCGGTCGCCCAGGCCCGTGCGGCGCGTCGTGGCTTCTGGAGAGCGTGCCCCGGCGCCAGGCTCGATCCCGGCGTCGGTTCCGTGACGGGCCGCGGCTGACAGCTCCGGTACTGCCGAGGCGCTCACCCTGTCGCCCATAGACTGCGGGCGATGACGCGCTTCTGGCATCCGGTCGCCGACATGCACGCCGTCTCGCAGAGCGGCGAGCTGATCCTCGATCGCGGTGAAGGAAGCCACGTCTGGGACGATCAGGGAAGGCGCTATCTCGATGCGACCGCGGGATTGTGGTACGCCGCCGTCGGCTACGGCCGGGAGGAGATCGTCGAGGCGGCCGCGTCGCAGATGCGCCGGCTCCATGCCTATTCGCACTACGGCGACGTCTCGAGCCGTCCCACGACCGATCTCGCCGCGCGCATCTCGGCTTACGCCCCGATGGACGACGCGGCGGTCTTCTTCACGAGCGGTGGCGGCGAGTCCGTCGAGACCGCGGTCAAGCTCGCGCGCCGGTACTGGAGCCTGCTCGACAAACCCGAGCGTACGGTGATCATCTCCCGTGAGCGGGCGTATCACGGTCTCGCCGGCTACGGCACGAGCATCGTCGGCTCCGATGTGTTCAAGGTCGGCGTCGGTCCCTTGGCCGGCGACACGCTCCGCGTTCCATGGGACTCGGCAGATTTGCTCGCGCAGGCGATCGACCATGCCGGGGCAGAACGCGTGGCGGCGTTCTTCTGCGAGCCGATCATCGGTGCGGGCGGGCTCCTGCTGCCGCCGCCGGGCTACCTGGAGGAGGCTCGGCGGGTCTGCCGTGAGCGTGGTGTCCTCTTCGTCGCGGACGAGGTGATCTGCGGCTATTGCCGCGTCGGAGACTGGTTCGCGAGCAGCCGCTTCGGCCTCGATCCGGACATCGTCACCTTCGCCAAGGGCATCACGTCCGGGTACGTGCCGCTGGGCGGCGTCATCGTCGGCACGACGGTTCGTGAGGCCTTCTGGGGGACCGACCGGGCCGGTATCTGGCGCCACGGGTACACCTATTCGGGTCATGCAACGGCAACGGCCGCTGCGCACGCGAACCTCGACATCATGGAGCGCGAGGGGCTCTCCGCGCGGGCGCTCGAGCTGGAAACCGAGCTGACGGAGGCGTTGACGCCACTCCTCGAGCACAACCTGGTCAGCGAGCTCCGCTCCGGCCTCGGCGCGCTTGCCGCCGTGCAGATCGACCCCGCCCTGCTCGCCGACGACCCTGGCTTGACCGATCGCGTGACCTTGAAGGCCCGTGACCATGGCGTCCTCACGCGTACGCTCACCGGTGGCGCGCTCCAGATCTCGCCGCCGCTCATCATCACGCGCGCTGAGCTCGACGAGCTGGCCTCAGGTCTGCGCGGCGCGCTCGACGACGTTGCGACTGCCGGCTGACGCGCGCACGAGCCGGAGGTAGCGCTCCCAGGGGAAGTTGGCGCCGGGATCCCAGTGGTCGCTCTTGCGGAATGCCGCGCTGACATCGGCGTGGCCGGTGACGCCGCGGCGACCGGTCCGTAGATCAGCCGCGTGGAGACGTCTGACGGGAATCTTGTGGCGTGCGCAGATCTCGGCCACGACCTCGGCGGCGCGTTCGAGCACCCCCCAGCTGTAGGAATCATCCCAGCCACGAGGCCCCTGCCCCGCGGAGCCGGCGAGCTCCACCCCGATGGAATTGCGGTTTCCTCCTCTCGCATGCCATGCGATGTCGTCTTCGCGGACGCACTGGATCACGCTGTCGGCGTCCACGCAGTAGTGGGCCGAGACCTCGGACGCAGGGTCGGCGAACCATCGCGCACACGACTCCGCGGCGTTCGCGCGCTCGCTGATCTCCATCGTGTGAATGACGACGACGTCGATCGCCCGCCCGCCGGCGGGGGTGATGTTGGGACTCGCAATGAACGGATACGGCACGCTGGCCCTCCCGAGGGCATCGGCGCCGCAGCCGCGGCGATCATACTGATAGAAGGGCCCAATGACCAAACAGCTGTGGGCGCCTTGGCGCCTTGCATACGTGCAGCAGGCGGACGAACAGGACGGGTGCGTCTTCTGCCGCGCTGCCGGCGGAGAGCCAGAGGACGAGGGCCTCGTCGTGTACCGCGGCGCCCAGGCATTCGTGCTGTTGAACAGGTTTCCCTACTCGTCCGGGCATCTGATGGTTGCTCCGGCCCGCCACACCGGTGAGCTCGGCGATCTCGATCCGGCCGAGTCAGCCGAGATCCACGACCTCACCGTCCGTTCCCTGGCGACGCTCCGAGCCGTCTATGCGCCCGATGCGTTCAACGTCGGCTGGAACCTCGGCGCCGTCGCGGGAGGCTCGATCACCGGACACCTGCACCAGCATGTCGTACCGCGTTGGAGTGGTGACACGAACTTCATGCCGGTGCTGGCGGATATCAAGGTGCTGCCCGAGCACCTGGAGGTCACCTGCGAGCGTCTGGCGCAGGCCTGGGCGTGATCCGCGAGCTGGCGGAGAACCCGAACGTCTATCAACCCATGTCTCCGGGGCGGGAGCTCCTGACGGACGCACAGGGCCGCTGGGTCATCTATCTCGGAAGCGGTACCGGTGTGCACAGCGCCACCGTCCAGCGCGTGCGCCTCGGCGAGGACGAGGTCGAGCCTGCGGTGGACGAGGTCCGCACCCTCTTGCGCGAGCGCGGCCGTGCGGGAGCGGAATGGGAGCTCGGCGAGTCGTGTACGCCGGCAGATCTGGTGCGCAGGCTCGGGAAGCTCGGCCTCCGCGCCGACGAGCACGAACCGGTAGCGGTGGGGATGGTTCTCCAGGGCCCGCTCATGGAGGGCCCATGCGAGGGCACCTACGCGCGCCGTGTCACGTCCGTCGACGAGCTCGTCGCGGCGCGCCGCATCCAGCACGAGTCGTTCGGCGAAGATCCGGCTCAGGTGAGTGTCGAGGAGGCCCGCGCGGACTTCGACGTGGAAGGCGTTGTCGGATCGACCTTCCTCGCGTTCGTGGACGAGCGCCCGGCCGCGGCCGGATACGCGTCGTACACTCCCCTCGGCCTCCTGCTCTTCGGCGGCGCCACGCTGCCGTCGCTGAGAGGCCGAGGTGCGTACCGCGCACTTGTCGCAGCGCGAGCTCGAGAGGCGGCTCAGCGCGGCACGCCGGTGCTCGTCACGCACGCAGGCCAGATGTCGCGGCCGATCCTCGAGCGGCTCGGCTTCGAGCCACTCGCGCGGATCGATCGCCTGCTCGACGTGCTCGACTAGGGATCGCTCGCATCCTGTATCCGCGCCGTGCGAACCAGCCCGCGCACGGCTACGAGCCGTCGAGGAGCGCGAGCGCCGCCCACCCGCGCGGCCCTGTCGTCTGCCAGTCGTACAGGCTCCAGCCGCTGACCGTCCCGTCATCGCTCACGGCATCCGCGAATGCCCGCAACTCGTCTGCATTCATGCGATTTGCAACCCCACCCGCTGCGTGAATCGGCACGTCGGGCCCGACCGCCGCGCGGAGGAGGCGCAGCGAGCGCGCCACATAGCCGTAGGTGGCGTCGTATCCGTGAAAGCCACCGCCCGTGTAGGTCATGGGGATAAAAGCGTCGACGAACGGCGTCAGCGCCGCCCAGGGGAAGCCTGGCCACCAGCCCACGTGCCGCTCGAAGGCGCGTCCCGGGTACGTGATCGCGGCGACGGGAAGCTCGCCTGCCTCCGCGTCGAGCGTGCCCGCGAGGGTGACCAGGCGCTGCGTGCGCAGGCCGACGCGCCTGAGGCGGAGCGCCTCGACGTCGAGCGCGACTCCGTCGAAGGCGCCACCGCCCGGCGAGCGGAATGTCAGCAACGCGCGCGTGCGGCGCAGATCGAGCGCAGGCTTGACGAACCCGGGCAGGTACCACCCGACGACCTGGACATTCGACGCGTGCAGGGCATCGAGTAGCTGCCCGATCCCGTCAGGGTTGACGACGTCGGTCGTGCTGCGGTCGTTCGCAGTCTCCACGTAGACGGTACGCACGCCTCGAGCGGCGATGCGGGCGGCAGTTGCCTCGGGGTTGCGGTACACCGGAGCGTCGTAGACGTCGATCCAGGTCCCGAGTCCCGCGAACGGTCCGCTGGCCTCACCGGCTCCGCGGGCAGCGCCGCCGGCAGTGGTTGCGAGGATGGCCACGAGCAGCACGAGAATGAGTCGGCGCACGGGCGCGAGTGTACGACGGCGGTGTGAAGGTTCCGTGAGCGCGACGCTAGAATCCTCGCCACGCGGGCGTAGCTCAGTTGGTAGAGCGTCGGCTTCCCAAGCCGTAGGTCGAGGGTTCGAGTCCCTTCGCCCGCTTAGGTTTCAAGGCGCTTTCTGTGCCACACAAGTGCCACAAGCCGCCGAACTCCTCGGCCTCTTTGTCGGCTTGAAACGGCGATCCGGTAAGAGCGCTAGCGGTGGCTCAATCGAGTGACCGTTCGGGGTCGGCGGCGAAGCAGTTGCGTCGTGATTTTCTGGGCTTTCACGCCGCGATGTGGGACGGTCGGCGCTGTCTCGAGTCAAGCTCACCCTTTGAGGTAATCGACACAAATTCGAAGGCAGCCGATGGTTTGCCTATTGGCGTTTCCTCGAACGGGAGGGACATGATGTCTGGTCTCGCGTGGCGGCTCGGGAACAGCAAGCGGGGCTCGCTTGGGGGGTCTGGCGACATCAAGCGACGTGAGTTGTGGATGATCGGGGCGCTGGTCCTGCTGCCGATCCCGCTGCTGGCGTTGAGCGGCGTCGGTTTGCCGCTGCCGGGCGTCTTGGAGCGTGGCTTGGCATCCCTGCTACCCGGCGCCGACTCTGACCCAAATCCGACTGCGCCGGCCCTCGTGTCGCGCGAGACAACGGAGCCGAAGGGGCAAAGTCAGGTGGCTCCGGCGAGGATCTCGGCTGCGGTCGTCCGTGCAGACACCCGGCTCACGCCGGTGCCCCCTCATGGCAGCGCGACTCGACGCGAGCGCCCGGCGGCCGGCGTCGGTAGCGCTCCGGGTGGTAGCGGGAGCGGCGCCCCGAACGATCGCGAGACCGGCTCGGCCGGTAGCGCAAGCACCAACGGCCCCGACAGCTCGAGCGCTGGGGGCTCCGAAGCTGGTGTTCCCGGTGTTCCTGATCTCCCTGGGGTTCCCGGTACTGGGAATGGCTCGAGCGTTTCGGTGTCGAGCGGCGGCGGGACGACAAGCGTCTCGGTTGGCACAGGCGGGACTGGTATCGGCGCTGGTGGTTCGGTCAGCGGCTCCGATTCGGGCGCGGGCGTTTCAGCAGGCGTGACTGCTCCCGGAGGTGCAGCAGCAGGAACATCGGTCACCGGCTCCGGCTCGGGCGCCACCTCATCGGCGAGTGTTTCAGCCCCGGGCGGTGCTTCGGCCGGAGTATCTACAGGAGGAACCGCCACAGGAGTGGGCACTTCCGGCAGCGTTACGGCTCCGGGAGTCGGCTCACCGACTGCCGGCATCCCGCCGCCGACCAACGGTACGCCGCCAGCGGTGAACCCGGGTGGCTTGCCGTAGGAGTCGGCTGTGACGGCTGCGGATCTGTCGGACGGGTTTCGCGCGGGTGAGCGAGCACCTAGGTTGGTGCTGCGATTCGCCGTCTTCACGGCGGTCGGGCTCGCGCTGGCAGCCGGTGCGATCGTGGCTGTCGTGCGGCAGGCGTACACGGTGCAGGCCGAGCGGCAAGCGATCGACCGCACCCGGTTCACGGTTGATTCGGTACTGGTCGAGCGTCTGCATGCGAGCGACCTGGCAGCCCCTGTCTCGGCGATGCGACGGCGACAACTCGATCACCTCTTCGCCTCGAGGGTGCTGCTACGCGATGCGGTCGCGGGCACGCTCTATGGCGCGACCGGACGCGTCACCTACTCCACCCACCACCGGCTGATCGGCACCCGCGTTCGATCAAGCAGAGACGTCGAGACGGCTCTCAGCGGGCAGGTCGCATCGCGGGTGATCGGAAGCGGCGCGGAACGCGTCCTGACAACGGATGTCCCCGTCGCCATCGGCAACAGGCACGTTGGCGGCGTGATCGCGATCGAGCACGACTACGCCCCGATCGCCGCAGCCGCACGGAGATCGTCCCTGTTGATCGCGGGCGTGCTCGAAGCCCTGCTGCTACTGCTGCTCGTGATCCTGGTACCGGTGCTGGCAAGAGCATCGAGACGAATCCGGGACCATCTCGCCGAACTCGATCACGTCGCAACCCACGACGAACTCACCGGTCTCCCGAATCGAATTGGGTTCCGACGCGTCTTCAGAGACACGCAGAAAGGCCGTGCCGTCGACAGCGCGGTGCTCCTCGTCGACATCGACGGTTTCCACGAAATCAACGACGCACTCGGCTCGCGCAACGGCGACCAACTGCTCTGCCAAGTCGCCGAGCGGCTGCAACAAGGCCTCGGCGAGCGCGGTCGGATCGCCCGTGTCGGCGAAGACGAATTCGCGGTGCTACTCCACGCCCATCACCATTCCGAAATCCAGCAGGCCGCTCAGCAACTACGCGACGCACTCACTCCGCCGCCCGGCGTTGACGGAGTCCGAGTCGCGATCGACGTCAATATCGGCGCCGCATCCGCTACCCATCAAGACCCCGACCTCGAACTCTATGCTGCGGCGCGCCAGCCTCGCGCTCACCGCCGCCAAAGCCAACCACACCAGGCTCGAGATCCACGACACCCAACACGACCAGGCCGACGCCACCAAGCTCCAGCTCACGACCGAGCTCCGCGAGGCACTCGCTGCACAACAGCTCGCCGTCTACTACCAGCCGCAGGCTGATCTCAGTACGCGTGCGATCCGAGGCGTCGAGGCGCTGATTCGCTGGAACCACCCCCAGCGCGGGCTTCTCGCCGCCGGGGACTTCATTGCGCTTGCCGAACGAACAGGCGTGATCACCGAGATCGGCCGGTTCGTACTCGACTCCGCCACACACCAATGGCACGACTGGAATGCAGGCGGAACCAAACTCGACCTCGCCGTCAACCTCGCCGCTGTCGACTTCCTTGACCCACACCTCCCCGACGAAATCGCAGCACTCCTCGAGCGTAACTCCGTCCCACCCGAGTACCTCGTGCTCGAGATCACCGAGCGTGCGCTCTTGCGCGACGAGCGACGCACCGGCCAAATGCTCGACCGACTCACCCAGACCGGCGTTCGGCTTGCGATCGACGACTACGGCACCGGCTACTCGTCCCTCTCCTATCTTCACCGATTCCCGATCAATCAGGTCAAACTTGACCGCAGCTTCATCGCCGACATCACGACCAACCCGAACAGCGCCACGATTATCCGCTCAACGATCGAACTCGCACACAATCTCGGAGCCACCGTCGTCGCCGAAGGAATCGAAACCCCCGAGCAATGGCATCAACTCGCCAACCTCGGCTGCGACATAGCCCAGGGCTACCTCATCGGCAAGGCGATGCCAGCCCGGGACCTCGAACACCAGCTAGTCGTCAAGCCACGACAGGTAGTAGCCGTGGCCTAACTCGGCAGACGGATCACTCCCGCAAGGGCGCGCGGTCGTTTGCCCTAGCCGGCACACAGCCATGAAGAGGGCGTGAGCATTGTTTCTTGACCGTCGCACGCCGGGCCGTACTCACCCTCTACGGCGTCTCGAGCGTAGGGTTTGCAGCCATTCCGTGGCCGTCGACCCACGTGGCTTCGTGCGTGCCTTCGCGGACGTTTGTGGCATGAGTGTGGCAGGCGCGTGACAACCCGATGACAGTTGCTTGCGTCCTAACTGGCCCCTGCGTACAAGTGTGTGCACTGGGGGTGAGAGTCGCGGTGGTGCCGGTGTTCCCCAAACCACCGGCACCACGCGCTTCTCGCCACGCCTGGTTCTGGCAGCGCCCCTGCGGGGGCACGGCACTGCCTACCCCAACGGGATCCGAGGTCTCGTCCGTCTGGTTCTACGTCAACGGCTCGGGATACAAGATCTTTCGAAAGGACATTGACTGGGCTGTTGCCGCTGCCATAGCCTGGCGCCTCGGTCAAGCGAAAGCTATTCAGAGGAGCCTTTCATGGTCACGTCCCCGGACCGACACGAATCCGGAAAGTGGATTCCGATTAGCGGGATCATCTTCGTTGTGCTGACGGCGATTTCGGTCGTCGGTCTCGGCGGAAGTACGCCGTCGAGTGATGACCCTGCCGCCAAGATCCGCTCGTTTTACGACGACCATCAGGCGCGGCAATTCATCGGCGTCTTCATCCTCGCAGCCAGTGTGCCGTTTCTCGTGCTCTTTGCCGCCTACCTCGCCAACAAGGTTGCAGACTCAGATCGGCGGTCTCTCTGGCAGCTGATGTTCCTGGCGGGCACTGCGGCCGTCGCTGTGGCGTGGATCCTGACTGCGTTCATCCATTTCGCGTTGACGGACGCTGTCGATCAGAAGCAGTCTGATGGCGCATTGCAGGCGCTGACCGCGCTCGATGCCAACACGTGGATCGCGTTCAACAGCGCTCTCGGACTGATGATGCTCGGGGCCGGGGGAACGTTGCTCACGGCTGCTGTAACCGTCGGATATCGAAGGCTTGGCTGGTGTGCGCTCATACTCGGCATCGCCCTGTTCATCCCGTTCGCAGATTTCTTCGCGTTGCTACTCACCGGCGTCTGGATCATCGTCTCGAGCATCATGCTCGCCCGCAGCGCACCCGTCCTCGTGGTGAGGGGAATGACTGGAGCCGACTGAAACCCGGGCTGTACGTGTCGTTGGGAATAACGGCGGCGCGCGCCGAATGAGGCTATGGCAGTAGGTGGAACTCGACGTTCGAGTTGTTCCCCTGGCCGTCCCCGAGATCACGTACGACGACGTAACCGCGAGCGTTGCTGTAAATGCCGGTTCCGCCGAGCACAGGAAATGTGAACGTCGAGGGCCCACTCTGGTTTACGTGTCCGTAGCCGTGGACCACCACCGTCCCGCCCGGAATATACGCCTGCGCGAAGAACAAGATCGTTGCGCCCTCAGCGCTAAAGCCGCTCTGGAAGGTGGCGATCCCCTCGACACGTCCGACCCGTGCCCCCTTCTTCGTTCCCGCCCATTTGTAGAGCGCATCCTCAATCGCAAACTGGTCGCCTGGCCGCGGGTCCCGATTGAACGTGAAGCCGTTGATCGGCGCCACATCGTTCGAACTAATGTCGAGCAAATTGAATGTCTGCGGACTGCTGAGCGCCGACGCAGACGTACCCCACACCGCTGCAAACAACGCGATCAGCACCAACACGATTCCGGATTTCCGCACGGTTCCTCCTCTTCACGTGGCCGCCACCTTCAAGCGAAGGATCGTGGCTGTTCTCACCCGCGCCGAACCCGAGAAAACCCGCGGAACGTTAAGCGTTCATGGAGTTGAACCCGGGCCGCTCGTTCGCACTATCAAAGCGTCAGGGGGTCGAGTTCTGCCTGGGTTGAGAGGATCGACTCCTCTCTCAGGCGGTGGGTTGCGACGATCGGGCAGGCTTGCGATTCCAAGGGCCGGAGGAGCTCTCTAAGGACGGAGCGGCTGGCTACGGTTTGCTCAGATGAACAACCGTGGCGACATCGTGGTCGGCTACGACGGCTCCAAGACCGCAATGCTTGCTGTCGAGTTCGCCGCTGCACAAGCCGCGCTGCAGAATGCTCGCCTTCGCATCGTGTCCGTCTGGAACAGCTCGCCGCCGGCAGGCGTCATACCCGCCGTCGGCCTGCCCGGTCTGGCCGAGTCACGCGCGCACCTGGCTGCAGAGCGACTCGAAGAAGCAACTGCCGTCGCACGACTCGTCGCGCCCGAGCTCGAGATCGACACCGAGGCGGTCGAGGGCAATGCCGGCCCGATACTCGTCGAGGCGACCAGGAACAGCAGACTGCTGGTCGTCGGCTGCCGAGGCCACAGCGGCGTTCACGGACTCCTGCTCGGCTCGGTGAGTCACCACTGCACACTGCACGCGACCTGCCCCGTTCTCGTCATTCCCGCCCACATCGACGACCG
This sequence comes from uncultured Gaiellaceae bacterium, assembly GCA_963799615.1. GTDB lineage: Bacteria > Actinomycetota > Thermoleophilia > Gaiellales > Gaiellaceae > Gaiella. Next base: position 71,656 of record CAWCXS010000005.1, on the reverse strand, counting down.
CCCACCTCCATCCGGCTAGGCGGCTTGCCCGCTCTCGTGACGCCCTGTCGGAAGGGCCGGAGAGTTTGCCGGCCCGAGCCGAAGCCTGACGGCTACCTTGAAATTGCGCGCCTGAGAACCCCCATTCTCGGTGCGCTCCGCGGGGCGGGGCCGCCACTTTCCCCCCACACGTGGCGGCCCGCCCTGCCCAATGCGCTGCCCCGAGCCTAACCGCTCGAGAATCCCCGCCGGTCGCCATGAGCAACTTCGTGACAAACGCCGGGCAGCGCCGGCGCGCGCTTTCGTCCGAGGCTCACGACCACGGAACGAGCCAACCGAGCGCCCACACGACGCCCAGCACGATCACCACTTCGATCAACGCGCGTGCGTTTTCGACGCGCCCGTTCCTGGCAGAGAGCCAACCAACCCGGATTCGATTCCGATCCGACACTCACACACTTTTAGTCGTTTCTCGGAAAACGTCTACGCCGTGTGGGTTCTTCTTGGGCCGCGCCCTGTGCATCACAACGCAAGAGCCGCGCCACGCACTCCGATACGCAAAGAGCCAGCCGGCCCGAAGCCGGCTGGCTCGGACAGACCCCCCGCTATACCACGCCTGCCTTCCGACGAGCTGCCGAAGCAGCGTCGCCGTGCGGCGACACTATTCCTCGCTGCCCGTCTCCACAAGGGGAGCGAAGCCCAGCGTTTCCCAGGCGTCAGTCTGTCCGCGGTCCCTGCGGCAGGCGCAAACGGAGGCGCAGCCCGTCGATCTGATGCTGCAGCGTCCGGCGCCGGGCCGACAGTCCCCGCTCTTCCTCCTGAATCGCCCTGAGCCGGGCCGCGTCGGTATCGCTGAGCGGCGCGCCGGGGTGAAGCCGGTCGATCTCGGCGAGCAACTCGGTGCGCCGCCGGCTGATCGCGCGCTCCTCGTCCTCGAGTTTCTCGAGGTCCGCCATCCCATCTGCTCGCGACTGCCTGCCGGCCATGGCAGGAGCGTACACGCGGCCTGTTCCCCTAAGCCCGCGACTCGGCAGTGCGGTCTTCGCGCGTGGGAGGAAGGCCATGTTCGGCGCGAAACTCGTCGATCCGCACGTGGAGGCGACGGCGTTCTGCGCTGATGTCCTGCTCGCGTGTCTCCAGGTCATCGAGGAGCGACGAGTCTTCGTCGCTCAGCGGCGCTGCGAGGTAGACGCGGTCGATGCGCCGGTGCAGTAGTTGACGCTGTTGACTGATCTCCCGTTCCTGCTCCAGAAGACGTGCGAGCTCGACGGTCGCCGAACGATCCATGACGTGTGTATCGGCATGAGCTTCACCACCATGAAGGGACACGCCGACGCCGAGTGTCGGCCGACGATTGGGCTATCGACGGCGTGGAGCCTGCCGATAACACAATCCATGGACATCGGGCCTGCAATCCACCCACTCAGCGGCGATCTCGTTCTCCTCGAGCAGCGGGAACAGACGCTCAGCCATCAGCTCAGTCTGGTGCATACGCAGATCGGCCGCCTCTCGCTGAGGCCCGCACTCGACGATGATGAGTTCGCACGCCTGGACGAGCTCAAAGAGCTCGACGACGCACTGTCCCTCGAGCGTCGAAATCTTCTCGACCGGATCGCGAGGCTGCGGACTGAGATCGGGCTGCCGCTCGTGGAAGACGGCCGCAAGCTCGACGGCGCTGCCTGACCGCTCGGCATCGACCGCCGTCACAAGTGAGGTGGAAGTCGGCCGTGATCATCCTCGCGGACGACGCAATGATCGTTCTGACGGCGTCAGCGGATCCTCACAGGGGCCGACGCGACCCGGCTCGACCCGCCGTACGGTGTGTCGCATGGCACCTGACGCCTGACCGCGGCGTCCGAGCCACACGCTGGTGCGGACCGGAGGACGTCCGGCCTCCCCTGCTCGAATCGAACACAAGAGACCGCTGGAGGACAGATGAGTACCGCGCTGAATGATCACCGCCCGCTCTCGACTCGAGTCGCGGCATGGAGGTTGGATCCCTCGAGCTCGGCGTTCGAGCTCAGAGTCAAGCACCGGTTGGGCCCGATCCGCGTCGCCGGAGCCTTTCGCCGTGCCGATGGCCTGCTCCGGTTCGACACCGAAGGCGACATCCGGATCAGGTTCACGATTGACACCGCCGGGCTCGAGTTCCGCGACGAGCAGACCGATCCTCGACCGCGCTCGTACAGCCTGCCCGGCTTCGCAGCCGGCCCCGTCATGCGGTTCGAATCGACGCATGTCGCCGACCATGGTGCTGGGCGGTTGCACGTGATCGGGCAGCTTGCGGTGGGCGCCCGTTGCACGCCGCTCGAACTCGAGGTACGCGCGATCGAGGTGAATGGCTCGCTCGAGGTCACGGCAACCGCGATCGTCGACCACAGGCGCCTCGGCTTGACGTGGATCCCGGCCGGGCCGCAAAAAGCGCCGACTGAGCTCGCCGTGCGTGCCCGTCTGATCCCGATCACGGATGCCGCGCGGCACGGATCCGTCGCGGTGGGTCGGCGCCGGCGTCCGCTGCCCGTCAACAGCCGCTACAGCTTCATGGCACGGCGATAGCCAGGAAGCCGGCCGGCGAAGGCGAGTGAGATTACGGCTCAATCAGTCGAAGCTGACGACGAGCCTTGAGATCCCGCCACCGGCAACGGTGACACGCCTCGTGCCGGTGCCATGCGAGAGCTCGACGAGCGGACCGACGTCGCCACCCGATGCCCCTTCGTTGCACCGCCGCACGTGCTCGTCGAGTAATTCCTGAATCGCCTCGCGCACGGGTGCGAATCCTGTCATAGTCGCGGTCGTGCGGATCATCCTCGCGTTCGCCTTGATGGGAGGCTCGCTCCTCTACGGCTTCTCGCTCGCAGTCCAGCCGAGCTACGCGACGGCCGAGGTCACGCGATTTGCAGAGTGGACGCAGCGGCTGCCCAAGCTCGCACAGTGCGCGCTCGCTTTCGTCGTCTGGCTCGCTTTCATGACCGGGCTGAGGCTCTTCGCGACACGCGCCGGCTGACCACCGCGCTCAGGCGGTGACCAGCTGCTCCATCTCCGCCGAGTACTCCCCGGCTGCTGCCGCGGCGTTGCAGCGGGCGCGGTGCACGAATGCCGCCTGGGCGGCTCCCACCGCGTCCTGCGAGCCTCTCCACGCCGTGAGCGCCGACGCCTGCAGTGCGCGGCCGTAGGAGAACGACAGCGGCCATGGGCGCCCGTCGAGCTGGTTGATCGCATTCAGGTTGACCGTGGCCTCGACTTCGGACTGGCCGCCGGAGAGGAACACGATTCCGGGCACCGCGGGCGGCACATGACGGCGGAAGCACGAGAGCGTCGCCTTCGCGATCCGCTCCGGGCTCGCCTGATCGGCGTTGCCCTTGCCGGGAATGACCATGTTCGGTTTCAGCAGCGAGCCTTCGAGGTCCACGCGATGCTCGTAGAGGGCGTCGTAGAGTGCCTGCAGCGTGCGTCCCGTCGCGTCGGCGCAGTCGTCCAGCGAGTGATCGCCGTCCATCAACACCTCGGGCTCGACGATCGGAACGATGCCCGCCTCCTGGCACAACGCCGCATAGCGAGCAAGCGCATGCGCGTTCGCTCCGAGCGCGTAGTCCGATGGCAGCCCGCTCGCGATGAAGATCGTGGCACGCCACTTCGCGAACCGCGCCCCCAGCTCGTAGTACTCGGCGAGGCGGCCGCGGAGGCCGTCCAGTCCTTCCGTGACGGTTTCGCCGGGAGCGCCGGCAAGCTGGTGCGCGCCGGTGTCGACCTTGATCCCCGGCACGACCCCCTTCGCCGCGAGCAGCTCCGGGAACGGCGTCCCGTCGTCGGCGCTCTGCCGGATCGTCTCGTCGAACAGGATCACGCCGCCGATGTACTCCTCGAAGCCCGCCGTCGTGAAGAGCAGGTTGCGGTACGCGCGTCGGTTTTCCTCGGTCGACTCGACGCCGATCCCGTCGAAGCGCTTCGTGATCGTGCCCGTCGACTCGTCGGCGGCCAGAATGCCCTTGTTGTTCGCGACGATCGACTGGGCGATCGTCTTCAGTTCGTGCGCCATCGTGGTCCTTTCACAGATTCGTCAGCTTTTCTTGCGGATGGTGGGCGGCGATGCGACGCACGGTTCCCGAGCGCGAGCGCATCACGATCGACTCGGTCTCGATCCCAGCCGAGCTCGTGCGGACCCCGCGCAGGAGGGAGCCGCCCGTGACCCCGGTTGCAGCGACGAACACGTCGTCGCCGCGCACCAGATCGTCCGCCGTGAGCACCTGCTCGATGTCGTAGTCGTGGTCGAGCAGCGACTGCCGCTCCTCGTCGTTGCGCGGCCACAGCTTGCCCTGAATCGCGCCGCCGAGGCATTTGATCGCTGCCGCGGAGATGACCCCCTCCGGCGTCCCGCCGATGCCCATCACAAGATCGACACCCGTGAAGGGTTGTGCGGCGGCGATCGACGGCGCCACGTCTCCGTCACGGATCAGATTCACACGTGCCCCGGCAGCGCGCAGTTCGGCGATCAGATCGTCATGGCGGTCGCGTTCGAGCACGACGACCGTGAGATCACTCACCTTCATCCCCTTGGCGGCGGCAACAGCGTTCACGTTCTCAGTCGGGGACGCGTTGATGTCGATCGCCGTTGCCGCCTCGGACCCGACTGCGATCTTGTTCATATACAGCGCCGCGCCCGGAAAGAACATCGACCCGCGTTCGGCGACGGCGATGACCGCGATCGCGCCCGGCATGCCGAGTGCCGTGAGCCGCGTGCCCTCGAGCGGGTCGACGGCGACGTCGACCTCCGGACCCCAGCCCGCGCCGACTCGTTCGCCGTTGAACAGCATCGGCGCCTCGTCCTTCTCGCCCTCCCCGATCACGACCACGCCTTGCATCACGACGGTGTTGATCATTCGGCGCATGAGGTCGACGGCCGCCTGATCGGCGGCATTCTTGTCTCCTCGCCCGATCCAGCGAGCGGCGCCCATGGCACCTGCCTCTGTGACGCGAACGAGCTCCAGCGCGAGGTTGCGGTCGGGGATCGTGGGATCGATGACGGCGCTCACGACGTGCTCGATCCTACCCCGGCCGCCGCCTCGGTGACGCGCGTCTCGGCCGGCTCCAGCGTCACGACAGCGATACCGGCGACAAGGACGAGGGCGCCTCCGACGAGGGTGTAGCCGCCGAGCGGCTCATCGACGAGAGCCCATGCCAGCAGCACGGCGGAAACGGGCTCGAGAAAGGTCAGAATGCCGGCCGCCTGGGCGGTGACGTGCCGCAAGAGCCCTGCGTAGACGAGCGTCGACAGCCCCGTGAAGACGATCCCGAGCAGCAACACAGCGGCCCACTCCCCCGCTCCACGAGGGAGCACGCGGCCGGCGAAGAGGAGGGCGGGTGCAACAGCCAGCGCTCCGACGAGGCAGTCCCAGAATGCGATCGTGATCGGCTCGACGTCCGAGAGAAGGAGTCGTTTCGAGAGGATCACGAGCAGTGCATATGTCGCCGCGGAGCCGATCCCACAGGCCAGCGCCGCGGTGGTGAAGCGACCGCCGTCGTTGCCGAACAGCGCGATCAGCGCGATCCCCAGTCCGCCGGGGACGAGCGCGCCGAGGGCCACGTTCGAGAGCCGCTCCGGCAGGGTCAGCGGAGCGAGCACGGCCAGGAACAGCGGTGCCAGGTAGAAGGTGATGACCGCCAGCGCGACCGAGCCGAGCTTGACCGCCTCGAAGAAGAGCAGCCAGTGGGCGCCCTGGACGACCCCCAGAACGACGAGGGCGGACAACCTGCTGCCGGGATGCAGGGTCGCGGCGCGGCCGCCGAGAAGCGCTACGAAGGCGAGAGCTCCGGCCGCGAGCGCGAGCCGGAGGAATGCGAGCGCCCCGGCGCCGAGATCGACGGCCGCGACGAGAACGGCGATGAATCCCCAGGACGTCGCGAGCCCGGCGAGGGCGAGATTCCAGCGCACCGCACGATGCTACGGGCGTGTCCGTCTTACATGTGGTCGGGAGCCTCGACGCCAATCAGGTCGAGGCTGCGGGCGACGACCGACTTCGTCGCGGTGCAGAGGCCGAGGCGGAACGATTCCGATTCGGAGCCGAGCACCTTGTGCTGGTGATAGAAGCGGTGGAAGTCGTCGGCGACCCGGATCGCGTAGGTCGGGATCGCATGGGGAGCCCGGCGCTCGGTCGCGTCGGCCACGATGCCGGGGAACTCGGCCAGCCGCTTGAGGAGCTCACGCTCCTCGGGTGCGAGCGGCACCGGCGAGACGGACGATGGTGTCGCGCCGGCGGCGTTGCGCAGGATGCCGGCAATGCGGGCGTGTGCGTACTGCACGTAGAAGACCGGGTTCTTGGCCGTCTTCTGGGCTGCGAGATCGACGTCGATCTCGATCGTCTGGTCGTGGCCGCGCGAGACGAGATGCCAGCGGGCTGCATCGACGCCGATCTCGTCGATGAACTCATCCAGAAAGACGACGTCGCCGCGCCGCTTCGACATCTTCGTCGCCTCGCCGCCCTGGGTCAGGTGGACGAGCTGGTAGAGCAGCACCTCCAGCGAGTCGCGCGGATGTCCGAGCATCTCGGCGAGCGCCTGCAGGCGCCCCACGTAGCCGTGATGGTCTGCTCCCAGGACGTACACGAGCCGGTCGAAGCCTTTCGCGTATTTCCGGCGGACGTAGGCGGCGTCGGCCGCGAAGTACGTCGGAGTCCCGTCCGAGCGCACCAGCACTCGATCCTTCTCGTCGCCGTAGGCCGATGACCGCGCCCAAAGCGCACCGTCCGCCTCGAACGTGTCGAGCAGCGCGATTGCGTCCGGAATCTCCACCGAGACGACGCTCTGGCGCTCGAAGCTGTCGAAATGGATGCGGAACCGCTTCAGCGTGGCCTCGATCTGCTCCAGCATGCGAGGCACCGGGTCGCCGTCCTCGCGCGCCAGGTCTGCGATGTACGCGCCGCGATACCCCTCGTCGGGCGGCGCATCGCCCCTGCGCGCCGCGTCGACGGAGGCTCGGAAGCTGTCGATCTGCGCGCCGGCGTCGTTGATGTAGTACTCGCGCTCGACCGCGTTGCCGGTGAATGCAAGGAGCCGAGCGACGCAGTCGCCGTAGGCGCCGTTGCGGGCAGATGCGACCGTGATCGGCCCCGTCGGGTTTGCCGACACCGTCTCCACCTGCACGCGCTCGGACGTGATTGCGGAGCGACCTCCAAAGTCGGCGCCGAGGCCGAGCACGACGTCGAGCACGTCCGCGAACCAGGCGTCGTCGAGGAACAGGTTGACGAAGCCCGGCCCGGCGACCTCGGCGCGCTGCACACCCTCGAGACCCGCCGCCTCGCCGGCGAGCCTCTCGGCCACCGTGCGCGGCGGCTGTCGCAGCGACCCGGCAAGCTGCAACGCTGCATTGGTCGCGTAATCCCCGTGCGAGGCATCCGACGGCCGCTCGAGCGCGACGGGCACACCCGCGAGCTCCGACAGCGCGCCGGCGAGCCGCCGCACCGGATCAGTCGCCGTTGTCGTCACGAGCGCAATGGTACGGCCAGTTGGCGAACGGACCTTCGGGTGCCGACTACGCTTCGGCGCTACACGATCACGGCGGGGGCACTCGTGACCGAGCCGGACGTGACTCCGTCGCGGGCGAGTGCCGCCTGGACCTCTTCGCGGGCCTTGTAGATCCGCCATTTCACGGTAGCCAGCGTGATCTCGAGCGAATCGGCGATCTCCGTGTACGAGAGGCCGACGATGTCCCGGAGCAGCAACGCCATCTTGAGATCGACGTTGAGCGCCTCGACGGCGCGCCAGAGGGCGTCGATCGTCTCGGCGCGCTCGAGCGGGGCGTCGAGCACCTCGAGCGGCGGGATGTCGTCGATGCAGACGACGCCACGTGGACGGCGCTCCAGCGCGCGGAGCTCGTCGAGCACCCGGTTCTTCGTCACCTGGAAGAGCCAGGTCGTGAAGCGCGACCGCAGCGAGAACCCGGGTAGCCCCTGGTAGACGCGGAGGAAGACCTCCTGCGTCAGGTCCTCGGCGAGCGCGCGATCGCCGACGAGGCGCAGCACGTAGTTGTAGATCGGTCGCTCGTACGTCCTGACGATGATCGAGAACGCGCGCTCGTCGCCGCGTTGCGCCTTGCGAAGGATTCCGGGGTCAGGCTGCTCCAGGGCCAATCCGGGGCGAGCATACAGCCGTTCCCCGCTTCCACACCAACAATTTACGAGTTACTGAAATGTCACCGATTGTCGCTGCTCGGCGGGGCGACGAGGTCGTCCCCTGTCATCGCCGCCGGGACGTCGATTCCGAGCAGGCCGAGAATCGTCGGGGCCAAGTCGGAGAGCTCCCCGCCGTCCCGCAGCGTCATGCCCTGAAGCGTGAGCACGAGCGGCACGGGGTTGGTGGTGTGCGCCGTGTGCGGGCTGACGCCGTCTGCCTCGAGCATCGTTTCCGCGTTGCCGTGATCGGCCGTGACGAGGCAGGCGCCGCGGAGCGCCAAGGTCGCGGAGACGACCCGCTCGAGGGCGATGTCTGCAGCCTCGACGGCCGCCACCACTGCCGGGATCACCCCGGTGTGGCCGACCATGTCCGGGTTCGCGAAATTGACGACGCAGAAGGCGATGCCGTCACCCACATGGGTGGCGACCTGCTCGGCGACGCCGGCCGCAGACATCTCAGGTTTGTGGTCGTAGCTCGGAACGTCCCGCGGCGAGGGGACGAGGATCCGCGTCTCGCCGTCCCACTCCGCTTCGGTGCCGCCGTTGAAGAAGTAGGTGACGTGGGCGTATTTCTCGGTCTCGGCGACGTGCAGCTGGCGGAGGCCGTGCGCGCTGAGCGTCTCGGCCAAGGTGTCGCGAACATCCTGCTCGGGAAAGGCGACCGGTGTCGGCAGATCCTCCGCGTAGCGGGTCATGGTCGTCAGGTCGACGTGGCGCTCGAGCAGCCGGTACGAGAGCTGGCGCACCCGGTCCGGGCGGAAGTTGAAGCTGATCGCCGCATCGAGAGCCGGGTCGAGCCGAGGCGTTCCGTCGACGACGATCGGCTCGATGAACTCGTCGGTGATCCCGCTCGCGTAGCTCGCGCGGATCGCCTCGACCGCATCGTCGACGTGCTTCCCGATTCCGTCGACGACGGCGTTGACCGCGCGGTCCGTGCGCTCCCAGTGCTTGTCGCGGTCCATCGCGTAGTAGCGGCCGATGACGGTTGCAATGCGCTCGGCCGGGAGGGTCGCAAGGTCGTTTGCCGCAGCATGGGGCGACACGTCACGTCCGTCGGTGAACGCGTGGATCCAGGTGCGATCCGCCATGGCCTCGCGCACCGACAGCTCGAGCAGGGCGCGCAGGTGATCGATGTGCGAGTGCACACCGCCGCTCGAGACGAGACCGAGCAGATGGACGGCACCGCCGCGCTCGCGTGCGCGGCGGAACGCTCCGACCAGTGCCGGGTTCGTGAGCAACGAGCCGTCGCTGACCGCCGCGTGTACCCGGACCAGGTCCTGCAGGAGGATGCGGCCCGAGCCGATCGTGAGATGCCCGACCTCGGAGTTGCCCATTTGGCCCTCTGGCAGCCCGACTGCAGCGCCCGACGCGGCGATCTGCGTGTGCGGATAGCGCTCCCAGAGCCCGTCGAAGACCGGTGTGTGTGCGAGCTCGACCGCGTTCCCCGGGCCCGGTGGAGCAATGCCCCAGCCGTCGAGGATCACGAGCGTTACGAGGGGAAGCGGGACCCGGCCTGGCACAGCGCTGAAAAGGTGGCGGGATCGAGGGAGGCGCCTCCGACAAGGGCGCCGTCGATGTGAGGCTGCGAAAGCAGCTCCTCGATGTTCTCCGGCTTGACCGAGCCGCCGTAGATCACGCGCGTGTCGTGCAGCGACTTGATCAGAGCATGGGCGTCACGCGCGGTCTCCGGGGTCGCGGTACGGCCGGTTCCGATCGCCCAGACGGGCTCGTAGGCGATCACAAGCTGGTCGTGTCGCGGCAGCACGGCGACCTGGCGCCGCAGCACGGCCTCCGTCTCCCCCGCCTCACGCTCGGCCTCCGTCTCACCCACGCACGCGATCACCGCGAGACCTGCTTCAAGGGCCGCCTCGGCCCGGCTACGTACGGTCTCATCGGTCTCGCTGAAATACAGGCGCCGCTCCGAGTGGCCGACGAGGGAGCCGCGGACGCCGATCTCGACGAGCATGGCCGCGGAGACCTCGCCGGTGAAAGCGCCCTCCGAGGCCCAGTGCACGTTTTGCGCATAGATCGGCCACTCTTCGCCGACCGCCACTTCGAGCGAGACGAACGGCGGACAGATGACGACGTCGACACCGTCGGGGGCCTCGAAGGAGTCGAAGAACGCCAGCGTCTCGGCCGGGCCCTTGTACATCTTCCAGTTGCCCGCAATCAGCTTGCGCATCTCATGCCTCCGGGATTGCGGCCACGCCCGGGAGCACCTTGCCCTCGAGCAGCTCGAGCGACGCGCCGCCGCCCGTCGAGACCCACGCGATCTTGTCCGCCAGCCCGAGCTCCTGGATTGCGCGCACGGAATCGCCTCCTCCGACGACGCTGTACGCGTCTGCAGAGGCCACGGCCTCCGCGACGGCGCGGGTGCCGCCCGCGAACGGCTCCCATTCGAACACGCCCATGGGGCCGTTCCAGAAGATCGTCTTCGCCGCCACGATGATCCGGGCGAAACGCTCGCGGGTCTCGGGGCCGATGTCGAGCCCGAGCCAGCCCTCGGGAACCTCGTCGAAGCCCGCCACGTCGCGTCTCGGCATCGGCGGCAAAGGCACTCGCCACGACGACGTCGGTCGGCAGCTCGACCGGAAAGGACAGCGGGTTCTCCACACGCATTTGCTCGGCCATCTTGCCTCCGATCAGCACCGTGTCGGATCTGCCGCCGAGGTTCTCGAGCACGGCGAGCTTGTCCTCCACCTTCGCTCCGCCGGCGACGATCACGAACGGGCGCTCGACGTCGCCCAGAAGCTTGCCCAGGTGACGGAGCTCTGCCAGCAGCAGCAGGCCCGCGTATGCGGGAAGGAGGTGCGCGACCGCTTCGGTGGAGGCATGCGCGCGGTGCGCAGACCCGAACGCGTCGTTCACGTAGAGATCCATCCCCTGGGCAAGCTCGCGGGCAAATGCCGGATCGTTCTTCGTCTCACCGGGGTTGAAGCGCGTGTTCTCGAGCACTCGCAGGCGCCGATCCGGGAAGCAGTGTCGTCAGGCATTCCGCGACCGGAGCGATGGAGAGCCGTCGCCGGTCATCGTCGGTCGAGGGCCGGCCCAGATGCGAACAGACGAGAACCTCGGCAGCCTCGTGCTCGAGCAGCCGGCGCAACGTCGGTAGGGCGGCGCGGATGCGTGTGTCGTCGGCCACGTGACCGTCCTCGAGCGGGACGTTGAGGTCGGCGCGTACGAGCACATGCTTGCCGGAGACGTCGGCCGTCTCCACCGACCGCGGCATCCTCAAGCGCGCAGCTCCGCATCGACACGATGGGCGATCACAGCAGCCGGCCTACGAGGTCGACCAGCCGGCAGGAGTAACCCCACTCGTTGTCGTACCAGCCGAACACCTTGGCGGTCGTGCCGTGGGCCATCGTCAGCTGACTGTCGAAGATGCACGAGAACGGCGAATGCACGATGTCCGTGGAGACGAGCGGATCCGTCGAGTAGCGGAGAATGCCGAGCAGCCCACCGCCGGCGGCGGCCTCGTACGCAGCATTGATCTCGTCCACCGAGACTTCCCGGCCGAGCCTCACCACGAGGTCGGTGAGGGAGCCGGTCGCCACGGGTGCACGGACAGAGACGCCGTCGACCTTCCCCTGTAGGTGTGGCATCACGAGCCCGATCGCCTTCGCCGCACCGGTCGAGGTCGGGATCAGGTTGATCGCAGCTGCCCGGGCGCGGCGCAGATCCCTGTGCGGCATGTCCTGCAGGCTCTGATCCGAGGTGTAGGCGTGGATCGTCGTCATGAAGCCGCTCTCGATCCCGGCCAGGTCGTCGAGAACCTTCGCAAGCGGTGCAACACAGTTCGTGGTGCACGATGCGTTGGACACGATGTGGTGGGTCGCCGGGTCGTAGCCACCGTCGTTGACGCCCAGCACGACCGTGAAGTCCGGATCCGTCGCCGGCGCCGAGATCAGGACCTTCTTCGCACCCGCGTCGAGATGCTTCTGAGCACCGTCGCGTGACGTGAAGAACCCGGTCGACTCGAGCACGACGTCGACGCCGAGCTCGCCCCATGGGAGCGCAGCCGGATCACGCTCGGAGAGCATCCGGATCTCCTCGCCCCCCGCTCTGATGACGCCCTCGCCCAGCTCCACCTCACCCGCGAACGGGCCCAGCGTGGAGTCGAACCGCAGCAGATGCGCCATCGTGCCGGTGTCTCCGAGGTCGTTCGCAGCCACGACGTCGATGTCGGCGCCGAGCGCGTACTGGGCGCGGAAGAAGTTGCGACCGATGCGGCCGAAGCCGTTGATGCCGACGCGAATCGCCATATCCCAGTATTCCTCGCTCTCGTGAAGGTGACCCTGGAGTCGAGTGTAACGAGGCCCTCCGGCCGAGCTATCAGGTGCAGTCGAGCTACGACGCGCCCGTATCGTGCAGTGGGCAGTTGAGGAAACGCCGCGCGAGTCTCATACTGATCCCGTGGCGGGCTCGCGCTCCCGGGCGGCGGATCCAGACCCCGTCCGTCGCCTGGTCTCGGAGCGCGCGTACGTGGGGGAGGAGATCGTCCTCGGAGCTCCTCCCCCAGCCCGCCTGTATTGGCTGCGAGATCGGAAATCTCCTAGTGGAGATTTCCGATCCGCAAATCCCTGAAGGGGCCGGCTTTGCCGGCCCGCCACTTGGGACGAATTCACAGAGAGAACCGAATCTCCCAGCAGAGATTCCCAATCCGCAACATCACCGAAGGGGCCGGCCTTGCCGGCCCGCCACTTGGGACGAATTCACCGAGGGCCGAATCTCCCACCGAGATTCAGCAATCCGCTGATCCCTAAGGGTGACCGGCTTCGCCCGCCCACCACGGGGGACACTCACAGAACGAGGCAGCGCTACTGCCGGGCGAGTTCCACGACTTTTGCCAACCGTCGCTGCATGCCGGCCTTCGTGGCCGGCGGGCTCGCCTTCGCGGCGAGATCGCGCAACGACAGCTCGGGATGGCGCAGGCGCAGCTCTGCCGCCTCGCGCAGGCGCTCCGGAAGCCCGGCGAGCACACCGTCCGCGCGTAGGTGCCGGGCGGCTTCGAGCTGCTCTTGCGCTGCGCGGGCGGTGCGCACGAGGTTTGCATGATCGGCATTCGCAAGCCGGTTCGCCTCGGCGCGCATCTCCGCCACCACGCTGCGCTCCTCCAGCGCGAGCACCGAGTCGATCGCTCCCGAGGCGACGAGAAAGCCCTCGATCTCCTCCCACCCCTTGGCGTACGCCGTGGTGTGGGATGCTCGCCGGACGACCTTGAGCCGGACTCCCTGCGCCGACGCGACGCTGCGGACGAACGACGCCCCGGCAAGGGTCGGGGTCCGCACCTCGAGGTGTGGTGAGCGCGGGCCGGAGAGTGACCCTCCTCCGAGAAAGGCGCCGCGCAGGTAGGCGCCACGGCAGCAATCGCGCGCGACGACGCGCCCCGGCGGACGCTCGAGCGGCCGGTGCTCCGCGTCGAGCACGCCTGCCTCCTCGAGGATCGAGAGCGCGCCGTCGTCACCGGCTACGTGGAGCTGGTAGCGGGTGGCGCGATCAAAGGCATGCCGGGTGTATGTGCGGATCTCGGCGTGCACGCGCAGATCGGCCAGGAGCGCGAACCCGCGTCGCGCGATCGCGGAGCCGGCAAGATCGAGGTGCAGCGCGATCGCCCCGCGGCCGAGCAAGTGCAGCGAGCCGGCCGTATGGAACAGCGCCGAGATCTCGGCGAGCCGGTCGCAGCGCCGTGACGGGGCGATTGCGGCGAGCTCGGCCCGCACGTCCTCCGCGAGCGGCCCGGCCGTCACAGGTCCACCCCTTCGAGCGCGAGAAGGCGGCGCTTCAAACCGATGCCGCCCGACCCGTAGCCGCCGATACCGGCTGCCGCGACGATCCGGTGACACGGGATCACGAGGGCGAAACGGTTCTCGGCGCAGAACGTGCCCGCCGCCCGAGCCGCACCCGGACGCCCTGCGGACGCAGCGAGCTCGCCGTAGGAGACGACCTCACCCCACGGAATCGCGCGGGCCGATTCGGCGAGCGCAGCCTGGAAAGGCGTCGCCCATTCCAGGTCGAGATCGACGTCGTCGTACCCCACGCGGAGCCCTCGCAGATGCAGCTCGAAGCGCCGGCACAGATCCGGCACGGCCCCGTCACGATCGTGTGGCAGATCCTCCGTTAGCGTTCCGGAAGGGGGCCCGGCGCCCCCCGTGGGGGCGGCTGGACCGACAGTCGCAACGGCCATGTCACCTCGACGTTCGAGCTCACGCTCGAGGTCGAGGGAAGCCAGCTCATGCTGGACGAGGACGCCGTCCTCGTGCCACAGCTCTCCGACACCCCACCCGTCGACCACGTAGAGCTGCCGCGTCACGCGCACAAGCACGACAATACAATCGCCGCGATGAGCGCCCCTGGCATCTTTCGCCCACCGCCCGCCGTCAACGAGCCGATCCTGTCCTACCTACCGGGCTCGACCGAGCGTGCCGAGTTGAAGGAGCGTCTCGAGCAGATGTCGTCGGAGCGTGTGCACGTCCCGATGGTGATCGGAGGCAGGCGCGTCGAGACCGGCACGACGTTCGAGGCCGTCATGCCGCACAGGCGGGCGCACGTGCTCGCCGACGTCGAGCGGGGCGACGCCTCGCACATCGAGCAGGCGATCACGGCGGCGCGGCTCGCGCACGAGGAATGGTCGCGAACGCCGTGGCACGAGCGCGTCGCGGTGTTCCTGCGCGCCGCCGAGCTGCTCTCAGGCCCATGGCGCTCGACGCTGAACGCGGCCACGATGCTGAATCAGTCGAAAACTGCGCATCAGGCCGAGATCGACGCTGCGTGCGAGACGATCGACTTTCTGCGCTTCAACGCCGAGTACCTCACGCGCGTCTACGGCGAGCAGCCCGTCTCGACTCGGGGCGTGTGGAACCGTCTCGAGTACCGCGCGCTCGAAGGCTTCGTCTTCGCGGTGAGCCCGTTCAACTTCACGGCCATCGGAGCGAACCTGACGACCTCGCCGGCGCTGATGGGAAACACGGTCGTCTGGAAGCCGGCCTCGACGCAGGCGCTGTCGGCCTGGTACACGATGCGGCTGCTCGAGGAGGCCGGTCTTCCCGCCGGGGGTGATCAATCTCGTCTTCGGGCCGGGCGCCGAGCTGGGCGCCGCGGCACTCGCGAGCCCGGAGCTCGCCGGTGTCCACTTCACGGGCTCCACGGCCGTCTTCCAGAGCATGTGGCGCACGATCGGGAGCGGCATCGACCGCTACCGCAACTATCCGCGCATCGTCGGCGAGACCGGCGGCAAGGACTTCATCCTGGCCCATCCATCCGCGGACCCGGACGCCGTCTCGGCAGCGATCATCCGCGGATCGTTCGAGTACCAGGGCCAGAAGTGCTCGGCGTCGTCCCGCGTCTATGTTCCCTCGAACCTCTGGAACGAGGTGCGCGACCGGCTGCATGCAGATGTCGGCGAGATCGCAATGGGAGATGTCAGCGACCTCACCAACTTCATGGGCGCCGTGATCGACGAATCGTCGTTTCACACCCAACGCGACGCGATCGCGGAGGCCAGGGAGGCCGGCGCCGAGATCGTCGCAGGCGGCGGAACCGACGACAGCCTGGGCTGGTTCGTCGAGCCGACCGTGATCAAGACCGACGACCCGGGCTTCAGGCTCTTGCGTGATGAGCTCTTCGGCCCCGTCGTGACGGCCTACGTCTACGACGAGTCGAAGTGGCAGGACACGCTCGAGCTCGTCGATGCAACAGGCGCCTATGCCCTCACGGGTGCCGTGTTCTCGAACGATCGCTACGCGATCGACGAGGCGCACGACAAGCTGCGCTATGCCGCCGGCAACTTCTACGTCAACGACAAGCCCACGGGCGCGGTCGTCGGCCAGCAGCCGTTCGGCGGGGCACGGGCGTCCGGCACGAATGACAAGGCCGGCTCGATGTGGAACCTGATCCGGTGGGTGAGCCCGCGCACGGTGAAGGAGACGCTGGTGCCGCCACGGGACTACCGCTACCCCTTCCTGCAGCCCGACGAATGATGGCGCGCCTGCCCGGCCTCGCCCTGGCGGGCATGGCCGTGGCGATCGCCCTCGCGCTGCACACGGCCGTCGACCAGCTTCCGCCGCTCGTGCTCTGCGTCGCCCTCGGCGTGCTGCTCGCCAACGCCGCCCGCGTCCCCCAGTTCGCGGTCGCCGGCCTCTCGTTCGCCGCCGGTAGCCTGCTGCGCGCCGGCGTCGTGCTGCTCGGCTTCGATCTCGTCTTTCCGGACATCCTCGCCCTCGGAGTCAAAGCCCTCGCGGTCGTGGTCGCTGTCGTCGCGATCACGTTCGCAGGGACGCTGTGGGCGGGCCGCCGGCTGGGCCTGTCGCCGAATCTGTCGCTGCTCGTCGCGACCGGATTTTCGATCTGCGGCGTTTCGGCGATCGCCGCAGCGAACGGCGTCGTGGAGGCCGATGAGGACGAGGTCACGTTCGCCGTTGCGCTCGTGACGCTCTGCGGGACGCTCGCGATCGTGACCCTGCCGCCCCTACGTGGGCCGCTCGGGCTCGACTCCGAGGCGTACGGCGCCTGGGTCGGAGCGAGCGTGCACGACGTCGCCCAGGTCGTCGCGACGTCGTCCACCGCCGGCAGCGTGGCGCTGTCGACGGCGATCGTCGTCAAGCTGACCCGCGTCATGCTGCTCGCGCCGATCGTGGCACTGATCGCCGTGCGACACGCCCGCACGGCGCGGATGCGCGAGTCGCGGCTCACGATCGTGCCTCCCTTCATTCTGCTCTTCATCGCGGCCGTCGGCCTCGCGAGCCTCGATGTCCTGCCCGCCGGCGCAACGGCGCGGATCGACGACGTCCGTACCGTCCTACTCGGCCTGGCGCTCTTCGGCCTGGGGACGCGCGTGCGCATCGATCGTCTCGTCCGCATCGGATTGCGACCACTCGCGCTCGGCCTCGCCTCGTGGGCGCTGATCGCCGCGGTCGCCTACGCCGGGGTGCGGCTCGCCTGGCCCTAGCAGTACGCGCGTCCAGTTCGGACGTGACCCGGTGTCAGACACCGGGTCACGTCCGTTACGGCCACGTCGGCGAGATCGGGCTCGCTGACGCGCGCAGGAAGCGAAGCCACGCTCGACAAGGCGAAGCCACGCTCGACAGCGAAGCCGCGCTCGAGCGAATTACCGTCGTTCCGGCCACCGCGCGCAGCGAGAATCCCGCACCGGAGAGCGTCTGCATCGGCGTCCGGCGAGCCTGGAAGCGTGCACGCCGTCGGCACGCGGGCGCCGCTACCGTTGCCGGGTGCACCGCGTCTTCGTCGCGATCGACACCTTCTGGCAACACCTTGCCGACGTCCGACTTGTGCCGCTCATCCTCGGTGTCGCCTGCCACCTCGTCAAGCTGGGATGTACGAGCAGGGCATGGCGCAACGTGCTCGCTGCGGCGTATCCGGACGAGCGTGTCCGCTGGCGCTCGATCTACGCGGCGTACGTCGCCGGGGTGGGTGTCAATGCGGTCTTTCCGGCACGTGCCGGAGATGTCCTGCGCCTCTATCTGACGCGACGCGCGATCCCGACGTCGAGCTACCCGACGTTGATCGCCTCGACGCTCGTGTTGACGATCGTGGACGCCACCTGCGCGCTCGGGTTGTTCGCGTGGGCACTCACCCAGGGCGTGCTTCCGAGTCTCGACGTGCTGCCGTCATTGCCGAGCTTCGACTTCCACTGGCTGCTCAAGCACGGCTTCGTGCTGCAGATCGTGGTGGTGGTACTGGTGCTGGCGTTGATCGCGTTCGCCGTCTGGGTGCGGGCCGGCTGGCGCGATCTCAAAGCACGTGTGGCGCAGGCTTTCACGGTGCTGCGCACGCCGACCCGCTATCTGCGTTCTGTCGCCTTCTGGCAGGCATGCGACTGGGCGCTGCGGCTCGCGACGATCTGGTTCTTCCTCGATGCGTTCAACATCGACCAGAGCCTGCGCAACGTTCTGCTCGTCCAGGCGACAGCGAGCCTCGCAACGCTCGTGCCGATCAGCCCAGGTGGCATCGGCACGGAACAGGCGCTTCTGCTCTACACCCTGCGCGGCCAGGCAACACGCACCGCCCTCCTGGCCTTCAGCGTCGGCATGAAGCTCACCCTCACAGTCGTGAACGCCACAGTCGGCTTCTCCGCGATTCTGTTGACACTGAGGACGGTGCGGTTCCGTCGCGCGAGCGACACCGTCGGCGCCGAGCCGGGCCGGTCCGTCTAGCCGCTCACGACGTCGCAGCGCCGCCGGTGCGGTGCAGCTGCGCGTAGACGGCCCGCGCGGTCTTCGCGGGCAGCCCAGGCACTGCCTCGAGCTCCTCCTGCGAGGCGACCAGGAACTGATCGGCAGAGCCGAAGTGGTGCAGGATCGCCCGCCGTCGCGCCGGTCCGATGCCTTCGAGCGTGTCGAAGATCGACGAGAACGCGCGCGTATCGCGCCGCTGGCGGTGATACGACACTGCAGACCGGTGTGCTTCGTCGCGGATCCGTTGCAGTAGCTGGAGCCCGGGATCGTGGCGCTCGAGCACGATCGGCAGCCGGTTTCCGGGCACGAACACCTCTTCCTCCCGCTTGGCGAGCGCAATCACGGCGACGCGTGGCACATCGTAGGTGGAGTGGATGGCCTCGAGCGCTGCGGCGAGCTGGCCTTTGCCGCCGTCGATCACGATCAGGTTCGGCAGCGCGGCGAAGCTCTCGTCATAGCGTCCGGGCTCACTCGCATCGCGAAGGCGGGCAA
Organism: uncultured Gaiellaceae bacterium; assembly: GCA_963799615.1. GTDB lineage: Bacteria > Actinomycetota > Thermoleophilia > Gaiellales > Gaiellaceae > Gaiella. The sequence goes on along the minus strand of CAWCXS010000005.1, from coordinate 52,830 downwards.
ACCGGCGTGCCACCACCTGGGCCAGCGATGCGAAATCGTCCTGACCCTCCAGCCCTTTGACGGAGAACGTCCGGTAGTGCGCCTTCTTCGGCTGGGCATCGACGAACACCGTCATCGACGCCACGATGTCGCGTCCCTGGATGTTCGAGATGTCGAAGCACTCGATCCGCACCGGAAGGCTTTCGAGGTTGAGGCATTCCCGCAGGCTCTCCAGCGCCGCGATCCTGTGCAACCGCTTTTGCTCGGACGCTGTCGCCTCATGTGTGAGCGCCAGCCGCGCGTTCTCGTCTGCGAGCTCTGCAAGGCGCCTCTTCTCGCCGCGCGCCGGGGCCCGCACGTCGACGGCCGCTCCGCGCAACTCGGAGAGGAACTGGGCGAGGGCCTCCGTGTCTCCGATGTCCGACGGGACGATCACCTGGGGCGGCACGCTCGGGGCGGCCGTGTAGTACTCGAGACAGAACGACTCGAGGATCGTCGCCCGGTCCTGTCCCTCGACGTTCTCGAGATGGAAGGCGTAGCGGTCGATCAGCCGTCCGTCTCTGAGCGGGAACAGCTGCACGGCGGCCCGATCGCCGTCCGCCGCGAGGCCGATCACGTCGATCGTGCCCACGGCCCTTCTGTCGGCCCCTTGTCGCTCCGCGAGGCTCTCGATCGCGAACAGGCTGTTGCGATACCGTGCAGCCTCCTCGTAGCGCTCGGCAGCGGCGGCTTCGCGCATCTTCCGCTCGAGCTCACGAACGATCGTGCGCGTCTCGCCGGAGAGAAAGGCGATGACGCCGTCGATCTGGGCCCGGTACTGCTCCGTCGAGATCGCCCGGATACACGGCGCCGTGCACCGCTCGATGTGGAAATCGAGACACGGGATCCCCGAGTGCCGCCCCGGCTTCGGCCCTTCGCACGGCCGGAACTGAAACACCCGGTTGAGCACGTCGAGCGTTTCACGCACCTTCTTCGCATTGGCGTACGGCCCGAAGTACACCGTGCCGCGGCGGTGCCGCTCACGGGTGAACATGACGCGGGGATACTCGTCGGAGACGGTGACCGCGATGTACGGAAACGACTTGTCGTCGCGCAACCGCACGTTGAACGGCGGCCTGTGCCGCTTGACGAGGTTCTGCTCGAGGTGCAGCGCTTCCGCTTCGCTCTGTGTGACGATCACCTCGATCCCGCTCACGCGCTCCACCATGCGGTCGATACCGAGTCGCTGGTCGCCGCGGTTGAAGTAGCTGCGCACGCGGGCGCGCAAGGACTTGGCCTTGCCGACGTAGAGGACATCGTCCGCCTCGCCGCGGAAGAGATAGACGCCGGGGCCTCGCGGCAGCCTCCCCAGCTGTTCCCTGACGTGGTCGGTCACGACGGCTAGCGTAGCCTGAGGCCGTGGCTGCAACGAGACGCCGATGACGCGCAACGCCTGAACTCAAGCCGATTCAGGACTGCAGTTGACCGCGGCCAAATGCGGACGGTGGAAGCCAGTCTGTACGTCGTCGGCGTACGTCGCGAGATTGCGCAGCCCTCTCGTAGTCGGTAGGAGAGACCTCAAGCGCTGCGAGTGACCGGGGGGTAGTGTCAACCGACACAACGGGAGTGTGATCTAGGAGGAAAGCCGCCCGGGCAGGCTCACCGGCAAGCCTCTTGCAGCAGAGCGAGCGTCCGATCGAAGCGTCGCCCGAGGCCGGCATCGTGCTGCGGGTTGTAGCTGGCGAGCACAACGTTGCAGACGCGGGCGGTGCGGATGTCGCTCAGCTTGAAGCCCGGAGGAATGGCCCCCTCGTACAGCTTCGGGTGCGCCCGCGCTTCTGCAAGCTCGTTACGCCTCGCACTTGTGGAATAGATCCGATCGAAGATCTCCTCAGCTGCGGATTCTGAAGGCATCCTGAGCGCAAACATGTCGACGAGCGGGGGACTTCCGCCCGACGGCGAGTAGACGTAGTCCACGTTGAGGGGCTGCAGGCCTTTCATGTCCGCCGGGATATCCTGCCGAGCCGCCGTCTCCTTGAACGCTTTCACGTTGGAGAACGTGCGGACAGACGTAAAGCCTGCCTTGTGAAAGCTTTCGACAACGTGCGCCGTGGTGACAGTTTTCCCGCCGCCGCCACACGACGCAGCGAGACAAGCGCCTGCACAAACGAACGCGGCCCCGATCCGTCGCCGCCGCAGGATCACACCCGCACCCTAGTCGGCAATTCCAAGCGTGGACCCTTGCCTGGGCCAGCGTTCGGGAATGTCGCCTGACGGTTTGGCTCAGTCGTCGCGAGGCAAATCGAAGCGGGCGATGATTCCTTCGTCACCGCCTTCTGGAACTGGGCGCTCTGGATGACGTGTAGCCAACCAGGCGACCCCCTGCTCCGGATAGGCCACCACGTCAGGGAACCGCTTGGTCGAGATGCCAAGCAGGCGCACCGACTCGTCCGTCGGATTCGAGAACGCGTGCAGCCCGTCCGGTCCTTCGGGGAAGTAGACGACCTCTCCAGGCGAGAGTTGCTCCTCGCCTTCCGGCGTGCGGACCGTGGGCGTTCCGCTGAGGACGAAGAACATCTCTTCCAGCCCGTAGTGCATGTGCAGGCGATCTCCTGGCGATCCGGGCAGAAGCTCGGTCAGAGACGCGCCGAGCATGTCCGTCCCCAGAGGGTGCCCAAACCAGCGGCGGCGCATCCGGAGATCGTCGTTCGTCTCATCCCAGGGCTCGTCCTCGAGGAAGTTCAGGCTGCGCATCCGCTCCTCCGTCTCGATTCGAGTGGCGCCGAGCAGATTATCCCCCTCTGGGCGAGCATCCTCTCGGCTGACGACACTCGGGCTTCGTCCCATCGGGTGACCCGATCACTCGTGCCAGGGATAGACGATGCCCCTTTTGGCGGGGAAGTTGAGGGAACTTCCGACGATCCGAAAGGACCCCTTCATGAGACTCATCACCCGCTCGTCGTTCTTTGCCGCAAGCGCCCTTGGCGCTCTCGCGGTTGCCGTTTCCGCCCAGGCTGGCGGCCCGGCGGACAAGGTCATGCTCTGCCACGGCACCGCATCCGCAACCAACCCGTATGTGCTGATCAGTGTCAGCGCGAACGCACTGGAGGGCCACTTCGATGGCACGGCGCCTGGTCACGGCTGGCGGAACGCTCCCGACTTCCTTCTCCCGGCCGGCTACGCCACGTGCGAGGACGCGCTCGGCGGCGGCGGCGAAGGCGGCTGGGGCGGCGACTGATCGATTCGTCGGCGCCACGAGAAGGGCGCCGACGGTCGTAAGGAGGGGAGGGCGTTTAGCCCTCCCCTCCTTACGCTCTTGAGCGATATCGAACAGCGGCACGGGCTTCGGCTGGGTCAACGCGCCTTGGGTCTTAGCTGCTCCGTTCGCGCTGATCCGTCGCGAGCGCGGCTCGTAGCTCTTCGAGCCCTTCTGGTGGGTTCTCGAGCACGCTGAGGATCGCGTCGCGCTCCTCTGGACTGAGCGGGGCCGAGAGCGCCTTCCGACTCAAGGCGTTTTCAATGATCGTGGCCGCCGACAGGTCATCGGCGCGGCCGGAGCGTTGCAGCAGGTCGATCAGCGTTCCCGCGTCCGTATCGGTCACTGGGACATCGCAGAGATGCAGCACAGCGCAGAACCTACGCTGTGCCGTTCCGGCATGTGGGCTGACCCATCTTCTCGTTACCCCATGCCATCAGGTTGATCCTGCGCGAGGGCGCCGCGCAGCTTGACGAGCCCGTCGGGCGCGTCGTCGAGCACATGGAGAACGGCCTCCCTTTCTCGGGAGGAGAGCGGAACAGCAAAGACATGGCGTCGCACACCCTGCTCGATCACAGTGGCCGCGGCGATGGCATCGTTGCCCCCATGGCGTAAGAGCAAGTCGACGAGCGTTCGGGCATCGCGATCGGCCACCGGCGTACCGCACAAACGCATCGTAGGACCGCGTTCAACAGGCCGACGTACCTGACCACGCCGCCTCATGGCGCGAACCACCACGAACTCGATGTTCGCGAAAGCACTCGAGATCCTCGCCCGAATGAGCGCGGCCTCAGCCATAGCCTCTCCTCCCCCCAGTGGAACTCGCGGACCTCGAACCTCCCCCGACGCCACGCTACCCCGAGCACAAGACGACGAACCTCACGCGGCTCCCGTCCCTTTCGCATTTTGCGCACTTTAGGAATCGTGTCTACGAACTTTTTACATTGGGCGTCCGGTTGCAGCCCCCTGAGACGGTCGAGCGAGCGGCTCGAAAGAGCCATCCCCGGCGCCAGCGTTCGGGAATGTCACATGAGCGAGCCGCTGAAAGCGCTCGGTCAGGTCCAGGGGAGACGGTCCCAACACGAGGGTCGCTCCCACCGGCCGAGCGCGAACCGCGCGTACGCGTGATCCGGGTCGGTCGTTTCCTCCTCCACGCCCGCGCCGTAGCGAGCGGCGAGGTCCGACACCGGGTAGAGCACCTCCATGGCGTCCGACCGGGTGCCGGTCATCAGGATCACGCAAGGCCCATCGCCTGCGCCCACGAAGATGTGCCTGGTCCCTGCGGGACTGTGGAAGAAGTCCCACGGCCGCAAGAGCCGCTCCTTCTCCTCGACGAGCAGCCTGCACTCACCGGAGAGGACGAGGAACGCCTCCTGCTGCGACTCGGAGTGGTAGAGGCCGGTCGGCTGATTCGGTTCCAGGACGTGAAGTCCAAAACCGAGTTGCGGGAACTCGAACTCCGGGCTCTCAAAGGAGCACAGCGAGCCACGCGTGACCCACGTCAACCACCTCGCGTCCCGCGCATTGACAACGAACCAACCGTCGCCGGCGGGTACGAGACCTGAGCCGGAGTCGTCGAGCCGCGCCTCATGCATCCCACGAGCGTAGTCGCCCATCGAGCCTGCCGCCTCCGCTCTGGCCTCCTGCCTCACTACGTGGCCGGCTACTACGCCGCGTACTTCTACGACCCGGACGGGACAAGCTCGAGGTGGTCTTCGAGCCGACGCGAGCTTCCACGACAGCCGCATAGTGACGGACCCACCCAATCCGTGAGGGCTCTGGCCCGGGCCAGTGTTCAGGAATATCCCCAGGCCATTGTCTACAGGCTGTGAGATGATCGTTCGCGAGTTCCCTTGCGAACGGAGGATGCATGGCGCTTGACCCGACTGCCGCCCTGCGCCTCTATGACGAGGCGTGGACGATTTCCGATTATGAGAGTCGGCTTGTGTCGCTGCGGACGTTTTGGGCGGACGACGGGTTGTACTTGGATCCAGACGTGCCGGAGGGTGTGCGCGGCCCGGAGGCGCTCGCAATCGAAATCGAGCGACAGTTGAAGCTGTACCCGGGGATGTCGATCGTCAGCAGCGCTCCTGATGTTCTCGGCGACCGCGCTTGGTTTCGCTGGAGCGCGGCACTCGGGACGGGGGAGTCATTCCACGGGGTCGACTTCGTCGAGTTCGCCCCGGACGGGCGAATCGCCAGGCTGACCGGCTTCTACGAACCGTAGGGGAAGGTGGCCGCGGGAGTCCGACGACCTGACTGACCTATCGCCTTTTTCGGTCATCGTTCCTCGGGCCGCTCGGCTGGGCGACGGCTAGCGTATCCGCCGCATGCTGTGCCGCCTTCTCGCCGCCTGTGCCCTGCTGCTCGCCCTTGCGCCCGCCGCACAGGCGGCCGGACCGGCAATGGCCTTCGGCGTCTCTGAGGACGTCCTCCCCGCACCGGACCTCGTCTCGGCGAAAGCGAAGGTGACGATCCTCAGCCTCGCCGGCTTCACGGCATTGCGCGTAACGTCGCAGTGGCAGGTGGGAGCGACGGCCCCGACCGGCCCGGAGCTCCAGACCCTCGACAACGTCGTCGGAGCGGCACAGCTCTCAGGCATCAAGCTCTATCTCTCCGTCTACCCGTCCGGGTCGACCTCCACGCCGCTGACACCGGAGCTGCGCGAGGAGTTCGCTGCCTACGTGACCGTTCTCGTACAGCGGTTTCCCTATGTCGACGACGTGATCGTCGGCAACGAGCCGAACGTCGACCGCTTCTGGATGCCGCAATTCAATCTGGACGGAACGGACGCAGCTGCCCCCGCGTACCTCGCCTTCCTGGCACGCGCCTACGACGCGATCAAGGCCGCCGACCCGACAGTGCGGGTCTGGGGCGGCGCGCTGGCGCCCCGAGGAGTGGACCGCCCGAACACCGGCCAGGAGACGCACTCCCCCGTCGCATTCCTCCAGGACATCGGTGCGGCTTACCGCGCGGGCGGACGCGCGCTGCCGGTGATGGACGGCCTCGTACTCCACCCGTATGCCAACCCGCCGGGCCAGCCCCCGGAGACGGAACACCCGCGGTCGAAGACGATCGGCATCGCCGACTACGACCGGCTGCTGGGGTCGCTCGCGCAGGCGTTCGACGGCACGGCGCAGCCCGGCTCCCTCCTTCCCGTGCTCTACGACGAATACGGTGTCGAGTCGAGAATCCCGCCGGGCAAGGCGCGTGCGTATACCGGTAAGGAGGCGGCCGCGACGAAGCCGGTGAGTGAGACGACGCAGGGCGAGTACTACGGACGCGCGCTCCAGCTCGCGTTCTGCCAGCCGAACGTCGTCGGCATCCTGCTCTTTCACGCGCAGGACGAGCCGGCGTTCAGCGGCTGGCAGTCGGGCGTGTACTACGCAGACGGGACGCCCAAGTCGAGCCTCTGGGCGGTGCGCGATGCGCTCGCGCGGGCACGTGGCGGCTCGATCGCACCCTGCGACGGGCTCGCGCTCGACGTGCAGGCCGCCCGGGTGCGGTTTCCGACCCAGTCCGAGCTTTCGCGCAGAAAGGCAGAGGTGCTCTTCACCTGCAGCCTCGATTGCGCCTGGGAGGTGCGCGTCACGCGTGTCGCAAGCGGTGCCGGCGCCGCACGCGTCACCGGTTACGGTCGCGCAGGCACGCCGATCATCGCCTCGTTGCGCGGCAGGAGGCTCGGCACCGGCCAGATCCGGCTCACGCTCACCCTCACCCAGCCCGTCAACCCGGGCCTACCGGCGACGGTCGAGAGCGGGGTCTTCACGGCCGGTTAGCAATGCAGCCGCCGGCGCCGCAGAGCATCCGGTGAGCGTACGATGACCGCATGAGCGAGCAGCAGCCGCAGCCGGCGTACGAACGTATCGAGGGCGTGCAGGTGGGCCAGTATGTCTCGTACCGGTTCTTCAAGATCGACCCCTCCTGGCGCCGGCTCCCGATCGAGGAGCGGGTAGCGCACAAAGAGGCGTTCGCCGACGTTGTCGCGGACTGGGCCACGCGCATGGAAGGGCTACGGGCCTACAACGTCTCCGGCATCCGCCCCGAGGCGGACTTCTTTCTCTGGCAGATCACCGAGCGCTACGACGACCTGCTCGAGCTGGGCGCGGCGCTCAACGGCACGCCGCTCGCAGGGTGGCTGTCGACGCCGTACTCGTACCTCGCAACCACGAAGCCGTCGGTGTACACGGACAAGAAGCGCGTGCGCCAGGGCAAGGTGATCCCGCGAAATGCCCCCTACCTCGTCGTCTACCCGTTTGTGAAGAAACGCCCCTGGTACTTTCTCACGTTCGAGGAGCGCGTCGAGGCGATGAAGCAGCACGCCGAGGTCGGTGGAAAGTTCGTCACGGTGACGAACCATACGACCTACTCGTTCGGCATCGACGACCAGGAGTTCATGCCGGCGTTCGAGTGCGAGGAGCCGGCCGACTTCATGCACCTGATGATGACGCTGCGCGAGTCCGAGGCGTCGCGCTGGACCGAGCGCGACACGCCCATCTTCGTCGGGGCGCTGGCCGGGATCCAGGCCGTGCTGGACGCTCTGGACGGCGCGGCGTCAGCCGTTTCGGTGCCGGCTCACCCGCGATAGGAGTGCTCTTCGCGCCAGACGCGCACGACGGCGTAGGCACAGAGCGCTAGGACGGCGAAGAAGATGACCACATCGGCCCCGCTGGGCGGCAAGCCGATCGCAGCACCGATATCGATCACGGCCACCGCGATCGCGGCGTAGAACACGCGCCGGTTGCGGTCGGACCAGGCCTCGAGATCGCCGCGCCGCTCTCGCCACACCAGGAAGAGGAAGAACGCGACCGCGAGGATGAACGCGATCCGCAGCAGCCCACCGATCGCGCTGACGACCGGCTCCAGCCGTAGGACGACGACGACGAGCGCGATGAGCGCGACGATCGCGAGCCCGCGCACCATCCGGTTCTCGAGGAAGCGCCTGATCATCCGGTCATCGTCCCACGGACGCCGAGCGCCGCCGCAACGAGCGCCGACCCGGAGAACCAGAGTAGGCGCCGGCGCGGGTCGGCGGGCGCGTAGAACCACGGCGACAGGACGACGGCGAGCGCCACGCCTCCGTACAGATAGTGCAGCTTGTCGGCCGCGCGATAGCCGCCCGAGAGCAGCAGGAGGCCGAAGGCCGCCTGGGCCACGAGCAGCGTCTGTGGCAGCGCCAGCAGGTGAATCGCGGCGCCACTCACCTCGGAGCCGCGCCGGTGGGTGACGAGGCCGACGAGCGCCGCAAGGACGCAACCCGCGATCACAGCGAATGCGAGGACACGGTGCGCTTCGACCACGCCGCGAGCGTACCGCTGCAGGCTAGGCTCGGGAGACCCAACGCACGACGAGCCGCGACCGGAGGAGTGACCGATGATCGAGGAAGGCCAGCCCGCGCCCGAATTCTCTCTTACAAGCGACGCGGGAGAGACGGTCTCGCTCGCATCGCTGCGTGGGAAGCCCGTCGTCCTCTACTTCTATCCCAAAGACGACACGCCCGGATGCACGACCCAGGCCTGCGGGATCCGCGACGCCTGGGGCGAGTTCGAGCGCAGCGGGGCCGTCGTCCTCGGTGTCAGCCCCGACACCGAGGCCTCCCACGTGAAGTTCAAGGCGAAGTACGACCTCCCCTTTCCGCTCCTCGCGGACCCGGACCACGCGACGGCAGAGGCCTACGGCGTCTGGGTCGAGAGGCGCAACTACGGGAAGACGTACATGGGCGTCGAGCGCTCGACCTTCGTCATCGCCGCCGACGGCACCGTCAAGAAGATCATGCGCAAGGTGAAGCCCGACACCCACGCCGACGACGTGCTCGCGGCCCTCTAAACGTGGGGGAACCCATTGTCCCCCCACGGACCCCCTCCTTTCGCCAGCAGCACGGGTCGAGCGCCGTGAGCCTCCCGCCGGGCCAAGCCCGGCTCCGGCGAAAGCCACTACTTGCTCAGTGGCGAAGCGCGGACGGCGCCAACAGTGTGTACCTAATGCGCTTTCAGCAGATCTCAGAATCTCGGCCGGAGCCGGGCTGTGCCCGGCGGGAGGCCAGATGCGGCTGGCCGGTGCCGCGCGAAGAAGGAGGGGGCTCGTGGGGGAACCATGGGTTCGCCCACGCTGGGGTTCCCCCACGTAGTGCGGATGAGAGGACTTGAACCTCCACGCCCTTACGGGCACACGGACCTGAACCGTGCGCGTCTACCAATTCCGCCACATCCGCGCAGAGCGGGATTCTAGCGGCCGCGCAACGGGCGGCAGGCGTAGCCTTGCCGCACGTCGGGCATGCTTGCAGCAGACTCTGCGCGAGATTCGGCGTCATCAACAACCATGAAGTGTGCTCGGATCCTCATCGGCGGCGCGATCCTCCTGCTCGTGCTCGCGGCGGGTGCGCAAGGACGACCCCCGGAGCGCGCCGGTCGCACAGAGATCATCGTCAGGCTCGACGCGCCGGCGCTGTCGCGGGCGGGTGCTCCCCGCTCGGCGGCGGCGGCACGAATTGCCGCAGAGCAGGCACGATTCGGGCGTGCGCTTCGCGTTGCCGTGCCGTCTGCACGCATTCGCTGGCACTACCGCCTCGTGCTCAACGGGCTCGCTGTCGTGCTTGCTCCGTCCGACGTGGCGCGGCTGCGTGGGCTGCCGGGGGTGCGCGACGTCACCGCCGGAGCACGCTATGCGACCGCACGGGATGTGAGCATGACCGCCGCCGCGCCGGGCACCGCAGGCTGGTCGCCCGGGCTGCTCAACCAGGGATCCGGTGTGAAGATCGCCATCATCGACGACGGCGTCGACCAGGCCCACCCCTATTTCAACCCGGCCTCGTACTCGATGCCGGCAGGCTTCCCGAAAGGCCAACTGGCGTACACGACGGCGAAAGTGATCGTCGCGCGGGCCTTCCCCCCGCCGGGCGCGACCTGGAAGAACGCCGGCAAGCCGTTCGATCCCGTGCATTCCGGCCACGCGACACACGTTGCCGGCATCGCTGCAGGCAACGCGGGGACCGTGGCGGCCGGTGGGCGCGTGGTCTCCGGTGTGGCACCACGCGCGTACATCGGCAACTACAAGGCTCTGACCGTGCCGACAGACGCAGGCGTCGGCCTCGACGGCAACGCCGCCGAGATCGTGGCGGCAATCGAGGCCGCGGTCGCAGACGGCATGAACGTGATCAACCTTTCGATCGGGGAGCCCGAGGTCGAGCCGTCGCGCGACCTCGTCGCGCTCGCGCTCGACGCTGCAGCGGCCGCAGGCGTCGTCCCAGTCGTCGCCGCGGGCAACGACTTCGACGAGTTCGGACGCGGTTCGCTCGCCTCCCCCGGCAACGCCGCGCAGGCGATCACCGTCGCTGCCGTGTCGAGCGGCAACGGCGACGGCCCGGTCGGGGAGCTCGCGGGCTTCAGCTCGGCCGGCCCGACACCGATCTCGCTTCGGCTCAAGCCAGACGTGAGCGCCCCGGGCGTTTCGATCTTCTCTTCGGTGCCCGGAGGGTGGGCATCCATGTCAGGGACCAGCATGGCCACACCTCACGTCGCCGGCGCAGCCGCGCTTCTGCTCGAGCGCCATCCGGGGTGGACGGTGGCCGAGGTCAAAGCTGCCCTCGTCTCGACCGGTGACCCCGCGTCCGTCACCCCCAACGCACCGGCGCCTCCGACGCGCGGCGGCGGCGGCCTCATCGATCTTCCGCGCGCCGACACGCCCCTCGTGCTCGCATCTCCTGCCTCCGTGTCATTCGGCCTTGTTCGGCAGGCAACGCCGGCCCCGGCCCCCGTCTCCGTCGCGCTCGAGGACGCCGGCGGCGGAGCCGGCACCTGGACGGTCGCCGTCGACATGCGGGCCTCTACGACCGGAACGGGCCTGTCCGTGCCGCCGGCCGTCGACGTGCCCGGCACGCTGACGCTGACGCCTGTGGTGGCCGCCGATGCCGCAGACGGCGACGTGACGGGCTTTGTCATGCTCACCCACGGCACCGACGTGCGCCGGATCCCGTTCTGGTTCCGCGCCACGCGGCCTGCGCTCGTCTCCGCCCCTTCCAGCCCGCTCACCAAGGCCGGCTCGTATGCAGGCAATACACGTGGCAGGCCGGCGCTCGTCTCTACCTACCGGTACCCCGAGGTGACCGGAGGCGGCGAGGTCAAGGCCAGGCTGGCCGGCCCTGAACAGCTGTTCCGGGTCGTCCTCCCCGCGCCCGCGGCGAACTTCGGCGTCGTCATCACCCACCGCGAGCCTGGAGTGAAAGTGGAGCCACGCGTCATCGCGGGCTCCGACGAGAACCGGCTCACCGGCTACGCCGCTCTGCCGATCAACCTCAATCCGTACCTCGCCCAGTTCGGCCAGGCCGTGCTCGCAGCCGGCGCTGTGCGCCCGCTGGCAGGCAGCTATGACGTCGTCTTCGACAGTGCCACCACGGCGGGCGCCGGGCGATTCACGTTCCGCTTCTGGATCAACGACATGACACCGCCCTCGGCCAGGCTCGAGCACGTCCGAGCACAGCGCGGTGGGGCGCTGAGCATTCGTGTGGCAGATGCCGGCTCCGGCGTGGACCCCGCGACGTTCGCCGCGCGCATCGACGGTGCGCCGCAGGTCGCGACATGGCGGGCGGGCGTCGTCCGGATCGCGACCGAAGGCCTGAAGCCCGGCAAGCACCGGCTGCGGTTCCAGGTGTCCGACTACCAGGAGTCGCGGAACATGGAAAACGTGCCCCCCATCCTGCCCAATACCCGCGTGCTGGTGGCCACCGTCGTGATCGCACCACGGAGCTGACGCCGCGCACGGATTCGGCACGCTCGGCTACTCGCCGTCGAGCCTCACCTGGGCGTCTCGCGCTCCTCGATCGTCGGCAGCGCCTCGAGATCGGCCTGCACGCTGCGAACGAACTCATCGTCGTCGTGGTCGGTCGTGACCACCCGTAGCTTCGCCTTGCGCTTCTCGCGCTCACGAGACTTCCGGGCATCTGCCCCGACGAGACGCTCGATCCTCGACCACTCTGCCCCGACGACCAGGGCGACTGCGAGGGCGAGCAGCACGATCCACGGCCAGCTCACGGTCACAGTGTATCGGTGTCCGGGGTCTCGCGGCGACCGCTTTCGTCCTACGTCGCCACCCAGATCTGCATCGCCAGATCGGCGAGGGGCACGCCGCCGCCGGCCGTAACGAGCCACGTGTCCTGCATGTAGAGGCAGTCCTCGCCGTTGGCGGCGATCGCGTGGGGGTGCATCGACAGCACCATGTTCTCGCGCAGCACGACGTCGGACCCTTCGCCCACCTTCGGAAACTCGATCATCGTCATCCCGATCGAGTGTCCGGTGACGTGGCCGAGGTGATAGCCCCGGTCGAGGAACCCCTTCGAGACGGCGACGTGGACGTCGTGGCAGGTCGCGCCGGCGTGCATCGCCGTCTTCGCGGCTTCGTAATATTCGACGTAAGCCTCCAGCATCCGGTTCGTCTCCTCCGAGGGCTCGGCATCGGCGGCGCGAACAGCGCGTGAGACCTCGACCCAATGCATGCCGGGGCCGGCTACCTCCAGGGACGGCAGCACGAACCCGCCGAGTACTTCGTCGGATCGAGCGATCTTGAACTCCGGCCGTGCGTAGCTGTCGGTCCCCGTCAGCACCATGTTCATCGTCAGTCGGCCGCACCCCTCGGCGATGAACCACTCCTCGGACGCTGCCATTACTTCGGCCGCGCTCTTGCCGGGCGCATACGCCTCGTGCCAGATCTCGAAGCCGCGCTGATTGATCCGCACCGAGTCCCGTACCGACTCGAGCTCGGCCTCGCTCTTGACCGCGCGAGCGAGATCGAACTCCACATCGAAGGCGACGAGATCGATGCTGGCGAGCGCCTGGTAGTCGCGCACCGCCATGATGTAGTCCAGCCCGTACACGCCAATCCGCTTCCAACCTGCTCCACGCGCGTGATCGGCGATGTGCTCGCCCGGGCGAGCGTGGAAGATCTGATCGAGTGGCGTCGTGCCGTGCTCACCGACGTACCGCGCCTCGGTCGGGAAGACGATGAACGCGTCACCATCGGACGGGAGAACCACATAGGCATATCGATGCACGATCTGGAATCCCGACATGTAGCTGACGGCACCCTCGAACCCGCTGTATTCGTTGCCGGAGACGACGAGCGCGTCGAGCCCGTGCTCCCCCATCGCTACACGCATGTTCGCGTGGCGCCGCTCGAGCTCTGCTCCTAGGTCCACGAGGCTTCAACTCCCTTGATCAGTGAAGTGATGGTGTCATTGAGCGGGGTCGCGACGCCGATCTCACGGCCGAAGCGGGCGATTCCGCCGTTCAGGAAATCGATCTCGGTCTGACGGCGAGCCTCGACGTCCTGCAGCATCGAGGCCTTGTGGTTGTAGGCGATCTCCGGTTTCGCGGCATGGTCGATCAGGTCCTCGGGGTCGGCGTCGAGAGTGATCCCCTGCGCAGAGGCGACGGCCTTCCCTTCGTCGACGAGGCCGGTGACGAGCGCCCGGAGATCGGGACGTTCGCACACGCGTCCGTGCGTGAGACCCGTGAGGGCGCCGATCGGGTTCGTGGAGGCGTTGAAGATGACCTTGCGCCACTGTGCCGGACGCGCGTCTGCGACGGAGCTGGCCGGCATACCGCCTCGCGTGCAGGCGTCCGCGAGCTGCTCGACCTGCTCCATCGACGCGGGGGCCGACTCGAACGGCGAGAACGTCGTGTCACCCTTCACGTCCCACTGCACGTGGCCAGGTTCGAGCAGCTTGCCGGCAGGAAACGTCGTCCCGCGAATCACACGGCCGACATGCCGGGCCAGCGTCTCCTCGTTCCCGACGCCGTTCATGACCGACGCGACGGCACCGGCTGCAAACGCCCGCGCCGTCGCGGCAATCGCCGGCTCCGCGTGCATGGCCTTGGTCGCCACGATGCCGAAGTCGCAGGGCGGCAGGGCGGCCGCATCGCTCGTCGCCTGCAGCCGGGCTGAAACCTCTCCCGCTCCGGAGAGCCGGAGACCGACGGCATTGATCGCATCAACGTGGGCCTGGTAGAGGTCGAACGCCCACACATCGACGTCGTCGAGGGTGGCGAGGTTGGCGGCAAACAATGAACCGACTGCGCCGCAGCCGACGATGCAGATTCTCATGAGGGGTTCTCTTCCGGACTGGGTGGACGGGTTCGTCGGAGGTGGTCGAGTCGCAGCTCGCGACCTCCTGTGATGCCGCTCGGACGGAGAATCAGCATCAGTGCCATCAGCGTGCCGACGACGACGAGGCGAGTGCCTGCGGGCAGATCGATCGTGTACCCACCGATATCGAGGCCGTTCTCCGCCTCGGCGAGCAGCGAGTCGAGGCCGCTGACCGCCAGCGCCCCGATCACCGCTCCCCAGAGACTCGTCATGCCCCCGATTACGAGCATCGCCAGGGTGATGAAGGTGAGATCGAGGTAAACCGACTCCGTGCTGATCGGCAGCAGATGCACGTAGAGCCCGCCGGCGAACCCCGCGAGCACGCCGGAGAGCGTGAACGCGATGAGCCGTTGCCGGTACACCGACACGCCGACCGCACGCGCTGCCGCAGAATCCTCGCGCGTGGCGCGGAGGAGGCGGCCATAACGGCTCGACTGGTAGCCGAACGCCACTCCGATCACGAGCAGGGCGCCGAGCGTGGCCTGCAGCAGGTCGGTCGTTTCGGGCACCGACGAGAACACGTTCGATCCTGGCCCGATCTTCTCGTAGTACCGAAGGAGGTTGTGGGTGATCTCCAGCACACCGAAGGTGGCGATTCCTGCCGCGAGCCCCGAGAGGCGCATCAGGGGAAGCCCGACGAGAAGCGCGTAGAGCCCGCCGATGCCGGCGGCGACGAGCAGCGAGGGGATGTTTCCGAGGGTGTGCTCGCGGAGAAAGGGAAAGAGGTACTGCATGGTGGCCGGCTTCTCGGTCACCGGCACGGAGAGCACCCCCGCCGCCCAGGCGCCCACCGCCACGAAGCTGATGTGGCCGAACGACAGCACGCCTGAGTTCCCAACGAAGACGTAGATCGCGACGACGATCGACACGGCTACGAGCGCATTGACGAAATAGATCTCGGTTGAGGTCGACGCGATGCTGCCGAGCAACGCGGCCGCGACGACGGCTCCCGCTGGTCCACCGAGCTGAACGAGCGGGCGGCCGTTCACACGCGCTCCACCGGCCCCGAGCCGCGGGCGAAGAGGCCCTTGGGCCGGACGAGGAGGACGAGGATGACGAGACCGAAGACGAGGGAAGGCAGGTATTGGCTCTGATCGGAGGAAAGTGCGCCACCGAGGAGGCCTGTGACGAACCCGATCGCGAAGCCTCCGAGTGTCGCCGACAGCAGCCGGTTCATCCCACCCACGACGACGCCGGCGAGCACGATGATCGTGTCACGCAAGGCAAAATCGGGAGTGACGAGTGGGTTCTGGACGGTCAGTATGACGCTCACGATCGCGGCGAGCAGCCCTGAAATGAGAACTGCCGAGCCGATCACACGGTTTGCGTTGACACCCAGGAGCCGAGCCGTCCGGAAGTCCATCGAGGCGGCCCGCATGTGCAGCCCGACCGTCGTGCGTTCTAGCAGCAGCGCGAGCATGAGTAGACACACCGCCGCGGAGACGATTGCGACGATCGTGATCTTGCGGATGTCCACGCTGCCGACGGTCACCGGGCGATTCAGGTAGCCGAGCGACGATGCCGACTTTCCGAGAGATCCGAAGGCAAGTAGTGCGATGCTCTGCAAGAGGAACGCGATAGCGAAGGTCGCGACGAGCATCACAGCCGGCGACTGTGTCCGCAGCGGTCGGAACACCGCCCTGTCCATCGCGAGCGACAGTGCGATCACGACGGCAAAGCAGAGCAACACCGCCGCCCACAGGGGCCAGTCCCATTGGGAGGCAAATGCGAGCGCGTAGGCGCCCGCCATGACGAGCTGCCCATAGGCGAAGTTGACGAGCCGCAACACCCCGAAGACGAGCCCGATCCCGACGGCCATGAGCGCGTACACGGCGCCGAGCCCGGCGGCGTCGACGAGGACCTGCCAGTCGACCCCGAAGATCGCAAGCGGCAGGGAAGGACTCACGAGAGGTAGGCCGCCACCATCGCCGCCGTGTCGTTTGCATCCGCAGGAGTGAGGGTCAACCGCAGGGCCCCGTTCGCCATCACGTAGGTGCGATCTGCGAGCGCGACGGTGCGCTGCGCCCGCTGCTCGACGAGCAGGACCGTGAGCCCGCGCGCGCGAATCGCGCGCAATGCCTCGAAGACGATGTCCACCACCGTGGGCGACAGGCCGAGAGAGGGCTCGTCGAGCAACAGCACGTCCGGTGACGCCACGAGCGCGCGGGCGATCGCGAGCTGCTGCTGTTGGCCGCCGGAGAGCGCGCCCGCAGGCCGACGGCGAAAGTCTTTCACGATCGGGAACAGGTCGTACACCCCGGCGACGTCGTTGTCGACTCCGTCCTTGCTGCGACGGCCGGCGAGGCCTAGGCGGAGGTTCTCCTCGACGGTGAGCTCGGGGAAGATGCGACGGCCTTCGGGGACGAGTGCGACCCCGCTCCGGGCGACACTCTCGGGGGAGCGGCCACGTAGCGACCGGCCGGCGAGCAGGATATCTCCCTCGCGGGCCGGCACGAGGCCCATGACTGCGTGAAGCGTCGTCGACTTGCCGGCGCCGTTCGGCCCGATCAGCCCAACGATCTCACCGCGACGCACCTCGAACGAGAGGTCGCGGACGGCCGCGACGCCGCCATACGAGATCCCAAGGCCTTTGAGCTCCAGCATCGCAGGCTCGGCACTCACGCCCCCGCCTCGTGCACGGCGCTCTCACCGAGGTACGCCGACGCCACATCGAGGTTGCCCCTGACCTCCTCCGGCGTCCCCTCGGCGATCGTCCTTCCCTGGTCGAGGACCTGAATGCGATCGCAGACGTCCATGATCAGCGCCATGTTGTGATCGATCAGCAGGACGCCCGCGCTGTGGTCGTCGCGCACCGACCGCACGACGGCCGCGAATTCGGGAACTTCCGCCTCGGGCAGGCCTGCCGCGGGCTCGTCCATGAGCACGAACAATGGCTCCGTGGCGAGCGCCCGCGCTACTCCGAGGCGGCGTTCGTCCCCGTGAGGTAACGATCCAGCCGGAGCATCCGCGAAGCGGGCGAGACCCAGCAACCCGAGAATCTTGACAGCCCGGCCCCTCGCCGCCCGAGGAGACGCCCCGACGCCAAGCGCTGCCACCTCGACGTTCTCACGGACCGTCAGCACCCGGAATGCGTGCGAATGCTGGAAGGTGCGCGTGAGGCCATGGCGGCCGCGACGATGGGCACTCCATGACGTAATGACGCGTCCGTCGAGCTCGACGGCACCCGCGGTGGGGAAGTCGAACCCGGTGAGCAGGTTGACGAGGGTCGACTTGCCCGCGCCGTTCGGGCCGATCAGCCCGAGGACCTCGTGTCGATGAAGCGAGAGCGAGATGCCCTGGACGGCGTGTACTCCCTCGAACGAGCGGGACACGTCGACGGCCCGGAGCATTCCTCCGGGCCGTCGAGGGTCAAGCTGCATTTCGGCGGAGGCCAAGTCCCCTAGATCTTCGGGACGACCTTGGCCACCACGGTGCCCACGACCTTCGGCTTGTTGTCCTGGATCTTGATCACGCGGTACTGACGACCGGAGACGGAATGCAGCGTCGGCGAGAAGCTGACGAGGCCCGACAACGTCGGCACCTTGTTGAACTTCACCATCTGCGCGGCGAGCGCCGCGCCGTTCGTCGAACCGCCCGCCCGGTTGATCGCCGTGACGAGGCCGTCGATCGCGGCCGAACCGGTGACGAAGCCTCCGATCCCGAACGTCGCCTTGCCCAGCTTTTTCGCAAGGGCGTTGACCGCCGGATTCGGGTCATCACCGAAGGCCGACGCATACGTCACGTAGTAGTAGTTCGTCACCTGCGGGCTCTTTGTGACCCAGTAGGTCCCGTCTCCCGCCCACGAGTTGAGGATCGGCGTCTGGTTGTCGAGCGAGCGCAGGCCGGCGACGATCTGCGGCAGTGCCCCGAAGGAACCGGCCGTCGCAGTCACAATCACGTCGGCCGTCTTGCCGTTGAGCTTGGTGATCAGGCTCTGCTGGCTCGTGCTACCGAGCGACTGGTACTTCTCCTCGTCCACGATCTTGCCGCCGAGCTGCGTGAAGCGCGCCTTGAACGCCTTGACGACGTCCTTGAAGTACACGATCACGGTATCGGTGGCGAGCGCTGCCGACCGCCAGCCCTTGGCATACGCGTACTGCGCCATCGCCGAGCCCTCGTCCTGGGCCACGTTGCCGAACGAGAATGCGAGATTGCCCTTCGGGCCGAAGCGCTTGGGGCCCATCTGGTCGGTACCGATACAAGGCGCAACCGTGAGCTTGCCCGCGTTGATCGCCTCCTGGACGACGGGAGCCGCGAAGTCAACGTCGCAGGTCGTGAAGATGATGTCGGCATTTTGGCCGATCAGCTTCACGGCACAGGCCTTCGCTACCGCCGGCTTGAACTGGGTGTCACACGTGATGATCTGGAGCGGGCGACCTTTTACGCCGCCTCTGGCGTTCACCTGTTTGACACGGAGCTGGGCCGCGGCAAGCGCCGGGTTGTCGTACGCCGCCATCGCGCCTTTCGCGTCGTACGCCCAGCCGATCACGATCGGCTTGCCGGCGGCCGAGGCCGAGCTGGCAACGATCACGGCGGTTGCGACGAGCGCCGCGAACGACGCGAGCAGCGCCGC
Organism: uncultured Gaiellaceae bacterium; assembly: GCA_963799615.1. Taxonomy (GTDB): domain Bacteria; phylum Actinomycetota; class Thermoleophilia; order Gaiellales; family Gaiellaceae; genus Gaiella. The sequence continues at coordinate 33,907 of CAWCXS010000005.1, read as the reverse complement.
CATCTTTCTTCGATTCATTACGCCCTCCCTGGATGGTTGACAGGATGAAACCAGTTGACGTGATCACGACCGGCATTCATGTGCCGAGGAGCTCGAGTGTGGTGTCGACGACTCCGAGGAAGCCAGGAAAATCGAAGGGCGGCAGCTCGGCGTCGGCCGGGAAGTGACCCTCATAGAGGGGGAACCAGCCTCCGGGCGGAGAGGGGTTCAGCATCACGCCTGTGAGCCCGGCCGAGCGGTAGGCGTCGATCCGCGCCCGCACGTGCTCCGCACTGCCGCTCAGGGTGAGCGCATCGGCCATCGCGTCGGGCACCGCCTGGACGGCCGCGCGGAGGTCACCTGCGGCAACGTGCGCGCGAATCTCCTCTGCAACGTCGCCGAAGCCGGCCGCAGCAACGCTCTCCCCGTACGCCGGAGCGGAGTCCAGGGCGGTTGCGAACATCATCACCTGCCCCTTGACCAGTTCGATCCCGCTGTCGTCGCGCGTCACGATGCTCGGGAACCCCACAGTGATGTCGATCTCCGAGACGTCCCGCCCCGTCCGCCGTGCGCCCTTCTCGAGGTTCGGCATCACGACCTCGCGGACGTATTCGACGGAGTGGAAGTACCCGATCATCCCATCCGCCTGCTCTCCGGCGAGCTGGATCATCTTTGGGCCGTTCGCCGCAATGTAAATCCGCACCGGCTGCTTCGGAGGCTCCATCTGGAGCTGAAAGTTCTTGACCGAGAAGATGTCGCCGGCAAACGTGACGCGCTCGCCCGACAAGATCTGCCGCAGGACCATCACGAACTCGCGCATTGCCGTGACCGGCTGCTCGTAGTGCTGCCCGTGCCAGCCGGAGACATAGCCGCGCGCCTGCACGCCGAGACCGAGAAGGAGCCGCTCGTCCGACAACTGCTGAAGGGTGGCAGCCTGGAGCGCCATCGTGACAAGGGACCGGCTCCAGATCCCGACCACCCCCGTGCCGAGCGAGATCCGCTCCGTCTTGAGCGCTGCCGCTGTCGCCGGCCCGAACGAGTCGGCGAAGGTGATCTCGGGGAACCAGGCGCTCCGAAAGCCGCGGGCCTCGGCGCGCAGGGCGTACTCGACGGACATGCGTGCCGGAAGGCCGGTGAAGAAGATGCCGAGGCCGTTGTCCACTTCCGTCATCGAGCCGCACCACCGTAGACGGGATGAGAGGACGTGCGCGAGGTCACGACCATGAGCTCTCCTTTGCCTTCACGAGCCGGTACAGGGCTGTGTGCAGCGGAACATCGACCCCGTGACGCGCAGCCTCGCGGACCAGGGCTCCGGTGATCAGGTCGACCTCGGTCGGCCTACGTGCTTCGACGTCCTCCAGCATCGATGGATAGTGCGCCGAGCCCCTTTTTGTAGCGAGCACGTTCATCTCCCACGGATCGTCGTGCAACTCGATCCCTGCGGCGGCGGCGACGGCTTTCCCCTCGTCGACGAGTCCGTGGACGAGATGGCCGAGGTCGGTTGGGTTGTCCTCGGCAGCGAAATGGGGATCGTGCGGCAGGCCCGTGAGCGCCGCGACGGAGTTGACCGTGGCGTTGAAGATCAGCTTCGACCACTGCGCAGGCCGTAGGTCCGGCATGGGCTCGACGTGAAGACCGGCCCGCTCGATCAGCGCTGCCGCCTCCTCCACGCGTTCGTAGGGAGTGTCCTCATAGGGCCCGAGCCAGGTCTCGGTGTCCAGGATGTACTCGACGTGCGTGTCCGAGTGCCGGGTGCCGCTCATGAAGGTGACGGCGGAGATGATCGGCCAGTCACCGTGTGCGCGCACAACGGCCTCGGCCCCGAGGCCGTTGAGCGTCGTCATCATCGTCGCCTCGGGGACATGCCCCTCGAGCGTTGCAGCGGCCTGTTCCAGTCCCGTCGATTTGGTGGCGACGATGCCGAGGTCGAAAGGCTCGAGCTCCGCCGGGTCGTGCGACGCGTGCACCGTCACGTGCAGCTCGCTGCGACCGCTGATGCGTAGCCCCTCGCGATTGAGCGCCTCGGCATGATCGCGGCGGCGAGTCAGCACGCTGACGTCGGCGACCTGCGCCAGATGCCCTGCGAACAGGCTGCCGATGACGCCGCCGCCGATGATGCAGACGCGTTCGATCACCCAACCTCGCCGCTGTGACATGTCATCGGCACGTGGGCGAGTATCGCGCAGCCGTGTCATGTCAGTCAACTCGGGCGTGCGCGAACTAGCCGGCAAGCGTGCGGAACTCGTCGTCGGTGACGAGCCCGCGCTTCTCCGCGCCGAGTTGCTTGACAGCCGCCAGAAGCTCGGCGCGACGCTTCTCGGGCACCTTGAGCCCCAGGCGCTCGGCGGCGATGCGGATCGAGTCGAGGCCGCTCTTCTTGCCGAGCACGAGCCCGCGCTCGGCACCGACGAGCTCGCAGCTGTAGGGCTCGATCGCCTGCGGATCGTGGAACTGGGCCGCGACCGCACCGGACTCACGCGTGAAGAGGGCGTCGCCGGTCACTGCTTTCCACGAAGGTAACGGGGTGCCCGCCAGCCGCTGCACGAGCTGCGACAGGGTGCGCGCATGGGTGAGGTCGAGTCTCGTGTGGATCCCGTACAGCGCCTCGAGCGCGAGCGCCACCTCGAGCAGGTCGGCGTTCCCTGCCCGCTCGCCCATCCCGTTGACGGTGCCCTGCACCCAGGTGGCGCCTGCCTGCACTGCTGCGATGGCAGCGGCAGTGCCGAGCCCGAAGTCGTCGTGCCCGTGCCAGTGGACGGGAACTTCCCCGTCGAGCCAGTCCACGGTCTGCCCGACGAGGAACGCCGCTGCCTCCGGCGTCGCGATCCCGATCGTGTCGACGACGACGACCTCCTGCGCCCCTGCGTCGACTGCTGTGTCGTAGGCCCGCCGGTAGAACTCGAGGTCGGCGCGAGACGAGTCGACCCCGAAGAACGCGACCCTGATCCCGGCGCCGGTTGCGAAGGCAACCGCGTTGCGGATCCGCTCGAGCATGCTCTCCCGCGACACCCCGAGGGCGTCGAGCTTCCCGTCCGAGATCGGGCTCTCGATCACCGAGGCGGGCACGCCCAGCTCGACGAGCGCCTCCACGTCGGCCTGGACGGCGCGGGAGAAGCCCCAGACCTCGGCCTCGAGCCCGGCCGCCGCGACGAGCTCGACGGCACGCCAGTCGTCCGCGGAGACGCGCGGAAACCCTGCCTCGATCCGATCGATGCCCGCAGCATCGAGCGCCCGCGCGATCTCCAGCTTGTCTTCCGGCGACAACACGACGCCGACGGACTGCTCGCCATCCCGCAGCGTCGTGTCGTACAGGCCGACGGTGACGTGCGGTTGCGGATCGAGCGCCTGCTCGTTGAGGCTGCCCGTCCAGATCTTGTCCCGGTCGATCGTCATGCCTGCACGATCCCGTCCGCGAACGGCGAGAGCTTCTCGGGGCCGGCTTCCGTGATGAGAAAGTTGTCCTCCACGCGCAGCCCGCCCCCGCCTTCCCAGTAGCATCCTGGCTCGATTGCAAGAACCATGCCCTCGCGGACGACGCCGCCGCCGGCCTGGTGAGCGTACGGCGGCTCGTGCGCGCGCGCGCCTACCCCATGGCAAATCGGATGGGACGGCTGGCCTGGATAGCCGATCGACGCGATGCCCTCCCGCATGGTGCGATCGAGCTCCGCCAGGCTCGCACCGGGCACGCACGATGCGACCCCGGCGTCGTAGACGCCCATCAGCCCCTGTTCGAGCTCGCGGTAGCGATCGTCCAGATCACCGGGCACGAGGTTCTTCGTGTGATCGCACCAGTATCCGTCCGCGCAGACCCAGATCTCGAACAGCGTCGGCTCCCCCGCGACCACCTGCCGGTTCGTCGTCGCTGTGAACGTCTTGATGCCGGGACCCGACCAGACGAGCGAGAAGCCGAGGGCGAGCTCGACCTTCCCCGCCCACCCGGTTCCTTCCCCGTGCACGAAGCCGAGCCACTCCGCTGCCGCCTGCGCCTCGGTCATCCCCGGCCGCAGCACGCCCTGCACGTGCTCCATCGCTGCGGCGGCGATCTCGTTCGCAAGCCGCATGCGCTCGATCTCCTGCGGCGTCTTGATCATCCGCGCCTCGCTCAGGAGCGGTGTCGCGTCCCGCGCGTGCGGGAACGCGTCGAACCACGCCTTCGGGAACGTCGTCGGCTCACCGACCATGCGATCCGCCGCCTGCGTTCCCAGCGAGAGCTCGAGCCCAACCGTCTCGTACTGCGCGGCGAGCTCGACAGCAAGCTCCAGGGCGCGTAGGCCCGGCGGCCGTGGGTCGTGCTCGTCATACCCGCTGAACAGGTGCAGATCCGTCGTCCAGGCCGTGCGCTCGGCGTCCTCGCGAGACGGCTCGAGGCAGATCAGTGCCGGCTCCCCGACGGCCGGGAAGACGACTGCGTCGTACCCCTTCATGCCCCAGAAGCTCGTCAGGTAGACGACGTTGTCGGGCGCGCGCACCACGAGCGCATCGAGTCCCTGCTCCGTCATCAGCGTGCGAACGCGCTGGAGCTTTGGCTCGTCGCGTGGCCAGCTCATCGGCTCAGACGCCCTCGCCCCACGGCCGCACGCGCGGCAGCGGCGGCGTGCCGTGGCCTTCCAGCCACGAGACCACCGGGTTGCGCAGAACGCCGATGTGCTCGATCTCGGCCTCGATCACATCGCCCGGCTTGAGATAGAGGCGCGCCCGCTCTTCGGGCGACTTGAAGCCTGCCACGCCCGCCACCGTCCCGGTCGAGAGCACGTCGCCGGCGGAGTACCCGAGCGCAGAGAAGTTCGCAAGGATCTCCGGAATCGTGACCGACATGTTGCCGGAGTGGGACTCCTGGCGCACATCGCCGTTCACTCGCAACTCCATGCGCAGGTCGCGCGGGTCCGGGATCTCGTCGGGTGTCACGATCCACGGTCCGAGCGGACAGAAGGTGTCGATCGCCTTGCAGAAGGAGAATACGCCCGAGCGCATCTCCCCTCGCTGGATGTCCCGGGCCGTGATGTCGTTGAAGATGACGTAGCCGCCGATGTAGTCGGCCGCTTCCTCGGCCGTGAACCATTTCCCGGGCTTGCGCACGACCACTGCGAGCTCGAGCTCGTAGTCGAGCTCCTCCGTCAGATGCTCCGGGTACACGACTGCCTCGTCAGGCCCGACGATCGCATCCACGTTCTGGAAGAAGTTGATCCAAGGCGCGATGTCGTGCGACCACTCGACGTTCTCGGACTCGGTCTTGTGCTCGCGAAAGTTGCCTGCCGTGTGGAAGAACTTCTTCGGCACGATCGGTGCGCGCAACCGTGTCTCGGTCAGTGCCACGCGCTCTCCGCTCTCATCGGCGCCCCCGCGCTCGAAGTACTCGCGCATCGTGGGGACGTCGAGTACGGCGATCGCGTCGCCGTCGAGGACGCCGACGCGCCCTTGCCCTTCGCCGAACGTGACGAGCTTCATGCGAGCCCGCAGACGCGTGCGGCAACGCGGGCGTAGGTGTCCGCCGTTCGTACGAGACCGTCGATCTCGAGGTTCTCCCCCCGCTCCACGTCCATGAGCCCGGTCGAGGTTCCGTAGTTGACGGTCGGGATGCCGTAGCGCGTCAATGCGGACGCGTCCGAGAACCAGCGCGTGACGTCACGACCGGGCGCCTCGCCGAACACCTCTGCGTGAGCCGCGTCGATCGCCGCCACCAATTCGTGGCCTTCGTCGATCTCGGCTCCGGGCGCCGTCACGTAGACCTCCCCCTCGATGCCGTAGCCGGGAAAGCGCTCCGCCAGGCGTCGCACCATGTCGAGCACTTGTCGTCGCGCGATCGCCATCGGCTTGGTCGGCGGCACGCGCACGTCGAGGAAGAGGTCGGTGTGATGCGGCGTCCGTGAGACGCGCCAGCCGAAGCCCCCGTCAACCGCGCCGACGTTGACGATCGCCCGTGTCCCGCGGTACGCGTTCTCGGGATCATCCTCCCAGGCCGGTATCCACTCCAGCACCGCGCCGAGCACCTCGTGCATGCGCAGGATCGAGTTCTGCTCGCGCATGCCCTCGCTGAATGCCGTGTGGATGAAGTGGCCGTGCACCCGCAGGCGCAGCCACAGCGTCCCGAAATGCCCGAGCACGACCTTGCCCTCCGTCGGCTCGCCGAGCAGGCACATGTCTGCGACGCCGCCGTGGGAGACGAGGAAGCGGGAGCCGGCCGCGTACCCGCGGTACTCGGCTCCGGAGGCATCGCCGTACTGGCTCTTCTCGATCTCGCCGCACACTGCAGCGATCATCACGTCGCCACGGAGCTGCAGGCCTGCCTCACGAAGCGCGGTCACCGCCTCGACGTAGCAGGCCAGCGCGCCCTTCATGTTGGAGATGCCGAGCCCGTAGAGACGGCCGTCCTCGACGAACGCGCTGGGCTGAAAGCCCGGCACGCCCTGCAGCCACGGCTCCTTGCCCGAATACGAGGTATCCATGTGGCCGTTGAACATGAGGCTCTTGCCGCCTCCGGCGCCCGGAAGGATCCCGAGCGCATTGGCGCGCCCGTCCTCGACCTGTTGCCACTGCACCTGTAGTCCGATGCCCTCGTAGAGCTCGGTCATGAGAGAGGCCATGCCCTCCTCGTCGCCCGTGAAGCTGTGGACGCCGATCATCCGGCTCGCCGTCTCGACGAGCCGATCGCGGTCGATGTGCACCTCCGTCGTCACCGTGGGCGAATCCTCACACGTTCCGGAAGTGCGGGAGCACCTTCTCGCCGAACAGGCGGATCTGCTCCTTCCGATCGTCGCCCCAGAGCTCGAGCATGATGTGCGTGCAGCCCGCGTCGCGGTATTCCTCGATCGCGGCAATGCAGTCGGCGGGCGTGCCGGCGATCGGCTTGCACTTGTCGAGCAGTGCGTCGGTCACCTGGGCCTTCGCCGCCAGGCGCCCCCCCTGCTCCATCGCGTCGGCAACCGGCCGGATCTCTTCCTGCTCGATGCCCGCGAGCTCGAGCAACACGTCGGCGGAGCCCTGAATGTTCTGCACCTTGTTCGCCAGGTACATGCCCCCGATTTCGCGCGCGCCGTCGCGGCCGCGGTCGCGGTCGGTCTCGTGGATCGAGGCGAGGATCGTGCAGCCGAGGTCGACGTCGTCCGGATCGCGCCCGGACGCCCCGGCGCCGGCCTCGATGTTGCCGCGGGTATAGCGGACGTAATCGGGCGTCGTAATCGACGGGGTCAACAGCCCGTCGCCGATCTCGCCGCCCAGCTGCTGCATCATCGGCGCCGTTCCGGCCACGTAGACCGGTACCTCCCAGGTGGGCGCATGGGCGTCGCTCGACAGCGCGGGGATATCGGCGCTGAAGACCTTGCCGTCGTACTCGAAGCGCTTGCCGCCGAGAATGCCCCGCACGATCTCGACGGAGTCGCGCATGTGGCCCAGGGGCTTGGTCACCTTCGGCGGGCCGCCGAGCTTTGCATTGTTGAGGAAGATCTTCGACGTTCCGAAGCCGACGATGAACCGGCCGGGCCCCGCGGCCTCCTGCACCACACGCGCGTCCATGGCGACCTGCACCGGGTGACGCGTGTACGGCGAGATGATCCCCCAGGCGATCGTCAGTCGCGTGGTCTCACGGGCCATCAGGGCCGAGACGACCGTCGACCCGCGTGCCTCCATCTGATGCTTGCGCCACCAGGGGTAGGCCTCGGCGAGCCAGACGGTATCCATGCCTGCCTCGTCCATTGCCCTGGCCGACGCGAGCATCTCGTCGAGCGGCTCCATCGTGAGCTGCATGACGCCGATCCGAAACGGAACCGCCACGGTCAGCCTCCTCGTTGCACACGTCGTGACATGTCACGGGAACCTACCACGTTCACGCTAGTGACATGTCACAGCGGCTACGCACCTGTCGCCTTCGCCTCGGCGACCTTCACCTCGAGCGCCGTCAGCACGTTCCCGACCTGCTGGTTGATGATCGGCTGCAGCACGCGCTGCCCCATCGACCCGACCGGGCCCGCGATCTTCACGTCCGCCGACCATGCCATCGACGTGTGCTCCCCGTCGCCGCTCAGCGTGAACGAGGTCGTCATGTTCATCATCGCGCCGACGCCCTTCCCTTTCGCGTTCATCGACGCGAACTCGAGCGGGCGCTCCTCGAGTTTCTCGAAGTCGATCGTCATCTTCAGCCCACCGAGGCCGAGCGGCACCTTCACCTTCGCTTGCCAGTGACGCTCGTCCTTGATCTCGAACGACTCCACCCCGGGCATCAGGCCGGCCATCTGCGCGGGATCGTCGATCACGCTCCAGACGATCTCCCGGGATGCGTCGAACTCCTTCGTCCCTGCAACAATCACGAAGACTTCACCTCGATGTTCTCCCGCGACCGCTCGGGATGCTGGAGCAGCTCCCAGACGCGGTGGTAGGGGTTGTGGCTGTCGGTCACGATCGCTCCTCCCGCTGCGCGGAGCGCATCCTGGATGCCGGCGCAGATGCAGTGGATGCCGCCGCCTCCACCCTCGCCCATGCCCTTTGTGCCGAGCGGTGTGAACGGGGAGGGCGACTCGATCGCGGTCGTCTTCAACGGTGGCATGTCGAGCGCGTGCGGGACGTGGTAGTCGTAGAAGTTCGGCGTCAGCAGATTCCCGTCGTCGTCGTACGCGAACGTCTCCCACAGCGCGGCACCGATCGCGTGGGCGGTCGCGCCCATCACCTGACCTTCCACGATCTGCGGGTTGATCCGTGTCCCGCAGTCGTCCACGGCAGCGTAGTCGACGACGTCGGTGACTCCTGTCTCCGGGTCGATCTCGACGACGCAGGCATGGATCTGGGTCGAGTATGTGAGCGTGAGCTTCCCGAACTTCCGCTCCTTGTCCGGCACGTCGAACGGCGGCCGGTAGACGTAGCGGCAGTTGAGCGTGGGGAAGTCGTCCCCGAAACCGGCATTGTTGGCGTTCACGATCGCGCCGAGCGCCATAAACGGGAGCGCCGCGTCGGGATTGCCTTTGATCCGGGCGAATCCCTCACCGAGCTCGATGTCGTCGGGCGTGCACTGGAACACCATCGAAGCGAGGAGCTTCATCTCCCCCGCCAGCATGTCCGACGCGCCCTTCACCGCACCGAGACCGGTGACGGCGAACTGGCTCGCATAGGTACCGGAGAACCCGGCGTGGGAGTTCCAGTAGCTGTCGTGGCCGACGCGCACGTGCACGCTGCCGACGTCGCACCCGATGATGTCCGCCACGACCTGAGAGGCGGTCGTCTCGTGTCCCTGCCCCTGCGGCGTCGTGCCGAGTGTGACCACGACCTCGCCGAAGATGTCGAGCTTGACGGTCGCCACCTCGTTGTTCCCGGAGAACTGCAAGTCAGGGTTGATCAGCTGCGACTGCCCGAAGTTGTTCGTGCCGGAATCGAGCGTCGAGCCGATGCCGAAGCCCAGCAGCTTGCCGCGCGCCGCGGCCTCCCGGCGCCGCTCGTCGAGCCGCTCGTAGCCGATCAGGTCGAGCACGAGATCGAGCGAGCGCGGGTAGTCACCGGAGTCGTAGACGCAGCCGTTCGGCGTCTCGTACGGCATCTGCTCCGGCTGGATGAAGTTCTTTTTCCGGATCTCCACCGGGTCGAAGCTCAGCTCCTGGGCGACGATGTCGATCACGCGCTCGGTGAACCACAGGTGCTGCATGCGCGAGTAGCCGCGGTTCGGCGAGACAGGCGCCTTGTTCGTCATGGCCTGCGTGAAGTCCACCCTCATGTTTCGCCAGCGGTACAGGCCCGGAGCGACCTGCGCCCAGATCACGCCGCCGAGCGGCTCGTAGCGGAGATAGGCGCCCGCGTCGTCGACGGCCTTCGTCCTGTAGCCCAGGAGCGTGCCGTCGGCCTGGACGGCAACCTCGGTGTCCTGGAACCAGCGCTCGTTCCCGTGCGACATCGACTGGTGGAACTCGGTGCGCCACTCCGTCCACTGGATCGGCCGCTTCAGCTTGCGCGCGAGCAGGCAGCAGACGACGAGCTGCGGATGCGTCGTGATCTTGTTGCCGAAGCCGCCGCCGATGTCCTGGGTGACGATGCGGAGCTTGTCGAGCCCAACCCGCATCGCCGGGCCCATCATGATCGCGGCGAACCCGGGGAACTGGTTGTTGGTGTACATCGTCCACTGGCCAGTGCCGCGGTTGTACTCGACCAACGCACCGTCGCACTCGAGCGGCGTCGAGTTGAAGCGGTCGAAATGGAGCTCCTTGATCGAGACGATGTGATCTGCCTCTGCGAAGGCCGCGTCCACGTCTCCCCACTCCCACACTCCCTCGTAGGACAGGTTGCCCCCGCACTCCTCGTGCAGAACCGGCGCACCATCGGCAAGCGCCTTGCGTGCGTCGACGACGACGTCGAGCGGCTCGTAGACGATCTCCACGAGCTCTGCAGCGTCCCGCGCGAGCTCGCGCGTCTCGGCGACGACCGCGACCACGGGCTCGCCGATGTAGCGCACCTTGCCGACCGCGAGCGCGTAGTCCTTGAGGTTGCCTCCGGGCGCCGCCGCGATCTGGAAGAACGGGTCGGTGAGGATTGCAACCTCGTCGCCCGTCAGCGTCCCGTACACACCTTGGATCTCGAGCGCGGCGGAGACGTCGATGGAGTCGATCTTCGCGTGGGCGTAGGGGGCGCGGACGAAGTGCAGGAAGCCCATCCCGTGCCGCTTGATGTCGTCGAAGAAGACGCCCTGCCCCTGAACGAGTCGGTTGTCCTCCTTGCGCGGAAGGCTCTGCCCGATCGCGGCACCCCGCTCGAGGGTGCCGGGCTCGGTCTCGACCGCGGTCATGACGTCTCCTGTCCTGCAGCTACCACAGCCTCGACGATGTTCCAGTACCCGGTGCAGCGACAGATGTTTCCCTGCAGGGCCACCTTGACCTCGTGCTCGGTCGGGTGCGGGTTCTGCTCGAGCAGCGCCGTCGCGCTCATCAGCATGCCCGGAGTGCAGTACCCGCACTGCAGTGCGTGGTACGTGGAGAACGAGCGCTGCAGGCTCGTCAGCGCGCCCTCCCCGTCATCCTCGGCCAGCCCCTCCACGGTGCGCACAGACGTCTTGTCGGCCTGCACGGCGAGTAGGCAGCAGCTCTTCACCGCCGCCCCGTCGAGCTGCACGGTGCAGGCGCCGCAGCTACCGGTGTCGCAACCGATGTGGGTGCCGGTGAGATCGAGGTCGTCGCGGAGGAAGTGGACGAGCAGCCGCGAGACCGGGACGTCGCGGTCGTACGTGGTGCCGTTGACCTCGACCGAGATCTCACGGCTCGTGGTTGGGGTGGTCGACACGCCTATCCCTTCGCTCTGTTGGCGGCCTTCAGAACGGCACGCACCGCTGAGACCTCGGCGAGGTGAGAGCGGTAGTCGGCGCTTGCGTGGACGTCGGAGGGGGGATCGAGCGACTCGGCGAGGCCCGCGGCGGCGGCGCGCACGGCGCCCTCGGACAGATCGCCGGCGGCGAGGCGCTCTTCCATCACGGTCGCCCGCACCGGGGCAGACGACACGCAGCCGATCACGACGCTGACACCAGCAGGCCCGACGGTCGCTGCCGCGTTGACGATGTACGTGCCGTGAGCTCCCAGCGCGACACCCTCCATCGCGTCGCCCGACCCGGGCACCCGTGTGGGTACCGAGATCTTCGTCAGCAGCTCGCCCTGGCGGACGGCCGTCAAGTAGACGCCGACCAGGAACTCCTCGGCGGAGATCGTGCGGGTGCCGTCGGCGCCCTGGATCGTGAACGTGGCGCCGAGCGCGGTGAGCAGCGGCGGAAAGTGGTTCGTCGGGTCGTTGACGCAGACGTTGCCGCCGATCGTGCCGCGGTTGCGGATCTGGACGTCGGCGATCGTCGCGGCGATCTCCGCGAGAATCGGGCGCGCGACCTCGACCTCGGAGGAGAAGACGATCTGGGTGTTCGTCACCATGGCGCCGATCTCGAGCATCGACTCGTCGGCGGAGAACGAGATCGTGCGCAACTCGGCGAGGTCGGCCAGGTCGACGAGCACGTCGGGCGAGGCGGCCCGGGCCTTCATCACGTTGACGAGCGTCTGTCCCCCTGCAAGGGCACGTGCCCCATCGTGCTCGGAGAGGAGGGTCAGAGCCTCCTCGATGGTGGACGGACGCGCGTATTCGACTTCGCGTAGAAGCATGGCTCGATTAGCTCACACCGTTTGCTGACATGTCAAGAAACAACCCTCGCTCGTACGGCTACGGGCAGCGTAGGCAAAAGCGACCGAGGAGAGCAGCGGCGACGGCGGTCACGGTAAGGTCGCGGCGATGACGTACGACGCGGTCTTCGTCGGCTCGGGGATCAACTCTCTCGCCGGTGCAGCGCTGCTGGCTCGGGAAGGGTGGTCGGTCTGCGTGCTCGAGCGCTCGGACCGGCCTGGAGGCTGCATCCGCACGTCGTCCGAGTTGACCTTGCCGGGGTTCACCCACGAGGTGATGGCGTCGTGGCATCCGCTCTTCACCGGCTCCGCCGCCTACGCCGAGCTGAAGGACGAGCTCGACCGCCGCGGGGTCGAGTACATCAACACGGATCTGCCGACCGGCAGCGCGTTCCCGGACGGCTCGGCTGCGTTCATCGCCACGTCGCTGGAGGCGAACATCGCCGAGCTGGACCGGTTCGCTGCTGGAGACGGGGCCGCCTGGGAACGCCAGTTCAACGAGTTCATGGCAAATGCCGATCTCTCGTTCGGCCTGCTCGGCACGGAGCTGTGGTCGGGCGCCGGCCTCGGACTCGGCCGTACCGCGTACCGGCGCCTGGGGAGGCGCGGGCTCTTGCAGTTCGCCGGCCGTACCCTCCTCAGCTGCCGTGACTGGGTCACCGAGACCTTCGAGTCGGAAGCGGCGCGAGGCCTTCTGGCGCCTTGGGTGCTGCACACGGGCCTCGGCCCGGATCAGGCGAGCTCCGGGTTCATGACGCAGGTGATCGCAGCCGCGCTGCAGCTGGGTGGCATGCCTGTGCCGGCGGGCGGCGGCGTGCGCCTCGTGGACGCCCTCGCAGGAATCGTGACCGACGCCGGCGGTCGTGTCGTCACGGACGCCGACGCCGAGCGCATCGTCGTCTCGGATGGGAAGGCAACGGGAGTCCGTGCGGGCGGCGAGCTCTATGCAGCCTCGCGCGCGGTCGTCGCAAGCGTGACGCCGACGCAGCTGTACGGGCGGCTTCTGAGCAATGGAGACGTCCCAGATCCGGTCAGGAACGCGGCGAGCCGGTTCCGCTACGGCCGCGCCGAGATGCAGATCCACATCGCGATGGACGAGCTGCCGCGCTGGGCCGGCCCCGAGAGCGAGCGCCTCGCGCGCTGTCCGATCGTGCACGTGACACCGGGCCTCGACGGCGTCTCACGGGCGGTGAACGAGGCGGAGCGGGGCTTGCTGCCGGTGGAGGCGACGATCGTGTGCGGCCAGCCGGTCGCGCTCGATGCGTCGCGGGCCCCGGACGGCAAGTGGATCATCTGGATCCAGCTCCAGGAGCTGCCGGCGGGCCGGGTCAAGGGCGACGCTGCGGGTGAGATCGCCACCGGCGACGGCACCTGGTCGGACGCGTTGCGTGAGGCCTACGCAGACCGGATCGTGGCGCGCCTCGGCGAGTCGATCACGAACCTCGGCAAGGCGACGCTGCGGCGAGTCGTGCTCTCGCCGGCCGACATCGAGGCGATGAACGTCAATCTCGTCGGCGGCGACATCTACGGCGGGTCGTGCTCTCTCGACCAGAACCTGCTCTGGCGCCCGCTCGCAGAGGCCCCGGGTCATGCGACGGCGGTAGCCGGCCTCTTTCACATCGGCGCCAGCACGCATCCCGGGCCCGGACTCGGCGCCGGCTCGGGCTATCTGGTGGCGAAGGAGCTCACGAAGCCGCCGCTGCCACGCCGTCTCCTTGCAAAGCTTCCAGGACGCTCGTGAAACTGGGCCTGTCGGAGATCTCGACGGTCGGCGCGTCGTTCGCGGAAGACGTCGCTGCGTATGCGGCCGCGGGGTTCGACGCGATCGGCATCTGGGAGTTCAAGCTGCCTGCGGACGACGAGGCGAACGTGGCTCTGTTGGGGGCGCACGGGCTACAGGTTGCGAATTGCGTGCCCCTCGTGCCCTCGGTGCTGCAGCTCGCGATCCCCGGGATGGAAGGCCTGGACGACCCGAACGATCGCATCGAGGCGCTCTGCACATCGGCCCGGCGCCTTGCTGCCTATCAACCGGAGTGTGTCGTGATGCTGGCAGGGCCGCTCGGGCCGCGCACCGAGGAAGAAGGCCGCTCCATCGTCGTCGAAGGCCTGCAGCGCGTCGACGAGGCTGCCCGCGCGACAGGCGTGCGCGTCGGCTTCGAGCCGGTCCACCGCACTCAGCACGGCGAGGCGGGCTTCGTGAATTCTCTGGCAGCCGCCGACGCGATCCTCGCCGAGGCGGGCACAGGTGAGATCGGAATCCTCCTCGACGCGTATCACGTCTGGGACGATCCGGACGTGCGGTCCTGGATCGGCGCGAACGTCGGCCGGATCGCGGGCGTCCACGTCGGTGACTGGCCGGCACTGGATCGCGCGGACCGGGTGCTGCCGGGCCGGGGCATCTCGAACACGCGAGATTTCGTCGATGCGCTGCGCGCAGCGGGCTGGGATGGCACGCTCGACGTCGAGATCTTCTCGACGGCCGCCGGTTTCTGGGCGCTGCCGGTCGAGGACGCTGCCCGCGAGGCATACGCCGCCGTCGCGGCGCTCGTTGCCGCGAGCTAGACCTTGCCGTAGAGCATGCGGACGATCTTGACGAACAGCTTCGTGTCGTCGTAGAGGCCGATCTCGCGCACGGCGCGAGCTCCCTGGTACCAACCGGCAAGAGCCAGACGAACGCTACCTCCGAACTGGTCGAGCTGCCATTTCAGGTAGCGGACGCCTGCCTGCACGTTGCCCTCCGCAGTGCGCGGGGTGGGATGGCCGATCAGGATCGTGTCGACCCACTCCCACGTCTCCGGCAGGAGCTGCATGACACCGACCGCGCCGACATTGGACACGACGCCCTGCTGCCAGCCCGATTCCATCCAGCCGAGAGCACGCGCCAGCCCGGGATCGACGCCGTAGACGGCGGACCAGTGATCCAGCGCGGCGCGGACTCGATCGCGGCTCACGGGCGTGCCGATCGGCTTTCGTGTCGTGGCGCCGACCGGCAGGCGCAACCGTTGGCCCGGGACGATCGTGACGGTCAGCCGCAGGCCGTTCCCCTTTGCGAGCAGCCATGGGCTGAGGTGATAGTGCTGCGCGATCGAGAAGAAGCTCTCGCCGGTGCGGACGACGTGGACGATCCGCTGAGGTGCGGCCACCGGCCTCCGCACGGCACCGAGCCTGCCGCCGGCCAGTGCGCGATAGGTGCGCGGGCCTGCGATGGCGTCGGGCTGCAGGCCGGCAGACGACTGGAAGCGCCTCAATGCGATCGCAGTCGCAGGGGTGAAGCGCCCGTCGACGGACGCCGGTGGCAGTCCGAAGGGAACGAGCTTGAACTCGAGCGCCGAGACATCCCATCCGACCGCGCCGACCTCGAGCGCACGCTGACCGAGCAGCGGGTTCCCCAGCTCCCCGAGCGCGCGCCGCGTTTGCGCACCGATGCGGCCGTCGGGGACGAGACCCTGGCGTCGCTGAAAGGCCACGATCGCACCCTTAGTGATCGGTCCCTTGACCCCGTCAACCGACCCGGCGTAGAGCCCCTGCGCTCGCAACGCAACCTGGAGGGCGGCAACGCTTGCGGTCGAGGCGCCGGCAGGAGCGGCGAGAAGCAGACCGGCGGACGCCGCCGCCGCCGTGAGAACGAGACGGCGCATGGACACCGCTTCGCCCTGCGGCGGCCGCGTCCTTCTCCGTAACCCTTGTCTCTATGCCGCTTCGGGCGGCAGCGGGGCGCTCGCGAACGTCTTTCTGTACCAGACGATCGGCACCTGCCCGGGATCGGGCGGGGCACCGCTCTCGACCAGGCCGGTCACGACCACGTGATCCCCGATCTCGAGCTCCTCGAGCGTCGTGCACTGCGCGTGTGCGACGGCGCCGGAGTGCAACACGGGGACGCCGCCGAGACCAGGCGTCCACGGGACCTGCGAGAACTTGTCGTCGGCCTTCGAGGCGAACAGCTCGCAGATCCCGGCGTGGTCGTCACGCATGAAGTTGACCACGAAACGCTTCGTGTGCAGCAGCGCGGGCAGCGTCCGGCTTTCCCGGTCGACGCAGACGAGCAGGATCGGCGGTTCCGCGGAGACGCTCGATACGGCGTTGGTGGTGAGCCCGCGCGGCGTGCCGTCCGGCTCGAGCGTCGTCACGATCGCCACTCCGGTCGGAAACGCGCTCATGATTCTGAAGAACTCCGCGCGATCGACGGGCATGGCGCCAGTCTGACATGCACCGCTCGTGCGGCAGCGGGAATGTCTCAGACGTCGACCGTCTCGAAGAACGATCGCTCGCGGCTCGCGAGCACGGGGATGGCAACGCCGAGGCCATAGCGTTTGAAGTGCTCGGACGCACCATGCTCCGCGAACGCGGCTTCGTCGTCATAGATCTCGAAGATGTGGAACGCACGCGGCAGGGAAGGGTCGCGATAGACGTGGTAGAAGCGACAGCCGGGCTCTTCGCGGGAAAGAGGGGCAAGGTGGCGCAGGGCCTCGAGGACGGTATCCGCGGAACCATCCTCGGCGATCCAGGTGGCCTCGACGACGTAGCTCATGGCTTCTCCTGTGAGGTGATCGACATCCGGACGACGATCGTCGCCGGCCAACGCAACCCTAGTGACCGAGCGCCGCGGACGCCGTTTGACTGCGGTGCGGGCGGGGTATTCGGGTGGCCACGGAGGGCCCGCGATCCCCGTATCCAACCCTCCTGCGGGGATCGCGGGGCTTCCGTCGACACCGAACGACGACGATCTCGCAGTCCGGGGGCCTCGTCGCACGACGCCGAGCCCGGATCCACCACCCCCGGTCGGGGGATCGACGATCCGGACGTCATTCGTAGCCTCACGTACATGACGCAACGGATCTTCTCCAGGCTTCTCGCCCTGATCGATCGGGTCGGTGCCATCGACCCACGCGGGCCCGCGTTCCTGGCAGCGGCCGCTCCAGCGCGCACCTGACGTTCGGCTCGGAGCTCTCACGCGGTTCCGGGCTAGGATCGTGTGGTGAGCGGATATACGAAGAAGAATCTCAAGCAGGACGTCGAGAACCAGGCGCCGAAATTCGACATGCCGGCAGAGCTCGAGGCTCGCTTCGCCCGTACTGCGCTCGGCGGCGAGACGCTCGGCCTGAGCCACCTGAAGCTCGCACCCAATTTCCGCATGCCTTTCGGTCACAAGCACGCAGGGCAGGAAGAGGTCTATGTCGTCGTGCGTGGGTCTGCACGCGTCAAGGTCGAGGATGCGATCGTCGACCTCGTGCAGTGGGACGCGATCCGGTTCGACAAGGACACGATGCGCGCGGTCGAAGCGGGACCCGACGGCGTCGAGTACCTCGCCTTCGGCGCCGGAGACGACCCCAGTGACGCCGAAATGGCGCC
Source organism: uncultured Gaiellaceae bacterium (assembly GCA_963799615.1). Taxonomy (GTDB): domain Bacteria; phylum Actinomycetota; class Thermoleophilia; order Gaiellales; family Gaiellaceae; genus Gaiella. The sequence goes on along the minus strand of CAWCXS010000005.1, from coordinate 16,460 downwards.
CGGCTGGTGGAGCGACTGACACTCGGACCGTGAGGCTCGGCCTCGAGGGCCGCGGTCTTTCCCTTTCGCGCTCCTTCGTGAGACGATCCGCCCCGCCTTCGCCGAATGCGGCGGCCATCGTCTAGTGAGGAGGAGCTGTGCGGAGATACGGAGTCCTGCTCGTGCTGATCGTTTCGCTGGTGGCGGCGTGGGGCACGTCCGCGTCCGCGATCAGCACCCCTCAGACGTTCAGCTTGCTCGAAGTCAGCACCCCGGACAGCGAGCAGCAGATAGGTGACTTCACGTTCGATCGTCCACCGCGTGGTGGCGACCAGGTAGCGGTCGCGAACGAGCTCTACAGGTGGGCTGGAACCAAGAAAGGAGCACGGGCCGGTCGAGACGAGGTGCTGCTCACCTTCATCACCGGATTCGGATCCGACTTCACCCAACACGCGACTGTGTTGTTCGTCGCGCAGGTGTACCTTCGAGGCGGAACGATTCTCGTCGAGGGGTACGGCCAGATCAATCCCGATGGTCCATCGAAATACACGTTCCCGATTACCGGCGGCACGGGCATCTATGCGAACGCCCGAGGCTACGTGAACGTCCGCGACCTCGGGGACGGCAACCAGAACACGACGAACCTCGAGTTCCACCTGATGCCGTAGTTCAAAGCGGCGGCACCGCGCCAGCCGCCTCGTCAAGCCGTTTGTGACGAAAGGCCCGTGGATGCGGGCCTTTCTCACTCCCCGGGTTGGACTCGAACCAACAACCCTCCGGTTAACAGCCGGATGCTCTGCCAATTGAGCTACCGGGGAAAGGAGCGCGCAGATTGTAGCCTGTCCCCCGCGGCGTGCCGGGCACCCGCATCCCGATGCCCTTCCTAGACTGAAGCTCATGACCGGCGCTCTGAGCACGCGGACCGCGAAGCGACCGCTGCTCTTGCGACCGCTCGACATCGCGCGAACGACGGTGCGAGCGGTGCCCCAGGCCGTCGACGGTTACCTCGCCGATCGATGCAACCAGTACGCGGCAGGCATCGCCTACCGCGTGCTGTTCTCGCTCGCGCCGCTCGCCATCGTCCTGGTCGCAATCGTCGGAGTGGTGCTCCAGGACGACAGCCTGCGCACGCGGGTGATCCACGACATCGTCGACGCACTTCCCCTCTCCGACCAGGGAGGCGACGACGTAACCCAGGCGATCGAGAAGATCGCCAAGCCCGTCAACGTGCTCGGCGTCATCAGCTTGTTCGTGTTCGGCTGGGCTGCGTCCGGGATGATGGGGGCGATCCGCACCGGGCTCGAGGTCGCCATGCGCGTCGAGAACACCCGGCCCGCAGCCCGGGCGAAGCTCGTCGACCTGATCCTCGTCGTCGGCGCTGCAGCACTCGTGCTCGGCACCGTCCTGGTCAACATCGTCGTGCAGGTCGCCACGAACGCGGTCGAACGATGGCTGGCAGAAGTCGGGCTCAGCAGCGACATCCTGCAGGTGACCGCACGGCACGGCCTGCCGCTGCTGCTGTCGACCGTCGTCGTCTTGCTGCTCTACCGTTTCGTTCCGGCGCGCCGTCTGCGTTTCGCCGACGCGCTGGCGGGAGCGATCTTCACGGCGCTGCTCTTGCTCGCGATCTCGCTCGGCTCCGGCTGGCTCTATGGGCGCACCAGCAACCTGAGCGTCGTCTACGGGTCGCTCACGGCTGCACTCGTCTTCCTCTATTCCGTCTACCTCTATGCATCGGCCCTTCTGCTCGGCGCCGAGGTGGCGGCGGCGTGGTCGCATCCCGGCCCGGAGACGGACGAGCCGTTCGGCGCCAAGATCCGCCGGCTCTTGTTCGGCCTCTTCGTCCGCCAGGATCCACCGCCGCCTCGCAAGCAGCAGCCACCCAACTGAGGGTCATCCGGCCCGCGGACGCCTGCACCACAAGACGATCGCTCCGCCGGCCGCGAAGCCCGCCCACAACAACGCTTGGCTTGCGAACGACGCGAGCCGGAAATCCCGTAGCAGAGCCGGCTGCACGGGCGCCGCCAGCCGGTCGGCGGGAAGCGCGATCGCGACGATGAGTCCCGCCGCGGCGAGAGTGGCGGACGATGCGAGTACCCGGGCCCTCACCGAACAGCCCTCCGCTCGTCGCCAGGCCCACGCGGCAACCGTACAGCCCGCCACCCCGATTGCAACCGCCAGGACGAAGGTCGCCCGCCGTGCGTGCAGTGACGCAGCGACCGCGGCCCCGGGCGGCAGCGGAGGCAAGGCAAAGGCGGGAATGACGACGAGAGTCCACGCCGCCGCTGACGAAAGCACCAGCCAGCGCCGCGCGGGGCGCGCCGTGCGGCCGAGCAGGATCGCCACGCCTGCGACGAGCGCGGCGCTCCCGACCGCGTACAGCAGCTCGGCGAGCACGAGTCCCCCGCGCTGTTCGCGCCGCGTGAACTGCTCGGGCACCGCGAGCGCATGCGAGCCCATCCCTCCTTGCTCTCGTGCCACCGCCCGGTCGACGACGCGCTCCGACACGGTGAGATCGAAAGCGCTCGCCAACGCGGTCGCGAGCAATGCGGCGGCAAGCGCGGCACGCAGCCAGACGGCCGGCTCGACCCGCACTCGCGCAGGCGCCTCGACGGAAGCGCTCAGTGACAGGGCGCGCCGCGCAGGTGACGACCGTCGTGGAGGAGCTCGTGCAACGGCCCGGGTTGAGAGCCGAGCCCGAACACGAGCGCGATCAGCGCCCCGTCGGCAAAGAGCACGAGAAAGAGCAAAAACCCACCGACGCCGATGAGCAGGAGACCGATCAGCCGGTCGTCGGTCCGCGCCACCGTCCAGACATTCGCCGCAGTGGTCGTCACGGCTCCTGCCCCGCGAGCCCGTGCTCGCCGGCGTGGGCGTGCTCATGACCGTGCTCGTGCTGATGGTCATGGTCGTGCGCCCAGGCGTGCGCGATCGCGGCGGCGCGCTCGCCGATCTCCGCAGGCGCCACAAGCTGCTGCTCTCCGAGCACGTGCTGGAGGGCGTCCAGCCAGTGCTCGTAGTAGCGGCCCCCGTCGCCGTCGGTTCCATGTTCGAGCTCGTGCGCAGCGATCTCGGCGACCAGGCGTTCTCTGAACTCCTCGAAGTCGATCGCTCCGGCATCGTGAAGGGCGATCGCGAGACCGAACGCCCGGCTCTGCCACGGCGCCTCGAACACGAGCTCACCGTTCTTCCGCGGCAGCGCCGCCGGGCCGGATGCCGTCGCGAGTGCGTGGACCGTCGACGACGTCATGCGATGCTCCCTGCCGACAGCGGGGATAGCGGAAGCCCGGTGCCGACCATGCTGTCCCGTGTGACGAGCTCGGCGAGCTCGCCTTCGCTCAGCCCGTCGGTGCCCTCCGGACGCATCGGCAGCACGAGGTAGCGCACCTCTGCAGTCGAATCCCATACCCGCACCTCGACCTCGGTCTCGAGCTCGAGACCGAACTCCGACAGCACTGCCCGCGGCTCCGCGACGACGCGGGCGCGGTAGGCCGAGCTCTTGTACCAGGTCGGCGGCAGCCCGAGGACGGGCCATGGATAGCACGAGCACAGGGTGCAGACGATCACGTTGTGCACCGTCGGCGTGTTCTCGACGATCACCATCGTGTCCCCTTCGAACCCGCCGTAGCCGAGCTCGGCGATTGCAGCCGATCCGTTGGCGCGGAGTCGCTCGCGGTAGGTCTCGTCGACCCAGGCGCGCGCGACGACCCGCGCTCCATTCTGTGGCCCGACGTCATTCTCGTAGAGGTCGACGACTGCGTCGATCGCATCGGTCGAGATGAGCCCCTTCTCGACCAGGAGCGCTTCGAGCGCCGCGGCCCGGATCGCAATCTCGTCGTGCCCGTGGCTCACGCCGGCTCCAGGTAGGTCTCACTGAGGTCGAGCATCACTGTCCACTGCACCTCGTCGCTCGCCCCGAACACGGCGTCGGAGCGGAACGACACCGCATAGACGGGCTCGACCGGCCCGGCGTACGGCCCGATGTCGGGCAGCGCGGCGGTGCCGCGTACCGCGTCGACGAGCCCTTCGGCGCCGCGTACGTACCGAGGGCAGCGCGTGTGCCCCGCGTGGCGCCATCGTCGCACGCGCACGCGATCGCCGGGCGCAAACCGCGTCTCGTGGGCTTCTCCGAGCGGTCGCATCGCAGAGATCGCTGCGCGGTCACGCGCCGCCTGCTCGGGATTCGAGCTCTGCGGCATTCGCTCTCCCGTCGACAGCCGTTCGACCCACGCGTCGACCTCGCCCGGCGCAATCGTGCCCTTGCGCAAGAGCCGTTGCTCGGTGCTCCAGAGCCAGCGCTCGTAGTACGAGGCGCGCAGGTAGTGCTCCGGATCCATCTCCTCTCGAATCGCACGCCCACCGCCGCTGCCGAGGCCTTCGATGCCGACCAGCGTCGAGATCGCGAACGTCCGCGCCTCCCAGGGCTCGTGGTACGCCTCGTCCGATCCGGGCACGACCACCGGCCCGAATCCGTGCATGCCGCCCATGTCGTGGATCCCGTCGATCGCGCCACGATATCGCGATCGCCACACCGGTCAAGCGAGGCTCGGAGCGCTCAGGCGAGTTCGCCGAGCGCCTGCCGTACCTTCGCGAGATGAGCCTGCAACTCGGTCACGCGGGCGAGATCCGCCTCGCCCTGCAGGTCGCGTCGCAGCTTGCGCTCACGCAGGTGCAGGAGCAACTCGGTGCCCGTGCGCCGCGTGATCCCCTCCTGCGCGGCACGTGCGTCGAGCTCGGCCTGTAAGGCTAGGAGAGCGGCGTCCGGCGCGGGCCCGTCCGCCCCGATCAGCTCTGCGCGGATACGACGGTGGGCCTCCGTGTCGAAATGTTCGGCGCTCAGCTCCTTCAGGCCGTCGAGCAGCTCCCGGTGCGCCATCACCGCGGCGAGCGCGTCGCGCTCGAGCCGTTCGCCCGCATCGAGGAGGCGCTGGGGCTGGTCGTCGTTCTGCGGGTGTGCGGACGCCCGCGGGCCCCTGGCGGGCGAGATCCCGGACAGAGTCTCCTTCGGCAGGTCGAGACGGTCTGCAAGCAGCCGCAACGTCTTCTGCCACTCGGGCGAGTCCTCGGCCTGGGAGAGGATCTCTCGCGCGCGAATCCAGGCTTCCTGGCGGTCGCTCGACCGCTCGAGCTCGAGCCGGACGCGGTAATGGAGATAGCTCTCCGCACCGGCAAGCCGCTCTTCGAACCCCTCCGGGGCATCCGCCGGATCCTGGCCGGGCGGCAGAGCCACGACGCGGATGTCGAATCCCTGCTTCGCTGCGAGCTCCATCCCACGCAGCGTGGCGTCCTCACCGGCGGCGTCGGCGTCGAAGCAGAGGAACAGGCGCTTCGTGAGGCGCCCGAGCTCGCGCAGGTGCGCCTCGGTCAGTGCCGTGCCCATCGAGGCAACGACGGGCTCGAACCCCACTTGCCGCAGCGCGATCACGTCGGGGTTGCCCTCGACGACGACGGCGCGATCCTGCTTGGCGATCGCCGGCCGTGCCAGGTGCAACCCGTACAGCACGTGGCTTTTCTTGAAGAGCTCGCTCTCGGGTGAGTTGACATATTTGCCGCGCAGCGGATCGTCGTCGTGCAGCTTGCGCGCCTGGAAGCCGATCATCCGGCCGCGCGCGTCGGCGAGCGGGAACATCAGCCGCTGAGGGAAGTAGTCAGTGCCACGCTGGTTCGTCAGCCCTGCGGCGCGCAGCTCCTCGGCGGTGAAACCCTTCTCGAGCGCCTTGCGCGCGAGGCCCGTGCCCGGCGACAAGCCGAGCCTGAACTCCTTCGCCGCCTCGTCGCGAATGCCCCGTGACGCGAGATAGGAGCGCACGGGCTCCCCGGCCGGCCCGTCCCAGAGATGCCGCTCGAAGAACACGGCCGCCTGGTCGAGCAGGGCGTAGAGCCTGTCCCGGCGCCTGCGTGCCTCCTCGGCCTGGGGCGACGACTCCTCGTATTCGAGCGTGACGTGGAACCGCTCCGCGAGCCACTCGATCGCGCCGACGAAGTCGACGCCCTCCGTTTCCTGGACGAAGCGGACGATGTCACCGCCCTTGCTGCAGCCAAAGCAGTAATAGAACTTGTCGACCGGATTGACCGAAAAGCTCGGGGTGCGCTCGTCGTGGAACGGACAGCGGCCGACGAAGCGGCCGCCCTGCTTGCGTAGCGACGTCCGCCCGGAGACGACGTCGACGATGTCGGCCGCCTGCTTCACCTGCTCGACCGACGTGTCCTTGATGCGCGCCACTAGAGAGAGCGAGCGTACGTGAGCGCGAACCGGTCGGTCATGCCGGCGAGGTAGTCGGTGATGCGTTCGGGAAGATCCCCGTCGCCGGGCGGTAGACGCTCAGGGTCGTCGGCGAGCCGATCGAAGATTGCCTGCACCACGGCGTGCGCGTTGCGGTGCTCCGGTGCCGCGTGCGGTCCGAGATAGACGCGATCGAACATGAACGCGCGCAGCGACAGCATTGCCTCGCCGATCTCGTCGCTTTGCCGAATGTCTCCCGCCCGCTCGGACGTCTCGACGAGGTCGTGCACGAGCTTGTCGATGCGGTCGGAGCCGTGAGAGCCGAGCAACTCGATCTCGTCGTGCGGCAGGTCGGCCTCGCTGAGAATCCCGTACCGGATCGCATCGTCGATGTCGTGATTGATGTACGCGACGCGATCGACGACGCGGACGATGCGCCCTTCGAGCGTCTCTGGCTCCTGCGCACCGGTGTGCGTGAGGATCCCGTCACACACCTCGTGGGTCAGGTTGAGGTCCCTGGCGATCTTCAGCGATTGCTCGTTGTGACGGAAACGGCGCCCGAAACGCGCCGACAGCGCGTCGTCCAGGGCCTGCTCGCCGGCGTGTCCGAACGGCGTGTGGCCGGTGTCGTGACCGAGCCCGATTGCCTCGACGAGATCCTCGTTCAGCCGCAGAGCGCGCGCGACGACGCGCGAGATCGCGGTCGTCTCGAGCGTGTGCGTCATGCGCGTCCGGTAGTGGTCCCCCTCTGGGTCGATGAAGACCTGCGTCTTGCCCTTGAGACGGCGGAACGGCTTCGAATGCACGAGCCGGTCGCGGTCACGCTGAAACGGCGTCCGCACCCCGCACGGCTCCTCCGGCTGGATGCGCCCGCGGGTCTCGTACGAATGCACGGCGAGCGGAGAGAGCGAGCGTTGCTCGTCGCGGCGGATCCGCTTTTCGAACGACTCCGCTAGCTGACTCCTAACGGAGGTCATGATTGAAGGGTACGTCCAGAACCGGCTGTCCGGGGCGCTCAGACGATGATCGGCACGGAGCCACCGTCCGCCGACCAGGCCGCGCCAGTGACGTTGGACGCACGGGCCGAAGCGAGGAAGACGATCACGGCCGCAGTCTCGACGGGAGTGCCCATGCGCCCGAGCGGACGGCCCGCCGCCACCTTCGCGAACACCGCCTCGCGATCGTCTCCGAGCTGGTCGGCTAGCCCCCCGCCCGCCAGCCAGATCTCCGTCATCGTCGGTCCCGGCGCCACCGCGTTGCAGCGGATGCCCTCCGCGCCGTAGAGGTCGGCGACGAGGCGCGACAGGGACAGGACGGCGGCTTTCATCACCGAGTAGTGCGGCATTCCCACCGACGGGCGCTTGCCGGAGCTCGACGAGACGTTCACGATCGCCGCACCGTCGCTTTGCCGCAGGTGGGGCAGCGCAGTGCGGATCGTCCGAACGAAGCTCATCACGTCGAGCTGGAAGTAGTGCTCCCATTCGGAGTCGTCTATCTCCTCGAAGCTCGCCCGCCGTGCGATGCCGACGTTGTTGACGAGCACGTCGAGACCACCGAGAGCACGCACCGTCTCCCCGACCGCACGCTCGGGCTCGCCGGCCACGGCAAGATCGGCCGAGACATGGTGCGTCTCGCCGATTCCCGGTGCTCCACGGCGTCCGCAGGTGACGACGCGGGCACCCTCGGCGATCAGCAGCCGAGCGGTCTCGAGGCCGATACCGGCGGTGGAGCCGGTGATCAGGCACGCACGTCCTGAGAGTCCGAGGTCCACGGGCGCAGAGTGTATGCATGTGGCATTCGCGTCCGGCTACCTGCCCTCGGCACGCCGCTACGGTAGGCGGCAATGACGACGATCTTGCTGGCGCGACACGGGGAGACCGACTGGAATCTCGAACGGCGGGTGCAGGGGCACTCCGACAGGCCGTTGAACGAGAGCGGGCGGGCACAGGCGCTCGCTCTCGCGGACCGGCTCTCCACCGAGTCGCTCGACGCGGTCTACTCGAGTGATCTCGCGCGGGCGCGCGAAACCGCAGCCGTGATTGCCTCTCGCCACGGACTCGACGTCATCGAGACGAGCGACCTGCGGGAGAAGGACTTCGGCAGCTGGGAAGGCATGACCGACACGGAGATCATGGCGCGCTTTCCCAACGCCCATCGCGGCGAATGGGGGGACGGCGAGAGCCGCGACGAGCTTGCCGACCGGGTCGTTGCGGCGCTCAAGGAAATCGCGGCGGCGCATCTCGGCGGGCGGGTGCTGGTCGTGACGCACGGCGGCCCGATGCGCGCGGCGCTGACGCAGGCCGGCGGCGAGTTGCCGCCTCTGATCGCCAACTGCGATGTCGTGCACGTAACCGTGGCGGACGGGCAGCTAGCGACAGGTCTGGGACGTGCTGACGGGCTCGCGTCGTGACTGGGCGAGGCGCCCGGCTGTGACGCGGCGCTTCTAGCCGCCGAGCACCGGCGGTAGCGCCGGGAGAGTGGGAAGCGTGGGCAGCGGAAGCGGCGCCGAGACAGGCGGGGGCACGCCCACTGTGACGGTCGTCGCCTGGCCGCCGGGAACGGCGACGCCGACAGACGCGGACACGCCGCCCGAGCTCGATGCCGCAGCTGAGACGTCGACGCCCCCGAGCGTGCCGGCAGCGGCGTCGACGTCCGTCGAGACGCCGACCCCGGCTGCCGGAGAGACGCCGGCGGAGAGTTGCACGCCTGCATCGACGAGGCCTGTGTTGACGCCGACGTCCGCACCCGCTCCACCGGCACCGAGCGACACTCCCGCAGACAGCCCGGCGTTGCCCGCCCCGGCCTCTACAGAGCCGGTTGTTCCGCCGGTGACGGTCGAGAGCGTGTGCAAGGGACCACCCCCACCGACGGCGATCGGCGTCGATTGAGCGGGCGACGAGGTTGTCGTTCCGGTCCCGGTCGGATGGCGATCGATCCGCGTATCGGTCACGCCAGCGTCCGGTAGCGTCGTTGCCGGCTGCGCCGGGCGCCCCTGTCGACCGCGGCTCGCAGGCGCGACCGGCAGGGCGGTCGGCGTCGCCCGTGCGTGGGCGCCCCTGAAGGCGATGGAGCTGCGATGCAGGCGGCCGGGCACTGAGGCATTCGTGAGCGACGGGCCGACGGCGACGGAGGGCTGGGCCGGCGTGTCCGACACGCCGTGCCGGCGCGGCCCGCTCTCGACGGCGACGGTTGTCCCGATCGTGAGCGCGCCGAGCGTCGCGACCACCTTGACGGCGGCCCCGCCCTGACCGAAAAGGCCGGCGAGGCGGTTCGCAAGATCCCAGGGCACCCCCAGCAGCGAGCCGAGCCGCTTCCGCGCGCGCAGCCTGCGTGCAGCCGTCGCGCAGGAGGAGCAGCCGCGGAGATGTGCCCGCAACCCGGCCTGCTCGTCACCTTCGAGGTCATGGCGGAGCTGTCGCTCTACGAGCGCTTCGATTCGGCCGCAGCCCACGAGCTCCACGTCCGCCCGCAGCTCGTCACGGATGGCTGCTCGGGCACGGAAGAGGAGGGCATCGACCGCAGTGGCCCCGAGTCCGAGCTTTTCCCCGATCTCCGCCGTCGAACACCCGTCGACTGCTTGCATGACGAGTGCGGCGCGCTGTCGCGGCAGCAACGCTCTCAGAGCGTCGGTCACCCTCGATGCCGACTCGTCTTCCTCGGGGAGCGGGGTGAACAGCGATTCGTCGAGCGGCTCCTCCCGCGGGCGCCGGCGGAGAGTGCGATAGCGGCTGCGGCAGGCGTTGCGGGCGATCGTCAGCAGCCACGCCCGCTGATCCGTCGGCTCGACGCCGTCGAGCAGCGCGCGGTGGGCATTGAGGAAGGTCGTCTGCGTGACATCCTCGGCCTCGGCACGACTGCCGACGAGACGGTAGGCGACCGAGAACACGTCGCGGGCATAGCGCCGGTAGAGACCCTCGACCGATGGCTGCTCAACGGCCTGCTCCGGGGTGACGAGCACCACACAAGTGTTATCGGTTCCACAGCACGACAACAGTCACTATTTGGAGTGATCCGTCCTCGCGGGACGGTTCGCCGGAGCTCGGCGCTATGCGGCATCGTAAAGCGCCTGACACGCCCGCCAGGGCGGTAGCCCGATGCGGGCACGCAACACGTCGATCTCGGCATGAAGCCGTCGCCGCTGTGCAGAGATCTGACGCTCGGCCGCCTCCAACCGCTCGAGCCAGACGACGGCCTCCTCGTCGAGCGGCGCCGCGAGATACAGGCTGTCGATCTGCCGGTGGATCTCTCGGCGCCGCCTGCTGATCGCACGCTCTCGCACGTCGAGCTTCGCCAACTCGGCGGTGACCTCGCCGCCGCGTGCAAATGCCGCTACCGCAGTCATCGGTGCTCCTATCCGACGAACGTGTGCGTCGATGGCAGCAGCGTCGAGCAGCGACACGGCACGCCGGTGACAGACGCCTCGTCGTCCCTTCTGTAGGGATGGGAAGAGGGAGAAGGCCGCTCCGCCGCCCGGAGCGCCCTCTCCCTCGTTACGGCCCGGGCACGCGATCGAGTCTCGCCACCCACCTCGCGCAGTCCACGATCCGTAGACCAGGCCATCACCAGGGAAGACGGCGTACCCGGCCACGTTCATGCGCGCTGCTCGTGCAAATCACCCGGTTGAGGGCGGAAGTCCCCCATTCGAGTGACCCGACGTGCCGGTCGATGCTCCGGCGACCCGAGCCCGGCAACAGTACGGCAGGGAGACCGGCGTTCGAAGCCGTTCCCGCTACGCTGCGGCCGGTGGAGGACTACACGAACAAGTACAAGGGAGAGCAGGTGGAGCTCGCACTCTTCGGCGGCGAGTACCAGGAGGGTGTGCTGACCGCCTACTGCTCGATCGAAGATGTGCCCCACGTCGAGCTCAACGGGCACATCCTGGTGCCCCTGCAGAACGTGGCGTCATTGCACTGTTCGAGCCGTTGCGACGCGCCCGAGCCGGATTGGCCGCCCCGCGGTCTCGACGACGAGCGCGAAGAAGAAGACTAAGCGGTGCTGCGCCGTGCGGTGGGGAACGTCGCCAAGGCGCTCCTGCTCGTCGCGATCCTGGCGGCCCTGTTCGGCGCCTTCGGCTGGCTGATCGGAGGCCAACGAACCGCCTCCCTGTTCGTGTTCTGCGTCCTGCTGGGGGCGGTCGCGGTGTACTGGCTCGGCGACCGCGCCCTGCTTGGGATGCTCGGCGCGCGACCGTTCGCGCTGGCGGAGGATCCGATCCTGCGCTCGGCCACGGACCGGATCGCCGCCCAGCTCGGGATCCGCCCGCCGAAGCTCGCGCTCATCGACGACGGCTACCCGCGGGCGTTCGTGGTCGGCCGAGGGCCCCACAGCGCAACGCTTGCCGTCTCCACCGGCCTGCTGCGCGCGCTGCGCCGGGAGGAGCTCGAGGCCGTGATCGCACATGAGCTCGCGCATGTGCGCTCGCGCGACGTCCTCACGCAGACGTTCACGGTGCTGCTTGCGGCAACGCTGATGGAGGCGAGCCGCGCGGGCGGCTGGCTGTCGCGCGCGTTGCTGTTCGTGTTTGCGCCGGTGGCAGCGGCGTTCACGCACCTGCTGCTCTCCCCGAAGCGCGAGCTCGCTGCCGACGCCGACGCGACGCGGGCCTGCGACCCCCACGATCTCGCCGACGCGCTGCTCCGACTCGACCGAGCGAGCGAGCTCGTCTCGTTCGCAGCGCCGCCCGCGACCGAGCCGCTGTATGCCGTCGATCCGTTCGGCGACGATCCACTCGCACGCATGTTCCGCACCCATCCGCCGCTCGAGCGGCGCGTGAGCGCGTTGCGGATCAAGACCGACTGAACCGCGCTCGAGCGCGGTGTACGTGGTTGACCGACGGGCAAGAGTGCCGATGGAACGACGCAAGGGCCCTCTGGGGCCCCTTGCGTCAAGCTAATTCGGCGGCGTCCTACTCTCCCAGGGGCTCTCGCCCCAAGTACCATCGGCGCCGGCGGGCTTAACTTCTCTGTTCGGAATGGGAAGAGGTGTACCCCCGCTGCTATGACCGCCGAAACTGTCAAAGATGGAGCGCCGGAGCGACCGGCAATAACCGGCATCGCTGCTCACACCTTCAAAACTCCATAGCGACTCAAACACGGGTTCAAAATCAAGACCTCGGGCAATTAGTACGGGTCAGCTGAACGCATTGCTGCGCTTACACCGCCCGCCTATCAACGTGGTGGTCTTCCACGGCCCTTACTCACTCGAAGTGATGGGGAGCCTCATCTTGAGGTGGGCTTCCCGCTTAGATGCTTTCAGCGGTTATCCCATCCAGGCGTAGCTAATCAGCAATGCCGTTGGCACGACAACTGATACACCAGCGGCCTGTTCATCTCGGTCCTCTCGTACTAGAGACGACTCCTCTCAAGCTCCCAGCGCCCATGGCGGATAGGGACCGAACTGTCTCACGACGTTCTGAACCCAGCTCGCGTACCGCTTTAATGGGCGAACAGCCCAACCCTTGGGACCTGCTTCAGCCCCAGGATGCGACGAGCCGACATCGAGGTGCCAAACCCTCCCGTCGATGTGGACTCTTGGGGAGGATAAGCCTGTTATCCCCGGAGTACCTTTTATCCGTTGAGCGACGGCAATTCCACTCTTAACCGCCGGATCACTAAAGCCGACTTTCGTCCCTGCTCGACTTGTCAGTCTCGCAGTCAAGCTCCCTTATGCTTTTGCGCTCTACGCACGATTTCCAACCGTGCTGAGGGAACCTTTGCGCGCCTCCGTTACATTTTAGGAGGCGACCGCCCCAGTCAAACTACCCACCTCACGCTGTTCCCGACCCGGATAACGGCATCGGGTTAGAAGCCCAGAATCCGAAGGGTGGTATCCCAAGGTTGACTCCACGAAAGCTGACGCCTCCGCTTCAAAGTCTCCCACCTATCCTGGACAACGAACACCAAACTTCAACGCAAAGCTGTAGTAAAGGTTCACGGGGTCTTTCCGTCCAGCCACGGGTACTCGGCATCTTCACCGAGACTACAATTTCACCGGATCCCTCGTTGAGACAGCGCCCAAGTCGTTACGCCATTCGTGCAGGTCGGAACTTACCCGACAAGGAATTTCGCTACCTTAGGACGGTTATAGTTACCGCCGCCGTTTACTGGGGCTTGGATTCAAAGCTTCGCCCGAAGGCTAACCTCTCCTCGTGACCTTCCAGCACCGGGCAGGCGTCAGCCCCTATACGTCGTCTTACGACTTCGCAGAGACCTGTGTTTTTGGTAAACAGTCGCTTGGGCCGTTTCACTGCGGCCCCCTCGAGCTCGATTCCGCGAAGGAATTCCACTCTACCGGGGCGTCCCTTCTCCCGAAGTTACGGGACCATTTTGCCGAGTTCCTTAACGAGGGTTCTTCCGATCGCCTTGGTATTCTCTACCTGCCCACCTGTGTCGGTTTTGGTACGGGCACGCGTGACCTCCCTAGACGCTTTTCTTGGAGGCATGGCTTCAAGGACTTCGTCCATGCGGACTCGGCATCCCGTCTCAGGCTTGATGGGTGACGGATTTCCCTATCACCCGCCCTACGCGGTTACCCCAGGACGACCATCGCCTGGGTTCCCCTAGCCTACCCCGTCCCGCCATTGGTGGTAACGGTCACTACGTGGTACAGGAATATCAACCTGTTGTCCATCGCCTACGCCTTGCGGCCTCGGCTTAGGTCCCGACTAACCCTGAGTAGATTAGCTTTACTCAGGAACCCTTGGGCATTCGGCGGAGGAGTTTCTCACTCCTCTTTCGTTACTCATGCCAGCATTCTCACTTCCCATGCCTCCACGACTGGCTTACGCCGCCGCTTCGCCGGCATGGGAACGCTCCCCTACCACTCCACCTAAAAGGTGAAGTCCGTGGCTTCGGCTCCATGCTTGAGCCCCGTTACATTGTCCGCGCCCGACCACTTGACCAGTGAGCTGTTACGCACTCTTTTAATGGTGGCTGCTTCTAAGCCAACATCCTGGTTGTCTCTGCAATCGGACATCGTTTCCCACTTAGCATGGAATTAGGGGCCTTAGCCGACGGTCTGGGCTGTTTCCCTTTTGACCACGGAGCTTATCCCCCGCAGTCTGACTGCCACGCTCTGGATTTCCGGCATTCGGAGTTTGCCTGATTTCAGTAAGCTGGTAGGCCCCCTAGACCAAACAGTGCTCTACAACCGGAAATGAACACGTGACGCTATACCTAAATATATTTCGGGGAGAACCAGATATCTCTGAGTTTGATTAGCCTTTCACTCCGACCCACAGGTCATCACCGCCGTTTTCAACCGACGTGTGTTCGGTCCTTCACGAGGTCTTACCCCCGCTTCAACCTGCCCATGGGTAGATCACTCAGTTTCGGGTCTACCTCCAACGACTAGAGCGCCCTATTAAGACTCGCTTTCGCTACGGCTCCGTTTCCTTAACCTTGCCGTTGAAGAGTAACTCGCTGGCTCATTATGCAAAAGGCACGCCGTCACAGGACAAGCCTGCTCCGACCGCTTGTAAGCACACGGTTTCAGGTGCTATTTCACTCCCCTTCCGGGGTACTTTTCACCTTTCCCTCACGGTACTAGTTCACTATCGGTCGCCAAGGAGTACTTAGCCTTGCGGGGTGGTCCCCGCGGGTTCCGACCGGGTTTCCCGTGCCCGGCCGTACTCAGGTACCTGTCAAGGAAGGCCACGCAATTTCGCGTACGGGGCTGTTACCCGCTGTGGCCCGGCTTTCCATCCGGTTCCGCTATCACGTGACTTTGTAACTCCCCGACCCGCCGGCAGACGGATCAAGACAGGCCCTACAACCCCCGGACGACAACGACTGCCGTCTATCACATCGCCCGGGTTTGGGCTCTTCCCTTTTCGCTCGCCACTACTCAGGGAGTCGAGGTTTCTTTCCTTTCCTCTGGGTACTTAGATGTTTCAGTTCCCCAGCTTGCCTCTACCTGCCCTATGTATTCAGGCAGGAGTACGCGCGCATTACCACGCGTGAGTTTCCTCATTCGGAAATCCCCGGATCAAAGGTTGGTCAGCACCTCCCCGAGGCTTATCGCAGCCGCCCACGTCCTTCATCGGCTCTTGGCGCCAAGGCATCCACCGTGTGCCCTTATTCTCTTGATCGAAATGAACTCGTGATTGGTGTCGCTATGGAGTTTTCAAGGTGCGCGCGGGCCGGCGGCCCACCACCGAGACGACCGCCCGATTCATTCGCACGAGCCATATGAGGCATTTGTGCGAACAAACCAGTCAACCGCACGGGCCGCATTCGGCGCCGTGCGAGCGACATGTCCGGTCTCTCAAAACTCAACAGCGTGCCGACGAGGTCGACATTGTTCTAGGCGAGTTCAGTCATCGGACGAGGCACTGACTTCGAAACAACTGACTTCGAAACCATTGCCTCATTCTACGAGCTGAACGCCTACCGGAAGCTAATGCTCCGGACTCCCTAGAAAGGAGGTGATCCAGCCGCAGCTTCCGCTACGGCTACCTTGTTACGACTTCACCCCAATCATCAACCCTACCTTCGACGGCTGCCTCCCTTGCGGGTTAGCCCACCGGCTTCGGGTATTGCCAACTTTCGTGGTGTGACGGGCGGTGTGTACAAGGCCCGGGAACGTATTCACCGCGACGTTGCTGATTCGCGATTACTAGCAACTCCGCCTTCATGGAGGCGAGTTTCAGCCTCCAATCCGAACCGGGACCGGCTTTTTGGGATTCGCTCACTCTCGCGAGTTTGCAGCCCTTTGTACCGGCCAATGTAGCACGTGTGTAGCCCAGAACATAAGGGGCATGATGACTTGACGTCATCCCCACCTTCCTCCGATTTGTCACCGGCAGTCTCCTATGAGTCCCCGACATTACTCGCTGGCAACATAGGACAGGGGTTGCGCTCGTTGCGGGACTTAACCCAACATCTCACGACACGAGCTGACGACAGCCATGCACCACCTGTGCACTTGCTCCGAAGAGGGACCGTATTTCTACGGCTTTCAAGTGCATGTCAAGCCCTGGTAAGGTTCTTCGCGTTGCGTCGAATTAAACCACATGCTCCGCTGCTTGTGCGGGCCCCCGTCAATTCCTTTGAGTTTTAGCCTTGCGGCCGTACTCCCCAGGCGGGGTGCTTAATGCGTTAGCTTCGGCACGGGGGGAGTCGACACCCCCCACACCTAGCACCCATCGTTTACGGCGTGGACTACCAGGGTATCTAATCCTGTTCGCTCCCCACGCTTTCGCGTCTCAGCGTCAGTACCGTCCCAGAGAACCGCTTTCGCCACGGGTGTTCTTCCTGAT